>CAVSAY010000001.1:0-265091 GCA_963725925.1 uncultured Solirubrobacterales bacterium
CGGGCCTGCCCTACGTAGCGCCCGAGAACGAATGCGGCAGTCCCGATCTGGACTTCAGCGATCACCCAGATCAAGGCGTCGGCGAGATTGAGACCAATCCAGGTTCCATCCGCTGATGGCTCCTTCTCGCTAATCGGGCATCCGTTTCTCGACAGCATATGCCGACAAAGCACGATCCGATGGACTCAGAAATCAGGGCGGAGACGCCGACACCACGAGCGCCGCTGCGATCGCCGCGGTGAGCCAGGGCCGCCTGCTCGATCTGGGACATACGCCGAAGAGCACTGCGTAGGCACATCAATGATCCCGCACACAGCACGGTCGCCAGGAACACGGTATCCCGGATGTACTTGTCAGCCGTCGACCCCGCATCGGCGCCCTTTGAGAACGCGGCGGCGGCTTGCGCGTCGTGTACGCGCGGGGCGCGCTCCTGGGTAATGACGTATTGCGGCATGTACGCCGGCCCCCGAGGCGCGTTGGGATTGTGTGCTGGATCAGTGGCCAGCCAGGCGTTGAATGCCGGCTGGTAGCCAGTCGGATCGCTTTGCCGCTAGCCGCTCGGCGTTGGCGTCTCCGGCCGTGAAGGCGGTGAACCAGGCATTGAACGAAGCTGAGTCGAGCGTCCCGGTGACGATCCCCTCGGTGTCGGCGCAGTTCGCTTTTGTGGGCTCAGCCGACGCCTTGGCCAGCGTCACGGATGACTCGGTGCCCCACTTGGCCGCAGCATAGCCCGAGTACGCGGCCAGGACAGCCACGAGCGACAACAGCAGCGCTTCGACGATCGACAGCCAGCCGGGTGCCGGCCCGCTCCGTCAACTGGATCCCCAGGACTCACTCGATGCCCGCCGGTCGTCGCACTCAAGTGGAGTTGTCCGGGTCGTAGATTTAACGGCCCCCTGAGGCAGGCAAGACGGGCCGTGCCAGCGGCTGCGGGTCCTGCGCCAGGGGGTCACCTGCATGGTGAAGGGTCTGTCGGACGCAGCGAGGGTCGTGTTCGATGACGAGCGGGCGGTCGCGAACGCGGGTGTGGTGCTCCCCGCGGTGCTCGCCGGTCGGCTCGGGATCGAGGCTGTGGTCGATCGGATGATTGATCTCGGCGATCGGGCGGGGGCGGCGAACCCGGGCCGCAAGGTGATGACGCTGGTGTCGGCGATGGCGCTGGGGGCGGACTGCATCGATGACTGCGACGTGTTGCGCTCGGGGCAGACCGGGGCGGTGTTGGGTCATGGAGTGTCAGCACCATCGACGCTCGGGACGTTCTTGCGCGCGTTCACTTTTGGGCACGTCCGTCAGCTCGACCGCGTGTTGGCTGACTGTCTGGAGCGGGCGTGGGCGGCAGGCGCCGGGCCGGGCGAGGGTCGACTCGTCGTCGATGTGGACAGTTTCGTTGGCGAGGTCTACGGATATGACAAGCAGGGCGCCGGCTACGGGTATACGCACAAGCGGCGGGTATCACCCGATCGTCGCGACCCGCGCCGGGACTGGCGAGGTGTTGCACATCCGCGCCCGCAAGGGGTCGGCGAACACGTCCGAGGTTGTCCCGTAGCTCGTAGAACTTGACGGCGGTCCCTCCGGCCTCGTCCGCTCCTGCTGGGAGCGTTCGCGGCGATCCGCCAAAGATCGAAGGAGGAACCGCCGTGAAGAAGGAACGTACCGATCGCTGCGACCCGGCCGAGGCGGTGTTGCCGGCGCGGGTGCAGGAGGCGCTCGGCCAGCTGGTTGGGGCGGCGAAGGAGGGGCTGTTGGCGCTGAGCGTCGGCGTCGGGCTCGGCGTGTTGAGCCGAGCTGATGGAAGAGGAGGTCGACGAGGTCGTGGGCCCGAAGGGCAAGCACGAACTCGGAGCGGGTCGCCGTCCGGCACGGCCACGAGGCGGGCGAGGTGACGCTCGGCGGCCGGCGCGTCGCGGTCGAGCGGCCGCGCGTGCGGACCGCCGACGGCGAGCGAGGAGGTGCGGCTGCTGACGTACGAGCACTTCGCTGACGCGGGACGCGCTTCGCGCGGGTGGTGATGGAGCGGATGCTGGCCAGCGTTTCGACGCGCCGGTACGCGCGTACGCAGGAGCCGGTCGGCTCGGAGGTCGAGGCGAAGGCGCGGTCGACGTCGAAGTCGTCGGTGTCGCGCACATTCGTCGAGCGCACCCGTCGACTCGCTGGGCGAGCTGATGAGCCGCCGCCTCGACGATGTGCGGCTGGCGGTGATGATGATCGACGGGCTCGAGCTGCAGGGGCGAACCAACGTGGTCGCGCTCGGGATCACGACCGAGGGCGTCAAGATCCCGCTCGGGCTCTGGGAAGGCAGCGACCGAGAACGCGACCGTCGCGACCGCGCTGCTCTCCGACCTGGTCGAGCGCGGCCTCGACCCCGAGCAGGGGATCCTGTTCGTGATCGACGGCGCCAAGGCGCTGCGCAAGGCGATCCGCAACGTCTTCGGCGATGCCCCCGTGCAGCGCTGTGTTCGACACAAGGAGCGCAATGTGACCGAGCATCTGCCCGAGCGCGACCGGCCGGCCGTGCAGGCCGCGGCTGCGCAGGGCGTGGGCACGAGACGACCATCAGCGTGCGCTCGACCAGCTCCGTCGACTCGCCGGCGAGCTCGAGCGACACCCACTCCCGGCGCCGCCGGCTCGCTGCGCGAAGGGATGGAGGAGACGCTCACGCTCACCCGACTCGGCGTCCGCGGCAAGCTGAAGCGCACGCTCGAGTCGACGAACCCGTGCGAGTCGATGATCGAGATCGTCCGCCGCACGCAGCGCAACGTCAAGCGCTGGTCGTCGGGCGAGATGGCGCTGCGCTGGACCGCCGCCGGCATGCTCGAAGCCGAACGGCAGTTCCGCAAGATCATCGGCTACCGCGAGCTCGCCACGCCTCGTCGTCGCGATCGAACGCGACACCACCGTCGCCAGCCCGACCCCGCACCCCGACCAAGGAGACCGCCATCGCAGTCGATGTAACGATCACACCGGGACCGCCGTCACGAAATTCCACGGCGACCGGGACATCCTCACACGTCCCGAGGCGCGTTGCGGTTCGTCGAAGAGCTCATCCCCCGCGTGCAGCGCGCCGGCGCGACGGGCGCCAAGCTTTTGCGCGCGGACTCGGGATTCTGGAACGGCAAGATCATGGCCCGGCTCGAGCGCGCCGGCTGGACGTACTCGATCGGGGTCCGCCAGCAACCGCACATCAAGGCTGCTGTCGCGGCGATTCCCGAACAGGACTGGCAGACCCTCGCCGACTACCCCGAGGGCGGGGAGGCACAGATCGCGCAGACGATCCTCGGCCGCCAGCGGCTGATCGTCAGACGCACCCGCCTGGTCGGCGCCCAAGCCAAGCTGTGGCCCGACTGGCGCCATCACGTGTTCTTGACCAACCGCACCGACGCGATCGAGATCGTCGAAGCCGAGCACCGCCAACACGCCGTTATCGAGCTCGCGATCCGTGACCTCAAAGACCAGGCCCTAGCGCATTTCGCCTCCGGCAAGTTCCTCGCCAGCGCCGCCTGGACGGTGATCGCCGTGCTCGCACACAACCTGCTCAGGTGGACAACCCTGATCGGGCTGCCCGACACAACCATCCCCACCGCCCGCACGCTGCGACGCCGGCTGCTGACCGTCCCGGGCCGGATCACGCGCACGGCGCGGACAGTGACACTCCGGCTGCCCGCCCGGTGGCCATGGGAGACACAGTTCCTTACCGCCCTCAAGCGTCTCCGCGCCGTGCCCGCACTCACCTAAAGACACGACCGCAGTCATGACGACGATCGATTCCCGACCCCGGCCTCGGGCTGCCCAGAACACCCCGACCGCGCCGCCGCGGCCACCTCAACTGGCCCCGCCCACACCAGGCGAGCTTCGCCCGACATTGGCCGAAGACCTGCGCGAGTGGTCCTGGCCAGCGGCCGGCCGGGGGGCACGACGCCGGTGTTCCCGGCGCACGACGGTGGGCTCTGGGAGCCGGATGACTGGCGCAATTGGCGATTGCGCGTGTGGCATGGCGAGCCCGAGCGACCGCGCAGAGACCGCAAGCGAGCGACACCTGCGCGTCCGGGCTGCGGACCCGCGGGCACGCGTCCACGGGACCTGCGCTCGAGCTTTGTGACGCTGCGCGTGTACGAGGGCGTGCCGCTCACCCAGATCGCCAAGGAGGTTGGGACGAGCGTGCGCATGATCGAGCAGCACTACGCCGGAGTCGTCGAGAACTGGGACGGCGAGCGTGTCCCAGCAGAGGACCAAATTCGAGCGGCGCGCGGCGCGGTGGACCCGCAACGGACCCTCTGGCCGACCGGACGCGGAACCTAGCCGACCGAAAATCCCTGCAAATCCCGCTAAAGCCCTCTGACGGACTCGAACCGTCGACCCCTTCCTTACCATGGAAGTGCTCTACCAGCTGAGCTAAGAGGGCGCTGCGCCGCAGCGTAGCGCGTCCGGGCCGGGGGCGGCGAGGCTGCAGGGGGTCGCCCGGGGCAGCCAGAGCGGGAACAACGTTGCATGCGCGACGGACCTCGTCACGCGTGCGACGAACCTCCCGCCCAGCGGGAACAAAGTCGAACGCGCGGACCGAGCTCACGCGCATGCGACGTTATTCCCGGGCCCACCGAGAGGTCAATTCCCGGGCCTACCGAGAGACCTCGACGACGCGCAGCCCGCGCGGCGCGCCCTGCGCTTTCAGCCGCTTCGACCGCCCCACAGTCAGGGCATCCAGATCGACCCGCGACAGCGCCCCCTCGGACACCAGCACCTGGTCGGCCTTGGCGGCGTCAGCGACCCGGGCGGCGATGTTGACGTCGACCCCGAGGTAGTCGCCACCGAGCGGCCGCGGGCGACCCCAGTGCACGCCCGCGCGCATCCGCGGCCGGTAGCCGTCAACGACCACACCACCCAGAGCATCCTGAGCATCCAACGCGGCCTCGACCGCGTCCTGAACGCTGAGGAACGTCGCCATCAGCCCATCCCCCAGCCGCTTGACGATCCGCCCGTCGTGCTCGACGACCGCGGCCTCGACGACGACGCCGACCTCTCGCAGCAGCGACAAAACGGCCGCGTCACCAGCACCCAGCGCCCAGCTCGAGAAGCCGACCAGGTCGGTGAAGAGCAGCGCGAGCTCGTCCTTGCCGGCCCCGCGGCCGGCGCTCTCCGACAGCGACTGCCACACCTGCAGCCCGGCGAGCCCGAGCTCCTTGACCACGCTCTCGCGCTCGGGACGCAGCGACGAGACGCTGCGGGCGATCAGCTGGAACGGCGCCTCGCCGGCGGTCGACAACGGATCGCCGAAGCGCTCGTCTCCGGGCAGTCGCCGGCGCAGGCCGCGCGCCATCGCGAGCAGGCCCGCGCCGCTGTCGAACCGCACCGCGGCGCGCTGCAGCCTTGAGAGGCGGTCAGCTTGCGCGTCATCGTCAGGGCCCTGGATCGCCCCGTTGGTCTGGCCGTCATCAGAGCCCATGGGACCCGGAGAATACGAAACGAATTAGTGGCGGGGGCAGGATTCGAACCTGCGAAGGCTGAGCCGGCAGATTTACAGTCTGCTCCCTTTGACCGCTCGGGAACCCCGCCGCGCGAAACGCGATTTTAGGTACTCAGAGCAACGCGCGTCGCTCAGGAGGCGTCGCGCAGGCGCTGCGCCTCGGGCAGCGCCTCGAGCTTCTTGAGCGTGTGGTTCTCGATCTGCCGGATGCGCTCGCGGGTGACGTTGAACGCACGGCCGACCTCTTCGAGCGTGTAGGGACGCTCGCCGGTCAGTCCGAACCGCATCTCGATCACCTCGCGCTCGCGCTCGGGCAGCGCGGCCAGGGCACGGCGGAGGTTCTCGCGGCGCAGCCGCTCGGCGGCGAGCTCGAACGGTGACTCTGCCGTCTGGTCCTCGACGAAGTCGCCCAGCTCGGATTCCTCCTCCTCGCCGATCGGCTTCTCGAGTGAGATCGGCTGCTGCGCCATGCGCAGGACGTCGCGCACCTCGCGCACGCTCGTCTCGAGCTCGATGGCGATCTCGTCCGGCGTCGGCTCGCGGCCGAGCTGCTGCACGAGCTGGCGCTCGACGTGGACGACCTTGTTGAGCTTCTCGACCATGTGCACCGGGATGCGGATCGTCCGGCCCTTGTCGGCGATCGCGCGCGTGACGGCCTGGCGGATCCACCACGTGGCGTAAGTCGAGAACTTGTAGCCCCGGCGGTAGTCGAACTTCTCGACGGCGCGGATCAGGCCCATCGAGCCTTCCTGGATCAGGTCAAGGAACGTCAGGCCGCGTCCGAGGTAGCTCTTGGCGATCGATACGACGAGACGCAGGTTGGCCTCGATCATCTGCTGCTTGGCGTCCATGTCGCCGCGCTCGATGCGCCGGGCGAGCATCACTTCCTGCTCGGCGGTGAGCAGCTCGACACGGCCAATCGATCGCAGGTACAGCCGCAGGGAGTCGAGGCTCGGTTCGACGGTGAGGTCGATCTCGAGCTTCTTGCGCTCCTCGGACTGCGACTGCGCCGCACCGGCGTTGTCGCCGCCGGCGGCATCTCGCTTCAGCGGCTTTCCGTCGGCTTCGACGACGTCGATGCCCTGCTCCTCGAGGTAGGAGTGCAGCTCCTGGAGCTGCTCCTTGGTGACCTCGACTTCTTCCAAGCACGCTTCGATCTGCCCGAAGGTCAAGAAGCCTCGCTCCTGGCCCTCGGCGATCAGCGGCCGCAGCTCGTCGAGCTCCGTGATCGGAGCTTCGTCCGCCAACAGGATTGCCTCTTCGCTCACAGCCCCTGAGCTCCTCCCCGTCGTATTAGAGAACCGGATCACTACCGGTCAACTCCCTCTCAAACTCTCCTAATGCTTCGGCGAGTGATACCACAATCCGCGCGCTTGTCCAGTGCGCCAAAAGGCCAGTGGTGCCCGGGCTCTACCCTTTAGGCCTGAGCCATGACTTCATTCACAACCTCACAAGCATCGATGGTCGACGTGCAATCGCAACTGCCGGCCGTGCAGCTCGGCCTCTCGCGCGTCGGCGTGACCGGCGTCGAGAAGGTGA
The DNA here is from genome assembly GCA_963725925.1 of uncultured Solirubrobacterales bacterium. Classification (GTDB taxonomy): domain Bacteria; phylum Actinomycetota; class Thermoleophilia; order Solirubrobacterales; family Solirubrobacteraceae; genus Palsa-465. The sequence goes on from CAVSAY010000001.1 coordinate 6,998, forward strand.
TCAGGATCCGGCACAACGGCAGCGAGCAGCTGTTCTCGGCGCGCTTTGAATGCGTCGTCGATCTGGGACCGAATCAGAAGGGCGCGCACATGTCGCGCTTCGAAGAGACCATCAACGACGCGATCGGCGAGGTCGTGCTGGGCGGGGCGACGTTCAAGGTCGAGCAGTTCGCCGAGCAGATTGCGCAGCTCGTGCGAACGCGCCAGGGCGCACGCCGCGCGGAGGTGAACGTGGAGGCGCGCTTCCCCGAGCACAAGCCGGCGCCGGTCTCCGGCATCCAGACTCAGGAGATCTACACGCTGCACGGCTCGGCGATCTGCACCGACGCCGGCACGCGCCGGTTGATCGGCGTTACGGCGCAGGGCATGACCGCATGCCCGTGCGCTCAGGAGCTTGTCGCGGCATCCGCCCGCGAGCGACTCGAGGAGCAGGGCTTCGACTCAGAGACGATCGACCGCATCCTCGAGGCGGTGCCGGTCGCAACCCACAACCAGCGCGGCCTCGGGACGCTCTACATCGGCTGCACCGAGCAGTGCGAGGACGAGATCGACGCGCCCACGCTCGTCAACATCGTCGAGCAGTCGATGTCGTCTGAGATCTACGAGCTGATGAAGCGCTCCGACGAGGCCCGGGTGGTCGAGAAGGCCCACCGGCGCCCCAGGTTCGTGGAGGACTGCGTGCGCGAGATGGTGCGTGGCGTGATCGAGGCCTACCCGGACATAGCGGATCCCGCATTCCTGTCGGCGCGCCAGGTCAACCTCGAGACGATCCACCAGCACAACGTCGTGGCCGAGCGGTTCGGCACGTTCGGCGAGATCCGCTCCGAGCTCGAAAGCGGAGCTCAGTCGCCTGAGCAGACGAGCCGGCGCCAGTGGCTCGACGCGGTGCCCTAGAAACCCGCGTGGCCTGACGTGCGTGCCGTCGTCCTCGAGCAGCAGGGCCAGCCGCTGAAGTCAGTCACGCTTCCCGATCCCGTTCCCGGCGCCGGTCAGCTGCTGCTGCAGGTGCAGGCCTGCGGGGTCTGCCGGACCGACCTGCATCTGCGCGATGCCGAGATCGAAGCCGGAAAGCTGCCCGTCGTCCTCGGACACCAGATCGTCGGCACGACCGAGGACGGCCGCCGCGTCGGCGTGCCGTGGCTCGGATACACCGACGGCGAGTGCCGCTACTGCCGCTCAGACCGCGAGAACCTGTGCGTCAACGCGCGCTTCACCGGGAGTGACATCGACGGCGGCTACGCGGAGCTGACCGTCGCCGACGAGCGCTTCTGCCTGCCGCTTCCCGACGAGCTCTCCGCCGAGCAGGCGGCGCCGCTGCTGTGCGGTGGCCTGATCGGCTACCGCGCGCTGCGCTTCACCGGCGACGCCGCCACGCTGGGCCTGTTCGGCTTCGGATCGGCCGCCCACATGATCTGCCAGGTGGCCGTCCACCAGGGGCGCGAGGTCTACGCGTTCACGCGACCCGGAGACGAACGCACGCAGGAGTTCGCAAAGAGCCTGGGTGCCACATGGGCGGGAGGAACCGACGAGGTTGCACCGGTGCAGCTCGATGCGGCGATCATCTTTGCGCCGGCGGGCGAGCTCGTGCCGGGTGCGCTGAAGCTGCTGGCACCGGGCGGCACCGTGGTCTGCGCCGGGATCCACATGAGTGACATCCCGTCGTTCCCTTACGAGGACCTCTGGCATGAGCGGACGATCCGCTCAATTGCGAACCTCACGCGCCGCGATGGCGAGGAGTTCATCGCGCTCGCACCCAAGGTCCCGGTCAGGACCACGATCACCAAGTATCCGCTCGAGCAGGCCGAGACGGCGCTGGCGGATCTGCGCGCGGGCCGGTTCGAGGGCACCGCCGTGATCGTCCCCTAGCGCCGCCGGTCCACCGCGGACGGCCGCGAGACCCGCGCCCGCTAGGGTTATCGGATATGCCCCTGATTCCGATGGTGATCGAGCGGACCGCGCGCGGCGAGCGCGAGTTCGACATCTACAGCCGACTGCTCAACGAGCGCATCGTCTTCCTTGGCACGCCGATCGACGACACGGTGGCGAACCTGATCGTCGCCCAGCTGCTGCACCTCGAATCTCAGGATCCCGACAAGGACATCTCGATCTACATCAACTGCCCTGGTGGATCGATCTATTCCGGCTTGGCGATCTACGACACGATGCAGTTCATCAAGCCCGACATCCAGACGATCTGCGTCGGCATCGCGATGTCGATGGGCTCACTTCTGTTGATGGGCGGCGCCAAGGGCAAGCGCTTCTCGCTGCCCAACAGCCGGATCCTGATCCATCAGCCCTCGGCGGGTTTCGAGGGCCAGTCCACAGACATCGAGATCCACGCGCGCGAGATCCTGAACATCCGCGCACGGATCGACGAGATCTACGCTTTCCACACCGGGCAGCCGATCGAACAGGTCCACTCCGACATGGAGCGCGACCGTTTCTTCAAGCCCGATGAAGCGGTCGAGTATGGCTTGATCGACCGCGTCATCTTCGAGCACTGACACATACCAGGAGGAACGCCGATGGCCATGGCAGAACGGACCGCCAACTGCGCGTGGGACGGAGACCTCCCGCACGGCTCGGGCAAGGTCAGTGGCGCGAGCGGCGCGCTCGGCGAGCTGCCGGTCACCTGGGCCTCGCGGACCGAGCGCTCCGACGGCAAGACCAGTCCCGAGGAGCTGATCGCGGCGGCGCACGCTTCGTGCTACTCGATGGCGCTCTCGCACGGCCTTGGCGAGGCCGGCACGCCGCCCGAGCATCTCGACGTCGCGGCGAAGGTGACGCTCGACCTGGTCAACGGCGCACCCACCGTGACCAGGTCGGAGCTGACCGTGACCGGCCGCGTGCCGGGCGTCGATCAGGCGACGTTCGAGCAGGCCGCGTTCGACGCCGGACGCAACTGCCCGGTGTCACGCGCGCTAGCCGGCCTCGAGATCACCGTCGAAGCGAACCTCGCGTAGCCGCCGAGCCACGATCAGCCGCTCGAAGCGTGGGCGAGCGGCAGCTCCACCAACGAGTCGTCGAGCGCCAGCGAATTCGTCCGCGCCACGCGTGAGTACACGGCCGCGCTTCGCTTGGGCAACCGCCGCTGCGTCCCGAAGTCGACGAAGTACAGACCGAACCGGGGCTGGTATCCGCGGGCCCATTCGAAGTTGTCCATCAGCGACCAGTGGAAGTAGCCGCTGAGGTTCACCCCGTCCTGGATGGCGCGCCATGCCGCGTCCAGGTGGCCATTGAGGTAGTCAACGCGGTCGAAGTCGTTGACGTCGCCCTCCGGCGTCACGTAGTCCTCCGACGCGCAGCCGTTCTCGGTGATGTACACCGGCAGGCCGGGCGCCTCACGGTGCAGCGCGCTGAGCGCGTCGTATAGGCCATCCGGCTCGACGAGCCAGCCCATAATCGTCCGCGGGATCTCCGGCGGGAGGTAGTTGACGACGCCCGGGTGCCCGGCCAGCGCGGTCTCGCCTTGACGCAGGTCGTCCCAGTCTCCAAGCCGGACGTAGTGCGGCGAGTAGTAGTTGAGGCCCAGGAAGTCGACCGGGGCAGAGATCGCGCCCATGTCGCCGGGCTCGATCAGCTCCGGCGCCGGCAGCAGCTCGCTGCGCGCCGCCTCCGGGTAGGTCCCGTGCAACACCGGCTCGAGGAAGATCCGGTTCACCTCGGCATCGACGACAGCGGCGGCCTGGACCGCGTCGTCGCCGGCGGCGCGGATCGGATGCAGATCCAGCGCGATGCCGACCGGTACATCGGCCGGCAGCACGGTGCGCATCGCCTCGAGCGCCAGACCGTGCCCGAGCAGCAGGTGATGCGTGGCGGCGGCGGCGAGCGCGTCGTCGGTCTTGCCCGGTGCGTGCGTGCCCACCCGATAGCCCTGGTGGGCCGCCTGCAACGGCTCGTTGAGCGTGATCCACATCGCGACCTGGTCACCGAGCTCCTGCGCGAGCAGCTGCGCGTATTCAGCGAAGCGCACGGCCGTCTCACGGCTGGGCCAGCCACCGCGATCCTCGAGCTCCTGCGGGAGCTCCCAGTGATAGACGGTCGCAACAGGCGCGATCCCTCGATCGCGCAGCCGATCGATCAGCGAGCGGTAGTAGTCGAGCCCGCGCTGGTTGACCGAGCCCCGCCCTGTCGGCTGGACCCGGGGCCAGGCGATCGAGAAGCGATACGCACCCACGCCGAGCTCGCTCAGCAGTCCGAGATCCGCTTCTGACCGGTGGTACGAGTCACAGGCGATATCGCCCGTGTCGCCACCCCGGACCTTGCCCGGTGTGTGGCTGAACGTGTCCCAGATCGAGCGACCGCGACCGTCCTCGTCGACCGCCCCCTCAATCTGGTAGGCCGAGGTCGAGGCACCCCACAGAAAGCCGGGCGGAAATCGTCGACCCAGCGCGTCATCGCGTGACGTCCCGTTCATGTCTTCTCCCTTGGTGAATTCGAAAGTTCGTAGAGCACGAGCGGCGCCCGCCCCCCGCTGGAGGAGCTACGGGAAGCGGGCGCCATGCGGCAGCTAGCTCGCGGGCCGCAGCCGCAAGATCACGACCTCGTTGGTCGGCGCGTTCGGGCTACCCGACTCGTACGGGTCGGCCTCGGACGGCCATCCGGTGAACTTGCTCGTGTTGTACTCGTCGAACACCACGCCGTAGACGGTCGGGATGATCGGCATGTTCTGCGCCACGTACTGCTCGATCGGGGCAACGTCGGCCTGCTGCTCGGAGACGCTGTTCGCCTGGGCGAGCTTGTTCAGCTGCGCGTCGACGTTCGGGTCCTTCAACCGCTCGAAGTTGCCCGCCGCGTTGTTCGTGGCGAGGGCGCTGTTGAGCCAGTTGTTGTAGAGCTGGTACGGCGAGACGCTGGTCTGCGACCAATGCGACGTGAGCTGGAAGTTGCCGCTCGCGATGTCCGAAGACCAGGCGGTCACCGATTGACCGACGAAGCGAGCGTCGAGGCCCGCCTTGCGCAGCCAGCCCGCGATCATCTGGTCGCCTGTGGCGTAGTCGCTGAACGACGACGGGTTGGTGATGTCGATGCTCAGCTTCTGGCCCGACTTGGTGCGGAACAGCCCGTCAGACCCCATCACGTAACCGGCCTGCTGGAGCACCTGCTTGGCTCCGGCGATGTCCGAGTTCGGGTTGAGGGTCATGTTTGCGACCGACGGGTGGAGGAACTGCTGGAAGATCGGCAGCGTCAACCCGCTCGCGTTGGACACCGGCGGCTCGATGCCGCCTTCCGCCTGCTCGCTCAGCGCGGTGCGGTCGATCGCCAGGCTGATCGCCTTGCGCACCGCCAGCTGATTGGTCGGGAACTTGGTCAGGTTCGGCATCAGGCTGTTGGTCTGAATCGGCGTGAACCACACGTGGTGGTTGGAGTGGCCGTTGACGAACACCTGCTGCACGCCGGGGATGAAGTTGCCCGCCCAATGGAGCTGGTCGGTCTGAAGCGCCGACAGCGCGGTGTTGGCCGATGCGTAGGTCGGGAACTGCACGGTCCCGACGGCCGGCTTGCCACCCCAATAGGTCGGGTTCGCCTTGAGCGTGATTCCTTGCGACGAGAACTGCGAAACGCCGTACGGGCCCGTGCCGACCGGGTCCGGGTCCGCGTACTTGCCCGGGTCGCCCACCTTGCTCCAAACCGCCTGCGGGACGATGTATGTCTGGCCCGCGATGTTCTGCAGGTTGGCGTACTGGGGCGTGGCGAAGTGCAGCGTGACCTGATTGCCGGTCGAGCTCACGCTCTTGACCGCCAGGCCGGTCGTGTTGACGTCGGGGTACTTCTTGAGCATGTTGAACGTGAACGCGACGTCGGCCGCGGTCATCGGCGTGCCGTCAGACCACTTCACCCCGGGACGGATCGTGAACGTGATCGACTTGCCACCGTTGGCCCAGCTGTAGCCGGTGGCCAGCCAGTTGTAGTACTGGCCGGGCTTGATCGCGTTGGTCTGAAGCAGCGGCTCATAGATCAGCGACGTAGCGCCGAGCAGCGCCGCCGCCGATGACTGGATGAACGGGTTGAAATTCTTCGTGATCGCGTTCTGCTGGCTTGACTCCACCGTCAGCACGGCGGAGCTCGAGCCTGTGGTCTCGGCCGCGTTGGCGGATGAGCTCTTGTGCGAGCTGCCGCCGCAGCCGGCGATCAGCGCCGTGGCGACGAGCGCCGCGCACACTGCCGGCAAACTTTGTTGGTTGATCCATCGTTTCATCGAGGAGCACACCTCTCTCTGATAAAAGACTCGTGTCGCGTATGTAGAAACTCACGTCCCTGGTTGCAGGCCAGGAGTCGTGTCACGTATGTGGACGGTCACGCGCCCCCGGGTGATGCCGGGGGCGCGGGCTTTAAGTCATCGTTCGATCCTCCCTTCGAACCCGAAGCTGGCGCCCGAACGCGTCCGGGTCGGGCGCGGAGGCGATCAACAGCCGCGTGTATTCGTGGCTGGGAGCTTGCGTGACCTGCTCGGCCGGCCCACGCTCGACGATCTCGCCGTCGTGCATGACGAGGATCTCGTCGGCGAAGTAGCGAGCAGATGCGATGTCGTGCGTGATGTAGAGCACCGCGAGGTCGAGCCTGGCGCGCAGCTCCTCGATCAGGTCGAGCATCTCGAGCCGGATCGAGACGTCGAGCATCGACACCGGTTCGTCGGCCAGCAGCACCCGCGGCGAGGCGGCAAGTGCCCGCGCGATCGCCACGCGTTGACGCTGTCCACCCGAAAGCTCGTGCGGGTAGGCGTCGCGGAACTGATCGGGCGGGGACAGGCGGACCTGCCCGAGCAGCCGGTCAAGATCGTCCTGGCCGGCCTCCAACCCCGTGCGCTCCCCGTGCAGGCGCAAGGCGCGCTCCAGGTGATAGCGCACCGTGTGCAACGGGTTGAGCGACGCGAACGGGTCCTGGAAGACCATCTGGACCGCTCCCTTGTAGGCGCGAAAGCCTCGCCGTGCGGAGGGGTCGATCGGTGCGCCGTCGAGCAGGATCTGCCCGCCGGAGCGGCGTTCCTGGCCCGACAGCAAGCGCGCCACCGTCGTCTTGCCGGAGCCGCTCTCCCCCACCAGCGCGGTGATCGTGCCGCGCCGCAGTGCCAGCGACACGCCGCGGACCGCGTCGACTTCGACGTGGCGTCTGAGCCGGTAACGCTTCTCGAGGTCGACGGCTTGCAGCACCACCGCACCGTCGTTTGCCTGGCGCTGCTGTGCGGCCACGACGGGCTCGCTCTGCACCTGCGCCGCGTTCACGAACGGGCACGCGCTCAGGTGGTCGGGCTCGACCGCGCTCAACGCCATGTCGACCGTCTTGCACGCGTCTGTAGCGAAGCCGCACCGGGCGACGAACGGGCAGCCGGCCAGCGCGCCGCGCAGGTCCGGCGGCGATCCGGGGATGCCCGAGAGCTTCACGCGCGGGCCGCTCAGCCGCGGGAACGACGTGAGCAGGCCGCGCGTGTACGGATGCGCCGCACGCCGGTGGATCTCCTCGCGCGTGCCGGACTCGACCACCTGGCCCGCGTACATGATCACAACGCGATCGGCGATCTCGAGCAGCAGCGACAGGTCGTGAGTGATGAACAGGACCGAGAATCCGAGCGCGTCCTTGAGCTCGAAGATCTCGGCGAGGATGTCGCGCTGCACGACCACGTCGAGCGCCGTCGTCGGCTCGTCCATGATCACCACCTCGGGCTCGGCGGCCAGCGCCATCGCGATCATCACGCGCTGGCGCATGCCTCCCGAGAGCTCGTGCGGGTAACTGGCCAGGCGCGCACGCGGGATGCCGACCATCTCGATCAGCTCGACGATCCGGTCGTGGCGCTGCTCGCGAGTGAGTGCGAGGTGGGCGCCCACCGCATCGAGCAGCTGGTCGCGCACGCGCAGCACCGGGTTCAGCGAGTTCATCGCGCTCTGGAACACGATCGCGATCTCGCGCCAGCGCAGCGCGCGCAACTGTTCGGCGTTGGCCGCGAGCACGTCCACTCCGCCGGTGGCAACGCGCCGCCCGTGGTAGGTCACGCTGCCGCCGGTGATCACGGCGGGTGGTCGCAGCAGCCGCATCGAACCGTAGGCCAGCGTCGACTTGCCGCAACCCGACTCCCCCGCGAGCCCCACCACCTCGCCGGCGTGCAGGGCCAGGTCGACATGCCGGACCGCGCGGACATCGCCGCCGCCCGAGCGATAGGCGATCGACAGGTCCGAGATGTCGAGGATCGGCTGACGGGTCGCCCGGCCGCCGGCCGAAGCCGAGTCTGAGCCGGTGGTATCGATCGGCTCCGCCACGCCGACCTCTTGCGGTTCCACGCCCGCGCTCATGAGCGCTCCGTCGCGGGCTCGCGCAGCACCGGCGTCGGATCGGACGGCCGCCACGTCCGCCGCCCAACGCTCTTTGCGCTGCCGGCGCGCAGGCGTGGATTGCCGAGCTCGTCGAGCCCGAAGTTGAGCAGGACCAGGCTCATGCCGAGCAACGCGGTGCAGACACCCGGAGGCGCGTACCACCACCACGCTCCGAGCTGGACGGCGTTGCCGCCCTGTGCCCAATAAAGCATCGTCCCGTAGCTCCAGCTCGACAGATCCGACACGCCGAGGAACGCCAGCGCGACAGAGGTGAGGATCGCGTACAGGACCGTCCCCACGAAGCTCGCGGCGATCAGGCCGATCTCGTTGGGGAGGATCTCGAAGCAGATGATCCGCCAGTTGCTCTCGCCCGCCTCCCGTGCCGCGGCCACGAAGTCACGCCCCCGCAGCGACAGCGTCTGCGCGCGGATCACCCGTGCACCCCACGGCCAACCCAGCGTGCTCAGCACGATCGCCGTGGGCAGCTCGCCCGTGTGCGGCAGGTAGCCGAGGATCACCACCAGCAGCGGCAGCGCCGGCAGGACCAGGAACACGTTGGCAACGAGCGACAGGCCCTCGTCGGAAAACCCGCCGAGGAAGCCGGCCGACGTGCCGATCAGCACCGATAGCGTGGTCGCGATCACGCCGGTGAGCAGCCCGAGCACGACGGTCGAGCGCGTCCCGACGAGCAGCTGCGAGAGGACGTCCTGGCCGGTGGCGGTGGTGCCGAGCAGGTGAGTGGCGGTGGGGCCAAGCGGGAGCGCCTGACCGGGCGTCGTCGCAGAGGGGTCAAACGGCGCGATCCACGGACCCACGATCGCCACCAGGATGAACAACCCGAGAATCGCCGCCCCCACCTTGGCCTTGCCGGGGACTCGCCGAAGCGCCGCGCGGCGGTTCGTGATGACGGCGGCGGGAAGCCCCGCGTCGGGGACCGGATCGGCCGGCGTGGCGAGCGCGGACATCAGTACGCCGTCCGCGTCCGCGTCCGGGGGTCGGCCAGGAAGTAGACGATGTCCGCGATCAGGCACGCCCCCAGGACCGACAGCGAGATGACCAGGAAGATCCCCTGCAGCAGCGGGAAGTCGTCTGAGGTGACCGCGTTGTAGAGCGTCAGGCCGATGCCCGGGTAGGAGAACACGATCTCCATCACCAGCGCGCCCGCCACGACGAAGCCGAGCGACAGGGCAAACCCGGCGAGGTTGGGAAGGATCGCGTTGCGCCCGGCGTAGGTGAACATGACGCGCCGCGGCGAGAGCCCCTTGGCCTGCGCCACCAGCACGTAGTCCTCGGCGATCGTCGTGATCATCACGTTGCGCATCTGCAGCATCCAGCCGGCCATCGAGGTGAGCACGATCGTCAGGGCCGGAAGGATCGAGTGGTCGATGGCACTGGAGATGAATGACCAGTTCCACCCCGGGGACTGGCCGAGGTCATAGCCCTGGCCGAACGGGAACAGGCCCCAGGTGACAGCGAACAGCTGGATCGCGACGAGCGCGAGGAAGAAGTACGGAGTGGCCTGCAGGAACGTGAACGCGGGCAGCGATCGATCGAGCCAGCCGCCGCGTCGCCACGCGGTGAGGATCCCGAGCAGCGTGCCGAGGACGAAGGCGATGATCGTCGCGGTGCCGACGAGGATCAACGTCCACGGGAGTGTCTGGCCGATGATCGTGGTGACCTTGGCGGGGTACTGGTTCACCGACAGGCCGAGGTCCCCGTGCGCCAGGTTCCCGAGGTAGGAGAAGTACTGGCTGAGCACGCTCCCATGCGCGTGCGTCCCGAACTCGGCCTCGAGCGCCTTGAGCGAGTTCGCGTCGAGCTGGGGGAACTTCGCCAGCATCGTGTCGACCGCGTTGCCCGGCATCACGCGGGGGATCGCGAAGTTGACGGTGATCGCCACCCAGGCCGCGACGACGTAGAACGCCAGTCGGCGGGTGATGAACCACATCTCGTGCTGCTCCTCTCCTGGTTCCCGGTTGCGCCACCACTCGCGATTCGTGAAATGGCTCTGTAAACGCTACCGGAACAATTTCGCCCCTGTCAAGGTTGTGTTTCATGAATTTTCGCAGTAAGTTGCGGCATCAAGCGAGCATCTATCGATGTAACGTTTCAGGAAATGTGATTCAATACACCGTATGAGTTCCACGACCAGCCCAGAGAATGGCCGCAGCAACCGTCTGACGATCCGCCAGGTGGCCGATCTCGCCGGCGTCTCGACAGCAACCGTCTCGCGCGTGATCAACGGGCGCACCGAGGTGTCCGACCGAGCCCGCGAAGCGGTGCTGCGGGTCGTGCGCGAGCACGGCTACAGCACCAACCGGACCGCGCGCGGCCTGTCGGCCGGACGCACCGGCCTGGTCGGCGTGACCACCCCGGTCGTGCACCACTCCTACTTCGCGGTGATCCTCGACGGCGCCGGCGAGGCGCTCTACGAGCAGGACATGCGAATGGTCCTGTGCCCCACCCACCATGAGCACGACCGCGAGGCGTCGCTGCTCGAGCGCCTGATGCAGGGAACGACCGACGGCGCGCTGTTGATCCTGCCCGAGGAATCACCCGACGAGCTCGCGGCCCTGCACGACCACGGTTACTCGTTCGTGATCGTCGACCCCCACCGGCACCTGGACGAGCGCGTGCCGACGGTCTCGGCCGCGCACTCCTCGGGCGCCGCCGAGGGCGTCGAGCATCTGCTGTCGCTGGGCCACCGCCGGATCGCGGCGATCACCGGGCCGCGCGGATGGATCGCCACCGAGCAGCGGCTGCGCGGCTATCGCGGCGCGATGGCGGCGGCCGGCGTGATGCCCGATCCCGAGCTCGTGGTCGAATCCGACTTCCACGCCGAGGGCGGCGTCGAAGCGGCGCTGTCGCTACTCGACCTGCCCGATCCCCCGACCGCGATCTTCGCCTTCAACGACATGCTCGCGATCGGCGTCATGCAGGCGGCCAGACGGCGCGGCGTCCGCGTTCCCGACGACCTGTCGGTGCTCGGCTTCGACGACACGTTCGAGGCCTCGATCGTGACGCCCACGCTCACGACAGTGCGCCAGCCGCTGGCCGAGATGGGACGGATGGCCGTGAACCTGCTCGTTCGCCAGCTCCAGAATCAGCGGATCGAGGCGTTGCACGTGCAGCTCGAGACCAAGCTCGTCGTTCGCGAGTCGACGGCGCCCCCGCCGGCCCGCTGACCGCTACGTCGCGGGAGCCCTGCGGATCCGGCCTGACCCCTGTCCGCGAGTCTCCTCGGGCTCGGGCTCCACGGGCCGGGCCAACGCCCAGAAGATCATCAGGCCACCGAAGATCAGCATCCCGATCCCGGTCCAGAGGTTGATGTTGATGCCCGCCGCCTTGGTCTTGACCGCGTGCGAGCCGAAGATCCCCAGCGCGAGCAGGATCAGCCCGTAGAGCACGAACACCGCGCCGATCAGCCGCCGGATGTCGAACCGGTTGGCCATCCGGGCGGCCTCGGCCTCGTCTTGCTCGGTGGCTCCTGTCGGGGCCATCGGCTCCTCGCGCCGGGCGCCCCGTCCAGAGCTCTGCTGTTCTTCTTCGGGCATCTGACTCCTAGATGAAGATGATGTTCAGCACTATCACGAGCCCGATCGCGACGCCGCCCAGCAGCCACGGCGACCGCCACCACAGCTTGTCGCGCGGATCGGCGTTCTCCTCGCGCTCCTCCGTGCGCGTGAGGCCCCAGACAAGCCCCCGCAGTTCCTCCTCGGGCTTGGGCTTGGTGACGAACGAGACAAGGACGAGCACGACCCCGCCTGCGACGAACGCGATGATCGCCTGCCAGAAGCTCGCGCTCAGCGCCGAGCCGAAGTGGAAGATGTCGTGGTATGCCGCGAGCCGGTTGGTCGCATACGCCGCCGCCGTCCCCGAGACCAGGCTCCAGAACCCCGCCCAAGGCGTCGCCCGCTTCCAGAACATCGCGATGATGAACGTCGCGAACAGGGGCGCGTTGAAGATCGAGAACAGCGTCTGGATGTAGTTCATGATGTTCGAGTAGCCCTTGGCGATGAACGCCGTGAGCACCGAAATCAAGATCCCGCCGATCGTCACGAAGCGGCCCGCGCGCAGGTAGAACGCCGAGTCACGATCCTTGATGAAGTAGGACTGGATCAGGTCGTAGGTGACGACCGTGTTGAACGAGGTGACGTTCGCCGCCACGCCCGCCATGAACGCCGCGAGCAGACCCGTGACCGCGATCCCGAGCATCCCCTCCGGCAGGAAGTTGCCGATCAGGTGCGGAATCGCGGTGTTGTACTGCTCGTTCAGGCTCTTGCCACCGAGACCGTGGACCGTGAGCACTGCGATCAGCCCTGGGAGGATGATGATGAACGGCAGGAAGATCTTCGGGTAGGCGCCGATCAGCGGGGTGCGGCGGGCGGCCGACATGTTCTTCGCAGACAGCGCGCGCTGAACCTCGGCGAAGTTCGTCGTCCAATAGCCGAAACTGAGCACGAAGCCGAGCCCGAACACAAGGCCGACCCAGTCGGAGCCGAGCGGGTTGGTGACGTGATGGATGCCCAACCCCTGCCACGCGTGCAGCCCGTGCTCGCCGAGCGGCTTGAACGCCTTGACCCTCTGCTTGACGCCGTCAATGCCGCCGACCGAGTGCAGCGCTACCAGCGTCAGCGGCAGCAGGCTCGCGACGATGATGAAGAACTGCAGGACCTCGTTGTAGATCGCCGAGGTCAGTCCTCCCAGCGTGATGTAGACGAGTACCATCGCGGCCGCGACCAGGATCGCCGTCGTCACCGACCACCCGAGCATCAGGTGGATGATCAGCGCGAGCGCGAACAGGTTCACGCCCGAGATCAGCACCGTGGCGACGGCGAACGTGCCGGCATTGAATGCGTGCGCTGGTTCGTTGAAGCGCAGCCGCAGGTATTCGGGGACCGAGCGGACCTTCGCGCCGTAGTAGAAGGGCATCATGAACAGGCCCAGGAACACCATCGCCGGCACGGCGCCGATCCAGTAGTAGTGCACGGCGGCGACGCCGTACTGGGCGCCGTTTGCGGCCTGTCCGAGGATCTCGAGCGCGCCGAGGTTGGCGGCGATGAACGCGAGGCCGGTGATCCATGCCGGCAGCGAGCGCCCCGACAGGAAGAAGTCGAGGTCGGTCTTGATGAACAGCCGCGCGATGAACCCGATCCCGAGGACCACCGCGAAGTAGATCGCGATGATCACGTAGTCGATCGTCGACGGTTGCAGCCTCAGCATCCGGACCCTCTCCTCATGGAGGGCCTGCTACCCGCTTATCCGAGGTTTACGCCACGCGGTGTTCGATCGAGCCCAAACGCTCGATTTCGATGCGGATCACGTCGCCGGACTTCAGGAATTGCGGAGGATCCATCGCCATACCTACGCCGTTTGGCGTGCCCGTGAGGATCAGGTCGCCGGGCTGCAACGTGCACGTCTGCCCGATAAACGCCACGAGCTCCTCACACCCGAACACCAGGTCTGAGGTACTGGCGTCCTGGCGCAATTCGCCGTTGACCCATGTGCGCAGGTTCAGGTTGCCGGCCTCCGGCACCTCGTCTGCGGTCGTCACCCAGGGGCCGAACGGGCAGAAGGTGTCAGCGCCCTTGGCGCGGGTCCATTGCGGCTCGCGTCCTTGGAGATCGCGCGCGCTGACATCGTCGGCGACGCAGTAGCCGGCGATCGCACCGCCCGACCCCATCACGATCACCAGCTCGCCTTCGTAGTCCAACCGGCGCACCACCTCGGGGCAGCGGACCGGTCCGCCTGGCGGCGCCACCGAGCCGGCCACCTTGACGAACACGATTGGCTGCTCGGGAGCCTCGTTGCCCATCTCCGCGGCGTGGGCGGCGTAGTTGCGGCCGATCGCGTAGATCGTGCCCGGGCGCGGGACCGGGGCCAGCAGCGTGACCTCCGACAGCCCCCACGAGTCCGAGCCGCGCGACGGCGCCGCTCCACCAAGCACGTCGGCAACGCCGACCCCGCCGTCGAAGGCGACGACGCGGTCGTCGATCACCTCGCCGGCCAGCGGCTGCGAGCGGCCGGGCGCACGGAACGTGGCGAGCTTCATCGCCCGGCAGCCTACTTCAACTCTCTCGGGGGCTACGTGCTGCTGACACCCGCCGGCGCCCTCGTCGGCGCCTGCACGTGCGTCACGGGCAGACCGATGGCGCGGGCCTTTGAGATCAAGTCGAGCTTCAGCCAGCGGGAGATCCCCAACGGCAGCGTCGAGATGATGATCTCGTCGTAGTCGCCGAGATTGACGGCGTCGTGGATCGCCATCAGCGGTTCGGAGTCGCCGAGACTGCCGGTGACCTCCGAGCCCGCGGCGTCGGTCAGCTTGGGGAGCGCCGCCGCGAGCACCTGCTGGGCTTCACCCTCGCCGGTGTCCTGCGGGTCGACGAGCCTGTGCATCCCGTGCGGCTGGCGCGGGACGACGAGATGGAACGTCGCAGGACTCCGCTGGGCACGTGCTCTGACCGTGTCGAGCAAGCCGCTGGTGGCCGCCGTCTGATGCGCGACGACGAGAACATGAGCCGGGTCAGACATCTACTTCACCTCCGGCAAAAGCGTTGCGGACAGGGCGAGTATCTCACCGGCGACCCAGCCGGGCAACCGGCGCGCCGCGCGGTCAGCTCAGTCTCGCCGCAAGCCCGCGCGCGCCCATGTGCGCGATCGCCTGGATCGAGATCTGCGGGTTGACTCCGGAGGCGCTCGGAAAGCTCGAGCCGTCGAGCACGTACAACCCCCGGACGTCCCAGGTCTGTCCGGTCGGATCGCACGCGGAGGTGGCGGGCGACCCGCCCATCCGAGCCGACCCCATGATGTGGAACGAGTTCAGGGTGCACTGCCCGGCGCCGTAGCCGGCCGCGTCGGCGTCGGCCATGAACCGGGCGCGGCTGCCGGTCGACGTGTCATAGCCGACCCACTTGGCGTGTGAGCTGAACACGCGCCTCGCTCCCGCGGCCTCGAGCATCTGCGCGGCGCCGTCGATCCCGGTCCGCAGGTGGCCGGCGTCGAACTCCGACAGCTTGTAGCGCACCACCGGCTCGCCGTCGCGGCCGACGCGAACCTCGCCGCCGTCGCGGTCGCGCAGCAGCACGCCGATCGGGACCGTGTTCGAGATCGCCTCCATCAGCGCAAAGTGATCCCGGGCGCCGCGCCACGGCGCAAACCCGATGAACAGGTGGGGATGCTCGGCGGCGGTCTCGTACTTGAGGCCGTAGCCGTCGTGCAGGTCGCGGAACTGATCGGAGTAGAGCGCCTGCATCACGCCTTCCCAGGGCTTGAGCTCCTCGTCGAAGACGCCGAACACTGCGGCCGCAGGGTGCAGCCGCAGGTGCTTGCCGATGTTGGCGTTGCTCAGCCCGGATCGCCTGAGCAGCGCGGGCGTGTGGATCGCCCCGCAGGCCGCGACCACGGCCCGTGAGCGGATCTCGAGCCGCTTGCCCTCGGCGGTGACGCCGACGATCCCCCGGGCCGACCCGCCCTCCACCAGAACCTTCTGAACGCGGCTTCGCACGACCAGGCGCGTCCCGGCGCCGTGGGCGTCCGCAAGCCACGTCTTGACCACCGACTGCTTCGCGCCAACACGGCAGCCGAGGCCGCAGTACCCGCATTCCTTGCCCTGGGCGCACTTGCGCACGCCCCGCGGCATCGCGTCCACGTGCCAGCCCAGCGCCAGGCAGCCGTCGCGCAGCTTCTGCTCGCGGGTCGAGGGATCGTTGTACTCCTGGTTGACGCCCAGCCGCTCGCAAACCGCGTCGAGGCTCGCCGTGTAGTCGTCGGACGTGAACGCCGGCACGCCGTGGGATGCCCACTCGGCGCGGACGTCGTCGGGGGTCCGAAACGACGTCGTGTAGTTGACAACGGTGCCGCCGCCGAGGCACGAGCCGGCGAGCAGGCCGACGCTCTGGTCGTGTGTGGCGGTCGGCGCGGCCATGTAGTAGCGGGTGATCGCACCGAGCTCGGAGCCGTCGAAGTCCTGGTCGTCGTAGTAGTCGCCCGACTCGACCACCACGACGTCGAGCCCCGCACCGGCGAGCACCGCGGCGGTGGCGCCGCCGCCGGCTCCCGAGCCGACGATCACCACGTCGCAGTCGAGCGTCACGTCTCGCCCGTCGAGCTCCACGGTGGTAAGCGCCTTGGGCGGAGCGTCGGGCAGCGTGCCGAGCGGACCGTCGTAACCGACCGCGTCCCATACGGGATTCCGCGCACCCTCGGGGCCGGGAAGCATGTAGTAGAACAGCAGCGCGGCCTTGCGCAAGGCCTGGAAGACGGCGCGTCGCTGTGGCGCTCGCGAGTCCGCCCAGGCGAGCAGGACGCGCTCACGCTGGTCTGCGGTGAGCGAGCTCCAGCGCTTGAGCCCGGCGCCTCCGAGTGCGCCCAGCGCGACGCTGTCCCACAGCGACAGCAGCGTCGCCAGCTGCTTGCGCTCTGACGGGCGGGGGTTGCGCGCGACCGCGGCAATCACGCCGTCGGGCACGCCCAGCTCGGTCGCGCTGGGCAGGCCGTCACCCGAGGGGCAGAACGCGTCGCAGATCTGCTCGAGCGCCCGGCGCTGGCGCGGATTGAGGTCCATACCGTCGACCCTAATCGAGTCGGTACTGCCCGTGGGCAACAACGACTGCCGCCCCACCGACCGCGACCCGCTCGATCCGCTCGCCGGAGCCGTCGACACGGGCGTGGATCACCGATGGGCGGCCGATCTCCTCGCCCTGGCGGATCTGGATCGGCCGGCCGTACTCGCTCCAGCCGTGGCGCGCGAGGTGGACGGCGAGCGGGCCCGCCGCCGAGCCGGTGGCCGGGTCCTCGGGAACGCCAACGCCCGGGCCGAACATCCGCGTCTTGAAGCGCCCGCCCGCGCCGGCAAAGCAGCTGACTCCGACGCCTTCCATCTTGCGAAGCGCGGCGAGATCAGGGTCGAGCACCGCGACCGCCTCCTCGCTGGCGAGCGCCACGTATACGTGCAACGGCCCGTTGCGGCACGACATCACCGGCAGCTCGGACCGCTCCACTCCAACTGCGGTGAGCACGTCGTCGGCACGGTCGAAGGGCTCGAACTCGGGGATCGGCTGCTCCATCTCGCCATAGACGAGCCGGTCGCGCTCGCGGCTGAGCGCAATCGGGATCACGCCCGCCGCGGTCTTCAGCCGGACCAGCGCCAGGCGTTGGGCGTCGCCGACCACGAACGCCGTCCCGAGCACCGGGTGTCCCGCAAACGGCAGCTCGGTCGCCGGAGTGAAGATCCGGATGTGGGCGTCATATCCGCCCGGGTCTGACGGCCCATCCACGACGAACACCGACTCCGACAGGTTCAGCTCGCGCGCGGCGCGCTGCATCACCTCCGCGCTGAGGCCGGCCGCGTCGGTGAACACCGCCACGGGGTTGCCCTGCAGCGGCGTGTCGGTGAAGACGTCGACGACCTCGTAGCGATGCACCGGCTACTCGTCCGCCATCTCGAGCAGCGTGGTCACGGTGGTCCAGTTGCGCGCGGTGGCGGTCACGCCGAGCCCCTTGCCCGCGAGCTTGTTCCACAGCTTCGAGCGGGCGACGCCCTCGGGGTGCCAGGCGTATAACTCGCGCCCGTTGGCGGCGAACTCCTCGGACTCGGCCGCCAGCGACTTCAGCTCCTTGACGAGCTTGGCGTCGGGCTTGCGGTCCAGGAAGCTGACCTGGTAGCGCTTTGGCTCGGTGGCGACCTTGCCCAGCGGGTTTCGCTTGACAACCGCTGCCAGCTCGTCGCGGGTGCGGACCACGACGGGCACTTCGAAGCCGAACTCCTCAGCGATCACGCGCTCGCAGTCCGCAGCGACCTTGTCGGGCTTCTTGGCGCTCGACAACACGATGTTGCCGCTCTGCACGTACGTGCGGACGTCCTCGAAGCCGGCCTGCTCGAGGACCTCGCGCAGGCGGGGCATCGCAACCCGGCGGTTGGGTCCGAGGTTGATGCCCCGCAGCAGGAGGATGTGCCTCATCCGGCGCAGGTTACGGGCCACGCGAGCTTCGCGCGACCCGCGAACGGGCTACGCGACTTCGCTGAACAGCTGCTCGTCGGCGTCCAGCTCCGCGCGCAGCTTCTTGGTGATCTGGCCGTGGATCTGGCAGACGCGGCTCTCGGTGACGCCGAGGATCTCGCCGATCTCACGCAGGGTCAGGTTGTAGACGTACAGCAGCACGGCGACCTTGCGATCACGCGGCGGCAGACGGTCGAACGCCTCGCGGAAACGGTCCTTGGCGGCCTCGCGCATCGCCGAGCTCTCCGGGTCGGCCTCGCGGTCGTCGCTCTGGAGCGTGTCGATGCGCTCGATCGTGGTGTCGTCCTCGGCCAGCACGACGGTGTTCAGGGAGCCCACGTGGGAGCGGGCAATCTCGTCCTGGCGCGTGATCAGCTCGCTGGTCGTGATTCCCAGCGACTCGCTGAGCTCGGCGTTGGTCGGCTTGCGGCCGTACAGGCCGACGAACTGCTCGTGGGCCTTTGAGATGTCGCGGTCCCAGCGGCGCAGCGAACGCGGCGCCCAGTCGTTACGGCGCAGCTCGTCGAGCACGGCGCCGTGGATGCGGGTCCACGCAAACTGCTCGAGCGTCGCGCCCTTTTCCGGGTCGTAGCGGTCGATCGAGCGGATCAAAGCTTCCAGGCCGCACGAGATGAAGTCGTCGACCTCGCAACGGGCCGGGATCTCGCGGACCTTCTTGTAGACGATGTACTTCACCATCGGGGCGAAAGTCAGGACCAGGCGGTCGCGGACGCGAGCGTCGCCGGTCTCCTTGTACTGCTTCCACAGACGCAAAGTCTCCTGCGCTGACAGGCGACCCGTCCTGTCCTTAACACGTGCCATGCGGATTACTCCGTCTCTGTTTTCGAGGGAACCTGGATTCGAGGCCGGATCCTTCTTGACTCGCTGTCCGGCATCCCCAACGACATCGACATGGATGGGGTCCAGCACCTCCGCTGGAGCCCGCAACCCGAGTCCGTAGTTACCCGCAATCGGCCCGTCGAGCGGGCCCAAGGGCTATTCGCCGGCGCCCTTGAGGCGTACCGACGGCAGCGGCGCGCTCGCCGCCAGGGCGGCGGCCTCGTTCTCGCGCTTGACCTCGAGCCAGATCTCCTCGCGGTAGATCACCAGCGCGCGGGGCGCATCGATCCCCAGTCTCACCGTCTGGCCGCGTACTTCGAGAACCTCGACGACGACGTCGTCGCCAAGCATGATGCGTTCGCCGGTCTTCCGCGTGATCCTCAGCATGCCGAGGACGAGGAGCCGTTGGTCTCGACCTCAACCTCGGCGAACAGCGGTGCCCGGAGTTCGGATCCAGCCGCCTGGTTGATCACCTGATAGCCGCGACCGGAGCGGACCAGGATCGGAGCCTTCAGGTTGGCGACGAAGTCCTCGAGCGCCTCGGCGGCACGAACGGTCACGTACACGTCCACCTCGGCGGCGAGCTCGGGGCCCAGCCGCTCAGCGTCTTCGTCGGTGACCTCGACGGTGAACTGCGCGAAGAACTGGTGGGGGTTGGCCACCGGCAGTGCCAGGGCCGGGTCTTCCAGGGATTGCAGCCACAGAAACGGTGTATCGGGGTCGCGAGCGAGCAGCGCGTAGCGCGAGCCGCTCAGCCCGATCAAACCGTCGGGAAACTCGATGACCGACCCAGGGTCGATCTCTACGCGCCCGAAGCGCGAGCTCTCGATCGTCAGCGACACATGCTCTCCCTCGTCGGGATCAGTTGTTCAGGAAATCAAGCAGCGAGGACTGAACGATATTGGCACCGGCCTTCAGAGCGGCGCTATACGCCGCCTGCTCGGTGGAGAAGTTGATCGCCACCGTCGCCATATCTGCGTCCTGAACGTTGGAAAGCGCCGCCGTGTCGCTGTTCTGGAGCTGCTGGATGCGGGTGGAGGCGAGCGTCAGGCGGTTGGTGATCGCCCCGACGTTGGCCTCCATCTGAGTCAGCGTGCCGAAGTTCGAATCGAGGTTCTTGAGATCGGCGCCGCCGATCGCGCCCGTGTTGCCGGACTGCATGTCCGAGGCGATCGTGCGCAGCGTGTCGAGCAGCCCACCGTCGCCGCTTGCCTGGCCGTTGCCGAGCAGCGTCGAGATGTTGGTGCTGACCGACAGCGTCGTGTTGGGGCCGATCAGGCGATTGACGCTCCCGGTGCCGCCCTGGTAGGTGTCGGTCGACCCGGTCTGGTAGGGCGCGGTGCCGGTCGAGGTGCCCGAGAAGATGTACTGGCCGTTGTAGCTGGCGTTGGCCTCCTGCTTGATCGCGTCGATCAGCTGGTTGACCTCAGAGGCCGAGGCGTTGAGGTCGGACTGGGTGTAGGTGCCGTTGGACGCCTGGACGACCAGCTCGCGCACGCGCTGCACCATGCTGTCGATGTCGCCCAGCGACGTGGTGGCCTGCTGGGTCCATGCGGTGCCGTCGGTGATGTTGTTCGTGTAGTCGTTGAGCGACGACAGCTGGCCGTTGAGGCTCATCGCCTGACTGGTGCCGTACGGGTCGTCGGACGGCTGGTTGATCTTCTTGCCCGAGGACAGCTGCTGCTGGGTGGTGTCCAGCCGGTTCAGCGACTGCTGCAGGTCGTTCAGCGTCATCGACGCGGTCATCTGGGTGGTGATGCGTCCGAACATCTATCAGTGAGCTCCGACCTGGTTGATCAGGGTGTCGAGGGTCGTGTCGATCGCGTTCATCACCCGTGCCGAGGCCTGGTAGGCGCGCTGGAAGGTGATGAGGTTGGTCATCTCCTCGTCCAGTGAGACGCCGGACACGCTCTGGCGCTGACCGTTTATCGCATTCAGCAGTGAGGTTCCCGTCGTCTGGGTGCCCTGCGCCGCAGCGGTGTCGCTTCCGACCTTGGACACGAACGTCGCGTATGACTGGTCGGCGGTGCCGCCGGCCAGCTGGGAGATCTGGATCGCGAGGTCGTTGCCCGTGGGGTCGGACGTGGAGCTCGTCTGGATCGAGCTGGCCGTCGCCGACACGGCGATCGTCGAGGCGCTGTTGCCGCTGAAGAACGGACTCGAAGGCTGAAGCGAGTTGACCGAGCTGATCAGCTGGTTGGAGATCGTGTCGAGCTGGTTGCGGTAGGACTGGATCTGGCCGCTGGTGGGGTCCGACAGGCCGAGCAGCGCACCAAGCTGACCGCCGGCCGCCGAGGTCAGCGTCTGGGGCCAGTTGACGGTCGTGCCGCTCACCAGCGGCGACGCGGCGTCGCCGAAGTTGACCTGCACCATCCCGTTGCCCTGGTCGGTGACCGAGATGTTGGCCATCCCCGACAGCGAGTCCAGCAGCTGGTCGCGCTGATCGAGCAGGTCGTTGGCGTTCATCCCGCCGGCCTGCATCTGGCTGATCTGCTGGTTGAGCTGGGCGATCTGGTTGGCGTCGGTCTGCACCGTTCCGTTCGGCGACGCGGTCAGCGTCTGGTACTGCTGAGCGGTCTGGGACTGGATCGTCGCGAGCTGCTGATCGAGCGCGTTGAGCGTCTGGGCCACGGTCGTGCCCTGGTCGACCACCGCCTGGCGGGCCGCAGGCGAAGAGCTGCCGGTGGTCGAGTTCGAGAGGTCGTTCCACGAGCTCCAGAACTGCTGCAGCTGGGTCGAGAGCCCGGACCCCGACGGCTCGTCGAGCGAGGTCTGCACCTGGTTGAGGATCGTGCTCTGGGTCGAGGCGTTGCTCGTGTTGCTGTTCTGCGCCCGGTACTGGATGTCCAGGAACTGATCGCGGACGCGGCTGATCTGGGAGACGTCGACGCCCGTGCCGAGCTGGATCCCGTCACTCGGGCCGATCGACAGCCCCGTCAGCGTCATCGAGGGGCTCTGGGTGAGGTCCACCTGCTGGCGCGAATAGCCGGGCGTGTTCGCGTTGGCGATGTTGTGCGAGGTCGTGTCGATCTGGGCCTGCGCGGCGGTCAAGCCGCGAAGCGCGGTCTGCAGCCCGGTGAAGCTGGGGATCGTCATGGTCTCGTCAGACCTCGAGGTTCAGCGTTCGGCGGTTGGCGGTGTAGGCCACGGGGACCGACGTGGGTCGCTCGCCGGCACGGTCGTAGACGGTGTCGCCGCCCTCGCCGGCCAACCGCAGCAGGTGGTCGAGGAACGCCAGCTCCTGGCTCATGAGGGCGCGGTTGACGTGATGCTCGCGCTTTGTCTCCTCGAGCAGGCCGCGCAGCTCGGAGCTGCGCTCGCGCGCCATCTGCGCGCCCTGCGGGTCAAGCAGCGTCTCAAGCCGGCTCAGCGTCACGCCGCCGGGGATCACGCCAAGACGCGCTCCGGCCCGCTCGAGCAGCCGCATGCGCTCGGCGTCGAGCAGCTGACGGCGCTGCAGCTCCGCCTGGAGGATGCCGGTGAGCGCGACGACGCTCTTGACGTCGCGTCGGCGGATCGCGGCGCCCTGCTCGAGCACGACTCCAAGCAGCCGCCGGGCTGCGACGAGCTGCGCGTCGAGGTGGGCGAGGACGTCGCCGGTGAAGATCGCGTCGGTTTCGTGCACGACGACGGTCATGACGTGGCTCCTTGGGACTTGTCGGCAGTCGGGTACGCGAGCGCGGGGTCGATCGACTTGGCGATCTGCATCGCGATGCCGGTGCCGCCGCCGGACATGATGCTCGACGTCAAGGTCTGGGGCAGCATGTTGGCGTAGGCGCTGCTGGCCGCGTCGCCGCCCATCAGGCCGCTCGCGCCGCTGCTGTCGCCGCTGCCGTCGCCGGAGCTGTCACCGCTCGAGTCGGTGGCGGTCGACGCGAGCTCCTGGGTCAGCTGGTTGACGAGCAACTGCTCGAAGCTCAGCCCGGTCTGGTAGGCCTTCTTGGCGTCGGCGTCGCCGTTGCGGATGGCAGCCGGCTCGTTGGCCGGGTTGATCGGCGGCAGGCCGCTGGTCGACAGGCCGCTGGAGATGGGGCTCGAGAAGCTCATGATCAGGGCTTGATCTGGTTGGCGATCTGCATCATCTGGTCCTGGTACTGGACCGCGTTGGAGCTCATCTGGTAACTGCGCTCCGCGGTCATCATCTGTGACATCGCTCGTCCCATGTCGACGTTCGAGCCCTCAAGGGCGTTCTGCTGGAGCGTGGACCCGGTAGCCGTGCGAATCGCGCCGCTGGCGGCGGTGGCGCTGAAGATGCTGTCGCCGTCGGCGACGAGGCCGTTGGGCGCCGGGACGTCGACGAGCTTGATCTGGCCGAGCGTCTTACCGTTGACGACGACCTCGCCGTTGCCCTGGATCGTCACGTTCGAGGGATCGGTTCCGGGCGGAATCGTGATCGGGGGCTGCACGAGCATGCCCTGGCCGTTGGTCAGCTGGCCCTTGGCGTTGGTCTGAAGTGCGCCGTTGCGCGTCAGCCCGATCGTGCCGTCCTGCCTGCGCACCTCGAAGTAACCGGGTCCCTGGATCGCGACGTCGAGCGAACGGCCCGTCTGCTGGATCGAGCCCTGCGCGGCGCTGCGGCCGATGATCCCTGAAGCAGTGCCGGCGCCGGTTGCGGCGTTCGTGCCGGTCGAGTTTCCGCCCTGCGTGTAGAGCAGGTCCTGGAAGCCGATGATCTCGCCCTGATAACCGGTCGTGTCGACGTTGGCGAGGTCGTTGGCGACCGCGTCGAGCTGATTCTGCTGCGCCTCCATCCCGGAAGCCGCGGCGTACAGACCCTGAAGCATCAACTACCTCCGATTGAGCCGACCTGCTGGGCACCCTGCTGCATCGTCTCGCTGATCGCGTTGATCGCGTTCTGGCCGGTCTCGTAGGAGCGCAGCGAGCTGATCATGTTGGTCATCGTGCGGACCGAGTCGACGCCGGACTGCTCGAGCTCGCCCGAGCGCACGACGCCTGTGTCGCGGCCGGCGGCGCTGCCGGTGTAAAGGTTCTCGCCCTGCTTGGCGGCGTTGGGGACGTTGAAGACGCCGAGTGCGGACGCGGACGACGGTGCCGTTGGGGCTGACGGCGATCGGCGCTCCGTTCTGGGAGAGCACCTCGTTGCCCTGTGAGTCGACGAGCCGGCCCTGGGCGTTTGCCATGAACTGGCCGTCGCGCGTGTAGCGGACCCCGTTGGGCGTGCTGACGGCGAAGAAGCCCGTGCCCTGGATTCCGAAGTCGAGCGGCTGCCCGGTCTGCTGCAGCGTCGCCGGGGTCATGTCGGTGACGATCTTGTCGATCTTCACGCCGGTGTCGAGCGTGCCGATCTGCTGCCCGGTGGCGGTGTTTGACAGCAGCAGCGAGCCGAAGCTCTGCTGAACTGCGTGGTCGACCTTGTATCCCGGAGTCGAGGAGTTCGACAGGTCGTTAGACAGCTGGTTCTGACGCACCTGCTCGGCAAGCATTCCGGAGGCTGCGATGTAGAGACCTGGGTCCATCGATCCCGGTGATCGCCCGTCCGGGATGATCCTTGAGCGATGGATCCGATCGCCGTGGACATTCGTCTCATTCGCGCCGTTCTCGGTGGCGAGAT
Organism: uncultured Solirubrobacterales bacterium; assembly: GCA_963725925.1. Lineage (GTDB taxonomy): Bacteria > Actinomycetota > Thermoleophilia > Solirubrobacterales > Solirubrobacteraceae > Palsa-465. Next base: position 31,713 of record CAVSAY010000001.1, read on the forward strand.
GAAGGTCGTGCCGGGGCGCGCGATGATGGCGCGGGTCGTTGTGGCCGACGGGTTTGGCCGCGGGAAGCTGGCGATCGCCGGCGCCGTGATCGACGCGGAGATCCCCAAGCACGTGCGCGCCGGGCAGGAGCTGCGCCTGACCGTGCGGGATGTGAGCGCCCATCAGGTGGTCCTGGGGATGTCCGACCAGCCTGCCGGCGTGCCGGTGCCTGGTGCCGAGTTGCCGGGGGGCGGCGTGCTTCGAGTCACCGAGGAGGACACCTCCGAGGAATCGGGTTCGGGATCGCGCGGCTCGCCGGGGTCGCAGACGCTGTCGCTCCGCTACGACGCGCCGACGCTCGGGGCGGTTGACCTGCGCTTCGACCTGGAGCCGGGCTCGCTGCGGGTGAGCGTCTCGGTCGGCGCCGGGACACCGCTGTCGCTCGCGCAGACGCGCGCGGACGAGTTGCGCGACGCGCTCACCGCCGGCGTCGGCCGCCCCGCGACGGTGACCGTGAGCCCTCGGCACGAGCCCCTGGACGTGTATGCCTGAGGACCCTCGCAAGCGCCGCGCGACCGCGCTGAACTACGAGCACGGCGACCGCGCGCCGAAGGTCACCGCGACCGGCACCGGGCTGGTGGCCGATCGGATCATCGCCGCCGCGCGCGAGGCCGGGGTGCCGGTGCGCTCGGATCCGGCGCTGGCCCAGGCGCTGGGGTCTTTGGAGCTCGGAGACGACGTGCCCGAGGAGCTGTGGACCGCCGTCGCCGAGACGCTCGCGTGGGCGTACAAGCTCGATCGCGAGGCAGGCGGGTCGTAGGCGGGCGGGCGGGCGCGGAATTCCAGATTGTGGCCATATTGCCCAGATACCTGGAATCTTGCTTCCAGGAAAGGCCCCATATCCGGGCCTTTCCTGGAATCGCCGCGGCGCTCCGGACCGCGGGCCCGAATCGACGCTCAACCTTCCGACGCCCCTGCCGATCACCCCGAGTGCCTGTCCTCGGAAGGTTCCCTCGAATGGCACTTCGCCTTACCTCGAACTCCCCGACGTCCGATGACGCCCGCCTTGACGGCGGGTCCGTTGTGCTGCGCGCAACCGGGGCGTTCGGCGCCACGCTGGCCGGCAAGGCCCGCGCGCTGCTGATCGCCGGCGACATCGACGGCTACCGCACGCTGTTCACGCGCGCCGCAGAGCAGGAGGACCCCAGCGCGCGCTACCACGCGCGGGTACTGCTCCTCGAGGAGGGCCTGACCGCCGCCGGCCAGGCGCAAACGACGACACAGGCCGCCCAGCTCTTCGCCGACGTCGCCAAGGCCGGGCTCGACTCGCTCGACGAGCAGCCCAGCGAGCCGATCATCCTCTGCTACACGGGCGTCGCGCTCTACGAGCTGTGGGGCCTCGACGGCGCGCGCGCCCTGTTCGAGGCAGCGCAGCGCCTGGAGCCCTCGCTGCCGCACATCGAGCAGAACCTCGCCCAGCTCAAGGACCGCCGCCGCAACGCGCGCCGCAACACCCGCCCGCTGCACCCCACCGTCCCGGCGCTCGTCACCCGCGCCAAGCGCATCGGCGTCCGCGCCAAGCCCGCCTCGGGCCTGACGCTGAGCCTTTGCATGATCGTCCGCGACGAGGAGGAGATGCTCCCGCGCTGCCTCGCCGCCGTGGCCCCCGCGGTCGACGAGATCGTGATCGTCGACACCGGATCGGTCGACCGCACGGTCGAGATCGCGCACGAGTTCGGCGCCAAGGTGATCCACCGCGAGTGGACGGGATCGTTCTCGGAGGCCCGCAACGTCTCCTTTGAGGCGGCCACCGGCGACTGGCTGATGTACCTCGACGCAGACGAGGTGCTCGTGGCCGACGACGTCAAGCGCCTGCGCGCGCTGACCGGACGCATCTGGAAGGAAGCCTTCTACCTCGTCGAGACGAGCTACACCGGCGACGTCGAGGACGGCTCGGCCGTCACCAACAGCGCCCTGCGGATCTTCCGCAACCGCCCGCACTACCGCTTCGAGGGCCGCCTGCACGAGCAGATCGCCCACCACCTGCCGACCTACGCGCACAACCGCATCGAGCAGACCTCGGTCCGAGTCGAGCACTTCGGCTACCTCGGCGCTGTGCGTGATGCGAAAGAAAAGTCCACCCGGAACGTCGAGCTGCTGCGCGCCCAGCAGCGCGAGAGCGCGCCGTCGGCGTTCCTGCACTTCAACATCGGCACCGAGTACGCGGTGATCGGCGACCACGGCTCGGCGCTGATCGAGTTCGAGCGCGCCTTCGAGATGGCTCGCCGCCAGGGCGAGGAGCGCCGCGACTACGTGCCGGCGCTGATGACCCGGCTCGTGACCGCGCTGCGGCTCACCGGCCGCCAGACCGAGGCCGTCGCCAAGGTCGAGGAGGGCCTCGAGCTGTTCCCCGGTTTCACCGACCTGGTCTACGCACAGGCGCTGGCGTACGTCTCGATCGACCGCTTCGACGAGGCGATCGAGGCGTGGAAGCGCTGCATCGAGATGGGTGACGCCCCCGCGCGCTACGGCGCAACGGTCGGAGCCGGCACCTACCTGCCGAAGATCTCGCTGGCCGAGCTTTACCTGAACCGCGGCGAGATCCAGCAGGCCACCGAGCTGCTCGACGAGTGCATCACCGAGTTCCCGGGCTTCGTCGGCGTCGTCGGCCCGTACGCCACGGCGCTGATCGCCGGCGGCGCGACTCCCGACGCGGTCGTCTCGGAGATCGAGAGCCGGGTCGCCGAGGTCACGCTCGCGGTCCGCTTCGTGCTCGGCACCGTGCTCTACGCCCGCGGCGCGATGGCCGCGGCCGAGCGCCAGTACCGCGAGGTGCTCGCCGGCCGCCCGAGCAGCTCCCAGGTCCGCGTCGCGCTCGCCGAGGCCCTGCTTCACCAGCGTCGCTATGTCGACGCGGCGATCGAGGCCGGCGCCGTCCCCGGCGACGACGCGTTCGCCCCGCTGGCAGCGCGGATCGAGCTCTGGGGCTCCCTCGCCGGCGAGGATCTCGCTCGCGCGACCGCCGCTCAAACGAAAGCCGCCGCAGTCGGCGTGCCGGCATCGCAGCTCGAGGTGTTCGACGCGTGGGCATCGCTGCTGGGCTGCAACCAGGCCCCGCGCCGGCTGCCCGTCGCGGCCGCCCCGCTGCTCGGCGCGATCCTCGAGACCCTGCTGAGCACACAGGACTTCAAGACCTTCGAGCTGCTCGTCGGACTGATCGAGCACTCGGCCCTGCCCGAGCGCGAGCAGCGCGAGATGCGCGCGTCGATGTACCTGCGGGTTGGCCTCCTGCCCCAGGCCGCTCAGGAGTGGATGGCGATCTGCGAGTCGGCGCCGGACGGGCGCGCGCTCGTCGGCCTGGCCCGCGTGTCGGCCGCGCATGGCGCCGCAGAGGACGCCGTCGTGTTCGCGACCGAAGCCTTGAACCTGGAGCCCACCAGCGAAGCGGCCCGGGAGATCCTGGGCCGCTTTGCGACCGCCGCCGCCGCGTGATCCCGGGAGGACTGACGAGATCCACACACGGCGACATCGAACAGACGTGCAATACCTCGCTCAAGTTATCCATGAGGCGCCCGATTACCGCACCTGAACCGGAATATGAAAGCCGGTCTCAACGGTAGGAACCCGTCGCATCCAAGGAGGTATGCACGATGAGCTTCGATATCGCTCCGGTCGGCCGGACGCCTTCAACGGCGCCCGCTGCCACTGACAAGACTCACAACACCGCTCCGACCCACGCCACTCAGGCATCGGATTCGGTGACCGTGGACACGATCCCGTCCAGCCCCCCGCCGGAGGTCCACGAGGCCATGGGCGTCGCCGCCCAGGCGTACGACGATCTCCATGCCCAGGGGCGCCAGATGCGCTTCAAGGTCAACGAGGGCACCGGCAAGCTGGTGGTCGAGGTCCACGACCTGCACGGCAAGCTGCTGTTCCAGGTCCCGGCGAGCAAGGCGCTCGACGTGGCCAGCGGCGGGAGTCTGGACGACTAGGCCCCGCCGCTAAGCCCGGCGGGCTTGCCGCCGATTACAACAGTGACTTACTAGCGAAACCGAGGACGAACCAGATGTCAACGCAATCAGTCAGCTCGAGCTCGACGGGAGCAGCCGTCTCGTCGCTGGGCTCGTCCTCGCCGCTGCAGATCACCGGTCTGGCCTCGGGCCTGGACACCAACTCGATCATCTCGGCGCTGATGGCGATCGACCAGCAGCCGATCACCGCGCTGCAGAACCAGTCGAGCGGGCTCACGGCCACCAACCAGCAGCTGTCGAGCGTCCAGACCGCGCTGCAGCAGCTGTCGGCCAGCGCCAAGGCGCTGGGCTCGGCGTCGCTGTTCACGAACACCCAGACCGCCACCTCGACCAACTCCACGCTCGTCTCGGCCACCGCCACGACGGGCACCGGCGCGGTCATCGGCAGCTACCAGGTGGGCGTCACGAACCTCGCCTCCTCGGCGCAGCGGACGTTCTCGTTCACGAGCCCGACCGCCGCAGACACCGTCACGATCGACGGCCAGCAGGTCTCGCTCAACGCCAACGCCAGCGCCCAGGATCTGGTCAACGCGGTCAACTCCAACAGCAACCTCGACGTGTGGGCGACCGCGACCGACTCGGGGACCGTGGTGTTCTCCAACCGCGCCACCGGCGACACCGGTACGAACTACATCCAGGTGTCGGACACGTCCGGCTCTCTGACCGAGCAGACGGCGCTCGCCCAGCAGGGCACGAACGCCCAGTACACGATCAACGGCGTCGCGCACAGCTCGGCTTCGGACACGATCACCAATGGGATCGCCGGCGTGACCCTCTCGCTGAACGGCCTTACGACCACGAGCGGCACGGTGACGGTCAACGTCAGCCCGCCGGCTCCGAACTCGCAGAGCATCCAGACCGCGGTGCAGGCGTTCGTCACGTCCTACAACCAGGTCATCTCGCAGATCCAGACCCAGCTGTCCACGTCGCCTTCGAGCTCTGACCCGACGGTCGGCACGCTGTTCGGCGACCCGGACCTCCGGGACCTGCTCAGCAACATGCGCCAGGCGATGTACACGTCCGGGTCGGGACTTCCGCAATCGATGTCGAGCATGCTGAACATCGGCGTCAGCACCGGCGCGGCCAGCGGCTCGGCCCTGCCCTCGCAGAACGCGATCAACGGCGACCTGTCGCTCGACGCCGACACGCTCACGCAGGCGCTCACGAGTAACCCCAGCGGCGTGGCCGCGATGCTCAAGAGCTGGTCGCAGAGCTTCTCGGGCATCGTCGACACCGAGTCTCAGGTGGGCGGCACGCTCGATACCCGCATCCAGGGCGACAACCAGCAGATCTCCGACATCAGCAGTCGCATTCAGGCGATGCAGGAGACGCTGAGCGCCAAGCAGACGGCGCTGCAGGCCCAGTTCGCGGCGCTCGAGGCGACGCTCTCGCAGAACCAGTCGACGGCGTCCTGGCTGTCGAGCCAGATCAGCGCGCTGCCGACCATCAGCAGCAAGTAAACGCGGGCAAATTCCCCGCTGGAGAGCTTCAAATCCGTAGGCGCCGGCCGATTACCGGACTATGAGCAGTCGCAGGGAGAAGCTGCCCTCGTCACCGAGCACCCACCGGGTCTCGTAGCCCCGTCCAAGCGTCGCCCAGGGAGACCCATCCAGATGAGCAATCTTGCCCCGCCTCGTGCCTACCGCGAAAGCGCAGTGCTCAGCGCGCAGCCCGAGCAGCTGATCGTGATGCTCTACGACGGTGCGCGCCGCTTCCTCGGCCAGGCCGCGATCGCGATGGGCGACGGGCAGGTCGAGCTCGCCCACCGCAAGCTCCGCCGCACCGAGGACATCCTCCTGCACCTGCGCGAGGTGCTGGACATGGAGCAGGGAGGCGAAATCGCGACCCGCCTGCAGTCGATCTACGTGTTCTGCCAGAGCTATCTGCTCAAGGCGCGGCTGGATCGCGATCCGGCCAAGATCGACAGGGTCAGCGCGATGCTCGGCGAGCTGCGCGACGCCTGGGCAACGATCGAGCAGCAGCGATGAGCGCAGCCTACGAGCGCCTCGCCGACAGCTTTGAGCTCGAACTCGAGCTCGTCGGAGCAGGGCGGCTCGACGAGGTCGCCCAGCTGACCGCCGACCGCGAAGCACTGATTTCGACGCTTCCGGCGACGCCGCCCGCATCTGCCCGGCCGGCACTCGAGCGCGCTGCGCTGATGAGCAAGCGCGTGATGATCGAGATCATCCGCCGCCGCGACGCAATCGTGGCCGATCTCGGCCGCGTCGCCCAGGCGGACAGAACCGCGCGCGGGTACCTGCCCAACCGGCAGCGCCGCCTCCACATCGACGCCAGCGCGTAGTGTCACTCCGCTGACCCGCTAACGGTCAAGTTTCCAGCTGATCTGCCGATCTGCGTGACATGCGGCTGATTCGCACAGACAAGGTGCCCGACGGGTCCACGTTGGGGCGCGACATCATCACCGGTCGGGACGCGGTGCCGCTCCTGCGCGCCGGTGTCAGCATCGACCAGCGCTACCGCGACGCGCTCGACAAGGCGGGGATCCACGCGATCTACATCGCCGACGAGCAGAGCGACGGAATCGTCCCCGTCCCCGCGATCTCCGACGAGGCGCGCCTGCTGACCACCCGCGCCGTGTCCACCGCCTTCGACGAGGCCAAGCGCGCGATCGCGGCCGGCAAGTCGCTGCCGACCGCGGCCGCGAACTCGCTGACCCAGGTCGTGGAGCGGATCCTGCTCGAGATTGAGGACACGGGCGTCGAGTCGCTGGTCCTGAACAGCAACTCCTGCGCCGAGGCATACATCGCGCAACACGCGATCGACGTGACCGCGCTGGGCCTGATGATCGGCCGCCGCCTGATGGGCGAGCAGGGTTGGACCGACCACCGCGGCCAGCGTCAGCACGGCAAGCGCGACGAGCGGCTCGCCCGCCTCGGAATGGGGCTGCTGCTCCATGACATCGGCAAGCTGGCGATGCCCGCAGAGACCTTGAACAAGCCCGGCAAGCTGACCGACTCCGAGTGGGAGGTCATGAGGACCCACCCGCGGGTCGGACTCGACCTGATCCGCGACTCGAGCGCGTGGTGCCCGCTGGTTCACGCCGTGGTGCTCCGCCACCACGAGCGCTGGGACGGCAGCGGCTACCCGGACGGCAAGCAGGCCGACGACATCCACGAGATGGCGCGGATCGCAGCCGTGGCCGACGCCTACCTCGCGATCACGTCCGAGCGCGCATACGCGCCGGCGCGGCCGCCGCACGAGGGCGTCCGCGAGATCCTCGCCGGCGCCCAGATCCTGTTTGACCCGGTCGTCTGCCAGGTCTTCTCCCGGGTCGTGGCCCCCTTCCCGCCCGGCTCGGACATCGAGCTCGTCGACGGCCGCCGCGGCATCGTCGTCAGCGTCCCCGAGGACGAGCTCGACCGCCCGCTGGTCCGCGTGATCAGCGGCCCCGACGCGCCGTACGAGATCTCACTGCTCGACGATCGCAGCATCCAGATCGCGGGCTGGGGCGAGCCGCCCGTGCAGGCCGCGGTCGCGGCTTAGCCGGCGGCTGACGTCAACCCCCGGCGGTCCGGCCGCCGACCTCAAGCATCGCGATCGCCCGCCGATGACCGGGCCGATCCAACTTCGAAAGGACCCGCAGTGCGCTTCTTGATCTCATCGGTACGCCGCCAGCTGCTCGCCGCCTTCATGGGCGTCTCTGCGATCTTCCTCGTCGCCGTCGCGCTTGGCTGGACCGGCATCGGTGCGGTCGACGCGAAGGTCCAATCCGCCGCCAAGGAGCAGCAGGTGCTCGAGCAGGCGTCGGGCTCCGCCCGCGACCTCGCAGCGTCGGAGCTGGCGACCGTGATCGATCCGAAGAAGCAGCAGGACCACGAGGCGGATGTCGCCGCCTTCCAAAAGACCATCGGCACGCTCAAGGGCTACGCGACGTCGCAGTCTGCCCAGGACGCCGTCGGCTCCCTGAACTCAGCCTTCACCCGGTGGCAGTCGGTCGACCAGCAGGTCCTGTCGACGCTACACGGAGGCGACCTTGCCGACGCCATGCAGATCGCCGCGGGTCCCGCCGACCAGGCCGTCGATCAGCTCACCACGGCCGTCGCCGCCGTCAGCACCGCGGTGTCGGACGACAACACCGCGGAGGCCTCCAGCAGCGCGAGCAACGGCAGGACGATGATGCTGATCCTCGCCGCGCTGGCGCTCGCCATCGCCGCGATCATCAGCTTCAGCATCTCGCGCGACGTCAGCGTCCGCGTCAAGCGCCTGCTCGACGGGATCGTCGACCTCGACGCCGACTGCCTGGCCGAGCTCGAGGAGGGCCTCGAGGCGATTGCGCGCGGAGACCTCACCCGCGAGGTCACGCCTCGCGTAAGCGAGATCCCGAGCACGCGCCAGGACGAGATCGGACAGCTCACCACGACGTTCAACGCGATGGTCGAGAAGACCGAGTCGAGCATCGCCGCCTACAACACGACCCGTGCCCGGGTCGCGGTGATGCTGCGCGAGATCAGCGGAGCGTCGGAGCAGCTCGCGCTGGCGTCGCAGCAGATGGCGACCACGTCGCACGAGACCGGCCGCGCGATCGACGAGATCGCCCAGGCCGTCACGTCGGTGGCAGCCGGTGCCGAGGACCAGGTGCGGACGATCACCGAGGCCAAGGACCTCACCGACGAGGTCGCGGCCGCCTCCCAGATCTCCGCCAACGGCGCCCAGCAGACCGCCGACGCCGCCGTCCAGGCCCGCGGGCTCGCCCAGGAGGGCGCCGACGCCGTCGCTCAGGCGACCGAGGCGATGCGCGCCGTGCGCAGCTCGAGCGCCGAGGCAACCAGCGCGATCCGCTCGCTGGACGCCAAGAGCGAGAAGATCGGCGAGATCGTCGACACGATCACCGGGATTGCCGAGCAGACCAACCTGTTGGCGCTGAACGCCGCGATCGAGGCCGCTCGCGTGGGCGAGCAGGGCCGTGGCTTCGCGGTCGTCGCCGAGGAGGTCCGCAAGCTCGCCGAGGAGTCACAGTCAGCCGCATCTTCGATCGCCACGCTGATCGAGGAGATCCAGCACGAGACGCGCCATGCCGTTGAGGTGGTCGAGGATGGCTCTCGGCAGACCGAGGACGGCGCCGCGACCGTCGAGCAGGCCCGCGACGCGTTCGTGCGCATCTCCGATGCCGTCCAGGACGTCGGCTCGCGCGTCGAGCAGATCGCCTCCTCGATCCAGGAGATCGCCAGCGCCGGCAGCCGCATGCAGGACAGCATGAACTCCGTGGCCGCGGTCGCCGAGCAGTCGAGCGCCTCCTCACAGCAGGTCAGCGCTTCGACTCAGCAGACGAGTGCGTCGACCGAGCAGATTGCGGCGTCGGCGACCGACCTGGCGCGGACGGCCGAGGAGCTCGAGCGGCTCGTCGGGCAGTTCGTCCTGGCCTAAGCGCGACCGAGGGGCCCAGGCCCTAAAGGATCGGCACCGCAGGCCGATCAACAGGAAGACTCGATGGATCGGGTCTTATCGAGCCCAGGGAGGGCGAAAGAAAACGTCTCACGACCCTTTCTCCCATGTCCCTGCTTGACACCACTCAACTTGCGCTCGAGTCCGCGATGAGCGGCTCGATGCTCCGCCAGTCGCTTCTGGCCAACAACCTGGCCAACGCCGACACCCCCGGCTACCAGCCCCAGGACGTCAACTTCCAGGGCACGCTGGATGCCGCACTCCAGTCGGGCCAGTCGCCCAGCCAGGTCTCCTTCCAGCCGTACACGCTCAATCAGCAGGTGAGCGCCGACGGCAACGGAGTCAACTCCGAGCAGCAGTCGGCGCAGCTCGCCGAGAACGGCCTGCTCTACCAGACGCTCACCCAGGTCGCCGCCCAGCGCGAGTCGATCCTCGAGAACGCGATGGGGATCGGGCAGAGCTGATGAGCCTGTTCGACGCAATCGACATCTCGGCCAGCGGCCTGACCGCCAACCGCACGCGGATGGACGTCACCGCCGAGAACCTCGCAAACGCCGAGACCACCCGCGGCGCCAACGGCCAGCCCTACCAGCGCCAGGAGGTCGTCCTCCAGCAGGTCGGCGGCTTCGGTGCCGCGCTCGCCGGCGCGATGAACCAGACCCCGGCGGCCGGCGGCGTGCAGGTCGCGGGAATCGTCTCTGACCCGACGCCAGACCAGCTCGTCTACGACCCGGGCAACCCGGACGCCGACAGCAAGGGCTACGTGAAGATGCCCAACGTCAACTCGGTCACCGAGATGGTGGACATGATCGACGAGTCGCGCTCCTACGAGGCCAACGTCACCGCGATGAACACCAGCAAAGACATGTACCAGAAGACCCTGGACCTGCTGAAGTGATTCCGGCGATCTCAGGTGCAATCGGGCCGCTCGGCCCCAGCGAGTGGGGCGTCGGCTCAGTCGGCTCGATCGGCTCCACGCCGGGCGTCGCCCAGGACCCCAACGCGGTCGCCGGGACCACCGGCGGCGACGGCAGCTTCTCCGGAACGCTGACCAACGCGATCAGCTCGCTCGAGCAGACCCAGGTGCAGGGCACCACCGCCGCGCAGGGGCTTGCCACCGGTCAGGTGTCAGACCCCACCCAGGCGATCACCGCAGTCGAGAACGCCTCGCTCGCAATGGACCTCGCCTCGCAGATTCGAACCAAGCTCGTAGACGCCACCCAGAACATCTTCCAGACCCAGGTCTAACAACCAATGAACTTCGGACAGCTCGCATCCAAGATGACCCCGAAGGGCTGGGCGATGGCCGGCGGCGCTGCCGCCGCGGCCATCGTGTTCCTGGTCCTGATCATGAACTTCGCCTCCAAGCCGAGCTACTCGACGCTGATGACGGGCGTGGATCCCACCCAGACCGGCAAGATCACGAGCACGCTGTCGACCAAGGGCATCGGCTACCAGATCCAGAACAACGGCACGGCGATCGCCGTCCAGTCCGACAAGACCGGCGACGCGCGGATCGCGCTGGCCACGGCGGGGCTGCTCAACGGCACCTCGCAGCCGGGTTTTGAGCTGTTCGACAAGCAGCAGCTGGGCGCCTCGAACTTCCAGCAGCAGATCACCTACCAGCGCGCGCTCGAGGGTCAGCTCGACCAGACGATCGAGGGCATCCAGGGCGTCAGCTCGGCGCAGGTGCAGCTCGTGCTGCCAAACCCTCAGGACCAGCTCTTCTCAGACAGCTCGCAGTCGTCCAGCGCGGCCGTGCTGCTGTCCAACTCCGCCACGCTTGACCCCAACTCGGTCAAGGGCATCGCGCAGCTCGTCGCGTCCAGCGTCCCGGGCCTGCAGCTCAACAAGGTGACGATCACCGATTCCTCGGGCACGCCTCTGTGGCCGAACTCCGACGGCTCGGGCGCCGATGGCACCACGCTGTCCCAGCAGGCTGCGAACCAGAAGTACAACTCGTTGACCGAAGCTCAGGTCGGGGCAATGCTCACGCAGACGCTCGGGCCCAACAAGGCCGAGGTCCAGGTCAACGGGACCGTGGACGCCAACCAGGCCACCTCAGACACGCTGACGTACGGCAAGAAGGGCGTGGCGCTGCAGACCCAGACCCAGAACGAGTCGCTCACGGGCGCCGGCGGCACCGGCGGCGTGGCCGGCACGGCCGGCAACATCCCCGCGGCGGCCCAGACGGGCGGAATCAGCGGCTCCAACTACAAGAACAAGACCGACAACACCACCTTCGGCGTCAACAAGACCGTCACCCACGCGGTGATCGCGCCGGGCGCCGTCAAGAGCCAGACCGTGTCGGTGCTCGTCGACAAGTCGGTGCCCGCTTCCTCTCTGGCCGCCATCAAGTCAGCGGTCGCCGGCGCCGTCGGCCTCAACGCCAAGCGCGGCGACACGATCTCGATCTCCCAGATCGCGTTCGCCAAGCCGACCACCACGGCGCCCGCGGCGACTCCCAACAAGATGCTCGGCTACGCCAAGTACGTCCTCGTCGGCCTCGGCGCCCTGATCTTCCTGTTCTTCATGACCCGCATGATCAAGCGCCGCGAGCGTGAGTCCTTCGGACAGCCGACCTGGCTGCGCGAGCTCGAGACCCCGCGTTCGCTGGCCGCGCTGAGCGGCGGCGGCGACACGCAGGTCCTCGCCGCGCCCGTCAACGTCCCCCGGCGCCAGGTGGAGCAGCTGGTTGAGCGCGAGCCCGATCGCGTCGCCCAGCAGGTGCGGGCCTGGATGAGCGAGGACTAGAACGCTTTCATGTCCACTGAGCTCGAGCAGCTGGCCCCCGCCGCGCCAAACGCCGCTTCGCCCGCACGCCGCGCCGCCGTCAAGGGCCGGCGCAAGGCAGCGGTGCTGCTGATCTCGCTCGGCACCGAGCGCGCCGCTCAGGTCTTCAAGCACCTGCGCGACGACGAGATCGAGGCGCTGTCGCTGGAGATGGCAAAGCTCCAGCGCGTCGACCCCGGCACCTCGGAGAGCGTGCTCGAGGAGCTCGCCGCCACGGTCACGGCCTACGACTCACTGAACGCAGGCGGCGTCGACTACGCGCGTGAGGTGCTCGAGCGTGCGCTCGGCCCCGAGCGGGCGCTGGAGATCATCGGCCGCATGTCGACCGTGATCGAGCGCCGTCCGTTCGAGTTCCTGCGCAAGACGCCGCCCGAGCAGATGGTCACGTTCCTGCGCAACGAGTCGCCGCAGACGATCGCGCTGGTGATCGCCAATCTGCACACCACGCTTGCCTCGCAGGTGCTCTCGAACCTGCCCGACTCAGACCAGGCCGAGATCGCGCTGCGGATCGCGCGCATGGGCGAGACATCGCCGGACGTCGTCAAGCAGGTCGAGGACGTGATGCGCCAGAAGCTCGACACCGTCGTCCAGCAGGAGTACTCCGCAGCCGGCGGGATCAAGTCGCTGGCCGAGATCCTCAACCACACCGACCGCTCGACCGAGCGCAACGTGCTCGACTCGCTGACCGAGACCGACGAGGAGCTCGCGGTCGAGGTCCGGCGCCTGCTGTTCGTCTTCGAGGACATCATCAAGCTCGACGACCGCGCGATCCAGATGATCCTGCGCGAGGCCGACCAGAAGGATCTGGCGCTGGCGTTGCGCGGCGTGTCCGACGAGGTCAAGGACCGCATCCTCGGCAACATGTCCGAGCGCGGCGCCCAGATGCTGACCGAGGAAATGGAATTCCAGCCGCCGCAGCGAAAGCGCGTGGTCGAAGAGGCCCAGGGACGGATCGTGGCAATCGTGCGCAAGCTCGAGGAAGCCGGCGCCGTCGTCCTCTCGCGCGGCGAAGAAGATGCTGTCGTCTGATCCGCGCCAGCAGCCGGCCGCGGCGCCCGTGGCCAGCTATGCGTTCCAGCAGCTCGACGCCCCGCCCCCGGGGAGCGCGGAGGAGATCGCCGACGTGCTGTCGGCCGTCCGCGCCGAGGCCGACCGGATCCGCGACGAGGCTCGCGCCGCCGGCGAGGCCGAGGGGCGCGCAGCCGGAATTGCCGCGGCCCAGCAGGCTGCCCAGCCCGCGCTCGCCGCCCTGGCCGCCGCCGCCGGTGCTGTCAACGAGCTTCGCGTCCAGCTCGCCGCCGAGGCCGAGCAGGACGCCGTCGAACTGGCGATCCGCATCGCGGAGCAGATCCTCGCGGGCGCGATCGAGGTTCAGCCCGAGCGCGTGGTCGACGTCGCACGCAACGCGCTGCGCCATCTGATCGATCGCCGGCACGTGACGCTCGTCGTCAACCCCGCCGACCTCGAGCTCGTCTCAGACTCGGTCGAGAACCTCATTTCACAGCTCGGCGGAATCGAGCACCTCAGCGTCCAGGCCGACCGCCGGGTCGGCCGCGGCGGCGCGATCGCCCGCACCGAGGCGGGAGACATCGACGCGGGCCTGCAGACCCAGCTGTCCCGCGCGAGGGAGATCGCAATGGCGGCGCTGTCGCCGGAGTCCGCAGATGCAGCCTGAACCTTTCGGCGGCTCGGGCGGCCTGTCCCGCGCCGCGCAGGCGATCGAGGAAGCCGACCTGTCGCAGCGTCGTGGCCGCGTGTCGGACCTGATCGGCCTGATCATCGAGGCCACCGGGCTCCAGGTGGAGGTCGGCGAGGTGTGCATGGTCGGCGAAGGCCGCGACCGCCCTGCCGTCGCCACCGAGGTGGTGGGCTTCCGCGGCGGTCGCACGCTGCTGATGCCGCTCGGCGACCTCCACGGAATCGGGCCCGGCACGATCGTCAACCCGACCGGCAAGCCGTTTCGCGTCGCCGTCGGCGAGCCGCTGCTGGGGCGCGTGATCGACGGTCTGGGCAACCCACTCGACGGGATGCCGACCCCCGAGGACGTCTTGACGCGCAGCACCACCAGCGCTCCGCCGGACGCTTTCACACGCCCGCGGATCACCGACCGTGTCGGGCTCGGCGTCCGCGCGCTCGACACGCTGGTCCCGTGTGGCCGCGGTCAGCGCCTTGGCATCTTCGCCGGCTCAGGCGTCGGCAAGTCCTCGCTGCTGGGCATGATCGCGCGCTCGACCTCGGCCCAGGTCAACGTGATCGCGCTCGTCGGCGAGCGAGGCCGAGAGGTGCGGGAGTTCATCGAGCGCGACCTCGGCGATGCGCTGAGCCACTCCGTGGTCGTCGTTGCGACCTCCGACCAGCCCGCGTTGGTGCGGATCCGCGCCGCCTTCACGGCCACCGCGATCGCCGAGCACTTCCGCGACCAGGGCGCCGACGTGATGCTGATGATGGACTCCGTGACCCGGTTTGCGATGGCGCAGCGGGAAGTCGGGCTGGCGATCGGCGAGCCCCCCGCCACCCGCGGCTACACGCCCAGCGTGTTCGCCTTGCTGCCCCAGCTGCTCGAGCGCGCCGGCACCAGCCCGACCGGGTCGATCACAGGCCTCTACACGGTGCTCGTCGACGGCGACGACATGAACGAGCCGATCGCCGACGCCGTCCGCTCGATCCTCGACGGACACGTGGTGCTCACCCGCTCGCTCGCACACACCGGCCACTACCCGGCGATCGATGTGCTCCAGAGCGTGTCGCGACTGATCGGCGAGATCACCACCGACGAGGTTCGCGATGCCGGCACGCGGTTGCGCTCGGCGCTCGCCGCCTACCGGGAGAAGGAGGACCTGATCTCGATCGGCGCCTACCAGCGCGGCACCGACCCGGTGCTCGACGCCGCGATCACGCTGCGCCCGCGCATCGACGCGTTCCTGCGCCAGCAGGTCCATCAGCCCAGCACTTTGCAGGACGCCGACGCCGAGTTGCTCGCGCTGGCCCACGAGCTCGCCGCGCCGGTCATCTTGACGGGCGACGTCGTCGACGCCGGCGCACATCCGGCGTTGGCGCCGGTGCCCCAGGTCCCGGCCGGCGGTGTGACGACCGCGCCGGTCGCGATCCCCTCCCTGCAGCTGACCGCTTAGCGGTCGTACAAGCGTCCACAGCGCTGAAAAACCCCGCAAAGCGGCCGACTACACGACCATGACCGGGACTTCGTTCCGTTTCAGGCTTGAACGCATAAGAGCCCTCCGGGAGCGTCGCGAAGACGTCGCCAAGGAGGAGCTCGCGGGCGCAATGGTGGCCCACCGCGTCTGCGAAGAGCAGGAGCAGGCCGCCGCCGACCGCATTGCGCAGGCTCAGAGCGAGCAGCGCAACGGCACCAGCGCACCGGCCACAGCCGGTGATCTGATGGCGCGTCAGGCCTACCTCGAGCGCAGCGAGGAGGCCCACCTGGCCACTCGCCGCGATCTGCACCGTCAGGAGCTTGAGCTCAACCGGCGGCGCGACGCACTGACCGTGGCCGCGATGGAACGCCAGGCGCTTGAGCGCCTGAAGGAGAGCCGTCGCGTCGACCACGAGCGTGAAGTCGCTCGCCGCGAGGGCCTGCTGCTCGACGAGATGGCAATAAACGGATTCAGGAGAAGAGCAGCATGAGCCAAGGACTCACCGCGCCCGTGTCGGGCGCCGCGCAAGCGGCAGCGACACGAACGGCGCGAACATCGGCAGGCGGGTCGGGCCCGCCGGGAGCCGACAGCGAGACGCCCGCTTTCTCGAGCGTTCTCGATCACCACGTGGCCCGGACCGCACATGCGGAAGGCCAGCACAAGACCACCGGCGAATCCGGCGGTCGCCGCTCAAGCCATGGACACGGAGCCGGCAACGGCCACCACTCGCACAAGTCGGCGAGCGCTGGCACGACGACCGGTGGCCAGCCCACGACCGTCTCGAGCGCGACCACGCACACCCACACCGTGCGAGCCGCCACGCCGGCGGTGCAGCAGACGCAGCCGACGCCCGTCGACACGACCGCCACGGCCGCTACGGCCGAAAGCGCGATTGTGAGCCCGGCCACTGCTCTCCCCCCGGCTTCGGGCCCGAGCGACGCCGTGCAGCCCGCGGCCGGCGACACCGCTCAGACCAGCAACTTCATCCCCGCCACCGTCAAGCCGGCACCGGCACCTGTCGCGCCCGCGACACCGGATGTCAACGCCACGGCGGCGGACCAGCTGAGCGAGTCGGGCTCGCAGGCGACCGCGGTCCCCACGGATGCCGGGCTGCAAGCCGGCGCATCCGTCGGGGCCGCGGCTGCTCCCCAGACGGTGCAGGCGACCGACCCGCAGACCCGCAGACGACCGACCTGCAGACCCCGGCAACGGCAACCCAGACAACGGCGGCGACGACGCCCGCCGGCGAAGCCGCAACGACGGTGTCCGGCCAGGCAGGCGCACCGACCGCCAAGCACGGCGCCAAGACCGCCGGCCCCGGCACCTCGGCGCACGGCGACGCCCAGAGCGACGCGCCCACCACGACGTCCGCCACCGCGCAGCCGCAGGCCCCGAGCACGGGTGCGCAGGACGCCGGCCAGAACGGCACGGGCGGCCAGTCGCAGCCACAGCCCAACCAGGCACCGCTCCACGCTTCGCCGGCTGACTCACAGGCACAGCCCGAGCAGGCTGCGCCGACCCAGGCTGCGAACGCGACCACGCCGACACCCGGCCTGGCGGCTGGGCCCACCCCGCAGACCGCAGCGACGGCGCCGACCGCCGCCACCGCGGCAGCGACCGGCCCGGCCCGCTACGGCGTCGGCCTCAGCGAGGCCGTTCGAGACGGTCAAGACGACGATCGAGCTCGGCGCGCGCCAGGGGTTCTCCCAGGCCAAGATCCAGCTCGCGCCCGCGAACCTGGGCCAGATCACGATCCACCTGCAGAAGACGTCTGACGGCATCGTCGCCAAGGTCGTCGCCGACCACTCGGCAGCCGCCCAGACGATGCAGCAGGGTGGCGACGATCTGCGGCGCTCGCTGCAGGACTCGGGCCTGCACCTGCTGCGGCTGGACATCGAGACGCGTGGTGACCAGCGCGGCTCCGCCGACGGCGGCGCGCAGACCTCCCAGTCAGACCGGACCGCCGGCGAAAACGACACCGCTGCGGACGACGGAGCTTCCCAGCCCACGACCATCGTGCTGCCAAACGGCGCACTCGTGAACGTGCTCGCCTGACGGGCGCGGATCAGACAAGGAAACGACCCATGAGCACAGTCACACCCGCGGCCGCCACCGGCACGACCACCACCACGCCAAGCAGCTCGACGTCGAACACGTCGGCGACGAGCTCGCTGCTGAGCAAGGACCAGTTCCTGCAGCTGATGATGGCCGAGCTGCAGAACCAGAACCCGATGAGCCCGAACTCGAGCGACCCGACGCAGTACGTCACCGAGCTTGCCCAGTTCACCTCGCTCGAGCAACAGACCAACACCGCGCAGTCGACCGCGCAGAGCGCCCAAGCTGATCAGGCCTCCCAGGCGCTGGCGCTGCTCGGCCACACGGTCAGCTACATCGACCCGTCGGGCAACAGCGGCACCGGCGTCGTGCAGAAGGTCGATTTCACGACCTCTGGGCCGACCTTGACCGTCAACGGCGACACCGGCATTCAGCCGGGTGGCGTCAGCGAGGTCTCCTGACCGATCAGGAACAAACGTCGTGAGCTCCCCTGTCCAAAACGCTGCGCTGGTCTCCCCCGGGCTGGTCACACCGACCGCCCCGGCGGCGCCTGCATCGAGCGCGACCGCGGCCCTCACGGGGCCATCGTTCGCCGAGGTGCTGGCCCAGCGCACGACGGCGGGCCAGCCGCCGCGCTTCTCGCGCCACGCGCTGGACCGTCTGCGTCAGCGCGGCATCCAGCTGAGCCAGTCGATTCTCGACCGGCTCACCAACGGCGTGTCGCGCGCCGCGGGCAAGGGCTCACGGGACTCAGTGGTCTTCGTGGACGGCACCGCCTACGTGGTGTCCGTCTCGAACAACACCGTCATCACGGCGGTGGGATCCGAGCACATGCGCGAGCACGTGTTCACAAACATCGACAGCGCCGTGATCGCATGACGAACGCGGTTACACAACACACCCCCGGCTGGACCTCTGCGAGGAGGCCGCGAAAGGAAGTGATGCCCCGATGATGCGAGGCATGTACGCCGCGATCAGCGGCTTGGAAGCGCACCAGACGATGCTCGACGTGACCGCCAACAACCTGGCCAACGTCGACACCGTCGGGTTCAAGGCCCAGCGGACCACGTTCGTGGACGAGCTCTCGCAGCTCGTGCGCGCGGGCGCCGGCCCCAACGGCAACGTCGCCGGCTCCAACCCGGAGCAGGTCGGCCTTGGCGTTACGGTCGGCTCGATCGACAACCTGATGACCACCGGCTCACTGCAGTCGACGGGTAACCCGACGGACGTCGCGATCCAGGGCGACGGGTTCCTGCGCGTCACCACCGGTGACCCGAGCACCCCGCTCAGCGCCACCCAGCAGATCGAGTACACGCGTAACGGCGACATGACGATCAACCCGAAGGGCTACCTGACCACCCAGGAGGGCCAGTACGTCGTCGGCCACGGCGCCACCCCCAGCGGCACCGCGCCGAACATCACGTACTCGCCGAACTCGACCGACGGCTACATCAACGTGCCGCCGGGCTCGACCGACGTCGCGATCGGCCAGGACGGAAGCGTCAGCTACGTCGACCAGAACTCGAGCAATGCGACCTACCAGCAGCGGGTGACCGCCGGCTACCTGACGCTGTCGACGTTCCCCAACGAGGCCGGCATGACCCGCATGGGCGGCTCACTGTGGACCGAGTCCGCGGCGTCCGGCACCCCGTCGACGGGCACGCCAAACACCGCGGGCTTCGGCCAGACGATCGCGGGCACGCTGGAGATGTCCAACGTCGACATGGCGACCGAGTTCACCAACATGATCCAGGCCGAGCGTGGCTACCAGGCCAACTCGTCCGTGATCAGCACCGCCGACCAGATGCTCCAGACCCTGGTGCAGCTGAGGTCGTAAACCCCCACCGAGAATGAGGGGCGGCAATCGAGGGAACGCCGCCCCTCACTTCTCGGACCATCCCACCATTTGACGGGAAACCACCATGATCACCTTGCACCGCCTCGGGCACAAGCTCGAGATCTTCCGCCTCAACCCCGACCTGATCGTGACCGTCGAGGCTACGCCCGACACCGTGATCACGCTCGCCACCGGGGCCAAGATCGTCGTGGCCGAGACGCCCGAGCGTGTCGTTTCCGAGGTGCGCGCGTACCGCGTCGACATCCTCGCCGGCGCGCTGCGCCGCCGCCACGAGCTGCGCGCGGACGGCTCCGCTCCGCAGGGCCGCAGGGCCGAAGCATCGGCCTCGCGCCCGCACGTGCGCCTGGCGCACTCCAGCGACGAGTCCCAGAGCAGCGCCCAGGCCTAGATCGTCGACTCCACGGCCTCAGCGCCGTGGAGCGACGGTCTGCTTTTCGGCAAGTCAGCAGCCAGACGCAGCCGCATGTCAACCCGCATGTCGCTCGCCCCTGCCGGCACGCGCAACGCTCCTCTTCGCGCGCGTGTCCGCACTCACGTTTTCCCTGGTAACACGGCCCTTCTGGGTCGCCCGTCAAGCACCCCCAACGTGCCTGCGTCCAGGTCCGCTGGACACGCGTCCAGGCCGTTGAAGGTTTCTGGACGGCGGCCGATCACAGGATCATGAAGGCCGCAACCGGCATAGGAATCGGCGTCGCAATAGTCGGGATCCTGATGAGCGCGATGATGGACGGGACGAGCCCGGCCGCGTTCATGAACATCCCGGCGCTGCTGATCATCATCGCGGGCACGGCCGGCGCGACGATGGCGAGCGTCGGCATGGACGGGATGAAGCGCATCCCGTCGCTCTACAAGACTGTGATCAGCTCTGAGCCGCCCGACGTCAAGGGCCGCGTCGACCTGCTCGTGTCGCTTGCCGAGCAGGCGCGTCGCGAGGGTCTGCTGGCGCTCGACGCCAAGGTCAAGGAGATCGACGACGATTTCACCAAGAAGGGACTGCAGCTCGTCGTCGACGGCACCGACCCCGAGATCGTCCGCGACATCCTCGAGGCCGAGATCGACGGCATGGCTGCGCGGCATGCATCCGGCGCGGCCCCCTTCGAGAAGGCCGGCGGCTTCGCCCCGACGATCGGGATCATCGGGACCGTGATGGGCCTGGTGCACGTGCTCCAGAACCTGTCCGCACCGGCGACGCTCGGTCCCTCCATCTCCTCGGCCTTCATCGCCACGCTGATGGGCGTCGGCTCGGCGAACGTCATCTACCTGCCGGTCGCCAACAGGCTGAAGTCGATGTCGGCCGAAGAGGTCGAGCTGCGGACGTTGACCGTCGAAGGAATTCTCTCCGTGCAGGCGGGCGACAACCCGCGCGTGGTGGCCGACAAGCTCACCTCGTACGTCCCGCCGGTGGCGCGTAACTCCGAGGAGGGCTCGGGCGGCGCCTCCGAGATGCCGCAGCAGCAGGCCGAGGCGGCCTAGCGATGGCTGGCCACGGCGGACGTGGCCGGCGGGGGCGCGGAGCCCACGCCGAGCACGAGAACGACGAGCGGTGGCTGCTCACCTATGCGGACATGATCACGCTGCTGATGGCGCTGTTCATGGTGCTGTTCTCGATCTCGTCGGTGAACATCTCCAAGTACCAGACGCTGCAGCAGTCGCTGAAGGCGGCGTTCTCCGGTTCGATCCTGCCGGGCGGGCGCTCGATCATGCAGTCGGGCTCGCAGTCGACGACTGCCCACACCCCCGCCACCGCCGAGATCCCCTCCTTGGTCCCGCTCAACCCGGTCGCGGCGGCCAAGGCCAACCCGTCGATCGCGTCGAGCAAGGCCAACCAGTCCTCCGCCTCGCTGAACTCAAAGCAGCTCGAGGCCGCGCTGAACAGCATGAGCGCCGCGCTCCGCGAGCAGGCATCGCTTGCCTCGCTCAAGCAGAAGCTCGACGCCTACGCCAAGGAACACGGCCTCTCCAATGACGTCCAGACCGTGATCGACCGCCGCGGGCTGGTCGTCCGGGTGCTCACCGATCAGCTCCTGTTCGCCTCAGGCCAAGCGACGTTGCAGCCGGTGGGCTTCCCCCTGCTCAACGAAGTCGCCCAGTTGCTCAATGTTGACAAGAGTCATCCGATCACAGTGGAAGGACATACCGACAACGTTCCGATCTCGAGCTCTCAGTACCCATCCAACTGGGAGCTGTCGACCGACCGGGCGACGACCGTGGTGCGTTATCTGATCGCCAAGGGCGTCAACCGCGAGCGACTCGGGGCCGTCGGATACGCAGACCTGCATCCGCTCGCGAGCAACGCGACGGCCGCGGGTCGCGCCAAGAACCGGCGCGTTGAGATCGTGCTGCAGCGCATCAACCCAGTTCCCCCATCCTGATCAAGAACCCGACCCCCGCGCCCTAACCCATGAAGAAGAAGATCATCATCGTCCTGGTCGTCCTGCTCGCCGGCGGCGGCTTCGTCGCCAAGAGCATGTTCCTCAAGCCCGCACTGGCCAAGGAGAAGATCGAGGGAACGATCTACATCCTGCCCAAGCAGTTCACGGCGAACCTCAAGGACGGCCGCTACGCGACGCTGACCGTGGCACTCGTGCTGGCTCCAGGCCAGAGCACGGGCGCGGCTGCCGGCGGCGAAGGCGGCGGCGCTGCGCCGCCCGAGGGCTTCGGGACGCTGCCCGAGGAGGCGGCGGTCCGCGACATCATCACCAACCTGATCACCGACCAGAGCAGCGGCACGCTCACCAGCGACAAGGGCCGCGAGCATCTGAAGTCGGAGATCCTGGCGGCCATCAAGAGCGGCACCGACGTCAAGGTGCACGAGATCCTCTTCACGGACCTAGCGGTCCAGTAGGTGCGGCGATGAGTGACCGAATGGAACTCGAGCAGCTGCACGACCAGGGCGGAGAGCTCGCCACCACGGGCAACCCGCTCGGCGACCTGCGCCGCCTGTCGGCGGTGCCGGTCGACCTCAGCGTCGAGATGGGCCGTTCGCGGATGACCGTCGGCGAGACGCTGGAGCTGCGCCAGGGATCGATCATCACCCTTGACCGCATGGCCGGCGAGCCCGTCGACCTGCTGGTCAACGGCACCGCGATCGCACGCGGCGAAGTCGTGGTCATCGACGAGCAGTTCGGCCTGCGCGTCACCGAGATGCTCGGCGACCTGAACGCTTCCGAGCCCGTCGACGGGCTCCCCACCGAGCCCGCCGCCCCGCTCGGCCTCCCGTCCAGCGAGGGCTAAGCCATGTCCGACACGACGAACGCGCGCCAGCTGGTCGTCTTCAACCTCGGGGACGAGCACTACGCGCTGCCGATCGCACAGGTCCACGAGATCATCCGCTACGCCGAGCCTCGCTCGGTCGTGTCGCGCACCGACTGGGTCAAGGGCGTGATCAGCCTGCGCGGTCAGATCATCCCCGTCTACGACCTAGCCGCACGGCTCGGAGTCCCCTCGCGGCTCACCCCGCAGGCCAAGATCGTGATCGTCGACACCGGCACCGAGATCGCCGGCGTAATCGTCGACGGCGTCGAGGAGGTACTCACAATCGACGCCGAGCAGCTTCAGGCGGCCCCCGGCACGGATGCGTCGGTGGTCGAGGCGATCGCCAAGGTGGGCGAGCGGCTGATCGTGCTGCTGCATCCGAGCGCGGCGTTCTCGGCGCCCGAGCTTCCGGCTGCCGCCTGAGCGGTTGCATGCCTGACGCACCCACTATCAGTCCGGCCCGCGTCGTCGTCGCCGACGACAACGCCTTGATGCGCAGCATCGTCTCGCGCTCGCTGGAGAAGGCGGGCGTGGACGTGGTCGGCAGCGCGCGCAACGGCGACGAGGCGCTCGAGCTGTGTGAGCGCGAGCGTCCGGACGCGATGACGCTTGATCTGACGATGCCCGGCCTCGATGGGCTGGGCGTGCTCCGTGCGCTGCGCGAGCGCCCTGGAGCCAGCATCCCCGTGGTGGTTGTGTCGGCGTTCTCAGCCGCGCACGGCGCCCGAGCGGTCGATGCCCTCGCCGAAGGCGCGTTCGACCTCGTCCCCAAGCCCGCCGCCAGCGAGGGGCTCGAGGGCTTCATCGAGGTGCTCGGCGCCAAGGTCAGGCTCGCGGCCGCCTCGCACAGGCTGAAGGCGTCCACTCGGCCGCTCCGGGCTCCCTCCCCCGCTCTCTCTGCCCCGGCGCACGACGCGCCCGCGCCGGCGCCTGTCCCCCGCCCCGTGACCGCGCGCGCCGTGATCATCGCCAGCTCCACCGGCGGCCCACGCGCGCTTTCGCGGCTCGTGCCAAAGCTTCCCTGCCCGCTGGGGATCGGCACGCTGATCGTCCAGCACATGCCGGCGGGGTTCACCGAATCGCTGGCGTCGCGCCTGGACTGCGGCGCCGAGCTTCAGGTCCGGGAGGCAGCCGGCGGCGAGCGCCTGGATCCCCGCACCGCTCTGATCGCCCCGGGAGGCCGCCATCTGCGCCTGATCGGCGACGGCCACATCTCCGTCAGCGACGCGCCCGCCGTGGGCGGTCTGCGGCCCCGTGCCGACCTCCTGATCGAGGACGTCGCGCGGGTGTACGGCCCCCGGCTGCTGCTCGTCGTCCTGACCGGGATGGGCAACGACGGGCTTCGCGGCGCCCAGGAGGTGCACCGTCAGGGCGGGCGCGTGCTCGTCGAGTCCGAGGAGAGTTGCACGGTTTACGGAATGCCCCGGGCGATCGTCGACCACGGCTTGGCCGACGCGATCCTGCCGCTGCACCGGATCGCCGATGCGATCGCCCAGGAGGCCGGACGATGAGCGCCATCACCCACGACGACTACCTCGCGTTCTGCGAGGGCCTTCGGGAGATCTGTGGGATCGACCTCAGCCAGTACCGCCGACCGCAGATGGAGCGGCGCCTGCGCAGCTTCTTCGCCCGCCAGGGCTGCTCGGTGCTGACCGACTCGCTTGACCGCCTGCGCAAGGACCGCCGCCAGCTCGAGACGCTGCTCGACCGCGTGACGATCAACGTCTCACAGCTGTGGCGCCATCCCGATCAGTGGGCCAGGCTGCGCCAGAGCGTGCTTCCCGACCTTGCCGCCAAGGGCACCCTGCGGGTGTGGAGCGCCGGCTGCTCATACGGCGCCGAGGCGTACACGCTGGCGGCGGTGTGCGCCGACACGATTCCCGACGTCGCGCTCACGGTGATCGGCACCGACATCGACGCGCGGATGGTGTCGATGGCGCGCGCGGGGCTGTTCACCGAAGCCGACGCGCGTGAGGCGCCCCAGGACGCGATGAACCGCTGGTTTGAGCGCGTGCCAGACGGCTGGCAGGCCAAGGACGAGCTGCGCGCGGTCACTCAGTTCGAGGTCGGCGACCTGCTGCGGATTCGCCGGCTCTCCGCCAGCTACGACCTGATCCTGTGCCGCAACACGGTCATCTACTTCACCGACAAGATCCGCGACGAGCTGCACGCCCGGCTCGCCCACGCGCTGCGGCCAGGCGGCTACCTGGTCGTCGGCGGAACCGAGCGTGTGACCGACCCCCGGTCGGCCAAGCTCGAGCCGGCGCACCCCTTCATCTACCGCAAGAGCTGATGGATACCTCCGAGTACATGCCGATGTTCCTCGCCGAGACGCGCGAGCACCTCGAGCAGCTGAACCTGGCGATCGTGCGCCTGGAGAAGAACCCCAAGGATCCGCCGACGGTCGACGAGATCTTCCGCATCGCGCATTCGCTGAAGGGCATGAGCGCGACCATGGGTTTCGCGAAGATCGCGGAGCTCACGCACGCGATGGAGGACGTGTTCGAGCTGTTGCGCCAGCGCAGCACGGGCCTCAAGACCGAGGCGATCGACACCGTGTTCGCGTGCCTGGACGCGCTCTCGCAGGCCGTGGAGTCAATCGAGTCCGACGGGCAGGAGGCGCTGGATCCCGAGCCGCTGGTAACGCGCCTGCGCTCCCTGGTCAGGCCCCGCACCCGTGACCAGGAGCGCTCTCGCGTCGGAGCCGTCAAGCCGGCGGACGCCACCGCGCTGGACGCTGCCCAGGCCGCCGGCGCGCGGATCCTGCACGTCCGCGTCAGGCTCAACGAGGACACGCTGATGCCGGCGGTGCGCGCGCACATGGTGCTTGCGGGCCTGAGCGAGCATGGCGAAGTCGTCGCGAGCAATCCGGCCCCAGACGGACTCGAGCTGTTCGACGGCCGCCAGATCGATGCGTGGATCGCGACCGATCACGACCAGGATTCCGTCGGCCAGGCCGCCGGCAGCGTCTCGGAGGTCGCGACGGTCGAGGTCGCGGAGCTCGACGTCAGCCAGATCGCCGCGGCGCCGGCCGAGCCAGAGGCCGCCGCCGAGCCCGCGCAGCAGCCGGAGGCCGCGAGCACGGGCGCTCACAAGGCCACCCGCACGGTGCGCGTCGACGCCGGACGCCTCGACTCGCTGATGCACCTGATGGGCGAGCTCGTGATCCACCGCACGGCGGTGGATGCGCTGACCGCCGGACTCGACGTCCCGGGACTCCACCAGGCCATCCAGGATCTGACCCGCAGCTCGCAGGCGCTGCAGGCGATGGTCATGCAGGTCCGGATGATTCCCGTCGACATCGTGTTCCTGCGCTTCCCCCGGCTGGTGCGCGATCTCGCGAGCAAGACCGGCAAGGAGGTCAAGCTCGACCTCGTGGGCTCGGACACCGAGCTCGACCGCACCGTCGTCGACGCGATCGGCGACCCGCTCGTGCACCTGGTCCGCAACGCCGTCGACCACGGGCTCGAGTCAGCCGACGAGCGCGAGGCGTCGGGAAAGCCGAGGCATGGAACAATTTCGCTCGTCGCCAGCCAGGCGGGAGGCAGCGTGATCATCGAAGTGCGCGACGACGGCCGCGGTCTCGACCCGGCCGCGATCGGTCGCAAGGCAGCGTCCTTGGGGCTGATCGACGCACAGGCCGCGTCCGAGATCGACGTGCGCACAGCGATAGAGCTCTTGTTCGCTCCTGGTTTCACCACATCTGAGACCACCAGCGACATCTCCGGTCGCGGCGTCGGCATGGACGCGGTCCGCGCCAAGATCCGCCAGCTCGGCGGCGAGGTTCTGATCGACTCCGAGCCCGGCGTGGGTACCGCCGCGCAGATCCGGCTGCCGTTGACGCTGGCAATCGTCTCGGCCCTCCAGGTCGAGGTGGCGGGCGCGCCGTTCGCCTTCCCGATCGATCGCATCGAGCGCACGCTGCGCATGTCCGATGGAGCCGTGCGCTCCGTCGCCGGGCGCCGGATGCTGGTGCTCGACGACGACGTGCTGCCACTCGTCGATGCCGCCGAGATGTACAGGCGCACCGCGACCGGCGAGCCCCAGTTCGTCGTCATCATCCGGGCACAGGACCGCCGGCTGGCGGTCGCCGTCGACGACCTCGTCGGACAGCGCGAGCTCGTCACCCGCCCGCTGCCGCCGATCGTCGCCGACGAACAGCCCGTGTCGGGTGGGGCGACGCTCGCCGACGCCCGGATCGCGCTGATCGTCGACTGCGACGCGCTGGTCGACGGTGCGCTGGCAACGACCGAACTGCGGTTCGCGGCATGAGCAGGCGACCGACACCGCGCCTTACGGAGCTTCAGCTCGACGCGTTGCGGGAGCTGGCCAACATCGCGTCCGGGCACGCGGCCACCGCGCTCGCGCAGATGCTGGGCACCGAGGTCGACCTGAGCGTTCCCAACGCGCTGGCACTGCCGCGCGCCGACGCGATCGCCGCGTATGGCTCGGCCGACGGGCCCGTGGCCGGCGTGGTGACGCCGCTGGAGGGACACATCGAGGGCGTCGTGCTGCTGATGATCCCCAGCGCCGACGCCGAGACGCTCTGCAGGCTGCTTGGGGTCGTCCCCGGGACCGAGGTCGGCGAGTCGGCGCTGCGCGAGATCGGAAACATCCTCGGCGCCTCCTACCTGAACGCGCTGTCGGCGATCACCGGACTCGAGCTGGCACCGTGCCCACCCCGGCTTGCCACCGACGCCCCCGAGGCGATCTTCTCGTCGCTGCCCGCCAAGCCGGCCGACAACTCCGAGCTGGTGCTCGTGCTGGACTCCGTGCTGCACGTCGCCGAGCTGCCGTGCTCGATCTCGTTCCTGCTACTGCCGACCGCCGGAGGCGTGTCCGAGCTGCTCGCGCCGCTCGGGCTCGCGGACGGTCGATGATCGCGATGGGCACGGTCAGCATGGGAGAGCTCGCGATCGCTTCGGCCCCCGGTGAGGAGCTCGTGGCGCGCGGCCTGGGGTCGTGCATCGGGCTGGCGCTGGTCGACCGCGTAGCGGGCGTGGCGGGGCTTGCCCACATCGTGCTCCCCGAGGCCCAGGACAAGGAAGGCGCAAGCGCCAAGTTCGCAGACCGCGCCGTGCCCGCGTTGATCGCCCAGATGTGCAGTGCCGGGGCGAGCGAACGCCGCCTCGAGGCCGCGATCGCAGGCGGCGCCAAGATGTTCGAGGTCAGCGCGGATCTGGACATCGGCGGCCGCAACGAAGTGGCGGTCCGCAACGAGCTGGCACGACGCGGCCTGAAGGTTCGCGCGGCCGCCACCGGTGGCAGCCGCGGTCGCACGATGCGCGTCGCGGCCGGAGATTGCGCCGTGACAGTGAAGGAATCGGGCGGCGGGACGATCACTCTATTGGACGCAAACGCGTCCAACGGCTTTGAACAGGAGCGTGGATGAGCGAGATGCTGAACAACGACCAGATCGCTGCACTGGTCGATGCAGCCAAGAAGGGCCAGCTGCCCGAACAGACGGCCAGCGCCGGCAACCGGCGCGGCCCGCGGCTGCGCACGGTGGACTTCTCGCGGCCCACCAAGTTCACGACCGACCACCAGCGCCGGATCGCCCGCGCGATCGACGCGTTCTGCCAGACGGCCGTGACCCGGCTCTCGGCGGAGCTGCGTTGCACGATCGAGCTCGAGACGATCAACACGTCCCAGCTGACCTGGTCGGCAGCCCAGGCACAGCTCGCCCAGGGCTCGCTGCGCGCCGTCCTCGACGTGCAGCCGATCGGAACGCGGATGCTGCTGACGATCGAGCAGCCATTCGTGCTCATGTGCCTGGACGCGCTGCTCGGCGGCGCGCCGGACCGGCCGCCGCGTGAGCGCCGGTTCAGCGAGATCGACTGGACGCTCACGGGCCGCCTGTTCGACTCGATCGTCCAGCAGCTGACGGTCGTCTGGGAGGACCTCGCGGGCGTCACCCTGGGACGCGGAGAGATCGAGACCCACAGCGAGGCCAGCCAGATCGCATCGGTCTCAGAGCCGACGTTCGTGGTGATGATCGAGAGCAGGATCAACAAGCATTCGGCAGCTTTTGCGCTGCTCATCCCGTGGGCTGCGATCGAGCCGATCAGCGAGAACATCTCTGGTCGCAACGCGCTCGCCGAGGAGGAGGAAGCCGGCGACGCCACCGAGATCGAGCGTGCCATGGCGGGCGTGCCGGTGACGCTGCGCGCTGAGGTCGCGGCCACCCGGCTGCCGATCGAGGACATCCTGGCGCTCGCGCCCGGAAGCGTGATCCGGCTCGGCGCGCGGGCCGAGCACGGCGTCTCCCTGTTTGCCGAGAACGTCAAGCTCGCCCAGGCACAGCCGGGATCCAACGGTCCCCGCCGTGCGGTGCAGATCTGCGGCACCGAGGGGAGATCGGTGTGAGCCAGAAGGACATCACCCCGCGCGAGGCGCTGACCCGCCTCGGGGCCTCCAGCGCCGAGGCGATCGCCCAGGTGCTCGAGTCGTTCACGCCGGGAGCGGTCGAGCGCGGCGAGGTCTCGGTGCTCGCAGAGGGCACGACCCCGTTCGCCAACGTCCCGCGCGGCGCGGTCGCCTCGAGCGTGTCGTACATCGACGGCGTCACCGGCGCCAACATCTTCGTGCTGACCGCCAACGGCGCGCGTACCCTCGCCGGCGCCATGGGCGTACCCGCCGAGGACGACCCGGACGACGATCAGCAGCTTTCGGAGTTCGAGCTGTCCGCGATCGCCGAAGCCGCCAACCAGATGATGGCCGCCGCCGCGGCCGCGATCGGCGTGGTGCTGGGCCAGCAAATCGGCATTTCGCCGCCCGATACGCGGGTGCTGGACGATCCCACCAAGGCCGACGAGCTGTACGGCAGCGCCCCGTACGCGACATCCACGACGTTCTTGATCGGCGGCGAGTCGTGCCGGCTGATCCAGCTCGTGCCCAGCGCTTTCGTGGTGCGGATGGCTCGCGCCATGGACGAGCTGAGCGCCGAGCAGCGGGCCACGGCGAACGACCCCGCCCCGTCGGGCAACGGCGAGCAGGCGGCGCCGGACGGCCAGCGCAACGGCGGCAGCGTCAGCCTCCAGGAGGCGCTCGGAGACACCACCCTGCGGGTGTGGGCAGAGCTCGGACGCGCGCGGATGCCGCTGGGCAAGGCACTGTCGATGCCGCTCGGCGCGGTCGTCGACCTCGACCGCGGCGCCGACGCTCCGGTGGACCTGTTCGTAAACGGCATGCGCTTCGCCCAGGGGCACCTGGTGCTCACCGACGACGGCGAGTGGGCCGTGTGCGTCGATGAGGTCAGCGGGCCGCTGATCGCCCTCAACGGCCGCCAGCGACTGCCGCGCCGCCCGCTGGCGAGCGAGCTCGAGGAGGAGCAGGTGATTGAGGAGGCCGACGTCGAGGCCGAGGCCGTTGAGGTCGAGGACGAAGCGCCGGTGCAGGAGACGGCCGTTGCGGAGGAGCGGGCCGTGGAGGCCGAGCCGGAGGCGCCGGAGCCGGGCACCGAGACAGACGTCGAGGAAGCCCCTGAACCGGTTCAGACCGACGTTGACGACGCCGAACAAGACGTGGAGGCTGTCGAAGACGCTCCGGGGGCCACCGAAGCAAACGAACCAACCGATCCAGAATCTGAAGGAGCAGGAACCTGATGGCCCGTGTACTCGTAGTCGACGATGCCGCATTCATGCGCAAGGTCGTGAGCGACGCGCTGGTCTCCGGCGGCCACGAGGTGGTCGGCGAGGCCGGCACCGGCATAGAGGCGGTCAAGCGCTTCCAGGAGCTGTCCCCCGAGCTGATCACGCTGGACATCACGATGCCCGACAAGGACGGCATCACCGCGCTGAAGGAGATCATCGCCCTGGATCCCGGCGCGCGTGTGCTGATGTGCTCGGCGCTGGGCCAGGAGAGCAAGGTGATCGAGTCGATCCAGCTCGGCGCCAAGGACTTCGTCGTCAAGCCGTTCCAGCCCGCGCAGCTGCTCGAAGCTGTGGGCAAAGCGTTGGCCTAACGATGGGCGGGCGTGATGCCCGCCCGTGGAGACCGCCGGCCTAGCGAAGCGGTCTCGCGGACTCTTGAAGCGGAGCGTAGGCCGGCCCAGAGCCGGATGCGGTCTCCGCCGGCGGGAGCGGCCCTGGGCCGCGTGACCGCCACTCTCAAGTAACGCCCACCCCGGCCGATCATGGGGAGGACTCTCCCTCGGAGTCTTCCCTCGATGAATAAGTCGCTCATGCTTATCCGTGGCGTCGTGATGGTCGGCGCCCTGACTCTCGTTCCTGCCGCGACCGCGCTTGCAGCCGGCTCGGGTACCCCGAGCACGGCCAGCATCAAGGCGGCCGCCGGTGAGAACACGCCGGTGAACCTCGGCAGCTCGTCGCTGCCGACGCACACCACGTCGTCGAGCAGCGGCGGAAGCATCGTCCGCACGATCGTCGGCCTGTTCATCGTGATCGCCGTGATCTACGGAGTTGCGTGGATCCTGCGTCAGGCCAAGAAGGGCAAGACCCGCGCCACCGGCAACGGCCTGTCCCAGCTCGCCAGCCTCCCGCTCGGAAACGGGCGTTCGGTGGCTCTCGTGCGTGCGGGCACCGATGTCGTGCTGGTGGGCGTCTCCGAGCACAGCGTCACCCCGATTCGCACCTACACGGAGGATGAGGTGATCACCTGTGGGATCGAGCTACCGGAGGAGGAAGCTCCGGACTACGCGCCTGACGGCAAGTCGCCGGTGCGAGTGCTCGAGTCCCTGCGCCGGATGACGGTCCGCTCGTGAAGGTCGACTCGTCAAACGCGCTTCAGATCCTGCTGCTGATCGGCGGTATCTCGCTGATCCCGGCGATCCTGTTCACGGTCACCGGCTTCACGCGGATCCTGATCGTCCTGGGCTTCATCCGCAACGCCCTGGGCACGCAGAGCACGCCGCCCAACCAGGTGCTGGTGGGGATCGCCCTGTTTTTGACCCTGTTCGTGATGGCGCCGACGATCAACGAGATCAAGAAGGACGCCTACGAGCCGCTGCAGCACCACCAGATCGACACCGCGCAGGCGCTGCAACGCGGTCAGGAGCCTTTGCGCCAGTTCATGTTCAAGCAGACGCGCACCCGCGACCTGTCGCTGTTCGTGAGCCTCGCCCACATCAAGCCGCCCAAGACGCGGGCCGACATCCCGACCTACGTCCTGATCCCCGCGTTCATCATGAGCGAGCTCAAAACGGCCTTTCAGATCGGGTTCTTGATCTTCCTGCCGTTCTTGATCATCGACCTGATCGTCTCCTCAGCGCTGATGAGCATGGGCATGGTGATGCTGCCGCCCACCTTCATCTCGCTGCCATTCAAGATCTTGCTGTTCGTCCTGGTCGACGGATGGGACCTGATCACCCACTCGCTCGTCGCGAGCTTCCACTAGCGCCCTAGGAGCCCGGAATGGACCAGGACACAGTCGTCAACCTCGCAACTCAGGCGATGACGCTCGCGCTGAAGGTCGCCGGCCCGATCCTGCTGGTCGGGCTCGTCATCGGTCTCGTGGTGAGCATCTTCCAGGCGGTCACGCAGATCCAGGAGCAGAGCCTTTCGTTCATCCCGAAGATCGTCGGCGTGGCCGCGATCGTGGTGATCCTCGGCCCCTGGATGCTCGACCAGCTGGTCAGCTACGCCCAGAACCTGTACATGTCGATCCCGCAGCTGGTGGGCGGATGAGCCAGCTGACGCTCAGTCAGCTGCTCTCCGAGCTCGGCGGCGGCGCCCAGGTCACCGGGTTCTTCCTGGTGCTCGCGCGCGTCAGCCCGCTGTTCGTGCTGGCGCCGCTGTTCTCCTCGAAGATCATCCCGGCGCGCGTTCGCGGGATCATCGCCGTCGCGCTGGCGATCGGCCTCACGCCCGTCGCCGTGCACGGCCAGCACGTCCCCACTGACCCGCTGAGCGTGGCCGGCCTGATGGTCGTCCAGGTGCTCATCGGCCTGGCCTTCGCGTTTGCGGTGTCGGCGCTGCTGACCGCGGTGCAGACCGCCGGGGGCCTGGCGGACATCGCGTCGGGCTTCTCGTTCGGAGCGACGGTCGACCCGATCAACGGCAACCAGGGCGGCGCGTTCGCGCGGCTGTACATGATGATCGGGACCGCGATGTTCATCGCGATCGGCGGCGACGCCTGGATGCTGCGCGGCATCTCGCGCACGTTCAAGCTGGTTCCGCTGACCAAGGCGCCGCAGATCACTTCGCTCGTCAACGGCGCCGAGCAGGCGTTCGCCCAGATCTTCGTGGCGGCGATCGAGGTCGCCGCGCCGGTGCTGCTGGCGCTGCTGATCACCGACGTCGCTTTCGGGATGGTCTCGCGCGCGGTACCGCAGCTCAACGTCTTCTCGGTCGCGCTGCCCCTGAAGGTGGGCGTCGCGATGCTCGTCGTCGCCGCCTCGCTGCCGTTCCTCGGCGGCTGGATGTCCGACCAGATCTACACGTCGGTCGGCACTGCCCTGCACTCCCTTTCGATCGCCTGAGCCTGAGCCATGGCCCACGACGACAAGACAGAGAAGCCGACAGCCAAGCGCAAGAAGGAGGCCCGTAAGAAGGGCCAGGTCGCCAAGAGCACCGACCTCAACGCCGCGCTGGTGCTCATGGGCGGCCTGATCGCGGTGACCTTCATGGGCCCCAAGGTCGTGTCCGGCGTAGCCAACTCGATGCGCTCGGCGTTCGGGCAGATCTCAAAGCCCGACAGCATCACCAGCGCCGCCGGCCTCAACGGGCTGTTTCACTCGGCGCTGCACACGCTGCTGATCACCGCGGCTCCGATCGCCGGCACATGCGCGGCGCTCGGTCTGCTCGCCAACGTCGTCCAGGTCGGCTTCAAGCCGTCGACGAAGGCGCTCAAGCCCGACTTCAAGCGCCTGAACCCGGCCACCGGGTTCAAGAACATCTTCGGCGCGCGGATCGGCGTCGAGCTGGCCAAGGCGGTCGCCAAGATCTCGGTCGTCGGCGCGGTCGTCGCGATGACGCTGATCCCCGACCTGACCAACCTCGGCGCCAGCATCGGCACCCCGCCCGGGGACCTCGGCCACCTGATCGCCTCAGGCGCGATGGGCATCGCCACGCGCGCCGTGGCCGCGTTCCTGCTGATCGGGATCGTCGACTACGCCTGGCAGAAGCGCCGGCACTCCAAGCAGCTGAAGATGACCAAGCAGGAGGTCAAGGAGGAGGGCAAGCAATACACGAGCCCGCCCGAGGTCCGCGCCGCCATGCGCCGCCGCCAGATGCAGGCGGCACGCGCGCGGATGATGGCCGCCGTCCCCCAAGCGGACGTGGTCGTCACCAACCCGACGCACTACGCGGTCGCGCTCGCCTACGACGGCACCAAGCCCGCTCCGATCGTCGTGGCCAAGGGCAAGGACCTCGTCGCGCTGCAGATCCGCCGGATCGCAACCGAGAACAACGTGCCGATCGTGCCCGACCCGCCGCTTGCGCGTTCGCTGCACGCCTCGGTCGAGATGGGCCAGATGATCCCCGCCGAGCTGTACGCGGCGGTCGCCCAGGTACTCGCCTTTGTCTACCGGATGGCCGGCCGTAGGAGGGCCCAGTCATGAACCAGGACACGATCAAGAAGCTGCTGAAGCATTCCGACCTGCTCGCCGCGGTCGGGGTCGTGGTCGTCGTGACGATGCTCGTCGTCCCGCTGCCGCCGATGATCCTCGACCTGTTCATCACGGTGAACATCTCGGCCGCCCTGGCCGTGGCCGTCGCGACGATGTACCTCTCGCGGCCGCTGGACTTCTCTGTGTTCCCGAGCCTCCTGCTGCTGACGACGATGTTCCGCCTGGCGATCAACGTCTCGGTGACGCGCCTGATCCTCACGAAGGGCGACGCCGGCAGCGTCGTAAAGGACTTCGGCCAGTTCGTCGTCGGCGGCAACGTCGTGGTCGGCCTCGTGATCTTCCTGATCCTGGTCGTCATCCAGTTCGTGGTCGTCACCAACGGCGCCGGCCGCGTCGCCGAAGTCGCCGCGCGGTTCACCCTGGACGCGATGCCCGGTAAGCAGATGGCGATCGACGCCGACCTCAACGCCGGCCTGATCACCGACGAGCAGGCGCGCAACCGCCGCTCCGAGATCGCGCGGGAGGCCGACTTCTACGGGGCGATGGACGGTGCTTCGAAGTTCGTCAAGGGCGACGCGATGGCCGCCCTGCTGATCACCGCGATCAACCTGATCGGCGGAATCATCGTCGGAATGCTGCAGCACGGGCTTCCGTTCGGAGAGGCCACGCACCACTACTCGCTGCTGACCGTCGGTGACGGCCTCGCCGCCCAGATCCCGGCGCTGTTGATCTCGGTCGCGACCGGCATCCTCGTCACGCGCTCGGCTTCGGAGAAGGACCTGGGAAGCGATGTCGCCAACCAGATCCTGCGCCAGCGGAAGGCGCCGATGGTCGCCGGCTCGGTGATCTGCCTGTTCGCGCTCGTCCCGGGCCTGCCCAAGCTTCCGTTCCTGTTCATCGGGATCATCTTCCTTGTGATCGGACGCGCCGTGCGCAACGGCATGCCCGACGAGCTCGAGGCTGCCGCGGCTGCGGCGGCGGTGCCGGCGGGCGACAAGCCGGAGCTGCCCGCGGCTCCGCGCGAGGAGGTCATGAAGGAGCTCCCGATCGACCCGCTCGAGCTGGGCATCGGCTTCGGCCTGGTCCCGCTCGTCGACCGCCGCGGCGGCGGCACGCTGGTCCGGCGCGTCTCCTCGATCCGCCGCCAGATCGCCGGCGAGCTCGGCATGGTGATCCCGCCGGTCCGCATCCACGACGAGATCGACCTGGATTCCCACGAGTACGTGTTCAAGGTCCGCGGCACGCCGGTGGCGCGCGGGTCGATCATGGCCGGCCACCACCTGGCGATGGATCCGGGCGACGCCGTCGGCTCGCTGCCGGGGATTCCGACGACCGAGCCCGCGTTCGGCCTGCCGGCGACCTGGATTCCGGAGTCCCAGCACGCCGAGGCCGAAGCCCTCGGATACACGGTCGTCGACGGCGAATCGGTGATCGTCACCCATCTGACCGAGACGATTCGCAAGCACTCGGCCCAGCTGCTCACGCGTCAGGACGTCAGGCAGTTGCTCGATCAGCTAAAGGAAATCAACGAAGCTGTCGTTACTGAGGTTGTGCCAGACGTCCTCTCGCTCGGAGAGATTCAGCGCGTACTGCAGGCCCTCCTGTCAGAGGGCGTGTCGATCCGCGATCTTGGCGCCATCGTCGAGGCCGTCGGCGACAAGGCCAGGGTCACCCGTGACCCCAGCCTGCTCGCCGAATACGCCCGTCAGGCGCTGGGCCGCGCGATCACCGCGCCGCACCTGGACCCGACACATACGTTGCGCGTAATCACGCTCGATCCGGCGATCGAGCAGGAGCTCGCGACTTCGATCACCCAGACGAGCGATGGGGAGTACCTGGCAATGGAGCCGGCCCGGGCACAGGCAGTGCTCGGCGCCGTGCGCAGCCAGTCCGAGCACGCCGCAGGCCGCGGCGGCGCCCGGCCCGTGCTGCTCTGCTCGGCCCGCGTCCGGAGGCACGTCCGGCGGCTGGTCGAGGCGGCTGTACCGCACCTGCCCGTCTGTTCTTACAACGAAGTTGCCTCCGGCATTAGCGTCGAAACCATAGGAGTCGTCACCGCATGAGCCCGCAGAGCCAGACCCCCTCCCAGACCAACGGCCATCACAACGAGCTCAGGGGCGTCCGGACCTATCGGGGACGCAAGCTCGAGGATCTGATCCCGCAGATCCGTGAGGAGCTGGGCCCCGACGCGATCATCCTTCGCCAGCGTGAGGGTCTGACCGGCGGCGTCGGCGGATTCTTCGCCCAGAAGTGCGTCGAGGTCGACGCCCAGGCCCCCCAGCCGCTCGTCGACATCTACGACGAACACGACGTCGACCAGAGCCTGCTCGATGAGATTGAGGACCCCTACGGCGACCCGGTTCCGGAGGTCACGCTGGAGCTTCCCGCGCTCGAGTCCGGCGAGATCGCCTACGAGCCGATCGAGCCCACCGAGGCGGTCCGGCCCGAGACCCCGAACCTGATCGAGACCTTCTACGTGCCCACGGGCGGGATCGACGGCGCCATCGACGAGCTGCCCGACGAGTTCGCTGAGTTCGACGAGCCCATGGCGCCGGAGCTCAACGGCTACGAGCGCCACGCCGCCGAGCTTCCGGTGATTCCTGCGCAGCCCGACGAGCCGGTTGGCCCTTCTTTTGTCGAGCGCCTGCAGGAGGCCGCCGGGCTGATTGCCGACGTTCCGGCTCCGGTCGCCCCGCAGCCCGCGCCGGTCGCCGCTGAGCCCGCGCCGGTCGCGGTCGAGCCAGAGCCGGTCGCGGTCGAGCCGCAGCCCGAGCCCGTTGTGCTCGCAGAGCCCGTCCTCGCGCCGGAGCCCGCTCCGGTCGTGATCGAGCCTGAGCCGTTCATCGCGCCCGAGCCCGCTCCGGTCGCGGTCGAGCCGCCAGCCCGCTCCGGTGGCGGTCGAGCCTGAGCCCGCTCCGGTCGCGGTTGAGCCCGAGCCCGCTCCGGTCGTGATCGAGCCCGAGCCCATCGCGATCCCGCAGCCCGCGACCGCAGCCGCCCGCGCCGTCGCGCCGCAGCCGATCATCCGGCCCAAGCCGATCATCACCCAGCAGGCCCCCGCGCCGGTTCAGGTCCCCGCTCAGCGCGCGTTCGCCGCTCAGCAGACCGGGCAGATCGACGGCGACGACGCCGCGGCTCTGGCCGACGAGCTGATCTCGCAGGGCATCAGCGAGCGCTGGGCCCAGCAGCTGATCGACGAGGCCGCTGCGCACCGTTCCCCGCTTGCCGCCGGCAACCTCCGCGACGCCGTCCGGGCGACGCTCGCCTCGACGCTTCCGTCGTCCACGTCGCTGCCTGCCGGTGGCGCCGCGATCGCCTTCGTCGGCGCCGGTGGCTCCGGCAAGACCCGCTGCACCGCTTCTCTCGCCGCGGCCTACGCTCGCTCCAGCACGCTGGCTGCAAGCGTCGTCGCACTCGGCGGCGAGGACTGGGGCGCCGAGGTCAAGGACCTGCTGAAGGGCCAGAGCACCTGGGTCACGGTCGCTCCGACCGCGCACGACGCCAGCGCCGCCGTCCAGAGCGGCCGCCAGAACGGCATGGTCGTGGTCGACACGCCCGCGACGAGCCCGCGCGACGAGGCCGCCATCCAGGCCCTCGCCGTCGAGCTCAGCTCGCTGGAGCTCGACGCTCTGTACATCACGATTCCGGCCACGTTCAGCGTGCACGCCGCCAAGCGGCTCGTCGAGAGCTTCGTGGCTCTGGGCGTCGACGGCATCGCGGTCACCCACGCCGACGAGGCCGAGCAGCTTGGCGTTGCCGCCGAGCTCGCGCACATCAGCGGCGTGCCGATCGCCTAC
Organism: uncultured Solirubrobacterales bacterium; assembly: GCA_963725925.1. Lineage (GTDB taxonomy): Bacteria > Actinomycetota > Thermoleophilia > Solirubrobacterales > Solirubrobacteraceae > Palsa-465. Next base: position 69,564 of record CAVSAY010000001.1, read on the forward strand.
GTCCACGACGGCCTCGTGCTCGACAGCGCGCTGTCGGCTTCGGACCCGACCTCGCTGGCGGCTCGCCTCCTGCCATGAGCGACGCCGCCGGGCTCCCGGACAACGTTGTTCGCCTGATCTCCGGCGGCAAGGAGGGCAAGCTCACCACTCCCGCCGGCGAGCAGGTCCCCGTGCGCGTGTTCGAGCGCGGCGACCAGCTCGTGCTCGTGCTGATGCTCGAAGCCGGCGAGGAGCTGCAGCCTGACTCAAGCGAGCCGCTCTCGCTCGAATACATCTCGACGCAGGGCCTGATCCGCTTCAGCGGGGAGGCCACGCTCGAAGGCCGCGACCTGGTGCGCTTCACGGTTGCCGCCGAGCGCGAGGTCGTGCAGCGCCGGGAGTTCGTCCGCGTCGACGCAGTACAGCCGGTCGTGCTTGCGATCGGCCGTCACGGCGAGCAGATCAACACTCACGCCATCGACGTCAGTGGCGGCGGCATGCTGCTCACGGGCCCGGACCTGCCGCTGGACTCGTCGGTGCGCTTCAGCCTGCACCTCGGCGCGAACCTGGCGCCGATCGAGGGCCGTGCGCACGTCGTCCGGAACGACGAGCAGGGCCGCCGGGCGCTCGTTTTCGACGACATCTCGGCCGCTGACCGTCAGCGCCTGATCCATTTCGTGTTCGAGTGCCAGCGCGCCGCGCTGGCCAAGACCAAGACGTCCGGTAACGCGGCGGTGCAGCAGCTGCCGTCGCGCCGTGCCAACCCCAGCCAGCGCTAGCGCCCACTCCCCAGGAGCCCCTGATGAGCAAGAAGGACGACAAGGCAGGCAAGGACAAGAAGGGCAAGAAGGGCAAGGGCGCCGGCAGCGGCGGGCCCAGCGTCGCCAACCACCCCCGGGCCCGTGCGCAAGTCCGCATGGCCAAGGGCTGGGGCGGGCTGATCGGCTTCGTGATCGCCGCCTACATGGCGCACAAGGCTCAGGTCCCGTTCGCGATCGCCGGCTTCAGGGCGCTGGCGGCAGGAGTGGCGGGATATGTCGTCGCCTGGGGCTGTGCGGTGACCGTCTGGCGTCACCTGGTGGTGGCGGAGCTGCGCGCCGCGGCCGAGGCCGGTGGCGTGATCCCGCAGGCGGGCGCCGCCGAGCAGTCAGGGAGCTAGTCCGCAGCACTCGGCGGACCGCAGGTAGGACCAGATGGACCCGATTCACCCGATCATCCCGCACCCGCCGAACATCCCGCCGGTGGCGCCTTCGCCGATGGCCGGCAAGATCGACCGGGAGCGCCAGCGCGAAGAGGGCGCCGGCGGCTACAACGGCGGCAAGCGCCGCCCGCGCCCGGACGCGACCGTGAGCATTCACGGCGAGACGCCCGCCGACGATGCGTCGTGGGAGGACTACGACGCCGACGACTTCGACGAGGACGCCGACGGCGGCCTGCACGTCGACGTCTCGGCCTAGCGGCGCGCAAACGTCCCGCTCGACGGACTCGGATCCTGCGTTGGGATGTTCGCTCCCTCCCATGGAGCAAACATCCCGTGGCGCCGTCGATCAACAGCGAGTGGGACGTTTGCTCACACGCGGAAAAGCCCTGTAAACACGGGCTTTTCGTGAAAGCGTCCAGCCACTTCTGGACACCCCCTCAAGAGGACCCGCCCCAGGGCGATAACCGGAGAGACCGGCAGCAAGGAGCAGCCGGGGGACAAACCCCAAACAACTAACACCATGGAGGTGTAACAAATGTCCCTTTCGATTCTCACCAACACGTCGGCCATGGACACCAACCGCAACCTGGTTGCTTCCAGCAACGCGGTTTCCACGGCGATGCAGCGTCTGTCTTCGGGCCTGCGGATCAACACTGCGGCGGACGACGCCGCTGGTTACGCGATCAGCCAGGGTCTGACCAGCCAGGTCAACGGTTTCGACCAGGCCAGCCGGAACGTCGGCGACGCGGTCTCGATGGTTCAGACCGCGGAGAGCTCGCTCAACAACGTGCAGAGCATGCTCCAGCGCGTCCGTGAGCTCGCCGTGCAGTACCAGAACGGCGACCTCGGGAGCACCGACAAGACGGACATCCAGAACGAGGTCAACCAGCTGACGCAGGAAGTCGACCGGCAGCGCGGCGCCGTGACGTTCAACGGCATCAACCTGCTCAACGGCACAGCTGGCGGCACCAACGGCGTCACCTTCCAGGTGGGCGCTAACAGCGGCGACACCCTCTCCGCTTCGTTCGCTGACGTCGAGGGCTCCACGGGCCTCGGTGTGACCGGCTTCAGCTGGTCGCAGGCCGCCAGCGGCGGCGCCGTGTTCGACCTGTCGCAGGCGAACGCGCTGAGCACGCTGGACGCCGCCATCGGCAACATCTCGAACCTGGCGGCGAACCTCGGTGCAGTCCAGAACCGACTGCAGTACACCTCGGACGCGATTTCCTCCACCAAGGAGAACCTGTCCGCTTCGAACAGCCGCATCCAGGACGTCGACATGGCTTCCGAGATGACGACGCTGACCCAGCAGCAGATCCTGCAGCAGGCCGGCACCGCGATGCTCGCTCAGGCGAACTCGCAGCCGCAGCTTGTCCTCAAGCTCCTGCAGTAGTCACATTTCGTAGGGCCGGGCGGCGGCTAGCCGTCGCCCGGACCCCACGAACCCAAAGCTTTCGTCCACGGGTGTCTTGGTGAGGCCCGAAGTCGACGACACAAGCTCGCCTGCGGCCAGTTCGCTGACCGCTGCCGAGAACAACAAACGCCCCGCGACCGTCCCGACTCGCATCCGTTGTGGGGCCACATACACCACGTCCGATCCATCGAGGGAACCGGAGCGGGGCGGGCTGCCTTAGGGCGCCCGCCCCGCGTGATTTAAGGACCAGGTCGCGATGCCGACTACAGAGGCGATGTCCCTCGATACCGCGATCGCGCGTGTTTCACAGCTCGAGGCCGCGCTCTTTCCCACCGCCGCGGCACAGACAACTCCTCCGACGGCGGATACGACCTCGCTGACAGGCACCGGCACGCCCGGCGCCACCTTCGCCAGCACGCTCCAGGGGGCGATGGCCACCCAGGGTGTGACCTCGGGATCGGGCGCCGGCAACACCATGGTGCAGATCGCCGAGAGCCAGATCGGCCAGTCCGAGCAGCCCCCGGGCTCAAACGACGGTCCCGCGATCTCGATGTACCGCACCGCGACCTCCGGCGCCGCCGCCGGCGAGCCCTGGTGCGCGTACTTCGCGTCCTGGGTCGCCAAGCAGGCGGGCGAGCCGATCGGCAGCTCCGGACAGGGCCTCGGCTACGTCGGCGACATCTGGTCGTGGGCGCAGCAGACCGGCCGCGCGATCCCCAACGGCCCGGGAGTCACCCCCACTCCGGGTGACCTGATCGTGTTCGGCGACCACCACGTCGGGATCGTCGACAAGGTGCTGCCCAACGGCGACATCCAGACGATCGAGGGCAACTACTCCAACAAGGTCTCCCAGGTCGTGCGCAGTCCCGGCGAGGCGACCGGCTACGTGCAGATGTGATGAGCGCCGGCGAGCGGACAGAAACTACGTACGCCGCGGGCACGGTCGTGACCAGCGACTACCTCCCCTGGGCGCGCGTCCTCAGCGAGTCTTTCCTCGAGCACAACCCCGGCGCTGCGTTCACCGTCCTCGTCCTCGACGAGCCCAGCCCCGACCAGCTGCGCGACACCGACCGCTTCCAACTGGTCAGCCCGCAGGACGTCGCGATCGACCCGGTCACCTACCAGTGGATGGCCACGATCTACGACGGCTTCGAGCTCTCGTGCGCGCTGAAGCCGTGGCTGCTGCGCCACCTGCTTCGCGACGCCGGCGCGGCGCTGTACCTGGACTCCGACATCCTGGTCTGCGACTCCCTCGGACACATCGCCGGCCGCGCGAGCGCGCGCGGCCTCGTCCTCTCACCCCACCGGCTCGAGCCGCCGCCGGCGGACGGGCTGCAGCCTGACGAGGACGCGTTCCTGCGCCTCGGGCAGTTCAACGGCGGCTTTCTCGCCGTCGGACCTGGCGGCGGAGCGTTCCTGGACTGGTGGGGGCAACGGCTCGTTCACGACTGCGTGCACCACAGCGACGCTGACCCGCTTCGGTTCGTGGACCAGCGCTGGCTCGACCTGACGGTCAATTACTTCGAGGTGGACGTGTTGCGCGATCGCGGCGCGAACGTTGCCTACTGGAACCTCGACACCCGCCAACTCGGGCACGGGCCGGGCGGCTACACGGTGGACGGCGAGCCCTTGAGGTTCATCCACCTCAGCGGGTTTGACCCGAGCGATCCCGGGCGCCTCACCAAGCATCCCGCACGGGTCGAGGCCGGCCACTCGCCCGCGCTCACCCAGATCTGCCGCGAGTATGCGACCGCGCTCACCGACGCCGGCGTGCAGCCCAAGACCGGCCCGTCTCAGACACCGACGTTGGCAAGCTCGATCGTGCTGACGCCGCCGATCAAGGGCGCGCTCCGGGCAGTCCTCCGCGACGCCGGCGCCGCGCCGGCGCGCTGACGCGCCCGACCCGCGGGCGCCGCGGACGTGCTCGCGTGGCTGCACGCGCCGGTCACCGCGCGCGGCACCTCTCGTTACCTGATCGGACTTCACACCTCCCATGCCGCCGTGCGCCGCGAGTTCCCGCAGGTACCGGGCGACGACGAGCCGCGCTACCAGGGCTGGGCGGCCACGCAGGGCGTGGCGATGGGGCTGGCGCCCGCCGCTCCTGCTCAGCCGCCGGCACCGATCGCAGACGGCCCACTGGCGGCCACCTCAGCGCTGCTCGTGAGCATCGAGCGTGCAACCGATCTCGTGCTCGAGTTCGCCTCGGAGCCCGGCGAGGAAAGCCTCGCGGTCGCGGTCGCGCCCGAGCGCGTCGCGGCACTCGCCGCGCACATCGAGGCGGAGTCCGAGCGACGCGGCGTCGCGCTCGATGCCGACATCTCGCTGGTCGAGTGCCGTGACGTCGACGAACTGGCCGCGCTGCTGCAACGTGCCGACCGCACGATTGACAGCGGCTGCCCGCTGCTGGATCGCACCATGAGCAAATCCGTGCACGTGCGCGCGGTGGCCGACCGCAACCCGCTCGAGTTCGTCATGGTCAACACGTACCCCTCCAACCCGGCACGCCACGGCGGCGGCATTCGGATCCAGAGTCTTTGGGGTTCGATGCCGGCCGACATCTCCGCTCAGGCTGTCGTCCTCGCCCACACTGACGGCGGGCCCGCGCTGATGCCGCTCACTCGAGCCCGGGCCGGTTTTGAGCAGCACGTGCCGTTCTGGCCAGAGCTCCGCGCCGCGATCGCGCAACTCAACGCCGTTACCGGCACCAGCTCCGACGACGTCGCGCTCGCGCTCGCAGCCACCGGCGAAGACCCGTTCACCCGTGCACTGCGCGCAGCGGTCGGGTCCGGTGCCGACGCGCTGGTGCTGGTCCACCCGTTCATGGTGCGTCAGGCGATCGCCGCCGCACCTGGCATGCCGATCATCTACGACTCCCAGAACGTCGAGGCCGACCTGAAGGCCTCGATGTTCCGCGACGACGAAGGCGGACGCAAGGCCGTGGAGCTCGTCGCCCAGCTCGAGGCGGAGGCGTGCGCACATGCCAGCCTGGTCGTCTGCTGCACCGAAGACGACCGTCGTCGGCTGATCGAGCGTTACGGCGTCGCCGCAGACATCGTCCACGTGATCCCCAATGGGGCGTCCATCGTCTCGGCGGTGTTCACGCCGTGGGCGGCGCGCGACCTCACGGCGCCACGGTGTGTGTTCGCCGGGAGCGGCCACGCCCCGAATCTCGAAGCCGCGGCGATCGTCATCGAGGCCGCCGCGTCGCTGCCCGAGGTCGGCTTCGATCTCGTCGGCGACCTGGCGTCAGGGCTCGGCCATCTCGCCCTGCCGCCCAACGTGGTCCTCCACGGCCGGGTCTCCGACGCCGAGAAGCAGCGGCTGTTTGCGCACGCCGCGCTCGCGCTGAACCCGATGAAGGTCGGGTCCGGCTCCAACCTCAAGCTCGTCGACTACCTCGCCGCCGGCCTCCCGGTGCTGAGCTCGACGGTCGGCGCCCGCGGGTTCAGCCCCGAGCTCGTCGACTGCCTCGAACTGGTCGCTCCCGAGCCCGCGGCGCTCGCCGACGCGATCGGCACCAGCCTGCAGCGCGACTGGTCCGCGCCATCGGCAAAGGCACGCGAGATCGTGCAAAGCGAATACGACTGGCGTGTGATCAGCGCCCGCTACGCGGAGCTGCTCCACGACACGTTGGGTGCAACCGCGTCCGCGGCGGAGGCGGCATGACCGCGACACGGCCCACCCCATCCGAGGAGCTCCTGCGGTTCACCGCACAGCTGCCCCACGAACGCGACTCGCTTCTGCAGTTCGCGCTGAGGGTCGCCGACGAGCTGCCGGCGGGAAGCCGCCTGATCGACGTCGGCGCGGGCAACAGCCCCTACCGGGAGCTATTCGACCATGTGCACTACGAGAGCACCGACTGGGAGCACTCCGTGCACCCGGGCGCACGCGCCGTCGATCACGTCGGCCCCGCCCACGACCTGCCGGTGCCCGACGAGTCCTATGACGCCGTCTTGTGCACGCAGGTGCTCGAGCACGTCCCCAACCCAGACGCCGTGATCGCCGAGCTGTACCGGGTCCTGCGTCCCGGCGGACACCTCTACATGACGGTGCCGCTCGCCTGGGAGCTGCACGAGATGCCGTTTGACTTCTTCCGGTACACCCCGCACGGCCTCGCCACGATCCTCGGCGGCGCCGGCTTCGCCCAACTCGACATCCGCCCGCGCAACGACTGCTTCGCCACGCTCGCACAACTGCTGCAGAACGTCGGCTCGACGATGGGCCGCTATCCCGACGGCAAGGACCCGCAACGCGCGCAGGTCCAGTCGATGCTGCACGCGATGGCGGCGACCGTCGCGACCTTCTCAGACCTCGACGCGCGCGGGATCTTCCCGCTCGGATACAGCGTCGTCGCCACGCGCCCCGGAGGCGAGCCGGCGCCGGCGCCCGAGGCGATCGCCGAGCTCCCCGGCGCGCGCGCGTTCAAGACACTGTGCTTCGCCGCCGACATCCTCGCCGAGCCGGCGCTGCTGAGCACCTACGCCGAGCACTTCTCCGGATCAGACGACGCGACGCTGCTGATCTACGCGCCGCGGGCCAACCCCGATCTCGCCGCCGTGGTGCTGTCGCAGCTCGTCGACCAGCTCCGGCTCGATGGGCCCGACTCGCCGGACATGATCGCGCTGCCGTATCCCGGCACCGCCCCGGATGAGCGCGCGCTCGCGGCGGCGCTCGACGCGGTGCTGTCTCTGAGGCCTCCGTGGGGAGCTTTCACCGGCCTGCGGTGGGCGCACCCGGGAACGCTCGCCGACCTCCACGCGCTCGTGCGCCGTAGTTCAAGTGTCTAGGCCGGGTGCCGATCACAAGGGGGTGCCGGCCCCCCTCGAGCAGCGCATGCCCCTACCTCAGTTCAAGTGGATCGGAACGGCGAGCGATACGTCCGGCCACGCCGACGAGCTGCGCGGATTCCTGCGCGCCCAGGAGCAGGCCGGCCACGAGCCGGCGCTGCAGGAGCTGCGCTGGACCGACAAGGACGCCGGCCTGTCCGACGCCGAGCAGGAGATGCTCCGCCGTCAGACCTCGCGCTCCAACCGGCATATCGACATCGCAGTGCACACCTACCTGCCGTGGGAGCAGAACCCCACGTTCCACGGCGCGGTGAACATCGCGCGCGCGATGTTCGAGACCGACCGGCTCCCTGAGCCATGGCTGGCGCCCGTGCTGCGGCGCGACGAGCTGTGGGTCCCCTGCCGTAACAACTTCGAGGCGTTCGCCGACAGCGGCATTCCCGAGCGGAAGATGCGGATCGTCGGTGGAACGATCAACTTCGACCTGTTCTCGCCCGGCGTCGATCCCTACCCGCTCGAGGTCGAGCCTGGCCGGTTCGTGTTCCTGACGAACTTCGACTTCTCCGAGCGCAAGGGCTGGCAGACGCTGCTCGCCGCCTGGGGTCAGGCGTTCACGGCCGACGATCCCGTCGCCTTGGTGCTGAAGACCGGGTCCTTCTACCGCGAGGAGGGGTACGTCGAGGGTCGCATCCAGACGATGCTCCAGCAGCGCTTCGGTCCGGCGCTCAGCAAGCTGGCGCCGGTGTACATGCTGACCGACGTGCTCGACACCGCCGACATGCCGCGTCTGTATGCGGCCGCCGACGCCTACGTGCTGGCGTCCCGCGGCGAGGGCTGGGGCCGTCCGTACATGGAGGCCCAGGCGATGGGCCTGCCGACGATCGCCAGCCGCTGGGGCGGCCAGCGCGAGTTCATGGACGCGGACACCAGCTGGCTCGTGGACGGCGACCTGATCGACGTCCCCAACGACGCGGAGCTGTTCAACACCCTCTACCAGGGCCACCGCTGGTTCGATCCCGACGTCGACGACCTGGCGGCCAAGATGCGCGAGATCGCAGCCGACTGGGATGCCGCGGCCAGGCGCGCCGAGCCCGCGCGCCAGCGGCTGATCGACAGGTTCGGGCCCGACGCCACCGCGAACACGCTGCGTGAGGCGGCGGAGGGAGCCCTGTCCCGATTTGCCAACCCCGCGCGGCCGTCGTATGTGATCCGTGGCTCGTTCGGGTCCTCGGCGTCGCTTGCGACCGTCAACGACGGACTCGCCGGCGGCCTCGAGGATCTCGGCGCCACGGTGCACCACCGCGCGCCGGGAGGCGAGCCGGTTCGAAACCTCGTCCCCGGGATCGCCCACTCCTGGCCTCACGACTTCAGCCCGGTGACGCAGGGACCGACCGTGATGGTGATCCCCTGGGAGTACGGAGCGCCGCCCGCCGAATGGGTGCGCAATGCGCGCGCCGCTGCCGATCGTGTGTGGGTCCCGAGCGAGTACGTCCGCGAGCGGTTCGTCGCCGCGGGCCTGCCTGCCGGAATCGTCGAGGTCGTCCACAACGGTTACGACCCCGACCGCTTCGGGCCCGACGGCACCGCGATGGAGCTGCCGACCAGCGCTTCGTGCGTGTTCCTGTTCGTCGGCGGCACGATCTGGCGAAAGGGAGTTGACCTGCTGCTGGCCGCCTGGGAGGAGGCCTTCGGCCCCGACGACGACGTGGCGCTCGTGATCAAGGACTTCGGCACCGGCTCCTGGTACCGCGGGCAGACCTCGCAGTCGCGGGTGCAGGAGTTCGCCGGGCGCCTCGACGTGGCGCCGATCGTCTACCTCGACCAGGAGATCCCGGCCAGGGAGATGGCGACTCTGTACCGCGCCGCCGACGTGCTGGTGGCGCCATATCGCGGCGAGGGCTTCTGTCTGCCGGCGCTCGAGGCGATGGCCTGTGGCGTCCCGGTGATCCACACGAGCACGGGACCGACCGGAGAGTTCGTGCCGGAGTCCGCGGGATGGGCTCTGAGCGCCTCGCAGGTCGCGCTACCCGAAGACGTCTCGCTGCCCGAATTGGCGGGAGACGGCCACGTGCAGGAGGTCGACCACGCCGAGCTCGTCGCCGCGCTGCGCCACGCGGCACGCGACGCCGATGGCCGCGCCGCGCGTGGGCGTGCTGCTATCCGATCTGCCGCCAACTACACCTGGACCGCCGTCTCCAAGCAAGCCAAGGAGTCGCTGGACACGCTCGTGCGCGAGGCGCTGCCCGCCGCACGGCTTGCCTACCCGGAGGGCGTCGAGCGGCGTCCCGACGCAAAGCTCGTGCTGTACGCACCCGACTGGAGCGACGAGGCGCGCTGGGCCGCGACGCTGAACCTGTGGGCCGAGTGGTTCGTCGACAGCGACCCGATCACGCTTGCCCTGCACTGCGGCGATCGCGATCCCGACGAGCTCGCCCAGACGATCCTCGGGCGGCTCGCCGCGCTCGGACGCGACCCTGAGTCGCTGCCTGATCTCATGTTGTGCGCGCAGCAGGTCGACCTCAACGACATCGGCGCGGCCGCCGACGCGGTGCTCGTCGACCATTGCGACGCGGATCGTCCGGAGCTCGTCCGCCGCGCGCTTGAAGTGGTCACCGCCGACGCCGACTCGATCAGCGGCCTGCGTGCAGCGATCGCCGACCTCGCGCCGGTGAGCTAAGTGTCGTACGCCGACGTCGTCAGCCGCGTCTCCCAGATCCAGGGGCAGCTTGCGTCTCTCGGCACCGCCTTTGATCCGTCGACAGCCGCGCCGGCGACGCAGAGCACCCCGAGCACGGGCTCGACCGGGCAGACGTTCGCCGCCACGCTCCAGCAGGCCCAGGGCGTCGGAACAGCTACGGGCTTGGTCGGCGGGAGCAGTTCCCTGCCGGCGAGCGCCTCGGGCCAGATGACGACCGGGCAGCAGCAGTTCGCCTCCAGGCTGGCGGCGGACACCGGGCTTGACCCGGGCGTCGTATCAGCGTGGCTGCTGGCCGAGGAGAACGGCAGCGCCGCCAGCTCGCGTCAGGCCTCCAACAACAACGACTGGCTGAACATCGGCTACACCGACAGCGGCACCTACGGGTCGAGCGATTCGATCTGGAGCGATCCGACGGCGGCAGCGGATGCGACGGCGGGGTGGTTGAAGGGGCAGAACACGATTCCCGGCTACGGCACGGCGAGCGGCGGCATCCAGGCGATCCTCAGCACCGCCGGCCAGACGCCGCAGGCTCAGATCGCGGCCATCCAGAACTCCGGCTGGGCGTCCAGCGGCTACCCGAGCCTGCCCGGTCTGTACTCCTCGCTCGCGGGCTAGCGTCGCGCTAGAACAGGTGCTCTTGGCCGGGGATGTGGCCCTCGCGCCGGCTGTCCAGGAGTCCGCTGGCCGAGCGCCTCGGCGACATCGCGAGCGATCGCGCTCTCTGAGCGCGAAGCCACTACGGGGTCGTCGATGCCCTCGACGTGCACGAGCGTGCGGCGCCCATCGCCGCGATCCGGTCCTTCCAGCGGCACGAGCGCGTAGATCCTGTCGGCACGGACGAACTTGCCGTATCCCAGCGCAACCATCTGCGGAACTCCGCGCGCCATTTCAGACGAGGATCGTACGCAGCCACTCGGCGGTCCGGGCGACTCCGTCGGAGAGCTCGACCTGCGCCTCCCACCCGAGCAGGCGACGGGCCTTCTCGACCGACGGCCAGCGACGCTGCACGTCCACCGGATAGGTCGGCAGACGCTCGAGCTCGAACTCCTCCGGCGGCTTGCCACAGGCCTCCCAGATCTGACGCGCGATCTCGGCGACGGTCAGCTCTTCGCCGGCCGAGATGTTGAAGTCCTCGTTCAGCGCAGCCGGATGACGCAGCGCGGTGACGATGCCGTCGGCGATGTCGTCGACGAACGTCAGCGTCCGCGTCTGCTCGCCGGATCCGAAGATCTCAAGCGGCGCCTGGCCCGACAGCACCTTCTTGATCAGGTCGGGCACGAGGTGCGCGATGCCGGGCTCGTCGTCGGGGACCTCGCCGGGCCCGTAGGCGTTGAACGGCCTGCAGATCGTGTACGGGAGTCCGTGCTCCTCGTGTGCGGCGATCGTGAACACCTCGCCCGTGAGCTTCGAGAAACCGTAGGCCGACCGCGGCGTGGGGCAGACGTCGACGTGCTCTTCGGTCGTCGGGAACTCGGTGGCGCGTTCGAACACCATGCTCGACGAGACGTACAGGAAGCGCTCGAGGTCCTGCTCGAGCGCCACGTGGAAGATCGCCGTGTACAGATCGGCGTTGACCTCGCTGAGCGTGTAGGGAAGCTTGTGGAAGTTCGCGATGCCGCCCACGATCGCCGCCAGGTGCACGACGCCGTCGCATCCCGCGATCGCGTCGCGCGCGTTGCTGACCTCTCTCAGGTCGGCCGTATGAATCTCGCACGCCGACGACATCCACGCGGGCGCGTCGCGCTGGTCGGAGACCCGAACCTCGAGATCGGGCTCGGCGAGCAGTCGCCGCACCACGGCAGCCCCGATCGTTCCCGCCCCACCTGTCACGAGCACCCGCCGCATCAGTGTCGACAGGGTATAGATCTGCTTAGGCCTGGTCGTGTGTTCGGTCTCACAGACCCAACCGGGGTGTGACGCGCACGCGCGTGGGTAGGCTCGATCCGCGATGTCTAGCGGCGACGACAGGGACGCGTCGGTCAACGGCGGCAGCAAGGATGCTGACCCTTTTGAGCTAGGCAACCGCCTCGCCGAACGCGGCGAGATGGATCAGGCCGAGGAGGCCTACCGCCGCGCCGACGAGGACGGGCACGGGACCGCCGCCGCATACGCCGGCGTGTTCGCGGAGGCCCGCGGCGACTTCGACGAGGCGCGGGACGCATACCGCCGGGCCGACGAGCGCGGCGACGGGTTCGGCGCACTGCGGCTGGGACTCCTGTCGGCGGCACGCGGCGATTGGGACGAGGCGAAGGACGCATACGCACGTGCGGACGAGCGCGGCCACGAACAACCTCCGTTTGACCCCAGAAGCCTTCGGTCCAAGCGCCCGTCGCGCGACAACCAGCCCGCGGCGGTCGCCGACGGGCGGCCTGCGTTCGCGAACCCGGTGCTGATCGGAGCGGTCACGGTGCTGATCGCGATCATCGCGGTGTTCCTGGCTTACAACGCCAACACCGGGCTGCCGTTCGTGCCGACGAGGGAGCTGAAGGTCGACATCGCCAACGGCTCGAACCTGGTCGTCGGCAACGACGTGCGATCGGGCGGCTTCCGAGTCGGCGTGATCAGCGAGATGAAGCCGATCCGGCTTCCCAATGGCCAGATCGGCGCGCAGCTGATCCTTCACCTCGATCAGACCCACTCTCGCGTCCCGGTTGACTCGTCCGCTTCGATCCAGCCGGCGTCGGTGCTGGGCACGAAGTACCTGGATCTGCACACGGGCACGGCCTCGCACACCATCGCCGACGGGGGTCTGCTGCCTTGGGTCAGACGCACGTGCCGGTGCAGTTCGATGACGTGTTCAAGACGTTTGATCCCAAGACGCGCGTTGCGGTGCAGGACAGCCTGACCGGTGCCGGTGATGCGCTGACGGCGCGGGGGTCGGCGTTGAATGACACGATCGCGAGCCTGTCGCCGCTGCTTGCGCATTTGCAGCCGGTCGCGAAGTACTTGTCTGATCCGAGCACGAATCTGACGGGGTTTTTCGACAATCTCGAGCGGTTCATGGGCGCGGTCGCGCCGGTCGCGACGGTGAACGCGGATCTGTTTAGGCAGATGGCGACGACGTTTGCGGCGATCGACAAGGAGCCCGACAGCCTGCAGGCGACGATCGCGAAGTCGCCGTCGACCGAGGCGGTGTCGACGGAGTCGTTGAAGGTTCAGCAGCCGTTCCTGGTTGATCTGACGACGTTTGGCGAGGCGATGACGCCCGCGACCGCGTCCTCAACGAGGCGCTGCCGGCGTTCGTGCCCGCGATCGAGGCGGGCACGAAGACCCTCGCCCGCGCGCCGTCTTTGAACGCGAACCTCCAGCAGGTGATGACCGCGTTGAAGGGTCTGGCGCAGGCGCCGGGGACGAACATCGCGTTGAACGGGCTGGTGTCGACGGTCAACACGCTGAACCCGATGGTGCGTTACCTCGGCCCGTATCAGACGGTCTGCGACGACTGGAACTACTGGTGGACGTATCTGTCTGAGCACATCTCCGAGCAGACCGCGTTCGGGTTCGCTCAGCGCGCCCTTTTGAACCAGGCCAACGCGGCGCAGTCGAACAACGTCGGCTCGCAGGGCGCGACCGCTCCGGTCAACGGCGGCGGCTTCGACTCGCCCACGACCGGCGGCAATGCGTTCCTGCACAGCCAGAACTACGGCGCGGCGATCGACAACCAGGGCAATGCCGACTGCGAGACCGGCCAGCGCGGCTACCCCAAGAAGCTCAACGCATTCGATCCGCAAGGGCGTAATCTGGCGCTTGACCCACACACCCCTGGCGATCAGGGCCCAACCTTCAAGGGCCGCACCCACGTGCCGGCCGGCGAGACGTTCTCGCGCAACCCCCAGACCGGCCCTCAGCTTCAATACAACCCGAGCAATCCATGATGGCGACCACGACGTTGACGATCGGCGACGACCTCGAGGTGTACCGCTTCGGGTTCGGCGCGATGCGGATCACCGGCGACGGAATCTGGGGAGAGCCCTCCGACGAAGCCGCCTGCCGCGATCTGCTGCGGCGGATCGTGCAGACCGACGTGAACCTGATCGACACCGCCGACTCGTACGGCCCGGAGGTGTCCGAGCGCCTGATCGCGGAGGCGCTGTACCCGTACCCCGACAACGTCGTGATCGCGACCAAGGGCGGACTCGAGCGCCCGGGGCCGAACCGCTGGGTCGCCAACGGCCGGCCCGAGCGCCTCAAGCACTGCTGCGAGGACTCCCTGCGGCGGCTCAAGCTCGAGCGGATCGACCTGTACCAGCTGCACAGGGTGGATCCGAACGTGCCGATCGAGGACTCCGTCGGCGCGCTGGCGGAGATGCAAGAGGAAGGGAAGATCCGCCACATCGGCCTGTCCAACGTCAACGCCGAGCAGCTCGAACGAGCGCGGGAGATCGTCCCGATCGTGTCGGTGCAGAATCGCTACAACGTCGCCGACCGCGAGTCCGAGGAGGTCCTCCAAGCGTGCGAGGAGAGCGGCCTGGCGTTCTTTCCGTGGGCGCCGCTTGGAAGCCGCGGAGCCAGCAATCTGGCTCAGGCCGGCGGCCCGCTCGACGGCGCCGCAAGGGCTCACGGAGCCTCACCCGGTCAGGTCGCGCTCGCGTGGCTGCTGCACCATTCACCGGTGATCCTGCCGATCCCAGGGACCAGTTCGATCGCGCACTTCGAGGAGAACCTCGAAGCGGTCGAGCTCGAGCTCGACCAGGATGAGCTGGACGCGCTCGACGAGGTCGCGTCCTAGCTGGAGGTCTGCGCCGTCGCCGCGGCGCGCGCTCGTGAGCAACTGCAGGCGCGGACCGAGGATGCGGAAGTCCATTCCGTCACCGATCCGTTAGCGACCGTTACCGGCACGAAAGCGCATGTGCTCATTCTCCTCGCAGATCGACCACCGGGGCGATCTTCAAAACCACAGGAGGAGTCATGCGACTCGCAGTACGTAGCACAGTTCTCGCCATTTGCCTCGCGATCGTTGCGCTGGCACCAGTGGCAGCATCTGCTCGGCCGGCGCTCGATCCGACGCGCGTCCCTATCAATTCGTCGTCCACGGGAGAGCCCGAGGGCCATCCCCCTGCGGTCCGGGCCAATCCCGATCAGCAGCTGGTGAGGCAACAGGCCGCAGTTCCCATCCCGCCGATCCTCGGCAAGACGAAGGCGCAGGAACAAGCGTCGATCAAGCGGCTGAAGGCACTGCACTACACCGGCAAGCTGCCGGTCAACCCTGCCTACCTCGGGGCGATGTACAGGGGCTACGGTCCGCGCGGCCCCGTGAACATTGACACCACCCAGAGCCCGTCGACTCGGCCGGACAGCGGGTTTGACTGGGGCGACGCGGCGATCGGCGCCGCAGCCGGCCTCGCGCTGACGCTACTCGTCGTCGGCGGAGGGATCGCGGTTTCGCGCCGGCGCTCGGTCCACCACGGTGGCGCCAACGTGGCGACTACCGCGTAGGAAAGACAAACCGATTGCCGGCCGGAGGAGGGACTCGATTCTGGGTCCCTCCTCGGTCTGCCGGCCTCTAGCCGCCCAGAACCAGGCTAAGCCGACGCTCGAGCACACCGGCGAGTCGCTCGCGAACGGGGCCCTCCTCGAAGCGCTCGACGAGCGCCGACAGGAAGCCCTCGATCACCAGGTGCTTGGCGACGTCCTCGGGGAGGCCGTGCGAGCGCAGGTAGAAGAGCTGTTCGGGATCGACCTGCGCGACTGCCGCGGCGTGCGTGCAGCGGACGTCGTTTGCCTGGATCTCGAGTCCCGGGATCGCATCGGCGTGAGCGCGCTTTGAGATCAGCAGGTTCCGGGACTCCTGGAACGCGTCGGTCTTCTGCGCGCCGGGATCGACGATGATGTTGCCCTTCCAGACGGCGGTTGAGCGGCCCTGCAGGACGCCCCGGAACGCGAGATCCGAGGTCGTGTTCGGCGCCGCGTGCTCCTGGGTCGTGTCGAAGTCGATGTGCTGGCGGCCGTGGGTGGCGTAGGCGCCGGTGACGCGGGCCTCGGCCCCCTCTCCGCCCAGGCGCGTCTCCATCCGGACGTGCCCGCGCGCCGAGCCAAAGCCGAGCGCCACCCAGTCAAGTGACGCGTCGCGACCGACCTCGGCGCGGTGAGCGCCGAAGATCCAGCTGCGCTCGGACAGGTCCTGGCCGCAGATGTAGCGCAGGCGCGCGTTGTCGGCGACGATCAGCTCGACCACCGTGTTGAACACGCCGTCGAGGTCGTCGCTAGCGGACAGGTACTGCTCCCAGACCTCGGCCTGCGCGCCCTCGTCGACGACGATCAGCGTGCGCTGGTTGAACAGCGTGCCGGTCCGGGCCTGGACGCTCGCCAGCGAGATTGGCTGGTCGACGGCGACGTTACGGGGCACGTAGACGAACGAGCCGTTGCGGTGGCCGGCGTCGTTGAGCATCACGAACGGATCGTCGGCGGACACCAGCGACCCGAGGTGGCGCTCGACAAGCTCGGCGTGGTCGCGCATCGCCGCGTCGATCGACGTGACGATCACGCCGTCGGGCAGCTCGGGCGCCTGCGGCAGATCGAACAGCGGCGTGGCGGTCGCGGCTTCGTCGCCGTCGGCCGGCTCGTAGGCGGCCAGGTCCAGGCCGGTGATGTCGGTGAACTCCCAGCCGGGCCGCCCCTTGAACGTGGGCAGCTCGACCGCGGGTGAACTGCTAGCCAATCGAGCCCTCCATCTGGAGCTCGATCAGCCGGTTCATCTCGACCGCGTACTCCATCGGCAGCTCCTTGGTGATCGGCTCGATGAAGCCGTTGACGATCAGCTTGGAGGCCTCTTCCTCGGGGATGCCGTGCGACATCAGGTAGAAGAGCTGGTCCTCGCCGACCTTCGAGACGGTCGCCTCGTGGCCGACGTCGACGTCGTCCTCGCCGATCCTGATCGTCGGATAGGTGTCAGAACGCGAGTGCTCGTCGAGCAGCAGCGCGTCGCAGACCACCTTCGAGCGCGACCCGTGCGCGCCCTTGGCGATCTCCAGCAGCCCGCGGTAGGAGCCGCGGCCGCCGTCCTTGGAGATCGACTTGGCGAAGATGTTCGAAGTGGTGTTGGGCGCCGCGTGGATGATCTTGCCGCCGGCGTCCTGGTGCTGATCCTTACCCGCGAACGCGATCGACAGGATCTCGCCGTGGGCCCGCTCGCCCAGCAGGTAGACGCTCGGGTACTTCATCGTCAGCTTGGAACCGAGGTTGCAGTCGACCCACTCGACGGTCGCGTCCTCGTACGCGGCCGCTCGCTTGGTGACGAGGTTGAAGACGTTCGTCGACCAGTTCTGCACGGTCGTGTAGCGGATCCGGGCGCCGGGCTTGGCGATCAGCTCGACCACTGCCGAGTGCAGCGAGGAGGAGCTGTAGGTCGGGGCGGTGCAGCCCTCGACGTAGTGAACGTAGGAGCCCTCGTCGGCGATGATCAGCGTCCGCTCGAACTGGCCCATGTTCTCGGTGTTGATCCGGAAGTAGGCCTGCAGCGGCATCTCGACGTGCACTCCCGGCGGGACGTAGACGAACGAGCCGCCCGACCACACCGCGGAGTTCAGCGCCGCGAGCTTGTTGTCATTCGGGGGGATCAGGCTCGCGAAGTACTCGCGCACGAGGTCCTCGTGCTCGCGCAGGCCGGAGTCCATGTCCTTGAAGATCACGCCCTGCTTCTCGAGGTCCTCGCGCACCTGGTGGTAGACGACCTCTGACTCGTACTGGGCGCCGACGCCCGACAGGAACTTGCGCTCGGCCTCGGGGATCCCGAGCCGATCGAACGTCTTCTTGACGTCCTCGGGAACGTCGTCCCACGAGCGCTCGGCGCGCTCGGAAGCGCGCACGAAGTAGTGGATGTTGTCGAAGTCGACCTCGGCCAGCATCGGCGAGCCCCAGGTCGGCATCGGCCGGGCCAGGAAGTGCTCGAGCGACTTCAGCCGGAAGTCGCGCATCCACTGCGGCTCGGACTTGAAGTCCGAGATCTTGGCAACGAGCTCGTGCGTGAGCCCCTTCGGCGCCTTGTACAGGTAGTTCTCGGCGTCGTGGAAGCCGTAGCGCTCGGTGTAATCGGCGTTGATCCCGCGCAGCGCGTCGTTCTCGGTGAGGATCGGCGCCACCGGGGTTGCAGTCTCGGGAGTAGCCACTACTCAACCTCCAACTTGATCGTCTCGTCTTCGATGATCACCGGAAAGGTGTCCACCGGAACGTACGCGGGCAATGTCATGGGCTTGCCGGTCTTCAGGTCGAACAGCGACCCGTGCCGGGGGCACTCCACCGTGCAAGCCTGCTCGTCGAACTCACCCTCCGCCAGGGGACCGTCATCGTGCGAGCAGCGATCCTCGATCGCATACAGGTTGCCGCCGCAGTTGAACACCCCGATTTCCAGGTCCTCCCACTCGACCAGGCGGCTCTGGCCGGGCTGAAGCTCGTCTACGGGGCACACTTCGATGATCTCTGACACAGGCGTGTTGTAAGTCCTAGCGGAGTGATCGGATTTCCAGTTCGAAGTGTAGCGGTGGGGGGCGCTGGGGGGTATGGCCGCGCGGACCTCGACACCATCAACGAGGATCGGCGCGGCCATACCCCCCAGCGCTCCATTTGCCGCCCCATCCGGGAACTACGTTGGAAGCACGGCTGACGCAGCGGCGCGTTCGACTTTGTTCCCGGATCAGGCGCCGGTCGTGCCGGCCGGGACCCGCTCGGGACGGTCCTGCGCGCCCGCATCCTCGCGTGGATCGCCGCCCTCCCGGCCGACGCGGCTGTGCCGCACGGAGTAGCCGAAGTAGACGACGAAGCCGATCAGCATCCACACGGCGAACCGGATCCAGGTGGACGTCTGGAGGTTCAGCATCAGCCACCCCGACGCGAGCACCGACAGGATCGGCAGCAGCGGCACCATCGGCACGCGGAACGGCCGCTGCAGGTCGGGCTGCGTGCGGCGCAGCACGATCACGCCGATCGCAACGAGCACGAACGCGAACAGTGTGCCGATGTTCACGAGCTCAGCGAGCGTCTTCAGCGGGAAGAAGAAAGCCAGCGCGGCGACGACGATGCCGGTCACGATCGTCGTGCGGTAGGGCGTGCCGTATCGCTGCGACACGCGCGAGAACACCGGCGGCAGCAGCCGGTCGCGGCTCATCGCAAAGAACACACGGCTCTGGCCCATCAGCAGCACAAGGATCACCGAGGTGATGCCCGCCAGGGCTCCGTAGGCGATGATCGTGGCGATCGTGTTCTGGCCGACCGACTGGAACGCGGTCGCCAGCGGTGCCTTCACGTCGATGTGGTTGTACTTGACCATTCCGGTCACCACCAGCGACACCGCGACGTACAGGATCGCGCAGATCGTCAGCGACAGGAAGATCGCGAGCGGCAGGTCGCGCTGCGGCTTCTTTGCCTCCTCGGCGTTGGTCGCGACGATGTCGAAGCCGATGAACGCGAAGAACACGAGCGCGGCGCCGCTGAAGATCCCGCCCACTCCGAACGCGCCGGGGGCGGCGCCGAGGTCCTGAAGCAGCGTGCTGCCGGAGCTGCCGCCGGGCGCCGGCTTGACTCCGGACGGCGGGATGAACGGGTGATAGTTGCCGGTGTGGATGTACGACAGCCCGGCGACGATCACGAGCAGGATGATCGCCAGCTTGATCGCCACGATCACGGCGTTGACGCCGCTCGACGCACGGATCCCGAAGCACAGGAGGCCCGTCAGCAGCAGCACGATCACCGCGCCGACCAGGTTGTGGTGGTCGGCGAAGATCCACGCCGACGGATGCGCGTGCCAGGGCGCCGACGTCAGCACCACCTGGAAGTACTGCGACCAGCCGGAGGCAACGGTCGACGCACCCAGCGCCAGCTCGAGCATCAGGTCCCAGCCGATGATCCAGGCGATCAGCTCGCCGAGGCTCGCGTAGGAGAACGAGTAGGCCGATCCGGCGATCGGCACCGTCGAGGCGAACTCCGCGTAGCAGAGGCCCGCCAGGAAGCAGACGATCGCCGCGGTGACGAACGACAGCGTGATCGCCGGCCCCGCAACGGTTCCGGCGGCCTCCCCGGTCAGGACGAAGATCCCCGTCCCGATGATCACGCCGATCCCGATCGCGGTCAGCTGGACCGGACCCAGGGCCCTCCGCAGATGCCGCTCGGGATCGTCGGCGTCCTGCAGGCACTGCTCAACGCTCTTGCGCCGAAACACCTCCATGGCGATATAGCTGCCCCGCCAATCGGGGTTTCAAAACCGGGTCGCTCAGGCAGCGTCGCTGGCGGGAGCCTCGGGCTCCCAATCCACGGCGTCGGCCCAGCGAGGCGCCCTTGAGCACCTTCAGCGACAGCAGCGCGCACTTCATGCGCGTGGCGGAGATGTCGATCCCCAGCAGCTCGAGAACGAACGAGCGGTCCAGCCTCAGCAGCTCGTCGGTCGTCATCCCCTTGACCTCGTCGGACGTCATCGACGCGGCCGCCTGGGAGATCGCGCAGCCATGCCCGGAGAAGCGGACTTCCTCGATCCGCCCCTCGCCGTCGACCGCGAGCTGGACGGTGAGCTCGTCGCCGCACAGCGGGTTCAGGTCGTGGAACTCGAGAGCTCCCTCGGCGAGCTCCGGCGCGGGCGGGCTCCAGTTATGAGGGTGCTTGTAGTGGTCGAGGATGTTCTCGCGGTACAGGTCATCCATGGCAGATCAAGCGTAGCGAGCGCCGGGCACCCGTCAGCCGCCTCCCGTTCTCGCTATGATAGTTAGCAATGCTAATTAGCGTCGCTCACGATTCACGCGGACCCGCCGATAACACGGGAAGACCTTCACGATGACCACCGTCTCCGCCGATCTAGAGCTCGCCGCACGCCTGCGCCTCGCCGTCACCAGGCTGGCGCGCCGCCTGCGCCAGGAGTCGGGTGAGGGCCTCACACCCTCACAGAACTCCGCCTTGGCCAGCATCGAGCGCCATGGCGGACTGACGCCCTCAGAGCTCGCGACGATCGAGCGGATCCAGCGGCCGACCGCGACCCGCGTCCTCGGCGGGCTCAGCGAGCGCAACCTGGTCAGCCGCGAAGCGGATGCAAGCGACCGCCGGGTGGCGCGCCTGAAGGTCACCCGCGAGGGCGCGGCCGTCCTCAAGCGCGGACGCTCCCGCAAGAACGCTTACCTCGCGCGACGCCTGCGCGACCTCGACGCCGATGAGCTCGAGACCCTGGCCCGCGCCGCCGAGCTGATCGAGCGGCTGCTCGAAGGAGACGACGAACGCCGGTGATGTTGACCAAGCTCCGGCGCCCCTCGACATCGCTCCGCCGCCCGTTCCACTCGCTCTCGGTACCCAACTACCGGCGCTACTTCGCCGGTCAGGTCATCTCGATCAGCGGCAACTGGATGCAGACCGTCGGCGAGATCTGGCTCGTGCTGCGCCTCACCGACAGCGCCACCGCCGTCGGCATCACCACGGCTCTGCAATTCACGCCGATGCTGTTCGCCGGCGCCTGGGGCGGAGTCCTGGCCGACCGGCTCTCCAAGCGCCGGCTGCTGGCGTGGACGCAGTCGCTGATGGCGCTACCGGCGCTGACGTTGTGGATGCTCACGATGACCGGCCACGTGACCGTGCTGGTGGTCATGGCGCTCGTGTTCGTTCGGGGCTCGGTCAACGCGATCGACAACCCGGCCCGCCAGAGCTTCGTGATGGAGCTGGTCGGCCGCGAGCGCGTGGTCAACGCCGTCAGCCTCAACAGCCTGATCGTGCAGTCGGCGCGCATCATCGGCCCGGCGCTCGCCGGCATCGTGATCGCGACGGTCGGGATCGCGACCTGCTTCCTTCTGAACTCGCTGTCGTTCGGCGCGATGCTGATCGCGCTGTGGCGGATCAACCCCGACGAGCTGCAGCGGTCTCACCAGACCAGTCGTGAACCCGGCCAGCTGCGTGAGGCGCTTCGCTACGTCAAGCGCACGCCGGAGCTCAGCATCCCGCTCGGCGTGATGGCGATCGTCGGCACGCTGTCGTTCAACTTCCAGACGATCCTGCCCCTGATGGCGCGCTTTGCGTTCCACGGTTCGGCCGGCACGTACGCCGCGCTCACCTCCGCGATGGCGGTCGGAGCCGTCGGCGGAGCGCTCGCGGTCGGTACGCGGCGCCGCGTCGGACCAGAGGTGTTGGCGGCCGCGGCGCTGGCGTTCGGCGTATTCGGCCTAGCGTCGGCCGTGGCGCCCTCGCTCGGCTCGGAGTTCGTCGTGCTCGCCGCGGTGGGAGCGGCCAGCGTCACCTTCGCGGCGGGCATCAACTCGTCGCTGCAGCTCGCCGCCGCGCCCGAGATGCGCGGACGTGTGATGGCGCTCTACAGCGTCGTGTTCCTCGGGTCGACTCCGATCGGGGGACCGCTCGCCGGCTGGATGTCCGGCGCCTTCGGACCTCGCAGCGCACTGGTGCTGGCAGGGATCGCGGCGCTCGTCGGCGGCGCGGTGATCTGGTCGAAATTGATCCGGCGTCCCGCCGCCGCGGCAGCGTCAGTCCAGCTGCATGACGCGACGGACCTCGTGGAGGCCGTCGATCAGCCGCTGCACGTCGGTCGACGTGTTGTGCACCGCGAAGGACGCTCGCGCCGTCGCGCCTACGCCCAGCTTGCGCATCAACGGCTGCGCGCAGTGATGCCCGGCTCGCACGCAGACCCCCTCACGTCCGAGGATCTCGCCGATGTCGTGCGGATGCGCGCCGTCGAGCGCGAACGAGACGAGCGCGCCGCGGTCCGCCGCAGCCAGCGGGCCGTGCACGACTAGCCCCGGCACCTCCGACGCCAGCCGCTCGAGCGCTTCGCCCGTGACCGCCAGCTCGTGCGCACGCACCTGCTCCATCCCGAGCGCCTGCAGCCAGTCGACGGCGACTCCGAGCCCAATCGCCTCGGCGATCTGGGACGTGCCGGCCTCGAACTTCCCCGGTAGCTCGGTCCACGTCGACTCGTTGGCCGCGACCGTGCGGATCATGTGACCGCCGCCGATGAACGGCGGCATCTCCTCGAGCAGCGCGCGGCGGCCGTGGAGCACGCCGATGCCGGTGGGGCCGTAGGCCTTGTGGCCGGTCCAGGCGTAGAAGTCGGCATCGATCTCGCGCAGGTCGACCGGGATCTGCGGGATCGCCTGGGCGCCGTCGATCACCACGACGGCTCCGGCCGCGTGGGCCCGGCGCACGATCTCGTCGACCGGGTTGATCGTGCCCAGCACGTTCGAGACGTGCACAACACTCACGAGCTTGGGCTCGCGGGCCAGCAGCTCGTCGAGCGCGTCGAGGTCGAGCTGGCCGTCCTCGAGCACGGGCACGTAGGCAAGCTCGGCCTCACGGTCCTGGCAGAGCAGCTGCCAGGGGACGATGTTGGAGTGGTGCTCCATCTCGGTCAGCACCACGAGGTCGCCACGGTGGACGTTCTGGCGTCCCCAGCTGTAGGCGACGAGGTTGATCGCGGCGGTCGCGTTGGCCGCGAAGATCGTCTCCTCCCGCGTCGAGCCGAGCCACTCGGCGATTCGGTCGCGGGCGCCCTCATACAGGTCGGTCGCCTCGACGGCGAGCGGGTACACGCCGCGGTGGATCGAGGCGCGAGACTCCGTGTAGTAGCTGGTCATCGCGTCGATCACCGGCTGCGGCGTCTGTGAGGTTGCGGCCGAGTCGAGATACGTAATCGGCTTGCCGCCAATCCGGCGGCTCAGGACCGGGAACTGCGAAGCGATGTCGGACAGGACCGCGGTGGCGACCCCGTGCGCGGTCATGCGGCGACCTGGTCGGTGATCCACCCGTAGCCCTTGGCCTCGAGCTCGTCGACGAGGTCCGGGCCCCCTTCCTTGACGATCCGCCCCTGGTAGATGACGTGCACGTGGCTGGGCTGCACGAGGTGCAGGATCCGCTGGTAGTGGGTGATGATCAGCACGCCCATGTCGGGGCCGGCGACCGAGTTGACGCCGTTGGCGACGACCCGCAGCGCGTCGATGTCGAGCCCGGAGTCGGTCTCGTCGAGGATCGCGAGCTCGGGATGCTGGAGCGCGAGCTGCAGGATCTCCATGCGCTTCTTCTCGCCGCCGGAAAAGCCCTCGTTGAGATAGCGGCTCGAGAACTCCTTGGGCACGTTGGTCAGCTTCATCGCCGCCTCCACCGTCTGGCGGAAATCGCGCAGCGGAATCGGCTCCTCGCCGTTTGACTCGCGGTGGGCGTTCATCACGGTGCGCAGGTACTTGGTGACGGTCACGCCGGGCACCGAGACGGGGTATTGGAACGCCATGAACAGACCCATCCGGGCACGCTCGTCGGTGTCGGCCTCGGTGATGTCCTCACCCTTGAACAGGATCTGACCCTCGGTCACGTCGAGGTTCGGGTGGCCCATGATCGCGTTGGCCAGGGTCGACTTGCCCGAGCCGTTGGGGCCCATCAACGCGTGGATCTCGCCCTTGCTGACGCTCAGATCCAGGCCGCGCAGGATCTCCTTGTCGCCGGCCTGGACATGAAGGTTTCGAATCTCTAGGTCTGCCATCTCCAACTTTCGTTCGTGTCTAAGCGGCGGGCGCCTGCGCCCCGACGGCGGTCACCGAGACCGCGGGCGCCTGTGCGCCGGCCGGGGTAGCGGGTACCCGGTCCGTGCGATGCGAGAACTCGACCAGCTCGGCGAGCGTGGTCGTCTGCAGCGACCTGACGATGCCGGCCTGGACCCGCGTCCACAGCAGCTTGGTCGCGCATCCACGCCCGGCGTCCGGCTCGTGCGAGCACAGGACGCGCTCGGTGTGGTCGTGGACGAAGCACTCCATCGGGGCGATGGCGCCCTCGAGCGCCTGCACCACCTCGTGCATCGCGATGTCCTCCGCCGGCCGTGCGAGCCAGTAGCCACCGTGTGCCCCGCGCGCACTCATCACGAGCCCCGCCTTGCGAAGCCGGGCCACCACCTGCTCGAGATACGCGAGCGGCAGGCCCTCGGCATCGGCGATCGCCTTCAGGCTGGTGGGGTGTTCGGGAGACTGGCGGCCGAGCTCGATCATCAGCCGCACGCCGTATTCGGCCTTGGAGGAGAAGATCATCTGGGGCCATATCCTACCACCGGGGTTGGTTATGCCTCAGGCCGTGGGGCAAGATCGCAACTCCAGCCCGAGCAAGGCTGAGCAGAGCAACTGTCGCCACAGGGAATCTGGGTTTCGCCCTGTAGGGTGGCGGCTCATGTCCGGACCGGGCCTCGCAACCACCGCCGAGATCGCAGAACTGGCGGCCACCGCGCACGTTCGCGGCCGGC
The DNA here is from genome assembly GCA_963725925.1 of uncultured Solirubrobacterales bacterium. GTDB lineage: Bacteria > Actinomycetota > Thermoleophilia > Solirubrobacterales > Solirubrobacteraceae > Palsa-465. The sequence continues at coordinate 94,830 of CAVSAY010000001.1, forward strand.
TCGGCATCGATACCGAGTTCATGTCCGAGGGGCGTTATCGAGCGCTGCTGTGCCTCACCCAGGTGGTCGTCGACGGCGACGACGGCGACGAGCCTCAGATCATCGTGATCGACGCACTCGACGGCGCCGACGTCACGCCGCTCGCCCGCGCGCTGGCGGACCCGGCGATCGAGATCGTCCTGCACGCCGGGCGACAGGACGTGGCGATCCTGCGCCGTGTGTGGCAGACCGAGCTCAACAACATCTTCGACACGCAGATCGCGGCCGGCTTTGCCGGCGGGAGCGCGCAGGCCGGCTACGCGAACCTGCTCGGCTCGATCCTCGGGCGCCGCGTCAACAAGACGGCCAGCTACACGCGATGGGACGCCCGCCCGCTGACCGACGAGCAGCTCAGCTACGCGGCCGAGGACGTCGCCCACCTGCTCGAGCTCGCCGACGAGATCCAGTCTCGCCTCACCGACAGCGGCCGGCTCGGCTGGGCGGTCGAGGAATGCAGGCGCCTGGAGTCGGCGACCGACGAGCGCGATCCCGACACCGCCTGGGAGCGACTGCCGCGCGTCAATCAGCTCGACCCGCGCGCCCGCGCCGTGGCGCGCGAGCTCGGCGCTTGGCGCGAGCGCACCGCGAGCTCAGAGGACCGCCCGGTTGGCTCCGTGCTCGCCGACCCGCCGCTGGTCGAGCTCGCCAAGCGTCAGCCGTCGAACCTGCGCGGCCTCGAGCAGATCCGTGGCATCCACCCGTCGGGTCTGCGGCGCCGCGGCCCGGCGATCCTCGAGGCCATCGCCATCGGACGCGAGGCGACTCCGATTGCGCGCGAGCCTTCGCGCGAGCGCTCGGAACCGGGGGACGCGCCGCTGATCGCGCTCGCCGAGGCGCTGCTGCGGGCGAGGGCGCTGGAGGCCGGATTGGCCTACGAGCTGATCGCGTCCCGCTCAGAGCTCGAGGCGATCGTCGGCGCCGCGCGGCGCGGCGACCGCGAGCCGGACGTGCGCACCCTGACCGGATGGCGCGAGGAACTGGTGGGAGCCGACTTGCGCGACCTGCTTCACGGACGCAGCGCGGTGGCTGTCGGGCCACAGCGGCGGCTCGTGCTCAGCGAACGCTCCGCCTAGGGCTGCACGGCCTCCCGCGGATCAGGCCGCGCCGACCTCGAGCATGATCGACATCGCGGGCGCCTGGTCGAACATCGTCCGCGACAGCGCAAGCGTGATCTCGCGCGGCCGCTGGATCGAGCCGAGGTCCACCCCGCGCAGGTCTCCGGCCGCCGTCGCGTAGGTCACCCGCAGCTTGTGTCCGGGAGAGTCGGCAGCTTTTTGCTGACTGAAGTCGCCCTCACCGCCGGTCCAGCCGTGCTTTCGCAGCTGCGAGTGCTCTTCCTCGACCAGATCGGTGGAGTTCCTGTAGCGGCTATCGGTGACCACGAGCTCGATCGCGCAGTAAGCGTTCTTGCCGCGGTCGCACGAGCGCACCTGCGCGACCACGCTGGCGCCGTCGACGAGCGGAAGCTGAGTCAGCTTCGGCCGGTGCTGCCCGCCGCCGGAACCGCAGCCGGCGATCACCGCGGCGAGCGCGGCCAATCCGACGAGCGCGACCAGCGCGCGGCTCCTAACACCTAGTCTTCCGGCGATCATGGGTTCCAGCGCAAGGTTAACCGAGCTACCTCGGTGGGCCGGCAGCTTGCTTGCGGGTTCGCGCGTTGGACATCTGGGCCTGTTGGACGACGACGGCGCGCCGCGGGTCCTCCCGGTCACCTATGCGATCACCGGCGAAACGCTCGTCACCGCCGTCGACCAGAAGCCAAAGCGGCGCCGCGGCGAGGAGCTGGCTCGTGTCCGCTGGCTGCGCGCGCGTCCGACGGCGGCGCTGACCGTCGACCGTTACGACGATGACTGGTCTGAGCTCGCATGGGTGCAGGCGCTCGGCGCCGTCCGCGTGCTCGACGCGGCGAGCTCCCCGGACGCGATGGCCGCTCTGACCGCACGCTACGAGCCCTATCGAAGCGACCCGCCGGCCGGCCCGCTGCTGGTCCTCGAGCCCGAGCGACTGCTGTGGTGGCACGCCTGACGCCGGCCCCATCCGCGCCGGCCCGATGAGCCTCGGACGCTACGCGCTCGGCGCGGCCTGCCTCCTGGTCGTGCTCGCGTCGCTGGTGCTGGCCGCGGTCAACGTCCGGCGGCACTGGCTGGCGGATTGGACCGGGGCCCCGGCACGGCTGGCCGAGATCGTGATCGCGCTCGCGACGCTGGTCGCGATCCTCGAGCTGCTCGGGACGGTCGGGTGGTTCGAGCTCGCGCCGATCGTGGCGGCCTGCGCCGCGGCCGGCGGCGCCAGCTTGCTGCTCGCGCCCGACGCTCGGCGAGCGAGCCGACCCCCGCGGCGTGCGACCGGCCTCGTCGGGGCGGGGATCGCGGTCGCGGTCACCGCGGCGGTGGCCGCCGAGTGGACCGGGCCTACTCTGCAGGCATACGACGTCGGCATTCGCACGTTCGATTCGGTCTGGTACCACCTGCCGTGGGCCGCGTCGTTTGCCCAGACGGGGCACATCACGCCGCTGCGCTTCACCGACATCGAGTACCTGACGGCGTTCTATCCGGCCACCTCCGAGATGCTGCACGGGCTCGGGATCGTGCTGTTCAGGCACGACACCCTGTCGCCGGTCCTGAACCTCATCTGGGCCATGCTCGCGCTGTTCACGGCGTGGTGCGTGGGACGAGCGCGGGGAGCGGGCGCCGCTGCGACGGCCGGCGTAGCGGTGGTGCTGGCAACGCCGATGATGAACTCATCGCAGGCGGGCAGCGCCGCCAACGACGTCGTCGGGATGTTCTTCCTGCTCGCGTCCGTGGCGCTGGTCCTCGCCGGCGACGGACGCACGCCCGCGCTCGTCCTGGCGGCCGTGGCCGCCGGCCTGGCAATCGGCACCAAGCTCAGCATGGTGGCGCCCGCGCTCGCGCTCGCCGTCGGGATGGTCGCGATCGCGCCGCGGGATCGCCGCGGGACGACCGCGTCGGTGTGGCTCGCGGCCCTGGTGCTCGCCGGCGGCTACTGGTACGCGCGCAACCTGATCGCGGTCGGCAACCCGCTGCCTTGGTCGAGCCTGGGCATCCTCCCCACGCCGGCCGCACCGCTGCAGCAGCACACGGGCTTCGCGGTGGCGCACTACCTGACGAGCTCGATGGCGTGGAAGGACTTCTTCGAGCCCGGGCTCGCCGCCGGGCTCGCTCGCTGGTGGACGGTGATCCTCGCGTTTGCGGTCGTCGGTCCGGTGCTGTGCCTGCTGCCCGGAGCCGGGGGCACCGTGCGCATGCTCGGATTGGTCGCGCTCGTCTCGCTCGCCGCTTACCTGATCACGCCCGAGACCGCCGCCGGGCCGGCCGGCGATCCGGCCGGGTTTGCGTTCAACCTGCGCTACGCCGCGCCGGCGCTGGCGCTGTGCTTCGCGGTCCTCCCGCTCGCGCCGGCGTTCGACGGCCCTGGCCGCCAGTCCGCGCTGGTCGTCGCGCTCGCCATCGTGCTGCTGGCGACCGTGACCAAGGGCTCCCTGTGGCCGCACCGGCACGTCCTCGGGATCGTGCTCGTCGCCGCCGCCCTGTCGGCGGCGGGCGTCGCGCTGGTGGCGATGAGCGGTCGGGCACCGGCTCGCCTGCTCGTGGGATCGGTGGCGGCGCTGCTGCTCCTGGCTGGCGCCGCGGCCGGATATGGCTGGCAGCGCCACTACCTGCACGGGCGCTACCAGTTCAACCCGGGGGTCTCCTATCTCTCGCACGTGTGGGACTTCTTCAGGACCGTTCATCACGCGCGGGTGGGCGTGGTGGGCACGTTCGGCGGCTTCTTCTCCTATCCGCTGTGGGGGCTCGATGACTCAAACCACGTCCAGTACGTCGGCGCCCGCGGACCCCACGGCTCGTTTGAGGCGATCGCGACCTGCCGCCAGTGGCGCGAGGCGCTGAACAACGGGCGCTATCAGTACGTCGTCACGACGCCGGCGCGCGACCCCTGGCACCCCAAGCGCCTGGCGCCCTCGCCCGAATCCGGGTGGACCCGCTCGGATCGAGCGGCCAAGCTGGTGCTCAGCCGCCGGGCCAAGGGGCAGCCGATCGCCGTGTACCGGATCCGGGGCCGGATGCACCCGGCCGCGTGCCCGCCCGCGCGCGGCTAGGCGGCTCGGGTGTAGACCAAAGGGTCGCAGCCACTAACCTCCCAAAACATGTCTGCAACTGCCGATCCACTCACCGATCCCGAGCTGCTCGAGACCGCCTGGGACCTCGACCCCCTCGTCGAAGGCGAAGGCGAGACCGGGGTCGACCGCCAGCTTGACGAGGCGGTCACCGCCGCCTCGGAATTCGCCGACCGCTATGCCGGCAAGGTCGGCGAGTTCGACGTCACCGGGCTCGCGCGGGCGATGCACGAGCTCGAGCGCATCCACGAGCTGATTGGACGCGCGGGCTCCTACGCCGCCCTGCGCTTCTCGACCGACACCGCGGACCCGACTCGCGGCGCGTTGCTGCAGCGCGTCCAGGAGCGCGGCACCGAGCTCGAGACGAAGCTTCTGTTCTTCGATCTGGAGTGGGCGGCGCTCGACGACGCGCGCGCCGATGAGCTGCTGGCAGTTCGCGACTCCGGCGACGATGAGCTCGAGTTCTGTCGTCACCATCTGCGGACCGTCCGGCGCTACCGGCCCCACCTCCTGTCAGAGAAGGAGGAGAAGCTGCTCGCCGAGAAGTCGATCTCGAGCCAGAGCGCTTGGGCCCGGCTGTTCGGAGAGGTGGTTGCGGCGCTCAGGGTCGACCTCGACGGCAACGAGGTGACGCTCGACGTCGCGCTCAGCCGCCTGCAGGTCGCAGATCGAGACACTCGCGTGGCTGCAGCCAAGGCCGTCTCGGAGACGCTCGAGCCGGGTCTGCGCACGCGCGGCTTCATCTACAACACGCTCGTCTACGACAAGTCCGTCGAGGACCGGCTGCGCTCGTACCCGAACTGGCTGGCCAGCCGCAACCTCGCAAACGAGGCCTCCGACGAGTCCGTGATGGCGCTGATCGAGGCCGTTCGCCGCCGCTACGACGTCCCGCGCCGCTGGTACGCACTGAAGGCCAAGCTGATGGGCATCCCCAAGCTGGCCGACTACGACCGGATGGCACCCGTGTTCCAGGAGGACCTGACGTTCTCGTTCGGCGAGGCGCGCGACCTGGTGCTCGACACCTACGACGCGTTCGCGCCGGAGGCCGGGCGGATCACCCGCCGGTTCTTCGAGGAGCACTGGATCGACGCACCGGTGCGCCCGAACAAGCGCGGCGGGGCCTTCTGCTCCTACACGGTGCCGAGCGTGCACCCGTACGTGATGCTCAACTACACCGCGCGCCGCCGCGACGTGCTGACGATGGCGCACGAGCTCGGTCACGGGCTCCACGCCGCGCTTGCCCAGCCGCAGGGCGTCTACCACCAGGGGACGCCGCTGACGCTGGCGGAGACCGCCTCGGTGTTCGGCGAGACGCTCGTGTTCGAGCGCCTGCTGGCCGCTACGGACAACGACGACCAGCGGCTGAGCCTGCTGGCCGAGCGGCTCGACGCCTCGATGGCCACGGTCTTCCGGCAGATGTCGATGAACCGCTTCGAGCACCTGATCCACACGCGGCGCCGTGACGAGGGCGAGCTCTCGACCGACAGGATCGGCGAGCTGTGGCTCGAGAGCCAGACCGAGATGTTCGGCGACTCGGTGGAGCTCTCAGAGGGCTACCGGATCTGGTGGTCGTACATCCCCCACTTCATCAACACCCCGGGCTACGTCTACGCCTACGCGTACGGGCAGCTTCTGGCGCTGTCGGCATATCGGCGCTTCACCCAGGAGGGCGACTCGTTCATCCCGCGCTACCTGGAGCTGCTCGCCGCAGGGGGCTCGCGCAGCCCCGAGGAGCTCGGCGCGATCGTCGGCATCGACCTCGCCGATCCCGGCTTCTGGGATGCCGGCCTGGCGCTGATCGACGAGCAGCTCAGCGCTGCTGAGAAGCTGGCCGAGGCCCGCCCGTCCCCGTAGCGCGCCGCGTGCGCGAGCGCTCCTCCTGGCGCTCGACGACGTGGACGATCAGCTTGAGGACCTGATCGACGCCTGTTGCCTTGGCGTCGCCGTGCTCGAAAGCCTGGCGCCAGTCCGCGATGTGGCCCTTGGTGGCGAGCTCGTTGAAGTGCGAGCGATTGATCTCCACGCGGACCTTCGCGTCGGCGGCGATGTCCTTCGTCACCTTCGGTCCGGGCAGCTCGATCCGGTAGAGCTGGGTGTCGTGGCGCGCCCGTAGCTCCAGCCCCGCGACGAGCTTGAGCTTCTGCAGCGCCGGCACCTCGTCAAGAAACCGCTTGACGGCGGTCTCGATCAGGGCTTTTGTGTCGGCTTGGGACAGGTCCGTGAGTCTACGTGCTCAGTGCTTCTAGGCGCGGATCTGGAACTTGGCGGTGACGGTGTTGCCGGTCTTCCGCCCCGCGCGAGCCCTCGCTTGCAGCTTGTAGAAGCCCGGAGAGAGCGTCCCGCGGCCGATCCGAGCGCGCAAGGGCGCCGTGTTGCGCCCGGCCCGGTCGCGATGACTGAAGGAGCCGACCTTGACGAAGCGAGCGCAACGGGCGCCGTGCGCAAGCGGCTTGGTGCAGCGCAGCACGGTGAAGGTGGTGGTGGCCGCCTCGGAGTCGCCGTAGCGGATCGTCGCTCCAGGCCCGCTCGCCGTGAATGCCCCGGGCTTCACCGACAGCCCGCTCAGGGTCGGACGGTTGGTGGTCTTGAAGGTGCGGTCCTGTCCCTCGCTCGTGCCGTCCGGGGCCACGATCGTCACCCGATAGTGATATGTCGTGCGCTGGCGAAGGTGGCCGAGCTTCGCGGTCACGGTGACCGGCACGACCCCGCCGATGTGCTGGACGGCGGTCTTTGACTTGTACTTCTTGCTCGTGCCGAACTGGAACTGGACTGAGGCCGCGCCCGCGTTCGGAGTGACCGATGCGGTCAATGTCGCCCCCGTGGCGGTGACGGCCTTGGTGCGGCCGGTGGTGACCATGGGCGGCGCGACCTCGTAGGCGCCGATGTCACACCCCGAGCCGACCGGCCGGTGGACGCCACGCTCGTCGGTCGCGGGGCACCCGGCGCCGGTGGGGGGAACCTTGTCGATCGCGGCGCTGCCAGGTGCGAGCGAGATCGTCTGCGCCGAGCCGCCGTTGTCCTGAAGCGGGCCGAGGTTCGGATCGGTGGTCGCAAACGACGCAGGGCATCCGGCGCCGGCGAAGCTCAGGTTGTGGCCGGAGTCGATGACCAATGCCGAGCAGTTCCCGCCGCCGTTGGATGCCAGCAGCGAGTTCTGGACCGTGGTCGACGCACCCTGGCTGACGATGCCGCCGCCCGCGCCCGCGGGACCCGCGGCTCCGGCCGCGCCGTCAGGTGAGCCGCTGCCGCCCGCGCCTCCGCCTCCGGCGGCGTTGCCGGCGATCGTCACGCTCTGCACGGAGGCGCTGCCGACGCCGAGCGCATCGATCCCACCACCGCTGCCACCGGTGCCACCGGCACCGCCGTTGCCACCCGCGCCGGCGCTGCCACCCGGATTCGGGCCACCGCCGTTGCCACCGACACCGCCGTCGCCCCCGGAGTTGGACGCAAACGTGCTGTTGGTGATCGACAGGGTGCCGCCGGTGCTGACGATCCCTCCGCCACCAGACGCCGACCCTCCGATACCCCCATCTCCGCCGGTCGGCCCGGCACCGCCGTCTCCGCCATGCCCACCGTCACCGGCGTCGTTGCCCGTGAACGTGCTGTCGACCACCGTCAGCGTGCCACCGACATTTGCGACCCCGCCCCCTTCGCCGCCCGAGCCGCCGGCGCCACCGATTCCGCCGGCGGTTGTCGCGCTTGCACCCGGACCGCCGGCGCCCCCGGTGCCGGCGCTGTTGCCTGCGAGCATCGCCCCTTGAAGTGTCAGGTCGCCGGTGTTGTAGATGGCGCCGCCGGAACCCCCGGCGCCACCGGCGCCTCCGGGACCGCCAGTCGAGCCCGAGCCGGCGCCGAAGCCACCGACTCCGCCGTCTCCGGCCCGGCTGTTGGTCACGGCCGAGTCGATCAGCGTCAGCGAGCCAGCCGTTCAGAATCGCTCCTCCGTTGGCACCGCCACCACCAGCACCCCCGTTGCCGCCGGTGCCACCATTACCGACAACCGCGCTACCGCCTGTCAGTGTCAGATCCTTGATCGTGACGCTCGCGCCCTGGGAGATCCTCAGAAGGCGATCGAACAGCGTCGACCGAGCGGCGATCTTCGTCTTTGTCTCACCCGCGCCAACGATCGTCAGCCTCGTGACCGTAGGCGCGATCACGAACTCGCCCCCTTTCTGCGTGATCGGATCGAAGTAGCTGGCCACGGTGGTGGTCCCCGCGGGGATCACGATCGTGTTCGCGCCAAAGGCTGCCGGCTTGCAGTCCTTGCCGGCAGTGCCCGGTGAGTCCACCGCGGCGATCGCTTCACGCAACGAGCAGCGTCCGTCGCCTGGGGCGCTGTTGTCGTCGAAGGTAGTAACTGTCAGCGTCGCGGCCGCGGCATGGCCCGCGCCGACCGTCATTAACACAGTAACCGTCAGTGTGACCATCCGGAGGCGCGTTCTCATGTCCCGTTGAAACGGGAACGCGCCGAAGAAGTTTCGCGAAAGGTTAAGTCCGCCGGTTGAGCCGGCGGCCACAATGCGCGCCGCTAGATCTTGTGGCGCTCGAGCAACTTGCGCCCGATCACCATCCGCTGGATCTCCGAGGTTCCCTCGCCGATCAGCAGCAGCGGCGCATCGCGGTAGATGCGCTCGATCTCGTATTCCTTGGAGTAGCCGTAGCCGCCGTGGATGCGCAGACACTCCTCCGCGCAGAAACGGCCCGTCTCCGACGCGAACAGCTTCGCCATGCCGGCCTCGATGTCCGAGCGCTCGCCTGCATCCTTCATCCGCGCCGCGCGATGGGTGAGCAGGCGCGCCGCGTCGATCTGGGTGGCCATGTCGGCAAGCTTGAACTGGATCGCCTGGTGCTGGGCGATCGGCTTTCCGAACGCCCGCCGCTCCTGGCTGTAGCGAAGCGCCAGCTCGAGCGCGCGCTGGGCGAGCCCGACGCCGCGCGCGGCGACGTTCACGCGTCCCAGCTCGAGCGCGTCCATCATCTGGGCAAAGCCCTTGTTCAGGCCCGCCTGCTCGCCTCCGAGGATGTTGTCGACCGGACAGCGATAGCCGTCGAACACCAGCTCGGTCGACTCGACGCCCTTGTAGCCCATCTTCTTGATCTTGGGCGGAACGTTGAAGCCCTTGTAGTCGCCCGTGTTCTCGGCGACGCCCGGCTCCTTCTCGGCGATGAAGCAGGTCAGCCCGCGGTGCTTGGGATCGGCCTGCGGATCGGTCCTGACGAGCACGAACACGAGACTGGAAAGCAGGCCGTTGGTGACCCACATCTTGGTGCCGTTGATCTCGTAGTGCGTGTCGTCGACCTTCTTGGCAGACGTCTTGATCGCGGCCACGTCGGAGCCCAGCTCGGGCTCTGACAGGCTGAACGCCGCGCGCACCTCGCCGGTGGCCATCTGCGGCAGGTAGCGCTGCTTCTGCTCGTCGGTGCCGAACTTCATCAGCAGGTAGGAGCCGATGAAGTGCGTGTTGACGATCCCGGAGATCGAGATCCAGCCGCGCGACAGCTCCTCGACGATCATCGCGTAGGTCGTCAGGTCGAGACCCATGCCCCCGTACTCCTCGGGGATCGTGACGCCGAACAGGCCGAGCTCCTTCATCTGCTCGACGATCGGCTCGGGGAAGCTGTCCTCGTGGTCGTAGTGCTCGGCGTTGGGAATGATCTGCTCGTCCGCGAACTGGCGGACCATCTCGCAGATCGCCTTCTGCTCGTCGGTCTTGTCGGTGTGGGGGGTCGCGATCGCCATGCGCCCGAGAATACCTGCGGTCGGCGCGAGGCCGCGCCGACCCCTCGAAGGACTGCTTCTCCGCCGCCGCGCGCTAAGCGCCGGCCTTGGCCGGTGTCTCAGATTTGACGCCGTGCTTCCAGTCGGTCTCCGGACGGCCCTCGGGCTCGCCGTCGACCTCGACGTCGACGCGCTCGTTGAAGAAGCACAGGAGCCCCTGGATCTTGCCGACGTTCACAAGCGGATCCTCGTAGTACCAGATGACGTCCTTCGCGACCTCGCCGTTGGACAGCTTGACCGAGTAGTAGCTCGCTGTCCCCTTGTACGGGCAGCTGGTCACGGTCTCGGTGGGCTCGACCGTGGCCACGACGTCCTCGCGCGGGATGTACCAGCGCGTTGGCAGGTTTGACTCGAACAGCGCCTGCGCGCGCTCGGTCTCGGCCAGCAGCTCGCCGTCGAGCGAGATGCGGATGTGGCGGCTGGTGTTCAGCACATCGACGCGGTGGTAGGGGTCGCGGGGATGGACGAAGATCTCCTCGTCCTCCTCGTACCAGTTGTCCATCCACTGCCAGTAGAACGCGATCAGGTCCTTGATCGGCTCGGCTTCGGCCAGCGGCTCCGGGTAGTACCAGGCGCCTGCCTTGATCTCCTTGTCGCCGGCACGGATCGTGTAGTACGACGCCTCGCCCTTCTTCGGGCACCGGGTGTGCCGGTCTGAGGGTTCAAGCAGGTCCATCCGCACGTCGTCGGACGGGAAGTAGTAGACGGGCTGGTGGCCCGACTCCTGCAGGAGTAGGAGGTTGCGGCTGTCAGCAATCGTCTCGCCACCGACGACGACGCGCACGCGCTTGTGGCAAGGATCGAAGTAGAGCGCGCGGCCCGGAGGCGGCGGCTCGAAGTTGAAGGTGCCCGCAGGCTTGCGCCCCAGCGGGCCGTTACCACTCATAAGACCCATGAGCGCGAGCATACCAGTGGCCTCTCGGCTCCCAAGAGCCCTGCTGAAAGTGCACGAGGGTACGCTCCCGCGCGGTGAGCGATCGTTGAATTTCGCCCGTGACGTCGTCGATGCCGCGCCCGCGCAGCGGCTCGCGCTGATCGAGCTGGCGCGCGACGGAACGCGCCGCGAGTGGACGTTTGGCGAGGTCGCAGACCGCAGCGCGCGCCTCGCCGGCGCACTACTCGGCCGCGGCGTGCGTCGCGGCGACGTCGTCCTGACCCTGATCGGCAACCGACCAGAGTGGGTGCTGACGATGGTGGCCTGCTTTCGCGTCGGAGCGGTGGCGCTTGCCTGCAACGAGCAGCTTCGGGCCAAGGACCTGCGCGAACGACTCGACGTGGCCGAACCGAAGTTGATCGTCGCCGACGAGCGCAATCTCGCCGAGCTGTCGAGCGCGGGGCCCGGTTGTGAGGTGATCACGATTCCCGACGAGTCGCTGTTCGCTGGCGAGCCGGCGCCGGCGGCCGAGCTCGAGGCCACCGATCCGTGCCTGATCACGTTCACCAGCGGCACCACGGGCCAGCCCAAGGGCGTGGTGCACGGGCAGCGTTACCTCCCCGGCCAGGCGCTTCAGGCCGAGCATTGGCTCGACGCCCGGCCCGGCGACCTCGTGTGGTGCACGGCCGCCACTGGGTGGTCGAAGTCAGCGCGCAACGTGTTCATCGCGCCCTGGATTCGCGGCGCGAGCGCGCTCCTGCACGATGCGCGGTTCGATCCCTCGCAGCGGCTCGAGCTGCTTGCCACAGAGCACGTCAACGTCCTGTGCATGGCCCCCACCGAGTATCGGGTGATCGCCAAGCGCGTCGACCTGACGCCGGTGCCGGCGCTGCGGACGCTGGTCGCGGCGGGCGAGGCGCTCAACCCCGAGGTTCTGCGTACGTTTCGCGAAGGCACCGGGATCGAGATCCGCGACGGCTACGGGCAGACCGAGACCGGCCAGCTCACCGCGATGCCGATCGGCGAGCCGGTCAGGCCGGGGTCGATGGGGCGCCCGCTTCCCGGCGTCGACCTGCAGGTGATCGACGGCGAACTGGTGCTGGCCGACCCACACACCGACCCGACGTTCTTCGTCGGCCACCTCGGCGGCGGCGACGCGCCGGCTGACCGCGCGTGGCACACGGGCGACCGCGTCGCGCAGGACGAGGACGGCTTCTTGTACTTCGAAGGGCGCGCCGACGACGTGATCATCTCGGCCGGGTACCGGATCGGCCCGTTCGAAGTTGAGTCGGCGCTCGTGTCGCACGCCGCGGTCGCCGAAGCGGCCGTTGTCGCCGCGCCCGACGACGAGCGCGGTTCGGTCGTCCGTGCGGTGGTCGTGGTCCGCGACGGATTCACGCCCAGCGACGAACTTGCCGCCGAGCTTCAGGAGCACGTCAAGCGCGAGACCGCCCCCTACAAGTACCCGCGGATCGTCGACTTCGCCGCCGAGCTTCCGAAGACCACGTCAGGAAAGGTCCAGCGCGCACTGCTGCGCGCCCGCTGAACCTTTCGCTGACGGCCCCGCGCCGAAGCTTCAGGAAGATTGGACGACGACCGAGCCCTGCATGCCCTTCTGCCGGTGATCGTGCAGCGGGCAGTAGAAGGCGTAGACGCCGGGCTTGATCAAGTCGACCGTCAGGCCGCCCTTCTGACCGGGCGGGATGGGTTCGCTCTTGAGCACTCCGAAAGGAGTCCGGAGGGCGAACGAGTGCGTGACCGAGCCATTGTTGGTGACCTCGAAGTCGACCTGGTGGGTTCCGGTGACCCTGGGGTTGGCCGGCGTGATCGTGAACTCAGACTCGCTCAGCCGGACGACGGCAGGCCCGCCGGCGTACGCCGCGGCCGGGTTGGGCCCGCCACGCGAGGTCGCAGCGAGCGTGCGATTCGCAGCCCGGGTCGAGGCCGTGTGCCCGGCGCCGCCGGCCGAGCCGCACCCCGCGATCACCGCGGCAACCGCGAACAGAGCCCCGAATGCGAGCCGTGTCGTCATCGGGGACAAGACGTGCCGGGGCGCCAAATCGTTCCCAGCGCATCCCGGCGCGATCCGAAATCGGCCACGCTACGCTGGAAGGCGATGCCCGGCAGCCGACCTGTGATCGGCATATGCACTGCTTTGACCCGCGCCCAGTGGGGTGTGTGGGACCGGCGCGCTGCGTTGCTGCCCGTCAGCTACATCGGCGCGATCCAGCGGGCGGGTGGACTGGCGCTGATGATCCCGCCCGACGCCGAGCTCGAGGACAACCCCGATCAGGCGCTCGACGTGATCGACGGCCTGATCCTGGCCGGGGGCGATGACATCGACCCCTCCGCCTACGGGGCCGAGCGCCATCCGATGACCAAGCACACCGTGCCCGAGCGCGACCGCGCGGAACTGGCGCTGGCGCGGCGCGCGATCGAACGCGACATGCCGGTGCTCGGCATCTGCCGCGGCATGCAGCTGATCAACGTCGCCTTCGGCGGGACGCTCACCCAGCACCTGCCCGACGAGGTCGGTCACGAGCGCCACCGGCCACACCCCGGAAGCTTCGACGACTCCGACCACGAGGTGCGGCTGACCGAGGGATCACTCGCCGCGCTGGCCGCGGGCGAGACCGTCCACAACACGAAGTCCCACCATCACCAAGGTCTCGAGGCGATCGCCGAGCCGTTCGAGGTCACGGGCCACTCGATGATCGACGATGTGCCGGAGGCGATCGAGGCTCCTTACCGCCGGTTCGTGCTCGGCGTCCAGTGGCACCCCGAGGCCGACGAGCGCAGCCGCGTGATCGGCGCGCTGATCGAGCGGGCGCGGGACTACCGCGACACGCGCGTGTCGGCGTAGCCCGCCCGGCGGATCGCCGACGTCACCTGCTCGGCGTGTTCGCGGCTGCGCGTCTCGAGCACCAGCTGCACCGCGGTCTCGCGCACGTGCAGCTCCATTCCCTCGCGGATGTGCTGGACATCGAGCAGGTTTGCGCGCTGCTCCCCGACCAGCGCCAGCAGCGCCGCCAGCGATCCCGGACGGTCGGGCAGGCGCGCCAGCAGCACCAGCCGTCTGCCTGCCTCGCTCTCGTGCCGCCGCGCAACCTCTGCCAACAGCCCGGCGTCGACGTTGCCGCCCGACAGGATCACGACCGTGGTTCCGCCGCCACGAGGGCGGACCCTCTCTGACATCAGCGCCGCAACCCCAACTGCCCCGGCGCCTTCGACCACCAGCTTGGCGCGTTCCATCAGGAACACCATCGCCTCGGCGACGTCGTCCTCCTCGACCACGACGATGCCGTCGACCCAACGCTTGATCAGTTCGAGCGTCAGGCCCCCGGGACGCTTGACCGCGATCCCGTCGGCGATCGTCAGCGCCGAGGTCACCGCCACGGGCTCTCCGGCCTCCAGCGATGCGGGGAACGGCGCGCAGGTCTCGACCTGAACGCCGATCACCTCGATCTCCGGCCGCTGTGACTTCAGCGCGATCGCCACGCCGCTGACCAGGCCGCCGCCGCCCACCGGGACGATCACCCGCGCGATGTCGGGAACGTCGGCGAGCAGCTCGAGACCGAGCCCTCCCTGGCCGGCGATCACGTCCGGGTCGTCGAACGGATGCACGAACGCAAAGCCGCCCTGCGCCGCGCGCTCGTGAGCGAACGCGAACGTCTCATCGACGCTGGCGCCACCGAGGTGGACGACCGCGCCGAGCGCGGAGGCCGCCTCGACCTTGGCGATCGGAGCGGTGTCGGGCATGAACACCTCGCAGCGCAGGCCGCGCTCGCGCGCGGCGTAGGCCACCGCCTGGGCGTGATTGCCGGCGCTTCCGGTGACCACTCCGCGGGAGCAGGCATCGCCCAGGGCCGTGAGCTTGGCCAACGCGCCGCGAAGCTTGAACGAGCCGGTGCGCTGGAGGTTCTCGGCTTTGAAGGCCACGGTCGCGCCGATCCGCTCGCTGAGCGTGTACGAGCTCACCACCGGGGTGTGGCGGACGATGCCGGCGCCCGCCTGCGCGGCACGGCGGATGTCCTGCACCGAGACCGGCGTGCTCGAATCGGCCGTGGAGACCGGAGCCGTCGAGGAGCCGTCAGTCAGGGAGCGCCACCACCGCGTCGATCTCGACCATCGCGCCTCGCGGCAGCGCCGAGACGCCGATCGCTACGCGCGCGGGCGGATCTGATTCGAAGAATGAGCTGTACACGTCGTTGACCTCTGGGAACGTGCGCATGTCGGTCAGGTACACCGTCAGCTTGACAGCGTCGCCCAGCGTGGCCCCCGCCGCGTGGCACACGGCAGCAAGGTTCTCGAGGCAGCGCCCCGCCTGCTCGCCCGCACTCCCTCCGACCAGATCCCCCGTCCGGGGATCGAGCGGAATCTGGCCAGAGCAGAACAGAAGACCGCCGGCGCGCACGGCGTGAACGTACGGACCAATCGCCGCCGGGGCGTTCGATGCTTCTACTGGCTCACGGTGCGCAGACAAGGTGGCTCCCTCCTGATAGCAGTCGACGTAGCGTATTCCCCGAAATGCCGACGGGTAGCCTGGGGTCATGTCCAACCGGCTTGCAGCAGAAAGCTCCCCGTACCTGTTACAGCACCGGGACAACCCGGTCGACTGGTACCCGTGGGGACCCGACGCGCTGGCGCGAGCCCGCGACGAGGACCGTCCGTTGCTGGTCTCGATCGGCTACTCGGCATGCCACTGGTGCCACGTGATGGCGCATGAGTCCTTCGAGGACCCGGAGATTGCGGCGCTGATGAACGAGCGCTTCGTGTGCATCAAGGTCGACCGCGAGGAGCGGCCCGACGTCGACGCGATCTGCATGGAGGCGTGTCAGGCGATCACCGGCCATGGCGGGTGGCCGCTGAACGCGTTCCTGACCCCGGAACAGGCTCCGTTCTACGCCGGGACGTACTTCCCGCCCGAGTCGCGCCACGGGCTCCCGAGCTGGCGGATGGTTCTGGACGCGATCGCCGACGCCTGGCACAACAAGCGCGATCAGATCGTCAGCCAGGGCGCCCAGTTCGTCGAGACGCTCGGAGCGACGGCGCGGCTGGACCCCTCGGCCGAGCCGATCGACGAGCAGGGCCTCACCGATGCGCTGTCGACGCTGCACGCCAGCTACGACCACGTCAACGGCGGTTTCGGCCGTGCCCCGAAGTTCCCGCCGGCCTCCACGATCGAGCTGCTGCTGTCGCGGGGCGAGCACGAGATGTCGTTGGGGACGTTGCGCTCGATGGCCCAGGGAGGGATCTACGACCAGATCGGCGGCGGCTTCGCGCGCTACGCGGTCGATGCGACGTGGACGGTCCCGCACTTCGAGAAGATGCTCTACGACAACGCGCTGCTGGCGCGGGCGTACCTGCACGGCTGGCAGGAGACGGGCGACGAGCGCCTGCGGCGCGTGTGCTGCGAGACCCTCGACTGGGCGCTGCGCGAGATGCGCGGGCCCGAGGGCGGCTTCTGCGCCGCGCTCGACGCGGACTCCGAGGGGGTCGAGGGCAAGTTCTACGTGTGGACGGAGGCCGAGCTGCGCGACGCGCTCGGCGAGCTCTACGACGACGCGGTGGCGTACTTCCGGCCGGTGCCGTGGGAGGGCGCACTGGTCCTCGAGGGCCGCGGGCCCGAGCCCGCGTCGCTCCCGGAGATTCGCTGCAAGCTCTACGGCGCTCGCTCGTCGCGAGTGCGGCCCGGGCTCGACGACAAGCGCCTGACCTCGTGGAACGCGCTGATGGTCGCCGCACTCGCGGACGCCGGCGCCGTGCTCGAGCGAGACGACTACCTCCAGGCCGCGGTCGCCTGCGCCTCGTTTGTGATGGACGACCTGCGCGACGACGACGGGCGCCTGCTTCGGACCTGGAAGGACGGGCAGGCGCGGCTGCCCGCGTACCTCGAGGACCACGCGTATCTGCTCGAGGCGCTGCTGACGCTGTACGAGTGCACGTTCGATCCGCGGTGGTACCGCGAGGCCGTGGCGCTCGGCGACACGATCATCGAGCGCTTCTCGGATCCGCGAGCGCGGGGGCTTCTTCACGACCGCCGACGACCACGAGCAACTCGCGGCGCGGCGCAAGGACCTCGAGGACACCCCGATCCCCTCGGGCAACTCGGCCGCGGCCTTCGGTCTGCTGCGCCTGGCGCTGCTATCGGGCGACGGCAAGTACGAGCGCCATGCGCTCGGCGTGCTGCGCCTGCTCTACCGGCTCGCGGCCCGGCATCCGCATGCGTTCGCCCACCTGTTGCGGGCCGCCGACTTCTACCTGGCGCCCGTGCGCGAGGTCGCGATCGTGGGTCCGGACAGTGGTTCGCTGGTCCGGGCGGTGCGAGATCGGTTTCGCCCGTACCTGGTGCTGGCGGGCGGTGAAGCCGATGGGGTGCCGCTGCTCGAGGGACGCGAGCCGGTCGACGGGCGCGCCGCCGCGTACGTCTGCGAGCACTTCGCCTGCCAGGCGCCGGTGACGACCGCCGACGAGCTCGTGGCGGCGCTCGCCGCGAGACCTACAGGACCGGCAGGTAGCGCTCAAGCTCCCACGGAGTGACCTGGACGCGGTAGTCGTCCCACTCCTGGCGCTTGATCTCGATGTAGCGGTTGAACATGTGCTCGCCGAGCGTGCGCAGCACCAGCTCCGAGCGCGCGGTCAGCTCGATCGCCTCGCCCAGCGTCTCCGGGAGCTGCTCGATGCCCAGCCGCTTTCGCTCGTCGGGGGCGAGGTGGTACAGGTTCTTGTCCATCGGCTCCGGCAGCTCGTAGCCGTGCTCGATCCCCTCCAGGCCTGCCTGCAGCAACACGGCAAACGTCAGGTACGGATTGCACGCCGGGTCCGGGCAGCGCAGCTCCATGCGGGTGGTCTGCTCCTTGCCGGGGTGATAGAGGGGAACGCGGACGAGCGCCGAGCGGTTGCGGCGCGACCACGCGACGTACACGGGTGCCTCGTAACCCGGCACGAGCCGCTTGTACGAGTTGACCCACTGGGCGAAGATCGAGCTGATCTCGCGCGCGTGGCGCAGCTGCCCGGCGATGAACGCCTTGCCGATGTCCGAGAGGTAGTACTGGTCGTCGGGATCGAAGAACGCGTTCTGCTCGCCGCGGAACAGCGACTGATGCGTGTGCATGCCCGAGCCGTTCTTGCCGAACAGCGGCTTGGGCATGAACGTCGCGTGCAGCCCGTACTTCATCGCGTATTCCTTGACCGTGATCCGGTAGGTCATGCAGTCGTCGGCCATCTTCAGCGCATCGGAGTAGCGCATGTCGATCTCGTGCTGGCTGGGCCCGACCTCGTGGTGGGTGTACTCGGTGTGAATCCCGAGCTGCTCGAGCGCCAGCACGGTCTCGCGCCGTAGGTCCGAACCGGCGTCGAGCGTGGTCAGATCGAAATAGCCGCCCTCGTCGAGCACCTCGGTGGACTTGGAGTCGCGGAAGTAGAAGTACTCGAGCTCCGGGCCGACGTAGTAGTGGTCAAAGCCCATCGAGTTTGCGCGCTCGAGCGCCCGGCGCAGGACATATCGCGGGTCGCCCTCGTACGGCGTGCGCTCGGGGGTGACGATGTCGCAGAACATCCTCGCCACGCCCTGCTCGGCCGGGCGCCACGGCAACACGTTGAACGTCTCCGGGTCGGGCATCGCGATCATGTCCGACTCCTCGATCGGGTTGAAGCCCGTGATCGAGGACCCGTCGAATCCCATCCCGCCCTCGAACGCGTCCGCGAGCTCGGTCGCGTTGATCGAGAACGCCTTGAGCTGGCCGAGGATGTCGGTGAACCAGAGGCGGATGAAGCGGATGTCGCGCTCGCTGACGAGCGAGATGACGTCTTCGGCGGTCAGGTGGCGGGATGTGGCCGTCATCGAGCGCCGAACGTTACTGGCAGCGTCGGGCAAGGGCGGGAAACGCCCGGCAGAGGGAGGCGGAAGACGCCCGGCCGAGGAACACGGAAAACGCCCCAGTCGAGCCTCTTCCATCCTCGACTGGGCGTAAACCGTCGCTCACCGACGGTTTTGACCCAGTCGGCGTGGCGGACTGATCGAGTGGGTCGTTTTCCGCGCAGCCGCGTCGTCGGCGCAGGCCGCGGCCGCGTCCGACCCGCGAGCCCCGACGGCCAGGCGGCCGCGGGGAACCCCGACGGTCAAGCGGCCGTGGTCAGGCGCGGACGGTCTCGCGATGCCTGCTGAGCCAGCGGTTGGCCCAGGTCTGGAGCTCGACGAGCGCCGGCTCGAGCTCGGCGCCCATCTGCGACAGCGAGTACTCGACCCGCAGCGGCGGCCCCGGGATCACTGTCCGCTCGACGATGCCGCGCGCCTCGAGCTCCTTCATGCGCTCGGACAACAGACGGTCTGACAGCTCGGGCACGGCCTGGGCGATCTGCGAGAAGCGCAGCGGCCCGTCCATCAGGACGCGCAGGATCGCCCCGGTCCACCGTCGCCCGACCAGTTCCACGGCCTCGTGGTAGAGCGGGCAGCAAGCGCTGGGTGTCTCTCCCTCAACCCGCGACGGGTGCTCTCGAGCACACATCAGAACCAGAGCTTAGTGCTTTTCCACACATGCGCCGCACGAGTCGACTCGAACACCCGGGGTCGCTCGGAGGGTGAGCGGTGGTCCGAGGCCCGAGTCGGCTCGATTACGGCACTGTCTTTGGCGGAGAGCACTACGCGGCTTTGAGCGCCCGCGAGGCCTCCTGCGAGCCGTCGACCGGCACCTCGCCCGCGACGTTCACCATCGCGGTGAACATCTCGAGCGCAAGCGCGGCGATCGCCTCGAGGATCTGCTCGTCGTCCCAGCCCGCCTCGCGTGCCTCCTCGTGCAGGTGCATCGCGGGTCTACCGCCGTCTTCGAGCAACGGCTGCAGGTAGCGCAGCAGGGCCGCTTCACGCGGATCCCTGGAGTTGAACTGACGCGCCTGCGCGACCTCGTCGAGGTCGAGGCCCGCCGCACGCGCCGTGCGCGAGTGGGTCGCGATGCCCGGCTCGGAGTTGTAGTGCTCGGCCACCGCCAGCGCGATCCGCTCCAGCGTGGACAGCTTCAGCTTGCCGTGCCGCAGCTCAGATCTGAAGCGCGCGTACGCGCGCAGCGACGCCGGCGAGCCGGCCAGCACACCGAGGAAGTTGGGGAGCTGCCCGCCCGACGCGAGCGCGCCCCGCAGAACCTTGACGGAGCCCTCCGGCGCCGTCAGGTCGTCGTGGATTTGGAATCTGCTCATTGAAGTCTTCATCATTGACCGCCTGGGTCGGGGACAACGGGACGGGTCCCCCCTTCACTTTTGAGACCTGCTTACGCTTCATAAGTCTAGATTGCGCACAAAGTTTGCACAAGGGCCAGAAGCCTGTTTTCACGGCGTTCGTGGGTCCGTCCAGCTGGGGGCGCTGGCCCCAGCCTTCGGATCAGGCATTTGGGGCCTCTGCCCTATATACGTAAGCGGATAAAGGCTGGATCAGCTAGCGCTAGGAGGACCGTAAGCGGCCCTCGGAGCTGGGTCCGGCCAGGCGTGAACCCGAGCAGGCCGAGCTAGTGCCCGGACAGCGTCACGAGCGTCGCGGCGTGCGCGCTCATCGCCGCAACCAGCACGAGCAGCACACCCAGCAGAACCGCCCACATCGCGACCCTGTCGGGCTTGAAGCCGGCGCGTTCGTACCTGCGCTCGGCGGGACGCCGGCGGGGCTCCCGGCTCGCGTAGATCAGGTTGCGCTGAGACCCGTAGCCGGTGATCTTGACGGTCCGGCGCCCTGGGACTCCGGTGCCGTCGGGACGTGCAGCCTCACCCTGCGCGGGGCGTTCCGGGATGGCGGCCTCGACGCGCGAGCGGGCGGGGGCACCCGGTCGCGATTGAGCCGGAACCCCCGGCGCAGGGTGGGCGCTAACCGACGAAGGCGCACGAACCGGGGTGGCACCGGCGGTCGCCGACTCCTCCCACTCGTGATCGCTCCAAAGTGCCTCCGGGTGCAGCGAAACGCCGGCTTGGGGCATCTAACCGTCCTCTTTCTCGGTGCTTACGGGGTTAGCTGACGGGCTCGCACCGAAAGAGCGGCGCTACGCGTTCATGCGATTCGCCCCAAACAACTTGGGCCCCCCGCTTCCTGCCGGCGACTGATCGCCTCGGCGCGGGAATTCAGCTTTACGGAGAGGCGATCCTAACGCGTGCGCGGACGGAACCGCCCATCACCGTGCCCGGAAATTGCGGACTAAATGTGAACGGCGTGCGTTTATGGTGTTGCCGCCGCCCGCAGGCGTTGGCGCCGCCGGGCGTCGGCTACAGCGACGTCGCTACTCCTTGCCGGCAACCCTGCCGACAAACTGCGCGACCTCCTCGGCTTCCTTGCCCTGGAGGATCTGGGCGGGCATCGTCCCCTGGCCCAGGCAGTTCTGCGGATCGCTCGTGGAGGCGGGCTTCTGCAGGCAGCCGTTGTTGATCGTGCGCAGCACGAGCGAAGCCGGAGGCTTGAGCGTGTCGAGGTTCGGCCCGACCTTGCCATTGGCGTTGGCGGCAGTCAGCGTGTGGCAGACGCCGCAGTGGGCTCCGAACAGCACCCGGCCGCGCTTCTCGGCGGCGGTCAGCTGGGTTCCGCCGATCTGCTCACTCGCGTTGGCCTTGTTACCGGCGAGGACCGCGAACGGCACGACGATTCCGACGCCGACGTAGATCACGAAGAACAGAACGACGCCGAACCGGCGGGTCGCGGGCGAGGCCCTGCGGGGGCTTTCGGGCGCGCCGCGCGATGAGCCGCTGATCGCGACGTAGAAGACGGACGCTCCGACGACGACCCAGAACGCGATGAAGGCGGCTACTGGAAGCACCGGGCGCGCACCTTACCGTGGAAAGCCGCCGGATGGCGCGATGCTGGCGGGTCGGGGTCGCTCCACCGGCGGTCAACTTACGGCCCATGGCGCTAGCGCCGCCTCCCCGACGCAAAGCTCATCACCGGCGGAGCAACCGCGCGGAAGTCTTCGTTCTCTGTCTGGCCGGCCGCCCGCTGTTCCGCGAGCCCTCGGCGGACCTGTTCGTCGAGCATCGAGAAGTCCTTGACCTCGGCGAGCATCCGATCGGGTGCGGCGATCGACGCGACGTTGTCGACGAGCACGTTCATCGTGCCTCCGGCGGCCGCAAACCGCTCCACCTTCCCCTCGATCAGCATCAGCGGCTCGGTCCGCACGATCAGGCGGTGGCGCTCGTAGACCGGAGGCGGGACGATCAGGTTGATCGTCCCGTACTCGTCCTCGAGCAGGATGAACACGATCCCGTTTGCAGTTCCCGGCCGCTGGCGGGCGACGACCAGTCCCCCCGCTCGGACCCGCCTGCCGTGATCGATCGTCTCGAGATCTCTGCTGGTCACCGCGTCTGCCGGCAGCCGTCCCCGCAAGAGCGCGAGCGGGTGCGTGCTGGTGGTCAAGCCCATCGTGCCGTAGTCGGCGAGCATCGCCTCCCACGACGACAGCCCCTTGAGCTCGGGCGGCGCCGGCAGGTCGAGGGGCAGCGCAAGCTGCGTGCCGCCCGGCACCTTCCTGCCGGGCGTCGCCACCCCCAGTTGCCAGAGTGCCATCCGCCGAGCCGACCTGCGCTCACCGGCGACGAGCGAGTCGCACGCTCCAGACCAGGCGAGCATCTCCAGCGACGGCGACCCCGCGCCCGCCCTTGACGCGAGGTCAGACAGAGTGCGAAACGGCCCCCCGGCCTCCCGCACGGATACGAGTGCCTTGACCTCCTGGTCGCGAACGCCCCTGACGTAGCCGAGGCCGATCCGGACACGACCGCCGTCGGCATCCTCGCCGCCAACAGCTTCGACCTTCATGTCACATTCCGTGCCGCTCTCGTTGACATCGGGCGGCAGCACCTCGATCCCGCGTCGCTGTGCTTCATGGACGAGCGCGTCGGGGGGATAGAAGCCCATCGGCTGCTCGTTGAGCAGCGAGCACAGGAACTCCGGGCCATAGTGGACGCGCAGCCACGTCGACTGGTAGGCAAGCAGCCCGAACGCGGCGCCGTGGGCCTTGGGAAAGCCGAAGCCCGAGAATCCACGAACCATCTCGAACACCCGCTCTGCGGTCTCCTCGTCGACGCCATGCAGTGCCTGTGCGCCCGCCACGAATCGCTTGTGGTGAGCCTCGATCGCCGCCTCCGAGCGTTTGCGGCTCATCGCCCGCCGCAACCCCTCCGCTTCGCCAGGCGAGAAGCCCGCGAAGGCGATCGCGACCTCGAGCACCTGGTCCTGGAAGATGATCGTCCCGAGCGTCTCACGCAGCACGGGCTCGAGCGAGGGATGGTCGTACGGCACCTCGAAGTCGGGATCGACGCGCATCCGCTGGCGCCGCTCGATGTACGGATTGACGGCTCCTCCCTGGATCGGGCCAGGACGCACGATCGCGACCTGGATCGTGATGTCCTCCAGGGTCTCGGGCCGGGTGCGCCGCAACGACTGCATCTGCGCCCGGCTCTCGATCTGAAACACCCCCGTGGTGTCCGCCTCCTGGATGCACTCATACGTCGCCGCATCGTCGTAGGGGATCCGCGACAGGTCGATTCGCTCGTTGCGTGTGCGCGCTACCAACTCGACACAGCGTTCGACCGCCGACAGCATCCCCAGCCCCAGCAGGTCGATCTTCAAGAAGCCGGCGTCCGAGCAGGAGTCCTTGTCCCACTGGACTATCTGACGCCCCTCCATCGCCGCAGGCACGATCGGACAGCAGTCGATCAGCGGCCGCGTGGCGACGATCATCCCGCCGGAGTGCTGTGAGAGGTGTCGCGGCAAGCCGTGGGCCTGGGCCGCCAGCTGAGCCAGCCAAGCCCACCTGCCGGTGCCACCGCGCCGGGCGTTGCCGGACTTGGTCTCGCCCGCTCCCCCCGCCGTGGTGGGCGGCCTGACCCCGAACGCGCTCTCGATGTCCTTCGCCACCTCGCGCGCGTCCCACCCTTCGCTGCCGCGCGCCACCCTCTCGATCTCCCCCGGCGGCAGCCCGAGCGCCTTGCCGAGCTCCCTGATCGCCCCTCGCGCGCGATATGTCGGGAAGGCCGCCACCAGCGCCGAGCGGTCGTGGCCGTAGCGATCGTGGATACGCGGGATCAGCACCTCCCGGATGTCGCGCGGGAAGTCGAGGTCGATGTCGGGCAGGGCCTTCAGCTCCTCGTTGAGGAAGCGCCCGATCAGCAGCTCGTTTGCGATCGGATCGACGTGGGAGAGCCCGGTCAGGAAGCAGACGATCGAGGAGACGCTCGAGCCCCGGCCGCGGCCAGGAGGCAGCAGCGCTCGGGCGGTGTCGGGACCTCTCACCTCGGCCGCAACCTCCCGGGCGAGCTCGAGCAGGTCGTGGTGCAGCAGGAAGAAGCCGGGCAGTCCCAGCAGCTCGATGATCCTCAGCTCCTCCTCGAGTCGTCCTTTCGCGGCGCCGCGAACCCGGTCGGGCTGGCTCTCGTAGCGGTCGTGCAATCGCGCCTGGCACAGCTCGGCGAGCTTGCGCATCGCCTCTGAGTCCTCCGCCCCGGGATACCTGTAACCCAGATCGCTCGAGAGGTCAAAGCACAATCTCTCGGCCAGTCGCATCGTCTCTGCCACCGCTTCCGGGTGCTCTGGAAAGCGCGCCGCCATCGCCTCTGGCGATGCGAGCACATGGCTGAAGTTGCCGCGCCGTTCGGGCTCGGACGCGTCCAGGGTTGAGTGCAGACGCACTGCCACGAACGCGTCCTGAAGCGGCGCACGCGCGCGCGAATGCGCGTGCACGTTGCCCGTCGCAACGCACGGGACGCCGAGCCGTTGGCCGAGACCCGCCAGCCGCCGGTTGCGTGCCCGGTCGTCTCGCAGGAACGGTCGCTGGAGCTCGATCCTCAAACGATCGGACCCGAACGCGTCGAGCAGTCGCCTGAGCGTGAACTCGTCGTGCACGCCCCGAAGCGCGCACCCACTCAGGCAGACCAGGCCCTCGGCGTGGTCGAGCACCTCCGACAGCTCCACGAAAGCCTGCGAAGGCGGTCCCGGCTTCTCGCGCGTGTGGGCATGCGCCCTGGTCAGGACGTTGCAGAGATTCGACCAGCCGTGCGCGTCCTGCACGAGCAGCGTCAGATGGCGCCCGTCCGACAGGTCCACCTCTGCCCCGTGGATCGGCCGCAGCCCAAGAGCGCGTGCGGCGACTGCGAACTCCATCGATCCCGAGACGGTGTTGTGGTCGGTCAGCGCGAGCGCCTGATGGCCGAGCTCCAGCGCGGCCGGAGCGAGCTCGTCCGGAAGCGACGCGCCGTCGAGGAACGAGAAGGCCGAATGGCAATGGAGCTCAACGTACATACGAACACATGTTCGCAAGAGGATCGGACGACACCTCGGCACAAGGTCGCTTGACACAACTTATTAGTTGCTGCTAAGTTGCTCCCTAGTTAGCACTCACTAATCAGAGGATGCAGCTATGACTTCTCAGCAAGACCCCAGCCCCCTCGCCCTCAGCGATCAGTCCGCCCACACCGAACAGCAGTCCAAGCGCAGTCGCGCCTGGACGCTTGCGATCGTCTCGATCGGGCTGTTCATGGTCGTGCTCGACAACCTCGTGGTCAGCGTCGCGCTGCCCAGCATTCGCCGCGAGCTCGGAGCATCGATCCAGTCGCTCGAATGGACCGTCAACGCTTACGTCCTCTCCTACGCCGTGCTGTTGCTGACCGGCGCCGCGCTCGGAGATCGATTCGGGCGGCGGCGGATGTTCGCGTTCGGGATCGGACTGTTCACGCTGTCGTCAGCCGGGGCTGCGTTGGCCGGCTCCGCCGACCTGTTGATCGCGGCGCGCGCGTTGCAGGGCGTCGGCGCGGCGATCGCGACGCCGCTGACGCTGACGCTGCTGGCCGAGGCGTTCCCACAGGAGCGCCGCGGCGTGGCGATCGGGATCTGGTCGGGGATCAGCGGGATCGCCGTCGCGCTTGGCCCGCTCGTCGGCGGCGCTGTCGTGCAGGCGGCGACGTGGCACTGGATCTTCTGGATCAACGTGCCGATCGGCCTCGTGCTCGTTCCGCTCGCGCTAACCCGCCTCGACGAGAGTTACGGCACGGCCCGCCGGCTGGACCTCCGTGGACTGCTGCTCGGCTCGGCCGGCCTGTTCGGAATCGTCTACGGGCTCGTGCAGTCGCAGACGCTCGGCTGGACGAGCACCCAGATCATCGTGTCGCTGGCCGGCGGCGCGCTGCTGCTGGTCGGCTTTGTGGCCTACGAGCTGCGGACTCCGGAGCCGATGCTGCCGATGCGCTTCTTCGCCCAGCGGTCGTTCACCGTCACCAACGCCGTGTCGCTGTCGATGTACTTCGGGATGTTCGGCTCGATCTTCTTCCTGAGCCAGTATCTGCAGAACGTGCTTCACAACACGCCGCTTCAGGCCGGCGTCAAGCTCCTGGTCTGGACCGGCGCGACGATGGTCGTCTCGCCGCTGGCGGGATTCTTCTCGGAGCGCTTCGGATCGCGCCTGTTCATGGTCGCCGGCCTCAGCCTGCAGGCGATCGCGCTTGGCTGGCTTGCGACCCTGGTGTCGATGACCCAGAGCTACGCCAGCATGATCGCCCCGTTCATCCTCGCGGGTGCCGGCATGGCGCTCGTGTTCGCACCGGCGGCCAACGCGGTCCTGTCCTCGGTCAAGATCTCCGAGGCGGGCCAGGCCTCCGGAGCCACCAACGCGATTCGCGAGCTCGGCGGAGTGCTCGGCATCGCGGTCCTGGCCACGGTGTTCACCAGCCACGGCAGCTACGCCTCGCCCCAGGCATACGTCGACGGGCTCACGCCCGCAATGTGGGTGGGCGTCGGTGTGCTCGCCGCCGGTGCCTTGATCGCGGCGGCGTTCCCGTTCGGGAAGGGCGCCCCGGCCGAGGTCGAGAGCGAGCAGCAGATCCCGCAGCACCTCGAGATCGCAGGGCAGGCCGCCTGATCGCCGCCCCGGCCACCACTAGGATCAACCCCACCGCCATGGCAACGACATCACACAAGCAGCCGCGTCAGCGCGTCCCGGCCTCAGAGCGCCGGGCCGCGCTGATCGAGGCGGCCGTTCACGAGTTCGCACACGGCGGCCTGCACGGCACGCCGGTGGACCGCATCGCGCGCCGCGTCGGCGTCGCTCAGCCGTACGTGTTCAGCTTGTTCGAGAACAAGCGCGAGCTGTTCCTGGCGGCGGTGGAGCGCGGGTTTGAGCTGATCGCCGAGACGTTCACGCGGGGTGCGGCCGAGTTCGACCCGGCGATCGCCGAGCCCGACGCGGACGTGCTGACGGCGATGGGCAAGGCCTACATGGAGCTGCTCGAAACGGATCGCGACTACCTGCTGCTCCAGCACCAGGGTTACGCCGCCTGCGACGACGAGGTGATTCGCGACCGGGTGCGAGCGCTGTACGCCCGCCTGGTTGCCCACGTGGAGCGCCTGTCGGATGCCGACGCGGAGAGGATCGACGAGTTCTTCCGATACGGCATGTGGCTGAACGTCACCGCGGCAATGGGTGTCGAGGACCTGTCGGTCGGCTGCGAATGGATCCGGGCCGAGGCGTTGAGCCCCGGCGGGTCGCGGGACGCCGGCGAAGACGCGAGTCAGCCCAACTCCAGCTAGCCGTCAGTCGGCGACGCGCTGCTCCGGAAACCGAGGCAGCCCGTCCTCGGGGATCTGCTCCCAGGCCGCGGCATAGGCGACGAACTGGTGCGCCACCGGACGGATCCCGGGGTCTTCGTCGAAGGCACCGAGTCGCACGCCGATCTGCGGATCGTCGCCGCCGGTGCTGCTGAACAGCGCCGAGCCGCAGTCGCCGCAGAACCACTTCTCGGCTCCGCCGTCGGGCCTCCAGGCGCGCAACCGGTCCTCGCCCGTGATGATCCGGAAGGTGCCTTGCGCGGCCCGGCCGTTGGCGGATGCTCCGGTGCCGGTACGGCGCTGACAACGGGTGCAATGGCAATACGTCGCTGAGACGAGCGGAGCTGTCAGCTCGAAGCGCACGGCCCCGCATCCGCATCCGCCTGTGAGCGACTCACCGATCAAGATCGTCGAGGCTACAGCGCGGCCGCGACGTGTGAGAGATCACGTTCGGGATCGATCCCCCAGCGCCGAGCGACGTCCTCCAGCGCGCCGTCGATCACCCATCGATCGGGACTGTCGTCGCCGTCGTAGTCCGGACTGCCGCCCTTCAAGGTCATGCAGCCGGTGTTGTCGCCCACTCCCCGGATCGCCTCGACGTCCTCGTCGGAAAGCCGCAGCTCGCCTGGCAGCGCGGCGAGCTCGGCGCGCTTGTCCTCAACGGGCCTCGCCCCGGCTCCGACTTCCTGGATCAACGTCGGCACCACGCAAGCCACCGGTTCGTGCGCGAGGTTCCACTGGCACGCGAGCTGGATCGTGGTCAGCCCGTTGCGCTCTGCGATCGGCCGAATCGCATCCAGCCGCTCGCGACCGGCCTCGATCCATCCCGCTGGACGGAAGCTGCGGTGGTCGTGCGGATGCATCTCCTGGCCGGGCAGCACGTCGTCGAAGAACAGACCCCCGTAGTCGACGACACGAGTGATCACCTTCACCCGGGCGTCCGCCGCCGCGCCGAGGCACAACTCGCCGGGCCAGGGCTCGAGCGGGTTCAGGATGATCATCGCCCAGTCGATCAGCTCGCCGTACCGCTCGAGGCAGCCGATCACGTCGAGCGTGAACCCGTTGGCCGGCCCGGGAGCAACGCCGATCAAGCGGGTCAGGCGGGCTTCGCGCAGCGCCGCCATCCCGTTCCAGACCGTTTCGCTGGTGTAGCCGATGCGGTCGGGGTTGTGGAGCAGCAGCAGGTCAAACGCATCGATCCCGCACCGCTCGAGGCTGCGCTCGGTCGCCATGCGCAGGTAGTCCGCGTAGCCGGAGGCGTCGCGCAGGGCCGGGTCGGTGAACCGCGGAAAGCCCTTGGGACCATTGCGCTCGCCGGTGTAGAAGTCGTGGCCGACGGCGCCGACGATGCACATGCGCTCGCGCGGCAGGCCCGCGATCGCCTGCCCGAGCATCCGGTCGGCGTCGCCCGTCCCGTAAACGTCGGCCGTCAGAACAGTGGAGATCGACTCGTCGGGAGTGATCAGCGCAGCGAAGCGCTCGTCGTCGAGCGGCTCGCCGAAGCGCATGAAGCGTCCGCCGCTCCACGTGCCGACGGCAACCTGACCGGGATCGATGGCGTTGTGCGCTGAGGACATGGGCTCCCAGCAGTCTAAGAGACGCTCTCGTGCGCTACCTCTGTCTCCACCACCTCCCACTCACGAGATCGTGGAACACGACCTCGTCGCGACCGCACTTGGTCACCACCTCCCAATAGCGCCGCCGAAGTGGCCGCTCGGTCCACCAGCGATCTTCGACAAGCCACGACTCCCTGACCGCATCCACGGTGCGGCTGTCGACGAGCAGAGGACTGCCGTCGTCGCTCGCGGTCACGGCGACACGACGCGGAACCGACAGCCGACGCGGACCGCTCACTGCTGCAGCCGCTTCAGTCATCCCTCGAACGGAGTCAGCATCGCGCGCCGCTCGGGAAAGCGCGAGCAGGGATCGACTTCGAGCACCCGCAAGGCAGCGTCAGGTCCGGCAGCTGCCCGTGCCTGTCTTATCGCCTCCCGCAGCCGCCCAACTCGCGCCTCAGCAGGATCCTCGAGCAGCGCGCGCTGATCGCTGGTCGGCGGCCCGAAGCGCTCCACCGCCAGCCGAAGCTCCTCCGCCGGCGCAGGCATCAACGCAAGCCGCGGCGCCAGCGCCAGGCGCATGCGCACCGGATCGGCGAGCGCTTCGCGGAACACGACCTGCTCTCGCCAGGTGCCGCCCCGCTCGACCAGCACGGCCGAAAGGACGACCGCCCTCAGCGTCCTTCCCCTGCGCTCCCGTCGCGCCAGCAGGCGGTCGATCAGCAACCCCAGCCCGCGCTCGAGCTGGATCCCCGACGACGCCTCGGGCAACTCGAGCGACTCGCGCAGGAACTCGCTCGCGGGCCGCGGCCGCAGCGCTCCGTCGCCGCCGTTTGCGAGCTCGTGGGCGATCAGGCCGGCAGTCCCGAAGCGATCTGCCAGTGCCGCCGGAGTCAGCGCCGCCAGCTCCCCAAGCGTGCCGATGCCAAGCCGCTCGAGCGCCTCTGGGAGCTCCGCCAGCGCCGGTCGCGCGCGCAGCAGTGCCACCGGAAGCCCTTGGAGGAACTCGGCTGCCTGCTGGCGCCCGCCGGACACGATCAGCGGCCGGCGCACCCTTGCCTTGGTCGCCGCCGCCACTGCCGCAAAGCGCGACGGCGCCACACCGAAACGCGTCGGCATGCGCAATGCATGCCTGGCGGCGGCGAGGACGCCGGCCACCCGGTCGGCGTCGTTGCTTGCAAGCGTCCCGGTGCCGTGCAGGCGCAGCAACCCGCGCGCGTCAAAGCAGACGAGTCCCGGCCGCTCCGGCTCGACGGCAGCCCCGATCGACTCAAGGCGCACCAGCAGCCGCTCCCACGACTCGGCAACGCCGGCAGGATCGGGCGGTACCAGCGTCAGCCAGGCGCAGCGGGCAAGCGCCTCGCCCAGGCGCATCCCGGGATGGATCCCAAATGCCTCGGCGGCAATCGACACCTCCCCCACCTGCTGGACGCCGCCGGGCTCAGGGGCCAGCGCGACCGGCGTCTGCAGGAGCTCCTTGCGGTTGCCGGCCGCCACCGTGAGCTGAAAGCGAGGGAGAAGGACACAGACGATCAAAGCGAACACATGTTCGCATAGGCGGACGACGGAAGACCCGCCACCGCGGCGTCACTGGTAGCTGTCGCTAGACGGCAGTTCCGGCGTCGTGCAGCAGCTGTGCGACTGGTACGGCCTGCAATCCCTGCGAGTTGAGATCGTCGCGGAGCTTGCGCAGCAGCGGCAGCGCGTCGGTGGCGTGCTCGACGTTGAGCTCGATGACCTGTCCGGCTCGCACCTTGCCCAGCACGTCGTCGCCGTCGTCGAGCTGGACGGCGCCTGCAACCAACCGGCCGCCGGCGCGGTGCGCCAGCCACCACTGCCCGACGCTGGAACCGCTCGACACGTACAGGAAGTGGCGACCGAAGCCCGTCTGGTGAAGCACGTCGTGAAGCTGGTCGCTGGTGTTCAGCCACCGCACCAACCCGTGCCTGGGAAGTCGCGGAACCGGCTGGTCCCCGTAGTTGAGCACGGCACGGTCGGTGGCGGCGCCGGGCTGCCCAACCGCGAAGGAGGCATGCAGTCCGTAGTCAGACAGCGCACTCGCGAGCGCCGGCAACTCGCTGCTCGGGGCGTTGATGAGCACGCCGACCTCCGGGATCGCAGTGCTCACCGTTGTGGTCGGGCGCATGTGGACGAAGTGCGACATGAGGCTGTACGACATGCCGGTGGTCAGCGTCCAGCCGGCGACCACGACCGCTGCCGCGGTGGCGGTGATCGCGCGGGCCGTGCGCAGACGCCACACCGGCACCTGGCGGGCGCGACGCTCGTCGCCGAGGATCAGGGAGGCCGTCGAGGGCCGCCGCGCGAACGAACCGTCGGGCTCGGGGCGTCGCTCCAGTGCGCGCTCGAGCGCCGGGCTGATCTCCTTCTCGCTGCGCGCGACCTGCGCGAGCCCGAACCGCTTCAACGCGGCGTTGGAAGCCCGCACATGGCCGTAGCCGAAGCCGTAGGAGATCACCGGGCACCCGCGGATGATCGCCTCGAGCACGGTCAGGCCGGCGCTCGAATGGATGAGCGCGTCGCTGGCGGCGAGCACGTCGCCCATCCGGTCGGTGAAACCCATCACCCGCAGGCGCGGCTCTCCGGCGAAGCGTTGGGTCACCCGCGCGCGAAGCTTGTCGTTGCGTCCGCACAGACAGAGCACTGTCGCGCCGTCCACGGCCAGCGCGGCACGGGTCGCGCCGACGAGGTCGCCGACGCCCCAGCCGCCGCCTGAGACGGCGATCACCTTGCCCTCCGCCGGCAAGCTCAAAGCACGTCGGGCGTCACCGCGCGAACGCGCGGCCAGGAACGCGGGCGACGTCGGCGGCTTGGCCCAGCGAACGCTGCCCGGTCCGGCGATCTCCTCCACCTCCTCGGCCGACTCGGGGTGCGTGATGAAGTGCAGGTCGATCCCCGGATGCGCCCAGAAATGCAGCCCGGCGAGATCGGTGATCGAGGAATAGCAGGGCACGTCCAGGCGTCCGCTCCGGCGAAGCTCGCCCAGAACCGCCGTCACACCCGGATACGTCGACACGATCTGGTCGGGATCGTGGGCGCGGATCAGCCGCATCAGGCCGCGGCGCCCAAAGGCGGTGAGCAGACGCCGGGCCAGCCACCTGGTCGGCGCGAAGTTCATGAACAGCCGGTACTGAATGTCAAACCACCACGGGACCCAGCGGAACATGAACGCCGAGTTCTCCCGAAGGAGGTGCGTCAGCACAGGGCCCATGGCGGGCAGCCCGTTGACGATCGTGACCTGCGCGTCGGGATCCTCGTCCTTGAACTCGCGTGCGACGGCGCGGGCCGGCAGATCGTGGCCCTCGCCGATGTCGGCGGAGATGATCAGCACGTGCCTTGGACGCGACTCGGCGTCGGGCTCACCGGCCGGGATCACGGCGGCCGCCGTCTCGTCGGCGGTCTTCGATGCCTGCTCGCGACGCCAGTCCACGTACCGGCGCACACCCTCGGTGAACGGCGTCGCCGCGGTCCACCCGAGCTCGCGCTCGGCCCGCGCGCTGCATACGACCTTGCCGCCGAAGTCTCCGGGCCGCGCCGGCGTGTACACGATCTCGACGTCGCCGATCAGCTCCTGGACGGTCTCGGCGATCTGCTTGATCGTGACGTTCTCGTCGCTGGCGAGGTTGTACACGCGGTTGCACGCGACGTCGTCGACCCCGCGCGCAACTCCGTCGGCGAGGTCCTCGACATATACGAACCGGCGTGACTGGCTGCCGTCGCCGGCAAGCGTCAGCGGCTCGCCGCGGAACGCCTTGTTGACGAACGCCGGGATCACGGCCGCCTCGCGCGCGCGAGGCCCGTATGGGATCCCGAACCGGAGGATCGTGTAGTTGATCCCGTAGAGCTCCTGGTAGGCCTTGCAGTACAGCTCGCCGGCCAGCTTCGTGCTCGTGTAGAGATGGCTGGGCGCGGGCAGCAGCGTCTCCTCGTCGACCGCCTCGGCCTCGCAGTCGGAGTACACCCAGATCGTGCTGGCGTACACGATCCGTTTGACGCCGGCGCGGCGCGCGGCCTCCAGCACGGTGACGGTGCCGCGCGCGTTGACGCGCTCGGCGTCCTCGGGCTCGGCATGCACGTCGTTGACGTCCGCTACGGCCGCAAGGTGAGCGACCGCGTCACAGCTGTGCAGCGCGCGCTCGAGCGACTCGCGATCGGTGATCGACCCGAGCACGGTGTCGACGTCGCCGTCGGGGTGCCACGGCGATGGCCGCAGGTCGTAGATCACCGGCTCGTAGCCGCGTGCACGCAACTTGTCGACCACGTGCGAGCCGATGAATCCCGATCCGCCGGTGACGAGAACTCTCATGAGCCTTGTGGGAGGTGGGGCCGGTAGTACAGGGGGACGCAGGAATGATTGCGCGCGACCCAGTCGGTATGCGGCAACTCGACGTCGTGGCCCATGATCCGGTGGCACGGCTCGTCGTACACCCGCCCGGTGGAACGCTCGAGCCAGTCGAACACGATGTACTTGTAGAGCCCCGAGATCATGCCGTCGGGCAGCTCCAGACGGCTCGGGTACGACGGGTCCAGCTCGGCTCGGGCGACCGCGTTCTTCCAGTCCACGATCTCGGGCATGCGCTCCACCTGCACGAGCGCCAGCGCGGCCGTGAACTCGCTCATCCGGAAGTTGAGCCCGGCCACCTCGTACGAAGGCTTGCCGTAGTTGCGAAACGCGCGCGCGTGCTCGAGCACCTCGGGCCGCCGCGAGACCAGCACGCCGCCCTCGCCAGTCGAGATCGTCTTGGTCGCATACAGGGAATAGACGCCGGCGTCGCCGTAAGTCCCGGCCTTGTGCCCATTCCAGCTCGCGCCGTGGGCGTGGGCGCAGTCCTCGATAAGGAAGATCCCGTGCTCACGGCAGTAGGCAGCGATCTGCTCCACCTCGAAGGCGATGTGGCCGCCGATGTGGACGAGGAAGGCTGCCTTGGGCTTGTGGCGCTGCGCCTTGGCCTCGAAGTCCGCGAACGACACGCAGAGGTCCTCGCGGTTGCAGTCGACGAACTGGACCTCGGCCCCGGCACGGATCGCCGCAAGCGGCGTCGCCATGAACGTGTTCGAGGGGCACAGCACCGTCTCGCCCTGCACCTGGGCGAAGTCAAGCGCCGCCAGTGCCCCGCCCGCCCAACTGGAGGCGGCGACGGCCGGCACCCCGTTCCACTCCTCCCACGCCGCCTCGAAGCGGCCCACCAGCTCGCCTTCGGACCAGCGGCCCGAGTCCAGCACCTCGTCGATCAACGCGTGCAGCCGCGCGCGATCGCGGGGATCGAACCCGATCGCAAATCGGGCGTAGTCGTCTGCGCTCTGTGTCGCGGAAGCGGAAGTCATGGGATCTCGGGGCGGCGTCCGAGACAGGCGGGGGTCTGGGCCGTAGAGGCGCGGCCAGAATCACGATCCCCGCCCCGGTGCCGCAATCCTCTCAGGTTGCTGTGCGCCGTGGCGTGCGGCTCAGTCGGGCAGCACGGTATCGAGTCCGGCATGAGATAGACGTGAAAGAATCGTTTTAAGGGCCTCAACCGTGCGACGGTGCGAGTCCTTGGCGCTGTAAAAGTCCGCATCGTGCAGGAGGATCACGTCGCCGGCGCCGATTTCGCGCGTGGCGCGGGCCGCGATCCGCGACGGGGTCGTGAACTTGCGCCAGTCCTTGCCCCAGCGCGACCAGAGCAACGGGTGAAGTCCGGCCTGACGTACGAATTTGCAGCCCGGCTGGGCTGTAGACCCCATACGGCGGACGGTGCCAGGTCGCCTCGACCCCTGCCGCCTCCCGAATCGACTCGAGCCCGCGCTCGATGTCCGCTCGGACATCCCGGCCGCCCAGGCGCAACTGCAGCCGATGGCGATAACCATGCAGGGCGACGGTGTGGCCCGCGGCCGCGATCTCGGCGACCAGCGCCGGTCGTCGCTGCACCTGCTCGCCGACCACGAAGAAGGTCGCGCGCGCGTCCGCGCGCGCGAGGGCCTCGAGCACCGCGGGAGTGCCCTCGGGGTGCGGGCCGTCGTCGAAAGTCAGCGCGACCCCCGGGCCGTGGGTGCTGATCGTCCGGGGGATGTCCAACGCGGCCGCCGCCGATGCGGAGACCGGAGCGAGGGCATGGCGGACCACGCCCGGATGATCGCGGTTTGAGGCCCCGTACCGGCGGGTCGTCCGCGCTCGGTGAAACGAAAACCGCGCCACCGGCGTCCTGCT
The DNA here is from genome assembly GCA_963725925.1 of uncultured Solirubrobacterales bacterium. Lineage (GTDB taxonomy): Bacteria > Actinomycetota > Thermoleophilia > Solirubrobacterales > Solirubrobacteraceae > Palsa-465. Next base: position 129,970 of record CAVSAY010000001.1, read on the forward strand.
AGAACGAGGCGATGCCAAAGCCAGACCTTGATCGTTGGCTGTCCGAGCCCTCGTTGCGGGTAGCGCATCGGCGCGAGAGCGCAGCCGATGCCGACCGTCTGTGGGAGGCGGCGCAGCGAGTCCGAGTGGCCGACGTCGGGCTGTTGGGGCGTCTGGTGCGGTGGCGCATCCCCGGGGTGCCGGCCGAAATGTCCTTTGACCAGGTGTTCCGGTCGCAGCCCTTCATCGTGCTCGACGACGGTGACGGCCAGTCGCTGGTCTCGGGCCTGGTGGGGCGCATCTGGACACTGCGCCGCGACTACCCGAAGCTGCGGGAGCCCAACGAGTACCGAAGCTGGGAGGTGTCCGGGACGGCCAAGGTGCTGTTCGCCAACTGGGTCGAGCCGCTTCCGGCGGACCGTTCGGCGCTCTGCATGGAAGCACGCGTACGCGGAATCGGAGCCAAGGGCAGAGTCGGTGTTGCCGCGGTCCGGCCACTCGTCAGCCGCTTTCAGCAGCTCATCGCCACCGAGGGCATCCAGGCGGCAGTGCGGCTTGCCGAGGGCGAGTAGCCGACCGGCGCGACCACGATCATCACGCGTCCGGCTCCCGCCCGGCGACAACGTCACATCTCTGCAACTACGGCGCCGCCGGTCCGAGGGATAGGTCTAATGTCAATCGCCTTGGTCGATTTCAACTCGCAGGTCACCGTGCGGCGCCGGCGCTACGCCAGCGAGGAGAGCGGCTGGGCGGTGATCGAAGCCGCCGGTGACGACGGAGATCCGATCGTGCTGGTCGGCCCGCTGATCCACCTCGAGGAGCGAGAGCGCGCGCACGTGGTCGGCAGATGGGTCGACGACAGTCGCTACGGCATGCAGGTGAAGGTCTCTGAGGCGACGCCGCTGCCGCCGACCGATCTCGAGTCGGTGGCGATCTACCTGCGGCGGGTCAAGCACGTCGGCGCCAAGCGCGCCCAGAAGCTGATCGACCGCTACGGGATCGAGCGCGTCCTCGAGGCGGTCGACGCCGATCCCGAGACGGCGTTCGCCGAGGCGGGGCTGCGGCGCGGTGCGGTCGCGGAGGCGGCCGCTTCGTGGGAGCGCATGCGCGTCACGCGCAAGCTGCACCTGTTGCTCGCTCCCCACGGGCTCGCCTACCTGGGGTCACGGCTCCACGAGGCGTACGGCGACTCCGCCGCGCGCGTGGTCAGCGAGCGTCCGTACGAGTTGACCAGCGTGTTCGGTGTGGGCTTCGTCACCGCCGATCGGATCGCGCACGGGCTCGGCGTCGCGGCGAATGGTCCGCAGCGCAGCCGCGCCGCCGCCCTCCACGTGCTCACCGAGGCCGAGCGCGGCGGCAGCACGTGCCTGCCGATCGACGTGCTGCTCGGCTCGCTCGACGAGTTGCTCGGTGCGCCCACCGACCGGGAGCTGATCGACGGGCTCGTCGCGGCGGGCGATCTGGTCGCACAGGAGCGCTGGATCTACCGGCGCCAGACCGCCGAGCTCGAGGCCGAGCTCGCGGCGCGCGTGCTCGAGCTCGTCGAGAGCGCGCCGAGCGATCGACTGTCCTGGGAGGAAGGCGGCGAGTCCGGAGGTACCGAGCTCACGGCCGAGCAGCTGTCGGGCGTTCAGAACGCCGCGAGCCACCGGCTGTCATTGATCACCGGTGGTCCCGGCACCGGGAAGACGGCCTCCTTGCGAGCGATCGCGGGGGTCGCCGCCGGACGGGGCGTGCGCGTGATTCTGGTCGCCCCTACTGGACGCGCCGCCATCAGGATGACCGAGGCCAGTGGACTGCGCGCGCGGACCGTTCACTCGGCGCTCGGATGGATCCCCGGCGAAGGTCCCACCCACGATGAGCAGGATCCGCTGCCGTGCGACCTGCTGATTGTCGACGAGACCTCGATGGCCAACCTCGAGCTGCTGGTCACGCTGCTGCGGGCGGTGGGGCCCAAAGCACACGTGGTGCTGGTCGGCGATGCCGATCAGCTTGCGCCCGTCGGCGCCGGCAAGCCGTTCGCTGAGCTCGTCGCCTCAGGTTCGGTGCCGACCGCGCGCCTGACGCACATCTTCCGCCAGGCCGCCGGGAGCATGATCGTGCAGGGCGCCCACGCGATCCGCCGGGGCACGCCACCGGACTTCAGCGCGGCGGCAGGCATGCGCCGCGACCTGTTCATGATCGAGCGATCCGACCCGCGGGCGGCACTGGATGAGATCGTGTCGCTCGTCAGCCGCCGGCTTCCGGACCACTACGGGGTCAATCCGGTGCGCGACATCCAGGTGTTCGCTCCGGTGTACCGGGGCGACCTCGGGATCGACGCTCTCAACGAGGCCCTTCGCGAGGTCCTCAACCCCGATGGGCGCCCGGTCCGCGGCGGCCGCCTGCGGCTCGGCGACAAGCTGATGATGACCGGGCGAAATCTCCATGACCTCGGCCTGATGAACGGGACGCTGCTCACGCTGCTCGACGAGGTCTCCGCCGCGGACCACGAGGACGACCCTGCGCTGATCCTCAGCGCCGACGACGAGTCCGTGTTCCGCCTGCCTCCGGAGGAGGCCGATCGCCTGCGATTGGCGTACGCCTGCTCGGTGCACCGCGGGCAGGGCATCGAACTGCCCGTGGCGATCATCGTCGCCCACGCGGCGAGCGGCGCCTTCTTCCTGCGCCGCGAGATGCTGTACACGGCGGTGACCCGTTCGACGATTGCGACAGTGATTGTGGGGACGCGCGACGTCGTCGCCCGCGCGGCCCGTACGCCCGATACGGGCAGGCGCCACAGCCGCTTGGCCGAGCGGCTCGCGTAGCTCGTTTCCGTCCGGGCAGGGGGCGAACATATGTTCGCTTTGAATGCCGCTGCCACGATCCTGCACGCTGACCTGGATGCGTTCTACGCATCGGTCGAACAGCGCGACGATCCGACGCTGCGAGGCAGGCCGGTGATCGTCGGAGGAGGGGTGGTGCTGGCGGCCAGCTACGAGGCGCGCGCGCTCGGCGTGCGCACCGCGATGGGGGGCTCGCAGGCACGGCGGCTGTGCCCGCACGCGGCGGTGGTCTCGCCGCGAATGTCGGCCTACAGCGACGCGAGCAAAGCCGTGTTCGAGATCTTCGAGGACATGTCCCCGCTGGTCGAGGCGCTCTCGATCGACGAGGCGTTCCTCGACGTCCGCGGGCTGGAGCGGATCAAGGGCACTCCACTTCAGATTGCTGTCGCGCTCAGGCGGGCCGTGCGCGAGCGTGTCGGGCTGCCGATCACGGTCGGCGTTGCGCGCACCAAGTTCCTGGCCAAGGTGGCCAGCGGCGTGGCCAAGCCAGACGGGCTGCTGATGGTGCCTCCGTCCGCTGAGCTCGCGTTTCTGCATCAGCTCCCGGTGGAGCGGCTTTGGGGTGTCGGCAAGGTCACGAGCCACAAGCTGCGCGAGCACCACCTCACGACCGTCGGTCAGGTCGCCGCCCTGAGCCAGACGTCCTTGGTCGAGCTGCTCGGTCGCGCCTCCGGCCGGCACCTGCATGCGCTCGCGCACAACCGCGACCCGAGGCGCGTCGAGCACCGCCGGCGACGACGGTCGATCGGCGCGCAGCGCGCGCTGGGGCGCCGCCGACGATCGTCGCGCGAGCTGGCCACGGCGCTGACCGCGCTCGTCGAGCGCGTCACCCGGAGATTGCGGACCGCCCAGCGGCTGTGCCGGACGATCGTGCTGCGGATGCGCTTCGACGATTTCGAGCGCGCGACGCGTTCACACACGCTGCTCGAGCCGACGGCGCGCACGGGCACGATCCTGAGGACCGCGATGGGGCTTCTGCGGGCGTCGATGCCGATGATTGAGCGGCGCGGGATCACGCTGATCGGGATTGCGCTTGCGAACCTGATCGATCGTGGCCCCATCCAGCTGATCCTTCCGTTCGATCGGATCGGCGACCTCGAGGCGACGCTCGACTCAGTGCGCGACAGATTTGGAACGTCGGCGATCACGCGTGGCGTGCTCGTCGGCCAGGACACGGGGCAGTGGGTGCCCCTGCTGCCGGATTAGGAGAGGTGGCGGTGGTGCGCTGGATCCGGGACGCTCGCGCGCTGCGCAGAACCTGGCCGCTACCCGGGCGTGCCGGTAGCCGTTCCGGGCTGCTGAGACGGCGGGGTCTGCAGGTGAACGCCGAGCAAGCGGCCGGCCTTGCCGACGACCGCGGCGCCGCCGAGCAGCGGCGTCTGCGGATGGCCGCGGATGCTGAACGTCATCGGGTCGCAAGAAGTGGTCGGCTCCCTGGCCGATGCGAGCTCGCTGGCGCTCGCGAGCACGGTGCCCTCATCGCTCGCGCGGAACGTGAACGTCACGATCGGCGCGTCGCCCTGCTGCAAGGGACACGAGTAGGCGCCCGGCTGCACGATCCCAAGCGCGTCGACCATCGCAACCAGCGCTCGGATCTCGCGCTGAGAGACGACCTTGACCTCGAGCGATGGGGCGTCGCCGGGCACGGCCCGCGTGACATCGATCTCGTGCACGCCGCGAGGGATCCGCTCGCTCACCGGCCTCGGGATGATCCACTGGACCTGCGCGTCAACGCGCACGCCCGTGCCGCCGCCCGCGAGGTTCGTGACCTGTACCAGCAGCTCGCGACTGCCTAACAGGCGGTCGACCGGAGGCCACACGAATCCGTCATACCCGCTGACTATGTCGCCTCGCCCGGTGGCCTGGGAGCCGGACTCCCGGAACTTCCCGCCACGCGGAACGTGGGCACGTGTGTAGGCCAGTACCGAGGCGGCCGAGCCCGGTACTCGCCACCACGTGTGCTCGTCGACGAGCGTGGTCGGAATCGCGGGACGGCTCACCGGACGCGAGAGCATGCCGCCGTCGCCGGCGGGTTCGCTCGAGAGCTGCTCGGCCCCGGCAGGCAGCCGGACGCGGCCGAGCAAGGTCGTGGCGTCCGCGCGGGCACGGCGGCGGCGGGCGGCGGTGACGGCCGGCGGGGGCTTGGGTATGCCGACGCCCGCGGCTGTGCCGGTCGCGGCGCCCGCCGCGCTGCCGGTCGCGGCGCGCGCCGCGGCGGCGCTCGTCGCGGCACGTCCGGCGCGTGCGCCGCTGCTCGTACGAGCGAGCGCGAGCACGGCAATGGCCACGACGGCCGCGGTGACCGCGACCATGAGCAGGCGAGCACCTCTCCCGTGCGCAACCATGACTACAACACTACGGCCGAACAGCCCGGCGATCACGAAGGGAGGGCCGGATGTCGATCGAGTACGTGTTTGCGGGACTGGCCGTGACGGGTGTCGACGCAGCGATCGACTGGTACGAGCGGCTGCTCGGAAAGCCGCCGGACATGCGTCCCAACGATCGCGAGGCGACCTGGCGACTCACCGAGACGGCGTCGGTGTACATCGTGGCCGACGAGGATCGGGCCGGCCAGAGTGCAGTGACGATGTTCGTCGACGACCTGGATGCGGAGCTCGACGGGATCGCGCGCCGAGGCATCCCGGTGGGAGAGGGGACAGACAACGCCGGGCCTGCCCCGGAGGGTCAAGATCAGCGATCCCGACGGCAACGCGATCCAGCTCGCCGAGCTCCCCGGCGAGGGTGGATGATCGAGGAGGTCGACTGTGCCCGATGAGAAAGAGACCGAGCGCCTGCGCGAGGAGCAACGCCGCCGCGCGCGGCGCGAAGACGAGCTGGCGCAGACAACCGATCAGCCGGACGAGCGGCACGCGCATGAACGGCGCGCCGACAAGGCCGACTATCTGCGGGAGAAGCTCGAGGAGCAGTCCGACGCGCCCGACGCGCCGGACAAGTGACGGCCGGCCGGTCAGGCAGCCCAGTCCGCCGGTCAGGCAGCCGGGTCAGCCGGCCAGACAGCCGGCAGTCGGTCAGTCCTCTCCGAAGTCCTCGTGATCGGCCTCGCCGTATGAGTCGACGTTGTCGAGTCCGTCGACCTCCGGCGTGAACGCATCGCCCAGCGGATCGGCGGCGCTGTCTCCGTGCTGGGCAGCCTCGATCAGGTCCTCCTCGGCGAGCTCGAATCCTTCGGCCTCGCCCTCGCCGCCTTCGACGAGCGGCCGCAATGCTGGATCGAGATCCTCGTCGCCCGCGCGACCGCCGATCGCCGCCGCCTCCCGTCTCGCTGCCTCGGTCTCCGCGTCTTCGTCGGGGCCGAAGGACTCGTGTGGGTCTCGTCTAGTGGACATGCCCGTACGGTACTGACCTCGACCCGGCGTGGTAAATGTCACACCGGCGACGGCCCCGGATCGGCGACAGTGGCGTTGTGGCAACTTGGACCGCCAGAACTCGACTGCCCGGGCCGCCCGAAGCGGTGCTGGCATTGCTGACTGACCCGGACGCAATCGCGACCTGGGCTCCAGTCGGCTTCGAGCTCGTCGACTACGAAGGACGTCGGCTGATCGCCGGCGACCGCGTGCGTGTACGCGGAGCGCTCGCCGGACCGTCGGTGTCGTTCGACGTCGACGTGGCCGAGGCCGACGACGGCAGGCTCGCGCTCACCGCGACCGGCCCGATTCGCCTCGACGTCGACTACCGCGTCGTCGCGCTCGGCGAGTGCAGCGAGCTGCGGGCGGCGGTGACCGTTTCCGGAAACGGCCTGCGCGGCCGGTTGCTGGCCCGGGCGACCGAGACGCTGCTGGCCGCGGGTGCACTCAGCACCGCGGTTGGCCGCATCGCCGAGCAGCTCACGCGAGCCCGCACCGAGTCCGGTCGGCTCGCGATCGCCGCGGCCTGACCTCGCTGCGCCGCGCCCTCACCAGCGCCGCGCCGCGCCGCGCCGCCGCCCGCGCTCGCCGCGCTTCCGCCGCCCGTCAGGAGTCGCCGTAGCAGACGTCCGCCGCGGTCCGGTAGACGTCGGCCCAGTTCGCGTCGAAGAAGTTGATCTCGAGCGGCAGCAGTGCCCCACCGGTCAGGCCCGGCCAGGGAAGCTGCACGACCCAGTCGCACAGAACCGTGTCGTACCACACGGCCGGCTCGGCGCCGGCGGGGGCGTGGCGCCGTCGGTGCGTCTCGCAGCTCGGGCATGGATGGTCGGCTGACCCCGGCGCCACCGACACGCGAACGCCCTCACCCGATCCGGTCGCCACCGGCAGCGGCAGTGACGCCGCGCTTGAGTGATCGAGCAACGGCACCATTGCGCCGCCGCATTCCTCGCATGGCCACCACAGCCACCACGACCGGCTCGGTGTCCGGTACACCACAGACGACGCGGCCGGCGTCGTACCCAGCTTCAGCGGCGTCTTCGGACCGAGGCGAGCGGCGATGCGACGCCGAAGCGGCGTACGCGAGGCGTTTCGACCTTCCTCCGGTCCACCCATCAGATTCCCAGTCCACTCATCTACATCACCCGATCCGCGGCTGTAGCTACCCGAACTCGTAATGGACTACGCGCAGCAAGCCTGAGCGGTTCACACCCGTCACCGGCGACAGACGCACGGGGCACCCGCACAAAATCTCACGACCGACAGACGGAATCACGCGATCGTGCACGCATGTCGATGGCGGCGTGCACAAACGCACAATCGCCGCCGGCAGACCGGGGCTCGAACCTCCTCACGCGGCGTGCAAAATCCGGCACCCGCGTCGCGCCCCCACCGGGGCACTAACCCACCGGCAGCAGCGCCGCGATGTCATCCGCGATCGCGTCGGCGTCGCCCAAGTCATCGTCGCCGTGGGTGGTCCGCAACGCGATCACGACCGCGCCGGCGGCGCGGCCCGCCGTGATCCCCGCCGGGGCGTCCTCGATCACCACGCAGCGTGCGGGATCGACTCCGAGCCGGCGGGCGGCGATCAGAAAGCACGTCGGATCCGGCTTGCCGCGTTCGAGGCCGTCCGAGGAGACGAGCACCTCTGGGATCTCCAGGGCGGCGGCCCGTAGCCGCACTGTCGCCAGTGCCGTCGAGCACGAAGTGACGATCGCCAGCGGACGATCACCCGACAGCAAGTGCGCGGCTCCAGGCAGCGCGACGACTCCGGCCGTGTCCGCGATCTCCGCCTCCTCAATCGCCCTTGACTCGGCCTCCAAGTCGGCATCCGGCGTAAGCGCCCGCACCGACTCGCGCGATGGCCGGCCGTGCGCGAAACGCTCCACATCGTCCGCATCGAGTCCATGCCGCCGCGCGAACTCCTGCCAGACGCGTCGCACCGGCGCGGTCGAGTCCACCAGCGTCCCGTCGAGATCGACGAGCACCGCGTCCGCCGCGGCGAGCATCGACGCCGCGCTCACGTGCTCAGTCCCGGCTGTACGGCACCGGTGCGACGTTGCCGGACGGGAGGCGCCGCGCTCGGCGCGAGCAGCATCACGAGCGCGCCGGCGAGCACCAGCAGCGAACAGGCCACGCGCAGCGAGGTCAGCTGCGCGACGCCGCCGATCAGCGGCGGCCCTGCCATGAAGCCGAGGTAGCCAAGCGAGCTGACCGCGGCCAGCGCCGGTCCGGTCGGCACACCCGGCTGGTCGGCACCGGCGCGAAACAGCGTCGGCACGACCCCGGCCAGGCCAAGACCCAGCGCGGCGAACCCGACGAGCGCCGATCCGACCGTGCCAATCGCCAGCCCCGCGGCGAACCCGACGGCGGCGAGCGCGCCAGACCGCCGCAGGAGGCCGACCGACCCCCAGCGTTTCCAAAGCGGGTCCGCGACCAGCCGTCCACTTGCCATCGCGAGACTGAAGACCGCGTAGGTGATCGCTCCGATCGCGGCCGACCCGGCGAGCCCGTCGCGGACGAGCTTGGCGCTCCAGTCCGACGACCCGCCCTCGGCCATCAGGCAGAAGAAACAGGCCACGCCCAACAGCGCGAGCCGCGAGGGCAGTCGCCGAAGGGTCAGCGCCGGAGCGTGGGCATCGGCGTCGTCGTCGTTGCGCAGCAGCGGCCTGATCGCCAGCAGGCCGGGGATGCCGAACAGCACCGCGGCGAATGCCAGGTGCGGAAGTGCTGCGACAGACAGCGCGGCGGCCACCGCGCCGAGCGCGGCACCGGCGAAGCCCCCGAACGAGAACGCTGCGTGCAACGAGGACAGGATCGGTCGGCGCATGCGGCGCTCGATCGCGACGCCCTGAGCGTTCATCGCAAGATCCATCGTCGAGCTGCACAGCCCCACGGCGAACAGCCCGAGGGCCAGCGCCGGGACGCTGCGCGCAAGCCCCGGTAGCAGGACGGCCACCATCAAGGCCGCAACGGAGAACAGACAGAAGGTTCGGCTCGAGCGGCCCGGCAGCAGCCGGCCGACGATCGGCATCGCGATGATCGCTGCGACCGCAGGTGCCAGCAGCGCGAGGCCGAGGGCGCCGGTGGTCGCACCGACGCGATCGGACAGCGCCGGGATCCGAGACGCCCACGAGGCGAACAGCGCGCCGTTGATGAAGAACACGACGGTGACGCCTGCCCGCGGGCTCATGCGCGCAGCACCTCGATGCCGAGAGCCAGATACGGCGCCAGGGCGGCGTCGTCCACGTCGGCGTCCGTCACCAGTCGGGTGACCGCGCTCATCGGCGCGACGACCACCGGCATCGCCGTGCCGAGCTTGTCGTGGTCGGCGAGCGCGACGACCTCGGCCGCGCCCTCGATCATCGCCGCCTTGACGTGGCGCTCCTCGAGGTCCTCGGTGGTCACGCCGATCTCCGGATGCAGCCCGCAGACGCCCAGGAACACGACGTCGGCGCGGACCACTCGCAGCGCCTCGACAGCGGCCGCACCAACCGTGACGAGCGCCTTGGGCCGAAGCGTCCCCCCGACGATCGTCACCTCTAGACCGGGGTGGTCGGCGAGCGCCAGCGCGATCGGAGGGCTGGTCGTGATCACGTGCGCGCGCAGGTCGTCACGCAGCGCCCGCGCTACCTCGAGCGTGGTCGTCCCGCCGTCGAGCACGATGATCTGGTCGTCGCGCACGCAGCCCGCGGCGCGGCGCGCAATCGATGCTTTGGCCTCGGGCGCCCGGCGTGCCCGCGCGGCAAACGGCGACGCGTCGCCGTGGCGTGGCAACGCGCCTCCGTGGACCCGCCGCAGCAAACCGGCCTCGTCAAGCTCGCGCAGGTCGCGCCGGATCGTGTCGACCGACACGCCCAGCTCGGCGGTCAGATCGGCGGCGAGCACGCGACCCTGGTTGCGAATGCGGTCCAGGATCAGGGATCGACGCTCGTCGGTCAGCACCTGCCCGATCCTACATGTTTATGCACGATCATGCATGAACGTGCATCAGTTTTGCACTGGTCCCTTGATTGCACTGCGTGTTTCAGGCCGATCGACCACTACTCTTCTGACCGATCATGAGGGGCACGGTCAGGCGGCAGCGTCGATGACTGCGAGCAACGGTGAGTGAGACCGTCCCCGCGACGACCCCGCACGACCGCGGCTGGCCGTACTGGTCGGTGGTCACGGTCGCCGTCGTCGGGCTGCTGGTGACCGTTGGGCTGATCGTGGTGTCGACGATCCTGTACCACAACAACGAGAACCGGCTGCTGAAGCTGCGAACTCGCGACATCGGCTCGGTGCTGACGGCGGCATTGCCGAGCCTCCAGACGTCGGTCGCCTCCACGGCGACCTTCGCCGAGGCCACCAACGGGAACGCCGCCAAGTTCGACAACTTCGCGCAACAGTTCGCAGGACAGGGCGGCGGCCGTCCGTTCGCGTCGATGTCCCTCTGGCGAGTGGACAACCCGGAGCGCGGGCCGACCACGATGGTCGGCGCCCAGCCCGGTGCTAGCCTCATCGATGGGCAAGGCACCGGCGCTGTTCGCTCGCGCAGCGGCGACCCACAAGCTGACCGTGCTCGGCCTGCTCGGTGGCCCAGTCACCACGGATCGGCTACGCGTACGTCGAGCCCGGCACGAAGAGCCCCTACGTGGTCTATGCCGAGAGCGCGCTGCCGGCCAAACGCTACTCGAGCACCACAGACCGATTCCTCGTTCAACGACATCAACTATGCGCTCTACCTCGGCAAGACCGCGACCGCGAACACGCTGCTGATCACGAGCGCGCCGCGAGTGCCCGCTGCCGGGGCATCGGGCGGTGGTCACGATCCCGTTCGGCGACACATTCCTGACGGTGCGGGCGACCCGCCGGTCATCGCTCGCCGGATCGCTTCCGCGCGACCTGCCGTGGGTGATCGGGATCGTGGGCGTGCTGCTGACGGCCGGGGCAGCGGCGCTGACGGTCCGACTGATCCAGCGGCGCCGCCGGACGGAGCAGTTGGCCGATCGCCTCGAGCAGGTCGCCGACGAGAACCGCCGGCTCTACGCAGAGCAGCGCGGCATCGCGCAGACGCTTCAGCAGGCGCTGCTGCCGACGGAGCTACCTCAGTTGCACGGGCTCCAAGCCAGCGCGCGCTACGAGGCGGGCGCGGAGGGAGTGGACATCGGCGGCGATTGGTACGACGCGATCGAGGTTGACGACAAGCGGCTGCTGCTGGTCGTCGGCGACGTGTCGGGTCGCGGCCTGCGAGCAGCCACGACGATGGCGGAATTGCGCTACGGCATTCACGCCTACGCGGCTCAGGGCGACCAGCCGGCAACGATCCTCACGAAGCTCAACGCGCTCGTTAGCGTGAAGTCCAGCGGCCAACTGGCGACGGTGCTCTGCGTAATGGTCGACCCCGACGCCCGTGAGCTGACGCTGACAAGTGCCGGCCATCTGCCGCCCCTGCTGATCAGCAACGGTCGCGGCGAGTTCGTGAAGACCGATGTCGGTCTGCCGATCGGCGTGGACCGTAACGCTGCATACACGTCGGTCACGGTCTCGGTAGCCCCGGGCGCTACGTTGCTGGCCTTCACCGACGGCCTCGTGGAGCGGCGAGGCGAGAGCATCGACGTCGGGCTCGGGCGACTTCGCGAGCACGCCACGTCCAACCACGCCACACTCGACGAGCTGCTTACGCGAGTTGTAAGGAACCTGCGGCATGATGGTCCAGAGGATGACACTGCGATCGCCGGAATCAGATGGCTGAGCTGAACACCAACGGAGCCCCGATGACGTTCGAGCTCGTCTCGGCGGATGAAGGCTCTGCGGTCGTCAAGGTCGCCGGGGAGCTCGACATCACGACGATCGGGGACCTCGAGGAAGCCGTCCAGCCGATCCTCGACCGCGAGCCCGAGCGGCTGGTAATCGATGTCAGCTCGCTGCGGTTTGCGGACAGCTCCGCGATCGCGCTCTGGGTCAAATGGTCGACGATCGTGCGGGCGGTCGAGATCCACGACCCGCAGCCCTTGCTGCGGCGGGTCATCGATTCGATGGGGCTCGCGCAGACGCTGCAGGTGACCCCATGAAGGAGACGCGGAGCTTCCCCGAGCAGCCCGAGTCCGTCACGGCAGCGAGGCGGTTTGCGACCGACGTGCTCCACAACGTCTCCCCGGAGGTCACGGCCACCGTCGAGCTGCTCGTCTCCGAGCTTGCAACGAACTGCATCCGGCACACCGACAGCGCGTTTGACCTGACGATCATCCAGTCCGGCCGCGAGATTCGCGTCGAAGCCACCGACTACGACGACGTCGGCAAGCCGACGATGCGCTCGCCCGAGCCGACCGAGCCCAGCGGTCGCGGACTTCGCATCGTCGACGCCCTGGCCGCCGCGTGGGGCGTCGAGCATCGCTCGGCGCACGGCAAGACCGTGTGGTTCACGGTCGTCGCCTCGGCTCCCTACCGCGCTCCCCAGCTCGCACGCTGACCCCGCAGTCCAGGGCGTATGATGCTTGCGCCCTCAACTTGCGACGGAGAATGGAGCCGCAATGGCCAAGACGATTTACACCGCGGAGGCAACGGTCACCGGCGGACGCGCGGAAGGACACGGAGCGACGACCGACGGAGCGCTCGACGTCCAGTTGCGAACGCCCACGGAGATGGATGGCCCGGGCGGCGGGACCAACCCCGAGCAGCTGTTCGCGGTCGGATACGCAGCGTGCTTTGAAGGCGCGCTCGGCGTGGTTGGCCGTCGCGAGCGAGCCGAGGTCGGAGACGTCTCGATCGACAGCCGGGTGAGCCTGATCACGACCGAGGACCGCGGGTTCACGGTCGCGGTCGAGCTCGGCGTCACGCTGCCCCAGGTCAGCGATCCCGAGCAGGCCGCGAGGATCGTCGCCGCCGCGCACAAGGTATGCCCGTACTCGAACGCGACCCGGGGCAACATCGACGTCAAGCTGACCGCCAACGGGCAGGAGGTTGCTCTGGACGCCGCTTGACCGCGCGGTCCCGGGAGGGCGAGAATCGGGCACGACCCGGCCCTCGGAGGAAACCTGTGCTGCGATGAAGGCGGTTGTCTGTAGAAACGCAGAGCTCGACGTCGTCGAGCGACCCGAGCCGGTGCCCGGCCAGGGGCAGGTGCGCCTGCAGGTGCTGCGCTGTGGGATCTGCGGCTCGGACCTTCACGCCCGCCACGGAAGCGATCAATGGGCCGAGCTTGCCGTGCGCGTGGGATATGACCGGTTCGCGCGCTCCGAGCAGCCGATCGTGTTCGGCCACGAGTTCTGCGGTGAGGTCGCCGAACACGGGCCCGGTTGTCGCAAGACGTCGCCCGGCGGCACGCGGGTCGTCGCGCTCCCGCTCCTGCGTAACACCCGCGGTGTCGACATGGTCGGCCTGTCGGCCGATGCCCCCGGCGCCTACGCCGAGCAGATGCTCGTGCAGGAGTCGCTGATGATGCCGGTGCCCAACGGCCTGGACACCGACGTCGCCGCACTCACCGAGCCGATGTCGGTCGGCTGGCATGCCGTGCGCCGCGCGGACGTCGGCAAGCGGACGGTCGCGATCGTGATCGGCTGCGGGCCGGTCGGCCTTTCGGTGATCCTGCTGCTGAAGGCGAAGGGCGTGCGCAACGTCGTGGCGAGCGACTACTCGCCGGGCCGGCGCGCGCTGGCGTCCGCGTGCGGCGCCGATGTCGTGATCGACCCAGCCGTCAGCTCCCCGTTCACGGCAGTGGACCGGCGCGGCCACCTCAACGACATCCCCTCGGCGCTGGATCTGGTGGTCGACACCAAGGAGAAGCTCGAGCGCCTCCCGGTCGGGTGGTGGCACCTGTGGCGGCTCGGCGAGGCGCTCGGCGCGGCGCCGAAGCACCCGGTGATCTTCGAGTGTGTGGGGGTACCGGGCGTGATCGAGAGCATCATCGACGGCGCGCCGCTGTTCACGCGGATCGTCGTCGTCGGCGTTGTGGTCGGCGCCGATCAGATCACGCCGGCGATGGCGATCAACAAGGAGATCGACCTCCGCTTCGCCTTCGGCTACACGCCGCTGGAGTTCCGCGACACCTTGCACATGCTCGCCGAGGGCGCCGTCGATCCAACGCCGCTGATCACGGGCAAGGTGGGCCTCGGCGGCGTCGACAACGCGTTCGCCGCGCTCGGCAACCCCGAGACCCACGCCAAGATCCTGATCGACCCGAGCAGCACGGCAACCGAGCCCGCCGCTTACACGCGCGCGTAGCGCAGATACACCACGCCGCCGCCGAAGGTCCGCGTCTCGAGCAGCTCAAGGCCGATTCGCTGCTCCCGGGCGGGGAAGTAAGGCGTGCCGGCCCCCAGCACGACCGGGCTGACGAACAGCCGATAGTCGTCGATGAGGTTGCGCTCGATCAGTTCAGCGGCGAGTCCGGCACCGCCCACGGCCAGATCGCCGCCGGGCTCCTCCTTCAGCCGCGCGACCTCGTCGGCTACGTCCCCTGAGGCCAGCCTCGCGTTGCCCTCGACGCGCTCGAGCGTGCTCGAGAACACGATCTTGGGCAGCGGCTTCCAGATACGGGCGAACTCGAGCATCACGGCGGGCAGCGCGGGATCCTGGTCAGCCGTCTCCCAGAAGACCATCGTCTCGTACAGCCGCCGCCCGAGGAGATGCGCCCCGAGCTCGCGGACCTCGTCGTTGTGGAACTGGTGCAGCTCCTCGTCTGGAGCGGTCCAATCGATGTTGCCGCCGGGTGCCGCGATGAAACCGTCCAGTGACACCGTCATCGAATAGATCAGCTTGCGCATCAATGTCCTCCCGCTGTCGAACTCGGCATCTTCACCGGCTAGGACTCGTCGAGCCTGCCGCACTCATCGGCCTGAAGTCCCGGGCGGCCGTTATCCGCGACGCGTTCGTGCCCGCTTGCTCGGCGATGCCGGCGCGCCGTCGGGGTCGATCCAGCCCCGGAGCTCCTGCGTGACGCGCCGCAATATCCGCGACACCTGC
Organism: uncultured Solirubrobacterales bacterium; assembly: GCA_963725925.1. GTDB lineage: Bacteria > Actinomycetota > Thermoleophilia > Solirubrobacterales > Solirubrobacteraceae > Palsa-465. The sequence goes on from CAVSAY010000001.1 coordinate 145,082, forward strand.
ATCTGCGAGACGCCGACCTGTTCGGCGATCTCGCTCTGCGTGAGCTCATCGCGAAACCGCAGCATGAATACTCGGCGGTCGAGCATCGGCAGTCGCCTGACAGCGTCGGCCAGGCTGGCCGAGGTGTCGATCGCCGCGTACCCGTCGTCCTCTGCGCCGATCATCTCCAGTCGAGTGGACGATTCGTCGCCGGCATCGCCGTCGACCGGGACGTCGAGCGACGCGGCATGGCGTGCGGCGAGCGCCTCGAGCGCTTCCAGGACTTGCTCGGCCCCGACACCCAGGTGGTCGGCGATCTCGTCCACTGTCGGCGAGCGCCCGGCCTTCGAGCCGAGCGCCGTTGTGGCTTCTTGGACGCGAAGCGCGAGCTCCAACGTCCCGCGCGGGACGTGCAGCGACCAGCCTTTGTCGCGGAAGTGGCGCTTGAGCTCGCCGACGATCGTCGGGACCGCGAATGACGAGAACGCGATGCCCCGGGCGGGATCGAAACGGTCGATCGCCTTGACCAGGCCGAGCGACGCCACCTGGAAGAGATCGTCGAACGGCTCGTTGGCCCGCGCGTAGCGCGCAGCCAGCTTGCGGGCGAGCGGCAGGTGGCGCTGAACGAGCTCCTCGCGCGCTCCCCGATCACGATCGGAGTGCCACTGCCTGAACAGCGCCACGTCATCGACGCGCTCGAGCGACGAGCGGCTCTTGTCGGGTCCTGGAAGCGATGTCGTCAAAACAACGTCCTGTCGTCGTGCGGCGGCGCAACCTTTGGTTCGCCGGCTGCTTGCCCTCGACGCAGATCGCGCTCAACTGCCGGCATCCACATCATCGCACGCAAGACAACCTGCACCATGGGCGCTACGAGGCCACGACCCCGCCGGCGCGCGCACGGGAGTCCGACGCAGCCGACAGCAGTCCATCTGAGGTTGCACGGATGAGCTGTGCATGGCCGAAGCCGGGGTCGCCCGCCGGCATCTCGGCGACGTCGTAGCCGCGGCGGCGCAATCCGCTCGCCCAGCCGGCCGGCGCGCTGCGCTCGATCGCGACGGTCGGGAGACCCTCGCGGTTCCACAAGTGAAACGGGGACGCGTCGTCGCGAGTCAGCATCCACCGCGGCGCCTCCATCGCTGCTTCCGTGCTCTCACCCCCGGCAAGAACTCTGGCCAGCAACTGCAGCACGATCTGCGGCTGAGCATCCCCGCCCATCGTGCCCAGCACGGCCTCGAACGTGAAGTCGTCATCGGTGACTGCCAGCGCAGTAAGCGTGTGCGGAGGTCTGCGACGGGGCCCGTACTCGGCGGGATGACCGGGAGCCAGGGAGAACCCGAGTCCGCGGTTGTGCAGAAAGATCTGGTGGTCCGCCAGCGTCAGGTGCGAACCAAAGCCCGCCCCGTTGGAGATGATCAGCGAGACGCCCGTGCGGTCGCGATCGACCGCGCAGATGCAGGTGGTACCGCCGCCTCGGTAGACGTCGGCGAGGCCTTCGCTTGCGTGCTCCCCGAGCGCGGACGCGCGTGGCCCAAGTCGCTCCGGCGCCAACAAGGCGCGACCGTCCGCATGCTCGTGAAGCGCGTCGATGCGGTCAAACGCCGCCAAACGGGCCGCCTCGACGAGCACGAACGCCCAGCGCTCGTCGTCTGGATCCTCGGGAACGCCGACCTGGTCGGCGATCCACGCGCTCGCGAGCGCCAGATAGCCCTGGGAGTTCGGTGGCGCGGTCCACAGCCTGCTGCCGAACGCTCGGATCTCGATCGGCTCGACCCAGTCGGCGTTGACAGCCGACATGTCGTCCTCGCTGAACTCGCCTGCGCCGAGCTCGACCAGGGCGCGCCCGATGCTGCCGGTGTAGAAGCCCGCGCGACCGGAGCCGGCGACGGTTGAGAGGACATCGGCCAGGCGCGGAAGTCGAAGCCGCCGCCCGGCTCGCAGGCCGTCGCGCTGTCCGAACATCGCCTCGCGCTGGTCTGCGGTCAGCGCGAGCGACTTGTCGGCCAAGCTCGAAGACACGGGGAAGCCGGTTTCGGCCAGCCGGTGCGCGGGTGCCAGCAGCTCGTCGAGCTCCTGGGTCGCGAACCGGGCATGCAGGCCGATCAGGCCGTCGACGAAGCCCGGCACGGTAACCGCGCGGACGTCGTGCTGGAACGGCATCTCGCGACGGCCCTCCGCCCGCAGCCGCTCCGGGTCTGCGCCCGACCCCGAACGACCCGAGGCGTTCAGTGCGACGGGGACCTCGCCGGTTCGGGCGATCACCGCCCACAGGTCGCCTCCGAGGCCGCACGCTTCCGGGGCGACGACGGCCATCACCGCGCCCGCCGCGATTACGGCGTCGACCGCATTGCCGCCTCGCTGCATGATTCCCGCGCCGGCCGAGGAGGCGAGGTGATTGGCGGCCGCGACGGCGCCATCGGTCGCAAACCGCGTGAGCATCGAGGGGGCCGGAGTCTATTGCCTGGGGCCCTGGCTCCAGTGGCTGGGCTCAGCGCTGCAGGTCGAGGATCTGCGCGAACCGGCTCGTGACTTCCTGAACGAGCCTGCGCGTCGGCTCCTCCTCCACATCGTTGGCGCCAACAGCTGCCGGCTCTGGGCGCTCGAGCTCCTCGAGGAACGCCTCGACGACGACGGGGTCGAACTGGTGGCCGGCCTCCTCGAGCAGCACCGCCCGCGCCTCCTCGTTACTGCGCGCCGATCGGTAGCAGCGCTCGCTGGTGATCGCCTCATACGCGTCGCACACGGCGACGATGCGCGCGGCGAGCGGGATCTCCTCGCCGCTCAGGCCGTCCGGGTAGCCGCGTCCGTCCCACCGCTCGTGGCTGGCGCGGACGATCTTCGCGACCGGGCGCAGCGCCGGGGCGGCACTGAGGATGCGCTCGCCGAGGATCGTGTGCTGGTGGATGAACTCCCATTCGCCGGCGTCGAGCAGCCCCGGCTTCTCGAGGATCGCGTCGGGAATCCCGACCTTGCCGATGTCATGAAGCTCGGCCGCGCGCCCGAGCTCGTCGAGCTGCTCGGCGTTCATTCCCAACCGGCGGCCCATCGACATCGCCAACCGGGCGACGCCGGTCGAGTGCTCGCGCAGCCCGGGCTGCTTGGCGTGCATGATCCGAACCAGGACGTCGCGGGTCTGCTCCTTGGCCGAGGACGAGCGGGTGCGCTTGCGCTCGTACATCCGCTCGTCGGCGAGCTGGAGGGCGTAGTCGGGAGTCGTCGCCTCATGGGGCAACAGGACCGCGCCGCACGAAGCGGTGATCGAGAAGGTCTCGCCCTGTTCGCGCAGCGCCTCTGCCGCGACCGCGACATGGCGCTCCAGGTCGCCGAGGCTGGTGGGCAGCAACGCGCAGAACTCGTCTCCGCCGAGCCTGTAGGCGCTCCCGTGTGGGGCCACCGCCGCCGCCAGCTTGCTGCCCAGGCGCGTCAACAGCGCGTCGCCCGCGGGGTGTCCGAACGTGTCGTTGTAGGACTTGAAGCCGTCGAGGTCAAAGAGCATCAGCACGAGCGTGGCCTCGGACGACTCGGGGACCTCGACGAGGCGTTCCTGAAGCTCGCCCGCGAGCCTGCGGCGGTTGCCCAGGCCTGTCAGTGCGTCGGTCAGCGCCTGCTCGCGAAGCACCTCGTGCGCGAGGATCTCCGCGACCGCCGCGTGGGCGCGGTCGACCAGGCCGACGAGCAGCTCCTGTTCGTCGGTACGGAACTCGCGGCCGCGACGGGCGACCGTCAGCGTGCCGCGCCCGGAGCCGCCCTCGCCGCCAGCAGCGAGCGGGACCGCCAGTGCCCAGACCCCCTCGAGCTGGACCTGCTGCGGACTGCCATCTCGCTGCGCCGCGCGAGCGGCTGTCTGGAGCAACGGGCCGAGCGCGTCGTCGCCCGCTGTCTCGACAAGCGATGAACGGTCACCAACATCGAGGGCGAACTGGCCGCCGTCGGCGTCGAGCGCCTCGACCGAGCCGTGCAGGACGATGCCCGAAAGGACGGGGAGGTCGAGCTTTGCGGCAAACGCGTCGCCGAGGCGCTGGACGGCGCCCTGCAGCCGCGTGCGCTCGCGGGCGACCAGCTCGAGACGGTGCTGAGCCTGCGCGATCCGTGCGCTGCGGTCGCGCTCGAGCGAAACCCCTGGCTTTGCGCCCCCGCCTCACGACGGGTTTGCCATCGCCGACGCTGATGAGTATCGGCATCGCCGGCAGCGTCCAGCATGGGACGAGTGTCCAGAGCGGTGTCTGGCCAGGTGTCCAGACGCGCGTTACGCGAGCGCCTGGCGCAGGTCGGCGACCAGGTCGCCGGGGTCCTCGATACCGCAGCTGAGGCGGACCAGATCGGCCGGAACGGCCGCCGTTGAGCCTTCCACCGATTGATGGGTCATCGCCTGCGGAACCTCGATCAGCGACTCCACCCCTCCCAGCGACTCGGCGAGCGTGAACAGGCGGGTGCGCGTAGCGATCCCGGCCGCGTCCGGATGCCGGAAGCTGACCATGCCGCTGAAGCCCGGCCACGCTACGTCTGTGACCCCCGGGCTTGCCTTCAGGAGCTCGACGATCGCGGCAGCGCTGCGAGCGTGGGCGTCCATCCGCACCTGCAGCGTCCGTAGTCCGCGATGCACCAGAAAGCAATCGAACGGACCCGGAACGGCACCGACGGCGTTCTGAACGAACCGCAGCTGCTCGTAAGCCTGCTCGTCTCTGGCGATCACCGCTCCTCCGACAACGTCGGAGTGGCCACCCAGGTACTTGGTGGTGGAATGCACGACGAAGTCGGCGCCGAGCTCGAGTGGACGCTGGTTGGCGGGGGTCGCGAACGTGTTGTCGACGGCTACCAGCGCGTGCTTGCGCCGCGCGACCACGCCCTCGATGTCGACCACGTTGAGCAGCGGATTGGTCGGGCTCTCGACCCAGATCAGCCGGGTGTCGTCGGTCACGGCGCGCTCCACGGCGTCGAGGTCTGTCTGGTCGACCAAGTCGAACCGCAGACCCCAGCGGCTGAGCACCTTGTCGACCAGCCTGAAGGTGCCGCCGTACAGATCTGCCGGCATCACGACGTGCGAGCCGGCCTGGCACAGCACCGTGATCAGCGCGTGCTCGGCCGCCAGGCCCGACGAGTACGCCACCGCCAAGCCGCCTTCGAGCTCGCCCAGAGCCTGCTCGAGCGCCGCGCGAGTGGGATTGGCCGAGCGCGCGTAGTCATAGTCGCCCACGAAATCGCCCGGCGCGCGCTGCGCGTAGGTCGAGGTCTGGTGGATCGCCGGGATCACCGAGCCGAACGCCGGGTCCGGGGTCAGACCCGCGTGCACGGCCCGCGTCGCGAAAGCGTCGCCTGGCCTATCGAAATCGCTCACGAAGCCAATGCTTCCAGCAAGTCGGCGCGCGTGACCAGTCCCTCGGCCCGGCCGTCGCGGGTCACGAGCAAAGCCTGCTGGTCGCCCACCAGCAACTCGATCGCGTCACGGACCGGGTCGTCGGCCGACACCGCCGGGAACGGCGGCTCCATCACTTCCACGATCTCGGCGTCGAGCAGGCGGGGGTCGTCCGCGGCGTGCTTGAGCAGGCCCCGCTCGCCGATCGCGCCGACCACGGTCGCCGGGTCGTTTGCGCTGACGACCGGCAGCTGCGACACGCGGTGCTCGTGCAGCAACGCAACGGCGTCGCGCACGCGGTAGTGCGTCTGCACGGTGACCAGCGAGGGGATCTCGCCCGCGTCGCGCTTGCGCGCGAGCACGTCGCCGACGAGCAGCTTGGAGTCGCGGTCCAGGAACCCGTACTGCCGCATCCAGGGGTCGGAGTAGATCTTCGACAGATACGAACGGCCGCCGTCGGGGAGGATCACGACGATCATCGCCTCCGGGTCCTCGACCTCCTCGGCGACCTGCAGCGCTGCATGGAGTGCCAGACCGCCCGAGCCGCCGGCGAGGATTCCTTCGAGGTGAGCAAGCCGGCGCGTCGTCAGGAACGCGTCCCGGTCTGACACCGTCACCCAACGGTCGACGACCGCCGGGTCGAACGTCTCGGGCCAGAAGTCCTCGCCGACCCCCTCGACCAGGTACGGGTGCACGTTGTCGGCGCCGCCGGAGTAGATCGAGCCCTCGGGGTCTGCGCCGATCACGACGAGCTCCGGGTTGCGCTCGCGCAGATAGCGGGCCGTACCGGTGATCGTCCCGCCGGTGCCGACGCCCGCCACCAGGTGGGTGATCCGCCCCCCGGTCTGCTCCCACAGCTCAGGGCCGGTGGAGTCGTAGTGCGCCTGCGGGTTGGCCTGGTTGAAGTACTGGTTTGGCTGAAACGCCCCGGGGATCTCGTCGGTCAGCCGGTCGGCCACGCGGTAGTAGGACTGCGGCGAATCCGGTGCCACGTCGGTCGGCGCGAGCACGACGTCGGCGCCATAGGCGCGCAACAGGTCGATCTTCTCGCGCGACATCTTGTCGGGCATCACCGCGATCACGCGATAGCCCTTGAGGCGCGCCGCGATCGCCAGCCCAGTGCCGGTGTTACCCGATGTCGGCTCCACGATCGTCCCGCCGGGGCGCAGCCGTCCATCGCGCTCGGCCGCCTCGATCAGCGCAACCGCCACCCGGTCCTTGATCGAGCCGCCGGGGTTGAACGACTCGAGCTTGGCAATCAGCCGCGGGCGCAGCCCGGCGCCGATCCGAGACAGGTCCACCAGCGGCGTATCGCCGATCGTGTCGAGGATCGAAGCGCTGACAATCGGTGGTGTGGCAATGGAAGTCATACGGGAAGTCTGAATGATTATGCGGCAGTACGGCAAGTGAACGCAGATTCTTCGGCAAATCGCCAGATGATCAGATATTCTTCAGCAATGCCGTCGCCTCGCCGGCCTCTGCCGAACGATCCACCGAGCCCCGTCGATGCCGTCGACCGTGCGATTCTCGGGGTGGTCGCCGAAGACGCTCGGATCACTAATCAGCGGCTCGCGGATCGGGTCGGTGTCGCGCCGTCCACGGCACTGGCGCGGCTGCGCTCGCTGCGTTCGCGAGGCGTGATCCGGGGCTTTCACGCCGAGGTCGACCTTGCCGCGCTCGGGCGACCGCTGCAGGCGCTGATCGCGGTGCGGCTCGCGGTCCACGCGCGAGAGCAGATCGAAGCGTTCACCGACGCCGTCAGGCAACTTCCGGGCGTGCTGATGGTGTTTCACCTCACCGGCGTGACCGACTACCTGGTGTGGGTCGCGGCCGCGGACGCTCAGGACCTGAGGGAGTTCGTGGTCGACCATCTCGCCACTCATCCATCGGTGTCCCACGCGGAGACCTCGTTGATCTACGAGCACCACCGCGGCCCCGGGATCTGGGGCGCGGCGGATCCGGCATGAAGACGGCAGCGCGCGCAGCCGGGCTCGGGACGACGATCTTCACCGAGATGAGCGCGCTTGCGCTGCAGACCGGCGCGATCAATCTCGGCCAGGGCTTCCCCGACACCGACGGGCCGCCAGAGGTGATCGAGGCCGCGGTCTCAGCACTGCGTGGCGCGCACAACCAGTACGCACCGCTGCCCGGCGTGCCGGTGCTGCGCGACGCCGTGCTCGAGCACCAGCGCAGCTACTACGGCCTCGAGCCCGAGGACTTGCTGATCACGTTCGGTGCGACCGAGGCGATCGCCGCTTCGCTGCTCGGGCTGTGCGACCCCGGCGACGAGGTCGTCGTGCTCGAGCCGTACTACGACTCCTACGCCGCGTGCATCTCGTTCGCAGGGGCCGAGCGCCGTCCGGTGACGCTTGCTCCGCCTGACTTCGCGTTGCGAGAGGAGGCGCTGCGCGCCGCGGTCGGCCCGCGGGCGCGCGTGCTGTTGCTCAACTCACCGCACAACCCGACGGGACGGGTGCTGACGCGGGCCGAACTGGAGCTGATCGCCGCCGTTTGCGTCGAGCACGATCTGATCTGCATCAGCGACGAGGTCTACGAACATCTCGTGTTCGAGGGCGAGCACATCCCACCGGCCACGCTGCCGGGGATGGCCGGCCGGACCCTGACGATCTCGAGCGTCGGCAAGACGTTCTCGTTCACCGGCTGGAAGATCGGATGGTGCTCGGGACCGGCCGAGCTGGTCGCCGCCACGCGCGCGATCAAGCAGTACCTGACGTTCGCGGGCGGCACCCCTCTGCAGCACGCCGCCGCCGCTGCTCTGTCACTTCCTCCGAGCGCGATCGAGACCCTGCGCGACGACCTGAAGCAGCGGCGCGACCAGCTGTGCGCCGGCCTCGACGCGGCCGGCCTGCGGCCGCTGGTGCCGGCCGGCACGTACTTCGTCAACGCCGACGTCGGCGAGGACGCGATCGAGTTCTGCGCCTCGTTACCCGAGCGCTGCGGCGTCGTCGCCATCCCGATGGCCGCCTTCTACGACGACAAGGACGCCGCGTCGACGTTCGTCCGGTTTGCGTTCTGCAAGCGCGGCGAGGTGATCGCTGAGGCCGCTCGGCGGCTCGCGAGCCTCAGCTAGCGCGCTGGTCCTCCGCGCTGTTGCCGTTGCGCAAGGGAGCGTCGCCGAGAGCGATCGTCTCGCGCAGCTGGTCTGTCGCGCGGCGCAGGATCCGCGAGACCTGCATCTGCGACACCCCGATCTGCTTCGCGATCTCGCTCTGGGTCATCCCATGGTTCAGGCGCAGCTCGAGCACCTCGCGATCGGTCTTTCTCAATCGCTGCACCGCTCCGGCCAGGCTGCTGGTCGTGTCGACCAGCGCGTAGCCCTCGTCCTCGCTGTCCGATCATGTCGTGCTGCGTCGCCGCCTCCTCCCCTGGCTCGGTCTCCAGCGGCGCGTCGAGCGAGGAAGCGTTGCGCGCGGTGATCGCCTCGAGCGCCTCGAGGACTGATTCTGTGTCGATCTGAAGGTGCTCCGCAATCTCGATGACGGTCGGCGATCGGCCAGTTCGTGAGCTCAGCTGTTCCTCTGCCGCCTGCACGCGCATCACGAGCTCCTGCAGTCCGCGCGGAAGGTGGATCGATCGCCCCTTGTCGCGGAAGTGACGCTTGAGCTCACCGAGGATCGTCGGCAATGCGTACGACGAGAACGCCGCGCCCCGATCGGGGTCGTAGCGGCCGGCCGCCTTCACCAGCCCCAGGCTTGCCACCTGGAACAGGTCTTCGAACGGCTCCTGCGTGCGGGCGTAACGCGCGGCGAGTGTCCTGGCGAGCGGCATGTGGCGTCGCACGAGCTCGTCGCGCGCCGCACGATCGCCGTTTGACTGCCACCGCCGGGCGAGTTCTGCGACGTCTAGTCCGACTGGGGTTCGAGCACGAAGATCTCGAACGCTCGCGGCGGGTGAAACACGATCTGGCTGTGATAGGTCAACACCTTGCGGCCCACCAGCCCCTCCACCGCCGCCATCACCTTCGGTCCTACTGTCTCCTCGAAGCTCAACCGATAGCTCCGGACCAGGTCCTCCTTGCCGTCGGCCAGCAACGTCTCCTCGTTGCGAGTCAGCCCGCCCTCCATCGCCACGAACACGTAGTCGTCCAGGATCCAGGCCTTCGCGGCCGTCGGACCACGGCCGTAGAACTGCTTCTTCATCCCCACCATCGCGTTCGCCAGCGCTGTACGCAGCGAGCCGCCCTCCTGCGGCAGCGTCCCACCGCCCGCCTCCACTAACTCGCGGGCCGCGCTGATCGGGTCTTCTCGTTCGTCGTTCATCCTCGTTCCCTACTGCGGGCAGCTTGCGCAACAAAAACCTCCGGCATGGCGTGACAATCTCTCCAGAGGCGCGTCCCATCCCCGGGGTGGGTATGGGATCGATCATCTGCTTGTCGGGCCTGCCGGCGCGCTCCGCGGTTCGCGCAAAGCCTGCGTTAACAAGTTTAGTGCGGTTGGCTGCAGATGAAGGTTGACTACAGATGAACGTGCGACCGCCGCGTTGATTGGACCGGTGCCTCCGGATGGCCCCTGCCGCAGGCAGGACGTCACCCCCGGCTGACGCGACGTCACCTTTCGGTGACGCGAACGGCTGTCAGTAGGGGTGTAAAACGGGTAGACGCAGTCAATGAGCTCGGGAACCAGGACTTATGACTCACCCCAGACGGGTCGCACGAGCCGCACCTCGAGCAGCGACGGCGTTCGGGAGCTGACGCACTCGACGGCCTACGAGGCACTGGCGCGAGCCGGGCTCATCGCCCGGGGCGTTGTATTCGGTGTGGTCGGCTTGCTGGCGCTGAAGCTGGCGCTGGGCTCGGGCGGGAAGACGACGAGCCAACAGGGCGCGCTCGCGACGATCGCCCGCGAACCCTTTGGCGCCGTGTTGCTGGTCGTCGTCGCAATCGGTCTTGCCGGTTATGCGTTCTGGCGACTCGTGTGCGCCGCCGCCGGCCCACGCGACAGCGCCGACGATGGCGTCAGCGAGCGAGTTCCGGCGCTGGCCAGCGGCATCGTCTACGCGGCGCTGTGCTTCACCGCGGTGCGGATTCTGTTCGGAGGCCACGCGACGAGCGGAGCAAGCAACCCCAAGCACGCCACCGCCGGAGTGCTCGGCTGGCCGGGCGGCCCGGTGCTCGTGACGATCGCCGGCGTGGTCCTGATCGGCGTAGGCCTGTACCAGGGATACGAAGGTGTCGGCCGCAAGTTCTGCGAAGAGGCGCGCACCGAGCAGATGGGGCCCGGGATCCGGCGCTCGTACACCGCGCTCGGCGTGTTCGGCTACCTCGCGCGGATGGTCGTGTTCGTGTTGGTCGGCTACGGGTTGATCAAGGCCGCGCTCGACTACGACCCGCGCCACGCAATCGGCCTCGATGGGGCGCTGCAGAAGCTGGCTCACAGCTCTTACGGACCCGTGCTGCTCGGGATCGTGGCCGCCGGCCTGATCGGCTTTGCCCTCTACTGCATCGCCGACGCGCGCTACCGGCGCCTCTGACTGCGTCTCCCTGTCGCGACTCTCCCGAGGTCGTCGACCGCCACGCATAGCTTTGCCGACAGAGTGACGGTGACTGACACGTCACTCCTGTCAGGGCACCGCCAGGATGCGGGTCAGCATCGTGCTTGAACGTTGGTCTGTCGGCTCCTAGCGGGTCCGCTTCCGCGGACCACGCGGCGCCGTTTTGTCGATGAGCTGCAGCAGCTCGTGCGCGGCGAGCTCGATCTCCTTGTGCCGCCACTCGGCGGCACGGTAATGACAGGCGATGATCCCCGACCGGTGGATGCGCCTGAAGTCACCGAAGACGAAGGCGTAGCGCGCCTTGGTGTGATCGTTGGCGCCGTCGGTCAATCCGAGGAACCACCGCTCGTATTTCTCCCATCCGTTGCGATCGAGGTACGCGGTTTCCTGGGCGGCCTTCGGCTGCACCGCACCCCACTCGCTGTCGAGCACGTACTGGCGCTTGGTGATCAGCTCGCGCGCGAACTCGAACCCCGCCTCGTTGACCGAATACGACGCCATCGGTCAATTGTGCCTGGGAGCGGACTCGGCGCATCCCCGCGAAACTACGGGCGGTGGACAATCGCGAGATTGCCGACCGGCTCGACGCGTTCGCGTCGTTGCTCGACCTCGGCGACGCCAACCCATACACCGCGCGCGCCTATCGCCGGGCGGCGGAGACCATCCGCGGCCTCGCGGTGCCGGTCACCGAGCTGGTCGCGTCGGGCAAGGTACGCGAACTGCGCGGCATCGGCTCGGGCATCGAGGCCCGGCTGCGGGAGCTCGTGGAGACCGGGGAGATCCGGGAGCTCGCAGAGCTCGAGCGCGAGCTTGCGCCCGATCTGATCGGCCTCGGCCGGTACCTCGGGCTGAGTACGAAACGCTCGGTTGACCTGGCGCGGGCTCTCGGAGTTCACAGCGCCGACGAGCTTCGCGAGGCGGCAGCCGACGGCCGGCTGCGCGACGTCCCGGGCATCGGCCCCAAGATCGAGGCGCAGTTACTCGAGGCGCTGGCGGGCGAGCCCGATGCCCAGCCGCGGCAGGGGCTCCTGCTCAACCGAGCCTTGGAGCTGGTCGGCGGGATCGCGTCCGCGCTCGACGGCTCGCCGGCCGGCGACGTCCGGCGCTGGCGGGACTCGTGCGAGCGACTCGCGGTCGTGTGCTCGGCCGCCGACCCCGAGCCCGCGCTGAGTGGCTTTGCCGCGTTGCCCCAAGTCGTCGCGCTGGTCGACCGCGGTGAGCGGCGCGCGCTCGGCGTGACGATCGAGGGCGTGCCGATCGAGCTGGTCGTGGCCGAGCCGGGGCGCTTCGGCACCGAGTGGATCCGGGCCACGGGCTCCGCCGAGTACGTCGCCGCGCTCGAGCCGCTGCCGGATGGGGCCGACGAGCAGGCGGTCTACGGCGCACTCGGCGTTCCGTGGTGTCCTCCGGAGCTGCGCGAGGAGGCGTTTCGCGGCGAGCCTCCTGCGCTGCTCGAGCTGACCGACATCCGGGGCGACCTGCACTGCCATACGACCTGGTCGGACGGCAGGGCCAGCGTCGAGGAGATGGCGCGGGCGGCTCTGGACCGGGGCTACGAGTACCTGGCGATCTGCGACCACACTCCGGCGGTGGGTGCCGTCCACGGGCTCAGCCCCGACGAGGTCCGCCGCCAGGCCGAGGAGATCGCGGCGGCCAACGAGGTGCTGGCGCCCTTCCGCGTGCTGCGCGGGATCGAGTGCGACATCCTCCCCGACGGCCGCCTCGACCTGCCCGACGACGTCCTCGCCGAGCTCGACTGGGTGCAGGCCAGCGTCCACGGAGGCCAGCGGATGCCTGAGCGTGAGATGACCAAGCGCGTTTCGGAGGCGCTGCTGAACCCGCACGTCAGCTGCCTGAGCCACCCCAAGGGCCGCTACATCAACCGCCGCCCGGAGAACGAGCTCGACCTCGAGCGCGTGTTCGAGATCGCGTCCGATCGCGGGATCGCGGTGGAGGTCAATGGGCTGCCCCTTCGGTTGGATCTGCGGGGCGAGTACGTGCGCCAGGCGATCGCGGCGGGGGTGCGGATCGTGTGCTCGACCGACGCGCACTCGGTGCTTGGGCTGGGGAACATGCAGCTGGCGGTGGCGACGGCGCGGCGTGGGTGGGCTGGCGCTGCGGACGTCGTCAACGCCGGGCCGCTTGACACGGTCTTGGGGCGGTAGGTGTGACGGGAGTGGAACAACTTCTCTTCGAAGGAGTGTCGTTCCGAGGTTTCGCGGGATTCCGGTGGGATTCTGGGGTCGATGGCCTCCGAACCCAGCGGAAAACGTCCTCGATCGAGCCCGTCCCTCGGTGGCGCGGGATATTTGTGGCGGTGAGCGCGAAATAGATCCCGCGCACCGTGCGGGGGTCGTCGGTCGGGATGTTTTCGGCGAGCTGGGGTGGCCGGATCGGCAGATCGGTGAACGCGCCGGCGCCCAACGATCGCTCATCACTCGTCGGGAGTTGTTGGCGCTTGGGGTCAGCTCGGACATGATCGGCCGGGCGCTCCAGCGTGGTCGTCTGCACCGCATGCACCAGGGCATCTACTCGTTGGTGCCTTTCCCCGCGCTCCCGCCACTGGCTCCCGAGCTTGCCGCGATCCTTGCCTGTGGCGACAGCGCCCTTCTCAGCCACCACTCCGCCGCTGCCGTCTGGGGCATCCGCCCATTCCTCGAAGGAGACGTCGACGTCACCGTGATCGGCAAGGAGACCGGCCGGCGACGCCGCGGCATCCGGGTCCACCGGACAGCCCACCTCGACCCCCGGGACGCGCGGCGCTACCAACAGCTCCCGATCACCTCCCCGGCCCGCGCCCTCCTCGAGATCGCCCCAGAGACGTCCGGCCGCGCCCTCGAATGGGCGCTCGACCAGGCACTGGTCAAGCGCCTCACCAACCGCTCCCAGATCAGAGCCGTGCTCGCGGCCTACCCCCACCGCCCCGGCACACCCAAACTGCAAACCCTCCTCGACCCGGACCGCCCCACGACGATCACCCGCTCACACCCCGAGGAACAACTCCTCGACCGCCTACGCAAAGCCGGCCTGCCGATCCCCGAGGTCAACGCCAGAGTCGGCAACTACACCGCCGACTTCCTCTGGCGCGCAGCAAAGGTCATCCTCGAGATCGACGGCTACCACTACCACCACACCCGCGCCGCATTCGAACGCGACCATCGACGCGACGCCGAGCACCAGCGCGAAGACTTCCTCGTGATCCGCGTCACCCCGCGCCAACTCCGGCACAACCACGAAGCCATCCTCGTCCACATCGCCACCACGCTGGAACGACGACGCCCGCCCTAGCGTAGGCTGATCCCCGTCGTGCGGTTGCTTGTGATGGCGCTGGTCGTTCTCGGTCTGTCGGGTTGTGGCAGCGCCTCGTCGGTCAGCGACGGCGGCACCACCAACAGCACCGGCACCGCCCTCTCGAAGGCACACCCTCAAGCAATCCAGCCGACAGCCGGGCAGTCGGCCCAGGTAGCGCCGGCCGACCCCATCGGCGACCCACACGCGCACGCCGTCCCGCTGAGACAGATCAAGCACGAGCTGCACCTCCAGCTGGTCGCGGCGCCGATCACCAACGACACGTACGTCAATCCTCTCCAGTTCGTCACGGTCTGGGAGCGCACCGACCAGGGAGTGGACGCGCAGATGCCGGTCGGAGCGCCGATCCTTGCGCCCGGCAGCGTCAAAATCCTGGCGATCGAGCCCAACTGGTACGCGGGCCAGCCGCTGGTGTACTTCGAGCTGCTCGACGGACCCGACGCGGGCAGGGTGCAGTATGTCGCCGAGCAGATCACCGAGATCGCGCCGGCGGGCACGATCCTGCAGCGCGCTCAGCCGATCGCGCGCTACGCCTCGAGGGGCACGGCGATCGAGTACGGCTGGTCAACGCCGAACGGGATCACCCTGGCGAGGGCCACGACCGGCTACGAGGAGGGTCAGGTGACTCCCGCTGGGCGGTCGATTCGCGAGTGGCTAAACCACCTCGGCGCGAACGCCGGCAACGGCTGATCGCCCGCCTGGCTAGCTCTCAGGGTGCAGCTTGTGGAGCATCCATTTGGTCGCCGTGCCACAGCGAGCGCACGACCAGTCGAGCGTCGGCGCCACGCGCATAAGTTCGGCGAGCGGCATTGCCTCCTGACCGGGCTGCGGCTTGACCAGCTGCCACGTCATCGCGTCGCCGCACTGCGAGCACCGCCAGTCGAGCGCCAGCATTTCTGCCATGAGAGCTCCTTTCCGGACATCTGTTAGGTCCAGCGCCTCCCGAGCCCCGGGCTCACGCACCTGGCCCACCACCCGGAAACTCTAACCGCGCCGGCGCCGCACCGCTCACTTTTCAAGACAACGTGTAGCCTCGCCCGAATGTCGTCCGGAGGGAGGATCGTGTGAGCGAGAACAGGACCAGCTTTGTCAACCGCGCGGACGGCCGGACGCTGGCGTTCGCGCAGTACGGGGATCTGGACGGCACTCCGGTGTTTCTGCTCCACGGCACTCCCGGCTGCCGGCTCAGCGGCCGCCACCCGGACGAGTCGCGCGTGGTCGACGCAGGACTGCGACTGGTCACCTACGACCGACCCGGATACGGCCAGTCGGCCCGCCACAAGGGCCGCCGCGTGATCGACTGCGTCGCCGACGTCACCGCAATCGCCGACGAGCTCGGCATCGACCGCTTCTTCGTCAAGGGCGGGTCGGGCGGCGGACCGCACGCGCTCGCCGTCGGCGCTCGGCTCCCCGAACGAGTGATCCGTGTCGCCTGCGACGTGGGCGTGGCGCCATACGAGGCCGACGACATCGATTGGCTGGACGGGATGGATGCCGCAAACGTCAGAGAGTTCAAGTGGGCGCTGGCCGGCGAGGACACGCTCCGCCCCGAGCTCGAGAAGCAGGCAGAGCAGGCGATCGCCAAGGTCGAGGCCGATCCGACTGCGCTGCTGGAAGAGTTTGAGCTGTCGCCGTCCGATCTAGCGGTCCTGCAGGACCCGCGCGTTCAACAGCGGCTTCGCGCCACGACGCGTGAAGCGTTCGCAAACGGCGTGTCGGGCTGGGTCGACGACGACCTGGCGTTCACGGTGCCCTGGGGCTTCGATGTCTCAGAGCTCGAGGTTCCGGTCGAGATCCGCTACGGGGCGACCGACGTGCTCGTGCCGGCCGCGCATGGCGCGTGGCTCGCCGCGCACGTTCCGAACGCGATCGTGACGGTCGACGACACCGGCGGGCACCTCAGCAATCCCGACGAGGGACTCGAGCAGCTGCGCGAGCTGGTCACCGCCTGACGATGGACGCCCGCGTTCCGTGGGCGGTCCGTAACAACGCGAGCTGGTGCGACCTCGTCTGTCGCTCGCACGGGATCAGGACAAGCTTTGGACCCGATCTCTGGGTCACCGCCGAGCGAGCGCCAAACCTCTATCCGGACGCCGTCACGCTTCGCGAGCGGCTCGACGAAGAGGACGTCCTGACCGCGATCGCACCGGGGCCCGGCGCATCGGTCAAGGACAGCTACGCGACGCTCGATCTCGCCCGCCACGGCTTCGACGAGCTGTTCGCAGCCCGCTGGATCACCCGCGACCCATCGCCGGCGCACACCAACTGGACCGTCGTGCAGACCGAACACGAGCTTGCCGAGTGGACGGGGGCCGCGGACCAGGGCAACACCCTCACCCCCGAGCTTCTCCAAAACGCCAAGGTCCGCTTCCTCGCCGCCCACGACCAACACGGCATCACTGCCGGCGCGGTCGCGAACCTGACCGGCCCGGTCGTCGGCGTCAGCAACGTGTTCGCGACCCGGATCGGCGAGGACGAGGCATGGGCCGCCATCCCGGCCGCGGTCAACGCCGTGTTTCCCGCGGCCGTGATCGTCGGTTATGAGCACGACATCGGCCTGCGGGCCGCCATCGCGGCAGGGTTCAGCGATCTCGGCCCGCTTCGCGTCTGGCTCGCGCCACCAACGCCGCCAACGCCGGCGGCGCAGCGCCCGGCCTAAGCGGCCGTCAGCTCGCGCTCGGCGCGGACCCAGTTCTCGAGCTGGTCGCTGCCGCCCTCTTCGAGGTAGATGAAGTAGGCGCGCTCGGCGATGGCGGCCTCGCTCGGCGCGACCCGCTTGGCCTTGGACTTCGTCGAACGAACCCGTCGCGAGACGGTCTTGGGCAGCTTCGTGGTCATCTGCTTCTCCTCAGTTCACGGTCGTCGAATCAGCCCTCGCGTGCGCGAGGGCGTGCGCATGGATTCGACGTACGCGCGGCCAGCCCTGCCGGCTGCGCGGATCCCGACGCGGCCACAGGCTTAGGCTGCCTGCGACTCGTCCTGCCGGCGTGACTGAATCCAGTCCAGGAGCTGATGGCTCGGCAGCGGGCGGCTCAGGTAGTAACCCTGGGCGATATTGCAGCCGAGGTCACGCAACCGGTTCCACAGCTCGAGCGACTCGACTCCTTCGGCCACGACGTCCAGCCCGAGGTTGCGACCGAGGTCGACCGTCGAGCGGACGATCACCGCGTCGTCGGCCTGCTCGCTCATGTTCATCACGAACGACCGGTCGATCTTGATCTCGTCGACGGGAAGCTGGCGCAGATAGGACAGCGACGAGTAGCCGGTCCCGAAGTCGTCGATCGACAGCCGGATGCCGAGCTGCGAGAGCTCGGTGAGGATCGCCTTGGCGCGCGTCGGGTTGGCGAGCATCGACGACTCGGTGACCTCGAGCTCGAGCCAATCCGGAGTGGCGCGCCATTGCGCGAGCAGCGCTTTCAGCTCGCTCGGGAACTCGATGTCGAGCAGGCTGCGGGTCGACAGGTTGACCGAGACGGCGAGCTTCAGGCCCTGCTCGCGCCACTCCCGCCCCTGACGCAACGCCTCGTCGATCACGTACAGCGTCAGCGGCCCGATCAGGCTGGTCTCCTGAGCGAGCGGGATGAAAGCGTCCGGATACACCAGGCCGCGCTCGGGGTGCTCCCACCGGATCAGCGCCTCGACGGACGCCACGTCGCCGTTGGCCAGCGCGGCCTTGGGCTGGTAGTGCAGGACGAGCTCGCGCTCGGCGATCGCCCGTCGCAGCTCGGCCACGAGCGTCAGGCGGTTTACGTCGTACTCGTGCGAGTCCTCGTCGTAGGAGGTGAACGGGGTGTTGTCGCGCTTGGAGTCGTACATGGCGACGTCGGCTCGCTGGATCAGGACCTGTGCGCTCTCACCGTGCTGCGGGAAGATCGCAACGCCGATCGAGGCCTCGATCGCGAGCGGCAGACCCTGGACCTCGACGGGGCGCTCGAGCAGCGCGCGGATGCGCTTGATGACCGGCTCGACGTCCTCCTCGCATTGAAGCTCGGGGAGCAGCAGCCCGAACTCGTCGCCGCCGAGGCGCGCGACGGTGTCCGACGCGCGAACAGCGTCGCGCATGCGGCGGCTCACTTCGATCAGCAGCTGGTCGCCGGCCGGATGCCCGAGCGAGTCGTTGACCTCCTTGAAGCGATCGAGGTCCATCAGGGCGACCGCGAGCAGCGTGCCGTTGCGCCTGGCGTGGCGAATCGCCTGATCGATCCGCTCGCCGAACAGGATCCGGTTGGGCAGGGCGGTGAGCGGGTCGTGCAGCGCCTGGTGCTCGTTGAGCTCGGCCTGGCGGATCAGGTCGCGCTCGGCGCGCTTGCGCTCGGTGATGTTCTCGACCATTGCCACCGTGCAGGGCTCGTGCTCGCCGTCTCCATGCTCGCGGACGGCTCGCAGGTGCGCCCAGACCGAGCGGCCCTGCGCCACGGTGCAGTGCACCTCGACCGCGACCGATTCGCGCTCGCCCGATGTCACTGCCGCAAGCAGCGTGTCGACGGCGTCTCGCTGCTCGGGCACAACGTAGGTGCTGAACGGGCGACCGACGAGCTCAGCGGCGCCGATGCTGAGCATTTCCTCCAGCGCGGGGTTGACCTCCACCGCCCGGCCCTTGTCGTCCAGGCGAAGGATCCCGATCGAGGCGCCCTCGAACAGCGTCCGGAATCGAGCCAGCGCTCGCGCCTGAGCTGTGCGCGCCTCGACCTCCGCCGCTCGCGCGACCGCCGCTGACAGCACCATCGACAGCATCTCGAGCGTGTCGCGGTCCTCCTGGTCCAGACCGCGCTTGGTGCCGCTCATCACGTTCAGCGTGCCGATCACCTCGCCGCCGCGCAGCAGTGGCACGCAGATCAGGCACTCGTCCCCGCACTTCGCGCGAAGCTCCTGGTTGATCCGGGGGTCGTTGGGTGCGTCCTCGACGAGAATCGGCTGCCCGCTCTCGATCGCAAAGCGCGCGATCGAGCCCGCGATCGGACGGCGAGCGTCGAACGCCTTGACCGCGATGCCCGTGACCGCGCGGGTGTGCAGCATCGTCCCCTCGATCAGGTTGACCATCGCGCCGTGCGCGCCGGTGATCGCCTGCGCGCGCTCGGCGATCAGCTGGATGACGCGCTGCAGCTCTTCGCCGGCGGCCGCGATGTCGCGCCCGGTCTCGACGATCAGTGACAGTCGCTGGTCGCTTGAGCGCTTTGCCCCAGGCACCGCTCGTCCTCACCTCGTATGGCCATGGGCGGTTGATCGACCCAGGGATTTGTGGGCTTGAGCACACGCGCGGCGCGCAGACCAACAACCGATGGCCCCAGCACCCGGACTACGACATATGTCCAGTCGCAGCAGCGAGGGGCTAAAGGTTCCCTGCTCAGCTGCCGAATACGGTTTCCAGAGCGGCTGTCCAACAGGACGGTGGGGCACAGGCAAAGGGACCTCGCCCGGGTTGGACGTCCGCCGACAACCAACGGATCGTGCGCCACGGATGGCGACCCCCAGGACGGGAGGTTTCCCCAATGTCTGCTGTTGTCATCCGACCGCGCCTGCGCAGGGCGATTTTCGCGGTCACCGCCCTTACCTGCGTCGGTGTATTCGCCAGCACCGGCGTCGCGCTCGCTTCCTGCCCGAGCCAGCCCGTGAGCACCCCGTTCTCGCAATGGGGCGACTCCAACGATTATTTCCTGGTCCCCGGCGGCTCGTTCGAGGGCACCCCGGATCAGGTGGGCTGGACACTGTCGAACGCCAGCCTGACCACCGGCAATGAGTCGTTCAACGTCAACGACCCCGGTGACCAACAGTCGCTGACGATCAACGGCGGGGGCAGCGCAACGTCCCCGTACTTCTGCGTGGACGACTCGATGTCGGGCCTGCGGTTCTTCGCTCAGCAGGCAGGCGCGGGAACGGACCTCCGCGTCAAGGCCCTCCTGCAGAACTCGGAGGGCAGCGTGATCGCCGTCCCGGTCGCCGATCTCGCCGATGGCTCGATGCCGACTTGGGCGCCGACCGACTCCCTCGGAGGCTCGGGCCATCTCCCCGCCGGCAGCTCGATGATGGTGGCGCTGCGCTTCCGCGCTCCGGTTTCGAGCGGCAGCTGGCAGATCGACGACATCTACGTCGATCCGTATCGCTCCGGCTGAGTCCCACGACATGATCGCGATCGGTCCAAGCAGCTCGCGCGGCGCCCAGCTCAACGACGAACAGCAGTCGGCGACCGAGCGGCTGCTCGAGAGCAGCTGGGCACAGCGCGAACGGCGTGCATCGCGGCGCGAGCTGGCGGTCGATGCAACCGCGGCCGGCCTGTTCGTCGCCGCCGCCGGATCGCTGGCGGTGGCCGGCGACACGGCCGGGTTGCGCCCGGGCATCGCGGCACTGCTGATCGCGATCTACGCCGTCGTCGCTCGGATCGAGTTCCCCGTCGGGGCCGGTTACGTGGTGCCGACGCAGCTGATCCTCGTCCCGATGCTGCTGATGCTGCCACCGGCTGTCGTGCCGGCGGCGGTCGGGCTCGGGCTGGTGTTGGCAGCCGCGATCGACTGGTCGCTGGGCCGCGTGCCGCCCCGCCGCGTCCTGTCGGCGGTGCCCGATGCCTGGCATGCGATCGGCCCGGCGCTCGTACTGGTGCTGGCGGGATCGCCGTTCATCGACTTCGACCAGCTGCCGCTGCTGGTCGCCGCGTTCGCCGCCGGGTGCATCGTTGACCTGGCTTGCTCGCTCGTGCGGATGCGACTGGCGAGCGTCGTGCCCGAGCTGCACCTGCAGTTGAAGGTGATCGCATTGGTGTGGGCGGTCGACGCATGCCTGGCGCCACTGGGTTTTCTGGCCGCGATCGCCACCCGGCAGAACGACATCGCGATCCTGTTCGTGCTGCCGCTCGCGTTCCTGCTGTCGCTGCTGGCGCGCGACCGCAGCCAGCGGATCAACCAGGCACACCGGCGCCTCAAGCTCGTCGAGCAGGAACGAGCCCGCCTGCAAACCGCGGTCCGGAGGCTGGGCGACGCGTTCGCGGCGAAGCTCGAGCTCAACGGGCTGCTGGAGATCCTTCTTCAGGGCTCGGTGGAGGCCCTCGACGCCGCGGCCGGACGCCTGGACCTCGGCGACGAGCCAGCCGCGCTGCAGCTCGAGGCAGGCGCCGAGCGGTGGCTCGACGTGCTGGGGCGAGTGATCCCCAAGCACGATGTCACCGACAGCGCGGCCCAGGTCTCGTCCGCGGGCGGATGGATCCTCGGCATGCCGATCCGAATCGACGCCTCGCCCCGTGAGATCACCGGAGCGCTGTGGTTCGCCCGCGCAGACCGCACGTTCGGGGACGACGAGATCGCGCTGATCGCAGAGCTGATCGCCAAGGTCGAGCTGTCTGCCGCCGACATCATCGCCCACCACACGATCCGCGAGCAGGCGCTGACCGACCCGCTGACGGGCCTTGGCAACCGTCGCAAGCTTGGCGCCGAGCTCGAGAGCGCATTCGCGCAACAGGGTCAGTCGCTGCTCCTGCTGTTCGACCTCGACGGCTTCAAGGACTACAACGACACGTTCGGCCATCTCGCGGGCGACCAGCTTCTCTCACGCCTTGCAGCGAAGCTGCGCCGCGCGGTCGACGGCCACGGTCGCGCCTATCGCCTCGGCGGCGATGAGTTCTGCGCGCACCTCGATCTGGACGGTCAGGACGCGGATCAGATGATCCTCACGGTCGCGGGCGCGCTGACCGAGATCGGCACCGACTACACGGTTGGCGCGTCGGTTGGCGTGGTCGTGCTTCCCCGCGAAGCCGGCACCCCCGAGCTCGCGCTCCGGCTGGCCGACGAGCGCATGTACGCACACAAGCGCAGCCGCTCAACTGCCGCTCGCGCTCAGGCAGGCGAGGTCCTGCTGCGCACGATGCGCGCCAAGCAGCCCGAGCTCGACAAGCACTCCAACAGGGTCGCCGAGCTCGCCACGAAGGTGGCATGCCGGCTCGGCGTCGTCGGCGACGCCCTCGAGGAGATATCCAGGGCCGCCCAGCTGCACGACATCGGCAAGGTCGCGATCCCCGACGAGATCCTGAACAAGCCCACGAGCCTGAACCAGAGCGACTGGCAGCGCATCCGCAACCACACCGTCCTCGGCGAGACCATCCTCGAAGGCGCCCCCGCGCTGCGCGGCGTGGCACGGCTGGTTCGCGCCAGCCACGAGCGATGGGACGGCGCGGGCTACCCCGACAAGCTTCGCGGCGAGGAGATTCCGCTCGGGGCGAGGATCGTCAGCGTCTGCGACGCCTACGAGGCGATGACCACCGAGCGCCCCTACCGCTCGGCGATCGCGCACGAGACGGCCTGCCAGGAGCTGCAGCGCTGCGCGGGCAACCAGTTCGATCCGGCGGTCGTGAGTGCCTTCCTGACCCTCGCGCAGACCGGCGACGACGAGCCAGAGCTCGACTCGGCGCAGGGCGCCGCCGCGCACGTGCGCAACTTCCTCGGCGCCACGGCGCAGTAGCCGCCGTCAGAGCGGCCGCAGCTCACCGCCGCGCAGCGTCACGGGGATCGGATCGACGATCTCAAGCGACGACGGGCCCGACAGCTCCGTGTTGCGGAACCCGAGAAATGCCCAGCTGCCGTCGCGCCGCTGCACGAGCGGAGCCGCCGACAACTTCGGGTCGGCTTCAAACGGCAATGCCGTACTTACGTCCCAGGGGCCGGTGAGGGATTCGCCGAGCACATACCAGGTGGCGAACCGGCCAAAGCGCGCGATCTGATCATCGGCCTGACGCTCGGGCTGACATGTGAACACCAGCAGCGCCCGGCCTTCGACGATTCGAACCTGGGCGACCTCGAGCTCACTGAACCCGGCCGGCTGCGACAGCGGGGGCTCCAGCTCCCAGGTCAGCATGTCGGCGCTGCGTGCGTGCGCCAGCACGCCGCTGCGCATGAGCGGCACTCCGGCGGCGCGAGCGGTGATCAGCATGTGCCAGCCGCGGTCGTCGTCCGGATCGGCGAACACGAATGGGTCGCGCCACGTGGAGCTTCGCTCGGTCACGCCCGCGAGCGTGCGATACCAGCACGGGTCGGGCGCGACCACCGGCGTGTCGCCGACCCGCCGCCAGGCGAACAGATCATCGGACTGCGCGACGCCGATCCGCTGGTCTTCGGTGCCCAGTCCGTCGGACGTGGACAGCGCGCTGTAGTACAAGCGCCAGACGCCGTCGGCGCCGAGCTGCACCGACCCCGTCCAGATCGCCAGGTCGTCCCAGCGCCCCGCAGCCGGCGCCAGCGCGTCGTCGTGCAGCGTCCAGTCGGAGAGGTCCGAAGACGTGGCGTGTCCCACGCGGGCCGCGGTGTGGCGAAGGGCGGGATCTCCCAGGGCGCGCGGTGCCTTGAGGAAGAACAGGTGGTAAAGCTCACCGTCGTCGGCGATCCAGCTGTCCCACACCCAGTCGTCGGGCAGCGTCAGCACGCGGCCATCGTCGCACGAGGAGGTGGCCAAGCTCGGTGCGAGACCGTAAGCTGGCACGTCGATGGTGGGTATGGCGCACCCTGGGGCACCTGAGACGGAGCGACTGCTCTGAGCAGCTCGGCGACGACAGCTCACCCGCCGAAGGAGGCGATGCCGGATGAGTTCTCGTCGCGGCACCTGCTCGTCCGCGTCGCCCAGATCGCTGCACTGATCGCCCTGGTCGCGGTCGCCGTGACCGCGCTGCCCGGCCTCGACGACGTGAAGTCCCGAGTCGCCGACGCCGACCCGAAATGGGTCGTCGCGTGTGCGGTCGCCGAGCTGGGGTCCTGTGCCGGCTATCTGCTGGTGTTCCGCGACACGTTCTGCACGCAGATGCCGTGGGGGCTCAGTTACGACATCGCCATGTCCGAGCTGGCCGCCAACTCGCTGCTCCCCGCCGGCGGCGCGGGCGGTCTCGCGCTCGGCGTGTGGGCGCTGCGCGAGTCCGGGATGCCCACCGCCCACATCGCTCGGCGCACCGTGGCGTTCTTCGTGGTGACGAGCGCGGCGAACTTCGTCGCCCTGATCCTCGTCGGCCTCGGCGTGTTCCTCGGGATCATTTCGGGCAACGGCTCGGCGGTGCTGACGCTCGTGCCCGCGCTAGTCACGGCAGCGGGAGCCGTATTCATCGGTTTCAGCCCGAGGCTGCTTCGGGCCCTGGGACAGCGCGGCACCGACACCGAGCCCGACGGGCTGATCGCACGCGCGAAGGTCGGCCTGCGGCGCGGCCTGAGCGCCGGCGCCGACGGCATCGAGCAGGCCATCCTGCTGCTTCGCGGCCACAGCTTCGGCGTCATCGTCGGCTCGCTGGCGTACATGGCCTTCGACATCGCCGCGCTCGGCTTCGCCTTCGCAGCGGTCGGGCAGGAGCCCCGCATTGGCACGCTGATCCTCGGCTACCTGATCGGGCAGCTCGGCAACCTGATCCCGCTGCCCGGGGGGGTCGGGGGAACCGAGGGCGCGCTGATCGGGGTGTTCGCCCTGTACGGGGTCGACCTGCCCGAGGCGACGGCCGCGGTGCTCATCTACCGCCTCTTCCAGCTCGTGCTGCCGGCGCTGCTGGGCGCGCCCGCATTCATTGCGCTTCGCCGCAGGTTGTCGCGGGCCGACAAGCCGGGCCTGGTGTGCGCGCCGCTCGGGCTCGAAGTGGTGAAGCTGCCGGCTCGGACCTGACGCGAGTTGACGCCGAGCCTGCGATTGCCATACGAGCTCACGGGGCCGGTCCAGACCGCGCGGCTGCTGATCCGCACGATGGCCATGCGAGGACGTCGACGACATCCACGCGTACCAGTCGCGTGAGGACGTCTGCCGCTACCTGCCCTACGACCCACGCACCCGCGACGAGGTCGCCACCAAGGTCGCCCAGTACTCGGAGGCGATCGCGATCGCCGGCGAGGGCGATTACTGGCAGCTGGCGATCGAGCGCATCGCCGAGCCCGGCCGGGTGATCGGAGACGTGTACTTCTCGCTGAGCAGCACCGCCAACGCAGCGGGCGAGATCGGCTGGACGCTTCACCCCTCCCACGCGCGCCAGGGCTACATGACCGAGGCCGCCGGAGCGATCCTCGAGATCGCGTTCGCCGGCATCGGGCTGCATCGCGTGCTCGCCCGCCTCGATCCGCGCAACGACCCCTCAGCGGCGCTGTGCCGGCGACTGGGGATGCGCGAGGAGGGCTATTTCACCGAGGACACCTGGTTCAAGGGCGAATGGGGCGACACGTTGATCTTCGCGATCCTCGCCCGCGAATGGGAGGCGGCCTGAGCGCGCCGACGCTCAGCCGCCGAGACCGGCGAGGCTGTTGAGCTGCAGAACGTCGCCCGACGCGGGCGCGACCGGTCGATGCTGCGGGCCGTAGTGATCCAGATCGACGGTCACGGTCTCATCCAGCGACGGCCCGCTGGGAGCGTTGACGTCCAGTGCCATCACTACGCGGCGGACGAGGTGGTGCGCGTCGATCCACACGTCGATCGGCAGCCCGTCGGTCGGGAGCGCCTGCTGCAGCGCCGAGAGCGCCTTCGTGGCGGCGCCGCGCTCGGCGGCCGGCAGCGCGTCGGCGAGGTGGCTGAAGCCGAGCTGAGCGTGATAGTGCGTGGTGGCGACCCGGCCGATTCGCTGCGGGCCCTCATCCACGACGCTATCGGAGACCGATCGAAGCGACTGCAGGATCTGTCTGGGGTCGCTGGCGGTCGGGTTTCCGGCTAGCGATGAGAGTCCC
Organism: uncultured Solirubrobacterales bacterium; assembly: GCA_963725925.1. Classification (GTDB taxonomy): domain Bacteria; phylum Actinomycetota; class Thermoleophilia; order Solirubrobacterales; family Solirubrobacteraceae; genus Palsa-465. The sequence goes on from CAVSAY010000001.1 coordinate 170,885, forward strand.
GGGACGCTCGAGAGCTTCGCGAGATCGACCTCGATCCACTGCTTGCCGGACGTCGGCAGCGAGGCGGTCAGGGCGGCGGGAAGCTTGACGTAGATTGCGGAGCCGTCCGTGACCATGTCCATGCGCAAGGTGCTGCCGCCGAGCGCTTGGACGACCTGGGGATCGTTACCCAGATTCATCGTCAGCGACATCGAGCTGGCCTGATCGCGGAGGTCTACGACGCCGCTGCCGGTCGCGGTGATCGGCGAGCTCAGCGCCGAAGATGTGACCTGGACCGTCATGTGCATGCGGTATCCGGGTGAGCTCGACGACAGCGTCGCGGCCTGGGCGATGGGACTGCTGACGGGATTGCCTCCCGAGCCGAACAGCAGAAACGCAAGCCCTGCGACGACGGCGACGGCCGCCGCTGCAGCGATGAACTGCGGATGGGAGAGCGCACGCGGGCGCCGTGACTTCACGGGCGGCCGTGCTGCAGGAGCCGCGGGCGGATCCTGTCCGGGCGGCGGAACGTGTCCTGGAGGCGGAACTGATGTCCCCACGCGAGCGGGATCGGCAGCGCCCGCATCGGACCTGAGAGATGCGTGACTGTTCTCGGCACAGGTTGGAGGCCCTGAGACAATCGCTCCAATGCGCAGCGTGCATGAGGTGCGCGCGGCGACGCGCACTGAGTCGATCGGGGTGGATTCGGAACCGCTGCTGGAGCGCTCCGAGCAGCTAGCCGCGCTCAAATCCGAACTGGACGCCGTCGCGGCCTCCGGGCGCGGCCGCCTGGTTCTGGTCGCCGGTGAGGCGGGCATCGGCAAGTCCGCGCTCGTCGGCGCCTTCTGCGACGAGCTGGACATCGACGTCCTCCGTGGCGCCTGCGAGGCCCTGTTCACTCCCCGTCCGCTCGGCCCGCTCGTCGACATCGGCGACCAGCTCGGCGGGAAGTTCGCAGCTCTGGTGGATGCCGGCGTGACTCCAAGCGACCTGGTCGCGGCGCTCGCCGGGGAGCTTCGCCGGAGCGCCGCGACGCTCGTCGTGCTCGAGGACCTGCATTGGGCCGACGACGCGACGCTCGACGTCGTGCGGTTGCTGGGTCGCCGATGCGATGCCTTCCCCGCACTCGTAGTCGCCACCTACCGCGATGATGAGCTCGAGCGCACGCATCCGCTGAGGATCGTGCTCGGCGAGCTTCCGCGGTCCAACGTGACCAGGCTGCGGCTCGCGCCGCTGTCGGCCCAGGCGATCGCCAGTCTCGCCGGGCCGGACGGACTCGATCCCGTCGCCTTGCATCAGCGCACGGCGGGCAACCCGTTCTACGTGTCGGAGGTGCTCGCCGCCGGCGGCACCGCAATGCCCGACAGCGTTCGCGACGCGGTCCTGGCGCGCGCGGCACGCCTTTCCGATCGAGCGCGCGCGCTGCTCGACGCGGTGGCCGTCGTTCCGCAAAGGGCCGAGCTGTGGCTGCTCGAGGCGCTGACCGCCGGTGACCTGGACGAGCTCGAGAGCTGCATCGACGCCGGCATGCTGCGAGCGAGCGGCGACGCCGTCGCGTTCCGTCACGAGATCGCCCGTGGAGCGGTGGAGGGAGTGCTCCCTCCGGACCGGGCGCTGGCGCTTCACCGTCGTGCACTGGCCGCGCTGATCGCACCGCCGCACGGCAAGCCACAGCCCGCGCGCATCGCGCATCACGCCGAGGCGGCCGGAGACGCCGATGCGGTGCTGCGCTATGCGGTGATGGCCGGCGAGCAGGCGGCCGCGCTGGGCGCTCATCGCGAGGCTGCCGCTCAGTTCGCGCGCGCGTTGCGGTTCGGCGACGGGCTGGCGAGCGAGCAGCGAGCCGAGTCGCTCGAGCGCCGCTCGTACGAGTGCTACCTGATCGATGCGATGCACGAGGCGATCGACGCACGGCGGGCGGCATTGAGCGAGCACCGCGGCCGCGGAGATCGCCTGCGCGAGGGCGATGCGCACAGGTGGCTGTCGCGCCTGCAGTGGTTCGCGGGCGACAACGCAACCGCCGAGGTGCACGCCAGAGCGGCCGTCGAGCTGCTCGAGGCGCTGCCCCCGGGCCCCGAGCTCGCGATGGCCTACAGCAACATGGCGCAGCTGCGGACGCTCGCCTCCAACGTCCGTGAGGCCCGCAGCTGGGGACTGCGCGCGATCGAGCTCGCGGAACGCTTGGATGAGACTGAGATCCTCGTGCACGCGTTGAACAACGTCGGCACCGCCGAGCTCGGCGCCGGTGATGGCGAGGGGGCGCAGAAGCTGCAGCGCAGCCTCACGCTGGCCGTGGCCGCGGGGCTCGAGGAGCACGTGGCGCGGGCGCACACGAATCTCGCGTGCTGTGCGATCGAGGCGCGCGACTACAAGTCCGCTCGCAGCCAGCTTCAGGCCGGGATCGCATACTGCCGCGAGCATGATCTCGACTCGTGGCTGTTGTACATGACCGGATGGCAGGCGCGGCTCGAGCTCGAGCAGGGTCGATGGGACGACGCCGCCGAGTCGGCGATGGCGGTCCTGACGCGCCCGGACGTGGCGGCCCCCACCCGAATCACGCCGTTGACGGTCATCGGGCGCCTTCGTGCACGACGCGGCGACCCCGATCCGTGGAAGCCGCTCGACGAGGCGTCGAGGCTCGCCTCGGCCACCGGCGAGCTCCAGCGTCTGCTGCCCGTGGCGCTCGCCCGCGCGGAGGCTCGCTGGCTGGCTGGTCAGATGCATCTGATCGGGTTCGAGACGTCGGTCGTACTCGATCTGGCCGCCGCGCAGCAGCACCCGTGGGGAGTCGGGGAGCTCCTGGTGTGGCGGCGGCGCGCAGGGCTCGGCGAGCTGCCCGACGCGGTCGTCGCGGCAGAGCCGTTCGCGCGCATGCTCGCCGGCGAGCCGGAGCAGGCGGCGAGGCTGTGGGCCGAGCTCGGCTGCCCGTATGAGTCCGCGCTGGCGCTCGTCGACAGCGAAGACGACGTCAGCGTCAGGCGCGGGCTCGAGGAGCTTCAGCGGCTGGGCGCGCGGCGTACCGCCGCGTTCGTCGTGCGCAGCCTCCGCCGCCGAGGCGTGCGGGACCTGCGCCAGGGGCCGCACGCGGCGACGCGCGAGAACCCCAGCGGCCTCACCGCACGCGAGCTCGACGTACTCAGGCTGGTGGCGACTGGGATGCGCAACTCGCAGATCGCCGAGCGGCTCGTCGTCTCTCCCAAGACCGTCGACCATCACGTGTCGGCGATCCTGGGCAAGCTCGGCGTCAAGACCCGCACCGAGGCGGCCGCCCGGGCCAACCGGCTGGGGATCATCGAAAAATAGGGAGAGCTCCCGATGCGACGGGCGCGCGCGCACCGTAGGGTCGACACCGTCATGCAGACGACTAAGGAGGAACGATGGACCTTTATGTGATCCTGCGGCGCAGCGGCTGGAGCTCGGGCGCGGAGCTCGAGCAGGCGGCGGCGCGGTCGACCAAGGTCGGCAACGAAGAGATGGCCGACGACGTGCGCTGGATCCGCAGCTACGTCCTCGACGAGGGCGGCGGCTCCGTCGGCACGGTATGCATCTACGAGGCGACCAGCCCGGAGGCGATCCGCAAGCACGCATCGCTCGCCGACCTGCCGGCAGACGAGATCATTCGCGTTGCCGACACGGTCCTCGTGCGGCCGGACCCGCAGCCGGTCGCGTCCTAGCAGCTAGCTGTCTTCTTCCTCCAGCGCGTCGGAGTCCAGTGCCCTCAGGTACCGCTCCGGCGCGGCGAGGAAGCCGCGCGTGAGGCTGACCGCCTGCAGATCGTCGTAGTCCGGGGTCGCGACGCCGGTGCCGTCGAGCTCGTAGATGCGGGCATCCCGGCAGGCGAGCAGGATCGGCGAGTGAGTCGCGACGACGAACTGCGCGCCGACCGACACCGCGCGCGCGATGACGGCGAGCAGCGCGAGCTCGCCGGGCACCGACAGAGCCGCTTCGGGCTCGTCGAGCACGTACAGGCCGTCGCGCCCGAACCGGTTTGCGGCAAGCGACAGGAACGACTCGCCGTGCGACTGCTGGTGCATCGGCACGTCCCCGTAGATCGAAAGGTCCGGCGAGAAGCGATCGCCGCTGTCGATGAACTTGGCGATGTTGAAGAAGCTCTCGGCCCGCAGGTAGTACCCGTTGCGCGGCTTGGTGGCGCTGAGCACCGGAGCCAGCGCGCCGTCGAGCACATTCCGGGGCACCGCCGGCAACTCGCCCAGCCGCTCGAGCTCGCCCCCCTCGTCGGCGAACCCGATCGACTCGGCGACAGCCTCGAGGATCGTCGACTTGCCGCTCCCGTTCTCGCCCGCGAGCAGCGTCACCGGCCGGTCGAGCTTGACCTCCTCGACGGCCGCGACGGCAGGCACGTCGAACGGGAACCCCGAGCCCCAGCCACCCTCGCGACGCAGGCCCAGCACGTAAGGGCCCGGTCCGAAGATCCTGGTGTCACGCCGTCTGGCCACCGCCGGCCCTGGATCCTATGGCCCCTGCGGGGCCGTGCGAGCTAGCGGCCGACGCGCTTCATGGACGACGCCGCGCGCGACGATGAGCGTTGTGGCGCGGTGAGGTCCTCGGGATGCGTATCTGGCCCGAGCACCCGACGCGGGTGGCGATGGATGCGCGTGAGCCGTGACGTCTTGCAGGCGTACATGCGCTCGTCGGCGATGCGCAATGCTGCCTCGAGCGAGGTCGCCTCATGCGGCACGCTGGCCGCTCCCCAGGTGCTGGTGATCGAGAAGCCGTCGCCCTCTTCCGACAACGCCACCGAAGCAGCGTCGAGGAGCCGGTGAACGGTGCTCAGCCGGCCCGGCATCACCACGCAGAACTCGTCGCCGCCGAGGCGATAGCAGCTGCCGTCGTTGCCGATCGCCGTGAGCAGGGAATGCCCGAGGCGAGCAAGCAGCGCGTCTCCCGCCGAATGCCCGAAGGTGTCGTTGTAGCCCTTGAAGCCGTCGAGGTCGTACAGCGCAAGCACCGCGTCGCCGGCGTCCTCCCCCGTGGGCGGCTGCACTTCGAGCGCCCGGGTGAGTGCGCGGCGGTTGGGCAGCCCCGTGAGCGGGTCGGTCAGCGACTCGGCGCGCACGCGCTCGAGCAGTCCGAGCGACAACCTGTAGGTGATCACCAGGCGAACGGCGACTGCCCCGAGGGCAGCAAGCGCGAGGCCGACGGCGCCGGGATTGAGCGGGTGCGTCCGAAGGCAGCCGTATCCGAGGATCGCAGCGGCCAATCCACCGAAGCCGACCGGCACCGCGATCATCCAGCTGCGCTGCGAATCGTCGGTGGCGGGAGCGAGCCTGCCCGCGGGCTGCCATGCGGCCAGGGCGATCAGCGTGAGTCCCAGCCACCAGCCTTCGTCGAACACGCCGCCGGGCGTGTAGCTCCCGAGCGCGGTCTCGATCAGGTACAGGCTGTCGGCTACCCAGAAGACGACGATGCCGGCGCCGAGCAGGCCCCAGGTGCGATCGATCCGCCAACCGCGCAGCGCGATCACGGCCACGCAAGCGCCGAGCAGGACCAGGTCGGTGACCGGGTAGGCAAGATTGGTGACGACCTCGAGCACCCGCCCGCTGGCGTGCCGGAGCACCTCGTCAAGCACGAACGCCGCCGACGCAGCGCCGACCGCCAGCGCGGCGGCGAGTCCGTCGGCCCAGAGCGTGGCCGCCGCTCCGCGGACACGATTGCGCGCGAGCAGGCAGACGCCGGCAAACGCGAGCACCGGGAACGCGAGATAGCCCCCGTCGGCAGCGGAAGGAATCGGGATCGTGGGCAGGTTCCACAGCGCGAGCGTGTAGTAGACCTCGCCCAGCGACCAGGCGAGCACGCCGGCCCCGATCAGCAGCCAGGCGACGCGCTCGCCGCGGCGCGTGATCGCGCGCACCAGGATGAGGCCCGAAGCGCACAACAGCACAACGAGGTGCACGCGCTTGTCAAAGATGCTGTGAGCGCCAAAACCCTGGTCGATGACCGTGTGCAGCTCGTATGCGGCCAGCCAAGCCCCGATCACTGCGAACAGCGTCGCTGCCCAGCGAGGCAAATGGCCGGGGGCTCTAGGCATTTGCCGCACCATCGACCGCTCGCGGCGGCCGCTTGAGACCCCGCCGGAGAACCTAAACGGGCGTTAACGACGCGCGCACGCGCGACGCTCGTGCAATGCTCTGAGCGTGGAGCAGCGGATCAGCCTGGTGACGCTGGGCGTGAACGATCTTGGCCGCGCCCGCGCGTTCTACGAGGCCCTCGGATGGACCGGCGCCCACCAGCCCGACGATGAGGTCTGCTTCTTCCAGGCGGGCGGGATGGTGTTCGGGCTGTGGACGGCCCTGGGCGGCCACGGAGCCCCGGGCATCGAGCTTGCTTACAACGTTCGCTCGCCCGAGGAGGTCGATGCCGTGCTCGCCGAGGCCCAGCGCGCCGGGGGCACGATCAAGCGACCGGCGGCGCGTGCCGACTGGGGCGGCATCACCGGCGCGTTCGCGGACCCCGACGGCTATGTGTGGGAGGTGGCCCACAACCCGTCGTGGACCGTCGAAGACAACGGCGACGTGACGATCTAGCGGGCGCCGCGGTCAGCGGTCGTTGAGATCGAGCACCGGGATCGGCGGTTCGATCTGGCCCGGGGAATCGCCCTTTACGATCGCGGTCCCGATCGCGAAGAACTCGATGATGTGGCTGCCCCAGCCGTGGCTGCGTTCCGACAGCGAGACGCCGACGATACCCTCGGCCTCGAGCTCTTGCGCCTCGGTCTGCATGCGCTTCATCGCGAGCTCGCGGGCGTCGTACAGCGACTGGGTGTAGTTGGGGAGCTCGACGTTACGCGCCGATTGGGCGAGCGTTTGCAGCGGGCCGCGCCGGCCGACGTGGTACACGCAACTGCCCATCACCATGCCGACGGGGCGATGCCCCGTGCGCAGGAGCGTCCAGAACTCTTGACCCGACAGGTCACTCTGGAACGGCCTTCCATTCGGGGCCCTGTGCAGCACGCCCTCCCGATGCTTGACCGCCGTGCCGATCGCGATGAACTCGGCCATGTTCGGACCCCATTCGTAACGCCCGATCTCCAGGCGTACGCCGACGATCCCGTCGGCGCCGAGCTGGTCGGCCTCCTCCTCCATCCTGGTCATCGCCAGATGGCGTGCTGCGTACATCGCCTCCGACAGAACCGTCAGCTCCCGACTTGTCGTCGGTCCCGCGATCTGAAATCCGATGTGGAAGATCGAGCTGCCGACCACCAGGCCGACTGGATCGAAACCCGCCTGCGAGACCAGCAGGAACTCGTTGACGCTGAGGTCTGACGTGTACAGGCCCTCCCGGTTCTGCTCCAGCCGCTCGAGGCCAGATTCCGGGATTCCCTCCAGTGATTTCGGGTCGTAATCGGTCATTTCGCTCCGATCCGGATCTGGGTCTTGACGGGAAAGTCGGGTGGCTGGCGCGGCGGCCGGATAGCGGTCCCCGCCGCATGCATGGTGATCACCCAGCCTCTGCGGTCGGCGTCCGCGCGGCCGCGCACGTAGTAAGGGATGCCCAATCTGCCCGTGTGCCACCCGCGATGGGTCTGAGATCCGATCGACGAGGCGAGTGAGAACTTGTCGCGGTGCACCGAGTGCGACAGCTCAACTCCGACCACGCCGAGCGCATGTGCGTCGGCCACCTGTCCGCGAAGCCCGGCGCGGACTGCCTCCCGGGCCGCCTGAAACGCCTCGGAGAGTTCGACGAGCTCCCGGTTCTGAGCCGGCGTTCTCATCCGTCGCAGACGCGTGTCGCGTGCAGCCGCGGCGAATGTGACCGCCGTCGTGGCGACCAGGCCGACCGGCTCGTGGCCGGCGCTCCGTAGCCGCCAGTAATCCTGGACCGAGACGTCCGTCAGCACCGGCCAGGAGCTCTTGTCGGCATTGGGATCGCGGATCGCGGTGCCCGTGACGATGCATTCAATGAGCCCCTTGCCGAAGTCGTGGTCGCTGCGCTGCAGGCGCACGCCGACGACGGCGTCGGCCCCCACCTGCAGCGCCTCCTCGGCGAGGCGGTCAAGCGCGCGGCGCCGGGCCAGGTTCCAGGCATCGGTCAGAACGTCGAGCTCGCACACAACCGCCGCGTGCCACTTGTAGTTGCGGATCTGCGACGGTGACGCCTCGGTCACCCGGTTGAGGAGCGCCATGCCATGAGAGGACGGTCCGTACGCGGACCCGGGACCTCCCCACACGACCTCCCCGGGCTCCAGGGCCGGCAGATACTGCCAACCCGGCCGGACCACGCTCGCGCCCATGACCTGCGCCAGCGGCTCCGGCCCGAGCCTGTCGAGCAGCGCGAACTCGTTGACCGAGAGGCCGCTGGTGAACAACGAGCCGTCCGTGCCGAGCGCGCGCAATCGCTCCTGCGCGCGCGGTGGAATCCCTCCGGCCTCGATCCGCGCCAGCGCCTCCGCCTGTTCGCCGTCCTCATCCTTGCCGCGCGAAAAGAACCCCATCACGTGTCAGCTCAGAAAGCTCTCGTGCGAAGCGATGAAGTCCGCGCCGTGCTGGACGCGCTCTGCGAGCTGCGGAACGTCCGGAACGCTTTCGCGAGTCGTCTGCGCAAGTAGCTCCAGGCACCGCGACAGCCTTGGCAACGGGAAGTCCCGGGCCTCAAGGATCCGGGCAAGCCACGCCAGCTCACGCTCGAAGTCGACGTCGTGCGTGAGGCTCAGCACCGCCCAATTGAGCAGGTGCTGCGTGTCGTGGCGGCACCATTCGGCGCCGGCGGGCCCGTAGCGCTCGCGCTCGTCGGGGAACTCGTTGTCATACGCGACGCACGTCCTGCGTGCGATTGCCACGAGATCGATCCGGCGACCGTGCGGACCCGTGACATGCTCCGGCGGCGGCATCCCGCTCGGCGGGGCCGTGCGCCGGCTCACTCCGCCACCACGTTGAACGTGTGCATGTGCTCGAGCGCCTGCAGCTTGATCTCGGCATCGAGCTCGGGGTCGATCCGGGCGTGAGAGATGCGATGCGCCTCGCTCTTCATGTAACTCTTGAAACTGGCACGATCGGTCCAGCGGCTGACCATCACCAGCTCGGTCGGGTCGCGGTCGCTCTGCCACACCTCGAGGTCGACAAAGCCCGACGCCTGATCCACCAGGTGCGCACGATCGCGAAACGCCGCCACGAGCTGCTGGGCTCGGTCTGGTGCCACCCGCAATCGGGACATCGACACGTACACCTCCGCGTAAAGATACGGTCAGCCGCGCCTGTCAACCCTCACATTTCTTCCCGGTGCCTCACATATGCAGGTAGGCTCGCACCGAACACCCGGAATGTGGGGCCACCGTTGCCGGGACTATCTGTCACCTCTGAGGAAACCTCGCCTTCCCTGGCCGCGATCGTCGCGGACGTCGACCCCGGGCTGTCGGACTGCCGTGATCAGACGTCGCCCGACGGGATGGTGACGATCGTGTTCACCGACATCGAGGGCTCGACCGCGATGATGGAGCGGCTCGGCGAGGAGGATTGGGTCGAGATGCTGCAGGCGCACAATCGGCTCGTGCGCGAACTCGTCGCGCAGCGCGGCGGCGATGTGGTCAAGTCGCAGGGGGACGGGTTCATGCTGGCGTTCCGCAGCGCAGGCTCTGCCCTCACGTGTGCAGCCGAGCTCCAGCGGGCGGTGGCCCAGTCCAACGAAACCCAGTTCGAGCGGGCGCTGCGCGTCCGGATCGGCGTGCACACTGGAAACATGTTCGAGCTCGAAGGGGACTTTCTCGGCAGGGCGGTCGTGCTGGCGGCACGGATCACGGGCCGCGCGAGGGGCGGCGAAGTGCTCGTGTCGGCGGCGTCGCGGGAATACACCGAGCGCCTGGGCTGCTGGGACTTCGGCCCGCCGACGCTGCTGAGCCTCAAGGGCCTGGCCAACGCCGAGCGCGTGTACGCGCTCGACTGGCGACCCACCTGACCGCGCACGGATGCGGCCGGCCAAGCTGCGCGAGCGCTGTCTCGCCCTCCCGGGGTCGGCGGAGACGTTCCCGTTCGGACCGCAGACGTCGGTGTTCAAGGTGTCGGGCAAGATCTTCGCGATCTCGCGTCTCGACGAGAACCCGTTGCGCGTCAGCCTGAAGTGCGAGCCGTTGCTCGCCGAGCAGCTCCGCGAGGCCCACCCGGCCGTGCGCCCCGGATACCACCTCAACAAGCGCCATTGGAACACCGTGATCGTCGACGGGTCGCTGCCCGAGCGCATGATCAGGGACATGATCGAGGACTCCTACGATCTGATCGTGAGCAAGCTCCCGCGCGCACGCCGTCGAGCACTCGGCTGGGAGTCCGGTGACGTGGCTTGACGCCGATGAGCTGCGGGTCGGCCTCGGCTGCATGCGCTTGCCGGCCGACGAGCAGCTCGCGCTGCACACGATCGCTGCCGCCGCAGACGCCGGCATAACCGTGTTCGACACCGCGCGCGCTTACGGGGCAGACCAAGGCGGCGGGCCCGGGAACAACGAGCGGCTGGTCGCCGACGCATTGCATGCGGCCGGTCTGCAGCGGAGCGCCCGGGTCGTCACCAAGGGTGGGATGACGCGACCCGACGGGGCATGGGTGCCGGACGGTCGCGCGAAGGCGATTGCGGCCGATTGCCGCGCGAGCATCGAAGCGCTCGGCGGACTGCCGATCGACCTCTACCTGATCCACGCGCCCGATCCGCGGACGCCATGGCGCACGTCTGTACGGGCGCTCGCGCGGCTCGTCGACGATGGCCTGGTGCGCCGCGTCGGCGTCGCGAACGTCACCCGCACCCAACTGGACGAAGCGCTCGAGCTGGCGCCGATCGCGGCGGTGCAGATCGCTGTCAGCCCGTTCGACGACCGCGCGCTCCGCGGCGGCGTTGTCGCGCGCTGCGCCGAGCTCGGGTTGCCGCTGATCGCCCACTCACCGCTCGGCGGTCCGCGCCGGGCCGGCACGCTGGATCGCCGCCACGAGCTCGCTGCGATCGCCGCCCGCCACGACGCCACTCCCGCCGAGGTGGCACTCGGCTGGCTGCTCGGCATCTCACCCGAGCTCGTCGCGATCCCGGGGGCCCGGCGGCCGGAGACCGCACGGTCGGCCGCGCGGGCGGCCGCGCTCCGCCTCGGCGCCGCCGACCAGGCGTCTCTGACGGTGGCGTTCGGCGGTGCCGGAAGCCCCGCGCCCGCGCACACCGGCGCTCAAAGCGAGGTCGTGATCTTGATGGGCATCCCCGGCGCAGGCAAGAGCCGCCTCGCAGCGGACTACATCGAACGGGGTCATGCGCGGCTGAATCGAGACGAGCGCGGCGGCTCGCTGCGCGCGCTCGCCGACGAGCTCGACGCGCAGCTGGCGGCCGGCGCCCACCGCCTCGTGCTCGACAACACGTATCTGACGCGCGCGGCCCGCAACCTCGTCATCGAAACCGCCGGGCGCCACGCCGCCGCCGTGCGATGCGTGTGGCTGGACACGCCGCTCGCGCAGGCCCAGGTCAACCTCGTCGAGCGGTTGCTCGAGCGCTTCGGCACGCTCCCGACGCCCGAACAGATCCGCTCGGCCTCACGCGGAGAGCCCTGGCTGATGCTTCCGACGTCCCAGATGCGCGCGTTGCGCGAGCTCGAGCCGCCGTCGGCCGACGAAGGCTTCGCCTCGATCGACACCGTGTCGTTCTCCCGCGACCGCATCAGCGGCGGCCGCCCCGGAGTGTTCGTCGGCGCAGCGGCGACGCAGCGTCCCGGCTTCGAACGGGCACTTGCGACCGCCGACCCGGCCGCGCCGCACCTGGTGTACGACTGGACACCTGACGGGGACGCCGGTGCTCTCGCGGCCGAGGTGGCGCGCGTCGCCAGCGGCGTCAGCGGCGTCGTGGAGGCTGCCATCTGCCCGCACCAGGCCGGCCCCCCGGCGTGCTGGTGTCGCCCGCCGCTGCCGGGCCTGGCGCTGGCATTCGCGCGCGCACACGGCGTCGATCCGTCGCGTTCGATCCTGATCGGCTGCTCACCCGCCCATCGCACGCTTTCAACCACACTTGACGCGCGCTACATCGCCCTTGAATGATCGCTGCCGCGAGGCATGGGATCATTCGGGTTGGGTGATGCCGTGGCCGCGAGTTGGCCCGAGTGTTCACACCACCAAGCGCGTGGCGCGCAAACAACCGACAGGAGACACGTGACGCTGATCGCTAGTTCCTATCCCTTCCTCGACATCCTCTGGACGACGCTCATCTTCTTTGCGTGGGTGATCTTCATCTGGATCGCGATCACGGTGCTGATCGACATCTTCCGGCGGCACGACCTGTCCGGGTGGGCCAAGGCCGCCTGGGTCGTGTTCGTCGTCGTGATCCCGTGGATCGGTGTCCTGGTCTACCTGATCGCCAACCACGACGGGATGACCGAGCGCCGCTACAAGGACGCCGCCGACCAGCAGGCGCAGTTCGACCAGTACGTGCGCACCACGGCCTCCTCAGGCGGTCCCGCCGCCGAGATCGACCGCGCGAAGAAGCTGCTCGACGACGGCACGATCACGCAGGCCGAGTTCGACGCGATCAAGGCCAAGGCGCTGGCCGCCGCCTGACGCCGCCCGGAACCGCGAGATAGACGTGCCGGTGGGGTGGCGGATGACCGCCACCCCACGACCGGCACGTCGCGATTGACTACGCGGCGCGTTGCCCCGCGAACCGAATCCGTACGCAGATCCGTACCCCTACTGAATGAAGACGGACCCCAGACGCAGCCTTATCTGAGCTGGCGTGCTCAGCTTTCGGCGTCGCGCTCGTACCGCGGTGGGGGCTCGTCTCAGATCTGGACGCGCGCGGGCAACACGTCTTCGAGCGCCTCGCACGCGTCCGCGTGCAGGGTGCGCCCGGCTTCGCCGCGAATCGTGCGGATCACCTCGTCGGCACTGAGGGCCTCGCCGGTACGGGCGATCGGCGCTGAGCGCCTCGGCGACATCGGCCACTGCGAGAATCCGCGTTGGTAGGTCCAGCTCGTCGGCCGTGAGCGCGGACGGATACCCGCTGCCGTCCAGCCGCTCGTGGTGACTGCCCGCGATCCGGGCAAGCTCTTCAAACGCGGTTACCCGGGTCAGGATCTCGCGCGACCAGCGAGGATGCCGACGCACGACTTCCCGCTCGGCCTCGGTCAGCGGCCCGGGCTTGTCGAGAATGCGACTGGACACGCCGAGCTTGCCGATGTCGTGCAGCAGTGCCGCTCGGCGTAGCGTCGCGCGGTCCTCAGCGACAAGCTCGAGCGCGGTAGCCAGCGAGACCGAGAGCTCGGCGACGCCCTCGGAATGGCGGGCCGTGTACGGCGATTTTGCGTCGATCACGGAGGCGAACGCCGCGGCCACGAGGTCAAGCCGCCCGTGGTCGGCGAGCAGCACTCGATCGGGCGGCTCGAGGCCGGCCACGACCGGGTCTTCGAGCCCGTGCCAGAACCGGTCGTCGTGCTCGAGCGGGAGCAGCGCGTCAACGAGCTCGGGATCGAACCACGTACCGCGGCGCTCGCGCGCGATCGCACAGGCGGCGGACGGCCCGCCGTGGCGCCAGAAGACCTCGGTGGTCTGGGCGAGGCACAGCACCCGCCCGATCAGCGAGATCTCATCGCCCGCGATTCCCGCTGGATAGCCCCTGCCGTCCCAGTGCTCGTCCACGTCGAGGATCGCGCGGGCGACGACCTCGCCGAGCCCGATCGCTCGCGCCACGCCGGCCCCCCGCTCACAGCGCATGGCGACCAGTGACCGCGCGCCGTCGGATCCGAACCTCAGTACCGCGGCGACGTGCTGGGCCTTGGTCAGCGGCGATTGCCCGGGCGCGACGGTGCGCAACAGGTGCCCGACCGCCTGCGAGCGGCTGCTGGTGTCGGTCAGCCGCCGTGTGCTCTTTACGACCGCATCGTCGGCGCCGAACAGCGCCGCGACCTTCGACGCGTTCGACGAGCACCCGGCGTCCTTCAGCAGCAGCGCATAGAAGGCCGAGGAGCGGGTGGCATCGTCCAGCCCCAGAGCGCCGGCCAGCCGCATTCCGATTACGCAGCTGCGTTCCGTATGGCCGCGCGGCTGTCCCTCGGTGATGTCGAGCGCGTGCGAGAGGCCGGCCAGCACCTCTGACAGCCGCAGCTCGATTTCCGTGTCGGAGCGATCTGCCACGGCACTCACCGGCATAGCCAAAGCTTGACGCGGCGGCCTCCGCCATACCCGCCGCCGATAAAAGAATGGAGCTTTAGTGCAGCGGAATTGGCATGACCTACGTTCCAGGCGCTGTGCTTGCTGTTGCTCACGCCAGAAGCCGTCGGCGCATGCGGACGGCAGGGCCGAAACGAGTCTCGACAGCCCCGACAACCTGGAAGCCGACCTTCTCGTAGAAGCCCTGGGCCGGGCCGGCGGTGACCTCGAGCAGCTCGGCGCCGACCCGTCCGGCGCGCTCAGCGGCGTCCTGCACGAGCGCTCGTCCGACGCCGCCACGCAGTTGGTCCGGCTCGACGAACAGCCCGTCCAGCTCGTGGACCCTGTCGTCTGTCGGGATCACGACCGAGAAGCCGATCGGCCTGCCATCTTCGGCGACCGCGACCCGCACCCAGCCCTCGTCGATGAAGGTCTGCGGCAACTCGATCGCGTCAGGGTTCGCTGCCAGCTGCTCCCGGTACGCCTCCCAGACATCGGAGGATCGCCGCTGCAATCCCTCGAGTGCCTCGGCTTCGTCCGCGGCAGCGTCCCTGAGCCTGATCACGTCTGGTCCGCCTCGATCAGGATGCCGGCGAAGAAGTCCGCTCAGATAGAACTGCATCACCCAGGTGGGTCGATCGCCGTCAACGCGATCGACTCGACGGTCTCCCAGTAGCGGGCGCCGTGCTCCGCGCTCGCCCGCGCGGGATCCCCGATCACGCCGTTGGCGGCCACCGAGTGGACTCCGGCGCCGAAGATCGCGCCAATCGCACTCTCCATGTCTCCCGTGTATCCGGCCTCGCCTTTGTCGAGGTGCACGAGCTCCGGGTGGATCGACATCAGCATCGACGTCTCCCATTCCCCGGCGTGCACTCCGCCCTCGCCGAGCGCAACGCCGTGTTCCTCCACCCCGACCTGCGCGATCGCGAACAACGCGCTGAGATCGGTGAGCGCGCGAATCTCGACCCCGTCGACCGGCCCAAGCCGCTCGAGCGCCGCCCCCAACGGCCCAAAGTTCCCGCCGTGCGTCGGAAGCAACACGACCCGGCGAAAGCCGCCGCGGGCGAGCGAGCGGACGATGTCGGCGACCACGTCGTGGAACGTGCTCTCGGACACCGACAGCGTGCCCGGAAACTCGAGGTGGTGCTCCGAGCACCCGACCCGGACGGTTGGCGCGACAAACGCGTCCAGCCGGTCCGCGATCCGCCGCGCGAGATGGTCGCCGATCAGGGCGTCTGTGGCCAACGGCAGGTGCGGACCGTGCTGCTCGGTGGCACCGAACGCGACCACGACCGTGTCACGGCCCGCATCAAGCTCTGCCTTGATGTCCGGCCACGCCATCCGATCCAGTTCGATCGCACCCACGCCCGCTCCTCTCGTCAAGTCGTCGCTCCGAGCCTACCGCCGCTCAGGCGTAGCTGAACTGCTCGTGCCAGTCGGCTGGGCGCCCCTCGGGGGTCAGGTCGAGCAGATTCCAGAGCGGCTCGAGCGTGCCGACGTGGCGCGGCTCCTCACCCGGATCCGAAGGCGCATACAACAGCTCCGAGCTCCAGAAGTGCCGGATCACGTCGCCGTCCCGGCGAAACACGGTCAGCATCGGCATTTGTGCCCCGTCGGACGTCTCGGCCAGGTAATCCGCGTTGTAGGTGTTGCCGGCCGACGACAGCAGCCGCAGCCGGCGCCATCCCCGTTCGCGGGCAAAGGTCAGCACGCGCGGCAGCGGCGCCTTCGCGACAACGACGAAGTTCAGATGCTGGCGAGCGTGCTCGGCCGCCCCGTCGAGCTGGTCCAGCAGAGCCGTACACGACGGGCACGGCCCCTCGGCGAGTGGTAGCCGCGCAGTGTCGCCGTCCGGAGGCCCGGGCGTCTGGTCGCCGGCATCGCGCGGGAACATGAAGCTGTAGATCGCCAGCGAGTCCTTTCCGGGCTCGAACAGCTCCGACAGCCGTACGTCTGCCGGCGCCCCATCCGCGCCCTCGCCGTCAAAGACGTAGTCCGTCTCGACCGGGCCGCCCGGCGGGAGCTCGCGCCTGAGCGCGGCAACTGCCTCCATCGCGCGGCGCAGCTCGATCTCTCGCTCCAGCAGCCGGTCTCTCGCAGCCCGGTACTCGCGCGACTCACCCGGAAGCGCAACGCCCATGATTCCTCCTAGTCGGCCTGATCGAAGACGGACAACAGCACTCCGGCGGGCGCACGCAGCTGTTCCCCGGGGGTAGACGTCGCCGGTAGGCGGGCACCCGAGCCAGCGCGACGGCGGCGAGCGTCGTCCCGGCAGTCATCACGATCGCTCCTCGCCACGTCTTGTTCTCGCCGAAAAGCTGCCGGCTGATCGGCCGCCTCAACGCCGCCGCGAGATCCCACCGCAGCACCGGCCCGTGCGCGATTGGCGCACCGATCACAGGGACAAACACCCAGCCGGCGGACATGCAGCCATTATCCGCCGGGCGGGTTTGCGTCAGGCGGCGCGGACCGTGTCCGCAACCAGGTGGGCCTTGACGATCAGCTCGCTGCGCGGCGAGATCATCCCGAGCGGGCTGTAGGTCATCCCCAGGTCGCGGTGCGGCGCGGTCGTGGTCGCCTCGATCTCGAGCTCGCCGGCTGCCTCGTGGACTTCTGCGTCGAGCTCGACAGGGATCGAGCGGTCGCGGGCCGTCAGCCGGCCGTGCACTTTGAGCGTGTCACCCTGTAGTTGCACCGACTCGGAGACGAACCGCACCTGAGGATGGTTCTCGATGTCGAAGAAGTCGGCGGAGCGCAGGTGCTCGTCGCGCCTGCGGTTGCCGGTGTCCAGGCTTGCTGCGTCGATCGTCAGCTCGATCGCAGGGGCGGCTCTGAGGTCCAGGCGCCCCTGATAATCGCCGAAGCGGCCCTTCACGGCCGCCAGTCCCCAGATGCTCCTCGCGCGGAACTCGACGCTCGAGCGTTGTGGGTCAAGCTGCCAGCTGCCGCTGATCGTCTGCTCTGATCGGTGCTTGGATTTGGTCGTGCTCATCGCTGTCTCCCTTGTCACATCCCCGCCGTCTGGTGGGTCTACGTCTAAGACACGCGCCGAACGAGGGATGTGACATGGACCAACAAGACTGGCTAGCGGACCGCTTCGAGCAGCACCGATCGCGCCTGCGGGCGGTCTCCTATCGCATGCTCGGATCGCTCAGCGAAGCGGACGACGCCGTCCAAGAGGCGTGGCTGCGATTCAGCCGCGCGGACACCAGCGCCGTGGAGGATCTCGGCGCGTGGCTGACCACGGTCGTCGCCCGGATCTGCCTCAACTCGCTTCGGTCTCGCAAGACGCGGCGCGAGGAGCCGATCGACGCGCACATGCCCGACCCGATCGTCTCGGCGGTGAACGCCCTCGGCCCGGAGGACGAGGCGCTGCTCGCCGACTCTGTCGGCCTGGCCCTGCTGATCGTGCTTGAAACGCTCGCTCCCGCCGAGCGCCTGGCGTTCGTTCTGCACGACGTGTTCGACGTTCCGTTTGAGCAGATCGCCTCGATCCTCGACCGCTCAGAGCCCGCCACGCGACAGCTCGCCAGCCGTGCGCGGCGTCGCCTCAGCACGACACCGACACCCGAAGCGGATCTCGCCGAGCAATGGGAGCTCGTCGACGCGTTCCTCGCGGCCGCGCGCGACGGCAACTTCGACAGGCTCCTCGCCGTGCTCGACCCCGACGTCGTGCTGCGGGCCGACGGCGGTGCGACGGGCCTGGGTGGATCGCGAGTCGTCCGGGGGGCGCACGCCGTGGCGTCTGGCGCGGCCAGGTTCAACCGGCTCGGTTTCGAGAGCCGGCGCGCGCTCGTCAACGGCGCGCCCGGCGTGGTGTCGTTCGCCGATGACCAGCCCATCTCGGTGGTCGGCTTTACCGTGGCCGGCGGGAGGATCGTCGAGATGAACATCCTGTCCGACCCAGACCGGCTGCGGCAGCTGGATCTGGCGGTGGTCGAGCCCTAGCTGTAGTTCCTGAGAACGTTGTTCTGGTCTGAGGGGTAAGCCATCCGGTGCTCCTTGGAGGCTGACAGGTGCTCAAGCCAGTCAATCTCCTAGGAGGACACCGGATGAAGACCCACGCTAACGCGAGGCTCAGTCTGAAAGGCCGCGAGCAACCGTGCTCCGGAGCGACGGGCCTGCAGGCGGCGCGACAGCGTGTCGGCCGCGACGCTCGTCCCGGAGCGAAGCTGACCCGCTGCCAGTCGCGCGCCCGCGGAGCGCCCGCTGGCTCCGCTCGCCGAGAACGTCGCACTCGCGGCGCCGGCGCCGGTGGCCGGGACGAGAAGGAGCAGGCAGCAGGCGGCGAGCGTGCTGAGGGTTCGCTTGCGCATTGTCATCGGTGCGTCACGTGGACGGTTGCGGTGCTGACGGTGCGTGGGCCGCTCGCCGGGATCAGCGTGACCGTGACTGTCACGCGCGAGGCGCGGGCGCGTCGCAGCACCTTCACGGACGTGCGGCTGAGACGCAGGCGAAGTGTCAGGCGCGCGCCTGCCTGTGCGTGGACGCCGGCGGTCGCAAGGCGCCGGCCGTGTAGTTGTAGCGATGCGGTGATGCGACCTGTCGCGGATCCTCGGGCGTGGATCAGGATGCCCTTCGCGGCGACGTCGCTGAGCCTGACGCTGCCGGCGACTGATGCGTTCAGACGTGCGTGCTTGACCGTCGGGGTGGGCGTCGGCGCCGCGTCGTCGCCGGAGTCGCCGGGCGCGGTCGATGCCCCGGGCGCCATGTAGGTGCCGGCGCCGGATCCGATCGCGGCCGGTCCCCAGTCGGGGGCGGTCGCGCCGGCGAGGATCACGGTGCTGCTGCTCGCGCCCGGGCAGTCACCGTCGGCGACCTGGGGCAGCGGAAGCACCTCGATGCCCTGCTCGTCCTGGAATGCGAGCTTCGTGCCGTCCGGCGACCACGACGGCCCCGCGAACGTGGCGTCGGTGCCGGTGAAGCACGCGGCCGCGGGCGCCGGTCCGCCCGCGCCACCGCTCACGTGGTAGATCGCGATGTGCGTGTTCTCGCCGTAGCTGCGCACGAGCGCGAGCCGGTCGCCCTGGCGCGAGAGCTCGCCGTCACCGACGTCCTCGTTGCCGGCGTCATCGAACCAGTGCAGGGCGTCGTCGTTGCCGCCTCCGAAAGAGTCGACGTTGACCTGGCGGAAGTGCCCGCCGAACGCGAGCACCCGGTTGTTGTCGATCCACGATGGGTTCGTCAGACCGGTCTGCTCGCCGAACGCCGACACGGGCGTCGTGCGGTCCGAGTACGAGTACAGGAGCTCCTGCCGCACACCGCACGGTGCGGCGGGCGGGCACGACGGCTGCGAGTACACGTAGGCGATCCGAGCGGCGTCCGGCGAGATCGCGATCTGCTGGGGCACGTCCTCGACGACCTGGCCGGTCGAGTCGGTCGCCGTCGGCGGTGCGAACTGGGCGAGCACCTTGCCGCTCTGGGCGAGCTTGACGATCTCGCCGCCGTGCCCGGCTGCGATCGTGCCGTCATCGGCCTGAGACGGCGATCGGTATGGCGTGGTTGCGTTGCCGTCGCGGGTGATCTGGACCTGGTGGGTGCCGTCTGGGTTGGCGAGCCAGACGTTGCTGTCCTTGATGTAGGCGATCGAGTCTGCTGCGGCCGGCGCGGCGGCGGCCAGCGTCAGCAGCCCGCTCACCGCAAGCATGCGGATGGGGCTCATCAGAAAACGCTCCTTGGGTGCGGTTGGGACGTCAGGCATTTGCGCCATCGTCGGATCGGCACCGTCAGGTCGCCAGAGATTCGAGCTGGATCGAATCCATCGGCGGTTGGCCAGACGATCCGCGAGGTCCCACCTAGCTCGCGCAACGTTCTTCGCTACCCCCGAAATTCCGTTTAGCGGGCCGTGATCGCACGGAGGGATCCTGTTCACATGCATCCCGGCCATTGCCCACAGTGCGGAGAACGCGTCTCTCCATTCGCCGCTGGTTGTGCGCTTTGCGGCGCCGACCTCGATCCCAAGCGTTGGCAGCGGCCGGCGCCGATGCATCAGCGGCTTGCGATCCGGTTTCCGACCCGCTGGCGCCGCGCGCTGAGCAGCCGGGAACCGGTCGCTGCCAAGCGTCCGCGCTGAGCCTACGCTCCCCGCCCCTCGAGGATTCCGGTCGCCTGGCCGACCTCGATCAGGTGCCCGTCGGGGTCGCGCAGATAACAGCGGATCTCGTGCCCGTGGTCCTTGGGCTCGGTCAGGAACTGAGCGCCGCGTGCGGTCCATTCGGCGTAGATCGCGGCGATGTCGGCCACGCGGATGTTGAGGAAGCTGCTCGTCAGATTCGGGTCGCCGGGAGGCTCGAGCGTGACCGTGGGCTTGTCGTCGGTCGGGCCGCCGCCGGTGTTGATGATCACCCAGCCGTTTGCGAGCTGCACGATCACCGGTCCGGATTCCAAGACCAGCTCGCCACCGAGTACCTCCGTGTAGAACTGCCGCGAGCGGTCGAGGTCACTCGAGACGATGAAGTGCGTCAACACGAACCCTTCGCGGGGTGCGGGGAACTCGGGCATCTGAGGACTCCTTCGGTAGTTCGCTTCGCCGTGGCCGATCCTCCCACCCTGGCGCGGCCGCATGTGGTTGGCGTGCTCGCTCAGGGATGATGGTGCGATGAGTGACGCCGCCGGGACCGAGCATCAGTACGAGGTTCCACGCGTCGCGGCGTCCGCGGGCGCTTTGATCTTCGACGGGGCTGGTCGCCTGCTGATCCTCAAACCGAATTACAAGAAGGGCTGGACCATCCCCGGCGGGCAGATCGACGCCAACGGCGAGTCGCCGTGGGACGCGTGTCGGCGAGAGACGCGCGAGGAGTGCGGCCTCGAGGTCGTTCGCGGCCGGCTTGTGTGCGTCGACTTCCGCCCGGCCAAGCCCAACCGGCCCGGCGGCCTGCGCTTCCTCTTTGACTGCGGCACGTTCGCCGACAGTGAGCTGCAGGGCATCAGACTGCAGGCCGAGGAGATCGACGACTACCGCCTGGTGGAGCTAGACCAGGCCGAGGAGCTTCTGAGCGGGCCGATTCGCCGTCGGGTGGCGGCCGCGGTCGGCGCCGAGCGGTGCCTCTATCTCGAGGACGGGCGTCCGGTGGCCGGCGTCGAGCAGTAACGGGAGGCATCGAGCCGCTGCTCGAGCTCCCGGTCGAGGTCTCGCACGCGTGAACTACCAGCGCGCTCCGAATGCTGGTCGGGCCGCCTGTGGTTTGCGCCGTGCAACCACCAGGCAGGCGACTGCGCTGGAGCGAATCGGCCGGCCCAGCCGCTCGTAGAGCGCCTGGTTTTCGGCGCTCAGATCGTCTCGCTGTCGAGTTGACAGTCGTGCCCAGAACGACATCGTGCCCAGCAGGGCGTTGAGCTCGTCGGCGGTGTGCTCCAGCAGGATCGGGACCGTTGCGAGGTGCACCTCATCGAACAGGTCCGCGGCGTACGGGCGCGCAAGCGCGTAACTCCCAAGCCACGCCCACACCTCCGAGACGTTGTCGCGCCGAGCCGCAGCGCCCGCCAGGGTACGTTCAAGGTCTCGGTAGGCGGGCCAGTCGGCGGCAACCTCGGGAGCGATCCGCGCGAGCGCGGCACCGAGCGCCTGCTGGTCGCTGGCGCTGCGGGGCTCTTCGAGCCCGAAGTACGAGAGCAGAGCAAGGCTCCCGCCGTCCACCAGTGCGTCGGCCGCCTTGCGCCAGCTCACATCCGGGTCGACCCAGTGGATCGCCGACGCCGAGAACACTGCGTCGTACCGAGCAGCCGGCAGCAAGGCGTCTTCTAAGCGCGCGTTGACGAAACAGACATCTGCGCTGTCCAGCTGATCGCGGGCACGCGCGAGCAGCTGCCCGCCGGGCTCCAGCGCCGTGACCCGTAGCTCGCGCGCGAGCAGACTGCGCGTCAGCTGCCCAGTGCCACAACCAATCTCCAGCACCCCGGAGCCGGGGCCGATCCCCGCTGCCTCGCAGGCTTCGTCGACCAGCACGTCCGGATAGCTCGGACGATGGCGGTCATAGTCCTCGGCGACCTCATCGAACACGGTCCCAAAGCTGCGGGCGTCGGCCTGGCTCGGCATGCGGCCCACCGTAGATGACGGCGAGGACAGCCGGGATACCTAATCGGCGCCCTCATCGGTAGCGAGGTGAGCTCAGGCCGGGATGCCGGGAGGGCCCAGGATCTCGATGCCGTAGTCGGCGGCCACCTGGCTCATTGCGGCGACGTCGGGAGGCTCGGTGGCCGGCGGCGGGATCACCACGTCGTCGGCGGGTTCCGCGAGTGTGCGGAGGAATCCCGAGAAGTTGCCCGGCTCGGTGACGAGCAGGAACCGTGCGGTCTCAGATGAGACGAGGAAGGTGTGCGGGATCCCGCGCGGGCCGTAGACGAACGAACCGGCGGGCGCGTCGATCACCTGGCCGCCGACCCAGAAGGTCAGTTCGCCCTCGATCACGTAGAACCACTCGTCCTCGCGGCTATGGACGTGCAGCGGCGACCCGGAGCCTCGCGGCGAGAGATGCTCGATCACGGCGACGCGCCCGGCGGTCGTCTCCGCCGAAGCCTTGACCGACGTGTGGGAGCCGAGGAACCACAGCGACTCGCCCTCACCCGGCCCGAGCGCGATCGGCGCGAGTTCCTCGTTGACGGCGGCGGGTGCGGCGATTGACTGATTCATGGGATGTCTCCTGATCTGGCGTTGCTGGCTGACGTGATGCAGCCTGCCGCGTCACGGCTGCCTCGTCGATCCCTCGGGCACGGGGATATTTCCTGCAGGCAGTTCCTGCGGCGCCCGGCTTGAGGTCATACTCGTGGCATGCCAGGGGCAAAGTGGGCGACGGATCGGCTAGTTGACGACGTGGCGCGGCTCGGAGCGCGTGGCCTGCCGCGAGAGGAGTACTACGCCGAGGTCACCGCGCGGCTGCGCCGGGTCGTGCCGAGCGCCGCCGCTTGTTGGCACACCGTCGACCCCGGAACTCGCCTGTTGACAAGCGACTCGCCGGCCGAGCTGATCAGCCGCGGGATCCTCACTGAGGAGAGCGCGACCGAGGCCGGTCAGGGGATCGTCGCGAGCGAGTATTTCGTGCGCGACGTCAACACGTTCGCCTCACTCGCGCGCAAGCGAGTGCCCGTCGGCACGCTCACCCAGGCGACCGGCGGCAAGCTCGACCGTAGCGTTCGCTACCAGCAGGTTCTCGAGCCGGCGGGCATCCCTTACGAGCTTCGCGCCGCGTTCGTGACACGCGGGCGTTGCTGGGGGGCGGTGCACATCGCCCGGCTCGACGGGGAGCCGGACTTCACGGCTGAGGACGTGTCCGTGCTTGCGAGCATCACCGGCATCGTCGCGGAGGGCATACGGGCGTCTCTGCGCTTCGACGCCGGTCGCCGCGGTGGAGCAGAACGCACGTCGCCGGGGCTGATGCTGCTCGGGCCCCGCAACGAGGTCGAGATGATCACGCCGCCCGCCCGAGAGCTTCTGGACCTCATGTCCTCCGGCGCCCGTTCCGGCAACGGCGAGGTTCCCCCAAATGCCGTGCTGGCGCTCGCGGAGTACACACGCCGGGGTCCAGCGGGCGATGAGGCCAGGACGGTCGCGGTGCCCACCGGCGCCGGTTGGATCACGCTGCACGCATCGCTCCCGGACGGCAGCACGGCCGGCCGCGTGGCAATCGTCGTCGAGCGCAGCGCCAGCCCGGCGGCCACCGCGGTCCGCCTCGAAGCCCACGGGGTCACCGCGCGCGAGCGCGAGATCGCCGGCTGCCTCGCCGCCGGCCTGACCAACTCCGAGATCGCCCAGCAGCTCGTCCTGTCGCCCTACACCGTCCAGGACCACATCAAGAGCCTGCTCGAGAAGACCGGCGTCTCCTCACGTCAGGAGCTCGTGGCGCGCATCTTCCTCGACGACTATCTGCCCCGCATCGCCGCCGGCGCGCCGCTCGACAGCACCGGCCAGTTCACCGCCGGCTAACAGCCTCAAGCTCTTCGATCCGGTCGAGCAGCTCACAGACGAGCACGGCTCCGGCGTAATTCAGGCTGAGGTCACGCCGCAGCCGCTCCGCCTTGGCCAGCCGCGCAGCGCAGATGGGCTCAAACAACGGTGCGTCGCCCGTGCCCGCACACGCCTCGAACAGCCCGAAGGCGAGATAGCGGCGAGCAAGCGAGACCTGGACCCCGGCTTGTCGGGCGACCACGGTCAGCTCGATGGCGTGTCCAACAGCGGTCTCGTCGGACGCTTGCCGGGACGTTCGGCGAGCGCTCATCGCCCACCCTCACGCGGGTCGAAATCCGAAGCCGCCGCGAGCTTCTCGAAGAGGTCTCGCTGTTCGTCGGACAAATCCTTCGGGACTGCGACCTCCACCGTGGCATAGAGGTTGCCGCGCCCTCCGTCGCGCGTCGGCAGCCCGCGACCGCGGAGGCGCAGCCGCCTGCCGCTCGAGGATCCTTGTGGCACCTTGACCTGCGCGGTGCCACTCAGAGTCGGCACCGGCACGGTCGCCCCAAGCGCCGCCTCCCACGGCGTGACCCGCAGATCCACCTGCAGGTCGTCGCCTTCGCGGCGAAAGCGACGATGGGGCCTGAGGTGCACCAGCAGGTAGAGGTCGCCCGGCGGCCCACCACCCCGACCGGCGGCGCCCTTACCGGCGATGCGAATGCGCTGACCTTCGCGCACCGCTGCCGGAATGTTGACCTCAAAGCTGTCGTCGCTGTCGAGTGATAGCCGCCTTCGCCCACCCTCGAGCGACTCCTCGAGCGAGAGGTCGAGCACGGCCTCGCGATCGCGCCCGCGGAGCGGTCCGCCATCGGCCGTCCCAGCGCCCTGTCCGAACAGGCTCTCGAAGAAGTCGGAGAACCCGCCCTCGCCGAACTCGACGCGGACGTCCGGGCCGAACCCGCCGCGTCCGAACATGTCTTCGAAGCCCGCCATGTCCGGACCCTCGGCGCCTGCGCTCCGCGGATCGCCGAGACGGTCATAGCGCTCGCGCTTCTCCGGATCGTTGAGGACCTCGTAGGCCTCCCCAACTTCCTTGAACCGCTCCTCAGCGTCGTTCTCGTGATTGATGTCCGGGTGGTATTGGCGAGCGAGCTTCCGGTACGCGCGGCGAATTTCGTCGGCACTGGCGTCGCGCGGGACGCCAAGGACCTCGTAGTAGTCCTTGAAGCCGACCGACATCAGTGGCCGGCGCGGCGGCGCTCCGGCCGCTCTTGCTCGTGCGGGTTGGCCTTGCGGGGATCGACCTCGGGATCGACCTCGTGGTGGGGCTCGCTCGTGCTGGTTGCGCCCGTCGGGGTGTGGACCTCGCCGAAGTCCATCTCCTCGTTCTCGGCATCGGGGCTAAGCGGATCGGGCCGCTTGTCATATGGGTCCGGCCACTCCGTCGGATCGGGATCTGTCGCCGGGTTGTTCAGCGCGTCATGTACGTCTCGTTCGGGCGGGCCGCTCTGCTCAGTCATCTCTGCTCCTCGCGTCTGGGACTAGGGAGCAAGTTACTCCTGAGACCGCTGCGCGAGGATGCAGTGAGCTCCAGGCCGGCCGTCAGTGTCGTTTCGCGCGCACCTGAAACTCTCGCGACCCGGGCGGGCTACCCAGCGGCTTGCCGCCATAGATCACCTGCCCCTTCGCGTTCTGGTAGGTCAGCCAGGGGACGGTCGGCTGCTGATCAACGCCGGGCTTGGAGTAGTTGCAGACACCGTTGGGGTAGATCTGCTGCAGCTGGCTCCACTGAGCGTCGGTGAACGTGATGCCTGCGTAGTCGGACCGATTCAGCGGCTGTAGCTGGCACTTGTTCGCGTCGGTGGTGAGCGGATCGCCCGCAACCGTGCGCGGCGTCCCCTCGACGTTGACGACGCCGGCCGGGCACAGGCTGTTGGAGACCTTTTGCCCGGTGCCGTCGAAGCATTCGTCGGTGAGACCGGAGGGCTTGTCGCGGACGATCTTCTGCGCGACAGACGCGCGTTTGTGGTCGCGCTCGACCGCGGTCAGCCACTGGTCCATGGCGATGAAGCTGTTGAGCTCGCAGTTGCTGTCGGCGAGCAACGGGACCGGGCCTTCCCAGATCAGCTGGTTGGCGTGCGTGCCGTGCTCGCGGTCCAGGCGAGCGCGGGTGGCAAACGCGCGATACGCGTCGTGGAAGAGCCCCGGGTTGGGCCCACGGCAGTCGATGATCGCCGTCTGGTTCAGGTTGTTGGTCTCGTTGATCATCCCGGTCCGATACGCCCGTGCCAGCGACGGCGAGCCACCGCCGTTGTCGCGAGCCGAGGTCGGATTGGCGTCGATGTCCAGCCCACCGATCTTGGCGTTGAGGTCGACGAAGTCGGCCGGGGTGATCTCGCCCTTCTCGAGCGCTGCGAGCCCGTACTGAACGCCGACGTTGTCGATCGGCGGCCGCACGAAGCCGTGGCCGAGCTTCTTCTCGTTCGCGGACCACAGCGACTTCGGCTCCGGGCCGAACACGTTGATCGCCGCGTCCTGAATCCCGCAGCGGACGCCGCCCGGGTTGGTCGTCGGGTTGTAGCGGGTGGCATCGGTCGTGCCGGCGCACGCGTCGGTCGGGACGGCGACGTGGTACTGAGCCTGGTCTGAGACCTCGGCGTTCTGGACGCCGTCAGGGCCCCCGAGGACATCTCCCATCTGAACCGGGGTCCACACCACGCCGAGGCCCCACTTAGTGACGTTCGTGAAGTAGGCCAGCAGCAAGTGGTAGTCGAGGAACTGCGTCGCCGTGCTCCACGCGTCCGGGAAGGAGCACGTCGGCAGGATTCCCTGGTAGATGCCGGGGTAGGCGTTCGCGATCCACTGCTGCGCAAGCGAGCCGCCCGAGCACCCCGTGCCGATTGTGTACCGGACCGTCCCGTAGGACTTGATGACGTGCTCCTTGGCCATCACGAGCGACTCGGCCTCGAGCGGCAGGTCGCAGTTGTGACCGGTGTTGTCCAGCGCGGTCGACATCGTGATGAACCCCTTGCCGAGCGCGTAGTCGCCGGCGCTGTCACCCGTCGTCTTCGGGGCCGTTCCTGTCTGGTAGTCGACTCCGCACGATGCCCCGTGGAGGATCAGCAGCTTGTGATCGAATTGCTGCTGGGGGGCCACCGCGCTCCACGGCTTGCCAGGCTGGTACAGCGCCGAGATCTGGTACTGGTCGCGATCCATGTAGCCGGTCTCGATCCGCACGATGAACGGCACCGTCACACCCTGATCGGTCGTCGTCGTCGCCACGTCGGAGGGTGGGTTCGATGGGTCGTAGGGCTGGAACCCCGACTTGGTCGGGTTGGTCGACTTGTAGACGTAGCTGAAGGTCGCGGGCTGATTGCACTTGCTGTCGGTCGCGCCCTGCTGACAGGTCCACGGCTTGAGCTGAGGACCTGAGAACACCGGGCCGCCGATCGGATGGTTGACCAGCGTGATCCGCGCCGCCCAACCGCTTGGCAGGGTCGCCTGCAATGTGCTGCGTCCCAGCTTGAGCCTGGTCACAAGGCCTTCGAACGAGCCGTCCGCGCGCGTCGCGAACGCCTTGGTGACGTTCCGGCGACCAAGCGTGACCTTGACGTGCTTGCGGTCAGACCGCGAGAGGTTGATCGCAACCAGGGCCGAGCCGCCGCTCACCAGGTCGGCACGACCCGAGAGGACCGAGATCGAGAGCGCAGGCTTGCGATGTTTCGCCGCATCCGCAGGGACCGTGAACGCGCAAAGCAGCGCGACCAGCACAAACCCGATCCAAAGTCGTCCCCGGCCCGCGCCGCGGCTGCTCCTCAGCATCTCCAACCCCTCGATCTCGCTTGACATGCCGTCCGTGCAAAAGCTGCCAGACGGTGCTGAAGTATGTACGGTCAAGCGGCCGGTGCGTCGCACTTAGCGATGCGCGAGGTACGGCCGGTCGGTCAGGCCGGGGCGTCGGCGGCCTGCGTCGAAGCCGCGAACGCCTCAGGGCCCTGCTCCGCCGCCGCCGGGTCCATCCACATGACCTGCCAGCCGTGGCCATCGAGGTCGAAGAAGCTGCGTGAGTACATGAAGCCGTAGTCCTCGGCATCATCCGCCTCGGAGCCGCCCGCCGCGAGCGCGGCGGCGCTGACCGCATCGACCTCATCGCGGGATGACACGCTGAAGCAGTACAGCGCCAGCGTGTGCGTGGTGGGATCGGCGATCGGCAGCTTCGCGAACTCCGCGAACTTCTCGCGGCTGAGCAGCATCACGAAGGCATGCTCGCCGACCAGCATGCAGGCGGCGGTCTCGTCGGTGAACATCGGGTTGTAGCTGAAGCCGAGCTTGGCGAAGAACGCCTTGCTGCGCTCGAGGTCCGCTACGGGCATGTTCACGAACAGCATGCGGCCGGCGTGTGCGGGATGGGTCATGATGGGTCTCCAGTCGGTGGCTCGATGGCGTCCGTCCCGGTAGACCCGCCCAGCCGGCCAAACTCATCGGTCGATCTCGGCTGAGCTCGGCACCTGCAAGAATGGCCCTCGACGGATCGTTGGGGTATTAAGGGGTCATTTCATTGCCAGGATTGCGCAATACGGGGATAGCGATGGTCGTCGGCGCTCGACGCCGGCTGGGCCGACGGTGGGTGCGCTTGTGCAGCGTGGTCGCCGGGTGCCTTATGGCCGTTGTGTGGCTGGCGCCGGCAGCGCTCGCCTCCGACTCGATCTACTGGTCGAGCTATCAGGCCAACGGCGCGATCCGGCTCGGCGGCCTCGACGGAACGGGCGCCGGAAACCTGTTCGCGCCGGAAAGCAGCCCGGAGGGGATCGCAATCGATCCGGCTGCGGGCAAGATGTACTGGGCCGACACGACTTCAGGAGCGATCCGCGTCGCCAACCTCGATGGGTCGGGCGTCCAGAATCTGTACACGGGCGAGAGCCAAGCGTCGGGTGTCGCGATCAATCCGGCGACAGGAAAGATCTACTGGGCTGACGCCATCACCGGAAGCGGAGCGATTCGGGTCGGAAACCTCGATGGCAGTGGCAGCGCCCAGAATCTGTTCAGCAACGAGTCCTATCCGGTCGGCGTCACGATCGATCCGGCGACAGGCAAGATCTACTGGGGCAGCTACGACACGTTCAAGGTCCGCACCGGGAACCTCGACGGAACCGGCGCACACGATCTGTTCACGGGCGAGAACTATCCCACCGGCATCGTCGTCGATGACGCGACCGGGAAGATCTACTGGACGAACGAGTTCGCCGGCCAGATCCGCGTCGGCAACCTCGACGGCACGGGCGCCAGGAACCTATTCGCGCCTAAGGGCGGCATCGGAGGCCTCGCGCTCGATCCCGGGACCGGAAAGCTCTACTGGGGCGACTTCGTGGACAAGACGATCGAGGTGGGTAACGCGGACGGCACGGGCACGCCACAGAGCCTGTTCAGCAACGAGCCAAGCGCGTGGTTCGTGGCCCTGCTCCGAGCTCCCGCAGAAACGGGTGCTCCGCACGTGACGGGAAGTGGGGCGCCTGGTACGCCGCTGTCGTGCAGCCAGGGGAGCTGGGCGGGAGATGTCCCGAACATGTTCTTCTACCGGGCTCCGCGCACGTTCGCCTACCAGTGGTTTGCGAACGGGTCGATCATCCCCGGCGCCACGGCGACCACCTACACCCCCACCGCTGCCGGCAGATACACGTGCCAGGTGACCGCGACCAACCAGGCCGGCAGCACGTCCAGTACCAACACGCCCGCGATCGCCTCGACCGCCTCTGTCGCGCGCGGGAGCACCACAGCGCGCTTCTCAGGGTCGGTCAATCCCGAGGGACTGCCGACGACCGCGCACTTCGAATACGGACTCGACCCGCGCTACACCGGCTCGAGCAAGATCGTCTACGACCAGTCGACGCGGGACCAGACGGTCGGTGCCGACTTCTCCAGCCATTCCATCGCCGCCTCTCAGTCCGGCCTGGTGCCCAACGCGCTGTATCACGTCCGACTGGTCGCGACCAACAGCGCCGGCACGACCCTCGGGCCGGACGTGACGTTCACGACCAAGAAGGACCCGGCGCCGAACGCGCCGAGCCTCGGCAAGTCCTTCGACGTGTCGGCCAAGGGGACTCGTCCTGATCAAGTTGCACGGCAAGTTCGTGCCGCTCACCGAGTTGCGTCAAGATCCCGGCGGGCACCGTGGTCAACGCGCTGCACGGGACGCTGAAGCTCACCACCGCCGCTCCTCGACGGCGTCCACGAAGAGCAAGACCAAGAAGCGCGGCGCCAAGACCCAGACCGCGAGCCTTTGGCGGCGCGGTCTTCAAGGTCACCCAGGATCGCAGCGGTGCCAGCAAGGGCATCGCGACCGTGTCGCTAGTCGAAGGCGCGTTCAAGGGCGCCCCCAGCTTTGCCAGCTGCAAGGCACACAAGGGCAAGGCCTCCGCGGCGGCCGTCAGCAAGAAGGTCCTCCAGTTGCTGCACGCCAGCGGCCACGGCAAGTTCCGCACCAAGGGACGCTACGCCGCCGCCACCGTCCGCGGCACGATCTGGACGACCGCCGACCGCTGCGACGGCACCCTCGTTCACTCGATCAAAGACAGCGTCACGGTCAACGACCTGGTGCGTCACAAGACGGTCATCGTCCGCGCAGGCCACAGCTACCTCGCCCTCGCGAAGCCGCCCAAGAAGCACAAGTAGCGCGCGCTAACTCGGCGAGCTGAACGACAGGTTCCAGTCGTCGTTCCAAGGATCGAGGACACCCTTCACCTTGGAGCCTTCGAGCAGGGCGTTGTCTGACCAGATCTCGGGGATCGCGGCTGCCGAGTCGACGATCGCCTTGTCCGCCTGCGCGAACGCCTTGTAACGGGCCGCAGGATCGGAGATCGCTGCAGCGTTGTCGATCTCCTTGTTGACCGTCGGGTCGTTGAGGACCGCCCAGTTGCTGTTGTTGATCGGGACGATCGCCTTGCCGCTGAACGGCACGTACAGCGCCGCGTACGGGTCTGGGAAGTCCTCGATCCAACCGGCCGTCGGGCACACGTTGATGTGCGCCTTGACGTACCCACAGAACTTCGAGTACATCGTCTGCTGCGGGACCGCCTTGATCGTCGTCTTGAACCCGAGAGCCTGCAGCCCGTTCTGGACGATCTGCATCTCCTGCGGGCCCGGGTCGGCGTTGCTCCCGACGATCAGCACGTTGGCGTTGCCCGTGTACTTACCACCGGGGTAGCCGGCGAGCTTCATGTACTTCTCGGCAACCGCCATGTCGCCAGTCGGGTGCGAGACGAAGTCCTCGCCGAAGCCTGCTTCGCCCCCGGCCTCCTGGAAGCCGGACACCTCCGGCAGGATGAAGTGCGTGGCCACCTGACCGACGAGCTTGCCGCCTCGCGCGAGCAGGTACGCCTCGCGATTCTGCGCGGCGATCACGGCCTTGCGCAGGTTGATGTTGTTGAACGGCGGAACCTGCGTGTTGAGAGTTGCGTAGTAGCTCCCCAGCGGGGCAATCGAGAGCTGGGTCTTCTTGCTCTCATACGCCGTCTTCAGCACCGCGGCGGGCGGGGTGTCCGCCATCAACAGGTTGGTCGAGTCCAGGGTCTGCCGGGCCGCGACGGTCGGGTCGGCACCGGCGTTCCACACGATCTGGTCTGCGTAGGCCGGGCGCACACCGTCGAGCTGGCGGTTCCAGTTGGGGTTGCGAACCAGCGTGATGTTTCGGCCCGCGTTGTAGCTCTTGATCATGTATGGGCCCGTGAACACCTGGGACGTCGGATCGGAGTCCCATTTCGACGGGCTGCTCTTGTCAGCCGCTGTCGTGGAGCCGGCCGGGATGGCCGAGGTGCCGGGCATCGTCAGCGCCTGGACCATCGTGGGGCCGAACGGCTTGGTCAGATGGAACACGATCGTCGTGTCGTTCGGCGTGCTGATCCCGGAGATCGGCGCGTCCGTCGTGGCGGACTTCGCGCCCACGATCGGGAAGTAGCCACTCGCGTAGCCGTTCTGGGTGTTCGAGTTGAACATCCGCTGGAATGCCCACGCCACGTCCTTGGACGTGATCGTCCGGTTGACCGGAGGGCTGAACTTCCATCCCGACTTGATGTGCACCGTCAGCGTCTTGCCGCCGTCGGATACCTGGGGCATCCCAGAGGCCAGCAAGGGCGTTGGGGAGTCGCTCGTGGGCGTGAACGTGTAGAGCGGAGTCTGGGTCGCGTACACGATCAGGTAGTCGATCTGGAAATAGGAGGTGGCCGGGTCAAGATGCTCCCACCCCTCGTTCGAGATCATGTTGAGCGTGCCGCCCATGTGCTGGGCGCTCGGATCTGGCTTCGTATCGGCCAGACCGGCAAGCGAAAGCCCCGAGCTGCTCGAACTGGATGAGGATCCGGAGCTGCCACTCGAGTCGTTCGAGCTGCCAGAGCCAGAGCTTCCACAGGCCGCGACCGCGACCGCACACACCACTGCTATCACTGCGACTCGAAGCGCCGCAGCCGTCTTGCGCGTGATCTTCAGCATCGTTCGCGACCTCCCGCGTACCTGTCGTACAAGCCATGCGACTCACGGCGAATGCGATCGCCTGGAGCCACCGAGCCTCTTCCCAGTCGGCCGAGTATCGGCAGGCGCCATGACCAGCCGCTGACAGCGCGCTGACAGGCGCGTCAGGTCGCGCGTTGCGAATCGCCGCCCCGTTGCTGATAATCGACGGGATGCGCCCGCAGGCCACTGCCTCGGTGCAGTTTCGAATCCTCGGGCCGGTGACGGCGTACCGGGACGGTGAGACGCTTTCGCTCGGGGAGCGCCAACGCGCACTGCTCGCCGTACTGCTGGTGCACGCGAACGAGACCGTCAGCACCGAGCGCCTGGTCGAGCAGCTGTTCGGGCGCTCGGGGTCGGGCAGCCAGATCAACGCCATTCACGTCGCGGTGTCCCGCCTGCGGCGGGCACTCGGGAACGGCGCCGGCGCGATGCTGCTCACCTGTCGCGGTGGCTACGCGCTCGAGCTCGAGGCTGGACAGCTCGACGCCGCGACGTTCGAGTCGCTGGTGGAGGAGGCGCGAGATCGCCTGGCGCAGGACGACCCGGCGGCGGCCTCGGGACTGCTGCGCGAAGCGCTCGCCCTGTGGCGCGGCCCACCGCTTGCTGACCTGGCGGCGGTCGAGGGGATGCAAGCCGACATCCGGCGGCTTGAGGAGCTCCGCCTGCTCGCCGAGATGGAGCGGATCGACGCCGAGCTGGCGCTGGGTCACGCGGCCGAGGTCGTTGTCGATCTGGAGCGGCTGATCGCGCAGGCACCACTGCAGGAGCGACTCCGCGCTCAGCAGATGCTGGCTCTGTATCGCTCTGGCCGCCAGGCCGAGGCGCTTGCCGCCTACCGCGAGGCGTGTGCGCTCTTGCGCGACGAGCTCGGGCTGACTCCGAGCGCCGAGCTGAGAGAGCTCGAGCGCATGATCTTCCACCAGGATGTCGGGCTCGACGCAGAGCGTGCGCTCGCACCTCCGGCCCAGGCGGTCGTGTGCCCGTTCAAGGGTCTGGCCGCATTCGAGAGCTCAGATGCAGAGTTCTTCTGTGGCAGGGACCGGATCGTGTCCGAGCTGATCGCGCGCCTGGCGGAGTGGCCGCTGGTGGGAATCCTCGGTCCGTCGGGCATCGGCAAGTCCTCGCTGCTGCGCGCAGGGGTGCTGCCGGCGCTGCGAGCGGGGGCGTTGCCGGGCAGCGCGGGCTGGCGGCAGGTGCTCGTGCGACCAGGCAAGCATCCATCCAGCGAGCTCGAGCGGGCATTGGGCGGCGACCCCGACCGCGCCGCCGGGGAGCTCGGCCAAGGCGAGCGGATCGTGGTCGCCGTCGACCAGCTCGAGGACTTGTTCACGGTCTGCGAGGACGACTTCCTGCGCCGCGAGTTCCTCGAACGACTCGTGGCGCTCGCAGGCGACCACGAACGGCGGGTGCTTGTGCTGTGTACGTTGCGCGCGGACTTCTACGGAAGGCTGACCGTTTATCCGCGGTTCGCCGAGCTCCTGAGCCGCAGCCATGCGCTGGTCGGTCCGATGGCCCGCGCCGAGCTGAGGGAAGCGATCGAACAACCGGCGGCGCGCGCCGGCCTCGAAGTCGAGGATGGCTTGGTCGAGGTGCTCTTGACCGAGGTGGCAGACGAGCCAGGGAGCCTTCCCCTCCTGTCCACAACCATGCTCGAGCTGTGGCAGGCGCGCGACGGGCGGGTGCTCCGTCTGCAGGATTACCGCGCGACCGGAGGCGTGCGCAGCGGGGTGGCTCGGATCGCGGAATCGGCGTACACGCGGTTGTCCGAGAGCGAACAGCGAGTGGCCCGGGACCTGCTGCTGCGGCTTGCCGACATCGGCGAGGGCTCCCCGGAGCGACGGCTGGTGGCGCTGTCGGAGGTAAAGGTCATCAGCGGCGCGCCCGGCGTCCTGGCCGCCTTGACCGACGCTCGCCTGCTGACGGTCGGGGCGGGCACGGTCGAGCTCTCGCACGAGGCGCTGCTACGGGAGTGGCCCCGCTACCGCGGCTGGCTCGAGGAGGATCGCGTCGTGCGCCAGGTGCATGCGCACCTTCGCGTTGCCGCCCGGGAATGGGACGCGCACGGGCGGGATCCCAGCGACCTTTACCGAGGCGCCAGGCTCGCGGCCGCGCTCGAGTTCCGCGCGCAGCATGCAGACCGGATCGGCCGGCTCGAGCGCGAATTCGTCCGCGTCAGCCAGCTGGAGACCGACCGTGAGGCCGGGCGACAGCGCATCCAGAACCGGCGCCTTCGGGCGCTGCTCGTAGCGGGGGCGGTGCTGCTGGTGCTCACCGTGGTCGCCGGGGTGGTGGCGGTCGTCGGGCAGCAACGGGCCTCGAAGAACGCCCAGCTGGCGGACGCCGCGGCGCGCGCGGCGCTCGGTCGGCAGCTAGGCGCTGAGGCGCTGGGCGAACAGAGACTCGACGTTGCGGCGCTGCTGGCGCGGGAGGGCGTCGCGCTCGACCGTTCGCCGCAGACCGAGGGGACGCTCCTGACAACCTTGCTGCGCAGCCCTGCGGTACTCGGCACCTTCCCGCTCCCAACCGACTCGACGCCGCATGTTGCAGTCAGCCCAGACGGGCGCTCGCTGGCAGTTTCGGACAGCGTCGCCGGCAGCGTGCAGTTCTACGACGCGCGCACGCGAGCGCTCGAACCCCGGCGGCTGAGGGACTTCGCCGGCGACCAGTCACCGGTCTATTCCGCCGACGGCTCGTTGCTCGTCTACACGTCGGGAGCGTCGTTGGTCGTGCGCGACGCTCGGACGCTGGCGCTGCACGGCAGGCTCCTGCTCGGGCCTCCGTACAGCCAGGAGCTCGCCGCGGACATTCCCGAGGGCAGCACGCTCATAGCGCCAGACGGGCACACGGTGTACTACGCCTACTGGCTGATGGATGCGGCCGGTCAACCCGCGCAGGCCTACCTCGCCAGCTGGGCGCTGTCCAGCGGCCGGGCGCTCAGGACCATCAGGCTCGGCTCCGGCCCGCTGCTGACGGTGCGGCTGCTCGACCGTGGCACGCGGCTCGCGGTCGTCACCGCACATGACTTCACCACGTACGACGCTTCAACGATGCGGCCGTTGAGGACGCTGAGGATCCAGCCCACGTCGCTGCTGCCTGCCGCGGCCGCGATCAGTCCCGATGCACGCACGATCGCGATTGGATCACAGGACGGATCGGTCTCATTCGTCGATGCCGACACAGGAGGGCTGCGCCGAGCACAGGGTGGACAACACTCGGCCGCGGTCGCCGCCGCGGTGTACTCGCCAAGCGGCAGGACGGTGATGACCGTCGGCGATGACGGCCGGGTGATCGTCTGGGATCCCCGCTCCGGCCGGAGACTGCTGGCGTTGCCGGGTCCGGCAGGGCACGTCCAGGACGCGCAGGTGAGCCCGGATGGATCCACCCTCTACACCGCCGGCACCGGCGGCGTGATGCTGGCGTGGGACCTGACCGGCGCGCGGGGCTTCGGGCGCAGTGCACGCCTGAGCGCGAGCCTGCAGTGCTGTGACTCGGTGACTCCGGAGGCACCGGCGTTCGCGCTGTCACCCGACGGGACCGAGTTCGCGGTTGCCACCGGCGACTCGAAGGTGGGCGTGTACTCGACCGCGACGCTCCGACGCGAGAAGTCCTTCGCGATCGGGTCAACAGCCAACCGAGTGACGGCGCTCTCGTGGTCCCCGGCCGGCAAGACCCTCGCGGTCGGAGCGCACGGCGGGATCGTGCAGCTGTGGGACGTCAGCGGGTCGCCACAACGGGAACGCTCGCTTGTGGGACTTCAGCCCCTACCCGGCCAGATCGAGGCCATTCAGTCGCTGGCGTTCTCGCCCGATGGGCAGCTCCTGGCCGCGAGTGACAAGAGCGAGGGATCCGCTATCGGACACAACATCGTCTCCCCGGTTGCCACGTTGGCGACCTGGGAGGTGGGCAGCGGCACCATGATCAACACGCCGGCCGAGTTGGGCGCCGGCGCGGGCATGACTGCGTCCGACGTCCTCGCCTTCTCGCCGGACGGCAGGCTGCTTGCGGCAAGCCTGCTGACCGGCGGCGTGCGCGTCTTCGACCCCACCACCGGCCGGGTTCTGCGGACGCTGACCGATCCGGGCAACGACACTGTGTCGCTCGCCTTCGCGCCTACGGGAGACGTGCTCGCGGCCGGCACCCTGGCCGGGACCGTCGAGCTGTGGAATCCGGTCACAGCCAAGCGCATCGCGCAACCGCTGCTCGCGGACTCCGCGGCGATCGCAGACATCGCGTTCGATCGCAGCGGCCAGCGGTTCGCGACCACCGGGCTGCAGGACGCGACCGTGAAGATCTGGTTCACGAGCAGTCTCGAGCAGGAAGGTCCCCGCCTCGCCGCCGATCCCGACGCTACCGCCGCGACGGCATTCCAACCGGGAGGGCAGGACCTGCTCGTCGTCGACGATCACGGCGGCGCCTTCACCTGGCCGATGTCACTGACGAGCTGGGAGCAGCGCGCCTGCTCGGTCGCCGGTCGAAACCTCACGCGGGCCGAGTGGGCGCAGTTCGTTGCGGGACCGCCGTACGCAACTGTCTGCCGCTGACGACGGGACGTGCGTGTTCAGTCGACTTCGGTGATCAGGATCGTCGCCCCGCCGGTGGCGAAGTTGCCGACATCGGCCACCGTCGCCTGACCCTCCGGGGACCCAAAGGACCCCTGGAAGTCCTCGTGGCTATCAAACCAAGCCTCGAAGATCCGGTAGTGCGGAGGTGAGCTGCCATCGGGCGTGCCGACGACTCTGCTCGCCTCGGCTCGACGAACGTTGGGCATCTTCGCCACCAGCGGCATGTGCGTGTTGGCGTAGTAGTCCTCGAACGCGGCGGGATCACTCGGCGGTCCGTACAGAACGACGACCTTTACCATCTTTAGCTCCTCTAGTTGGTGGCGGTGGGGCCCCGCTGCCGATCCTATAGTCACCCGATCGCTCGCTTTGCGGCGACGTGGGC
This sequence comes from uncultured Solirubrobacterales bacterium, assembly GCA_963725925.1. GTDB lineage: Bacteria > Actinomycetota > Thermoleophilia > Solirubrobacterales > Solirubrobacteraceae > Palsa-465. Next base: position 208,301 of record CAVSAY010000001.1, read on the forward strand.
TCGAGCTTGGCCAGGTCGCTCAACCTGTCCGGCCAGAGCCCTCCTTGTTCGGCCATCCCAGGACTTTGCGGGCATGCGCAGAAGTCGCCCGCGCCGGGCACGCCCCCAGTGGCCGCTTAGCGGCGCCAGAAAGCCAGCCGCTGCACCGACGCCTTGAGGATGTGCCGCCAGGTGATGTGCGTGTCTTGGCGGTCTGAGATCGCGTCGAAAGGGCTAAAGCGCATCTCGTCGCCGGTCCCCAGTTCGATCGTGCCATCGTCCCGCCGGGTGCCGTCGACAAAGATCCAACCTCGCTCGATGCGAGGGTTCTCACTCACAGCCTGAGCGTACCCAACTGCTCGTGGCGGGCTAGGCCAGAAGGCGCGACTGGCCCACCACACCGGTCGCGTTCGCGTGCGGCGAACACCATCTCTCGGTGAGACCTGGTCGATCGCATTTGGGCGAACCAGATGGCGGGTCCGGCCCGCCTGGCTACCCGGACACAGCTTGCATCAAAGCGCACACCTGTGATAACTGTATGCACGTATAGGAGGTGTGGGCACTCATTGGGCTTCCGCACTAGGTCATCGACAGGAGGAGTGGCAGCGCATGACCATGAGTTCTGCAGGAGGACGCGTACGAAGTGCGGTTGGCTCACGATTGGCGCGTGCAGCGCTGCTCGTAGGGTGCGTGGTCCCTGTCCTGCTCTCGGGGGGCGTTGCGACGGCATCCGCGACGACGAATCCGTGTACCTCTGCCCCGACACCGGTCGCGAGCGTCCCGACGAATCCGTTCGGCGCGAATGTCACGGTTTTGGACCCGTCGATGTCGGTCGCGTCGATCAACGCGGCGCTCAACGCGACACCGCCGGCCGGCGGCGGCAAGCGGGAGTTCTTCTTCCTGCCGGGCACATACGGCAACCCCTCGGTCACGCCAGCGACGGCGACGACGAGCAACGTCGTTCAGGCGGAAGTCGCCCCCGGCACGGTTGTCGCGGGTCTTGGCAAGAGCCCGTGTGACGTCGTGATTAACGGTGCTCTGAGCATCAACAACGGCTTCTTGGCGATCCGGGATAGTCAGATGTCGAACCTGACGATCAACCCGATCCAAGCCAACGTCCCGGCCGGCGGAATGCTCTGGTACACGTCGCAGACCGCGACGCTACGCCGCGTCAACATCCTGGGCGACCTGTACGTCTCGCCCGTCACCCAAACCCCGGGCGCGTGCGAGAACCCGTGCAACCCCGTGACCCAGGGCTTCCAGATCAACGTGATACCTGGCGTCGCCAACGGCTTCGCGATCACGAACTCGGTCATCACCGGCAAGGTCATCAATGGCGACGGGTTGAACCGCCCGGGCACTGAAGGCAACGGCGGGAACTCCGACATCTACTTTCAGCAGGACGACATCGGCGGATACTCGGGCTTCGGGTCCGACATGGTGTTCAGCGGCACCCTCGGCGCTCCGTCTGACAACTTCGGCCCGGGCTCGATTTCCCCGTACGCGGCGCCTGGCGATATCACCAACGTGAGATTTACACCGGTGATCCGCGAGGCACCCTTCGTCTACTACGACGGGCGCCAGTTCCGGGTGTTCCGCCCGTCGGCGCAGTTCAACGTGCGTGGCCCGAACTGGAGCACCGTTGCGCGCCAAGGTGACTCCCTGCCGCTGAGCAGCTTCTACATCGCGACCGTTGCAGCGGGAGACAACGCGGAGACGATGAACGCTGCGCTGGCGAGCGGCAAGAACCTGCTCCTCGACCCGGGCACGTACGTTCTGGACGCGCCACTGACCATCGCCAAGCCCGACAAGGTGGTTATGGGTCTCGGCGACCCGGTCCTGAGGGCCGACAACACCGCGACCCTCGTGGTCAAGAACTCGGCTCTCAGTACGGTGCTCTCCAAGTTCAACGCAGATGGCCGCGCGTTCGACCCGGCCGACATGGGACCGTTCGCCGACAATCAGGTCGTGATCGGCGACACGCCTCACGGCGCCGGCTCGCGGAACGATCCGACGGCGCTGACCGACGTGAGCTCGGTCAGCGGATCCACCAACGGGTTCTTGCTCAATCAGAACTACACGATCCTGAACCAGGGCGAGATCCAGACCAATAACAACTCCGGCGACGGCTACACCACCACCAACTGGGCGGCGTCCAGCGGGAACACCGGCGCCATCGTCAACGGAGACCACAACACCTGGCAGGGCATCTGGCTCGAGCACTTCAAGAACACCGAGATCACATGGAACGGTGAGTTCGGGAACGTCGAATTTCTCGAGAATGAGCGGCCGCTGACTGTGCCGTACGACAATCCCGGTGAGATCGGCGTCCAGCCCCACGTGTGGAAGATGAGCGCCGACTTCGACGGGTACCCGGCCCTGGCGATCACGCCAACCGTCCATCACTTCAGGCTGGACGGCTTTCAGTCCTGGAGCCGGCTCGGGAACGGGTGCTACTGCAACGTGACGAGCGTGATCACGACCCCGGTGAAGCCGGGCGTGACCCTTCACGCGCTGTTCACCGGCGAAATCCTCGGCTCCACGCCCCCGGGCACGACCCCGACCGGAGCTACGGTCGGCGGCGCGTTCAACCTGGTCAACTTGGACGGGATTTCGGCCTCGGTCCCGTTCTCCGCCGGGCCGTGGGGCGCGACCTCAGCCTGGCCGTACTCGGACGTCGCTGGCCATGGGGCCACGGCGCGGATCAGGGACTTCCCCACCGCGGCTGATCACCGGCCCGCCCGACACCACGGGCCCGGAGGACGACACCGGTTCAGCCGGTCACGCGGTGCAGAACACGGTCGCTCCAGGTCGCACACCCTCTACTACGTCACGAAGTAGAAAGCGTCGGTGGGAGCGTGGCCCCCGCGCCTGCCTCCGTGCGTTGATGTCACCCGCGGTTGGCCGCCGCACTACCTCTTGGTGCGGCGGCCGACTGTCGGCTCTACGACGGTCCGATAGCGCACTCGAGCGGGCGTCCCAGAGACGCTGCTATTTGAATTGGGCTAGCGCGACGGCGTCGGGGCCGGCCGGGAATCGAAGCTGCCCGGTCGTGTCGTTCGCGGCCCGCCAGACCGTCTCAGCGACGTCGGATGCGTGTGTGACGGTGGTCTGGTTCTGGAAATCAGCCAGGACTCGTTCTCCGAAGCGCGCGTAGTCTTCGGGGATCAGGCCTTCCATTCGCGTTCGCCCGTTGCTTGTGAAGTTTGTCGTCGGGGCGTAGCCGGGCTCTACGAGTTTCACGCTCACGTCGAAGTCCTCGAGCTCGAGGGCGAGTGACGCCGTGAACCCTTCGATGGCGGTTTTGCTCGCGGCGTAGACGGCGACCAGAGGCATGCGGGCCAGGACCACGCTCGAGGTCACGTTTACGAGGACGCCTGACCGTCGCTCTCGGAATTGAGGCAGAACGGCTTGGGTCATAGCCATCACGCCGAAGGTGTTGGTTTCGAATACCTCGCGTGCCATCGGCATTGGCGTGGCTTCGAACGCGCCGATGGCCCCGACGCCAGCGTTGTTGACGAGCACGTCGATAGGCCCGCTCGCCTCCAGCGCGGCGGCGATCGAGTCGGGCTCTGTGACGTCGAGGGCGAGTATCTGGAGCCGTTCAGAGTCGGGTAGCAGGTCCGTGCGTGGGGTTCGCATCGTCGCGACCACGCTCCAGCCCTGTGAGTGAAAGTGGCGCGCCGTCTCCAGGCCATAGCCGGAGGAGCAGCCGGTGATGAGAACAGTGTTCATGGCGATGCCTTTCCGGAGGATCGATTGCACCGCGCACGATACGGAACGAAACCGGACGGTCTATTGTGTAGCGTCCACGATTCGTTTGCGAGCGTCCAACGATGAGCGATCCTCTGTCCCAGATCATCGCGCTGCTGCGGCCGCGCACCGTATTCACGAAAGGCATCAGCGGCGCCGGCCGATGGGGCGTTCGCTACTCGGAGTTCGGAGAGCCCAGCTTCTGCACGGTGCTCGAGGGCAGCTGTCGCCTTGCGGTCGACGGTCAGACCGAGATCGTCCTTGAGGCAGGCGATTTTGTGCTCCTGCCAGCCACGCCCGGCTTCACTCTGTCGGGCTTCGACGCGGTGGCACCCAAGCGGATCGACCCGAAGGTGACGCGCGCCCCGGCGGACGAGGTCCGCCACGGCACCCCCGGCGGCCCTCCCGACGTGCGACTGCTCGGCGGCTACTTCGTCTTCGACTCCCCCGATGGGGCGTTGCTGGGGTCGTTGCTGCCCGCGGTGATCCACGTGCGAGGCTCGGAACGGCTCTCGACGCTAGTGCGCCTCGTCGGCGAGGAAACCAGCGAAGCGGGGCCGGGTCGAGAGCTCGTGCTCACACGCCTCGTAGAGGTACTCCTCATCGAAGCCCTCCGGACGACGCCGGCCGAAGATGCGCCCCCGGGACTATTGCGTGGGTTAGCCGATACGCGACTGGCGCCGGCGATACGGCAAATACACGACGACGTCGCACGCCCATGGACCATGACCCAGCTCGCGCGGGCCGCTGCGCTTTCGCGCTCGGCGTTCTTCGACCGCTTCGCGCGCACCGTGGGGATACCGCCAACGGAATACCTGCTCACGTGGCGCATGGCGCTCGCCAAGGATCTCCTCCGCCAACGGGACATATCCCTCATCGAGATCGCGCAACGTGTCGGCTACAGCTCGGCAAGTACCTTCAGCACAGCGTTCAAGCGCCACGAAGGCCAACCTCCAGGTCGCTACGCGCGCGCGGCGTAGCCCGCCGGAAAACGAAAGCAGGGCTTGGCAAGAGTCAAGTCCTATGGGGCCTGGTGACCCGGACGCTCTGGGAATGCGCGGCAGTCGCGGCCCAGCTATCGCATACGGCGGGCAAGCTGTGTGCGTGACTTCACCTCGAGCTTGCGGAACGCCTTGCGGAGGTGGTACTCGACCGTGTTCGCGCTTATGAATAGCTGGGTGGCGATCTCTCGGTTGGTGCTTCCGTCGGCCGCAAGGCGGGCGATTTGTGCTTCCTGCGGGGTGAGTTGGTCAAGCGTGTCCACGGTCCGTGTGCGGGCACGCTCGCCGGTCGCCTCGAGTTCGCCCCTTGCACGCTCGGCGAACGCGTCCATCCCGAAGTCGCAGAAGAGGTCGTGGGCGACCTGCAATTCCTTACGCGCGTCGAGCCGTCGGCGCTCGCGTCGAAGCCATTCACCGTAAAGAAGGTGTGCCCGAGCGAGATCGATCGCGATCCGGGTTGTGCCGAGTCGCTGGATCGCTTCCACATAGAGTTTTTCGGCGTCCTTGCCTTCGGCTAGGAGCGCCCCGGAGCGGGCCGCGATCCCGAGTCCCCAGTTTGTGGCACTCGCGCTGGTCATGGCCACGAGACGACGGTGAGCGTCAGCCGCGAGCTCGGGTGTTCCGGCTCGGGCGGCGGCCTCGATCAGCTCTGCCATATGCCAGTTGGATGGGGCGAGGTCCTGCGGATGCTCCGCAATCCGCAGCGCGGACGCGCGGGCCTCTTCGTATCGCCCGAGGCCGTTGTACAGGACCGCCTCGGCCCAGTCCAATACGGAGATCCCGATTCCTTCGCCGCGCTCTGTCACCTCGACGCGACTAACGTCGATCAGCGCGGCAGCCTCAACCTCGCGGCCGCGCAGGGCGAGCAGTCCCACCCTGCCATAGGGAGCGAGGGTCGTGCCGGTGGCTTGCGTCGTCGCGTGCAGTTCCTCGACGAGCGACGCCGCCGTCGACAGCTCGCCCGCGAAGAGATGCATGGAAATGCGCTGGCTGAGGGCGAGCTGGAGATCGGCGAGCGCTCCGGTCTCGCGCGCTAGGCGAACGTGCCGTTCCGAGAGCGCGTCCCATCGCTCGTCGTCCCACAGATGAACGGACACCACGGTCGCCGCCCACCCCCAACGCAGTTCTTCGGTCGCAGGCATGTCGGGTGCGAATGCCCTCACAGCCTGGCGTAGGACCGGCACCGCCGCCTCATAACTGTCGCTGAAGAGCGTCGCCAGTCCGTCGAGCAGCAGGTCGATCCCGCCCGGCGTGTGCGGTACCGGTGGCGCCGCTCTCACAGACTGCGCTACCTCCAGCGCGCTTCCTCCTGAACCCGCGAGGCGGCCCGCGAACCCCGCTGCTACCAGCGCCTCCAAATACGTTTCGCGCGCGAGCGTGGGATCGAGGTCAGCTAGCCGATCAGCGGCCTGGAGCAGCAAGGGTGCTGCATCGTTGCCGCGCGTTGTGACGAACGCGACCTGGGCCCGCAGCAAGCCGACGCGCGCCCGCTCGAGGTCGGTGAGGACGCCACGTTGAGCCGTGCTGAGCAGGCCGAGAACGTCATCGAGTGCGCCCGCTTGGAACTTCATCTGCGCGGCGGCGAGGGCGCGTTGCGCGCGGCGCGAGGGTTCGGGTGTCAGCACGGCGGCGCGTTCGAGGAACGCCGCGGCGGCCGCAACACCACCTCGCGCTCGCGCCCGAGTAGCGGAACGGTCTAGGTCAGCGGCGACGTTCTCGTCGGGAGTGGCTGCCGCCTGTGCCCGATGCCAGGCGCGCCGATCCGGATCGATTTCTGGATCGGTTGCTTCGGCGAGTGCGCGGTGGACCTCGCGTCGCTCCTCGAGTCCGGCGGCGCCGTAGACCGCCGAGCGAACCAGTGGATGACGGAACACCACTCGCGGACTGGCGGTCAGCCAGCCAGCCGATTCGACGGCGTGTCCAGCCGACTCGGCGATTCCGAGTCGCCGGGCCGCCGTCCATAGCAGCGCCGGATCGCCCACCGGCTCGGCTGCCGCCAACAACAACAAACGCCGCGCATCGTAGGGAAGCGTCGCGAGGCGTCGGGTGAAGCTCTCCTCGATGCTCGCGGATACGGGCACCGCGGCTGGCAAGCCAAACCCACCTGCCAGCTGGGCCGGGGTCAAGCCTCTCGGCAACTCGAGCAGCGCAAGCGGGTTCCCGCGCGTCTCGACCACGATCCTGTCCAGCACGCGCTCATCCAGCCGACTCGGCAACACGGACTCCAACAGATCGCGCGCATCGCGATACCCCAAGGGCTCGACGTGCAACTCCGTCAAACCGGCAAGCGTCTCACCCGGCTCTCGTGTCGCGAACACGAGCGCGATCTTCTCCGCTAAGAGGCGGCGAGCCACGAACGCAAGCACTTGCGCAGAAGCGCGATCCAGCCACTGCGCATCATCGACGACGCAGAGGAGCGGCCGCTCCTCTGCTGCCTCCGACAGCAGGCCGAGGATCGCCAATCCGACGAGGAACGGATTCGGAGTCGGTCCGGCACGGAGTCCGAACGCGACGCCAAGCGCGTCACGCTGCGGCTCCGGGAGATGCTCCGAGAGATCAAGGAGCGGGAAGCACAGCTGCTGGGCCGCGGCGTACGGAAGCTCCATCTCCGACTCCACCCCGAACGTCCGGGCGAACCGAAACTCCTGACCCGCGTCGATCGCGTACTCGAGCAGCGCAGTCTTGCCAACCCCCGGCTCTCCACGCACCACCAAAACCCCGCCGTGCCCGCTGGTCGCAGCCTCCAGCAGCCGGTCGAGCGCCGCGCGCTCACGTTCCCGACCCAGTAACTGCCGGCCCGGCAAGCGGACCGGTGACAGCACTCCGCTCATTTCGATCCTAAGCATGACTGAGGACGACCCTGGGGCCCCACTAAGGAATTCCGGGATTCGATCCGGGATGCGATCGCCTGGCACCCGCACCACGATGCAGCTGGGCGGGGGAGGCCGAGACAAACGAGAGGAGACGCATTTGAACACCCCGGTTCTCACAACCGAGACGAACCTCGCGCTCGCGCGCGAGTACCTCGACCGCGTTTTCAACGCACACCGGCCTGAGCTCGCCGCCGAGTACCTAACGCCCCACGTCAAGTGGCACGGAGGGACGCTCGGCACCATCGAAGGGCCCGACAACGTCGTCGCCCTACTGCAGGGCTTCATCGGCGGCCTACCTGACCTCAACGCGATCGAACAGGACGCGTTGGCCCAGGGCGACCTAGTCGCGATGCGGTTCGTCATCAACGCCACCCACGGCGGCCCCCTCTTCGGCGTCCCGGCGACCGGCAACCACGTCCAGTGGACGGCCGTCGACATCTACCGCATGGAGGACGGGAAGATCGCGGAGGAGTGGGCGGCCGACGACCTGACCGCGATCCTGCACGACATGGGGGTCTACTCGCCGCCGTGGCTGACATGAGCGCCGCGCCGACCTCGCTCGAACAACTCATGGAGCGAAACGTGTCCGAGGTCTTCAGTGAGCGGGACCCTGGCCGGCGCAGGCGCGCCATCGCCGAGCTGTACGCCGAGGACTGCGCGTCCTACGACGAGAACGGAGAGAGCATCGGCCAGGCAGCCATTTCCGATCAGGTCGGGCGCATCCTCGACGAGAGCCCTCCAGGCTTCGCGTTCAGCCAGGTCGGCCCGGCAGAGGTGATTCACGATCTGGGGCGCCTGCGCTGGCAGAGCGGCCCGGCCGGAGCTCCTCCGGTCCTGAGCGGCATGGACGTCGCGGTCTTCGCCAACGGCAAGATCCGTGCGCTCTACACATTCATCGAGACGCCCGTGAGCGCATAAAGAGGAGCGCCGACAAGAGGATGAGGATCACGGTGTTGGGCAAGGGCAACGTCGGCGGCGGGCTCGCCGACGTGTGGGAGCGTGCGGGGCATGAGGTGACACGACTTGGCCGGGACGGCGGCGACGTCTCGGACGCGGAGGTAGTGGTCGTAGCGGTCCCAGGCGACTCGATCGCAGAGGCGCTGGACCGGCTGACCGGCGCCGAAGGCAAGACGGTGATCGACGCGACCAACCGGATTGGTGTCGGCGCGCCGGACGGATTCGCTTCCAACGCCGAGTTCGTGAAGTCCCGGATGGGAGGCCCGACTGCGAAATCGTTCAACGTCAACTTCGCTTCGCTATACGACCGCCTCGGGGAGGCGCGGGTGAGGCCGAGCAACCTTTGGTGCGGCGACGAGGAAGCGCGCGAGGTTGTGGAGCGGCTCAACCGCGACGCGGGCTATGACCCCGTCTACACGGGGCCGCTCGCGAACGCCTCCCGCCAGGAGTCGATCATCGACGTGGTCTTCGCGATCGGCGAAGCGATGGGTGAATACGTCTACCGGTTCGCGCCGATCGAGCAGCTCTGAGGCAGCCCGGTGAAGGTCGACGGCTTGCATACACAGACAACTGAAAGGACCTTCGTATGACAACCGATGCCGTCGGTGCTGTCCATTCTGTTGCGATTACTGGCGCCGGAAGCGGGCTGGGAAGGGAGATCGCAATCGGCTTCGCCGACAAGCGCTACCGCGTGTTCGGCACCGCCCGCACGCCGGAGGAAGTCGAGGACGTGCGCCAGGTGAACGCATGGCGTCGCCGACCTGTCTGTCGTCGACATCACCGACGAGGCCGCCGTACGCGGCTGGGCCACGGACACGTCCCACGCGCTAGGCGCCGCCGGGCTCGACGTGCTCGTGAGCAACGCCGGGATCTTGACCCCAGGTCCGCTCGAGGTGCTGTCGATCGATGCTGTTCGACACGAGTTCGAGGTCAATGTGTTCGGCAGCCTGGCCGCGATCAACGCGTTTCTGCCTGCGCTGCGCGAGGCGCGGGGGCGGATCGTGCAGATCGGGTCGATGACCGGCCGCTTGCCGTTGCCGTTCAACGGTCCCTCGAGCGCGTCGAAGGCGGCGCTCGAGGCGTTCGCCGACGTCTACCGCGGCGAACTCAAGCCTTTCGGTGTCACCTTCGTGATGGCCCAGCCGGGCAACATGGCAACCGGCGGTCCAGCGAAAACCGCTGTCGCGCTCGAGCGCGTCGCGGAGTCGATGACCCCGGAGCAACATGCGCTCTACGGCGATACGTTCGCGGCATTCACCGCGGCGCTCAACGGCATGCAGAGCGCCGGCCTCGACGCCGCGGCAGCCGCGGCGAGCGTGGTCGAGGCTGCCGAGCGGCAGCCCGCCCCGATTCGTGTCCCCGTTGGGCCGGATGCCGAGGAGATCCTCAAGCTGGTGCACGAGCAGAGCGACGAGCAACTCGACGAGCTACGCATGCGCCTCGTCGGCCTCCAAGCATGACCCATTGAGATCGTCCGGTAGGACTGACGAACATGAGCGCCTCTACGGTCACAAGCCTCGACGGGTTCCACGCAACCCGGTCCGCGCAGCGCGCAGACGAGCTGGTTCGCGCCTATTTCGACGCCGTCAACGCCGAGGACCCGGCCCGCATCGATGAGCTACTGGCGCGACAGTTCCTGTCATACGACGCACGATCATCACCGGAACCCACACAGGCGAGTACGCAGGCGTGGCCGCGACGGGTAACGCGATCCAGACGTCCGCCTCACACGTCTTCCGCGTTCGCGACGACCGGATCGTCGAGCACTGGCCGGTCCTGGACACCTACCGAATCCTGGTCGCGATCGGCGCCATCCCCGGCGTTGCGAGCGTGTTCCAGCAATTGCTCGGCGTTCCCAAATCGCCCAACGGGCTGTTCCAGGAACGGCTCGGGACCGAGTTCGGTACCAAAACTGGACGTCCCATTTCACGCGAAGAGTCACGAGGCGTCAGCCGCCGGGTCTACGACGGCGTCATCTCGACCGGACACGCCGAGGACGTCGACGCGGTCGCCGACACCTACATCCAGAACACCGGCTGGACGCCGGACGGCCGATCGATGTTCGCCAACGCCTGGGCGATCGGCCGTGGCGCGATGCCCGACGGTCGCGCCCTACAGACGCACGTCGTGGCCGAGAACGATCGCGTCGCGTCGATCAGCTTGTGGGACGGCACGGTCGCCGAGAGCGGCCGACCTGTCGACTTCACGTCGGCGGACTTCTTCCGCATCGAAAACGGACTCGCCGCCGAACACTGGGACACCGTCGACTACGTCCGCCTCTACCAATCCTTCGGGCTGCTCCCGGACAACATCAACGATGTCTGATCCACCAAAGCAGGTCGTCCCGTGAATACAACGCGGTGTGCCGAGGTCTTATCGCTCTCCCCTGCTTCGACGGCTGAACCCAAAGATCCGTCCGGGGCCCGAACTGGCCGTCCGCCGCCGCAGGTGACGGTCCTGCTGATCGCCGAGAGGGTGGCAGGCTTCTTCCTCGAGCGATTCACCGATCGCGGCGAGCTTGTCAGCGAGACGCAGCACGACACGTTAGACGAGGCAATGTCGCAGGCCTACTCCGAATACCCCGCTATCTCCGATTGGAGATTTTGCCCCGATGACGCCGATCCCCTGAAGTACATCCAGACACGCTCCAGGCCTTGACACAGGCGTCCGGCCGACAGGCGGCAACAGGGCATCAACACTGCCGCTCCCGGGACAAACGGAGCCGCCATGCCAAACCAGATTTGCGCTGCTACTTCCCATGCCGATCAGTCGCGTCGTGCCTGCGGGTGCTGTCAGGCGTCGAGCGGTAGCACCTGACGAGCCGACGTGACCGGGCCGACGGTCGGCGCTGGCGCCGGCTGGGGCGGCGTGGCCGGTCGCGGTCTGGCTGCGGTCGCTGGCGATATGTCGACCGCTACTGGCCGGTGGCTCGTTTGGTCACTGAGAAGCGCGTTGTCGGCGACGTCACCGCGGGTGCGGCGGCCGGCGACGATGTAGGCGAGCGCTTTGGAGGCAGCGGCGTGCTGCGCCTCCCGGTAGTACTTCTCCGATCGGTAGGTCCAGTCGGCGATGCTCAGCGCCGCCGAGGCGACGAGGAACAGCGTCGCGGCAATCAACAGCGGCGGGACAGCGAGCGGGAACGACAGGTGACCGGAGCGTGTGTCCGCCAGGTAGACCCCGTCGGCGATGACTAGGGCAACGCCAGCCGCCGCCGGCATCCACCACAGCCGCTGACCCACACGGGACGGCCGGTGCTCACGTAGGTGGTCCTGGAACTGATACGTGTAGGCCATCGGTAGCGCTCTGGGCGGCTCATCCCAGCCAATCGGTTTTCGAGGTCGCCTTTCACTATCCTGCCGCCGCCTCGCGGCGAAGGCTGTTCACGACACCCGCCGCCGCGTCGGACACTCCAACTCCAGCGAATGTCGACGCGCGACCCCAGCGTCCGAACGTGCCTCCTCTTGTCATCAAGCTGGCACCCACACCCGCGGCTCAGGCGAGCTCAGTGTTGCCGCCGGCCGCGGAGAGCAGCCACGCGGGCGTCCGGCTGTCGCGCCGCTGAGTCTGTCCGACAGCAGCAGCCAGCGGCGGCGCCGACCGCGTCGAATCGTGGCTGCTTGCATGAGCACGCGGTAGCGCCCGGTCGATCGGCGGTGTCCCTTGTTCACCTGGCGAAGCAGGCACCCGCGGAGGTCGTGGGAGCGCTATCCCAACTCGTCCCATGCGACAGCGAGGGTCAGGATCGTCAGCAGTGCTGCTCTCAGATTGGTTTCCGGAACCGACCCCGTCCGCGGCGTATACCCGCCGGCGTTTGCAGGATGGCCGCGGATCTGGTCGCCAGCGAGCACAAGGCGCGTGCCGATGTTTCGGACTGCTGATTTGACACCAGATCCACAGTCCGAACCGTTCTGTCAACCGACGCGTTCCTCCGGTGCGGCGGACGCACGTCCCGATCGTGTCGGGAGCGGTTGCACCTCGACCGGACTGTGAGACATCCGGTGCCAATGGAGGCGTCGGAAGGGAATCCGGTTCCTCCCGGCGCCCGGCTGCGACAATGGCGGCGATGACAACCGCGAACCGGGGCAAAGCGTCCACTGCGAATAATTCGTGTGGCGGCTCGGGCACGGGTGATCGAGAAGTGACGCATTCGTCCCGCGGGTCGCGCCATCGGCCGCCGGCGCAAGTTGTATTCGGATTTCGGGCGGTGTGCTGGACGTCTGTGTTCGTGTGTATCGCGATCTGGCTCGTCGCGACGCCGCGTGCTTCTGCCGCGCTCCTGTGCCACAGGGGCAGTGCGACCGGTTCGGTCATCGGTCGACCCACGAACAAGGCGGCGTGGCGCGCGGAGTTGCTCGGACGGACGGGTGTTCACGGTGGTGTCTCGCGCGCAGGCACGAGGGCCCGGACCTTCGTCGGACCGGCGCAGGCGTCATGGTTGCTTGTGCTCGATGCGGCCCGCACCCGCAGCGGACGATGCTGGGTGGAGGTGCGCCTTCCCTCGCGGCCCAACAACGCCAGCGGATGGGTCGACGCTTCCCAGGTGATCTTGCGTCCGAACGCTTGGCGGATCGTCGTGTCAACCGCGGATCGGTCGCTCTCGGTCTATCGCCGCGGACGTCTGGTGCGGCGCGTACCGGTCGTGGTCGGCAAGCCCAGCACGCCGACCCCGGTGGGGTTGTTTTCGATCATCGGTGCGTGGGCCTCCCCGCCGAACGCGTTTGTGGGCTCCTGGATTCTGGCCCTGACCGCCCACAGCGACGTGCTGCAGCAATTCGACGGGGGCGACGGCACCATCGGTATCCATGGGCGTGGCGGCGCGAGCCTGCTCGATCCGCTCGGTTCGGCGAGCAGCCATGGGTGCATCCGGGTCGATAACTCGTCGATCGACTGGCTCGTCGGTTCGATCGGCGTCGGAGCCCTACCGGGCATTCCCGTGCGGGTGGACTAAACACGCCGGCGCATCGGACTCTCGACGCCTGTCCGGCCGCCGGAACAAGCGGCCGGACCGCTCCCGACAACGTGTGTCTACCACCCTCGGGGGTAGCGCGTGCACGATTGCGGCGGCCATACGCGGGGCGGTAGGCTCGAGCTCAAATTCGGGGAATGCGCGCCCGTCATGCCAGATCATCCCTTGGGGAGGTGGTCGCTGTGCGACGTACCAGCAGCCTTATCCGTTCAGTTCTGCCGCGGAACGCGATTGTGGGGGTGTTTGTCTTCGTCGCCGGCGTCGCTCTGCTTCCGAGCGGAGTCGCCGTGGCGGACAGCGTCACCTCGAACTTTGACACCTTCACGCCAGGGACCGTCAACGGACAGCAGGGTTGGAAGAGCGCAACCCCGGGGCAGATTACGGTGGATCAGGGAAGTCCTGGGTGCGTACTAACCGGCGGGAAGTTCGACCAGGAGGTTGTCGACACCTCGGGCTACCCCAACGGTGCAGCTTCCGGCTTCGCACCGCAGGCGTTGCGCTTCTCGAACCTGTGTGGGAGTGGCGAGTTTAGCTTCCAGACTTATTCGACCCCAGTTAACGATCCAGCCGGGGAGGATGAGACCAATAAGTTGTTCACCGCCCAGTTCTCGTTCATCCCCACGACGTCCGCGTTCCAGGACGGACTCTACGTTAGCGTCTCTCCGGACAACGGAATGGGGGGGCGCATGCTGCGGATCGATCTGACAAGTACCAAGGCCGGTGTCGAAGTTGACGTCGCACATGCCCCAGAGCTGGACGGCGACATCGCAGCAATTCCGGTGAAGGTGCTTGACCCTTCGAAGCCGCATACGATCAAGATGGCGATCAAGTTCAACCCCGGCCGGAACAACGACCTCGCCCGCGTATCCATCGACGGTCAGGACACCGGTCAGTGCTTCTCGTCGTGGGAGAACTTCTACCGCAAGTTCCAGCCCGACATGTTCCCCACCAACACCGACCTGCAGTTCCGGGCTGCCTTGGGTGGTTTTGACACCACGCAGAACGCTGGCTACCTGTTCGACAACGTGACTACGACCACCTCTACCGGCTCTGGTCTACAGGGTTGTGACCTGATCATCGACAAGCAGGCCGACTCGCCCACGGTGACCGCCGGCAGCATCGAGGGCTACCGACTCACCGTCCGCAACCGTGGCCGTGTCAGCGAGCGCAACCTCTTACTCTGCGATCACATCCCGAACCACACGACGTTCGTGAGCGCCGACCGCAAGATGCGTCGTCTCGGCAGCCGGCGCTGTTTCTTGATCCCAGGCATAAGGCCGGGCCGTAGCGCCAGCGTCCACCTCATGCTCCGCGTCAACGCGAACGCGCCGCTGGGCAACTTGGACAACGTCGCCGACATCACGCCCGCGCCACCGCCAGGTGTGCCCGCGGTGCCACCACCGGTGCTGAAAGGGGACCTGCCGCCGGGTGCCGTCGCTGTCCCGATCGCGAAGCTGCCGCCGATCGCTAAGGCTAAGGTCCTCGTGAAGGTTCTCCGGGCGAAGCGGACTCCACGTCCGCCGGCTCCGCCGCCCGTGACCGGATAACGAGCCCCGCCCCGATCGCCATATCTGGCCGCGCGGGGAGGCACGGGAGGACCCGGGACGCCAGGCGCCACGGGGCGTCGCTGCGCCGTGGCGATGACGGGCGTGCAGCGGCGCGCTGATTCTCAGGGGTCGTGCAGCTATCGGACGCCGGGTGGTTTAGTCAACGGTGGCACGACGCGCGCGCTGAGGGCAGCGCTCTGTCGCCTCCGGACGGCTCGAGGTTGAGCAGGTGAGCCTGCGCGAGCCGCGCCAGACTTGCTTCCAAGGCGGGTCCGAAACGATCGTGCTCCGGTGCCCGAGCCTACGCAGGCCGAGGCCGGCGGCAAGAGCCACGCTGCGGCTCCCAGGGGGCCGGCTTCGCGGCTCGATGAATTGTCTATGACGGACGCGAAGCCTCATGCGCCGGTCGACTGGGGGCCGACAAAGCAGCCATGCGCCTGCCGGCAAGGAGCCCGCGCGCTGCTATCACAGCGCTGTTGGTCGCGGCGATCGCCGCGCCCGCCGCCGCCGCGTCGACCTTCCCCGGACCGGCGATGTCGGCTGCCGACATCCGGGCCATGCAGGTGCGGGGCGTCCGCGAGGTCATCGTCGCGCGCAAGCCCGGCGTGACCGCGGCCGAGCAGGCCAGGCTGCGCGCGCGGGCGGGGGTCAGCTATGCGGGGCGGGGTCCCCTGCCGAACACCGAGATCGACCGCGCGTCGGCCGGCCGGCTGGGGGCGGTGGTGGCCACGCTGGCGCGCGATCCCCAGGTCCAGTACGCCGAGCCCAACGGCGAGGTCCACGCCACATCGACGCCGAACGACCCCTACGTCGGGCTTCAGTGGGGGCTGTCGAACACCGGCCAATCGGTGCTGGGCACGAGCGGCACCCCCGGCGACGACATCGGCGCCATGACTGCCTGGCTCCACTCGACGGGAGTCGGGGTGACGGTCGCGGTGGTCGACACGGGAGTGGACCCGACCGCGCCCGATCTGACCGGACAGACGGTTGCCGGGCAGAGCTTCTTCAACGGCGTACAGGGAACGCCCACGGAGGACGAGAACGGCCATGGAACATTCGTGAGCGGCATCATCGCGGCCATCCAGAACAACGGCGCCGGCGTGACCGGCGTGGCGCCGGGGGCGAAGGTGATGCCGTTGCAGGCGTTGGACGCGAACGGCAACGGCAGCATCAACGACGTGGCTGCCGCGTTCAACTACGCCGGCCAGAACGGCGTCAGAATCGTAAACGCCAGCCTCGGCGCCGCGGCGATATCTCAGACGCTCGAACAGTCCATCGCGGACAACCCCAACACGCTGTACGTGGTCGCGGCCGGCAACGGCAACGCCCACCAGATCGGCTACGACGTCGACACGACGCCGTACTACCCGTGCGACCTCCCGGTGGCCAACGTGATCTGCGTCGGCGCCACCGACCAGAACGATCGGCCGGCATCGTTCACGAACTACGGCGCCGCCAGCGTCGACCTGTTCGCACCGGGGGTCAACATCGCCTCCACCCGGCCGGGCGGCGGCTACGGCTACGCCAGCGGCACCTCGATGGCCACACCGATGGTCAGCGGTGCGCTCGCGCTGATGTTGGCGCAGGACCCGTCGCTCACCGCGGCCCAGCTCAAGACCGATCTCCTGGCCCGCGTCAGTCCGGCGCCTGAGCTGGCCGGGCTGTCCGTGACCGGCGGGGAGCTCAACGCGGCCGCTGCTGTGGGCGCCGTCGCCCCGGTGGGCACGTCCGCGCCACCGCCCGCGCCTTCCCCGCCAGTGGAGACACGCGCGCCTGCACAGGCCCCGGTCACCGTGACCCAACCCGCGCAGCCGTCGCATCCGGGCGCGATCAACCTCACCCACGTCGCCGTCCGCGGCGGCCGTGGCGGCCCGGGCCTGGTGTTCACACTGTCGGCGCCGACGCGGGTGCAGATCAGCTTCAGCGGACGTGCGCACGGGCGGTCGGCGACCCGCGGTGTGTTGCGGATCGTTAGCGGCCACCGGGGCACAAACCGGTATGCGCTCACCTCGCTGCTCCACGGCCGGCACCTGCAGCGCGGGCGCTATGCGCTCACCGTACGCGCCGGCGGCCGAGCCGTGATCATGCAGCTGAACGTGGTCTGAGCCGTCAGAGTGTGTCACGGATTCCCGGGGCGATGTGGCGGGAGATCCCGCCCACGCGAGGTCGTCTGCGGCGGCCGGTAGTCCGGAGGTTCTGCCGAGTCCTGCTTTACGGCTCGCTCGTGCGGGGCGCTTAGCGGTGTACACGATCCCGTCTGAGCGGCTTAACACGACCGCGCGAGTCATCCGGCTCGGGCTCACAGCCGGCGTCCAGCAGATGAACGCCGCCTCCGCCAGGAGGACTGACGTATGACTGCCGCGAGCTCGTGATTGCGCGGTAAGGTCCGCTGGCTCGCCTTCGAGCTCGAACGCCGCCACCGCCGACTCGCCGCCCCTACCAGCAAGGAGTCCGCACCGTGTCGCCTACGCTGGGCCAGTTCGTCACCGAGAGGCTTGAGTACGACGGAGGTCGACAGGTCACGGCGTATGTCCCGCCAGCTGCGCCCGAGGCCGTCGTCTTCGCTGGTGACGGCCAGTTGATCACGTCGTGGGGAGGCGTCCTCGAAACCGCCGACCTACCACCCACGATGATCATCGGCGCACACCGCCCGGACGACGAGGAGCTACGGCTCCACGAGTACTCACCAGGCGGGAGCACGGCCGCGTTCGCATTTGACCACGACCGGTTCGCGGCGCACGAAAAGTTCTTTGTCGAAGACGTACGCCGGTGGGCGCAGTCACGGTTCGACGTTTCGCTGTCTGCCGACCGAAGCGCGGTCTTCGGTGTCTCGGCGAGCGCAGAGCTCGCGCTCGCCATGGGGCTTCGCCATCCCGACATCTACAGCGCGGTGTTCTGCGCGTCGCCAGGCGCAGGCTACCGACCGCCAACAGTGATCCCGAGCCCGCTTCCACGGGCGTACCTCGTCGCCGGTGAGCAAGAGCCGTTCTTCCTCGAGAACGCAAACCGGTGGGCGGACGCGCTGCGCGATGCAGGCGCGGACGTTGTCATGATCGAGCGGGCCGGCTCGCATGGCGACGCGTTCTGGAAAGAAGAGCTCCCGCTGATGGTGGAGTGGGCGTTTTGGCGCTGAGCGTTGCGATCGCGGGTTGCGGTCGTTTCTTCTGACCTGGATCCCAGCGCCTCCTGGCGAGCACGCTGCTGCCTCGTCGCCGACGGGTCAGTCGCGAGCACACTGCTCCTTCAGGCGGGGAGCAGTCGGTGTGCTCAAACGGTCATTGCCGTGATCCCGGCGTCGCAGCACTCCCGATCCTGCTCGGGCGTGCCGCCGCTGACGCCGACAGCACCAATCACGCTTCCGTCGCCGTCTCTGATCACGATCGAGCCAGCGCCGGCAATCAGCGGTAACCGCGTCATCTGGCTGACGGCAGCGACAAACGCCGGGCGTTCCTGCGCGACCTCCGCGAGGACATGCCCATCCCGATGCCACACCGCGGCGCCTTGCGCCTTGGCTTCAGCAATCTGAGCGCTCAACGGAGGCGCGCCGTCCATCCGGTCGACTGCCTTAACCAGGCCGCCCTCGTCGACGACAGCGACGGTCACCGTGATCTCAAGCGACTCTGCTCGGCGCTGTGCTGCGTCGACGATCTTCCGCGCCTGCTCTCGGGAGATCCCCATCACAGCGCATTCTATGTTTGGACGCTAGGACTCGGTCCATGCTCCGGCCGAGGAGCCGTTGCAGAGGACACGCGGCGAGGCGTAACCTGCACGCGTGAAGGGCGATGCTGGACTGGGGCGTCCTGTCGTCGGGCGTGAGCGAGCGATCGCTGCGGTGTCGGCATTTCTTGATTCGCTTCAGCACGTCTCGGGCGCGTTGCTGCTCGAGGGTGAGGCGGGAATCGGGAAGTCCTGGGATGTGTCCGACCGCGCGTGCGCGACATGCGTCGAGCGTGCAGGCGACGCCTGCGCACCGGCTAGTGATGGCCAAAGGCTTCGAGGCGATCCCCCCGAGGGAGCTGGCGGATCGTCTGCGAGCAGGCCACCGCGATCCCGAACAACTTCGACCTGTTCCTCCAGTCGATCGAGCCGCCGGGGCGATCCTGAGCCGGGCTGGGAAGCACGGCTCCCCGAACCCCTGCACGCGATGCCCGGCCTTGCTCGGCACCACCGGCGCGTGGGAGTATCGCCAATGTGGTGGAGGGCACCCCGGAGACCACAGACGCCGAGACGGCGCTCAACGTTGGAATGGCCGCCGAGAGGACCTGGCTGGCGTGGTGGCGCACAGCGTTGGTCGCTACAGCGGGCGCGCTGGGCGTCGGGAGGCTTGCGCCGCGCCTACTGCACGCCGCCGCAGCGCCATACGTCGTGCTCGGGTGCGGCTACGCGGTGCTCGCGCTCGCTCTGCTCATCGTCGGATCCCGTCGCCATCGCGCGCTTGCTCGGGCGATCGAGCGCGGCGAGCCCGCGCCGCTCACCGCGACTACGGTCACTCTTTTCACCGTCGGCGGTGTGGTTCTCGCGACGGTAACGACCGTTGTCGTCCTTGCCCAGGCCTAGCGTCGGCCTGGCTGGACTGGGTCGTGAGCTAACGGCTCGAAACGAACTCGTCTGCGTAGAGAGCCGCGTCCGAACTCGTCTTGAGCACCGGCCCTTGACCGCAGCCGCGTCAGGCGCGCGCGGCCGGGATGAGCGGAGCGTCGTCGGCCACCGCGCGCTGCATCTGCAGAGGCGACGGCTGGGGATGTCTGGTCCGTGCTTCGTTGAGCCCGAGCGTGTCCTGGGGTCGGCTGCTTCGCCGTCGCGGGCCGGGACTCGCGGAGCTGCACGACCTCCGCGAATGTGAGCGCGAGCGTGCGGAGCTCGAGCTCTGGCGACCAGTTGTTGATGTAGTAGTTGTCCAACTCGACGCGGTCGGCGATCGAGGTCTGCCCGCGCAGCCCGTTCGCCTGCGCCCATCCGGTGATCCCGGCCCGCACGCGATGGCGGTCATCGTAGTCCTGGATCTCGCGCGCGAACTGCTCGGCGAATTCGGGACGCTCGGGCCGCGGACCGATCAGGCTCATCTCGCCTTTGAGGACGTTCACCAGCTGAGGTAACTCGTCCAGCGAGCTGGCGCGCAACCAGCGGCCAATGCGCGTGCGGCGGTCCGCTCCTTCGATCCCACCCGGGGCGGCCCCGGTTTGCGGAGTGAACCTGTCGTCGCTGCCGGTGAGCATCGTGCGGAACTTCAGCAGCTCGAAAACGGCGCCATCGCGCCCGACCCGGCGCTGGCGAAAGATCACCGGACCTGGTGAGGTGACGCGCACCGCCAGCGCAAGCGCCAGCAGCACCGGTGAGAGGACAATCAGTGCGAGCAACGCGACCACTCTGTCGATTGCGTGCTTTGCCGCAAACTGCCGACCCCGGGGATCGATCGCGTGGGGGGAGAAGAGCGGAAGGCCGCCGAGGTGTTCAAGTTGGCCGCGCTCACTGACTGACTCGTACAGGCGCGGCACGACCGAAACTCCGACGCCGAGCTCGTGACAGCGCTTGACAAGCTCGGCGAGGCGCTGATCGCGCTCGGAGGCGAACGCGAGGATCACGTGGCCGGCGCCAGTCTCAGCGCACACGTCGACGAGGTCATCAGGGCCGCCGAGCACCGGGACGCCCATGGTGACGTCGGGCGCTCCCGGCATGACGTCTGCGTCGAGGAAGCCGACCGGGCGAAGCCCATGCTCGGGCCTGTCCAGCAGCCTTCGCACAACGTCGTGTCCGCCGCCCAAGCCCTCGCCCACGATCAGTGTCGGAGTCATCAGCGCCCCGCGGCGCCGAGCACGACGCTGCGCGACTTGCATGGTCAGGCGAGCGCCGCACATAACGACGGCCGTCAGCAGCCAAAGCTCTGGCCCAATCGGGACCGGGCGATCGCCACCGAGGATCGCGGCCGTGGCGAGTGCCAGCAGTGCGCCGAGCGAGCACACCTTCAGCGCCTCAACGCAGCCGTCGATCGCTGAACCTTGCAACTGGCTCACGCGGCGTCCGCGCACGTGCATTACGAGCAAGACGAACGACACGTCGATCGCCGCTAGCCGGGCATCGGCCGCCGAGATCTGTCCGTGGCCCGCCGCCAACGCGGCGATAACTGCCGCGACGAGCAGCGCGAACACGTCGACCGCTACTGCGGTCCGCCGCCACAACTGCATCTTTTCGAGCGCGAGCATGCAAGAAGATTCCAGCAGCTGCCTCGAAGAGTCGTCTAATAATGCGTGATCGCCTCAACCCTTGATTGACGCAACGATTGCGCGATAGAATAGTTGCGCGGATGGCATCTCTTCAAGACACGCTGTTCCAAGAACTCGCAAGCGCCGGCTCCGAAGCCCGGCGAGCGTTCAGCCTGACTTCAGGTACGAGCGAACGCCGGCGCCAGCTACTGCTACTTCTCCTCGAGCACGGTGAGGTCAGCCACGCCGAATTGAGCCGGCGGCTGTGCGTCGACGGCGCCACGGTCACACGCCTGGTCAAGCAGCTCGAAGCCGAGGCGGCGGTCAACCGCAGGCTCGACCCCACGGACAACCGATTCACACTCGTCTCATTGACAGAGAGCGGCAAGCAGACGACGATCGAACTTCACGAGGCGCGACGGCAGTTTCAGCGCCGCCTTCTCGCCGGCGTGAACCGAGAGGAACAGAAGACCGTGATCCGAGTGCTGGAGCAGGTGCGCCGCAACCTCGAGCCGATCGCACGCGACGACGACTAAAGCACCTGAAAGCTCGACGGCGAAGGAGCTCGACATGAACACCATCGCTGAGTATCGAAGGATTTCGCCGACAACGCTGGCCGACGTCCTCGGTCGAGAACAGGTCCTGGACGGCGGCATCCGTCCGCTGTGGTCGCCGATGCCGAGAGTCGCAGGGCCGGCGTTTACGGTCCGCTGCCCGCCGGGCGACAATCTCATGCTCCATGCCGCCGTCCACCGCGCGGGCCCCGGCTCGGTGATCGTCGTTCAGGCCGGAGACGTCGACTATGCCGTCTCGGGCGGCAACGTTTGTGCGGTCGCTCAGCGTCGAGGCATCGCGGCGTTTGTTGTCGATGGCGTGATCCGCGACATCGCGGAGGTGCGAGACATGGGCTTTCCAGTCTTCGCCAGAGGGGTCATGCCGATCCCTGGCGCCAAGAATGTCGTGACGCCGCTCAACGAGCCGGTGCTGTGTGGTGGTGTGACGGTGAGCGTCGGCGACATTGTCGTCGCCGACGAGGAAGGGATCGTCGTGGTTCCGATCGCTCAGAGCGAGCGGGTACTCGGCGAAGCACACGCCAAGGTGACGCAGGAAGCCGGGCAGTCGCTTGAGGCATGGGAGGCCGCGCATCGCTCACGGATCGACGGCATCCTCGCGCAGCATGGATTCACCGCCTGACGACCCGACAGCGACGGACCTAGCCCACATCACAGCGCAGCCCAGGCGCGGGCGATATCGGCGCCGAGCGCGCAGTTTCGGCGGACGATCTCGAGGTTGACATCAACGCTTCTGCGGCCGGTGTGCTCGTGGATGTAGTCCAGCAGGAACGGGGTTACGTCCTTGCCACGCACGGCTCTCGTCTCGGCGGCCTCGAGGGCCTCGGCAAGGAGGCGGTCGTGGACTGCAGGGTCGAGTTGTTCGGCCTCGGGCAGTGGGTTGGCGACCAGGATCCCACCTGGAAGCGCCAGCTCGTCGGCGGCCTTCATGACCGCGGCGATCTCCGCGGCAGTGGCGACAGGCGAGTCAACCCGATGACCGCTGTCGGTTAACCAGAACGCCGGGAAGCGGTCGGTTCCGAACACGACCACGGGCACGCTGAGGCTCTCCAGGCGCTCGAGCGTGGCGCTGATGTCCAAGATCGATTTGATGCCCGCCGATACGACCGTGATGCGGCAGCCGCCAAGGATCCCGAGGTCGGCCGATTCGTCGAGCGTGGTCCGGGCGTCGCGGTGTACGCCGCCAATCCCGCCAGTGGCAAAGACGCGAATCCCGGCGTGGGAGGCGAGTAGCGCGGTCGCGGCCACGGTCGTGCCGCCGGTCAGGCGCTGGGCGATGGCGATCGGTAGGTCGCGAGCGCTGAGCTTCACCGCGGTCTCGCTCAGCGCCAGTCGCTCGAGCTGATCGCGTGCAAGGCCAACATGAGCGACTCCATCGAGCATCGCGATCGTCGCCGGCACGGCGCCGCCTTGCGCGACGGTCTGCTCGAACTCGATCGCGGCCGCCAGGTTCTCCGGCCGCGGCAGGCCGTGGGTGATGATCGTCGACTCGAGGGCGACGACCGGTGCCCCGTCCCGCAGCGCCCGAGCGACCGCCTCGGACATAACCGAAGCCACGATCGAACCGTAACGCCCGGGGCGCGATCATGTGGCCATGGAGTCGATCTGCACGATCGGGGATCTGATCCTCGACGTGCTCGTTCTGCCCGACCAACCGCTTGCGCCCGATTCGGACACGCCGGCGGCAATTCGCTTCGCCGCGGGTGGCCAGGCCGCGAACGTCGCCGCGTGGGCCAGCGCGCTCGGCGCGTCGAGCCGGTTGATTTGCAAGCGGGGGACCGATACATCCAGCGAGCTGGCCGCCGCCGAGCTCGGGCGCTACGGCGTAGAGATCTGCGGACCGGTGGTCTCGGGCCGCGCAGGAGTGGTCGTGTCGATTCGAGAACAGCCTGGCGGCCGAACGATGGCCTCCGATCGCGGAGTCTCGTCGCTTCTCGACGCCACCGAACTGGACCCGTCATGGGTCGCATCTTGCGAGGTGTTGCACGTTTCGGGTTACTGCTTGATGGCCGAGCCGATGGCCGAAGCCGCCATCTGCGCGGCGCGCCACGCCCGCCGCGTCACCATCGACCTCGCCTCCGCTCACGACATCGAGCTGCTCGGAGCGCAGACGTTCACCTCCCGCCTCGAGGCGCTCAAGCCCGAGCTGGCGTTTGCCACCGAGGCCGAGCGCGCTGCGGTGCCCGGCTTCGACACCAGCTGGGTGATCAAGCATGGCGCCCGAGGGGCGACCTTCCCGGAGGGCTTCTATCCAGCCCCAGTCGTCGCGGCGATCGACTCCACCGGAGCCGGCGACGCGCTGGCAGCCGGATACCTCGTCGGGGGACCTGAGCTAGCGATCGCGGCCGCGGCGCAGAGCGTCGGGCTTGTCGGCGCGATGCCGTCGCAATCCGGCGCTGCACCCCGCCGCCCGCGCCCTGCAATCGGCGAGGATCAGTCGTCGCGTGGCGGAGGCTGAAAGACGATTCGTTTGAGCTCGGTAATGGCGGGGCCGCCAAGACGGAGTGCCGTCTGAAAGCCCTCGAGCCCAAGTTCGCCGGCGTCGAGCGATCGTCGGAGTTCGTCGAGGGCCGGTCGCTCGTCGTCGAGCACCTGGTCGCGCGGAGCGTCCAGCAGGATCAGGTGTCGCGGGCGCCGAAGGCCGTGCGCGAGGCGCACGTACCGTTCGCGCTCTGCAGCGTCGAAACCCTCGAGCGGCAGAACGACGCTCTGCCCAGACTGGAGCCGCTTCAGAACGGCGCCGGCCAGTAGTTGGTCGGCACGTTCCTCGATCTCGCCTTCCGCGACCCGACCGGCTAGCAGTTCGCGTACCCGCGGGCGTGTGAGCGTAGCCCCCCGCTCCTCGATGACTCGCTCGGCGAACCGTGCAGGCTCCGCTGCCTGAGGGCCGACAATGACCACCAGGCTCCCGGGTGAGTAGCGCAGCCGATGCGAGGGAGCCAGGACGCGGGACCGGACTGACACGTCGACCGGGCGGGGCGGCGCGCCACTTGCACGCGGGCGCTCCGACGACCAGCCGGTGCGCTCGTCGGCGGAGATCTTGACGCTTCGGGCGGTGGGTTTCTCGGACACTCGACAATCATCGTCGACACGGCCCGTCCGTGCGTTGCGGTCACGCCTGCGACTGGCGTTTCTCGTTTCGATCTGTCCCGGCGTGCCCGCTCCCCGCCCGGCGGACGCGCGGGCGCGTCGAGGTCATGTGCCAGGATCGACGAGATGCCGCTGTGATGGTCTTTATTTGCCGGTCGGCCGGTGAGTAGCGCCGCGAGTGAAGCCGGCCCGACCTTGCCGGCCTGTGCCTCCACCGGGTGCTCCACCGTAGCCCGGGGGCGGCGTCCGACGGATGAGCAACCGCAATGCCGGGTCGTGCGAGCCTTCCTTCTCGCGCGCCGTCAGTGTCTTCGGGTGGACCGTGCGGAACCCCGGACCGCGGCGCGGGTCCACCACCGCCACTACGACCTTTGAAGGGCTCGGCGTGTCGTACACGATGCCGTCGCGAGGGGCCCCGGCGCCGGCAACGCTCACGAGGTCACCTATCGCGGTGCTCTCCATGCCCCGAGCTTACCGAGCGCGAGCCGCTCGGCTCTCGGCAAGCCGAGCTATCGCCCGGGCAGATCCGCACCCCGATCGAGGCTCAATCCAGGTTGTCAACGATCTCGTTGGCGCGTGACCACTGCTGCGGCGGGACCATCAGATAGATGTCGCCGCGGCCGAAGCGGTCGAGCGGACGATCCGCGACGCAGCTCGCGTCGATCCCCATCGATCGCAGATGCTCCCGCCAAGACACTGCTGTTGCCTGGTCCTCGAAGGTGCTCACCGACTCCCAGCCCTCCACGCGCGGGTCGCCGATCAGCACCGCCTCCTCCTTGGCGACGCGACCCTTTCTAAAGCGCGGCAGCCGCATGCGTCAAGCGTACGCCTCGGCTGCGTCCTCACTGACCACGAGGTCACCGGGGCTGGATGGACGAGTCTTCTGACATCAGCTCCTGGCCCAGTACGGTGGAGGTATCGACGATCAACGACACAAACCGCGGCGGACCGCGCGGGAACTGGCTAGAGCGGTAGATGATGGTCGGCACATCGGCGCTGCGCTTCGGCATCTCGACGTCCACGCATCCGAGCCCGGAGCCTCTGGATTGGCCGATGCGCTAGCGCGGTTTCTTGTTGCGCGTTGCGACTCGCATCATGCTGGTTGGCGAGTCGTCCGTCAGGTTGTCGTCGATTCCGCCGCCGATGCGCCATGGGAGAAGTGTGCGCGACGTGCGGTATCAGTGGTCGCCGAGGATCTGATCACGCTCGCCGGCGACCGTGGGCGGACGCAGTTGGCCCACGCCCAACACATCGCCGCCCAGCGGCGCGCCGAACAGATCGCTGTTCACGTCGATCAAACCTCGGTCCTCACAGACCTGGGGTTGCGGTGCTCACCCGCGACGCCCGATCGTTGGCGCCTTGCATTGAGCTGCGCCGTGAAAGCCCGCTCGCGCGAGCAGGTCGCCCGCGCGATGGATCGCTCTCTCCGCGGGCTTGCCGCCCAGGACTCTTCCTAGGCCGCGGCTGCTTCGACGTATCTCATCGCCGCTTCAACGATGGCGATGTCCTGCTCCGTCGTTCCGCCGCTGACTCCGACGCCCGCGATCACTCCCTCCTCGCAGGTCAGCGGCACGCCGCCGCCCATCGCGGAGTATCTACCGCCCGAGACGGCGAGGAGCGGATAGAGGTCGGCGCCTGGTTGGACGA
Source organism: uncultured Solirubrobacterales bacterium (assembly GCA_963725925.1). Lineage (GTDB taxonomy): Bacteria > Actinomycetota > Thermoleophilia > Solirubrobacterales > Solirubrobacteraceae > Palsa-465. The sequence continues at coordinate 234,886 of CAVSAY010000001.1, forward strand.
GGGGAACGAGGTCCGCGGTGCGGATGCCGACGAGCGCGGACGTGTAGGCCTTTCGCTCCGCGAGCTCGAGCGAGAACGCGGGCGCGCCGGTCATGCGGTGAGTGAGAACAACGTTGCCGTGAACGTCGATGACGGTAACCGCGACGGGTATCGTTGTTTACCCGACTCGGCCTCGACGCGGTCAGCGATTTCCTTTGCGATGGTGAGCAAGTCCATGGTCGTGTGCTCTCTTTCGGAAATGAGGCAGGTCGGTCGGATTTCAACGCTCGCCATTGCGGCCCAGCTGTCCGAGGTGGAATCCGAGTCGGTGTTGCAGGTCTCCAGGCTCCTCGAGACCCTGCTCCAGGAGAGCTTTGATTCTCTCTTGCGCCGCTGGTCGTTTGACGGAGGTCATACACGCGTCCCAGCCGGCTCTGATCTCGACGTCGGGCGGCAGGCTGGCTTCGTTCACGAGCCGCTTGGTGTTGGCGATCGCCCACTTGTCAAACGAGGCGATCCGGGTTGCGAGCGCGTCGACAAACCCGTCCAGCTCGGCATCCGGCAGGGCACGGTTGACATAGCCGAGGCGCTCGGCATCGGCGCCGCTGATGTCGTTTGAGCTCAGGAGCACCTCCAGGGCGCGTCCCCGTCCGATGAGCCGCGGCAATCGCGCCATCGGCCCTCCGCCGGCGACGAGGCCCACGCCCACTTCCCACTGCGACAACAACGCCTTCTCGCGGCTCGCGAAGCTCATGTCGCAGGCAAGCGCGAGCTCGCTGCCGTTTCCGGTCGCGCGCCCCCGGATCAGCGCGATCGACACGAACGGGGCGCGCGTCAGACGCACGAGGACGTCGGGCCATGCCTCGAGGCCGGTCGGACCTTGCGGGATGCTGGTCAAATCCTCGAAATTCGCGAGGAAGTCGGAGTGATTCAGAAAGAACCCGTCGACGGCACTTTCGAAGACCACCACCTTCACTTCCTCGTCGTTCTCCAGCGTCGTGACAACCTCCCGGATCTCCGAAACGAATTCCGGACCCATGAGGTTCAGCGGCGGGTTGTCGAGTACGACTCGGCAATAGGAGGGTGTAACCCGACTGAGGTTGACTTGCGAGGCCTTGGCTGTTGAGGACATGCGCGCTTTTGCTCCTGACGTGGCGTAATGATGGTGTCACTGCTATTGCGACGGCGATTCTTACCCAGTGGCGACGATGTGCCAGATGGACCCGAACGTCTTGATCTCGTCGCCAGTCGCCTGCGACGTGTTCTTAGAAGCCAGGTCGGGAGTGAAGTAGTAGAGCGGTTGGCCGTTCAAGGTGAGCTGGAGCACACCATGGTTGCTGAACGTGCCCAGCTTGCCGCCGATCCCGCTCTGCTTGCTGATGTCGGTGTTCGAGCTCACCTTCACGGGCGGCCAGAACCCCCAGCAGTTGCTTTTTGCGTTCGCTGTCTTCTGGCAAATGATGTGCTGGGTCGTTTCACCCTCGAAGGTGTAAACCGGGTATCCAGCCGGACCCACGGCGACGGACTCGGTCGCGTCGACAGGCTTAAGTCGGAACGCCTTCGTGGGCGTATTCGTGACATGCACGCCGGTCCCGATGCTCACCGTCGTGCTTCCGGTGGGCGAGCTCGCGTACCCGCTACTCGCAGGCTGGGGCTGCACGTTCGACGTGTCGGCGCTCCTGCCGCCGCCCCCGCAGGCCGCGACCGCCAACGAACTCAACGCCACCAGGGGGATGGCGTACCTCCAACTGAACGGTCTGATCCGAGACATCTGCTGCTCCTTTGATTGCTGTGTGGGAGGCCGATGGTGGTGCACACGCGACGATGTGTCCACGACCGGTCACCTCACACTCGTAGCCGCCGCCTAACATGGGGCCAACACTTGGGCCGCATGGGAACTGTGACAAGCTACGTTGCCTCGCAGCGGTCTCCGAGGGGCTGCACAGGACAGGGCTCGTTGACAGTAACAACGGCTGCCCGTCGCTTCCGGTCTCAGAAGCCGGCACTCTGGGTCGGAGCGACGCGCCCGGCTACCGCGCGAGCAGTGGAGTACCGAGCCGTGTCGCGCGGCTCGTGAGTGCTGGTTAGGGAGCCGTGGCTGTGCTAGCAAGAGCCGGCCGGCTGCCACGCCGCTCCGAAGGGCGCCTGTTAGGCGGCGTCTATTAGCGTGAGTTCAGGCGTCGTGGACAACGGCGCCGGCGAGCCGGACGATCGGATGGATGAGCCGGCGCGCGAACCGCAGCAGCGAGCGTGGCCGCGCCCTCGGACTTACCGCGATCTCGTTGGGGTTCTTGATGATCACTCTCGACGCGACGATCGTGAACGTCGCTTTGGGGCCGATTGGCGCCGACCTCGGCGGCGGGCTGTCGACGGCGCAGTGGATTGTCAGCGGCTACACCTTGGCGTTCGCGGCGCTGCTGCTGTCGGCCGGGGCGCTGGCAGACCGCATCGGCCTGCGCACAGGATTCCTCGTCGGCCTGGCTGTCTTCGGGCTGGGTAGCGCAGCGTGCGCCTGCGCGACCTCCTTGACCGCGCTGATTGTGGCTCGCGTGGTCCAGGGCGCCGGTGCTGCAGCGTTGATGCCCTGCTCGCTGGCGCTGATCGCCCATATGTTTCCCGAGGCCCGCGAACGTCGTCGTGCGCTCAGCCTGTGGGGTGGCGCGTCGGGAATCGGCTTGGCCGCCGGGCCCGTCCTCGGCGGCGTCCTCACCGCCGCCTTCGGCTGGCGCGCGATCTTTCTGGTCAACCTGCCGATCGCGGCCGCCGCCGCGGAGCTTCTGCGCCGTCACGTCCAAGAAACGCCTCGGCACCGCCATCCACTGGACCTCCCTGGCCAGACGCTCGCCACGCTGGGCTTGGCAGCACTGACCGGTGGCTTCATCATCGCCGGCAGCAACGGGTGGGACGGGAGGCTCACGCTTGCGCTGCTGGTCGCCGGCATCGCGAGCGCGGGGGGGTTCGCTCTCGTCGAGCGTACGGTCGAGCACCCGATGGTCGACCCCGCCCTCTTTCGCGAGCGTACGTTTTCAATTGCGGTCGCGCTCGGGGTGATCTTCAACTTCTGTCTCTACGGGTCGATCTTCTGCCTAGCCGTCGACCTACACCGAGCCCACGGCCTCGACGCGCTAGCGACCGGCCTCGCCCTGCTTCCCATGACCGTCGTCACGGGAACGATGGCGTTCCTTAGCGGCCGTCTCGTCAGTCACATCGGCGAATGGCCCACCATCGTCGTCGGCCTGACCGCCGGCGCCGCCGGAGCGCTGATCCACTACGTCGCCGGGGTCGACGGGGTGACGTGGCTGATCGTGTCGAGCCTGCCGGTCGGTGTCACCGCTGTGGCCATGCCAGCCATGACCGCGGTGGCGATGAGCCACGCGCCGGGCGATCGCATCGGCCTTGCGTCCGGCGTCTTCAACGCCTCCCGCCAGACCGGCGGTGCCCTCGGAGTCGCCGTCCTCGGCACTCTCCTCGTCAGCGGCGGGAGCTCCGTCTCGCTGCACGCCGCATACCTCGCCACCGCAGCCGCCTACATCGGCGGCATCGCGCTGGCGCGCACGGGATGGCTCCGCACCCGCAGGATCACCCGCCTCCAGACAGCAGCGCCGAGCCCACCACAGCCCTGATCGTGTCGCGGTGCGGATCTTGCGCCGGGACCCAGCTGGCCCGTTCCCGCAGCGTGGGAAGCTGGGCAGCGTGGGTGAGGTTCTCGGCGCTCTCGCGAAGCGCGAGCACCGTGGGGCGGTCGTCGCCGGCGCGGGTCGCCAGCGACCAGCACCAGAGCGGCGTGGGGTCGCGTACCGGTCGGGTACGGAGGCCTGGCGGCACCGATGCCCGGTGACGCTTAGGCGACTGCAGCACCGGCGCGTTCAGGCTTCGGCAGTGGTCATGGAATCCGCGCCCCGTGATCCCCCCGTCGTCGATCTCCACGACCCGCGCGCCGGCCGCCATCGCGAACTCGCGAGCGAAGTGGTTCCAGGCGTCCCAGGACGTCAGGTCGGCGTCGACAAGCACCCGCAGACGATCGGCAGCGATCATCTCCTCTTTGAGGCGCGCGGGTACGACGGCGGCCAGTGGCTCGGCCCACAGGAGCTGTAGATGAAGCCGCCCGTCGACGACGGGAGCCCACGCGATCGCCGCGTCCAGGCCACCGTCGAGCACGCGAGCGATCTGGATGTGACTGGGCATGACCCATTCGTCCAAGCGCAGGTCCGACCGGACCGAGGCGACGAGCTCATCGGGCAGCCAACTGACATATCCGAGCCGCAAAGGACCTGAGGTGCCCTCCAAGCGCCGCTGCGCGCTTGCAGCGAGGGCGATGATCTCCCGGGCGTCAGTCAGGAGAAGCCGGCCGGCCGAGGTCAACTCGACGTGTCGGCGATCGCGAACGAACAGCGGGACCCCGACGCTCGCCTCGAGCGCCTTGATCTGCTGCGACAGCGACGGCGCGGCGATGTACAGACGCTCGGCCGCACGTCCGAAGTGCAGCTCCTCGGCGACCGCGACGAAGTAACGCAGTTGGCGCAGTTCCACGCACCGCGAGCTTACGCCGCCTGTTAGGTGGCGTCTACCAGTGTGAGTTCAAAGGTCGTGGACATATCGGCACTTGGGCCGCACGATCGAACACACGAGCGCCACTGCGAATAGCGCCCACCCGACACCAAGGAGCACGAACATGCCGCGCATCATCGTTGGAACCGAGAACGGGTCCCCGACCGAGATTCACTACGAGGACCACGGCAGCGGCCAGCCCGTCGTGCTGATCCACGGCTATCCGCTCAACGGCAACTCGTGGGAGCGTCAGGAGCGCGTGCTGCTCGCTGCCGGCTACCGCTGTGTCAGCTACGACCGCCGCGGGTTCGGCCGCTCGAGCCAACCGACAGTGGGCTATGACTACGACACCTTTGCGGCCGACCTCAACGCGCTGCTCGAGCACCTCGATCTAACCGACGTCATTCTGGCCGGCTTCTCGATGGGCACGGGCGAGGTCACGCGATACCTCGGCAGGTACGGGTCCGCGCGAGTGAGCAAGGCCGCTCTCTTCGGCGTGATTCCGCCGTTCCTGCTCAAGACCGACGACAACCCCGAAGGCGTGCCGGGTCAGGTGTTCGCGGACATCAAGGCAGCGATCGTCAAGGACCGCTATGCCTACTTCAAGAACTTCCTGGACAACTTCTACAACGTCGACGTTCTCGCCCCCGACCGGATCAGCGAGCAGGCGTGGCAGGCCAGCTTCACCGTTGCCGTCGGCTCGTCGCCCTACGCGACGTACGCCTGCGTTGACACGTGGCTGACCGACTTCCGCGACGACCTGCCGAAGATCGACGTCCCGACGCTCGTCGTACACGGTACGGAGGACCGCATCCTGCCGTTCGACGCGACCGCGGGGCGGCTCAGCGAACTCATCGCCGACGTGACGATCGTGCCGGTCGAGGGGGGCCCCCACAACATCGGTTGGACGCACCCCGACGAGGTCAACGACGCGCTTCTCGGCTTCCTCACCGGCACCACCGCTGCCGTGAAATCCGCCGCGTGACAGAAGGAGAGACTGATGGAGTTCCTTGTTGAATTCGAGGTCAACGTTCCAGACGGGGCTCCCGCGACCGAGGTCGAGGCCCGTACAAGCGCCGAGGCGTCCGCCGCGGCCAGTCTCGTTGACCGAGGGCATCTCGTCCGGCTGTGGAAGTTGCCCGCCGCGCCGAGCGAGACCAAGGCCCTCGGGCTGTACCGCGCCGACAACGAACCGCAGCTCGCCGGCCTTCTGGCCGCGCTGCCGCTCTCTGACTGGATGCAGATCACGGTCACGCCGCTCGAGCCCCATCCCAACGATCCGGCCCCCCAGGCGGCCCTCGCCACGGCCGCTAGCGGCCAGCCATGAGCAGCGATCTCCTACCCGAGCCGCGCCTGATCCGGATCTACCGCCTACAGGCCACGCTCGGCCAACCCCTGGATCTCGGCGAACGACCACAGGGCCATCGCCGGATCGTGCCCCTGGCCGACGGAACGTTCACCGGACCTGACCTACGCGGCAACTTGCTGCCCGGCGCCAGTGCCGACTGGCAGACCGTTCTGCCCGACGGCACCGCGCTCGGCGACGTGCGCTACACGCTGCAGACCGACGCGGGCGAGCTGCTTTACGTCCAATCACGAGGAGTGCGCCACGGCAGCGCGGAAGTCCTCGCACGACTCGCGCGGGGCGAGGACGTCGACCCCAGCGAATACACGTTCCGAACCTCAACCCAAATCGAGGCCACCGCCCCCCAGCTCGACTGGCTCAACAAAGGCGTCTTCATCAGCGTCGGCGGCCGCCACGCCGACACCGTGGTCTACGAGACATACCTCGTCGAGTGAAGCCGACAACGACGGGATCGCTCCTACCGCCCGAGGTGCAGTTCACCGAATACGACGGGTTGAAGCTCCTCCGCCCTTCGACGAGGACGACGCGGCCGCCCATGCGCTCGCGATCGCGCACTGGCGTGACGCGATCGCGCAGGCCGACGTGATCCTGTTTGCGACGCCCGAATACAACTCGTCGATCCCGGGCCAACCGGGCCAACTGAAGAACGCCGTCGACTGGGCCTCCCGGCCCGTCAACGACGCGGTCCTGCGCAACAAGCCGGTTGCAGTCATCGGCGCAAGCGCAAGCGCCTGCGGGGCTCTGTGGGCACAAGCCGAGCTGCGTAAGGTCCTGGCCGCCGCCGGCGCCAGAGTTATCGACCGGGAACTCCCCGTCGCCTCGGCCCACGATGCATTCGAGGATGACGCGACGCTCAAAGACAGAGATGTCGTCCTCGAGCTCGACTGGATACTCGTCGTCGCGGCGTAAGTGACAACAAGCGACGCGTGTGGCGACCCAGAAAACACGGAGACCCCGCCGCGAACGGGCGAGGTCTCCAATACGGCAACCAGAATGCGGCGGCTCAATCTGCCTCAGGTGGCGTTCCCCGGCGGCGGCAACACCCTCGGCAATCGCCGCGGTCGGTCACTTAGGCAGGTCTGCCCCGGTCTGCTCCGCGACGATGTACGAGGCGTACCACGTCGGCCATTCCTCGCCGCGGACCCGCTCTGCCAACTCGGCCTTGAGCCGATGCCCTGTGCCTTTCTCGTGCTCGCCGTGGGCGGACTCGGCACGCCGAAGCGCACCCTCCAGATCCGTGGTGGACGCGAAGGCCGCGCCAGTGACGCGGCCCGGGATCCGCGTCGTGACCTCCTGGACAATCCACACATTGCCGTCGGGGTCGTTGAAAGAGGAGAACGACCCGTAGCTGGCGCGCCCGGGATCGACGCCGGGTTGCCGGGCCTCGACGGGGAACGGCGGCCCGTGCCACACGTCAAGCGCGGCGATGCCACGGCCGACGAGTTCGGCATGTGCGACTTCGATGTCGGAGACAACGAGCACCGCCTGCGCCGAGCCCGGCGCGCTCGTGGTGAGTCCTTCGCCGAATGTCACCGACGTCCCAGAACCCGGGGGCGTGAACTGGACGATGCGAAGGCCTTCCATTGGAGCGACGTCGTCGTCCAGCCGCCAACCCAAGCTCTCGTAGAACTGCTTTGATCGGTCGACGTTGGATACGGGGATGACCTGGTTCTCGAGCTTCATGTCGATCTTCCCAACCCTCGAGTCGGGGCTCGCCGACTGTACTTCGGTGGTGCTCATGTCAATCTCCTGCGTTGTGCTGCGTGGATGGGACTTGGTGCTTCGAGTGTCCAGCACCCCTGCACTTTCGGCCACGATCGATTTGCTCATCCTGCTAGGCGCCGGCTAATACCGGCGTCGTATCGCTCGGCGGTGACTTCGCGCGCGCCCCTCTTTGGAAACAATCGCGGGGCGCGACCCCTTGCGCCGAACGATGCGCCGTCACTGTTAGTCGGCGCCTATCACTGTGAGCCAGCCGGTCGTGGCTTAAGACACGGATGCGATGGACACTCAAATCACTGCGTTGCTCGTCGCCCGAACGCGAGCAGGCGTGGCCACGGCCTCCGAAGAACCCGACCACTGACGACCCCGAAAGGGAACACATGCCCCTGCTCACTACATCCCGCGTCCCGGCTGACTTTGCCGAGACAACCGCGCCCGCCAACGGGATCACCATCAACTACGTCCGTGGCGGCGCGGGCCCTACCCTCGTGCTGTTGCACGGCTACCCCCAGACCTGGTACATGTGGCGCAAGGTGCTGCCAGCGCTGGCAGCGCACTTCACGGTCATCGCGCCGGACCTGCGTGGCGCTGGCGGCTCAGATGCCCCCGCCGACGGCTACGGCAAATCCGTCATGGCCGAGGACGTCCACCAACTGTTGGTCGGCCTCGACCTCGCCGACGAGGTGAGCGTCGTCGGGCACGACATCGGGACGATGGTCGCCTATGCCTACGCCGCGGCCCACCGCGACTCGACCAGCCGGCTGGTCCTGATCGACTCGCCGCTGGCCGATGAATCGCTCTATGAGTTTCCCTCGCTCACGGCGCAGGGTCCGGGTCTGTGGAACTTCGGGTTCTTTACCCTCCGCAACGGCCTGCCCGAGCGGATGGTCGCGGGACGCGAGGACATCTGGGTCGACGGATTCGTCGATTGGCTGGAAGTGGTCAAGGGCGGCGTTGATGAGCAGGCGATCGCCGAGTACGCGGCACAGCTGCGGCAGCCCGGACACACGCGCGCGTCGTTTGAGTACTTCCGTGCGATGCACGACGATGTCGCCGACACAACCCACCACCGCAACACGCCGCTGAGCATTCCCGTACTGGCGATCGGTGCGGAGGGCACCTTCGGGCAGATGGTCCACGACCAGGTCGTCAGATACGCCACAGACGTGACTGGGCACATCGCGCCCACCGGACATTGGGTGGCTGAGGAAGACCCCGCTTACCTCACCGAGCGGCTGCTGACCTTCCTCACTGACGACCACGCCACGCCCGGCGTGCACGACGTCATGGCACCCGCCTAAACCGCGGACCGCGGATCACCGCGCCCCTGGGTGTCGTGGCGTGGCGCCGTTACGCGCCTGTGAATCGGTACTCGGTCTGCCAGGCGTCGGGCGGGTCGATGTGGGCGGTCCAAAAGAGCTCCGCGATCTTGTCCGGATCGAACTCCGTCCCAGGCACGACCGCGCCGGCGATCGTGATAGTCGCGGCATGGATGCCATCCTCCCGGACACCGGCCGCGATGAGGGTCGCCGCCGACCGCAGCGCGGCCTTCCCCATGGAGAGGCTCGCCAGTCCGGGCACCGGATGGTCCGCGAAGCCGCCGCTGGTGAACAGCAGCGTGCCGCTGCCGGCCGTCCGCAGGACGGGCGCGGCGACCTGTGCCGCGACGACCGCGCCGAGGACGTCGACTGCATATGCGGTCCGGAGCCGTCCGACCGTCGTGTCGAGGATCTCGCCGGGATCCGGCAGGGCTGCGTTGTATACGGCGACGCCCGGGGCGCCCGGGCGGCCGAAGATCTGCTCGAGCGTCGCTCGATAGCCGTCCAGATCTTCGATGTCTGCGCGCACCGGCTCGACCTCCGGCCCGTCGCTACGCAGCTCGGCGGCGAGTTGCTCGACCGCTTCCCCGCGGGCAATGAGTGTGCTGCGGAAGCCTTCGCGGCCGAACCGCCGCACGACGCCGGCGCCGACACCGGGTCCGGCCCCGATCAGCAGGAGGTGACGAGGGTCAACAGAATCGGGCATAGGCGCCTCCGGGTAGAGCTCCGCCCGGCCGTCGGCTCGGGCACGTGTGCTCGGGGTCCAATCACACGACGGACATTCACCAAGTTTCGGGTGAGACGTCATCACCGCATCTGGGTGATTTCGGTTCCCACGGGATCGCCTCCCGGCCCGGCTCGATTTCCAGCTCGATGCCATCGAGCTGCCCGCCAACAAGACGACCCGTCGTCACGCCCTCAGGAGCGCCAGCCACCCTTGCCGGGGTACGGGACCATCACCGGCGAGGCGAGGCACCTACCTTTCCCCGGCCGGTGACTAACCGTCGATGTACTGCTCGAGCTCTCCCAACTCCAGCTTCAGGTCGAACGCCCGCATCAACTTGCCGACCGCCGAGACGATTCGTGTGGTGCCAACGATAGGAGCGACCGCCGCGAGCAACCCCTCGACATCGTCCGCGGTGACGCCGAGCTCGCCCGCGGCGCCCAGGTTCAGCATGTACGAAGCTGGAGGAGCGTCGACCGCGACGAGGGCAGCGATGCGGACAAGCATCAATGATCTCGGGTCAAGGTTTGTGCTCTCGACGGAGTTCGCGGTCATACTCGCCAGCAGATCGAGGAGGGGCGTGTCGCCGGATTGCGTTGCCATCGTTGTTTCCTTTCGGTATTTGGTTGGAGTCTCCCCGCACGGGACCCTGAGGTCGTCACCCGGTTGGGGTGATTCAGGTTCCATGTAGCGGCGCGGCAGCGGGAGCTCAAGAACACCGTTCCTGATCGATGGCCGGTGATCGGGTCAGCTGAAGTAGCATGATCCCGCTCGACGGGTGCATCACCCGTCGGTGAGTCGGGTCGGTGATGCGGGAATGACCGAAAGAGGGGTTCGATGCGATCGTGGTTTGCTGGTCGTGCTGCTGGTGTGGCTGTGACTGTCGCCGCCGCAGTGTCGGCTGCGGCACCGTCCGCGATGGCGGGGAACGCCAATGCGGGGATCAACGGTGCCTCGCGCTCGAACCCGATCGCCGGGGTGACGTGGGGACCGTATGAGGGATCGTCCGATTCGCTGTGGAGCGCCTACGCTTCAGCCCGCGGGCGCCGCAGAACACTGCTGGGCCGCCTGGCGCTCAAACCGCGTGCATTGTTCATCGGGTCTTGGATTGCCAACTCGCGCATCAAGAGTGTCGCCGAGGAGATCGTGCAGGGCACCCAGCAGGGCGATCCGGACGTGATGGCGCAGTTCGGAACGTTTGAGCTCAACCCGTGGGAAGGTTCGTGGAGCGGGCAAGGGCAGTGGAATGTGCCCGCCTCAGAGCGGTGGTACAAGGGGCTCGCGGAGGGGATCGGCGCCGCGCGAGCGCTGGTGATCCTGCAGGTCGATCTACCGTTCGCGGCGCGGACCCCAAACCAGCAGCCGGAGACGATCGACGCGTATGGCACCAAGATCCTGTCGGCCAACCCCCATACGACGGTTTACATCGATGCCGGCGCGTACCGGTGGCTCTCACCCTCACAGCAGGGAGCGCTGCTGATCAGCAACGGGATCCGTCACGCACGCGGATTCTCCGTCAACGACACACAGTACGGCTCGATGAGCCAAGAGCTCGAGTACGGCGCGCAGATCGTCACCTACCTGGTTCAGCACGGCATCACTGGGAAGCATTTCTTGGTTAACACCGCGCAGAATGGTCAGCCGTATCTCGCCGGCCAGGTCTCGGGACCGTCAAACGACACGCCGCGGTGCGCCTCGCGCACCCAGACGCTCTGTCAGCGAACGGGAATCCCGCCCACCACAGCTGTCGCCAGTCCTCGATGGCACCTGTCCGCGAAGGACGCCGCGATCGCCAAACGCGACGTCGATGGCTATGTGTGGGCCTCGCAGCCGTGGAACGTCAACGGTGGGCCCTTCAATCTTTCATTCGCGCTGAACCTCGGCGCTAACGGGAAGTACTGATCCGCGACTGTTCAGGCGCGTCTGTGCACGATCAGCACGGTACGGCCGGAGTGCGCCGCGACATCCGCCGCAACGCTGCCGAGGAACACCCCTGCGAGACCGCTCTTGCCGTGGGAGCCGAGCGCGATCATGCTCGCGTCGCGGTCGTCGGCGACGCGCGCGATCCCCTTCCACGTTGGCGCCTCGTTGAGCTCCAGACTCTCGGCGCGGAAGCCGGCGGCTTGCGCCAACGAAGCTCCGTGCGCGGCGGTTTGCTCGGCAGCTCTTCTGACTTCGTTGCTTGCCGCCGCGTTGAACTCGACCCCAGGCGGCGGGATGAACCCGACCACGAACGGACGCCACACGGTCAGCACGACGGCGTCTCGTCCGCCTGCCAACTGGCGGGCCGCCTCGTCGATCGCGAGCCCGGCCAGTTCCGAGCCGTCGTAGGCGAACAGCACCGGGCCAAGGTCGCCCGCGCTCATGTCGCCGCGCCGGCCCGATCGGCCGCGGGCTCCGCCGAGTCGCCGTTGCGCGGGCCGCCGTAGTGTCCGCCCGCATCACAGGCGAGCGACTCGGTCCGGACCGTCGCCCCGGAGGAGTCACGGATTCGGTCGAGCAGCGGCGGCGAATACCACGCCGGCGCTTCGCCGCTCTGCCATCTCTCCAGTGCCGGCGCCGGCGGGCGTACCCCGCCCAGCGCATACAGGGAGACCGCGAACAGCGTGCCGGCGCTTGCGATCCCGAAGCAGATCCACAGCGCGGTCCGGGTGCCCGCCTCCGGGCTTCCTCCGACGGTCGTCGCCACATGTACCAACACGGGCCCGACCGCGAATGCTGCAACTCCCCGCAGCAGCTCGATGATCGCGAACACGCGCTGCAGGGCGTTGTTGCGCAGCGAGAAGCCGGCGATGAACAGCGCCGGCGCCACCGAGCCGCCGACGCCGAGTCCGACTAGTCCAGAGCCGATCGCCATCCCCAGCGACGTGGGCGGGAGGTGAGACAGAAGTACCAGGATCCCCGCGATCAGCGAGAGCATCCCTCCGAGCACGAGGTAGTGGAGGCCCCGGGTACGGAACACCACCCCAAGCACAACCGCGGTGATCAGCGCAGCGATGAATTCGGGGAACTGCAGCAGGCCGAGGTGCACAGGACTGTACTTGTCTGTAAGTAGGACGGCGGCCAGTGCGACCGCGGATATAGAGCTCGCCGCGGCGCACATCGCAACCACGATCCCGCTCACCGGCAGCGTGCTGCCGAGCGGGCGAATGCACAGAAGCGGACGCTTGGCGCGGTACTGGTACACCAGGAGAACCACGATCAACGCGAGCCCACATGCCAGGGGCACGAGCGTCATGACGTCCACGAACGGGTGGGTAAGCAGCTCCGAGGCGCCGTAGAACAGGGACACGCATCCCGCGGCAGCGAGTGCGACGGGGAGCGGGTTGCGAGTGGCGCTGCGGTCAGCCGGCGGCGCGTCCTGAAAGGTCAGCAATGACAACAAAAGCGCCGCCGCCGCGATGCCGGCGATGATCCAAAACAATGGGCGCCAACCGTTGGCTTGGGCCTGGATGCCCCCCACCAGCGGCCCCAGGGCGACCGCTCCGAAGATGCAGACGTTGAGGATCATGGCCGTCCAGCGCAGCTTTGAGAGTGAAAACGAGACGACGAGCGGCGGCACGGCCGCGATCAGCAAGAGGCTCGTGCACAGGCCCTGCAAGACGTGGCCGGCGACGAAGAAGCCCGCGTCGGGCGCGCCCGCCGCGAGCACGGAGCCGAGGACCAGCAGCGCGGCATAGAGGACCAGCATCCGACGCTGGGGAAGATGCTGAGCCAAGAGCACCGCCAGGACCGTGCCCACGGCATAGCCGGCGTTGGCCATGCCCGACGTGAGGCTCATCGCCTGCAGACTCATGTGCAGGTCCTTGGCGATGATCGGGGTGATCGGCTCGAGTGCCGCCGACAGCGCCAGGTACGGGACCAGGGCGAAGATCACCATCGCCGCGGCCGCCGGATAACGGCCTGTCCAGGGGCCCTGCCGCATCAGTCGATTTCCCAGTCCACGACGCCCATCAAATGATAAGCCCACGGCGCCCTGACGATCGATTGGCCGGCCTAGCTCACGAATCGGTCCGGATACCGCGCGAACTCGCCAGCGCATGCAAGGGTGCAGAAGAAATAGGTGCTGTCGTTGTAGTTCAGCCGACCGGCGGCGCGCTCGGGATCCACGGCCATTTGGCAAACAGGATCGATCGCGAGGCCTTGCTCCGACGTTGGCCGGTGCCGAACAGCAGCGACTATCTCAACCGGATCGCGGATGTTGCGGAGTGCCCGGCGCCCACGGGACTCGTAGAGGACTCCCTCGATGAGTGGTGCGAGGGCGGCGGTCTGCGCAGTGAGGAGAACCTCGCCACCGCTTGCCGCGCCGGATATCCGCGCGGCGAGATTGACGGTGGCGCCGATGTAGTCGCCGTTTCGCTCGATGGCCGACCCGTGATGCATGCCGACACGCACGCTTGGGGCGCCATGGCCGGTGAGGACATCGTGCGCGATTCTCAGCCCGAGAAGCACGGCGTGCTGAGGATCGGCGATGCGAAGCATGAGGGCGTCACCGATCGTCTTGATCTGCGTCCCCCCAAACGCTGGAAGCTCGGTTGCTACGGCGTCGCAGAAGTCGGCCACGAGGCGCGCCGCTTGTTCGTCGCCGTGGGCTTCCGTGAGGGCGGTGAAGCCGGCGATGTCTGCGAAGACGAATGTCGCGGCTGCTGGTTGGGTTTGGTCTTGAGGCATTCTGGCGGTCTTGATACCGCCCGATCGAAAGTAGCGCTGGGCGCTTGATCCGTCGAGGCGAGGGGCTAGGCGGCAGTCTGATCTCCCGAGGTCGCCGAGCTATCGGTAAACCTCCGGCCCCGGGGGTGACCGAGGCCGGAGGTGTGGACGTCACGCCTGAGCGTGTGCTCAGTGGATCGCCATCGCCTGCGGGTTGAGCCGCAGCTTTGGCAGGAAGACACGGGCGGCGGGTAGGACGATCAGCGCTGCGATGCTGGCCACGGCCGCAACGTGCGCGGCGATAAGGAACGCGTCGGCGATGCCCGACGCTCCGCTTGAGCCGGTGAGGCCGCCGCTTACGGCAGCAGCAATGCTGGTGAACACCGCGATGCCGAGCGTCCCACCGATCTCATGACCCGTCGAGTTCAGCCCGGAGAGCATCCCGGTCTCCTCAGAGCGGGCGCCGGTGAGAATCGAGACGGATATAGCGACGGTCGCGATGCCGAGTCCGAAGCCCGCGATCACGATGCCGGGAAGGATGTCCTGGACGTAGCTGCCATGGGGCCCAAGCCTTGAGAGCAGCAGGAGGCCGACCGACGCGATCCCGAATGCGGCCGCCAGTGGTCCGCGGACGCCGTGGCGGTTGATCACGTGCCCGCCGACGTGTGCCCCGGCTCCCGCCGCGAGAGCCAGCGGGATAAAGGACAGCCCGGTTGAGAGAGGCCCCTCGCCGAGGACGAACTGCATGTAGAGCGAGCACAGCAGGAACAGCCCGAAGATGAGCCCGGCTCCGAGCAGCATCAGGATCATCCCGCCGGAGACGGCGCGGTCGCGGAGTCGCTCGATCCTGAGCAGCGGCTGCTCGGTGCGACGCTCGCAGGCGGCGAACAGTCCGAGACCCGCCAGCCCGGCGCCTCCCATGATGAGCGTCTGCGCCGAGGTCCAGCCCGCTTGGTCGGCCTGGGTGATCGCGTAGACGATCGTCCCAATGCTCGCGGTGGCCACGGCGGCGCCGCGAAGGTCGAGGCCCTTCCACTGTGGCCGCTTGGTGTCGGCGGGAATGATTCTGGTCGCTGCGACCGCGAGCGCGATCGCGACCGGCGGGTTGACGAAGAAGATCATCCGCCAGTCGGCCAGCTGGGTGAGGACACCGCCGAGCAGAACGCCGATCGCGGCGCCGGCACCGCCGATTGCGCCCCACGCCGCCAGCGCCTTGGCGCGCTGCTGCCCTTGAAACGCCGTGGTGATGATCGAGAGGGCTGCGGGCGAGAGCATCGATGCCCCCAGGCCTTGACCTGCCCGGGCGGCG
The DNA here is from genome assembly GCA_963725925.1 of uncultured Solirubrobacterales bacterium. Taxonomy (GTDB): domain Bacteria; phylum Actinomycetota; class Thermoleophilia; order Solirubrobacterales; family Solirubrobacteraceae; genus Palsa-465. Next base: position 250,503 of record CAVSAY010000001.1, read on the forward strand.
AATAGCGCGGCGCCCGAGCCGGCCATTGCCGACAGGAGCGATGAGACGGTGAAGACGCCCAGGCCGGTCACGAACAGTCGGCGGCGTCCGAGCAAGTCAGCGGCACGGCCGCCGAGGAGCAAGAGGCTGCCGAAGACGAGCGAGTAGCTGGTGATCGTCCAACTGATGCTGGTGCCGCTAATCCCTAGATCCTTAGCGATGTTGGGCATGGCGATGTTGACCGCCGTGATATCGAGAATGACCATCAGCTGTGCGACCAGCAAGATGGCCAGCAGCCAGCCTCCGGTGTGCTTCGCATTGTCGGAGCGGCCTGCGTGAGTGGTGTGGTTGTGATGGTGAAGGTGCATCGAACCCCCAAGGTGATTGCGGAGGACTCGCCGTCATCGTTGTCGTCGGGCGGGTCGTCCTGGCGTGACGTTGCGGCCATCCTGACCTAGCTGCGGGCTGGCGCCTAGGTCGGATACCCCACGCTTTACGCCAGGGCGGGACTCGCGGTGGCATTGGCGGGATTCGTTGGGTATCCGTCCTTGGCGCCAAGCGGCGTAAGCGACATGATGTGGCAATGCCGCGACCCCGCAAGGTGCTCGTCTTAGCCGTTGAAGGCTGCCAGTCGCTCGATGTTCTCGGTCCTGTCGAGGTCTTCCATCATGTATCGATCGAGGTTCCGGACGCTTACCAGGTCAGTGTTGTGGGGCCGAGCGATACCGAGGCGGTCACAACGGATAGCGGCCAGCGTCTGGGCGTCGCGCCGCTGCCTGAACCGCCGCCGCGGCACGACACGCTCCTGGTCGCGGGCGGACCTGGGGCGCGCGCCGCCATCACGGACCAGGCAATTGTCGACTGGGTTCTTCGAGCGTCCCGACGCGCGCGCCGCACGGTTTCTGTTTGCACCGGTGCGTACCTGCTCGCGGCCGCTGGGCTGCTCGACGACCGCAGGGTAACCACCCATTGGGCCCACTGCGATGACCTCGCGCGCAGGTACGCGCGGGTCGAGGTCGACCCGGATCCAGTCTTCATCAACGACGGCGAGGTGTGGACCTCAGCCGGCATCACCGCGGGGATTGACCTCGCTCTGGCGCTGGTCGAGGAAGACCTCGGTCCGGAGGCGGCGCTATCTGCCGCTCGTGAGCTGGTGGTCTTCCTGAAACGCCCGGGCGGTCAGTCCCAATTCAGCAGCGCCCTCTCAGCCCAGCAAGCGACAAGACCCGAGCTCCGCGAGCTCCAGGCATGGATCCCCGGCCACCTGGAAGAGAACCTGTCAGTGCCCGTGCTGGCTGAGCGCGCGCGGATGAGCGAGCGGTCATTCACCCGCGCATTTCACCGCGAAGTCGGCCAGAGCCCCGCCGCGTACGTCGAAACACTGCGTATCGAACGGGCAAGAGACCTGCTCGAAGACGGCGCCCCGTCACTGGAAGCCGTCGCCCAAGCCTCCGGATTCGCCAGCGCCGAAGTACTACGCCGCGCGTTTCACCGCCACCTCAGCGTCTCCCCCGCCGAATACCGCGACCGCTTCCAGCTCAGCCGCTAGCACGCCGTCGGCAGCTCATCGTGAACTCGCTCCCTCGGGCGCGTGGCACCACTACTCCGCCGATGGCCCGAGGTCACGACGCCGTCGACCCCTGCGTTAGCGCCGCGCCCCGCAACTCATCATGGCTAGCCACCGCCGAATCACCGGGATCTGGCGATGACACATCACCCGCGCGCCGGCCACGATTTGGTTGCGGGTTTCCGACTCACGCAAGGGACTTGAGAAAGAGCCTCACTCCTCTACGAAAGGAACTGCGATGACCGCCGCGCCGACTCAACAAGGCGTGATGACCGACGAGGCACGGATCCGCGAGCTGCTGCTGCTCAACCTCTTCGTGGTGTTCAGCCACGGCCACGAGGAGCTAAGATGAGCGAGCCCAGGAGGTACTCGACAGCACGCCCGATTTTGTATTCAACGCGGCGGGGCCGGTCCACGTACTCCGCGATTTGGGCCAGCTGGCCTTCAACTACGGACTGCCTGCGCAGCCGCCGGCGGTTACCGGCTACGACGTGGCGCTGGTACGCGATGGAAGGATCGCCGTGCTGTACACACTGATCAACGGGCTCACCGACCGGGACTAACAGCATTGATCGGCGATGAGCCTGCATGAGACGCCGATGCTCCGCCGGTCGTGGGAGGTCGGTAAGACGGCTCCTTCGATTGAGCAGCGACTAGGACAAGATGAGCTTCGACTCTGCCGCCGGTCGCTGGTTGCTCGCCGTGGCGGTGCTCGGGTCCGGCATCGCGTTCCTCGACGCCACCGTCGTCAATGTCGCTTTACCGGACATCGGCCGTGACCTGCACGCGTCGACCAGCACCCTGCAGTGGATCCTCAACGGCTACACGCTGACGCTTGCCTCGCTGATCCTTCTCGGCGGGTCGCTTGGCGACCGGTATGGACGGCGTCGCATCTTCGTTTTCGGCACCGGCCTGTTCACGATCGCCTCGCTGCTCTGTGCGGTTGCGCCGAACGCCGAACTGTTGGTGGTGGCGAGGCTCGTGCAGGGGGTCGGCGGGGCTCTTCTGACACCCGGCAGCCTGGCGATGGTCGAGTCGGGTTTTCGCCCTGCTGACCGCGCCCGCGCGATCGGTGCCTGGTCGGGGCTCGGCGCGGTGGCGGGCGCTTTGGGACCGCTGGTCGGCGGAGTCCTGGTGGCGGCGGTGTCCTGGCGGGCGGTGTTCCTGATCAACCTTCCGCTCGGGATCTTCATTGTCGTGATGGCGGGCCGCCACGTGCCCGAGACCCACGACCCCGCGGCCGGCGGCCCGCTCGACTTTCGCGGCGCGATCCTCGCGGCCGTCGGCCTGGGCGGCACCACCTACGCGCTGATCGAGGCCCCGGCCCTTGGTGGCTCGCCACTGGTCCTGGTGGCGGCGATCGGAGGGGGGCTTGCTCTGATCGCGTTCGTCTTCGCCGAGCGGCGTTCCGCAAATCCGATGATGCCGCTCTCAATGTTCGCGTCGCGCCAATTCAGCGCCGCTAACGCGGTGACGTTCGTCGTCTTCGGGGCGCTCAGCGGAGTGTTCTTCCTGCTCGTCGCGTTCCTGCAGATCTCGCTCGGCTACTCGCCGCTAGCGGCCGGCGCCGCCTCGCTGCCGATAACCGCCCTGATGCTGCTCCTGTCCCCCGCTGCGGGAGAACTTGCCCAACGCATCGGGCCGAGGGTCCCGTTGACCGTGGGTCCGCTGGTCACGGCTATGGGACTGCTGTTGATGTCCCGGATCGGCCCAGGTGACAGCTATGTGTCCGGCGTGCTCCCGGCGGTGACCGTCTTTGGTTTGGGCCTGACCTTGGTCGTGGCGCCGGTCACGGCAACGGTGATGGCTGCCGCGGATGAGCGGCACTCGGGCATCGCCTCGGGGATCAACACCGCGGTTTCGCGTCTCTCCGGCCTGATCATCGTCGCCGTGCTGCCCTTGGTGGCAGGACTCACCGGGTCGAAGTTCTACGACCCGGCGGCAATGGACCACGGCTTCCACGTCGCGATGCTGACCTGCGCTGGGCTCGCGGTAGCGGGCGGGGTGCTGGCCTGGTTGACGATCAGCTCTGAAGTCCTCGAGTCCGAGACCGCGCCCGGCGGGGACCTGCCGACCGGGGTACTGCACGACTTCTCGTGCGCCGTCGCCGGCCCGCCGTTAAGACCCGGACGCGAAGCGGAATGCCACCCCCTCGCCGCCGGCTCGACGGCCGGGTGAACCCACATGGGTCGACGCTGACCTCGACCTGCAACGGCTCGCTGAGCTGACACGACGCTGCCAGCAGCGACTCCCTTGAAGCGAGGTACCCCGGGCGCGCAGCCCGACGGCGGCCCCGCACGCACGGCCGTGATCCCGGCCACAACGGATGGCTGTGCCGTGGTCAGCACCGCTCTCACGATCGCGCTGCGGTCGCCGGCAGTCGATGCCGTCAGGGTCGCGGATGGCTTCACGCGTCCACACCGTGGTCATAGTCGCCGCGGGGCTTGCTCGGTTCCAGCGGCGCGAGGTTTGCGCGAGCGCCGGGACTGCCCAGCTAGCGATCCTGGGCGGATGCGCCGCTTTCGGTGACGATGTCCGGGTCTCGCCTCCGTGGGTCGGCCGTTCTGCACCCAGTCCCGCAACTACGTGGTTTTCGGTTGCGGACTACGCATCGCCTGATTCGATCACCGCGCGTCGGTGGGACTGTCCCTGCTCCGTAAACCGAAGGAGCGACATGACACGCAGCAACCCGATCACCTTCCTCGCCGGCGCAGCGGCAATACCGCTGGTCGCCCTGGCCGTCGCGGCCTGCGGCGGCGGCGGTGCCGCCACCGCGGCGGCACCGCCGGCGGCCTCGAAGCCCACGACCACGCCCACCCAGACTGCGACCGTCCGGGTTGCGAATAGCCGCTTGGGGCGGATCCTGGTCGACTCCGCCGGCCGCACGCTGTACCTGTTCAAGGCCGACTCGAGCAGCAGCAGCGCGTGCTCAGGCGCGTGCGCGGTCGCGTGGCCGCCACTGCGAACTGGCGCTACTCCCGCGGTTGCCGGCGGCGCTAACCCCGCCCTGGTCGGCACCATTCCGCGATCGGACGGGGCGCGGCAGGTGACCTACGACGGGCACCCGCTGTACACGTTCGTCAAGGACCACAAGCCCGGCGACATCAACGGCCAGGGCCTGACCGCATTCGGCGCGGGGTGGTTCGTAGTTTCTCCCGCCGGGGACCAGATCTCAAGCCAGCCCGCGGCCCACGGCAGCGGCTCAGCGTCGCGTCCAGCCGCGCCCGCCGCCCCGCCCGCGGCGAAAGCCCAACCGGCCCCCAAGGCCGCCCCGCCACCGGTTGCGAAGCCGACTCCGCCTGCCAGCAACGGGATCCCCCAAAACAATGGTGGTGACGGTGACTCCGATAACAACGGCGGCCCGAGCGACGGCGACGGGAACGTCTGAGAGATGGGACGGACGCGCGCGACCGTGGGCCTGGCGGTGGTTGCCGTGGCAGCGGTTCTGATCGTGGCGCTCGCGGGCGCCGGATCGTCGGCCCCCGGCCGCGCGTCCGGGCCGTTCGGCTGGCTGAGGCCAGCATCGACGCCGACCGGCTGGAAAGTCACTCGGACTCAGGGCGGCGCGATGCTCGCCTACCCGCCTGGATGGACACCGATCAAGACCGACCCGGGTACCACTTCGGCAGCCCTTCTCGGTGGCGGCGAGCGCATCGACGGCTACCTCAACGCGACACCCAGGCAGGGGAACGAGACGCTCGCTGACTGGAGGCGCTTTCGCCCGCAACACAACCGGGGCGAGGGCGACCGCGGCGTGCGGCTCCTCGCTGCTACTACCACCGCGCGCTTTCGCTCGGGACGCGGGTCGTGCGTGATTGACACCTACACGACCTCGAAAGCGAGCTACCGCGAGATCGCCTGCCTCGTGTCAGGCCCAGGCTCGAGCGCGGTGGTGGTCGCAGCGGCGCCCACCGCGCTGTGGAACCAGCAGGCCGCCACGCTGCAGCGAGCCGTGTCGAGCTTCGTCGCGTGACCGACTGACCTCGCGTGGCTGGCGCCGAACGCACAAATCCACGACCTCTTGGGACTAAGACCATGACTGCACTTTCACCCCCCAAGCATCCAGTCGGCCTGGCCTGGCTCGGCACGCAACACCGGCAGAAGATCCGCGCGACATCACGATGAGCCTCTTGAGGAGACCCCCGTACCCTCTCTTCGTCGCACTGTTAGCGGCCCTTGCAGCCGGCTGCGGCAGCGCCGCCTCCACCGGTGACCGGATCTCCACTGTGCGCGTCGCGTCCGGAGACGAGGCGAGCTCGTTGCAGCAGCGCTTCGTGAGCATCGTCAAAGCTGTCTCGCCCGAGGTCGTTCAGATCCGAACACCGGTGGCCCTGGGTTCCGGGGTCGTCTTCGATACTCGAGGTGACGTGGTAACGAACGCGCACGTCGTCGGCAACGCGACGCGCTTCGTGGTCACCCTCGCATCGGGCGACGGCCATCCCGCAACTCTCCTCGGCACAGACGCCGCCATGGACCTGGCGGTGATACGCATCGCAGGAGCGCGACCGCGCCCCGCGACCTTCGCCAATTCGGCTCATGTCGAGGTCGGCGACCTAACGCTTGCGATCGGCAACCCGCTCGGACTGCGCTCGAGCGTGACCGAGGGCATCGTCTCGGCCGTCGGACGCAGCGTCCCGGAAACAGATAGCGTGACTCTTTCCTCGGTCATCCAGACCAGCGCCGCGATCAACCCGGGGAACTCGGGCGGCGCGCTCGTAGACCTCTCCGGTCACGTGATCGGGATCCCTACCCTCGCGGCGCTCGATCCCGAAATGGGCGGCGAGGCACCCGGTATCGGTTTCGCGATCGACAGCAGCACGGTGCGCCGAACGGCGATTCGCCTCGTCGGCTCTGTGGCTGGGCAGGGACCGAGGGGATGAGCCTGCGCGGCTATCGGGTGGACGGTCTGGGCGAGCCACTAGTTACCGGGGAATACGATCTGCGACCGAGAGCGGCCCGTAGATCGATTGCTTGAGGCGCCCGCGGCACGCGCAGTGCGCCGCCGTGATCTTGTCTTTGATCTGGCTACCCATGGCCATGCGGGTCACAAGCTTGCTGACGGGTCCGGATCGTATTGTGATGTTGTCCTCCTTCGCCGTCCCGCGTAACCGGCTCAAGCCCGGCCACCTCTGGAGAACGAATTCTGTTCATTCGGCACGGTCCATCAACGGTCCGCAGACTTTTGGACGACGTAGCGCTGATGTCTACCGAGAGGTCGGTGACCAGCACGTCGTCGCCGTGAAAGACGAGGCTGTTCGACCAGAGAAACCCGATGGGCGATCAGCCGGCCTTGCGTCGGCTCGAGCACCATCACCTCGTCGGACTGGTTGCACGCGATCCAGATGTTGTCGTGCTCGTCAATGATGATGCCGTCAGGTCCCAGATGCTCTGGCGGCTGGGACGGGTGTCTGTCGTCGGGCGCGATTCGTGACTTGCCGTGGCGGTCGATCACAGCGATGATCTTGTAGTCGGAAGGCGCGCGTTGCAAGGGCCACGAGGAGGCGAGGATGCAACAGGTCGAGGTAGACGAGCTTACGATCAGCTACGACGTGGAGGGGGAGGGCGAGCCGCTTTTGCTGATTCCGTACACGTCGGCGGACCACGCGTGCTATGCGTTCCAGCTCCCGTCCTACGCCGAGCATTTCAGGTGTATCGCGGTGGATCTTCCCGGCTCGGGCGAGAGCGACAAGCCGCCCGGGCCATATTCGACCGAGCGTTATGCCGACCAGGTCGCTGCCTTCCTCGACGCGATCGGGATCGAGCGCGCCCACGTGGCGGGGGTGTCGCTCGGCGCCGCCGTGGGCATGCATCTCGCGTCCCGCCACTCCGCCCGCGTGAGCTCGCTCTCCCTACACAGCGGGTGGCACGCCAGCGACGACTATCTGAACGTCGTCGTGGAGCAGTGGCGCACGCTCGCGTTAACGCTGCCGACCGTCGCAGACGTCGTCATCCAGGGCATCTTCCCGTGGTGCTTCACGCCCGAGATGTATGTCGAGCGGCCGGAGTTCGTTGCCACGTTGGCCGAGTTCGTACGCGGCCGCCCTGCGCAGCCCGTGGACGCGTTCCTGGCCCAGACCGACGCGGTCCTGGCTCACGACGCGAGCGGGGTGCTGGGTGAGATCGACGTTCCGACGCTGATCACGTTTGGAGCCCACGATCTTGTCTGCTCCACGCGCTTTGCAGAGCCGCTCAACAGCGGAATCGCCGGGAGCGAGCTGGTGGTCTTCGACCACCTCTCGCACGCCGGGCTGCACGAGGACCCCGAGACCTTCAACCGAGCGACGCTCGACTTCCTGCTGCGCCAGCGTTCCTAGCGCCCGCCACCGATGGGTTGGCTCCCCTAACACTTCCCCAACCACGAAACACGAGCTGCGCCACGGGCACCACGGCTGCGACGTCGCACTTCTCCTTGTGGCCCTTCGAAGCGCGTAGCAGAAGCGCGCCGAGCGCGGCCGCAGAGGCGACAACGAGGAGTGAGCGTTCAGTCAAGGCGATCGGGCACTGCGGTGCTGGTGTCGTGGCCGAGCCCGACGGCTTAGGGTGTGTCGCATGCCGGTCACCCTCATCACGGGCGGCACACGTGGCATCGGCGCTGCCATTGCTCTGCGGCTGGCCGCCGCGGGACACGACCTGGTCTTGGGCTACCGCGCAGACGCGGCAGCGGCGGCATCGACAGCCGAGTCGGCGCGCGCGCACGGCATTGCCTGTACGACCGTCGCCGCCGATCTGACTACCGACGACGGCATTGCGACACTGTTCGCGGCCACTGAGCGACTCACCGGCGTCGTGAACAACGCCGGTGCGACGTATCGCTACGCGTCGCTCGCGCAGACGTCCCCCGGCGAGATCCGCCGCACGATCGAGATCAACCTGACGGCCGCCGTGCTGGTCGCGCGCGCCGCTGTTCTGGCATTGTCCACCTCCTACGGCGGTGCCGGTGGCGTTATCGTCAACGTGTCCTCGGGAGCGGCGACAATCGGGTCACCAGGCGAGTACGTCCACTACGCGGCCGCGAAGGCCGGTGTGGACACCCTGACTCGCGGGCTGGGTCTGGAGGTGGCCGATCAGGGCATCCGGGTCGTCGGTGTCGCTCCCGGCCTTATCGACACCGATCTGCACGCCCGCACGGGCGACCCGGACAGGATTGCGCGGATGGCGCCAAATATTCCGCTCGGGCGCGCCGGCCGTACGACCGAAGTCGCCGAGGCGGTTGCCTGGTTGATGAGCGACGCGGCGGCATACATCACCGCAACCACGCTACGGGTCGCCGGGGGACGCTGAGCCGGTCTCGCGTTTGTGCTCCCTCACGGCCGAGTCGAAAAGCACCAGCCTTCCGCACGTGACCGGTTCGGCGACGATGCAGAAGCGTGTCGACATCGCCCGGCAGCGGTGAGTCTTGGCCACCGGACGCGCTCCGCAGGCCTCGATCCGGGCGACTTCTCTCGGGCGAAACGGGGCGTCGTGTACCGCTGTGCTTGTAGCGAACGCTCGTTCACGGCAACCCGTCGTTGCCGTGTCGGACCACGAGAAGGCACGGCGATCCGCGGCGGGAGGAGGGTGGCTGAACCGATCGCTCAGGTTTCGCGAGAAGCGCACAACGGCTCCGAGTACCCAGCTCGATATCACGAGCCGGCATCGCCAAGCCCGGTGGAGCCGAGTCGCAACCGTTCTCGCATGCGTCGATTCGCAGGTGCTCCCACAAATACACCGACGAGTAGGATGGGATCGAGAAGCTGCGCGAGCGCAGTCGGTTGCCACTGGGTTCGACGTGCCCGATAGGAGTCCAGGATGATGGACCAGGAGCCATTACTTGAAGTACCCGAGACGCACCCGGCTAGTCGGGTGTATCGAGTATTCACCGGACTGTTTGTGTTCGGTCCGCCCGCCCTGCTGGTAGCGACATTTCGGAAGCGGTGGTTTATGGCAACCCCCACCAACCGTCGCACCTTCGGCGTGTTCTACCTTCTGAGTGGGCTCGGCATAACTGCGGGCTACCATCGGCTATTCACTCACCGCAGCTTCAAGACCTACCCTCTAATCCGAGGCATCTTTGCTGTCCTCGGCGCGACGGCGGTCCAGGGGTCAGTCCCAGACTGGGTGGCGGACCATCGTAAGCACCATGCTTACGCTGATGAGGCAGGCGATCCGCATAGCCCTCATGTCGGGCACAAAGGTGGCCGGATCAGAGGCTTTGTACACGCCCACTTCGGCTGGCTGTTTGCCGATGAGAAGGCATCGCGGCAGCGCTATGTCCCGGATCTGCTGGATGATCCTGTAGTCATGGCAGTACACCGCCGCTTCGCTCTTATCGTGGTAGTGAGCTATTTTGTGGCACCGTTCACTGTTGGGCTGATCGCTACTAGGAAGCTTCGTGGTGCGCTGGGAGCTTTCTTGTGGGGTGGCCCACTACGCGTGTTCTTCGTGCACCATGCCACCTGGAGCGTGAACTCGGTCTGCCACCTCTGGGGCAAGCACCCGTTCGAAACTCGAGATCAGAGTCGAAACAATCCGTTTGTTGCACTGGTGGGACTCGGCGAGGGCAATCATCACAACCATCACGCCTTTCCGAGGTCGGCTAGGCACGGCTTGGAGAGGTGGCAGTTCGATCCAACGTGGTGGCTCATCTGGAGCATGGAGAAGACGGGCTTGGCGTGGGATGTACAGCGTGTCACCCCAGAGGCAATGGAGCGCAAGCGGGTCGCGGAGCGAGTAAGGGTGTCGCGTCCGCTCGAATCGCCGGGGGAATTGGGACGTGAGCGCGGCACGATCGATGTTGCGTAGGCACGAGCCAGCTGAAGTCACCAAATCAGCGCATCAGCGAGTCACGTCGACCTCGGGTGTGAGCGCCCCGGAACGCACCGGCAGGAACACGAGTTCCCGGCGGCACTCGCACATTCGTCATTGCGTTCGCGTGAATTCCCTGCGTGGAACTTCATTGGCGTCCGCGACCTGACTTCCGAACGCCGTCTCGAGCTCACAAGTCAGTGGGCTGGGCTACGGCTGAGCCGGCAGAGCGTCGATTATGAACAGACGCGCCGGCTCGCTGCCATGGTTGCGCCCGCGGTGCGCAGGGGCGGCTGGAAGCCGAAATGCCTGCCCACCCGCGACCCGCATTTCTGGCGAGCCGTCTTCGAACTCGTATTGAAGCTCGCCGTTGAGCACGTAGCCCGAGTGCGGGCTGTCGCACCACTCCGTCCGTCCGGCTCTGGGCGCGTACTCGACGAGCGCCCAGCGGACGCCATCGATTACTTGCTCGATGTCACGGACGCCGGGGTCATGCTCCGCCGCGGCTCCGTCGAAGGCCACGACCCGAGGCGACGGAGGATCGGAGCTCATTACGCGACCAAGCTTATGCGAACCGCTGCGACCGGCCCTGGCTTCTGCTCTTAGGTCAGCGAGCTGCCTCAGCGGCAGTCCGCGGGCGGAGTCCTCGGCTGGCGACGGAGCAGTCGCCGGGCTGGTCGCGGCGGACGCCAATCTTCTCGCTCGGATTTCGGCGAAGGCGCGAGTGCGCTAGCTGCCACGTCTTCGCCCTTGCGCGTCACTTGGGCTGTCGACCCCCGACATCGCGGTGCAATGCCTTCACCCCATCTGGATGACGCCGTGGCCACCCGGAGCGTATTAGCGTGACGCCATGCCGGAGACCCAACCCCGGGTGCTCATCGTTGCCAACCGCACGGAATCAGCGCCGCAATTGCTGGATGAGGTCAAGCACCGCGCCCGGGATGGCTGTCAGATCGCGCTCATGGTCCCGCCTGAGCGCCATCCTGACGCTCCCGACTGGACGCCTGAAGAGGCGTGCCGCCTTGTGCGCCGCGCCGCAGACGACCGGCCGGTGACCCTCCTGGAGTGCGGCGAGGACGCCGCAGCGTCGATCGGGGCGCTGGCGGAGCGCGGCGACATCGACGAGATCGTGCTCTCCACACCGCCTGAGCACCACGAGCACTGGCACCGCCACTCGCTTCCCAAGCGCCTCCAAGCCTTAGGCATTCCGGTGACTGTCATCCCGCCCGACACTTCGGGCTCGTTTGACCTACGCGACTTCCCGCCGGAGTGGATCGCGAGTCAGATCGGCCCGTCGACGTAGGTCGCAGCGCGCCTTGTAGGCGCCGCCCGCGCGCGCCGCAGTGCGCGACCAGCGTGAGGGCCGCGGGACGACCGTGCCAGCGCCGCTATCGCATCGAGGCAGCAGCACCCGCGCCGCGCGCCGCGCCTCGATCGCCAGGACCTCGCCCTCCCCGCCGCCGTTGTCGACCCTCGCCAGCGCCGCGGTCACGATCTCACCGGCAACGCCAGCTGCTCGGCTGGCTGCACCACCGACTGCTCACCGCCGGCATCGCCGCCGCGGCCGCCACGCCGGCGGCCCGCCTTGCGCCAATGCCCGACGATCTGATTCGCGGTCGCGTGCCGCCAGCCCGCCCCGCGCGACAGCGGGTTGAAATACACGACGCGGTCGCGGATCTCCAGCACCTCGCCGTAGACCATCCGGCCCCCGATCGACGCCTTGACGATGTCTCCAACTGCGATCCCTTCAATCCTCACCCAAAGATCATTCCTACCGCAGCGGACGGCTTAGAGAACCCCGTTTCCCCAACCCCTCGACGAGCGCGGGCCATTTCGCTCGGCAGCGACGCGCTTGCCGCCATCTGCGGGGAAACGGGGAGCACGAGCGCGCGCATCCGCTCGGTACGAACGGACGGTCCGGGCACGTCGCCATCGGCACGCTCCAGTCAGAACTGACGACCAACCCTGCGCGCAGCGCGCGACGGCGTCGGGTCTTCTCATGCGCTCGCTATCGTGAGTCACCTGCGCGCCGCTCGCCCCCGCGGCGCGCACTGGTCCCCCCGCGGAACGAGTCCGCGGGGGGCCAACCTTTATGCCCAGCGCCACCGGAGACATCCGCCCCCGGACCATCGGGTGGCGCCATTCATCGAGAACGGTTGAACGAGCCAGAAGTTGCGCTCGCACGCTAGTGAAAGTCGTGATCACAGTTCCTGGTCACGGGAGACAGAATCTCAGCCAGAAGCACATCGGCATGATCGTGCGCCAGCTCGAGGCCGCAGGCTTCGACCGCGACACCGTGCGACGCGATCTCAACGCTAGGTGACTGCGGGCGACCGTGTTCGGTGACTAAGCGCTCATCGTGCGATGGCCACAGCGCAGGCCCCCGGTGTCGCCAACCCGACCGCGACAGGAGCCCGGCGTGCGCATGCAAGCGATCGTTCGCAGAGGCGCGTCTCCGGCGCACCGGAGGAGCGTGGGTCCAGACAGCGAGGTTCGCGCGGCAGGACGAACCAGGGTCGGCTCGATCTCGCGCAAGCCGCGGAAGTGGCGGCTCCGTCAGCTGTGCCTGAACCGCACGTAGTGAGGGTCAAAGCAGAAGTTCGAGCCGCTACCGAAGCCTGCCGCGAAGGTGCCGTTGTTCGGGCAGTTGTTGGTCGCGGTCGCGGCCTTGGTGCTGTAGCCCTCCGCCGAGAAGTCGTTCGTGTTCGGCCACGACCGGCGCACCGTCACGTAATCGCCGAATCGGTTGATCGAATCATCACCAGCGGTTGTTGTGAAGACGACGAAGTCGCCCCAGAAGCCCACGGCATGAGCGGCGTCGCCGCCTCCGCCTCCATAGCCGAGGGACATCGCCACATCGCCCTTCGGGTTCGTGGCCAGTGATGGATACGCGAACGCGATCGATTTGTTCCAGACCTGCATCTGACCGATCGGGTGAAAGTCGGAGGCCCTCAGCACCTCGATCTGGATGTGGCTCTGCGGAAACCGGCAGGTTCCCGACGTCCCGGCTGCCATTGCGTGGCCAGCGCCCCAAGCGAACCAAAGCTCGCCTCTGGAGCTGCGCAGCGTGGAACCGAGCACGGCGTTTCCCGGAAATCCGAAGGCAAGCCAGTCGGTCGCGCCCGGAACCTTGGACGAGCGGTCACCGTTACACCAGCTGTTGATCCCGACGTCGCGCCAGCGATATACGTTCTCGCTGTCCGTCATTGAGAAGATCCGCATCGTGCGGTTGTCGACGTGCCCGGCCCAATACGCCGTGTCCCCCACGTTCTGGGTCAAGTGCCCGCCGTACGCCGAGGCGGAGTCTGACGGCGTCGTGTAGCCGATGCCGATCGTCGAGCTCGAGGCGATCTGGCTCAGGGGAATACGCATGACCAGTAGGCCAGCTCCGACATTGTCCACGCTCACGTACAAGTCGTTGGTTCCGACGGCCAGATCCGGATAGTCCATGTTCGGAGTGGAGCTGGGCAGGCCGAACGTGGCGGAAGTCAGATCCCAGTAGGTCCAAGTGCCGCCGCCGGCCACCACCGACGGCGTCGCCGCCGCTATCCGCAGCTTGTTGGTGCCGCAGGTTCCGCCGCAGGCGCCGCCGAACTGCATGAGCCAGATGAAGCGGTTGATCTTCGGGACGTACTGAACGACCTGATCGCAACACATGCCGCTGTCGAGCTGGACACGATTGCCCCCAGAAGTCGTGAAGCTCGGACCGCTCGGGAAGATCGTCGTCGGGTCAAGCAGCCTGAACGTTGCGCCTGCGTTGCTCGACACGGCGCCAAACGACTTCCAGTTGCCGGTGGCCAGCACGATCTTTCCGCTGTCGGCACCGCTCGAGTCAGGCGGCAGGCTGCATCCGTTATTGCGGCAGAAATCCACGGTGTTCTGCAGCGACGTGTTGGTCGAAAAGGTTGCCGAAGCGATCCCGGCGCGGAGCCTCCTGGCGACCGAAGACGACTTGTCCGTCGGCGCCAGCTTTCCGCGGGGCGGCTTGCCGGGCGGCCGCCAGGAGAAGTCTTCGTTGGCTCCCCTCTTCGCCCTTGGGCGAATTGAAGTGCGGGAACTTTCCCGACTTGTGAGGCTTTACCTTCGCCAAGCCGAGTCCGCGCGAGCCCGGCGCACGCGGGACGCAACTGTGTAGGCCCGTCTTCTTGCGGCAGTTGTTGATATTGGGCGGGCGGGGATCCTTTCCCTCCGGTCTCGCGCCCACACCGACCGTCCACACGCCCATGCCGACCAAAGCGAGAACGACAGCGATCAGGATT
>CAVSAY010000002.1:0-54690 GCA_963725925.1 uncultured Solirubrobacterales bacterium
GCGCATAAGTGTGCGCGCTCCTAACTTCGCATCACCGTATTTGGAGGCTTGAAAGGAGCAGATCATGCAGCGTGCGCTCAAGCTCGTTCCAGTCGCCGCGGTGGTCGCGGCGACTGTCGCGGGAGTCGCCGCCCGTGCCTCGGTCGGGTCGCACTCGACCGCCCCGGCAGACGCCACCGTCGCAGCCGCTTATGGCGCGACCGCACCATCGTCCAAGATCGCCGCCGACATCAGGATCGGGCGCCAGGCGACCGCGAAGTACGCGATGAACCTGGCGCTGGCCAAGAAGGACGGCTACCGGATCCTCACGCGGATGATCCCGAACATGGGCTACCACTTCGTCAACCCCAGCGTGAAGGGGTTCGACATCCGCAAGCCGCCGATCCTCGTCTACGAGCACCACGGCAGCACCTGGCAGCTAGGTGCGTTCGAATGGACATTCACGTCCATGCCCGCCAAGCCACCGCTGCCCGGCGCCAGCTACGGCGTGTTCGGTGCCGCCTGCCACTACGACGACGGGACGTTCGTGTTCGCGAGCTCGCAGAGCAAGTGCGCCCCGCGCAGCCCGCAGACGGGGTCTGCCTTCAACTTCTGGCACCCGCGGCTGATCACGCTGCACCTGTGGCTCTGGTACCCGAATCCCTCGGGGCTGTACATGGGCACCAACCCGCTCGCAGCTCCGTTCAACCGCGGTTAGCGCGCGGGTCAATCGGGGCGCGGTGGACCATGTCGGCGGTCGGGCTCTGGTGGCCCGGCCGCCGGTTCACCGGCCCACACCAGGAGCACCTGGCAGGGCGCGTGATCGACGACGAAGCGCGTGTGCGGACCGAGGCTCTTGGGACCGGCCCGCAGCTCTCCGTCGCGGGCCACGACCAGCAGATCGGCGCCCGCGCACGCGTCCACCACCTCGCGCTCGACCCGTCCCCGGCGGGAATCGAGCTGCGCGGCGCGCCCCAGTCGAGACTGCGCGGACGCGAGCAGCGCCTGCGCCTCCTCCTCGGCGATCGCCCGCAGCGGCGGTCCGGGGGCGGGCGGCGGACGACGGCCCAGCAGCCGCGCGGCGCCACGCGTCGCGACGTCCTCGACGTCGGCTGGCGCCACGTGCAGCAGTGTGACCTCGGCGTCGCCGGGCACGAGCTCGAGGGCGTGGTCTACGCACGCCTCCCAGGTGCCCTCGGCTATCCAGACGATCGCTCGCATCACACGACCTGCAGAGCCAACCACAACGCGAGCGTCGAGGCCACCAGGATCAACGGCACCGTCCGCACACCGAGCCGCGTGAACTCGCCGATGTCGGTCTCCTCCTCGTGGGCATGGACGATCCGCCGCCACAGCAGCGTGGCCAGCGATCCGACATACGTGAGGTTCGGCCCGACGTTGACGCCGACGAGCATCGCGAGCACGGCTCCCGGGCCGCCGGCGGCCACGACCGGCAGGATGATCAGCGTCGCCGGCAGGTTGTTGACCAGGTTTGCGGCCACCGCACTGACGGCGGCGATCCCGAGCAGCGCCGGCAGCTCGTGGCCGTCGGGAAGGATCGATGTGACAGCGCTCGACAGTCCGTGCTGGCCGGCGGCTGCGACGACGATGCCGAGGCCAAGCACGAACACGAGCAGCGTCGGCTCGGTCGCGAGCACGAGCTCCTTGACCGGTGGCCGCGCCCGCGCCTGCAGGACGAGCGCGCCGGCGGCCGCCACCCACACGGGCGCGATCCCGAGCGCCGAGCTGAGGACGAAGCCGGCGAGTGTCGCCGCCAGGACGCAGAGGGCGAAAACGGGCAGCTCAACCGCCGGCGGCTGCGCCCGCCCGGTCGCCGAATGCCGCAGCTCTGACGAGAACGACCTGGTGAAGACGAGCCATTCGATCGCCAGCGCCACGAGCCAGGGCAGCGCCATCAGCCCGCCGAACCGCGCGAACGAAAGCCCGCTCGCGTGAAACGCGAGCAGGTTGGTCAGGTTGGACACGGGCAGCAGCAGCGACGCGGAGTTGGCGAGATGCGAGCACGCGTAGACGTGGGGGCGCGGGTTGGCCGGCAGCCTCGCCGCGGTCGCGAACACGATCGGCGTCAGCAGCACGATCGTCGCGTCGAGGCTGAGTACCGCCGTCGTTGCCGCCGCCGCGATGAACACCAATCCGAGCAGACGCCTCGGGCTCTGCCGTGCGCCGCGGGCCATCCACGCTCCCAGCGCATCGAACATGCCCGCGCGCCGGCACCCGTCGGCGAGCACCAGCAGCGCCGCGAGGAACCCGACGGTCGGTCCCAGCTCGCGCAGCGCAGACCGGGCTCCGCTGAAGCTGATCGCGCCGACCGCGAGCACCAGCGCCGCGGCGAGCACCGCGACCACCCAGTCGGGCGCCCAGCGTGCGCGTGCGACCGCTGCGATCAGGATCGCGGCCAGCGCGACCAGCGATACCGCCTCGTTCATCGCCGCTCCGGACCGCCGCGCACCCCAGCATGATGAATGTGAAACCTCCGTAGTGCTCCGGATGCTGCGTTGGGCGCGGCCACGTAGGCTTGTTGCACCACACACAACGACAGCAGGAGTGGGGATATGGGGCAGAACGGAAAGGTCGTCGTCAACCTCGCGACGGGCCTCGAGGACCCGGAGCGCGTGACGATCGGGTTCCTGGTCGGCGGCGCCGCCGCCAAGCAGGGCAAAGACGTCGTCATGTTCTTGACCAAAGACGCGGTGCGACTTGCGATCGGCGGCACGGCCGAGGGCATCGCCTGCGACGGTTGCCCGCCGCTCGAGCGGCTGTTTGCCGACTACACAAGCGACGGCGGCAAGCTGCTCGTGTGCCCGATCTGCTTCGACGCGCGCAAGCTTGATTCCGAGCAGCTCGTCGACAACGCGCAGATCGGGGGCGCGACGCCGCTGTGGGAGTGGATCGGCGACGGAGCCACAGTCTTCAGCTACTGAGATCGCGACCACCGCGACCGCCGGCGCGTTGATCGGACGCGAAGCCGAACGCGCGCGGCTTCAGGCGGCCGCGAGCGAAGCCGGCGATGGCCGCGGCTCGCTGTTGCTGCTGGCGGGCGAAGCAGGCATCGGCAAGACCGTGCTCGCGCGCACCGCCCTGCGCGCATCGGGACTGCCCGTGCTCGAGGGGGCAGCGCTGCAGGACGGCGCTCCGGCCTACTGGCCGCTGACGAGTGCGCTGCGGACCCAGATACCGCCCGGGCCCGACCGGGCGGCGCTGCTCGATGCGATTGCCGCGGCACTTAGCGACGCCGCCGCCGATGGGCCGGTGGCCGTGTTCCTCGACGACCTCCAGTGGGCCGACGACGCGACCCTCGACGCGCTGGTTGCGATGGCCTCGATCATCGAAACCGAGCCCGTGTTGGTCGTCGGGGCGTACCGCAGCGACGAGATGCCGCGAGGGCATCCGCTGCGCCGGCTGCGCAGCGAGTTGCGACGCCAGGGCCGGCTGCACGAGGTCGCGGTCGAGCCGTTCGCCGAGCGCGAGACCGCGGCGCTGCTCGCCAAGCCCCTTGGGGCCGAGCCGTCGACCTCGCTCGTCGCCACCGTGCTCGCGCGCACCGGCGGCGTTCCATTCTTCATCGAGGAGCTTGCCGCGGTGCTGGCCTCGGGCGACCGGACCCGCAACGGCCACGCCGGGCTCGAGCTCGCCGACGCGGACGGCCTGCCGCTGCCCGACAGCGTCCGTGATGCGGTGCTGGTCCGCGCCGCGCGGCTGGGCCCGGACGCGCGGAGCGCGCTGACGGTCGCGGCCGCCGTCGGCCAGAGCTTCGACCTCGAGCTTGTCGCCGCGCTGGCGTCGCTCGAGGAGTGGCCGGTGCAGTCGCTGGACCACGCGTTCGTGGTCGAGGTCGAGCCAGGCCGCCTCCGGTTCCGTCACGACCTCGTGCGCGAGGCGTTCTACGGCGAGATCTCGTGGTCCAAGCGGCCCGCGCTGCATCGGGCGATCGCGCAACGGCTCGAAGCGGACGAGGCGCCCGCTGCAGCGATCGCAGAGCACTGGGCCCGCGGCCGCGAACCGGACCGCGCGCGCCGCGCGTTTCTGACCGCCGCAGGCGAATTCAGCGCGGTGCACGCGTACCGCGACGGCTCGCGCTGCATCCGCCGCGCGCTGGCGCTGTGGCCCGAGGGCGCCGACGACGACGGACGCCTCGACGCGCTCGACGAGCTCGGGCGTTGCGCGGAGCAGGACGGCGACCTGAGCGGCGCCGTGCACGCGTGGCGCGAAGCCGCCGAAGGCCGCCGCCCGCACAACGAACCGGTGCTGCTCGGCGACACGTTGCGGAGCCTCGCCGGCGCGCTCGAGCTGCAAGGGCACTGGGAGGACGCGCTGGCCGCGCGAGAGCAGGCGGCGGAGTCGTTCGCGTCGGCAGCCCGGCCGGCGGATGCGGCCGCCGAGCGCCTGCTGGTCGCGACCCACCTGCGTTCCGCCGCGAGCTTCCATGCCGCGCTGGCGGTGCTCGAGACCGCGAAGTCCGAGGCCGAGCAGTCGGCCCGCCGCGATCTGCAGGCGCGCGCGCTGGGCCTGGAGGGCAACGTGCGAGCCCGGATGGGCGACGAGCGCCGTTCGCTCGAGCTCGTGCGCGCCGGGCTCGCGCTCGCCCTGGAGCACAACCAGCCCGGCGCGGCTGCCGAGATCTACCAGCGCCTGGCCGACTCGCTGGAGCACGTCGGCGATTACGCGGCAGCCCGCAGGACCTACGACGAAGCGTTCGGCTACTGCACCGTGAACGCGCTGGATCCCACCGCCCAGGTATGTCTCGCGTGCCTGAGCGTGGTGCTGCGGCAGACCGGCGAGTGGGACCAGTCGGCGGCGCTGTGCCGGGAGGTCCTGGCATCGCCGGCGTCGACCCTCCACGCTCGTGGAGCAGCCTCGGGGACGCTCGGCCTGATCCTCGCCGTGCGTGGCCAGCACCGCGCCGCGCGGCCGCTGCTGCTCGAATCCGCGACCGTGGCCCGGCACATCGAGCTGGCGGCGATGGAGCTGCTGTCCGCTTGGGGATTGGCCGTGTTCGAGCTGGCGCGCGACCGGGCGGCCGGCGTGGCGCGCTGCCGGACGATGCTCGAGCGCTGGTCGCAGACCGAGGAGCGCCATTACGTGATCTCGCCGCTGCGCTGGGCCACGACCGTGTTCGCCGAGTCGCGCGAATACACAGACGTGAAGGCGTGCACGGCAGCGCTCACGCAGGTCGCGGCGCAGACCGGCCAGGTCGAGGCGATGTCGGCGCTGGCCCACGCGCTCGGCGAGACTGCGCTGATCGCGGGCGACCCGGAGGAGGCGGCGTCACAGTTCGAGCGGGCGGCATCGATGTTGGCGGATCTCGGAGCGCCGCTCGAGCGAGCGCAATCGCATCGGCGTGCCGCCACGGCGCTGCTCGCTGCGGGCCGCCGCGAAGACGCGGTGCAGCAGCTCGTCAGCGCCCACCGGGCGGCGCGTCGCCTGCGGGCCCGCCCGCTCACCGCGCAGCTCACGGACGAGCTCGCCGCGCTCGGCGAGCGGATCGACCGCCGCCTCGGCCGGCGCGCCGCGCACCAATCAGAGCACGCCGGGCTGACCCGACGGGAGCTCGAGGTCGTCCGCCTGGTGGCGCTCGGACAGACCGACAAGGAGATCGCCCGCGCTCTGTACCTCAGCCCCCGCACCGTCGAGACGCATGTCGCCAACATCCGCGCCAAGCTCGACTGCAGGTCGCGCGCCGACGCGGCCAGGCGCGCCAACGAGCTGGGCCTGATCGCCGCGCCCGCGGGTTCGTGAGTCCTCGGTAGGCTCGCTGGCACTGAGTTCCAGACAACGAGGAGGGTGGTGCTCGTGGCTGCCGGCAACGACCTTCGGGCGAAGTGGAAGCAGGGGCAGGCGACGTTCGGGCTGTGGGCCGGGATCGACAGCTCGCTGACGGCCGAGCTCGCGGCGGCCGCGGGCTTTGACTATGTGTGCGTCGACTTGCAGCACGGGATGAGCGATGAGCGCACGATGGTCGCGATGTTCCAGGCGATCGCCGGCGCCGGGTCGGTGCCGCTGGCGCGGCTGGCATGGAACGAGCCGTGGCTGATCATGCGCGCGCTCGATCTCGGGGCAGGCGGCGTGATCGTCCCGCTGGTCGGCAGCGGCGACGAGGCCCGCCGCGCGGTCGAGGCGTGCAAGTACCCGCCCCACGGCAACCGCTCGTACGGCCCGATCCGCGCCCAGCACGTCGTCGGCTCTGCTGCTCCGTCGGACCTCGCGGACTCGGTCGTGTGCTTTGCGATGGTCGAGACTCGCGACGGCCTCGATCGTCTGGAAGAGATCGCGGCTACCCAGGGTCTGGACGGGATCTACATCGGTCCCGCCGACCTGTCGCTGGCGCTCGGACGCACGCCCGGCGCCGGCGGGGAGCTACTGGACGAAGCGATCACACGGGTGCGCGAGACCTGCGACGCGCACGGCGTCATCCCCGGGATGCATTGCGACGGCGGCGAGACCGCGCACGCCTTCGCAGCGCGCGGCTTCAAGCTGATCACGGTCGGCGTCGACTCCTCGCTGCTGAAGTCGACGCTCGCTCGCGAGCTCGCCGCGGCCAGAGACGAGGCACACATCCCCGGCGCCGAGGCGGCGGTCTGATCACGTGGCGACCTGGGACGACGTGCGCCGGATCGCGCTGGCGCTGCCCGAGACAAGCGAGCGGCTGTCGCACGGTCATCCCGCGTGGCGGGTCAAGGACAAGGGGTTCGTGTGGGATCGCCCGCTGCGAAAGTCAGATCTCGAGGCGCTCGGGGCGGGCGCGCCGGCGGGACCGATCCTCGGCGCGCGGGTCGAGCATCTGGTCGCCAAGGAGGCGCTGCTCGCCGACAACCCCGACGTGTTCTTCACCACGCCGCATTTCGACGGCTACCCCGCCGTGCTGGTGCAGTTGGACCGGATCAGCCTCGATGACCTCAACGAGGTGATCGTCGAGGCCTGGCTCGTGCGCGCGCCTCAGCGGCTCGCCGAGCAGTACATCGAGTCAAACGTGCGCTCGGGCGACTGATCGGGCGCGTAGCGACGCTTGAACGTGAACGCGTGCGGCGACGGGCCGTGCGCCTCCAGGTGCACGAGTCGCTCCTGCGCCTCGGCGACCGTCGGGACGTGGCCCTCGGGCACCCACCACAGCACCAGGTACACCCGCATCCGCTCAAACCACTCCCGCCGCCTGCGCATCACAGCCACGTGGCCGCTGCGATAGACGAACTCGGCGAGATCGTCGATCGATTCCCAGACAGACATGTTGATGATCATCAGGTCGTCGTCGTAGGCCCTGATCGAGGTGGCGTCGCCGTCCTCGGTCGCGAGGCGCCACACGAACCCAGGCGAGCCGTCGGCCAGCGCGTTGATCGGGTCCAGGCCGGCGACGAAGTCCGCCATCAGCGGCTTGTCCAACGGCGCCAGCGCACGGGCGACGTTGAGCTCGGCGATGTGAAAGCCCCGGTCGATGGGTCAGAACAGTAGAGGCCCCGCCGAGCCCGCTCAAGTGGGCGCTACTTGCAGCTCGGGTCCGGATCGTAGGCGGCCGTCGCCTGGGCGAGGGTCAGGGGACCACTGCTGGGGATCAACTGGATGTGGTTGACCTCGGAGTTCCCGGGGTCGTCGCTGGGGTCAAACGGCCGGTACAGGCCGTACCTGGCGAGCTCGGCCTCGCTGATCTGAGCAGCACTGGACCGCAGCAGGCTGTTGACCCCGATGTCCTCGGCCTTGCCCTGGGTGTGCGGGTCGTTGGCGAAGCCGCCGACCGCGACGCTGTGGGCGGGAGAGCGGTAGCCGCTGATGCCGTAGATCGTCACCCCGAGTGCTTTGCCGAGGGCGTTCAGCGCCGCCGTCAGCTCCGGAAGCTCACCTTCGGTCTGACTCGTGCCCGGGTCGGCGATAAACCCGGGCAGGCTCGACTTCACCAGCGGCGTTGCCTCCGCGGCGCTCGTCGCGCCTCCGCAGAGGTTGAGCTGCTTGAGCTCGCGCCTGACCTGCGCGAGCGCCGGCGCGTGGGCGGTGACGTCGCCGACCACGGCGTCGCCGCTCGCGGAGGCCGCGGCTTGGACCCCCGCCGTGGGCTGGACGGCCTGCGGGTGGGCGTGCGGCACGGCCGCCGATTCCGAAGCCGCTCCGCCGCCGCCGATGCCGCCGGCGCCGCCCGCGCTGTCGCCGCTCGCCGACCCACATGCAGCGACGACGACCGCCACCGTCGCGGCCGCCAGGAGCCGCATGAGGGAGCGGCTGATCAACCGAGATTCGTTCATTCCCAACACACCCATTTTGGCCGGACCGACCGGCCCATGCGCCGACCCCGGAGCGGCGTTGCCCACCGTAAGGGGTAAGCGCTTACGAGTAAGGCATCGGCCCCGCAAAGCCGCTGCTTTAGCCCGATGTGCAGGGGCCTCCTTAGGGCCATGATCTTTCCACTACCCCGGAAAGGAAGCGATCATGACCACCAGTCTCAACGCATTGGCAGCCCAGGAGCACGTTCACGATCTCGAGCGGGAGGCCCGGCGCGCCCACAAGCACGACGCCGAGTCAGACGCATCGCCGGCGTCGATCGAGCTGCGGCTCGCACGCGCCGACGAGGATCGGGTGCTCCACGGGCTGGCGCAGCTCGACGACGCGCCGGACCTCGACGGTGAGGCGCTGCTGGCGCTCGTCGACGGCGAGGTGATCGCGGCGCTGTCGCTTTGGGACGGGCGCGTCGTCGCCAACCCGTTCGTCCGGACCGAGCACGCCGTCAAGCTGCTGCGAATCCAGGCCGCCCACCTGTTCGGCCGCCGCGACCGCCGCCGCCTGCGCGGAATCCCGCGTCTGCGCTTCGCCTGATCCCAACCGGGGTCAGGCGGCCCGCGCGGGCGGAGGTCAGGCGGCCCGCGCGGCGGGCGAGAGCTCGAGCCCGCGGTTCAGGAGTGCGCGGGTGCGCATCCCGGCGAACCGGGCCGGGTTGGGCTCGCCCAGCGCCGCGACTTCGTCCAGCGCGGCTTGCAGTGAAGGTGGACGATGGGGGCCGTGGGCATCGGATGCCAGCACGGCACCGGGGGTAGAGCGCAGCAACCGCAGCGCCAGAGCGCGCGCGCCATCGCCGTAGCGACCGGTGAGCGACCACGCGTTGACCTGAAGCACGCTGCCCTCTGAAAGCTCGTCGGCGATCACCGCGTCCGTCGCAACTGTGCGCCCCGCGCGCTCGGGATGCGCGACAACGACCGCGAAGCCGCGCTCACGCAGTTCACGGGCGCCCGCGGTGTAGCTCTCGTCGAGTCCGTCGAACGGCGCCTCGAGCAGCAGCCATCGCCGCCCTGCCGGGCCTTGAGCGATCAGCTCAAGCTCGGATTGGCGCAGACGCCCGACCATGTCGAGCGCGAGCTCGCCGCCGGGCAGCACGTCCACGGGGATCCGGACCGCCCGCAGGCGCGCATCGAGCTCTCGCACCCGATCGGCGATCTCGCTTGGATCGGTGATGTGCAGGGGATGGACGTGGGGCGTCGCAACGATCGTCCGCGTGCCGTCCGCGACTGCGAGCTGCGCCAGCTCGAGGCTCTGCTCGATCGACGGCGGACCGTCGTCGACACCCGGCAGCAAGTGAAAGTGGATCTCTGAGTAGCTCATCGTCATCGATGTTCGGCGTCCTCGTCGAGGATCTGGTGACGATCCGGTGAAGCCGGCCACGACCGCTCCCCGCACGTCCCACAGATCACTGTAGCCACCGCTCACCGGGCGTCATGGAAGATCACGCCGAGCGCGGTGCGCCGGCCAGACGTGATCGTTGCGACCCCGTGGCGCATGCCGACGCGGTGATATCCGTTCTTGCCTCGGTTCGGTCGCTCCGACGTGGGGAAGATCACGAACGCGCCCTGTGCCGGGGTCAGCACGTGGGCGCGACTCTGGGCACGGGGACGCTGTTCGAGCAGGACGAACTCCCCACCGTCGAAGTCGACGCCCGGTCGGGCCAGGATCGTCAGCACCTGGAAAGGGAAGTAGACGTCGCCGTAGAGATCCTGGTGAAGGGCGTTCCAATCTCCCGCCCCGTAGCGCAAGATCAGCGGCGTCGGGCGCCGTTGCCCGGCCTCGTGGCATTGCGAGAGCAGCTCCTCGTGCTCGAGCGGAAAGCTTGGGTTGTCTCCCCGCAGCTGACTCGCCCAGTCGTTGGCGATCGGCGCGAGATGGCGGTAGAACGACCCGCGCAGCGCGGCGATCGTCTCCGGGAGCGGATGGTCGAAGTACCGGTAGCGGCCGTCGCCGAACCGGTGGCGCGCCATGTCGATCGTGGAACGAAAGCGGCCGCTGTCGAACAGCTCAGACAGCTCGTCGCATTCGCGGGGATCGAGCACGGCCGGCGTGACGGCGTGGCCCTTGTCGTCGAGCGCGGCGCGCAGCTCGTCCCAGGGCAGGGCATCCACGCGCGCGCGTATGTCAGTGGCGATCTTGGTCATACAGACCAAACGCCCGGTCGCCGCGTCGCGTGAGATTGCACTGAGGGCACGAAAACGGGGCGCCGCCGTTGCGAAACGGCGACGCCCCTTCTCTCGTCTGCCCCATTGCCCCCCTTAGCTGGGAAGCGACTACTGATCGGCGCCGAGGTTGACGACCGGGTTGATCAGCTGGCTCACCCCCGGCGCGACGGTGACCTGGTCCTTGCCGCCCACGGTGTTGATGGCCAGCGTGTCGGCCGGCTCGCTCCCGGTGATCGTGAGCGCAGGCTTGAGGCCGGTCGACAGGATCTGCGACCCCGAGTTCGTGACGGCGACGTTCTCGGCGAGCGCCGTGCCGTTCTCGATCACGGTGTCCGCCGACTGGTCAGGCTGACCGTCGAATCCGCTGAGGTCGACGCTCGCCTTCGTCAGGCCGGTGCCGGTCAGATCGTTGAACGTGATCGTGTCGGCACTACCGAGCGCCCTGATGTTCAGGCCCTCGATCCCGTTGAGATCCTGCGTGATGTTCGCGACGTCACGGAACAGCCGCACGCGCGTGCCGTTGGCCGACACATCGATCTTCTCGCCGGCGTTGGAGCCGTTGAAGTTCAGCGCGTCGACTCCGGACTGCCCTTCGAGCGTGTCGTTGCCGTCGCCGGGATCCCAGACGAACGTGTCGTTGCCGCCGCCGCCGAACTCCAGGTCATCGCCGCGGTTGCCGTCGATCGTGTCGTTGCCGTTGCCGCCCAACATCGTGTCGGCGCCATCGCCACCGCCCAGCGTGTCGTTGCCGTCGCCGCCGTCGACCGTCAGGTGCGTGAGCGACGCGATCCCGTTCTGTCCTTGGATCGTGTCGTCGCCGCCCAGGCCCTTCACCATGAGGTTCTCGACGTTGGTGCTGTTCTGCAGGCCCCCGGCGGGCGTGAACGTCGCGACCGCGGTCCCGTTGAGAGCGATCCCGATCGTGTCGGCCGCCGCGGTGCCGTTGTAGGTCGCGGTGTCAGAGCCCTCGCCGCCGTCGACGTTGACCGACGTGGGGCCGGGAGTCAGCACGCTGTTGGTGATCGTGTCGTCGCCGCCAATCGTGTCGACACCGACGCCGTCGCCGGTCTCGCCGCCCGAGACGTTGACGGTCTCTCCCAGCCCGGTGACCTTGACGACGCCCGCGGTCCCGCCGACGGTCGGTGTGTCCGCACCGTCGGTCCCGAACACGTTCACGTTGTCGGGCGATCCGTCGGGGTTACCGTCGAAGCCGGCGAGATTGACGTTCACGGTCGCGAGGTTGGTGCCGGTGAGCGGGCTGACGTTCACAGTGTCCGCGCTGCCGAGCGTTCTGATGTTCAGGCCCTCGATCCCGTTGAAGTCCATCGTGATCGCGGCGACATCGCGTGTAAGCAGCACCCGCGAGCCGTTAGGCGACACGTTGATCTTCTCGGCGGCGTTGGAGCCGTTGAAGTTCAGCGCGTCTGTGCCGCTCTGTCCCTCGAGAGTGTCGCTGCCGTCGCCCGGATCCCAGACGAACGTGTCGTTGCCGCCGCCGCCGAACTCCAGGTCATTGCCACGGTTGCCGTCGATCGTGTCGTTGCCGTTGCCGCCCAACAGCGTGTCGTCACCGTCGCCGCCGCCAAGCGTGTCGTTGCCATCGCCGCCATTGATCGTCAGGTGCGTCAGCGCTGCGATCCCGTTCTGGCCTTGGATCGTGTCATCGCCGGCCTGACCGTTGACGACCAGGTTCTCGACGTTAGTGGTGTTCTGCAGGCCACCGGTCGGCGTGAACGTCGCGACGGCGGTGCCGTTGTTCGCGACCCCGATCGTGTCGGCCGCCGAGGTGCCGTTGTAGGTCGTCGTGTCGGAATCGGCACCGCCGTCGATGTTGATCGCCCCCGGGCCGGGAGTCAGGACGCTGTTGGTAATCGTGTCGTTGCCGCCCAGCGTGTCGACGCCAACGCCGTCAGCGGCCTCTGAGCCGGAGACGTTCACGGTCTCGCCGAGTCCAGTGACCTTGACGACGCCCGCCGTCCCGCCGACGGTCGCGTTGTCCGCACCGTCGGTGCCGATCACGTTGACGTTGTCGGCCGCTCCGTCTCCAGTGCCGTCAAAGGCACTGAGGTCGACGTTCGCCGTGGTGAGGCCGGTGCCGCTGAGGTTGTGCACGTTGACCGTGTCGGCGCTGCCGAGCGTCCTGAGGTTCAGGGCCTCGATCCCGTTGAGGTCCATCGTGATGTTCGCGACGTCGCGAAACAGGCGCACCCGTGTGCCGTTGGCCGACACGTCGATGTTCTCGGCGGCGTTTGAGCCGTTGAAGTCCATCGCGTCGGTGCCGCCCTGGCCCTCGATGGTGTCGCTGCCGTCACCCGGATCCCAGATGAACGTGTCGTTGCCGCCACCACCGATCACCACGTCATTGCCGCGGTTGCCGTCGATCGTGTCGTTCCCGTTGCCGCCCAGCAGCGTGTCGTCACCGTCACCGCCGCGGATCGTGTCGTTCCCGGGGCCACCGTTGATGGTCAGCGGTCCGAACCCCGCGATGCCGTTGCTCCCGTCGACGGTGTCGTCGCCGTCGCCTGCCTGAACGTTGATCGAGCTGAAGGTGCTTGAGTCGAAGCTGAAATCGATCGTGCCGTCCTCACCGACGTCCACCGCGAGAGCCGTGCCGTTGGGTATCAGGGCGAGCTTGTCGCTCGCGCCATCACCGGTGATCTGAAGTACGCCGTTCTGAACCTGCGCCTTGTATGACGCAAAGGCCGGGTCGGCGACGACACCGAACAGCGCCAGGCTTGACGCGCTCGCGGCGGCGGCCACGAGCAGCCGCCTACCTCGGTGTCGCTGGGTATGAATCCACATGATCTGCCCCACTTTCTTGTTGACCTGAGCTGCGCCCCTCAGGGCACAAGTCGGCCGAAGTTAGGCGTCACTGACCAAACCCACAATCGGGAGGCTGCCCTGAACTTTGGTGGCGACCCCGAACGGGACACCCCTAAGGGATACGGCGGAGCGCCGCCCTCGGTTCTCGCTGGAAGGATCCGCCGCACTCCCTCGTCATCGCTTGTATGTGGGGCACTCAGACTTCTTCAGATCACGGGGTCATCAATGACTGAGCTGATCGCCGGCTGCCTGGTGGGCTTCGCGATCGTCCTCGTGCACTGGACGTGGGCTCAGTCGCGGCTGCGCTGGATGGCGCGCCACCCGGCGCCGACGTTCCTGTTCGCCGATCTCGTCGGCTACACGGCGCTCACCGAGCGATGCGGCGACGAAGCCGGGGCCCGCGTGGCACGCGAGTTCCGGCGCGCGATCGCCGCGCTCAGTCGTGAGCACGGGGCACGGCAGGTCAAGTCAATGGGCGACGGCGCGATGATCTGGGCTCCGGACCCGGCCGGGGCGGTCGCGCTCGCGGCGCGGACGGTGCTCGAGATCGGGACGCGGCCCGACCTGCTGCCGGTCCGGGTGGGAGCCCACACCGGGCCCGCGCTCATGCGAGACGGCGATTGGTATGGCAGCTCGGTCAATCTGGCCGCGCGGCTGGCTCGCGCGGCGGGCCCCAACGAGGCCCTGATCAGCATGGCGACGCAATCGGCGGCTCACCAGCTCGAGTCTCCGCTCAACAGGCGCTGTGAGCTCGTGCTGCGCGGGGTTGAACAGCCGATGGTGGCCTGGCGGCTGGGCGCGGATGCAAGCCGCTGGAAGGATCGTGGGGTCCTTAACGTCTTCACCCGTAGAAGGGGCAGTCGGGCTACTGATGACTTGGGACCATGGTGACGACCGTTGCAATAGACGACCGGCGCGCAGGCAGCTCACGACAGCTGCGGCTGCTCGAGCCCGCATCCGCACCCGCGATCACGACCTCCGTCGAGGGGCCGCTGATCGAGCGCGATGCCGAGCTCGATGTCCTGCACGAGGCGGTCAACGGGCTGGCCAGGGGTGCCGGTCGCGTCGTCGTCATTGACGGCTCCGCCGGACTCGGCAAGTCCGCGCTGATCGATTACGCCGCGACGATCGCGGCGCGCGCCGGCTGCACGATCCGCCGCGCCGCGCCCAGCCCCCAGGAGCGCCAGTTCGCCTTCGGCGTCGTTCGGACGCTGCTCGAGACGCTGCTCGCCGACGCTTCGGAGGAGGAGCGCACGGAGCTGCTCGATGGCGCCGCGGCCGCGGCCGGGGCACTGCTGCTCGACGGCGTCATGCCACTCGGGGGCGACGCCACGCCGATCGCCCACAGCGTCTTCTGGCTGTGCTCACGGCTCGCGCAGCGGCGCCCGGTGGCGCTGCTGGTCGACGACGCACAATGGTCTGACCGTCAGTCGCTGGAGGTGCTGTCGTACCTCGCGCGACGGATCGACGATCTGCCCGTCTTCATCGTCGTCGCCGTGCGCTCCGGCGACCCCCGAGCGGCAACGGACCTGCTGAGCCTGCTGGGCGGTGCACGCTCGTCCTTCGTGCTGCACCCGCAGCCGTTGTCGCCTCGCGGCGCAGCAACCCTGATTCGCCGCCACGCGCCCGACACGTCGATGGCCGTATGCCTCGACTGCCACCGGTCGGTGGAGGGGAACCCGTGGCTGCTCTCAGAGCTCGGGCGACAGGTGGCCGAGCACGGCCCCTGCGCGGTCAGCGACTGCACCCAGGACGCTGCGCCGGTGAGCGCCGACACCGTCGACACGGTGCGACGGTTGCTCTCGGAGCTGACTCCGCGCGACCGCGCGGTCGCCGCCGCACAGTCGGTGATCGGCGACGACGCGCCACAGCACGCGGTGGCGGCGGTCGCCGGGATGGAGTTCGACGACCTGGTGACCGCGCGCGAGTCGCTCACCGCCGCAGGTATCTTCGGCGCCGACGGAGATCGCTTCGCCCACCCGCTGGTCGCTTCCGCAATCAAGCTCGGGATCGTTCCGGCGGAGCGAGAGCGCCTCCACCGTGAGGCGGCCAACGCACTGGCGTCGCTCGATGCGCCTGCCGTCGAGGTCGCCGGCCATCTGCTGCACACCCGGCCCCAGCGCGACCACCGGGCCAGCACGTTCTTGCAGAGCGCGGCCAATCAAGCCGTCGAGAACGGCGACCCCAAGGCCGCCGCCGCCCTCCTCGAACGGGCGCTGACCGAGCGCGCTCCCGACGACGACCGCGGCCGTCTGTTGGCGCGGCTTGCGACGGTGTCTTTTCACGCCGGTTTTACGAACTCCCGGCGGCGCCTGCGCGACGCACTGGGCGAGGTACGGGATCTCGCCGGCAGGATCGACGTGCTGACGAGGCTCGCCGCGCTTGGGGTCGCCCGCGGCGGCGACGCCGGAGTCTCGGACCTGCTGGCGCGCCTTGCCCTCGAGACCGAACCCGACGCAAGGCTCGCGATCGAAGCCGCGACGCTCGACGCACTGTTGACGATTCCCGGCCGACACGACGAGCGCGCGCGGCTTGCGGCCTCGATCGAGCTCGACGAGATCTCGGACCCGCTGATCCGCCGCGTCGTCCTCGCCCACCGGGCGTTGCTCGCAGCCGAGCTTGGAACGCCCGGCGCAGACACGGCGGCGGCGCTCGCGCTCGAGGCGATGGAGGGAGGGCTGCTGCTTGCGGAGGCCTGGCAGGGCACGGCCTACTACCTGTGCGTGCTCACGCTGGTGATGACCGACCGCGTGCCCGAGGCACGCCAGGCGATCGACGACCTCGCCGCGGAGGCGAAGGCGCGTGGCTCGCGCCGCCTGCGCGCGATCGCGTCGTGGTACGCAGCCGAGCTGGCGCTGCGCACCGGTCAGGTGGCCGAGGCCGAGCGGCGAGCAGCCGAGGCGCTCGAGGTCGCCGATGACGAGATCCGCGCGTGCGTCGCCGGCGCCGCCGGCGTGCTGGTGTCGGCACTGACAGAGCGCGGGGCCTTCCGCGAAGCGCATGAGGTGCTGTGTACGCACGGTCTTGACTGTGAGCTCGGCTGCAGCCCCGCCAACGGGCGGCTGTTGCACGCCCGCGCGCGGCTGTGGCTCGCCGAAGGTGATTTCGAACGCGCCTACGCCGACGCGCGCGAGCTCGGCGAACGAGCGGCGTGCCAGGGCAGGCCCAATCCCACTTGGGGTGGTTGGCGCTCGATCGCGGCACTCGCGCTTGCCCACCTGGGGCGGCGCTGCGAAGCGGCCGCGCTGGCGGATGCCGAGGTCGGGCTGGCGCGACAGTTCGGCGCGCCTGTCGCGGTCGCTCGCGCGCTGCACGCACGAGCCGTGGCAGAGCCCGACGACAAGGCACGCCTGGCGCTGTGCCGGCACGCACTCGAACTGCTCGACGACCACGGTGCGGTGCTCGAGTCCGCCCGCCTGCGCCTGGAGGCCGGCAGCACGCTCGCCCGGATGGGCAGGCGCGTCGAGGCGCGCGAGGCGCTGCGTCCGGCGCTGGCCGACGCCGACGCCTGCGGAGCGCTCGTGCTGGCAAAGCGTGCGCGCCGGGAGCTCGTCGCGACCGGAATGCGTCCCCGGCGCGCGGCGTTCGAAGGTGTCGGCGCCCTGACGCCGCGCCAGCGCCAGATCTGTGAGCTGGCCGCGGCGGGCAAGGGCAACAAGGCGATCTCCCGCGAACTGTTTCTGAGCATCAAGACCGTCGAGACGCATCTCGCGGCGGCCTACCGGAAGCTGGGCGTGTCCACGCGCACCAGTCTGCGTGCGGCACTCGCCGGTTAGGCGTACTTCGGCTCACGCCTTACACCCTTTTGTGGTGGGCGGGCCGACGCGCGCACTTTTCCTAGGGGTCGGTCCGGGAAAGTTAGGTGGATTTCCCTATACCGCTTCAGCGCCCGCTCAGGCACCCTTGTCGCATGAGCTGTTGCTCCGAAGCAGAGGCCTTGCGTGTGCCGGCCCGCCGCGCGCGCGGACCGCACGTTCTCGACCCCGAGGGCCTGTCGCGACACATCGACACGCTCTATCGGGCCGCCTGGGCGCTGTGCGGGTCCCAGCACGACGCCGAGGACCTGGTGCAGGAGACGCTCGTCAACGTGCTCAAGCGCCCACGGCTGCTGCGCGACGGCAACGAGCTCGGATATCTGCTGCGGGCGCTGCGCAACACGTTCTCGACGCGGTACCGCCTTCAGGCCCAGCGCCCGGTCGTGCATCGGCTGTGCGAGCACGATGCAGTGGCGATGCCAGATCAGGAGCACAGCGCACGGGAGATCATCGAGGCGATCGCAAGCGCCCCGCCGCTGTATCGCGACGCGGTCATTGCGGTGGACCTGATGGGCCTCTCCTATCGAGAGGCCTCGCGCGCGCTGCGCACCCGCGAGGCGACGGTTACAACGCGGTTACATCGTGGCCGTCAGCACGTCGCACGAGTGCTGCTCGCCGAGACCGTCAGCTCCGGGTAACGCGCCCGCGCTGGCCGGCGCGCCCGTCAGGCCACGCCTCGCTGGACGGGTGCGCCGTCGGACTGGGCATGGCGCGCACCACGGGGCGCACGAACCGGCGGTCCGAACGCTGTGTCACCGGACGGCGCCTGGTGGCAGTGGAGTGACGAATGTCCATGTAGTGACAGACGCGGGCGCACGCGAATCCTTTCGCCCACACGGGCACGTGATTCCCGGATCTTGCACGGCGACCCGATGTCGGGGTGCGTGTCAGGGGATGTGCCCGATGTGCAAATCGCAGATCACCCCGACGATTACCAATCAAATGGTTAACCAGATGGAGGAAGCAAATGAGTCAGACGATCATTCCGGCGCTTGAGGAAGCGACCATCGAGCAGCTTCGCGAGTCCGTCCGCGGCCAGGTCTTCACGCCCGGCACTGAGGGCTACGAGGATGCGGCGCGGATCTGGAACGGCGCGTACGACGGCCGGCGACCCGCTGTGGTCGTGAGCTGCACCGGCGCCGCCGACGTGATCGCGGCGGTCGCGTTCGCACGCGCCAACCAGCTCGAGATCGCCGTCCGCGGAGGCGGCCACAGCGTCGCCGGGTTCTCGACCGGCGACGACGTGATGGTCATCGACCTCTCGCCGATGAACAGCGTCCGCGTCGACACCACCACGCGGTGGGCGACGGTCGGCGGCGGCGCGGTGTGGGCCGACGTCGACCACGAGACGCTCGCACACGGGCTGGCGACCACCGGCGGGCTGATTTCGTCGACCGGCGTCGCGGGATTCACATTGGGCGGAGGGATCGGCTGGCTGATGCGCAAGTACGGGCTGGCCGCCGACAACCTGATCGGCGCCGACGTCGTCACGGCAGACGGGCGGCTCGTCCACGCCTGCGACAGCGAGAACCGCGAGCTGTTCTGGGGCCTGCGCGGCGGCGGCGGCAACTTCGGCATCGTCACGCAGTTCGAGTTCGAGCTGCACCCGATCCCCGAAGCGATCTACGCGGGGCCGATCTTCTACTCGGCCGACGCGGACCGCGACCTGCTGCGCCGCTTCCGCGACTGGGCTCCGGGCCTGTCCGATGACGTCTCGACGCTCGTGAACCTCACGACCGCGCCTCCGCTCCCGGTGATCCCGCAGGAATGGCACGGGCGCAAGGTCGCCGCTTTCGTGGCGGCGTCGGCAGGTCCCGTCGAGGAGGGCGAGGGCCACGTGCGCGACATCAGAGCCGTCGCCGAGCCGGTCGCCGACCTCCTCGGTCCGATGCCCTACAAGGTGATCCAGACACTGCTGGACCCGCTGTGGGCAAAGGGCATCAACGCCTACTTCAAGGCGACGAACCTGAGCCGGCTCGACGACGAGCTGATCGAGCGGCTGATCGAGCTGCACCACAGGGCGCCGGGGCCCCAGGCCGAGATCCACGTGCAGCAGCTGGGCGGCGCGGTCGGACGGGTGCCCGCGGCCGACACGGCGTTCCCCGACCGCAGCGCGCCGTACGTGCTCAATGCCGTCACAGGGTGGCACGACCCCGAGCAGGCCGAGGCGCACATCAGCTGGGCGCGCGAGGTCATCGAGGCAGCCGCCGACGCGTCGACCGGGCTCGCGTACGTGAACTTCCTCGGCGATTCCGGCGCGGGACGCTCGTCGTACGGCGAGGAGACATACGCGCGGCTGCAGGCGCTCAAGCAGGAATACGACCCGACCAACGTGTTCGCGCGCAATCAGAACATCGACCCGCGGGCCGGCTCCTGACCGATCGCACCCCGGTCGTCGGGCGGGACTACACGTCCCGCCCGGCGTCGGTTGCCAGGACGTCGCGCAGCTGTCGCCTCGACGAGACGTTGAGCTTGCGAAACGCCCGTCCCAGGTGGGTCTCGACGGTCTTCTCGGTGACGAACAGCGTCTGGGCGATCTCCCGGTTGGTGCCGCCGGCGGCCGCGAGCTCGACCACGCGTCGTTCGCTGGGCGTCAGCGAGTCGGCACCGTCACGGTCAGTGGCGCCCGGCCTCACCCCAATCGCCGCGAGCTCGGCTCGGGCGCGGCGCTCCAAGCTCAGCGCACCGCATCGCGACGCCAACGTCAGCGCCTCGAGCAGCGGCTCACGCGCCGCTGCTCTTTGTCCGGACGCCCGGATCGTGGCGCCCACGTCCAGCAGCACCCGCGCGTGTTCGAGGCGCGCGCCGGACTGCGAAATCGCCGCCAGGGCGGCCTGCAGGCCATCCGAGCGCTGCTCCGGCGGACCGACGAGGGCCTGAGCGCGCAGCGCCATCCCGATCGCACGCGGAGCGCCGAACGCCTGTGCGCGGTGAACCTCGTCGGCGACCAGAGCGCGAGCTTCCTCGTGGCGGCCGAGCTCTACGAGCGAAAACGCAGCTGCCGACCGCCACGCGACCACGGCCGGGTTCTCTCCGCCGAACGTGGGGTGCTCGAGCTCGCAGCTGAGCAGCTCCTCGACCGCGGCGGCATGGTTTCCAGCCGCCGCTCGCAGCACGCCGGATGCGTACCGAAGCTGCGAGCTCGGCAGGAACTCGGTGTCGTAGCGGATCCCGCTGCGGTCGATCAGCTGCCGCAGCGATTCCGGGGTTTCGTCGCGGTCCAGCCCCGCCAGCACCGCCGCGGATACGGCGAGGACGACGTACTCGGCACCGAGCAGGTCCGGCGCCAGCTCGATCGCGGCCTGGGCGTCCGCCTCTGCGGAGTTCAGGTCGCCGATGCGTCCGGCGATCAGCGCCCGGAGTGCCGAGACATTGGCGACCGTGAGCGCCACACCACGGTGCCGGGCCTGCGCGAGGATCGCGTCCATCCCCTGCATGGAAGCTTCGTAGTCATCTGAGAGGGCCAGCGCCGCGAGCGCCAGGATCGCCCAGTTTCCGCCCCGGTGCGGCTCGAGCGGCAGACCGGCGGCGAGCGCGCGCCGGCCCATATCCCTCGCCTTGGCGGCCGAGCGCAGATACATCGCCTCGTCCATCGCGAGGATCCCGAGCGTGGTCGCCTCCAGCATGCTGCGCGCGGGGCCGCCTGGGTCGCGCAGCTGCAAGATCATCGGCTCGGCGGCCCGCCGGGCCGAGAACGAGGTGTAGCTGGCGCCCAGCAGCGCGACGTCGAGCTGTTCACGACCCAAGCCGCTGGCCGGTACGCGCTGCTGGGCCCGGTGCAAGATCGCCGCTCCTTCGGCGGGCCTTCCGGCGAAGAACAGCATGCCGCTCAGCTCGATCGCCGCCGCGACGACCGCCTCCTCGTCGTTGCTGTGGGCGACGATCTCAGAGAGCGGCGCGATCGCCTGGGGAGTGCCGGCTCGCGCGAGCGCCTGGCCGAGCTCGAGCACGACAGCGCCCCGGTCGGCCGGCGCCGGCGGCTCCTCCAGCGCCCGCGCCAGCATCGCGGCCGCACCCGCAGCGTCGCCAAGGGTGACGGCCTCGCGCGCGGCGTGGCGCAGCAGGCTCACCGCCTCCTCGTCGGCGCCGGACTCGGTCTGCATCAGATGGGCCGCGACCTGCCCGGCGGGCGCTCCGCGCTGCTGCAGGATCTTCGACGCCGAACAGTGCAGGCGCTCACGTTCGGCGGCGGACAGGTCCCCGTAGATCGCCGTGCGCAGGATCGGATGGGTGAAGCGGACGACGCCCCCGGACTCGATCACGCCGGCGGAGACGAGCGACGCCATCGCCGGCTCCAGATCGGCGGCGGCGATCTGAGCCAGCCGTGCGGCGTCTCCGACCTGGGCGCCGTCGCCGAGCACGCTGAGCGCTCGCCCCAGCTCGCCGGCGGGCGGATCGATCCGCGCCAGCCGCAGCAGGACCGTGTTCGCGACGCCGCGCGGGACGATCGTGCCGAGCTCGGCGGCGGCGGCGGGGGTGCTCGGGTCGATGCCCCGAGCGGCGACCTCGTCGAGCAGCTCGCCGATCAGAAACGGGTTGCCGCCGGTCACGTCGATGCATGCGTCGACGAAGCGAGCGCGCGGCTCGCGGTCCAGACGGGCCCGGATCAATTCGGCGACCGACGCGCGCGTGAGCGGCAGCGGGCGAAGCAGCTCGGTGGCGGGATCGGTCAGCAGCGCCGCCACCTCGGGCGCCAGGGTCGGATCGGAAGGGCGCGTGGCCAGGATCAGCGACAGTGGCTGGCCGCCCAGCCGGCGCGCGATGAAAGTGAGCGCCCGCACCGATGGCACGTCGCACCACTGAAGGTCGTCGACCAGCAGCACCAGGGGCGCGTCGCTCGAGATATTCGACGCAAGCCAGTAGAGGCCGTGCTGCCACGCATAACCGGTGTCGCCCGTAGCGGGGCCTTCCGACGCCGGGGGCGCAGCGCCGCCCGGCGCCACGCCGAGCACGTCGGCCGCAAGCGCGGCGGCGCCCGACAGCCAGCGCTCGCTGACGTCTGGCTCGGCCTCCACCAGCGCCCGCTCGAACAGCTGGCGAACGACGCCGAAGGGATATCCCTGCTCGAGCTCGGTCGCCCTGGCCGTGAGGATTCGCAGCCCGCGCTGCTCCCCGCGCGAGCGCGCCTCGATCAGCAGCCGGGACTTGCCGATGCCGGGGGGCCCTTCGATCGCCAGGACGCCGCCGGCGCGCTGCCCGACTGCGCGCAGCGCGTTGCGCACGCGTTCGAGCTCGTGCTCGCGCTCGAGCAGCGTCGTCGACTCCACAACCACTTGTTGGTCCATGCGCCCGGGCCGATCGTACGGCTCCTGCGGTGGCCGGCGCAATGTTTGGGGGTCGATGTCAGGGGATCTGCCCGATGTGGTCAGGGGCTCTACGGCGGACCATGCGAGACATCAAAGAACTAGTCCGGTCTAGGAGGAACGCGTGCCGCTCATTGAAGTGAAGGTTCTCGAGGGTGTCTTCACTGCGCAGCAGAAGCAGGAGATCATCGAGCGCCTGACCGACGCGATGGTCGCGATCGAGGGCGAGAGCATGCGCCCGTCGACCTGGTGCGTGGTTGAGGAAGTCCCGAGCGGCGCGTGGGGGATCGGCGGCCAGCCGATCACGGCCGATGACGAGAGGGCGCTGGCGAGAGGCTGATCGATGTCCTGCGAGCTCCAGACAGCTCCCGCAGCTCACGTGCTCGACCCGGAGTCTCTGGGCGACCATGTCGACGCGCTGTACCGCGCGGCGTGGGCCCTGTGCGGATCGCGTCACGACGCCGAGGACCTCGTTCAGGACACGCTGGTCAACGTGCTCAAGCGCCCGCGCCTGCTGCGCAAGGACAACGAGCTCGGGTACCTGCTGCGCGCGCTGCGCAACACCTACAACAGCCGCTACCGGGTGATCGCACAGCGCCCGGTGCATCAGCAGCTCAGCGACGAGGACGGGCTGTCGACCGACGACGCCGACGTCAGCGCACGCGAGCTGATGGAGGCGATCGCAAGCGCTCCGGACCATTACCGCGACGCAGTGATTGCGATCGACCTGGTGGGCCTCTCCTACCGCGAGGCCGCGCACTGGCTGGGCACCCGCGAAGCGACGATCACCACCCGCCTGCACCGCGGACGCCAACACGTCGCGCGCGAGCTGGCGCTTCTCACATGACCGCGGCGCGAAGCGTTGGAAGGAACACGGGAGTGTCCCCGTCTTCCCACGTGATGAACGAATTTGGTCAGACGACCGAAGTCCGGCGCGGCGATGTCGCTCGTGCGCACGCACGCGACGAGCTCTTGCTGAGCGACGGCACACGCCTGCGCCTGCGGCCGCTGACGCGCGAAGACCGCGACGGCCTGCTGTCGTTGTTTCATCGCCTCAGCGAGGAGTCACGCTGGCGCCGGTTCATGTCGCCCAAGCCGACCCTCGCGCCTCGCGAGCTGGATTACATGACCGACATCGACCACGTCGCGCACGAGGCGTTTGCCGCCGTCGACGAGCGCGACGGATCGCTCGTCGGAGTCGCCCGCTACGTCCGCCACACCGGCACCGAGACGACCGCGGAGCTTGCCGTCGAGGTGGCCGACGAGCTTCAGCGTCGCGGGATCGGCACCGCGTTGTGCATGCGGGTCATCGAGCGCGCGCAGGAGAACGGCTTCACCGTGCTGACCGCGACGGCCCTTTGGAGCAACCAGCCCGCCCGAAGGCTGTTGAGAAATCTTGGCTTTCTCGCTCGCCGCAGCCAGGGCAGGGAGATCGAGCTCGGGCTTGTCTTGTCGACCGCGACTGAGAAAGGAGTGATCGGATGACACCGCAGCTAAGTGCATTTGTCGCCGCCGGGCGAGCCTCTGAGCTCGCCACTGCCGCGCGGCGCGCGCACCGGGATGTAGATGAGCCGGCGGAGAAGCCGGCCGCTCGCCGCCCCGGCTGGCTTGTCCGCCTGGGCGCTGCCCGGCTATGGCAGCAGGAATGCCCCGAGCATCAGCTCTGATCGGGGTGTAAGACGCGCACCCTTGGGGTGCTAGGCGGGGGCGTTGGCGGACCTGAGACTCCTCTCACAACCCTATGTGGCACACGCCACGGGAAGAGAGGAGGATCATCGTGCCAACGCATGAGTATCGCCGGGGAATCCGGCGCACGGGGCTTTTGCTCGGGGCTGCGTTCGTCGCGATCACGATCGCGGGCCTGGCGGTGTCCAAGGCGCAAGCCCTAGCCTGGGGCACCGCGGCGAAGCCCGCCACGACACCGAGCGTGTCCGCTGACGCGCTCGCGCAAGGCCTGCCCAAGTCAATGGTCTTTCTCGGCGGGTTTAGCTCGCAGCGCTGGCCGGTTGTGTTCGCCGTCGCTCGCGGCGCGAAGCAGATCCCCGTCGCGGCGGTCGGACTTGATCTCAGCTGCTCGGCCGGCGAGCAGTTCTCGACTGAAGACGCCTTCAGTCACCTGGACGTCGCCAAGAACGGCAAGGTCCACGAGTCCGACCTGATTCCGCCGCAGGGATCAGATCTCCTGGGCGGATCGCACTCCTTGACCGGCCATCTTGACCGCAAACACGCGACCTTCCAGGGCGTGTGGCAGTTGCAGCTTATGTTCAAGGCCGCAGACGGCAGCACTGACACGTGTCAGTCAGGCTCGGTCCGAGTGTTTGCAGGGCTGTGAGCCACGCCGACAGACGAGGGCATTTACTCCCCGGGGCGGCCCGCGCCACAGTAGGGTCGTCCCGGCGATGTTGGAGCAGCACGAGTCGCGCCTTCCCAGCCCGCGCGAGCTCAAGGCACAGATCGATGCCGAGCGGACCGGGCTGCCGTTTGTGTTCTGGCGCGACGGCGCCGGGGCGCAGCACATCATCATGCTCTCGCCGGATCGCCCCCGTGTGACCGTCGGGCGCCGCGAGCAGTCCGACATCGCGCTCACCTGGGACCAGGAGGTATCGCGCACGCACGCGCTGCTCGAGCCCGTCGGCGAGCAGTGGACGCTCGTCGATGACGGCCTCTCGCGCAACGGCTCGTACGTCAACGGCAATCGCATCCGCGGTCGTCATCGCCTGGCCGATCGCGAGACCATGGTGTTCGGCAAGACGCGCGTCGTCTACCGCGAACCCAACAGCGCCGACGAGAGCCAGTCAACGGTACGCCCGCTGGGGCCGCGGGGGGCGATCCCACTGTCTGAGACCCAGCGCAGGGTTCTGATCGCCTTGTGCCGCCCGATCTTCGAGGCGGGCGCGGAGACCGCGGCGACCAACCCAGCGATCGCAACCGAGGTGTCGCTCAGCGTCGATGCTGTCAAGGGGCATCTGCGGGCTCTGTTCGCGCGCTTCGACCTCGATGAGCTCCCCCAGAACGAGAAGCGACTGCGGCTGGCGACGATCGTGCTCAGCGCCGGGCTGCTGGTCGCCCACGACTTCTGAGCTCGTTTACCGGCTGCGGACGATGATCGTCGTCCAAGCGCCGATCCTGATGCGATCTCCGTCTGCAAGCGGCACCACGGTGTCTCGACCGAGCGGCGCCGGATCGTCGTTGACCATCGTGCCATTCGTCGAGCCGAGGTCGCGGATCGCGTAGCCGCCGTCCGAGCGCCGTTCGAGAACGGCGTGTAGGCGGGAGATCCCGGGATCCTCCGGCGCCCCCGCGAGGTCGATCTCGAGCTCGGGCTCATCGGGCCGGCCGCGGCGGCGGCCGATCCGCACCAGGGGTGCGTCGAGCGCGAAGCGGCGTTCGCGGTAGTCGCCCGGAAATGTGACCTCGTCGGTTCGTAGACGCTCGAACTGCGACCGGTCGGCATTGACCACCGCCTCCCAGGCCGTCATCGGGGCCGGCGGAGCGAGAAAGTCGTGGCCGCACCCTTCGCAGTAGCGGTCGTCCCCCGAACGCGGCGCGCCGCACACCGGGCAGGGATCACTGACCTCCGACGGCGAGGTATCGGCGTCCTCGAGGATCGACAACTCGACCGTGGGCTGCAGCGGCGTCGCGACCGCGCCGATCGGAGCGCCACACTGATCGCAGTAGTCAGAGGTCGCGGAGGAGTGGCCGCTCGGGCAGGTGACCGTCATGCTCCCGGGCCGACGCGCACGGTCCTGGTCGAGCGCGTGTCGAGCGCCATCTCATCAACGTCGGTGATCTCGTTGCGTAGGCGCACGGTGCCGGTCGCGGGATCCTCGACGTTGACAACCGCCGCAAGCAGCTTCATGGTGCCGTCGTTGCCGCTCTGCGCCGCCAGCTGCACCGCCCGGCCGAGCTTGAACGTCGCCGTCGCGTTGTCGCCGGCCTTGCGTGCGTCGAGGCCCTCCTGGATGCACTCTGCGAGCTCCGCCTGCCCCGTGTAGTGCGCCACCTGATGGCTGATCTGAGTCGACAGCTGCTGGTCGTTGGTCCAGACCGCCTTGATCAGGCCCTGGCTCAACATGTCGTCGCCATGCAGCAGGCCGATCCGGCCCGCGAGCATCTCGTCACCAGCCTCGCGCGGCGGGACCTCGATGCACACCTGGTAGTCGCGCGACTCCTCTCCCCAGCTACCCGTCGGATAGTCGGCGGTGAGCGGCTTGGAGGCGGTCGCACGGTCGGTCAGCTCCTCGATCGTCGGGGCCACCTGGCGGACGAACCGGACGCGTGCCCCCTGTGGTGTCCAGACGCGCAGCGACACGCTGCCGGTCGTCTTTCCCATCGCGGCTTCGGTCATCGCGCGAAAGTCGGCCGCCATGGCGGCGGGGTCAGCGATGATGTCGACCGAGCCGAGCAGCACCGATGCGATCCGTCGAAGCTCGGAGACCTCCCAATCGGTTCCAACGCCCCGGCAGTCGCACTGGAACCTTCCCTCGCAGACGGCCAGCGTCGCTTCGAGCTGCTCCCGCGTCTCGTGCTGGTTGGCGCCGTCGGTCAGCAGGATCGCGTGGCACACCCGCCCCGGCGCGCCAGCGAATGCGTCGTTGGCGGCGCGCAGCCACTTGCCGATGGCTGTGCCGCCGCCTGCCCTCAGCTTCCCGGCCGCCTGCTTCGCTGCGGTCCGGGACCGCTCGGATGCCGGCTCGAGCCCGCCGCCTGGCGGATAGACCTGCCGCACCTTGTCGGTGCCGGCGATCACGCCGAACAGAACCCCGTCGCGGATGCAGTCGATCGCGACGGCGGTGGCGTCTCGCGCGGCGTGCATCTTCGACCGGGGCACATCCATCGATCCAGAGCAGTCGACGATCACGATCTCAGCGGCGTCGGGCGCCTCGCCGGCCCCGGCCAATCCTGCAGAGCTGACCGTCACGATCGCGTTGACCTCGGTCCCGCCGGACGGCAGATACTCGTTCTGAAAGACCTCGACCTCGAACGTGCTCATCGCTCGCGCTCCTATTGGACGTCGATGACCGCGACGGTGATGTTGTCCTTGTCTCCCCTCGCCACGGCGACGTCGGTGAGCGCTCGCGCCAGGGCAGCCGGCGACGCGTCGTCGGGAAGCGCGTCCATGAGCTCTCTGAGCTCGGGAATCGTGGGCATGTAGTTCCACAGACCGTCGGTGCACAGCAGCAGCCGGCCCGGCCGGTCGGGCGTCAGCGACGCGAGGCGCGGCGGGCGCTCGGGTGAGTCGGGTCCGACCCAGTGCGTGATCGTGTGCAGGACGGGGCTCGCGGCAGCTTGCTCGGGCGTCAGCATGCCGCGGGCGATCCCCTCCTCGCCGAGCGAGTCATCGATCGTCAGCTGACGCGTGTCTTCGCGCGTCGATCCAGTACGCGCGGCTGTCCCCCACCCAACCGATCACGACTTCGTCGCTCCGGCGCAGCGCCGACACGAGCGTGCAGGACGGATCGACGCGGCCGGTGCGGGTCGTCCACTCCACGCTCGCGGCACCGCCCGCGGCCTGGATCGCGTCGGTCATCGCCGCGGTGCCGTCGCGCTCGGGATCGGCCACCGCGTCTGCGAGCACCGCGCCCGCGGTCTTGGCAGCATCGCGAGCGGCGGTGTTGCCGGCACTTGCCGACGACGTGCCGTCGCAGATGACGACCGCGACGCCGCCTCGTCGGCCACCTCGAGGAGGAACGAGTCCTCATTGCGCCGGTGGACCTGGCCGCGATCGCTGACCGCCGCCGCGACGCCAGGTCGAGCTCGATTCGATCCTGCTCGCCCGCGGGCGGCTCGTCCTCGGCCAGCCGCGCGCCGCACTGCTCGCAGAACTCGTCGCCGTCGTGAAGCGGCGCCTGACAGTTAGGGCAGTGGCTTAGGGTTGTGCTCATATCCACGTCCTTGGTCGTACTCGGTTGGCATCATCCACCAGCGCGATCCGCTCTGCACGACTTGGGGCATGTCGAGCGAGCTCGCGATAGGAGTGTTCGAGGGCGATCCGAACGTCGCGCTCGACGAGCGGCACGCCGAGCACGCCAACGCGGTCGTCGAGGTCTCTGCGGTCAGCGTGATCCGCAGCGCGCCTCGAGGAGATCAGCGGTGAGCCGCTCTCGTTGCTCGCCCTCAAGGGGCAGCTCTTCGAGCGCCGACCCGGCCGCGATCAGTTCGACGAGCCCCGGCTCGCCCTCACCGTCCCGCCGCTCAGGCAACGGATCCTGGCGATCTGCGCGTCGATGTAGCCGCTGGAGGTGTCGGGCACACGCTCATACGCCGCAAGGGCCCCGGCGCGATCACCGCCCTGCAGGCGGCATCGGGCCAGCCCTAACGAGGCGCTCGTGATCGCGGGGTTGGTCTGCGCGACGGTCTCATACCACCGTGCGGCCGCGGTCATGTCGCAGCCGGGTCTCGCCGTCGCAGCAAGACCAAGCGCGAGCTTCGGCGCGATCTCGCCCGGCACGTCGGGGTAGACGTCATCGAAGCTCGCCCGGTCAGGGCTCGCTCGCGCCATCTCGGCGATCCCTCGGTACCAGCGGACTCGCCATTCGCGCGGGTCGCTCGCCTCGATCTCGGCCAGCAACGCGTCAGCGTCGTCCAGCCAGCCGTCATCGAGCATCGCCGCGGCGAGCCGCAGGCCCACCTCGACGGTGCGCTGCGGCGCCGCGCGCAGCTGTGCGATCAGCTGCCCGGTGTCTGCCGCGGTGATCGTCGCGAGGTACCCGGCGCCCGGGTCGTCGCGCGAGACCTGCGGACGCGGCAGCACGCGCCAGTCGGGACGCTCGAGACCGGCGCTCATGGCCGTCGTGAACAGCTTGCTGGGCGCCTCGACCGGCACGCCGTCGCGGTCGGCGACGACCTCGACAAGGACGCCGAACAGCTGGTCTGCCATCTCCTCGGCCGACTGAAAGCGATCGTCGGGCTCCGGGGAGGTTGCCTTGAGCAGGAACCTGTACAGCGAGTCGTAGCGCTGCAGCAGAGCAACTGCGTCCTGGGGGGGGAGCGTGAACCGGTGGTCGCTCTGGTAATCGTGAAAGTCGAAGCACAGCACCGCAAGCGTTCGGGCAACGGTGAACAGGTCAGACGGGACCGACGGTCCGAGCGTCGAGACCTCCGGCGCCTGGTAGCCCGTGGTCCCGAACAGCGCCTTCGGGATCATCGAGACGGTACACGCCGCCGAGATCGATCAGCTTCACGGCGTGCCGGGTCTGGATGATGTTGTCGACCTTGAGGTCGCAGAACAGGAGCCCGAGGTCGTGCAGGTGTCCGAGCGCGGG
This sequence comes from uncultured Solirubrobacterales bacterium, assembly GCA_963725925.1. Classification (GTDB taxonomy): domain Bacteria; phylum Actinomycetota; class Thermoleophilia; order Solirubrobacterales; family Solirubrobacteraceae; genus Palsa-465. Next base: position 29,625 of record CAVSAY010000002.1, read on the forward strand.
GAGCATCTCGAGCACGTAGGCGATCGCCTGCTCGGGCGCCAGCGGGTCAGGCTGTCCACCGTTCGACTCGACGCGAGCGTCGAGGATCTGGCCAAGGCTCTGGCCGCCGACGTACTCCATGACGATGTACCCCAGCCCGTCGTGCTCGACGAAGTTGAAGATCTTGACGATGTTCGGGTGCTCGACCTCGGCCAGAAACCGCCGCTCGGCCAGAGCCGCCACCGTCGCGTCCGGGTCGTCGGCGTCGATCAGGCCCTTGAGCACGACCCACCGATCGGACACGTTGCGGTCGCGGGCCAGGTAGATCCAACCCATGCCGCCATGGGCCAGGCAACCGGCGACCTGGTACTGACCGGCAACGAGATCATCGGGCGCCAGCGCCGGCTTGAACGAGAACGGCTCGCCGCACTTGCGGCAGAAGCCGGCCGAACGCCCCGGAGTTCCGTCGTGGCCGCGACCCACCGGCTGGCGGCAGGTCGTACAGAAGCGCCGCTTCTCCGGCACGAGCGGGTCCGCCATGACGGCGTCGGCGGGATCGCGCGCGGGAACGTCCGGGACCTCGACGAGTCCGGCACCGAGGCGCGCGCTCGTGCTCCGGACGCGGCTAGCCGTCGGTTGGCGAGCCGACGTCGGCGAAGTCGCGTCGGCGTGCTGGAGATCGCGGGCAGTAGCGCCGGGGCGCTTGGCTGCTCGCCGTCGGCGCCCGCGGCGACGGGTGTCGCGGCGGGTGTGGCGGCGGCGCGCGCGGGAGCCATCCCGCACAGGTCGCAATACCCGTCGACGATCCCGCCGTTGCATCCAGGCTGCGAGCAGTTCACAGCGGCGCCTCCGATGACGCAGGGGAGCCGTTGACCATCTCCTGGTACGCGCGAACGGCTGCGCCGCCACGTTCAGATCGGTGAGGGCGTTGTACAGCGCGGCCTGCGCCCGGGTGTAGGCATCCGCGACGTCGGTCTCCTCGACCATGCCGAGCCGCTTGGCTTTCACCTGGTAGGCATCGAGCAGCGCGCGAAGCTGATTTCGCGCCTCGATTGGAATGCGGCTGGCCCGCAGCAGCCGGTGGGCCTCGTCCTGGCGCAGGGCGATGCGCCCTGTCCAGGCGTCCAGCTCGGCGCGCGCTCGCGACCAGGCGCCGCGTTGCGCCAATGCGGCGATCTGCGAGAGCTCGCGCCCGACGTCGTCGTCCGGCAGCAGCGGCGGCGCGCTGGGAACCGAGATCTTGACCTGCAGCTCGTGACGCGCCTCGCGCACCTCGTTGCTCAACGAGCCGAGCTGTTGGAGCGCCGCGCGCGCCTCCAGGATCCTCGCCTCAAACCGCCGCTTGAGCGCAACATCCGCCTCGAGCTCTGAATGGATCTCGTCGATCGTGCGTGCGAGCGTGTCGACCTCGGCCGGGTCGACCGACAGCGGATCTGTCGTGACCCGTCCCTGGAGCTCGTTCACCCCTCGCCCGGCGCCCTCGAGGTCGGGTCGCGCGCTTTCGTGCAGCTCTGCCGCGAGCTCGGTCGCCGCGTGAAGCCGTCGGCGTGCTTCGTCGATCGCGGGCACGAGCTGCTCCCACGCCGTGCCGATCTGCGACAGCACCACGTTCACCTCATCGAATGCCGCCGACATGCTCGCCAGCAGCTCGTCGGGCGAGCACCGTTCGGTTTCCTCGGCGCTTGCCAGCAACTTGCGCCGCTCGATCGGGACCTCGGAGCTGGTGAGCTCGATTGAGCGCCCCCGCAACAGCGAAGCCACATCATCGGTCCGCCGCGACTTCCGCAGCTCGTCGGCCTGCTTCAACAGCGACTCGAGCAGGCCGTGTCGGCGCCACAGTTCGGTGAGCGCTCGGCTCGCGGTTGCCCACCGCGCGGCCGACTGGCCTTCGAGCCTCGTTGCATCGAGCAGCTGACGGCCGGAGTCGATCTCCAGATCGACTAGGTTGGCCGAGATGTGCTCGCAGGCCTGATGCAGGTCCGCCAGACGCCGGTCGATTTGCTCGGATCTCATGTCACCGCTCATACAAGGCCTTGGGAGGAGCAGGGATCTTGCCGTGCGTGACCCTGCCGAACCAGTGGGCATAGAGCCTCCGCCAGGTCCCGTCGGCGCGCATGCGCGCGAGCACGCCGTTGACGAACCGGACGAACTCCGGGTGCTTGTTGCTGATCGCCAGTCCGTAGGGCTCGGCGGCGATCTGCCCCCCGACGATCTTCGTGTCGGGGTCCTGGGCCTCGAAGCCGAGCAGGATCGAATCGTCGCTCGAGATCGCGTCGACCCGGCCCTGCTGCAGCCGGACAAGGCAGTCGGTGCGCTGCGGGACGGGATAGGGGACCACTCGGGGCCTCAGCGGCTTGAGCGCCGCGATCGTGGTCGATCCGATCGCCGCGCACACCCGCTTGCCACCCAGGTCCTTGACGCTGTCAGCCGACGAGTTGGACGGTACGAGCACCTTCTGCTTGGCGTTGAAGTACACCGTGGAGAAGTCCACCTCTCGGCGGCGCTCGCAGGTGATCGTGACGGCGTCGGCGACGATGTCGACGCTGCCGTCCTGCACCGCCGGAATCCGCTGCGCCGGCGTCACGGCCTTGAAGCGGAGCGCTTTGTCGCTTCCGAAGATGGCCTTGGCGATCTGTTTGAGCAGGTCGATCTCGAAACCCTCGGTCTTGCCGTCCTGTGGGTTGAAGTATCCGAACAGGAAAGTGTTCTGGTCGACGCCCGCGAGCAGGTAGTGCTGTTGCTGGATCTGCTCCATGAAGCTGCCTTTCGGCATCGCCCCGGGCTTCGGCATGGACGCCGTGGGCCGCAGGCTGGCTGTCGGTTGACGGCAACTGGGCTGCGGTGGCGACGGCGACGAGGGACTTGGCGCCGGCGGCTTGGTGGCCAGTGCCGCGAGCGTGATCTTCAGCGGGCGGTCAGACGTCGAGCCGCATCCGGCGATTGCGGCAGCGGCCGCCACAGCGGCGAGCAGATGCGGGAGACGGCGTCTCACCGGTATTCACCCGCTCTCTGCCGGAGGCCGACAAGCGCAAGCAATGCGGCGGCCAGCGCGAGCACCGGGATCGCGATCTCCAGCCCCCCGAGCGCCGAGGTCGCCTCCGATGCTTGTGATTCGAAACGGGTCTGCGCCGCGTTTGTCTGCGCCTCCAGGTCGGAGTTCAGCCGCGCCGCGGCCGACGAGGGGCTGGCGGCATCTGCGACGGCAAGCTGGATCGCCTGCCGGATCTGCCCGCTCTTCTGCGCCTGACTGACCCGCGCGGCCTGCGCACGGTAGTCCGCGAACTCCTCAGCGAGCCGCTGCGCATCCTGGCCGCGCCCGGCTCGCGCGGCGAGCGGTGCGACTTCGCCGATCATCCCGCCTTGCGGCGACAGCACGTTCATCACCTTGTCGAAATCCGCCGGGCTGATCGCGTCGCTTCCCCGGTTGACGAGCGTCAGGCTCTGGTCGCTCTGGGCGCGAGACAGAAGGACCCTCGATGCCGTGAGCACCTCGACGGAGTCCGAGCCGTTGCGCTGGGCTCTGATCAGCGCGTTGCGCTGCCCGAGCAGCCCCACGACCGTCCACACCGACACGCCGAGAATCACGAGCGTCGCGAGCAGCATCCAGACGTTCAGGATCCGGCGACTGACGCGCGTCACGAAGATCTGCGTGGCGATCAGAGTCACGAGCGAGAACGCGATCGCGATCGCAACAGCCAGCAACGGCGCGTTGGACGTCCCGGAGCGATAGTCGTCGCCGAGCCGCTGAGCCTCGATCGAATAGAGCTGGTTGGCGGCCGGAAGGATCGTCCCGGCCAACAGGGACGAGGCCTGGCGAAGGTACGCAGCCCCGACCGGGAACCCCTGGAGGTTGTTGGCGCGAGCGGACTCGACTAGACCGGTGTAGACCGGAAGCTGGTCGCTGATCGTGCGCACTGCCGCGCGCGCCCGGCTCGATCCGCTGACCTCGCGGGTGAGCGTCGTCAGCGACCCCGTTGCGAGGCGCAGATCCTGCAGGTAGTGGGCGCGTCGCTGGGCCGGCTCCAGCCCGCCGGTCAGGAACGTCGTGGTCGCCGTCGCGTTGGCGTCCGACAGGGAGTCGTAGAGGGTGACAGCCTGGACGAGCAGGGGTTCGGTCTGCGTGCGCGCCGCGTTCGCGGCATTGGACCGCGAGTGCACCGCGAGCGTCGCCACAACCCCGAAGCACAGCACCCCCGCGACCACGAGCGCCGACGCCACCGCGAGCTTTCCGGGCGTGGTCATGGCGCGCCGCCGCAGGCGCTGCCACAGCGCCGCCGTCCGTGTCTGCGCCCCCGGGCGCGCCACGAGGTCTACCGGATGAGCCTCCACCGCAAGTTCCGATCTGGGGACGCTCGCCCTCGCAAAGTCCTAACCCCCGTTCGCCTGCCGGACCATCGTAACCGCCGCGGGTGGGCGGTTCAACGAGCGGCTCACCCTGCCCGGCGGGACCTGTGGTCAGTCGCCGACGTGGTTGAAGAACCGCCAGTGGGCGACACGCGGTCGTTCACGATCCACTTGACGTAGCTGCCCACATGACTCGGACGCGTCGTTGCACGATCCTGCGGTGGCCCGAGCCCCGGTCGTACGGTGCCAGCAGCGCTTGTCGCCTTCCGAACCTTCCAGCACAACGTGCAACGACAGCCGTCGTGACCGACGGTCCCGGAACTTCTTCAGGCCGATGCACATCACCTACGGGAACTTCGATCTCGGGCGAAAGCACCGCAAGCTCTCTCGCCGCGACCACATGCGCGTGTGCCGCGCGATCAAGTTCGGCAACAAGGCGCTGCTGGCCTTCCGCGGCGTCCCGCGGGCGGGCGTGAGCCATGACGCTCAGGCGCAGGTGCCCAAGGAGTGCAGGTGATACTGGTAAGTCTTCACTTCAGATTTGCCGATGGCTGCCGATCCACGCGCGTATGGGCGGCCATCGCCAGTCGGTTCGTGCCTTCGCAAAACAGCAGGCTCCGTTTGCCGGAGCTGCCGCGTTGGGCTGGATCGCGATGCTCGTCGGCAGCTCGCTGCATTGGGGCCAGTACGCGCTTTCGGTCGCGCTGCTTGCGATCGCCCTGGCGATCCCGTTTGCTGGAGCGGCCGGCGGCCGCCTGAAGCGAACCCCGGTCGTCGTCGGCTCGCTGGTGCTGCTGATTGCGCTGGCGTTGCTGCGTAACTCGGCCGGCGGCTCGACCAGCGGCGTCAGCGTGCTCGCCCTGATCCCGGTCTTCTACACCGCGCTGAACACGCAGTCGCGACGCGAGCTCGTCGTGATCCTGATCGGCGTGGCGCTGTTCTACCTGGCGCCGATGCTGCTGATCGGTCCGCCCGCGTACCCGCACACCCAGTACCGCTCGGCGCTTCTGACGGTGGCGGTCAGCTCGATCATCGGCCTGGCGACCCAGCGCCTGGTCGGCGCCGCCCGCTTCCAGGCCGGCGAGGCTCGCCGCCGCGAGCACATGCTCGAGCGCGTTACGGCCGTCGTCCACGGCCTGTTCGACAGCTCACAGCCGCGCGTCGCCGTCTGCGAGGCGGCCCGCGAGATCAGCGGCGCGACGGCGGCGCTGCTGTACGAGCCGGACGGCAGCTCAGAGCTCTTGCGGTGCACGGCGGCGGCCGGGATCGGCGGAGCCGGTCCCGTCGGAAAGGCGGCGATCTCGAAGTCCAACGCCGTCTATGACTCGATGCGGTCGGGCAGCCCGGCGTTGGTGCAAGTCGGCGGCGCTGCCGGCGAATCGCCTGCCGGTGGTTCGCAATCGCGGACGATCCTCTACCAGCCGCTTCGCAAGGGCGACGTTCCCCTCGGTGTGCTCGTGATCATCTGGCCCGGAGACGTCGTCGCAGGCGACCCCAAGGCGACGGTGTCGGCGCTGCTGGCCCACGAGGCCGCAGCGGTGATCACTCGTGCGGACGTGGTCGACGACCTGTACGACGCGGCTCAGACCGACGCGCTGACCGGACTGCCCAACCGCCGCGCCTGGGACTTGCATCTCAAGCGGTCGCTGGCGGAAGAGCGGCAGATCGCGATCGCAATGCTCGACTTCGATCACTTCAAGGCGTTCAACGACACCTACGGGCACCCGGCCGGCGACCGCCTGCTAAAAGAGGCCGCGGCCGCATGGCGCGACCAGTTGCGCACCGGTGACCTGCTGGCTCGCGTCGGCGGCGAGGAGTTCGCGCTGATGCTGGTCGACTGCGAGCTCGACGCGGCGACCGACGTCGTCGAGCGGCTGCGCGCGAGCATGCCCCAGGGCCGCACCTGCTCGGCCGGGCTGGCGGTGCGCGTGGAGGGCGAGGGCGTCGAGTCGATCATCACGCGAGCCGATCGCGCGCTGTACCAGGCCAAGGCCGACGGTCGCAACCGCGTCGCGCTGGCGCCTGCATAACCCGGGGATCGAGGGGGTTGCGCTCCGAGGGGCACCGGCCGGTTTGTGGCCGGAACACAGGCCGTGCTCCTCCGGGGACGTTTGCCGCGCGGCCTACGCGCTCGCCCGCGCAGCCGCGGGCGCCTCGAGCGCCACAGCCTCGGACGGATCGGCATCGACCCGCCGTACCGACGGGATCAGCAGCGGGGCGAACGTCACCACCGCGCCGAGCACACCGGCGCCGATCAGCGTGCTGCGTACCCCGATGGCCGCGCTGACCGGCCCCGCCAGCGCGTAGGACACCGGCAGCAGCCCGATCGAGATCAGCCAGTCCAGGCTCGACACCCTCCCGAGCAGCGACGCCGGGACGTGCCGTTGCTTGGCCGTCGCCCACGCGATCGTGCCGGCGGTCTCCAGCGTGTTGAACAGGACGCTGGCCAGCATCAGGCCCCACAGGCCCTGCGCGAGCCCGTAGCCGGCCACGGCCAGGGTCGCTGCCGTCCACGTGATGTACATGAAGACGATGCTGCGCCGCGGGAGACCGATCTGCCCGATCGCCACCGCGCACGCCAGCGAGCCAAGCCCGCCGGCGGCAAATATCAGGCCCAAGTCGCGCGCGCCGTCGGTGAGCTTGTGCTTGACCACGAACGGCAGCAGCACCTCCGTCGGCCCCATGAACAGCAGGTAGGCGACCGCGGCGCTGACGAGCGTCGCCCAGATCCATGGGTTGCTGCGCACGTAGCGCAAGCCGGCGCCGAGATCGCGCGCCACGAACGCGGGACCGGTCGACTGAGCCGGGACCGGCGCCATCGCCGTCAGGGTTGCGATCGAGACCGCAAACGAGCAGGCGTCCAGCGCGAACGCCCAGCCGGTGCCGACCGATCCGACCAGCAGACCGCCGAGCGCCGGCCCCGCCAGCCGCAGCGCGAGCGGCCGGATCAGCTGGTCGAGTGAGTTCGCCTGAGCGAGCTCGTCCTCGGGCAGGAGCTGGGGCACCAACGCGTCGCTGGCCGGGTTGAAGAACGCGGTCGCGGCTCCGTAGCCGACCGCGATCACGAGCAGGTGCCACAGCCGCAGCGCGCCGGTTAGCGCGAGTGCTGCCAGCGCCGCCAGCAGCACAGCACGCACGGCATCGGCGACGAGCATCACTCGGCGGCGTTCACGCCGGTCGCTGACCGCGCCCCCGATCAACAGGCACGCGATCGTCGGAATCGTCATCGCGATCCCCACGCTGGCGAGCGCCGTCGGCGCGTCGGAAAGCGAGTACACCTGCCAGGCGAGCGCCACCAGGAACAGCCCGTCGCCAAGCAGCGATACCGACATGCCGCCGAGCAACAGCCGATAGTCACGGTGCGCCAGCGGCGACAGCAGCCGGACGCGGCTGAAGCCACCGGGGCGGTCGAGACCCTCGTAGGTCTGGTGCATCGGCTCAGTCCGAGCCGGTGGGCGCCACCACGTTGTCGGCGTCGCCCGCGCGGTCCGACAGGTAGCTCATCAGGTGCTCGGGTGGCATCGGCCTGGCGAAGTAGAAGCCCTGGCCGGTGTCGCAGCCCAGCTCCTTGAGCGTGACCGACTGCTCGGGGAACTCGATCCCCTCTGCCACGACCTCGAGCTGGAACGTCTCGCCCAGGCTCAGCACCGCGGAGGCGATGCCAGAGGTCACGGGAGCCGCACCGGCCGCGAGCAGCGAGCGGTCCATCTTGAGGATGTCGAGCGGGAACAGGCTCAACGAGCTCAGCGACGAGTAGCCGGTGCCGAAGTCGTCCATCGCCAGGCGCACGCCGAGCGCCCGGAGCTCGTTCAGGCGGGCCACCGCCAGTTCGGTGTCGGTCATCATCACCGACTCGGTGATCTCGAGCGTCAGGGCCTCCGGCTCGAGGTCCGCGTCAGCGAGCGCCGAGGCCACGTCGGCGACGATGTCTGAGTGGAACAGCTGCTTGACCGACAGGTTGATCCCAATTGCCGGCTTCACCGGCCCGGCGATCTGCGCTCGCAGTTCCTTGGCCTGGCGGCAACCTTCTCGCAGCACCCAGCGGCCGATCTCGACGATCAGCCCGGTCTCCTCGGCAAACGGGATGAAGTCGGCCGGCGCGGTCATCCCGCGGACCGGATGCTGCCAGCGCACTAGCGCCTCGACGCCCGTCATCGCGCCGTCTTCGAGGCGCACCAGCGGCTGGTAGTGCAGTACGAACTCCTCGCGCTCGAGCGCCCGCTGGAGGTCGGCGCGCAGCGCCAGGCGTGCGACGACGCGCTCGTGCATGGCGGGCTCGAACACGCGGTAGCCGCCCTTGCCATCGCTCTTTGCGATGTACATCGCGGCGTCGGCGTTGCGGATCAGCTCTTCGGAATCGCTCGCGCTCCCGGCCTCGACGACCGAGATGCCGAGGCTGGCGCGGATCACCAGCTCGTTGCCCTCGAGCGTGAGCGGCCGGCTGACCGACTCGAGGATCCGCTCGGCGGTCTCGACCGCGGCCGACAGCTCCTGTACGTCCTCCAGGAGGACGGCGAACTCGTCGCCTCCGAACCTGGCAGCGGTGTCGGCCGCGCGGATGCTCGTCGAGATGCGCTGCGCGACCTCCAGCAGCACGCGATCTCCGACCGCGTGGCCGAGGCTGTCGTTGACGGTCTTGAAGTCGTCGAGGTCGACGAACAGAACGGCCATGCCGGCGCCTTCGCGCAGGTTGCGGGCGACTGCATGGCGCACGCGCTCGTTGAACAGTGCCCGGTTGGCGAGGTGCGTGACCGAGTCGTGGAACGCCTGGTGGGCGAGCTGCTCCTCGAAGGCCTTGCGCTCGCTGACGTCGCGCCCGTTGAGCACGATCCCGCCGACTACGCTGTCGCTGCGCAGGTCCGCGTGCAGGATCTCGAAATGGCGCAGGTCGCCCTGGTGGTCTGCCAGCAGGCAGTCGATCACCTCGTTGCGGCCGGTCGCGCCGGCGCCGTCGTTGAGGCGCCGCAGCAGGCGACCCTGCTCGTCGGGGTGCAGCAGCCGCTCGAACGGACGGCCGACCACCTGCTCGACGGTGTAGCCGAGCACGCGCTCGATCGAGGGGCTCTGGTAGAGGACGACGTTGTCGGGACCGAGAACCGTGATCAGGTCGCTGGAGTTCTGCACGAGCGTCGCGAACCTCGCCTCGCTCGTCCGCCGGTGAACCTCCGCCGCGAGCTCGGCGCTGCCAAGCGCCAGCGCAACCTGGTGGGCGAGTGTGCGCAGCGCGTAGCGCGTCTCCTGGTCGTCGGCCGCTTCGCCCGCCAGGACCAGGATCAGGGCGGCGTTCGACGGACCGGCGGGGCGCAGTTCGAGCTGCAGAACCCGCTCGCGATCGGCGGGCAGCCTCAGCTCGTCGCGAGCAGCGGCGGGCAGCACCGACAGGCCACCATCGCGACACTCGTACAGCAGCTCGGAGATCTCCCCCGATGCCTGCCACTCCGTCAGCTCGCCTTCGTCGTCGAGCGCCATCGCGGTGACTCGCTCGCCGGCTACGCGGCACACGCGCGCATCGACCCGGGTGGCGCCGAAGTCGGCGACTGCCTGGAGCGCGGCGACGACGATCTCCCGCGGGTCGGTCGCGGCGACCAGCAGGCCACCGGCTGCGCTCAGTGCGCGCTCGCGCGAGACCGACTTCTCGCGCTGGCGCACGAGCCCGGTCATGCGCGCGACCACCAGCGCGAACAGCAGCGCCGAGGCGCCGATTACGAACAGCAGGTCCCAGTTGTGCGTCGGGGCAACCTTGAAGATCTCGAGCGCCGGCGCCGTCAGGCTCGCCCCCGCGAGCAGCGCGAGGCGCAACCAGGTCAGCCGCGGGTTGCGGTCGGCCTCGACCTCGGACAGCTCCTGCATCGAGGGGTGCAGCGCCGCCGCGGCCCACAGCAGGTAGAAGAAGATCCAGCCGGCGTCCATCCACAGCTGGTGGGTGTAGGCGTTGTGGAGCGTGAACAGGCCGTAGACGAAGTCGGTCGCCAGCAGCGTGACGATGCTCGCGATCAGCAGATAGAACGCGGGGCGCCGCTTGCCGGCGTCCACCGCGAGCCTGATTCCAGCAGCGAGCAGGATGATGTCGCCCATCGGATAACCGATCGAAACCAGCTTGGGCAGCAGGGTCAGGGTCTGATCATGGATGTAGGGCGCGATCAGCAGGATCCCGGAGATCAGCGACAGCCCCAGGGTCATGATCAGCGCGTCGACGGCGCCGGGACCGTCCGCGCGCTGGTTGCGGCGGCGGACCAGGACCACCAGCCCGATCATCAGCGCGGGATAGACCGCGAGGTAGATCGCGTCGCCGAGCGACGGGAACGGCACATCGGCGCCAAACAGCTTCGGATAGCTGTAGGTGTAGATGTCGCCGAGCCAGAACAGGGCCAGCCCCAGCGCAAAGCACCACCACGCAAGTCGCGCGCGGGGCCGGTGGATGCGAATCCCAGCGACGACGCCGAGGACCCCGTACAGGCCAAGCAGGTTGATCACCGGCCCGCTGCCCTTCAGCGGCGGCACAAACAGGTAGAGCAGGCAGACGAACGCGCCGAAGCCGAGGTAGGTGGCCCACACGTAGCGGCGGCCGAACGCAGCGGATATCAGGCTCTTCGCACTCATGGCGCTGTTGGTCAGCCGCCCGACGGGCGCTGGAGCTTGAAGCTCTCGGCGACCTCGCCGAGGACCTCGCAGAGGTGGTCGACCTGCTTGTCAGTGTTGGCCGCCGTTAGCTGGATGCGAAACCCGACCTCTTCCCGAGGGACCAGCGGGTAGACGGCCATCGTCACGTAGATGCCGCGGCGGAACAGCAGCTCGCCGACCTCGTCGACGGTGTCGGCGTCGGCGAGCGGCACTTCGATGATCGGGAAGCCCGACTCGTTAGGGGTGCTGATGCCGAGCTCATGAACCCGGTCCAGGACGCGCGCAGTGAGGCGGTGCAGACGCGCCCGCAGCTGGTCACCGCGCTCGTCGTTGACGCGAAGGCCCTCGAGCACCGTGGCCAGCGACGCGACCGGCGACGGCCCGGAGTAGAGGTAGGGCGGCGCTGCCGTCTTCAGTACCTGCTTCAGCGGTGTGGGACAGGCGATGAACGCCAGCAGCGACGAGTACGCCTTGGAGAAGCCGCCGACCAGGACGATGTTCTCGTAGCTCTCGCCGGCATAGCGGACGATGCTGTTTCCACGAATGCCGTAGTCGCACGTTTCGACGGGCGAGCGTTCGCCGATCACGCCGAATCCGTGCGCGTCGTCGACGTAAAGGATCACGTTGTGCTCGCGCGCGAGCGCCGCGAACGACGCGATGTCGGGCGCGTTGCCGGTCATGCTGTTGACGCCGTCGATGCAGATCGTTCCGGGTCGGCGCCAGCTCGGATCGCGCAGCAGCGCTTCGAGCTGGTCCAGATCGTTGTGGGCAAACCGCCGGATGGTGGCGCCGCGCGCCTGCGCCAGTGCGCAGCCGTCGTAGATCGTCTTGTGGGCACGACTGTCGAGAAACAGCGTGCCGCCGCCGGCGAGCACCGGGAGCACCGACATGTGGATGTGGGTGATCGTCGGCAGCAGGAGGCTGTCCTCGCAGCCGAGCAGCGCGGTCAGCCGGTCCTCAATCTCCTCGTAGAGGATCGGGCTCCCCAGCAGGCGCGACCAGCTCGGGTGCGTGCCCCACTTGCGCAGGTATTCCGGCACCGCCTCGATGATCTCGGGGTCGAGGTCGAGCCCAAGGTAGTTGCATGACGCGTAGTCGGTCAGCCACTGGTCGCCGATCCGGATCTCACGGCCGTCGATCTCGTCGATCACGGCGTCGACCATGTGGTGGGAGTACTGCAGGCGAGCGAGGTCCTCGGTGGAGCGGATCCAGCGCTCCAGCCAGCGGTCGTGCTGGCGCTCGCCCCATCTCAGAGCATCGCGTGCCTCCTCGGTGGTGGCATGCGTCTGCTCGCCGCGGAGGCGATGGGAAAGCAGGAAGGGTTCAGCTGCATCTGGCCGAGGCATCAGACCGCTTATCGGTCACAAACCGCCGTACTGAAGCCTTTTACGGGTCCTTTGGCCACATCCCGGGTCGCGCGCGCGGCAAAGATCCGCAGAATTACCCATGCACGAGCCGGGCCCCGGCCATACGCTCGCTCGCGCGAACACCAACGAGGGGAGGAACGGTATGGGTCAGATCACGGTCGATCCCGGCGCTGCGACGACGGATGAGCGCGCCGGCCCGGCGTTTGCGTACGCACTCGCGGCCCGCGATTTCGACAAGCTGCAGTCGCTGCTCGACCCCGAGGTCGAGTTTCGGGCGCTGACTCCTCGGCGGAGCTGGGAGGCGGACGGCGACTCGTCGACGGTCGACCTGTTTCGCAACTGGTTCGACGAGGCCACAGTCATCGAACAGGTCGAGCAGGTCGACCTTGACGTGGTCGGCGACCGGCAGCATCTCGTCTACCGGTTCTCGGGCCATGACGATGAGGCCCCGTTTGTGATCGAGCAGCAGGTGTACTTCACCGAGCGCGACGGTCGCATCGACTGGATGCGGATGATGTGCTCGGGGTTCAGGCCGCGCTGATCGATAGACCGCCGACTCAGAGCCGGGCGATCGTACCTACGGGAGGTCGAGCTCGAACGTGGCGTGAATCGAGGCAGTGACTTCTTGCTGGCCTGCATCGACATGCATGTCGGCACCGCCGAACGCAGCGCGCGCCGCCTGCGGCACGCCGTAGCCGTCGTCTGGTTCTGAGAGCTTGAGCAACGGACCGAGGCGCGCATCAACGCCCGCCGCATAAGCCGCCGCCTTGGTCCTGGCATTTGCGGCGGCTTGGCTCGCGGCCTCGAGCCAGGCCGGATGCTTCTGCGACACGCGCCAGCTCGGCCCGGCAATGCGCGCATCGAGTTCACCGCTGCTGCGCATCATCACCCTGCCGATCAACTCCGGGTCATCCACGCGGACCGACAGGGTCGCGGTCGCCCGGTGACCGAGCGACCGGCGGCCCTGTTCGGTGTGGTCAAACTCCTCCGCGACGTTCACCCCGGTGGTCGAGCGATCGTCGCGCGAGATGCCGAGCTCATCCAACATCGTTGCGAGCGACTCGCTCCGCTTGGCGACATCGGCAAGCGCCGGACCCGGTGACTCGTGCACCGCAGACAGCGTGATCGAGAGAAACGCTTCGTCTGGCTGGGTCCGAATCGCAGCTTCGCCTACCACGCTCACCGTCGGTGCGGCTTTGGTGGCCCCGTCGCTGTGGCGTTCGCTGGACACGCGCCGATCCTACGCCTACTGCCGCCCTTCTCGAACCTGCAGCCGGTTGCCGTCGGGGTCCTCGAACTGCGCAACGTAGCCCCACGGGAACTCGAGCACGTCAGACAGGAACTCGACGCCGCGCGACTTCAGCTCGTCGACCGTCTTGTGGCAGTCGTCGGTCTCGATCGTGATCGACGCCGGGGGACGTCCCATCGCCGGCTCGGCGTGGCCCTGTGTCCCGGGCCAGAGAACCAGCTGGAACTCGTCCCCTTTGACGCCGACGGTCAGAAACCGCGGGCCGTCGGGTGTTGGGTTCTCAACTCGCTTCTCGAGGCCAAGGACGTTCGTGTAGAAGTCCAGCGCCCTGTCCTGATCGCTCACCAGCACGCTCGTGTAGAAGACCTTCTCCAGCATTACTGTTCCTCCAGTAGTCGTGGTCACTACTTCCTTGACACGCGGCTGGCAGCGAACGTGACAGCATGGCGGCGTGCGGATCCCTGAGATCCCGATAGGTCGCTTTCGGTGGCTCGGGTGTCTCGTCGCCTGTGGTGCCTTGATGCAGGTCCTCGTCGCTGCGAGCGCGAGTGCGGCGGGTCGCTTGCCTGCAGTCCCGGCGTTTGCGCTGGCGCCCTATCAGGGCCACGGTCTCGAGGTCCGGCCGGCCAGCATCATTTACTCGCTCACCGGGTCCCTCGTCGGCAGGCCAACGAACAGCGGACCTTCCGGCCGGCTGCACTGGCGCAGCTGGACCAAGCAGGCTGCGCACGGATCAGGCTATGACCAGGTCCAGAAAGGGAACTGTGGTGTCCTCTGTCCGAACGGGAATTACAGCTTCTATCCGGCACGCATCCTGCTCCACAGGCCCCGTGTCGAGCACGGCCACCTGGTGTTCACACGCATGACGATCTCCTACACGAAGCGGACCCCACCCAGCCATTCCAGATCGCGAACGCTCGATCTCACCTTCGTCGGCGGGGCATTCAACTGGGGACCAGCGTTCGCGCAATGGCAGCCCACGCGACGCGCTGAACTCAATCGACAGTCATCGCCCGGGCGTCACCGACTTCGTCCACATCGGGCTTGTCGTCGAAGACCTCGACGAGACGGTCCGGTTTCTTGGGCTGCTCGGCCTTGACTGCGGCAAGCCGGGCGTGTTCAGCGGCGACTGGATCGATCAGATCATCGGGCTCGAGGACGTGACGATCGAGATCGTGATGGTTCGCGTTCCCGACGGCAGCGACGTGTTCGAGGTGGTGCGCTTCCACTCGCCTTCCGCCGGCGCTCAGGAGCCGAAACCGGCGACGAACCGTCCTGGGCTCGGCATGTCGCCTTCAAGGTCGACGACGTGCGTGGCGTCGTCGAGCGCGTCCGAGAGGCCGGCTGGGAAACGGTCGGGGAGATCGTCAACTTCGAGGACACCTTCCTGCTCTGCTACGTCCGGGGACCCGAAGGCCTGATCGTCGAACTCGCCGAGCGGCTCGAGGGCGCGGACGGCTGAACGCAGGCCTAGGCCGAGGACTGCGCGGCGCTACCAACCTGCGCGAGGATCGCCTCGGCGGAACGGCGGATGTCGTCCTCGGTCGTGCGCCAGTTGCACACCGAGATCCGCATCGCTGGCTCACCGTCCCAAGTCGTGCCGCTCATCCAGCAAGTCCCCTCGCGCTGGGCGCTGTCGATGACGTCGTCGGAGACGTTTGCACCGTCGCAAGCGAAGCGGACCAGCACCTGGTTGAGGACTACGTCGTTGAGGATCGTGGCCCGGGGGTCGCGCGCGAGCTCCTCGGCCATCAGCCGCGCGCCGGCACAGCAGCGCTCGACCAGCGCGGCAACCCCGCCGCGCCCCAGCTCGCGGAGCGCGGCGTAGACGGCGAAGCCGCGCGCACGACGCGAGAACTCGGGTACCCATTCGGCCTCATAGCGCTCGTCGTGCTTCGGCTGCGGTATGTACTCCGCGCCGGCGAACGAGTTCATGGCGGCGGCGTGAGCGTTCCGGTCGCGGACGATCGCGACGCCGGAGTCGTAGGGCACGTTGAGCCACTTGTGCGCGTCGGTGGCCCAGGAGTCGGCGTCCGCGACGCCCTCGACAAGCCCCCGCATCCTCGGGCTCGCCGCAGCCCACAGCCCGAACGCGCCGTCTACGTGACACCAGGCATTGTGCTCGTGCGCGAGACGCGCGATCGTGGGCACATCGTCGATCGCGCCGGTGTTGACCTCGCCTACTTGGGCCACGACGATCGCCGGGCCTGCGCCGGAAGACAGCACGCGCGCGAGCTCGGACGTGCGCATGCGACCCTGATCGTCGGCCGCCACGAGCTCCACGCGACGGCTGCCCAGGCCGAGCATCCGCAAAGCAGCGAAGACCGTCGTGTGCGCCTTGGCGCCAACCAGGACGCGAATCGGCGGAGCACCGAACAGTCCGTCGGACTCGACGTCCCAGCCCGCCTCGGCGAGGGCGCGATGACGTGCTGCGGCAAGGCACGTGAAGTGGGCCATCTGGCAACCGGTCGTCAGGCCGACCCCTGAATCAGCGGGCAGACCGAGGATGTCCAGCAGCCATCCGCAGGCAACTTCCTCCGCGACCGCGGCCGAGGGACCGCCCGGGTAGCCGGCCGCGTTCTGGTCCCAGACCGACGTCAGCCAGTCGGCGGCGATCGCAGCGTTCAGCGCGCCGCCGATGACGAAACCGAAGTACCGGGGACTCTGCGTCCCGACAAGGCCGGGATCCGACGCTTCGACCAACTCCTCGATGACTTGCAGCGCCGGTAGCGACCCGTCCTCGAGGGCGACGCCAAGCGCAGAGCGCAACTCGTCCAACGATGCGTCCGCGCGGACGGGCCTCTCGGGCAGCGACGCCAGGTACTCGGCCGCGATGTCAGCGGTGCGAAGAAACAGTTCAGGATCCATCTCGCGACCCTACTCCGTCGGAGTCGGGGATCGCTAGCGGGGAGGGTTTATCGCCCGAAAGGGGGCGGAGGGGGCGTGCGGACCTCCCTCGGTAGATCGCCGTATGCCTCCGTATCGCGCCCGGTCGTGCGCTCGACGCTTGCGCCGTGCTTGGCTGCGGTCTCGTCGGCGATCCACTCAATCTTCCGCCTGGGGTCAGGACTGCCGAACATCAGCATCGCGCACGGTCCATCGCCAGCCCCGACGATGACGTGAGCCGTGCCGGGCGGTGAGTGGAGGTAGTCCCACTGGCGCATCCGGCGCTCTTGCCCTTCCACGACGGCCAGACACTCGCCACTGAGCACGATGAACCCTTCCTGGGCAGCTTCGGCGTGGTAGTAGCCGAAGCTCTCCCCGGGCTGCAAGACGTGGATGTGGAAACCGATGTTTGGCTCATCAGGCTTCTTGGCCCAGTTGAAGTCGCGCCACACACCGAAGCCGGGGACCGTTTCCCAGGGCATCTCTCCCAAGTTGAGGATGAACCAACCCTCGCCTACCGGCAGCCGGCCCTCGTCGTTGTCCTCGATACGAGCTTCGTCCACGTCCGAACCTCCTGAGTCGCCGTTTCACAAGTCCGATGCGCCCGCCTGCTTGACTGATTGTCGATGACCATCGAAGCCGAGGAGCCCGCACCGGAAGCGCGAAAGCTGCCGACCGGACGGATCGCGCGGACCGCGCGGGTCGGCGGTCTGGTGACCGGGCAGGGCGTGCGGTGGGCGGGCATGCGGACGGCCAATCGCGTCCGCTCGCCGGAGCGCGCCGCCGCCGCGCAGAATGAGCGCACCGCCGCGCTCGTCAACGAGCTCGTCGAGCAGCTCGGACGGATGCGGGGGGCGGCGATGAAGGTCGGGCAGGTGCTCTCGATGGTCGAGCTCGACGGCCTTCCCGAGGACCAGCGCGACGCGCTGCAGGCAAAGCTCGCTGAACTCCGCGACGACGTCCCGCCGGTTCCGTTCTCGAAGCTCGAGCGGCTGATGCGAGACGAGTTCGGCGGACCGCTCAGCCGCGTCTTCTCCGAGTTCGACGAGCGCGCGTTCGCGGCGGCGTCGATCGGCCAGGTCCACCGGGCGACGACGATCGACGGCGAAGACGTCGCCGTGAAGGTCCAGTACCCAGGGGTGGCGGAGGCGGTCGAAACCGACCTGCGCAACGCGATGCTGCTGCTGCCGCTCGTCAAGCGGCTCGCGCCCAGCCTTGACGCGAAGGCGCTCGCCTCGGAGCTGCGCGAGCGGATCGTCGAGGAGCTCGACTACGAGCTCGAGGCGCAGAACCAGCGGCGGATCGAGCGGCTGCGCCGCGGCCATCCGTTCATCTCGGTGCCTGCCGTCAACACCGCGCTCTCGACGCGCCGCGTGCTTGTTTCTGAGTACATCGAAGGTGAGCGGTTCGGAGCGGTTCGCCGGCTCGACGAGGCCCAGCGCGACCGCTACGGGGAGATCGTTTTCCGCTTCTACTTCGGCCTGCTGTACCGCGACCGGATCGCGCTCGGCGACCCGCATCCGGGCAACTATCTGCTGCGTCCGGACGGCCGCGTCGGCTTCCTCGACTACGGGCTACTGCGCGATGTCAGCGCCGCGCGCGCCGACGCCGAACGTGGGATCGCACATGCTGTTCGTGCCCGCGATCCCGAGGCACTGAAATCCGCGCTGGTCGCGGGCGCGTATCTGCCCGCCGACGGGGCGCGGCTTGTCGACGGCGAGCTGGCGCTGAAGCTGATGCGGCGGGCGACGCGGTGGTACGCGGTCCCCGGTGAGCACCGCTTCTCTGGCGAGCAAGGCCGTCGTGGTCGCGAGCGCCCGCCGGTGGACGAGGAGCGTCAGGCCGAGGTCAAGGACCAGCTAAGCCAGTTCACGCTGCCGGCCGAGACGATTCTGATCCGGCGGATGCACATGATCGTCGGCGTCGTGCTCGGTCAGCTCCGGGCCGGGGCCGATTGGGGCGCGATCGCCGCCGAGTACCTGCACGGCGAGCCGCCGGCGACGCCGCTCGGTGAGGCCGAGGCCGAGTACTTCACGCGGCGCGGTCGATCAGGCCGGATCTGAGCCACGACGTCCCCTCGAACGCCGGGGAAGCAATCGCAGCGAGCGGAGGTCTTCTTTGTTGACGATGCTTGCTGCGTTTGTGATCCGGCCGCTGTCGGCCCGCACTCGCCGGGCGCACGCAATCGCGCGTGACCACGGGAGTCGCATTCGCAACGGCAGACGGCTGCCACCACCCAGCGAGCTCCATCCGTGGCTGGCTTTCAAGCGTTTGACGACGCTCGGATTTCCGCGACGCTTTCCGATCGTCCAGTTCCCGAATGTGCCGCTGATCGCGGCTTTCGTTGCCGGCGAGGCAGGTAAGTTCGTTGGCGGCACCGCGCACAGCTTCACGAGGTCGGCGGCTTACCTGGCGATGACGATCTGGGCCTACGAAGAACTCACGGCCGGCGTCAACTGGTTCCGGCGGCTGCTGGGCCTGGCGTACATGATCATCCTGGTCGTGAGGGTGGCTCACGGTTTGCAGTCGTAACCGCGTGGTCGGGCGTGGCGGCCCAGCTGGCGAGAAGGTTGAGGGTGTCCTCGGACCGGCTGCCGGGTTCGGCGGTGAAGACCGCGAGTCGTAGTCCGGCGTCGGCCGAGAGCTCCATGGCCTCGTAGTTCAGTTCCAGGTCGCCGACGACGGGGTGATGCAGGCGCTTGGTTCCGGTCTGGTGGTACCGGACGTTGTGTGCGGCCCACCAGGTGCGGAAAGGTTCGCTGCGGGTCGAGAGTTCGCCGACGAGGTCCGTCAGGCCGCGATCGTAGGGGTTGCGGCCAGCCACTGAACGCAGCGCGCCCACCAGGTCCTTGGCCGCTTTTTCCCAGTCGAGGAAGAACTCGTGAGCGGCGGGGTCGAGGAACGTGAAGCGTGCGCTGTTGGGCGGCTGCTCGCGACTTTCGAACAGCGGCGCGTAGAGAGCCCGGCCGAGCTGGTTGGCGGCCAAGTAGTCGCAGCGCATGTTGCTCACCGTCGCCGGCGCGATGATGCTGTCGAGGATCTGCTGCACCACGGGGCGGACGCGCTGCTGCACCGGCCGACTCCGCTGCCGTGGGGCGATCGGGCTGGCGGCGCGGGCGAGATCGAACAGGTGGGAGCGCTCGGCGTCGTCGAGCCGCAGCGCGTCGGCCAGCGACTCCAGGACGATGTCGGAAGCGCCCGTGGCGTTGCCGCGTTCGAGGCGCTTGTAGTACTCGACGCTGACTCCGGCCAGGGAGGCGACCTCCTCGCGCCGCAGCCCCGGCACACGACGCCGGCCGTATGTCGGCAGACCTGCCTGCTCGGGGGTGACCTTGGCGCGTCTTGAGGTCAGAAATTGCGAGAGCTCGCTTGATGCGTCCATCACTCCGAATGTACGCGGCCGGGCGCGCTTGAGGGGTGCCCTTTCAGTACCCCTCTGACAGGGCCTCTCAGGTTTTGCCGATCGATGCGACAGTCAAACGCGGTGGCAATCAATTCGACCACGCAGAGGACACCAGCATGAACACCCAGAACAGCACCGGCCGGGTCGCCGTCATCACCGGCGCCTCCTCGGGGATCGGCGAAGCGACCGCCCGAGCGCTGGCCGCCGACGGCCATCGCGTTGCGCTGCTCGCACGGCGCGTGGATCGCGTCCAGGCCCTGGCGGACGAGCTCGGCGCCGGGGCGATCGCGATCCAGGCCGACGTCACCGACCGCGACTCCATCCTCGCCGCCGCACACCGTGTCCAGGACGAGCTCGGCGGCGCGGACATCCTGGTCAACAACGCCGGCGTGATGCTGCTCGGCCCGTTCTCGGCTGAGCTCTCCACCGACTACCGCCGAATGATCGAGACCAACCTGTTGGGGGCGATCACGACCACCGAGGTGTTCCTGGATCAGCTTCTCGCCGACGGCGGCGGTGACCTGGTGAACCTTTCCTCGGTGGCCGGCCGTACCGCACGGCCCGGCAACGCGGTCTACGCCGCGACCAAGTGGGGGATGAACGGCTGGTCAGAGTCGCTGCGCCAGCAGCTGCAGCCCGACGTGCGCGTGATCGTGATCGAGCCCGGCGCCGTGGCCACCGAGCTCACCGACCACATCACCCACCGCGAGACCAAGGCCGCCGCCGAGCAGATGTATGAGGCGACCGCGATCCCGGCGGAGGACATCGCGCAAATCATCGCCTTCGCCGTCTCGCGGCCGCGCAGCGTGTCACTCAACGAGATCCTCGTGCGTCCCACCGCGCAAGCGCTTTGACGAAGGCAACACAACACCACGACACAAGAGGAACGAACCCCACCATGCCCACGGTCATAACCCCGAGCCTGGAACTGAACAACGGCGTGCAGATGCCCGCCCTCGGCCTCGGCGTCTTTCAGACGCCCCCAGACGAGACTCGCGACGCCGTTCGCGCCGCGCTCGACGCGGGGTACCGGCACATCGACACCGCCGCGGCCTACGGCAACGAGCGCCAGGTCGGCGAAGCTGTACACGACTCCGAGTTGGACCGCTCGGAGGTGTTCCTGGAGACCAAGATCTGGATCAGCGACTACGGATACGACCAGACCTTGCACGGCTTTGAGAAGAGCGCGCGCAAGCTCGGCGTCGAGCAGATCGACCTACTGATCCTGCACCAGGCCCTGCCGTCCGCGTTTGACCGGACCCTGGAGGCCTACCGTGCGCTGGAGACGCTGCTCGCCGACGGCAAGGTCCGAGCGATCGGCGTCAGCAACTTCATGGTCGACCATCTCACCGCGCTGCTCGCTCGCGCCACGGTGGTGCCGGCGGTCAACCAGATCGAGCTCCACCCCTACTTCCAGCAGCGCGAGGTGCAGGACTTCGGCGCCGAGCGCGGGATCCTCACGCAGGCGTGGTCGCCGATCGGCGGCATCACCTTCTACCGAGACGGCAGCCATGGCAGCACGCTCGACGACCCGGTCATCGCAGACATCGCCAGCGCCCACGCCAAGACCGCGGCGCAGGTGATGCTGCGCTGGGGTCTGCAGCACGGCCGCTCCGTCATCCCGAAGTCGACCAAGCCCAGCCGCATCGCAGAGAACATCGATGTGTTCGACTTCGATCTGTCCGCCGACGAGATCGCCGAGATCGATGGCCTGGACACCGGTCGGCGCGGCGGACCGGAGCCCGACGCGATCACCCTTGAAACCTTCAACCGCGACATCCCGGAGGCCTGACACACCATGGAATACCGCCCGCTCGGACGCACAGGCGTCCAGGTCTCGAAGCTATGCCTGGGCACGATGATGTTCGGTGCCTGGGGCAACACCGACCACGACGACTCGATCCGCATCATCCACAGCGCCTTGGATGCCGGAATCAACTTCGTTGACACCGCCGACGTGTACTCCGCCGGCGAGTCAGAGGAGATCGTCGGCAAGGCGCTCAAGGGCAGGCGCGACGACATCGTGCTCGCCACCAAGCTCGGGGTGCCGATGGACGAGGACCTCAACCACCGCGGCGGCTCGCGCCGCTGGATCATCACCGAAGTCGAGAACTCCCTGCGTCGCCTCGGCACCGACCGGATCGACCTCTACCAGCTCCACCGCCCCGACGCGCACACCGACATCGACGAGACGCTCGGCGCGTTGACCGACCTCGTCCACCAGGGCAAGGTCCGCTACATCGGCTCGTCCTCATTCTCCGCCGGCGAGATCGTGGAGGCGCAGTGGGCAGCACGCGACCGGCGCCTGGAGCGCTTTCGCACCGAGCAACCGCCCTATTCGATCCTCGTGCGCGGCATCGAGCTCGACGTGCTCCCGACCGCCCGACGCCACGGCATGGGCATCCTCACCTACAGCCCGCTCGCCGGCGGCTGGCTGTCGGGAAGCTGGAGCGCCGACAGTTCTCCGACCTCGCCGGCGCGTCAGCGGCTCGTCGCGCGCTTTGACATGTCGTTGACGGAGAACCAGCGCAAGCTCCAAGCCGTCGAGCAGCTCGCGAAGGTCGCCGACGACGCCGACATGTCGCTCATCGAGCTCGCGATCGCCTTCGTCGTCAACCACCCCGCCGTCACTTCAGCAATCATCGGACCCCGCACGATGGAGCAGCTCGACAGCCAACTGCCCGCCGCCGACGTCGCGGTCGACCCGGCGATCCTCGACCGGATCGACGAGATCGTCCAGCCCGGCGTCAACATCAACGCGGCCGATACCAGTTACGGCGAGCAGGCACTCCAGACTCACCTGCGCCGCAGGTAGCCACTATGCGACCGGCCGAGAGGCGAGATCAGCCGCTGGTCACGTCACCGAGGTCCCTTGAACTCGCGATGCTGTGGAACTTGACGTCCGGTGGCGCAACGATCGTTGCCCGGATCGCCTGCAGGAACTCGGCGACGTGGGAGCTGGCGAAATGCTGCTGCAACGCTTCGTCGCTCTCCCACTCCTCGACGAACACGAACTCGTTCTCGTTGTCGGTGTCCTGGTAGAGCTGGTAGCTCATGCAACCCGGCTCGAGGCGTGAAGTGGCCGCGACCGTCTGACCCACCCGGATAAGGTCCGCGCGCTTGCCGGCATCGGTCACAACTCGCCCAACCACCACGATCATCGCGTCTCCTCTCGATCAGTCGGGCGAGCCTACATCTGTCGCGAACTGCTGAAGCGGTCACGTGGGGGCCTTTACGCGAGCATCCCTGGGGTGCTTGGAGAATTCCGCCAAGCAGCGTCAGGGACTTCCGGATCGCGACCGGGCCGCTGCCGGCGGCAAGCCGCTCGGCCTGCAGGTTTCGGCGACGTATTGCGCGAGCGTGATCCGGCCGCTGTCGAGCATCGCGAGCGATCCGAGCTGGCGGCGCCGGCGCAGGTCTCGGGGGCAGCCCGAAGGCCGCTCCCGAAGAGGGGTCTGCCATCGTTGACGGTTGCTGCGTCGGGCTTAGACGCAGAAGCGCCGCCCAGTTCGCCCGACGGCGGGCTCCGCTGACCTGCCACGGGTGGCGTGGACGCTGAAAATTGGGGTTAGGACCTCTCCAGATCCTGTTAGCGATCGGCCCCCGGTCGCGTCGCGAAGTGATAGCCGTCGCAGAAGCTGCAGTGATAGATCGCCAGGTGACCGTGGCAGTGGCGGCGGGCGTGACGGTCGGCCGCTTCGCGCGTGGGGAAGCGGCGCTTGGGTTTGCCGTCTGATCGGAAGTGCTCGCCGACGAGGCGAGCCTCGGGGGCTGCCATCAGTCCGGCTGCTGAGGCTCGTGGCCGGAGACCGAAATGGGGTCCAGCTCCTCGGGACAAAAGCGACTGTAAGCGAAAGCGTTTGCCGCGGGCGCTGCTGCGCAGACCGCGGCAGACACGGAGGCGACGCCGAGGATGAGCTTACGCATCAGCGTGAAAGTCCTGTTCGTTGGCTAGTGAGGAGGTCGCGGATCTGGTTGGCGATCTCCTGGACGACGACTCCAAGGTGTTCGTGGTCAGAGACCGGAAGCTCGAAGTCACCGTGAATGACCTTGCCGTCGAGATCCATGAGTTGGATCTTGCCTTGGAAGGAGGTGCGCCCAGATCCGACGCAGATCATGAGTGGGATCTTGGCGTGCTCTCCGGTTGAGGTGTATTTGGTTGCGATCGCGGCGATGCGGTCGTCGGCTTGGTGCCTATCGACGCTCATTCATCCTCCTAGCTTCCTCATCGGGTGTATTCCGCGCGTCGCGGATGGCTAGCTAGCAGGGGGCAGCCCACCAGCGGGCTGCCCCCAACCAACTGCCCCCGGCAGCACGCGAGCTAGCGCTTATCCCGGTAGCACGTGCGCTAGCGCCTATGCTAGCAACAGCGCTAGCACGAGAATCCTTTCATTACGAACTTCTTCGCCCGCCACCCGTGTAGCATGCGTGCTATCGCTCGTGATAGCATCGACGCTAGCAGAGGACACGTTCAGGAGCTCTTCGCCAAATGCCCATGACACGCACCACGATCAGCTTCACCCGCGAGGGCATGAAGCTGATCCAAAAGCAGCCAGACGCCAAGGCTCGAGCGTCTCGCAGTTCGTCCGCGAAGCCGCGCTGATGCGCGCAAGGATGTCCACCGACGACAACCCCTACCCGATGCGCGCCCTCGCCGAGGAACTCCGAGCGATCGGCGACCAGGGATACGCGCTGGCCGAGAAGGCGCTCAAGGTCGCCGAGGACGAGGCCGAGCGCAAGCGATGAGCCCACCGGCACCCGCGATCGGCTTAGCGCCAAGCCACGATCACTCCTGGCTGCACGAACGACCGATCACGTCGAGCTTCGTGGCGCCGGCGATCTGACTTCCGCGTCGGCCTGGCGGACAGCGAGAACGGCAGCGCCGTGACCAGACCTGTGTCGGTGACGTGCTCCGAGTCGCGCCCGCGGCGTCGGGTGGGTCAGTGGCCGTGGTGGTGGTGCTGGTGGGCTGGCTGGAAGTAGTGGTGGTGGAGGTAGCGGGCGACCGTGGTGCCGAGCTTGACGCCTTGGAGGTCCGCGGTCCGGAAGTGGATGCCGGCCCAGACGCGAGCGTTGATGTTTTCCTGCAGCGCGTCTGACAGGCTGTGGTAGGTCCGGGTCGTCCCGGATTTGTTGCTCGTTGCGGTGAAGCTGACGTCGTCGGTGCCAAAGAAGTAGCGCAGCGTCCCGATGATGGCGCCGGCGGCGCAGTTGTGG
>CAVSAY010000003.1:0-23299 GCA_963725925.1 uncultured Solirubrobacterales bacterium
AGCCGCGGTCGGGTACCCGACCGCGGCTCGAGCGCCTCCGAGGGCCTAGTGGTCCCCGTGGTCTCCGTCGTGTCCGTCGTGTCCGTCGTGTCCGTCGTGTCCGTGAATCGGAAGCAGGTGCGTTCCGACCACGTAGTCGGCGACCTCGCCGCCCATTTGCGCTCCGATGATCGTCGCGGTGCGGAAGTGGATGCCACCCCATACCCGCGCGTTCTCGACCTGCGCGACCGCTTGGGCGAAGCTCGTAAAGCTCCGTTGCACGGTCGTCATCGTGGCCGAGGTGGCGGTGAACGAGGTGTCATCGCCGTAGAACGCTGCCAGCACCGATGCTGCACCGTTGCTGACGGCGGCGTGGCCTGACGGGTATTCCTGGAACGACGGAGTGATGAGCAACGGAGTCCAGGTGCTATCCGGTGTGGTGCCGGGATTACCGTCGGTGTCGGCCTGCTGGATCGCGGTGATCGGCCGCCATGTGTCGTAGTGGTTCTTCGCGTTGAAGAATGCGATCGTCGTGTCGGCGAGCGACATGTTCATCAGCGCGAGAATCCGCGCATCGCGTAGCAGCGGCGTGCCGCGCTGCTCGGCGAGGTCATCCGCGACCCTGTTCCAGATCGCCGCGGGCGTGTCGGACTGCCAGAACAGGGCGGTCTCGGTCTGCCCGGGGGTCCTGATGGTGCTGTCGGCGCTACCCAGCGCCTTGACCTCGTTGAGGTCGCGGGCGTAGCGGGCGCTCGTCAACGGCGGCGGTGGGCCTGGCAGGAATTGCCCCGGTGAGGCGATCGCAAACGGTGTCATCGTGGCGAACGGTCTGAACGCGGGAGGCGCGAACGCCGGCGGCGTGAGCGCATAACGTCCGGGCACGCCCGCGGCGACGTACGGCGGCGGCGTGACGGCCAAGCCGTCGGTCGCACGCCAGGTCAGGATCTGGTCGGCGACCTCCTCGCCCCATTGCAGTCCCGCCGCGATCGACGTGCCGTCATCGCGTGCTCCGATCTGAGCGAGCGTCGCGGAGAGCTGCTGGTCGAGCATCGTGCGCTGGAGCGGGAACAGAGCCACCAACGACTCATGTGCCGCCCCGGCTGCGGCTGCGTCCCGCGAGGCCCCGGGCGGTGCCGCCGGAGGCACGTGAACGGGGGTGTAGCGTCGGGCGATCCCGTTCACCGCATCGAATACGGATGTCTGCACGATCGCGGCGTCTCGAGACGCCAGCGGAGGCGGCGGAGCCGCCGTCTCGAGTGCGCCGACCATGGTCCGGTTCCAGTCCGTGACGACATTGGCGCCCGCCGCGGCTGGGACGACCAACAAGATCGTCGCGACGGTTGCAAGTGCGAGCTTCTTGAACATCAGGTGCCTGCTTTCTTTTGGCTGGGCACGCGGTCCGCCGCCCCCGACCGGCCAGGCGGCGGACCATGCGGCCCCGTTGCGTTGCTTACACCGTCCACTGTCAGGCTGTGATCGTCGACTGCGTCGCGATGCGACGCCGGTGACGGCGACGAGTGCCCGCCAGCGTTCCCCCCACGCCCACCGATGCGAGCGTGGCAGCGCCCGAGCCGATTGCGACGTATCCAACATTGGAAATCTCCTTGGTCAGGATCGGATTGCTCCTGGATCCGATCGTTCTGGCGATGCCACGATCTTGGGCCCGCGTCGTGCCCTGCGCCATGGGCGGGCAGGTGTCAATGCGATGGCGAGCCGGCAAGGAAAACCTTGCCCCCGCGACAGGGAACTGCCAGATTCCTTACCTCAAGGTGAGAATCACCTTGCCGTCCGGCGGGCACGTTCGTGCCATCGCGCTATGGCGGGCTCACCGAGCAGGGCGGATGATGGTTGGCGTGATCCGGAGTGCTAGACGAGACGGAGTGCCACAGCCTTACTGGCGCTCAGGCTCTCGCAGTTGCGACAGCGACACCGCGCCTCGCTTCAGCGCTTCGTTGGCGAGGCGAGAGCGGCGGTTGGAGTCGCTGGCGGCGACGCCGAACTTGTCATACAGGTTCGCGAGATGCTGCTTCACGGCGGCCTGCGTGATCACAAGCTCGCCGGCGATCGCTCGCGTCGACGCCGGCTCGGTGAACATGTCTCGATCGAGCAGCGGGCGGCAGAGCGCCACTAGCACGTCTCGCTCGCGCACGGTCAGCGATGGTGGAGCGTCCTCGGCCTCTGTCTGGCCGCCCGTTTCGCCCAACGGGTCGCGGAAGATGAGTCGGGTCTGGCCAACCCGGATCTCGTCGCCGTGCCGAAGTCTGCGGGAGGCCCAGATCCGCTCGCCGTTGACCCAGGTGCCGTTGGACGAGCCGAGATCGGTCACGCACCAGCCGGCGGGGAAGCGCTCCAGCATCGCGTGCAGATGGCTGGCCGTTGGGTCCTCTGCGAGGGATACGTCGTTTTCCGCGGCCTTGCCGACGGTCGTTCGTGTCGGCCTCGAGCGCAAATCGCCAGCTCTGGACCCCGAACATCACCTCGACCTGCGGCGCCATGGGACGAAGCGTAGGAGAACGTGTAGTTCGCCGTGGGCTTTTGTATGAGAGGGGTCTGGCGTGCCCACCTTGATGAAGGAGCGATACGAGATCCTCGAGTCGCTGGGGGCCGGCGGGGAAGGGCGCGTCTTCAAGGCACTGGACCGGCAGCACGGGCGGTTCGTGGCCTTGAAGATCCGTCCGGTCCGGGAGGATCAGGAGCGCGACCAGCTGCTCAACGAGGCACGAATGCTGCTCGCGCTTGGGCCGCACCCCGCGCTTCCGCTGGTCCGGGAGGACTTCTTCGACGGAGACAACTACGTGGTGGCGATGGACTGGGTCGACGGCACCAATCTCGCCACGCTGGTGCGCGATCGGGGCCGGCCGGGGCTTGCGCCGTCGAGCGTGCTCGCGTATCTGTCGCAGGCGGCCGAGGCGCTCACGCACCTGCATGCGCAGGTGCCGCCCGTGATCCACGGTGACGTCAAGCCCGCGAACCTGATCCTCACCAAAGGAGGACGGGTCAAGCTCGTCGACTTCGGCATGTCCTCGGCGCCGAACGCGCTTCGCCGGCGCATCGGCACCCCTGGCTTTCGAGCGCCGGAGCTCGCATCCGATGGCGCGCCGTCGCGCGCGAGCGACATCTATGCCCTGGCAGCCACGGCTTTTGCCCTGCTGACCGGTTCGGCGCCGGCCGGGGTGCTGCCGCCGTGGGAGGGCATCCAACCGGAGCTGGCCGACCAGCTCGAGGCAGCGATCCGGATGGGCATGGCGACGGCGCCGCAGCGCCGGCCGGCCACGCCCGGCGAGTTGATCGAACGACTCCGGGCCGGCTGGGCCGAGGCGCTTCCGGCTGGCGTCGTCACGTTGTGCGTCTCGGACATCGAGGACTCGGATGCGATGTGGAACTCGCAGCCGGCGGATATGGCCGAGGCGCTCGTCCGGCACGACGAGCTGATCGCAGGCTGCGTCGAGGCGCACGGCGGTCGGTTCCTCAAGTCGATGGGTGAAGGCGATTCGACGATGTCTGTGTTCGATTCCGCCCCTGACGCGCTCGCCGCGGCGGTTGAGGCCACGCGTTTGCTGTCCGCCGAGCACTGGCCGGACGACCTCGACGTCGCCGTCCGCTTCGGCATCAACACGGGTGAGGCAGAACGTAGGGGGACCGACTACTTCGGACCGACGGCCAACCTCGCCGCCCGCCTCCGCGAACAGGCAGATGGCTCCCAGATCTTTCTCTCGGCCGTGACCTCCGAGCTCGTCGGACGGCACTTGCCCGACGGCTGGGAGCTAATCGACCTGGGGTTGCATCGTCTTGGAGGAGGTGGCGCCTCGGAGCGAATCCACGCAGTCAAGACCGCCGGCATCAGCGCCCCGCTTCCAGCGACGGATTGCCCGTACCGCGGCCTGCCGGCGTTCGAGCCCGAGGATCGCGACTACTTCTTCGGCCGCGAGGAAGTCGTCCGGGAGCTGATCAGGCGGCTGGCGCCCGGAACGCCGGTCGCCGTGGTCGGCGCCTCGGGCAGCGGCAAGTCGTCGGTCCTTAGAGCCGGACTGGTCGCTGCGGTACGGGCGGGAGAGGTGACCGGGACGGTGTCCGCGCGCCTCTGCACGCCGGGCAGTTCGCCGAGATTGGACGGCGACGCCGACCCGGACGAGCTTGTCGTCGTGGATCAATTCGAGGAGCTGTTCACGCTATGCGCGGACGCCGACCTCCGACGGACGTTCATCGACGCGCTTCTGGCGCTCAAAGGTCCGGTGGTGATCGGCATGCGAGCCGACATGTACGGCAGACTCGGGGGCTATCCGGAGCTCGCCCGCGCGGTCGCCGCGAACCATCTGCTGCTCGGGGCGATGACCGACGACGAGCTTGACCGTGCGGTGAAGGAGCCCGCACGCCTGGCGGGGCTGCGCCTCGAGCCTGGGCTCGTCGAGCTGGTCCTGCGCGACGTAGCCGACGAGCCCGGGGCGCTGCCGCTCCTCTCACACGCGCTGCGCGCCACGTGGAAGCGACGAGATGGCCGCACACTCACGGTCGAGGGCTACCGCGAGACGGGCGGTGTCGCGTCGGCGGTCGCCCGGACGGCGGACAGCATGCTCGCCTCGCTGTCGCCGGACCAGCGCCAGGTGATGCGCAGCATGTTCCTGCGGCTCACAGAGCCAGGCGAGGGTGTCGCCGAGTCGCGCCGGCGGGTGGCGGTCGAGGAACTGGTGCCCGAAGGTACGCCGCCCACCGTCGTCGCGGGGCTGCTCGAGCGACTGGCAGACGCGCGCCTGGTCACGCTCGGGGACGGAACCGCCGAGGTCGCGCACGAGGTTCTGATCCGCGAGTGGCCGACCTTGCGCGGCTGGCTCGACGAGGACCGGGCGGGACTGCACCTGCACCGGCAACTCGGGCAGGCCGCCCGCCTCTGGGACGTCGGCGGGCGTGATCCGTCCGACCTTTATCGCGGTACGCGGCTGGGCGCCGCCGTCGAGTGGGCCGAGCTTCACCGCTCCGACCTCAACACCACCGAGCGCAGCTTCATCGACGCCGGCGTCGCCGACGCAGAGCGCGAACGCCACGCCCAGCAGCGCAGTAACCGTCGCCTGCGCGGGCTGCTCGCCGGGGCCGTCGCCCTGCTGCTGGTCGCGGTGTTGGCGGGCGTCGTCGCGCTGATCCAGCGAGGCCACGCCCAGGCGCAGTCGCTCACCTCCGACGCAGAGCTGCTCGGCGCACAAGCACAGACCGAGCCGAACCTGGATCGGTCCCTGCTGCTCGCAGTCGCCGCCATCAAGCTCCAGAACCGGGTCGAGACCCGGTCCGATCTCCTCGCGGCGCTGGAGCGGAGCCCTGCTCTGATCCGAGTGCTCAGGCCGTCCGACAACGAGACGGTGGCGGAGCAGGTCAGTCCCGACGGCAGGTTGCTCGCGACCGCCGATTCGGTCGGAGCGGTGCGCTTCATCGACATGGGCAGCTGGCAGGTGCGCGGCACGGTCGTCCGTCTGCCGGACTCGGTCGCGCCGTTCGCAATGAGCTTCTCGCCCGACGGCCGGGCGCTCGGCGTGGTCACCGTCGGTCCCGCACGCGAGCGGATGTATCGGATCGACGTCGCCTCGCGACGAGCACGTCTGATTCACACCTGGCCTGGCCTGGTTCCCGTGCCGCCGACACCTTCCGCGGCGCTCGCCTACAGCCCTGACGGGCGTGACATCGCGGTGAGCACCATCACCGAGTCCCCCACCGATGACGAGTCCGTCGGCCGAGCGGCTCTATATGGTTGACGCACGCTCTGGGCGCACCCGCTGGCAGCATCGCTATCAGATGCGTCCCGGCCAGCTCGAGCCCCGCGTCGCGTTCACCCCGACCGGGCTGCTGCTGACCTCAGCCGAGCAGGGCGACACGATCCTGTCGGACCCTCGCACCGGCCGGCTCCTGCGCAAGTTCTCGATCGGCGGCTACCCCGCGATCTCGCGGGACGGCGACCGAGTCGCGCTGGCCCTCAACAGCCAGAGCCTTGCGAATCCAAGCACTCGTGTAGCGGTGCTCAACCTGCGAACCGGCACACACCGGATCCTCAATGCCGGTCTCCCCGGGGAGTGGATCCGGGTCCTCGCGTTCACGCCGGACGGCTCAAGGATCGTCGCCGGCACGCTGGATGGCGTACGCACCTGGAACGTCGCCTCGGGAGCAATCGCCGAGGACTACAGCGGAGCTCCCGGAAGGCGCGCGGTGATGACCCTGGATCCTCGAGGGGCGACGGTGATCGTTGGCGGCCAGGATGGCAGCATCACGGTGTTCGACCGCGCGGGCAGACGACAGCTCGGCCGCTTCTTCAGCTGGAACCGGCCGGATCAGAGCTGCCCGTACAGCCCGTGCGCTGTCGTGAACCGCCAGGGCCTGATGGCGACAGACCAGGGCGACGGAACAATCGCGATCGTCGACCTGCACACACTGCGGTTGGTGCGGACACTGCCGGCGCGCGACGGCAGGTTCGCCAACGCGCTCTCGCTGCTCCCCGATGGTCGTACGCTCGTCACCGGCGGTACCAATGGGCACGTGACGTTGTGGGACATGAGCACCGGTCGCGTGATCCGTACGCTGCGGTTCCGCGACCCCGTGTGGTCGTCGGACGTCAGTCCCGACGGCAGGTTACTGGCAGTGCAAACCCAGGCGGCGAACAGTCCGGATGCCCACGTCGAGATGGCGAACTTCGCCACCGGCAAAGCTGCTTATGGACCGCGTCGTTGCGCATGGCTTCGCCGGCGTCGAGTTCACGCGTGATGGCCGCGAGCTCGTGGCCGCCGGGTGCTGCACATCCGGCTCGGCCCTGTTTGCGTGGGACACACGCACCGGTGCGCAGCTGTTCACACGCAGTGCCGGCCTACAGGCCTCGGCGATAGACGTGGCGCCGGACTCGCGTCTGATCGCCGTGGGTACCGGCGACGGCAAGGTGCTGTTCCTCGATGCGAGATCGGGCCGGCAGAAGCGCGCGATCCAGGTTTCCGCGGGACACGTGATCGACATCGCGTTCTCCCCTGACGGCAGGTTGTTCACGGTGGCCTCGAATGACGGCACCGCGAGCATCTGGGACGTGCAGTCCCTCAAGCGTGTGGGAAACCCCTTCCCGCCGCATCCGGGTGCGGTGCCGGACGTGCTGTTCGAGCCCAGCGGGCGGTTGCTCCTCCCGTATCTCTCAAACGCCGAAGAGTGGCCGACCGACCTTCCAACGTGGGAACGCTTCGCGTGCCGTGTGGCGGGACGCGACCTGACACCCCAGGAGTGGCACGCGCTCCTGCCCAACCGCGCCTATCAACACGTGTGCCCGGCCTAGTAACTAGGCCTTGAGCAGATCGGCCAGCGTCAGGCCGCTCTTCACCGACTCCGGGCGCTCGGCGACGATGTCCGATCCGCGCGCGGCCTGGTCGTCGCTGCGCTTGATCATCAGCCACTGCGGTTTGTCGCCGCCTCGGGTCCGCTGCAGAGCAAAGCCACCTCGGAGCTTTTCGCCGTGCAGCACGAACACCGCATGGCCGCGCTCGAGCGCCTCGGGCCATGGGACGCGACCGCCCTGCTCGTACACGCCACGGTCCCAGATGATCACGCCGCCCTTGCCCGCAGCTCCCTCGAACTCGTTGTGCTCGATGCTGTGGTCCTCGACCTCGACCGCGAAGCGCTTGACGGTCGGGTCCATCGACGGGCCTTTCGGCACCGCCCACGAGCGCATCACGCCGTCCACCTCGAGGCGGACGTCGAAGTGGTGGGCGGTCGCCTGGTGCTCCTGCACGACGAACACGCCGGCGGGCACCCCGCGTATCGCGAACTGCTCGTGGCCCTCGACCCGCACCGTGCGCTCGGCAACCGAGCCGGCCGAGCGCAGCGTGGAGACGAGCTCGTCGATCGCGGTGCGGTCGCCCTCCGCGTGCACGCACAGCGTGCCGTCCTCCATGAGCCGCACCCAACCAAGCAGGCCGAGCTGCACCGCGCGCGAGCGTACGTCCTCGCGCAGCCCTGGGTCGTCCACGTCGCCGGCGATGGAGATCCGGACTGCGGCGCGGTCACTCACCCCTCAATCGTCTCATCACCACGTAGGCTGCGCCGATGACCGCCGACGTCGCGCTGCGCACGGTCGCACCACGCCCAACGGCGGTCGTCTCGCAGACAACCACCTGGCAGCAGTTCCCGAACGTGTGGAGGCCCCTCCTGGACGAGGTCTACGGCTTCATCCGCGGCCGGGAGGCCGACCTCTCGCCCGAGGACGGACCTGAGGTGTGGCGCAACGCGTTCCTGTACCTCGACGACAAACCGACCGTCGAGATCGGGGTCCTGGTGTCCGGGTCGGCCCGAGCTGGGAGATCTACGGCCACTGGCGCGAGGACCCGAGCGAGCTCGAGACGGAGATCTACTACCTCGTACAAAGATCGGCCGCGGCGGCCGTATCGAGTTTGCGGCTCCGCGTTACCAATTCGTGAACGCAGCGGGACGCCGACACGCCTAAGGTTCGCTGCATCAGTACCTCGGGGCCAAGCACAGACGTTCCTCGCTCGACCGCAGCGGCGACCGGCGCCGCCGAGCGCGACCGCCGCGATGATCCGGCGTGGCGGCGCTGGGGCCCGTATCTGAGTGAGCGTGCCTGGGGCACCGTCCGCGAGGACTACAGCGCCGACGGCGACGCGTGGTCCTCGTTCTCGCACGATCAGGCCCGCTCGCGGGCCTACCGCTGGAGCGAGGACGGGCTCGGCGGCGTCTGCGACGAGGATCAGCTGCTGTGCCTGGCGTTCGCATTCTGGAACGGCCGGGACCCGATCCTGAAGGAGCGTCCCTTCGGCCTCACCGGTCACGAGGGCAACCACGGCGAGGACGTCAAGGAGTACTGGTGGTACCTGGACTCGACGCCGACACACTCGTGGATGCGCTGGCGCTATGCGTATCCGCAAGCGGAGTTTCCCTACGCCGACCTGGTTTCCGAGAACGCCCGGCGCGGTCGCACGGTGGGCGAGTATGAGCTGCTGGACACCGGTGCGTTCGCCGAGGGCCGCTATTGGGACATCACCGTCGACTACGCCAAGGCGGCGCCCGACGATCTCTGCATCCGCATGACGATCCGCAACGCGGGACCGGAGCGGGCCAGCATCGACGTGCTTCCGACGCTGTGGTTCCGCAACCGCTGGTCGTGGGACCCCGGCGCGACCAAGCCGAAGATCGGCGAGACGGACGGCGCGCTGGTGGCCGATCACGCCGACCTGGGCCGGATCGTGCTTGCGGGAGACGGCCACCCCGAGCGGCTGTTCTGCGACAACGAGAGCAATATGCATCGCCTGTGGGGCGGCGACGGGCCGCCGTATCCCAAGGACGGGATCAATGACCACGTCGTCGCCGGCGCGGCGACCGTGAATCCGGCCCTGACAGGCACCAAGGCCGCGCTGCACTATCACCTCGAGGTCGACGCCGGACAGTCGGCTGAGATCCGCCTACGACTTGCGCCCCAGGCGCGGGACCTCGCCGACTCGTGGTCGGCCGCCCTGCACGCGCGAGCGCAGGAAGCGGACGACTTCTACGCGTCGCTAGCGCCCGCTGCGACCGCCGACGAGGCGCTCGTGATGCGCCAGGCGTTCGGCGGGATGCTGTGGAGCAAGCAGTTCTACAACTACGACGTCGAGCGCTGGCTGCGCGGCGACCCAACGCAACCGCCGCCGCCGCCCAGCCGCCTACAGGGGCGCAACGCCCGCTGGGGCCACATCTTCAACCGCGACGTGATCTCGATGCCCGACAAGTGGGAGTACCCGTGGTATGCCGCCTGGGATCTCGCCTTCCACTGCGTGACGCTCGCGCACGTCGATCCCGAGTTCGCCAAGGAGCAGCTGCGGCTCATGACGCGGGAGTGGTACATGAACCCCAACGGCCAGCTGCCGGCATACGAGTGGAACTTCTCCGACGTCAACCCGCCGGTGCACGCACTCGCGGCGCTGTCGGTGTTCGAGCTCGACGGCGCCCGGGACCGCGTCTGGCTCGAGCGGATGTTCCACAAGCTGCTGCTCGGATTCACCTGGTGGGCGAACGTCAAGGACCCGGAGGGAGATCACCTGTTCGGCGGCGGCTTTCTCGGCATGGACAACGTCGGGCCGTTTGACCGTTCAGAGCCTCTGGCGGAGGGCCTGGTGCTCGAGCAGGCGGACGGCACCGGCTGGATGGCGCTGTATTGCCTGAGCATGCTCGAGATCGCGATCGTCCTTGCCGAGGACGATCCCGCCTATGAGGACGTCGCGATCAAGTTCTTCGAGCACTACGCGATGATTGCCGAGGCGATCAACGACCGCGGCCTGTGGGACGAGTCCGACGGCTTCTACTACGACCAGGTGCGGCGGCCCGCCGACGGCGCCGTGTGGCCGGTTCGGGTGCGATCGATGACCGGGCTGATCCCGTTCTGCGCGGTCGCGATCGGCGACGGGTCCCGGATCGCAAAGATGCCCGAGTTGCTCGAGCGCGTGAGCGACTTCCTGCGGGTGCGACCCGAGTATGCGAGCGCCGTTGACATGGCAGCCGGCCCCGACCACGTGACGATCGCCGCGCTCGTCGGCGAAGACCGCCTGCCGCGCGTGCTCGAGCGGCTGGCCGACGAGCTCGAGTTCCTCTCCCCGCACGGCCTTCGAGCGCTGTCGGCCGTCTACCGCGACCGGCCGTTCGAGTTCTGGCTGGAGGGGCACGTGACGGCGACCGTCGACTACGAGCCGGCGGAGTCGACCACTCCCCTGTTCGGTGGCAACTCCAACTGGCGTGGTCCGATCTGGTTCCCCGTCAACTACCTCGTGCTCGGGGCGCTGCGCCGCTTTGCCCGCCGCTACGGAGACGCGTTCACCGTCGAGTTCCCGCTGGGGTCCGGACGGCAGCTGACCCTGGCGCAGATCGAGCGCGACCTTTCGCAGCGCCTCGTCGCCATCTTCCTGCCGAGGCCGACGGCCGGCGACCCGTGTTCGCCCGGCGCACCGACCCCGATCCCACCTGGGCGGACGCGCTCCTGTTCCACGAGTACTTCCATGGCGACGACGGAACCGGCCTCGGCGCGTCGCACCAGACCGGATGGACCGGGCTGGTCGCCGAGCTGATCATCCGCCTGTCGCAGGCCCGCGAACGGGAGGCAGCTGGATGACCGTGGCGCACCTGGGAGCGCACGCGGACGCGGACGGCACGGAGTTCGCGGTCTTCTCGAGCGTCGCCGAAGGCGTCGACGTGTGCCTGTTCGACGACGCCGGAAACGAGATCCGCCGCCCGCTCGAAGCCGACACCGGATACGTGTGGCGCGGACGCGTCGACGGTCTGGCGCCCGGCTCGCGCTACGGATTTCGCGTGCACGGCCCGTGGGACCCGGCACGCGGCACCCGCTGCAATCCGGCCAAGCTGCTGCTCGATCCCTACGCCCGCGCGATTGCCGGCACCGTCCAATGGCACCCGGCCGTGTTCGGTGAGGACTCCGACGACTCGGCGCCGTACGTGCCGCGATCGGTGGTGTGCACGGACGAGTTCGACTGGCGCGGTGACACTCCCCCGGGCACGCCGCTCGAGGACTCGATCATCTACGAGCTCCACGTCAAGGGGTTCACGAAGCTGCATCCAGACGTGCCCGAGGAGCTGCGGGGGACGTATCGCGGGCTGGCTGATCCCGCGGTCATCGATCACTTGACCAAGCTCGGGGTCACGGCGGTCGAGCTGCTGCCCGTCCACCAGTTCGTCCACGACGCCGCCCTGATCTCGCGCGGGCTGCGCAACTACTGGGGTTACCAGTCGATCGGATATTTCGCCCCGCACAACGAGTACGCGTCGGGCGACGGCGGGCAGCAGGTGGGCGAGTTCAAGCAGATGGTGCGCGCGCTGCACGCGGCCGGGCTCGAGGTGATCCTCGACGTCGTGTTCAACCACACCGCCGAGGGCAACGAGGACGGCCCGACGCTTTGCTTCCGGGGCCTCGACAACGCCGCGTATTACCGCCTGCAGGACGATCCGAGCCACTACGTCGACGACACCGGCTGCGGCAACACGTTCGACGTGCACCGCCCACAGGGACTTCGGCTGATCATGGATTCGCTGCGCTACTGGGTGCAGGAGATGCACGTCGACGGGTTTCGCTTCGACCTCGCGGCGAGCCTGGGCCGCGGCGCGAGCGACTTCGATCCGTTCAGCGCGTTCCTCGAGGCC
This sequence comes from uncultured Solirubrobacterales bacterium, assembly GCA_963725925.1. GTDB lineage: Bacteria > Actinomycetota > Thermoleophilia > Solirubrobacterales > Solirubrobacteraceae > Palsa-465. The sequence continues at coordinate 12,124 of CAVSAY010000003.1, forward strand.
GTCGGCCAGGACCCGGTCCTCGCGCCGGTGAAGCTGATCGCCGAACCCTGGGATATCGGCTACGGCGGCTACGAGCTCGGCGACTTCCCGCCCGGCTGGAGTGAGTGGAACGGCCGCTACCGCGACACCGTGCGTGACTTCTGGCGCGGGACCGAGGGGACGCTCGGCGACTTCGCAACGCGTGTCACCGGCTCGGCGGACCTCTACGGGCACGGAGCGCCGACCGAGCGCCTCGATCAACCTGATCACCGTCCACGACGGGTTCACGCTCGCCGACCTGACGTCGTACGACGGCAAGCACAACGAGGCCAACGGCGAGGACAACCACGACGGCACCGACGACAACCGCAGCTGGAACTGCGGAACCGAGGGTCCGACCGATGATCCCGGAGATCCTCGACCTGCGGATGCGCCAGCGCCGCAACATGCTCGCGACGCTGTTGTTGTCCGAGGGAGTGCCGCTGCTGCTCGGCGGCGACGAGCTCGCTCGCACGCAGGGCGGCAACAACAACGCCTACTGCCAGGACAACGCGGTCAGCTGGGTCGACTGGTCGACCGACGCCGACCGGCAGAGAGCTGTTCGAGTTCGTCGCCTCGCTGTGCCGCCTGCGACGCGCCACCCCCGGCCTGCGCCGGCGGCGCTTCCTGCGCCCGGATGAGCTCTCCTGGTACCGGCCCGACGGCACCGCGATGGCCGGTGCCGATTGGAGCGAGCCGTTCGCGCGCGCGGTCGCCGCGGCGCCGCCCACCAATGCGTTCGTGCTGCTGATCAACGCCTGGTGGGAGCCGCTGACGTTCACCCTCCCAGAGCAGCTTCACGGCATATCGTGGTCGGCTGTCGTCGACACGGCCGACGGCAGCGGTCCTCCGGCGGTTGTACCGACCGACGAGGTGGTGCATCGGCGGCCGGTCGCTGCTGATGCTCGAGAACCAGGCCGGCGGAGGGCCCTAAACGGCCGCGCTGCCGGCCAGGCCGAGGATCAGCTGCTGCGACGTGGCTGTGAATCTCCCCAGGTCTCCGTAGGGCCGCGCCACGAGCATCGCGCCCTCGAGCGTGACCAGGATCGTCTGCGCCACGTCCTCCTTTGACCCGGAGAACTCGAGCGTTCGGTCCTGCAGCCCTTCGTCGAGCACGTGCACGAGCCAGGTCTGGTTGTCGTCGAAGAAGCGGATGACCGCGGCGCGCATCGGATCGGGCAGGGTCTCGTATTCGCCGGCGAGGACCCCGCACATGCACATCCGGTTGCCCCGGAGCACATCGGCGTACAGGCCGGCGTATGCCTCGAGCTTGGCGTGGGCATCCGGAACGGTGCGGTCGATCTCGCTGAGCGCCTCGGCGAACCGCTCACCGTAGCGCGCGATCACCGCCTGGCCGAGCTCGGCCTTGCCGGGAAAGTGGTAGTGCAGGCTCGCCTTCGTGATCCCCAGCTCGGCGGCGATGTCGGCGTAGCTGAAGTTGGTGAAGCCGCGCGTCTGCACCAGCCGCTCGGCGATGTCGAGGATCCGCTCGGCGGTCGGCTTTTCGTTGGTGTCAGGGGCGACGGTCACGGGCTCAATCTTTAGGTAAAGCTGTTGACAGCTTACCTACTGGAAGGTAGGGTCGCCGAAGAGCTTACCTACTAGCAGGTAAGCGAGCCCAGCCGGGGGCGGCGTCAGGCGGCTCCCGCATTCGAACTGGAGGGACCAAAGTGGGCGCTACTACCACAGCGACGTTCGACCTGGATCGCTTCGCGCGAGCCGCCGAGGACGCGCGACGCCGCGACACAGCTGTCGATGTACGGACCGGACGCAACCGTCACGATCGCCAACAAGATCTCCCAACCGAGCTCGCCCCGCGTGCTGCGCGGCCGTGACGAGATCAAGGCGTGGCTCGAGGACACCTACGCGCGCGACATGACCCACAAGGTGCAACATCGCGTCAAGGACGACACGGGTGTGGCGTACACGCAGGCGTGCCGTTACGCCGACGGGACCAACGTGCTGTGTGCGACCGTGATCGCGCTGGACGGCGGTGTCATCTCAAGCCAGACCGTGCTCGAGACCTGGGACGAGGCATAGCCGGCGTCACGCCGAGTCAGTACTCGTCCGGCCGCCGGATCCAGAGCGGCTGGGAGGGGTCCTCCGCGCGTCCCTTGGCCGTGCGGTCGAGCACGCCGTAGTACGCCATGGCGAACTCGAGCCCGCGTGCCGTCGACACGTACGTCCGGTAGACGGTCCCGTCTGACAGCGTGTAGGCGCTCATGCCCGGGCCCTCGGTGACATAGCCGACGACGTCGGTCCCGCACATTTCGGCGTTCTGCTCGACGGTGGCCGGGATCGCGCCGCTCTCGAGCCACGGCTTGAGCTCCTCCTCGGTGTTCAGGAAGCCGATGTCGCGGTTGAAGTCGCTGCCCTGCATCGAGACCCAGTCGATCCCCCACCCCATCCGCTCCCGGTAAGGGAGCAGCTTGTCGAGCGGCGCGCGCGAGGCGAGCAGCAAGGTCGTGTCCCTCGCCTGGAGGTGAGGCACCTGGGCAGCAAGCGTGCCCCCGATCGAGGTGCAGACCGGGCAGCCCGCCTTGTAGGGCGGACCGAACATGAAGTGGTAGACGACCAGCTGAGACCGGCCGTCGAACAGCTCGGCAAGCGTCTTGGTGCCGCCCTCGGTGTCGAAGCGGTAGTCCTTCTCAACCCGCACCCAGGGCAGCTCGCGCCGCTTGCTCGCAAGCTCGTCGCCGCGGCGGGTGAGCTCCTTCTCGGCCTTGAGCAGCTCGTCGCGCTCGGCCTGCCATTCCTCCTGGGTGCCGATCCTGTGCTCGGTCATCGATGCGCCACCTCCTGTCGGGCCCGCGGGGACGACCAAATAGTCTCACCCTTGGATCGACTATCGGTTGACGATAGATCGGCTGCCGATATATAGTTGGACCATGGAGCCCGCGACCCTGATCCTGTCGAGCCTCGCCGACGGGCCAAAGCACGGGTATGCGCTGACAAAGGACATCGAGGGCTTCGCCGACGTCCGCATCGCTCCCGGCACGATGTACGAGGCGCTCGCGCGACTCGAACGCCAGGGCCTGATCGAGCCGCTCGAGAGCACCGATCGCCGGCGCCCGTATCGCTTGACCGCGGAGGGCGCACTCGCGCTACGCGCGCAGCTGGATTCCCAGCGCCGCATCGCGGACGTGGGCCTGCGCCGGCTTGCGTCGAGGACCGGGAACGCATGAAGGCCCAGACCGCCGAGCGACGGGCGCGACTGCTCGTCCGCTGCTACCCACCGGCATGGCGTACGCGCTACGGCGACGAGTTCGTGCAGCTTCTGGTCGACGAGATCTCAGAGCGGCCGCGATCGCTGTCGCGGACGGCGGATGTCGTGCGGAGCGGCGTGATTGCGCGTCTGGAGTCGGCCGGTTTGGCCGGGGACACGCTCGACCCTCAGCAGCAGGTGCGCGCCGGCCTTGCGGCTCTCAGCCTTGCGGTCAGCGCGTTCCTTGCCGCGGGCGTCGCGGTCTGGGCGCAGCTGACGATCGGGTGGCAGTGGTCGGCGCCGGCCGCACCGGCGACGAAAACCGGGATGCTCGTGATGTCCGGCGCGATGCTCGGGTTCGCGCTGCTCGCTGTCCTCGGCGCGGTCCCGCTCCTGTGGACGATCTGCCGCGAGATCGCCGCGGGGCGTGGACGCCCGCTCGTGCTGCCGTTGCTGGCGGTCGGCGCCGGGGGACTCACGCTCGTCGTCGGGAGCATGCATTTCGGCCACGGCTGGCCGGGCACGGGCGGTCACCCCTGGGCCGGGCGCGACATCGTGCCGGGCGAGGTAGCTCGCTTCTGCTGGGCGGCCACGCTGTGGATTACGTCCTATTGGGCGCATCCTGGAGCGCTCGTATCGTTCCCGGCATCCGAGATCGGCTGGATGGTCGTGAGCCCGGTCGCGTTCGCAGCCGTGCTGATCGGCACGGCCAGGACGCTCGGCAGGCTTCACATCTCCGCGCGAGTTCTGCGCTACGAGTCGTGGCTCGGACTGGTGGCCGGATCGGTGATGGCCGTGTTCCTCGCCGGTGCAGTCAGCTGGATCGTCTCGGGCAGCCCAGCGCCGCGGGGCCTCTTCCGCGTCGGCGCGATCGACGTCGTGGGGATCGTCGTGATGGCCGGTGCGCTGATCGTCGCCTTCCGCGCCGCCCGGCGGACGCTCTCAGCACAGCCGAGCCGCACGGTGGCGTGACCCGACAGGGCTGGACGCGCCGTCGTTTTCTGGCGGCCGGCGCGGGTGGATGCATCGGCGCAGCGTTTGCCGGACTCGAGCTGGTGCAACACGGCGTGCTGCCGGGAAAGCGGACGCTCGACGAACTCGGCGGCGGCTGCTCGGCGTCGGGTCCGGCGTTGACGTTCGCCCCGGCGGGGCCGTCGCATACGGGTCAATTCTTCTCGGCCCGGCGAAATCGCACCGTCGGCTACACGATCGCCTACCCGCCTGGTCACGCACCTGGAAGCAAGCTCCCGCTGGCGATCTCGCTCCACGGGTTCGGTGGCAACCACGCCAGTGGATTCGGAGACGTGAGCATGGCCGGCGCGCTCGCCGCCCGACATGACGGACGCCCGCTCCCCCCACTCGCGCTTGTGTCGGTCGACGGCGGAGGGCTCTACTGGAACCCTCACCCCGGCGACGATCCGATGGCGATGATCGTCGACGAGCTGATCCCGATGTGCCGGCGTCTCGGTCTCGGCCGCCCGCCCCGCCGGATTGGCGTGATCGGCATCTCGATGGGCGGCTACGGCGGACTGCTACTCGCCGAGAAGCACCCCCGGCTGATCTCGGCCGTCGCGGCGATCAGCCCAGCGGTGTGGACCACCTACGCGCAGGCGCGCAGCGCCAACGCCGGAGCATTCGCATCCGCCGCGGACTTCGCCAGCGATGACGTGATCACGCACGCGTCAGCATTGACCGGCATGCCCGTGCGGATCGCGTCCGGCACGGATGATCCGTTTCACCCCGGCGTCGTCGCGCTCGCCGACGCGATGCCGAAATCCGCGGTCGTCGAGATCACGGCCGGCTGCCACGACCACTCGTTCTTCTCAAGCCAACAACATCAGTCGCTCGCGTTCCTCGGTCGCCATCTCACGCGCGCGTGACGATCAGCTCGAAGCCCAGAGCGCGATCCGATCCCACAGCTGCGCTCTGGTGGACGCGAAGTTGTGGCAGTGGGCCGAGTCGCGCAGGACGTAGAGGGTCACGTCGTTGCTTGCCGGGTAAAACGCGACGTCGTCGTGCGGCGCCGACGGGATGTCGTGATCTCCGAATCCGAGGAACGCCCTGCACTCGAGCTTGGCGGCGAACGTGGCGCTGTAACCGGCGAGTAGCCCCTCAACGTATGACTGGCGTGGCCAGCGGACGGCCTGCTCATCGTCGGCCGCGATCACCTCGGCGGGCACATCCGGCTGATGCAACCACGCATGGTTAGGCTCACGCGGCGCAAATCCGTAAAGGTCGTCCCAAGTGTCTCCGAAGAACCCCCGCGCCTGATCGATCGCGGTTTCCCGCAGCGCGGCATCATCGACGGCGCCGTCGGCCGAGGCGCCCACCGCCACGTCCTTGCGCCCGTGCGTGAAGCCGAGCAGCACGACCGCGTCGTAGCAGCGGTGCTCGGCCTGGGCGACGACCGCAAGGCATGCGCCAAGCGAATGGCCGACGCCGATGATCGGAACCGATGGCAGCGGCCGGCCGCCCAATTCGGGTGACCCAGTGCGTAGCCGCGCTCTCACCTGGTCGACGAACGCTGCGGCGGCGGCGCTCATCGTCACGAAGTTGACGCGATCACCGTCAGCGGGCTTGCTGCTCGCGCCGACGCCCAGGTGGTCAGCGGCGATCACCACAAATCCCAGGGCGGTCATATGCGCGGCAAAGCTGTAGCCCTGATACCCGGGAACCTCCATCTCCCAATACGCGCGCGCGTAGGAGCCTCCGGGCCAGCAGATCAGGACCGCGTGCGGGCCCTCGTCTTCGGGATCCGGAAGGTGGACCGACGCGACGATCGACGTCGGCTCATCGAACGGCAGCGCCGCGGAGACATCGACCACCAGATCCGCCGGACCCGCCATCTGTGTTGCCACGACCCACCTCCAGACTAAACCAAACTCAGTTCAGTGCGGAGGATACAGATCTGCGAACCCAGCCCGGTCAGGCAGCGGCCTTGGCCCGCTCGAAGACGTCGACGAGCTCCTTCATGTCGCCCGGCTTGCCCTCGAGCTTGAACGAGCTTCCGCCGGCGCTGATCTCCATCACGCCGGTCAGGCCGAAGCGCTTGACCTCGAGCGAATCCACGTCGACGAGCGGGACGACGCTGAGGACGTCGGTGACTTCCTTGATCGCGCCCATCGCGCTCACCTTGACCTTCATCGTCACGAGGCTCGTCGGCGTGATGGCCACTGCTCCCGGGTTGCCCACGGAGATGTTCGCCGCCTCCGCCCCCTTGCGCTGCTTGCCCGCCCACCGGGCGCCGATCTCGCCGGCGATCCCGCCGCCCGCGGTGGCCGTTGTCGAACCGCGCGGCTTGGCCCATGCCGCGCCGAGGATCTCCTCGTCGAGCTTGCCCTTCGCCGCAGCGATGATCTGCTCCTGATGCTTTGACACTGCGCCCCTCTCTTCTTCGTGCCTGCCGTGCGCGGGGATTATCCCCGACGTCGAACCGCGCGCAACGGCAGGCGTTTGCGGCTTTTCGAGATCGTAAGATCACCCCGATCGGCGTCGCTCGAGCGTGCGGCCGATGAGGGCTGGACCGTGGTGAGCGTCAAGCGCGATTGGGCGACCGTGTTCGCCTGAGCAGGCGGGGACCGGCGCCGGGTCAGTAGTGCTGCGTACCGAAGTGTCGTAGTCCGCTACGGCTGGCAGCGGCGCGCCCCGATGGGACCGTTCTCAACACAGCAACCGCGTCTGCCCCGCAGGCGCTCCGACTCCCAAACGAACGGAGATCCCATGTTCCCCGACTCCGTGTCTCGCATCTCGTCGCTCAAGCTCGCCAGCCTCGGCGCGATCGCCGCAACCGCGTTGACGATCGCCCCGACCGCGCTCGCCGCCCCGTCCGGCGGCGTCCCGGTTGCTCCCAGCGCTCATACCGCCAAGAGCGCGCCGTTCACGATCGGCCTCAGCTCGACCAACGTGAAGCCGGGCTCGAAGCTGACCATCTCCGGTCTGGCGTACGCCCGGGCGGGACTGAACCTGACGATCACGTCTGACGCGATCGCCTCGGCGCAGAGCGTCAACGGCCTGCCGGCCGTTCAGACCCCGGCGCTGGTCGAGGGCATCTACCACACGGTCGTGCGGGTGCCGCCGGCCACCGAGCCGGGCACCTACTCGGTGCAGCTGCGCTTCGGCAACAAGGTTGTCGCGTCGCTCAGCAACCTGCGAGTCGTCGCGGCGAGCTCGCACGGCAGCGGATCGAAGACCGTCGGCTGCGCCGGGATCGGCTTCACCGTGCTGCACAACGACCACGCCGGCAGCGCGTACCTGCCGGGCGGCGCCTACAAGGTGTCGAGCTCCAACCTGGACTGCGGGACCGCTTCGGCCGACTTCACCAGCTTCCTGGCGATGGCCGGTAAGCAGATCCCCGGATGGAGCACGACCTCCCCGGGCGCCGGTCGTGCGACGTTCGTGCAGCGCAACAGCGGCCTGAGCTTCTCGGTCGCAAAGACGCGCTGAGCCTCGTCGCCCCTCCCGCGCTCGTGAGCGCGCCAGCTCGGCACGGATGCCGGCTGGCGCCTCAGCTTTTTGTGCGCCGGCCCGATCGTCGCGTCGGCAACTGACCACCCACGTCGACCAGCGCGGTGCGCAGCGCCTCCGGGTCGTAGTCGGGCTCGAGCAGCTCGGCCACCTCGAACGCCGTCCGGGCCAGGTGGCTTGCCAGCAGCCCGGCGCTGCGATCGCGGTCACCCGCCTCACAGGCATCGAGGATCTCGCGGTGCCCGGCCGTGGCCCAGGATGTGGGGCCGTGGCCGATGTGCAGCCGCCGGTAGCGCTCCGCGTGGTCGAACAGCTGCCCGAGCAGGTCGTTGATCCGCTCGCCGGCGGGTGCCGTGAGCGCCCGGTGGAAGTTCTGGTGCGGGACGGTCCAGCGGCGGTAGTCCTTGGCCGCGGCGTAGTGGGCCATCTCGGCCATGTAACCCTCGAGCCGCGCGAGGTTCTCGGGCGTCAGGCGCGGCACCGACAGGCGCATCGCCTCGGCCTCGAGCGAGATCCGCGCGATGCACAGCTCCTCCAGATCGGCCGCGGACATCGGCGCCACGCGGACCCTTCGGTTCGGCTCGGCCTCGACCAGCCGTTCGCTCTGCAACATGCGCAGCGCCTCGCGCAGCGGCGTCCGGCTGATCCCGAGCTCCTCGGCAAGCGCGACCTGCGACATCACAGCGCCCGGCGCCAGCTCACCGTCGAGGATCGCCGCGCGGACGCGCGCGTATACGTCGTCTGTGTTCTGGCCGTTGTCGCCGAGACTCATACCGCTCACGCGCCTAGCATGCTGTAGCCGCCGTCGGCGATCATGTAAGAGCCGGTGATGTGATGAGCATCCTCGCTGGCCAGGAAGAGCGCAGCGCCCGTCATGTCTTCGGGCTTGGGGATTTTGCCAGCTGGTGTCTCGGAAAGCACAACTTCGCGGCGCCCCGCCTTCCACTCCGGTCGCGCGAGCAGCGCTTCGGTCTCCATGAACCCGGGTGCGAACGTGTTCACGCGAACCGACGGCGCGAGCGCCTTGGCGTATGACTTGGTGATTCCGAGCAGTCCGTACTTGCCGGCCGCGTACTGGGGCGCGCGCGGGCTGCCGCGCACGATCACGGTGGAGCCGACGTTGACGATCGAGCCGCCGCCGCGCTCCACCATTCGCTGTCCGAACTCGTGCACCATCAACATCGTGCCCTTGATGTCAACCGCGAGTACGTGATCGATCGCCTCTTCAGTTACCTCGGTCCACGACGCCTGACCGGAGGCCATCTCACCGACGTTGTTGAGCAGCACGTCGATCCCACCCTGCTCGTCGAACGCCCACGCCGCCATGCGCTGGATGTCGGCCCATGAGGTGATGTCACCCTGCACGACTTCCGTGTCGGCGCCGCTCGCTCGGACCTGCTCGGCGGTGCGCTCGGCTCCGCCGCCGGAGCTGCGGTAGTGGACGATCACCTTTCCGGCGCCCTCCTGCGCAGCGCGATTTGCCAGCGCCGCATCGAAGCCGGTGCCGGCGCCGGTGACCATGAACGTCTTGCCCTCGAATCTGCGCTGCATGTGTCTCCTAGATGATCGTTCGGCCGCCGTCGATGTAGATGACCTGCCCGGTGATGAAGCTCGAGCGCGGCGAGCACAGGAACAGCACCGGATTCACGACTTCCTCGAGTGAGCCGAACCGCCCGGCCGGGATCAGGTCGATCAGTGCCTGGCGCTTGTCGGGATGGTCAGACAGGTACTGACGCGTCAGCTCCGTGTCCATGTAACCCGGCGCAACCGCGTTGGCGGTCACGCCGTCGGCCGCGTACTCGTGCGCGATCACTCGCATCAGCTGATTGATCGCCCCCTTGGTGGCGGCGTACGGCCCGTGCAGCTTATGGCCGCTGCGGCCTGCCACCGAGGAGAAGAAGACGATGCGCCCGTGTCGCTGCGCTCGCATGCCCACCGCGGCCTCTGCTGCGAGGTGAAACGCGCTGGTCAGGTTCACGCTCACGATCCGGTCCCACTCATCGGCGGAGTAACTCTCGATCGGCTTGCGATCGTTGATGCCGACGCAATGCAGGAACACGTCGAGCCCGGTGAGCTGATCGCGCGCCTCTGCCAGTGACCGGCGTGCAGCGTCGGGCTCTGGTCAGGTCCGCCTGCACGACCGCGCCGACGCGCGCGTCGACACCCTCGGTGTGCAGGTCGATCACACCCACGCTTGCACCGGGTGTCCAGGAACCCGGACACGAGTGCGCGCATTGTTCCGGCCCCTCCCGACCACGACCCGCTGTCCCGCGAGCCCGACCACTCAGGCATCCGGTGGCGCTTCGCGATGGGTGAAGACGTTCAGGGTCACGGCGCCCCTCGGGCACCGTGGCCGAATGAGGCGTACCACCCGGCAGGGCGGCGAGCTGGCCCGCCTCGAGCCGGACCGGCTGCCCGTCGACGACGAAGTCGACGGCGCCGTCGAGCACCGTCGTGATCGGTCCTGCGGATGTTGGTGCTCCTCCCAGCTCGACCCGCCGCCGTAGCGATACAGCGTCGCGGTCAGCTGCGGGGTGTGGACGGTGGCTCCGAAGATGTTGGGGCGCACCTCCGTGAACTCCTGCTCGGCCCAGTCGATTTTCTGCGCGGTGTCCACCGAGGAGGAGTTATTGCATACAGTTTCGTAAGCCGTAGACAGTTTATGGCTCAATGTTCTGGCGGGTCCACCGGTCCTCGAGGCCGGGGGCAGCGGCTCCAGCGGCTCCAGCGGCTCCCGGGGGTCGAGCGGGAATGCGGCCGTGAACCAGTTGTTCGGAAGCGGTCAGTGACCGACCCATCAGAGAGGACCATGACAATGAAGAAGCTCACGCCCCGGGCGTCGCAGACGGCCGTCGTACTGGTCGCGCTCGCCACGCTCGTGGCTGGGTGCGGCAGCAGTTCCAGCACCAGCAGCTCTACGTCCACTTCTGCCAGCGCCGCTACGAGCACCGGCCGAGCAAAGCTCGCCGCGTGTCTGAAGCAGCACGGCATAACCCTCCCAGCGGGCGGCGATTTGGCGCGGGCGGGCCACCCGGTGCGCCCGGCGCCGGGTCCGGTAACTCTCCGGCCGGTGCGTCCGGCAGCGGCACGGGTACGACTCCGACCGGACGTCCGCCCGGAGGGGGATTCTTCGGCCGCGCCGGGGGCGACTCGTCAAAGTTCCGCGCGGCGTTCAAGGCCTGCGGGGCGGACTTCCGCGCCGGCGGTCGGCGCGGGGGTTCAAACATTCAGAACGTCCAGAAGTACGTGACGTGCGTGAGACAGCACGGCTACAACCTCCCGAGCCCCAACTTGTGCGGTAACGGACCCGTGTCCCGGCGAACATCCGGACGAACAAGAAGTTCCGGTCCGCAAGCGAGGCGTGTCAGAGCCTGCTCGCGCCGCCACAGGGCGCTGGAGGCGCCGGAGGCACCGGAGGCGGGAGCAGCACATAAGCAGCCCGGCCAGGGTCCGGCGAGTCGGTGGTCGAGGCAAGGCACGCCTCGACCA
>CAVSAY010000004.1:0-212798 GCA_963725925.1 uncultured Solirubrobacterales bacterium
ACGATGACAACAGGATCTTTGCGATCGGGGTTGTGGCGCCGTTGACGTGAGAGTGCCCGGAGGGGGAGTGCGCCAGCGCCCGGTGCTAGCGCCGATTTGACCCTGAGCACGCGTGACCGCCATTTATGCTGGGCGGTCACGATTGCGGCCCTGCCGCGGCCCGCGACCGCGACTGCAACCGGACAAAGGCAGCCACGCATGCGCGTCTCCCCTAGAGACTCGTGCAACACCGAAGGCGGGTCTCGGCCGGCTTCGCGAGCATGGCGCTGGTCGCCAATCGCGAGACGCGCGATTCGGTGAAGGTAGTAGGCGGCTGAGCATCCGTGCCCAACTAACGTCGATCGACGACGGCGATCCTCTACGCGTCCAACGTTGCACGCGGCCTGACAGGCGTGTCTACATCCGTGTCCATCGCGCGCTCCAGTGCGCCGGATCACCTGCATTTACGGGCGATAGCACACTGCGTCGTCCGGAATCATAATCCGCGTGTCGGGGGTTCGAGTCTCCGGCACCTCCTCCGGCATTCAGCTAGTTCAGGCAAATCCCTGGAATCCCGGCGGCTTCGCGATGATCGTAGAGGCTGGGTGCGTCGGTGTTCCGACCTCGTAGGTCTGGTAGGGTGGCGCGCGGGAATTTCGGGAGGGGCCCCTGGGGCGGAACGCGAGAAGGCCCGAGTTATCGCGTCCCACAGTTGAACGGAACTGGACCGACGCGATGCGTCACGGATGAAGCGAGCGCTTATGACACGGGATCGGGACGGTTCGGGTATCGCCTTCGTGGCCCGGCGGCGGCGATGAGCGCGGCAACGATGCAAGCAGCGCGCGGATCCCGGCGCAGGGCTTGGCTGGCTCCATACCGCTCGGCACTCGCCAAGCGAGACGCGACGTTGCTGTTCGGCGGCCTGCTGATCTCTGCCACCGGTAGCTGGGCCTATAACGTCGCGCTGCTCGCGTTCGTCTACGACCAAACACATTCGCTCGGCTGGGTCGGCGCCGCGGGCTTGGCCCGATTTGTGCCACAGCTGGTGCTGAGCGCGTACGGCGGCGTGATCGCCGAGCGCACCGAGCGGATTCGGCTGATGGTGGGGTCCGATCTGCTATGCGCTTTGTGGCAGACTGGGCTCGCGCTCACCGCCGCGGTCACCGGTCCTCCGGCCGTCGCGCTGGTCTTCGCGGCACTGACATCGATCACCGCGGTGGTCTACCAGCCGGCGACAGCGGCCACGATCCCGTCGATCGTCGACGAGGATGATCTCGTTGCCGCCAATGCACTCAACGGCATGATCGATCAGCTTGTCGTGATTGCCGGCCCTGCGGTCGGGGCGATCCTGCTCATGGTTGGCTCGGCCTCGATGGTGTTCGCGGTGAACGCCGCGAGCTTCGCGTTGTCGGCATTGATCGTCTCGCGGATCCGGACGCGCAGCCGGTCCGTCGATGTGACCGAAGGAGGCCGCGCCGGGCCGCTGCGACAAATGACAGTCGGCGTGCGAGCGATCATGCGGCTGCCGGCCGCACGGACGCTGGTCGCGTATTGCGGGCTGGTCAGCTTCTTGTACGGGACTGACACGGTGCTATTCGTCGGCGTCTCCGAGCACCGGCTCGGCACCGGCCCAGAGGGCTTCGGCTACCTGCTGGCCGGCCTCGGAGTCGGGGGCTTGCTGGGAGCAGGTTTCGTCAATCAGGCCGCGGGCTCTCGTCGACTCGGGGTGATCATCCTGGCCGGCGCGCTCGGCTACTCACTTCCGACCGCGCTGCTCGCGGTGATTCATGCTCCAGGACTGGCATTCCTCGTCCAGGTGTTCCGCGGGGGGGCGACGCTGGTCGTCGACGTGCTCGCGATCACGGCCCTGCAGCGCGCGGTCGCGCCTGACCAGCTGGCCCGCGTGTTCGGCGTGTTCTGGGCTTTTGTGCTGGCCGCGATCGCGCTCGGCACCCTGCTCACCCCGGCGGTCGTGAGCGTCCTGGGCCTGAACGGCGGGTTGTTGGTGATGGCGCTCGCACCAGCCGCCCTGGCCGTAGCCGGATACCCGGCATTGCGAGCGATCGACCGCGAGACGGCCACGCGGGCGCTCGAGCTGGAACCCAAGGTCGCGCTGCTGGAACAGATCGAGATCTTCGCGAAGGCGCGCCGACCGATCCTCGAACGCCTGGCCGCCGCCGCGACCGAGGTGCGATTCACACCAGCGAGCACGATCATCCGCGAGGGCGACGCCGCCGACGCCTTGTATGTGCTCGCCGACGGGGACGTGCAGGTGAGCGTCCGCGGCGAGGGCGCCCAGCACACGCTCGCGGAGTTGGCGGCTCCAAACTACTTCGGAGAGCTCGGCGTCCTCGAGGGAATCCCCAGAACGGCGACGGTCACCGCGCTGACCGAATGCCGCTGCGAGCAGATCGACGGGGCGACCTTGCTCGAAGCGCTCGTCACCTCGCCGCCGTCCTCCTCGCTGATGGAGACCGCTCAGGGGCGGCTGACTGCGACGCAGCCCGCGCGCGCGCTCACGTTCGGCTCCGTTCAGGAGGGAGTGGCCGAGGAGGCCGCGCCCACCGGCTAACTCAGTGGGTGGCCCGGAGAGACGACACCGAACGGATCGGCGCGGCGGCGAGCAAGCGTCGCACGCGACGAAGCAGGCGTCTGGCGAGATTGCTGGTCGACCGCGTTGTCGATCGGGGCGCAGGTGTGAGCGCGTCGTTTCGGGTTCTGGTTCCTGCGATTCGGTTTGGCTGTGGGTAGGCTGTGGCTTTGTTTGAGGGCGCGAGAGGAGTGCGGGGTGGTCTGTCCGGCGTGTCGGGCTGAGAACAACGAGGGCTGGAAGTTCTGCAAGGAGTGCGGGGCGTCGCTGTCGTTGCGCTGCCCGTCGTGCGGTGCTGGGTATGAGGCTGGGCAGAAGTTCTGCCATGAGTGTGGGACGGGGCTGTGGTCGGCGGCGGCTGGAGCGTCGGCGTTGTCGGCGACCGAGGCGTCGGTGTCTGAGCGGCGTTTGGTGTCGGTGTTGTTCGCGGATCTCGTCGGGTTTACGCCCTTGTCTGAGCATCGTGATCCGGAGGAGGTCCGTGAGCTTCTGAGCGTCTACTTCGATCGTTGCCGGACTTTGATCGAGCGGTATGGCGGTACGGTTGGGAAGTTCATCGGCGATGCGGTGATGGCGGTGTGGGGCTCGCCGGTCGCGCGTGAGGATGATCCCGAGCGGGCGGTAAGAGCGGCGCTGACGCTGACGACGATGGTCACCGCTTTGGGCGGGGAGGCGGGGATGCCGCAGCTGCGTGTGCGGGTCGGGGTGTTGACGGGGACCGCGGCGGTCGAGATCGGCGCGGAGAGCGAGGGGATGGTGATCGGCGACGCGGTCAACACGGCCAGCCGTCTGCAGTCGATCGCGGCTTCGGGGACGGTGTTGGTGGACGATGTGACGCGGCGCGCGTCGGAGGCGGCGATCGCGTATGAGGACGCGGGCTCGCATCAGGTCAAGGGGCGTGCGGCGCCGGTGCGTGCGTGGACGGCGTTGCGGGTGGTGGCGGGTGCGGGTGGCGCGAACCGTGGCGCGGGGCTCGAGGCGCCGTTGGTGGGTCGTGACCGTGAGCTGGGGTTGATCATCGACGCGGGCGAGCGCAGCGCGGGTGAGCGTCGTGCGCAGCTCGTCGCGGTGGTCGGTGACGCGGGGTCGGGGAAGTCGCGCTTGTTGTGGGAGTTCTTTAAGTATCTGGATGGGATTCAGGAGGTCCGCTGGTGGCATCAGGGCCGTTGTCTGTCTTATGGCGAGGGGGTGGCGTTTTGGGCGTTGGCGGAGATGGTTCGTGCTCGCGCCGGGATCGTCGAGGGGGAGGACGCCGCCTCGGCGCGCGAGAAGCTCAGCGCGACGGTCGCGGAGTATGTGAGCGATGAGCGTGAGCGGCGGCTGGTCGAGCCGCGGCTGGCGCAGCTGCTCGGCCTCGAGCAGCGAACCGCGGCCGATCGCGGTGATCTGTTCAGTGGTTGGCGGTTGTTTTTTGAGCGGCTGGCCGAGACACAGCCGGTCGTGTTGGCGTTTGAGGATCTGCAGTGGGCCGACAGTGGTCTGTTGGACTTCATCGACTATCTGCTTGAGTGGTCGGGCGAGTTTCCGTTTTTCATCCTTGCGCTCGGACGCCCTGAGCTGCTGAGAGCTCGTCCGGGTTGGACGGCCACGATCGCGCTGGGACGGCTTGACGGTGCGAGGATGGGTGAGCTGCTGGCGGGGTTGGTGCCTGGTCTGCCGGACGAGCTCGTGAGCAAGATCCTCGCTCGCGCCGAGGGGATGCCGTTGTATGCGGTTGAGACGGTGCGGATGCTGCTCGATCGTGGGCTGCTCGCGCAGGACGGCAACCGCTATGTCGTGACCGGCGATGTCGGCGAGCTGGAGGTGCCTGAGACTTTGCACGCGCTGGCGGCGGCTCGCCTGGACGGTTTGACGGCGGTCGAGCGGTCGGTGGTGCAGGACGCGGCGGTGAATGGCTACTCGTTTACGGCGGCTGGGGTCGCGGCGCTCGGCAACCGCGGCGAGGACGAAGTTCGCGGGATCCTTCAAGATCTGATCGCCAAGCAGATCATCGCTTTCAATGACGATCGGCTGTCGTCTGAGCGCGGCCAGTTTCACTTTTTGCAGGGGCTGCTGCGGACTACGGCGTATGGGACGCTGTCGCGGCGGGATCGCAAGAGCCGCCATTTGGCGGTCGCGCGGCATCTACAGGAGACGTGGGGCGACGACGCGCCGGAGTTGGCGGAGGTGCTCGCCGCTCATTTCCTTGACGCGGCCGACGCCGAGCCCGACGCGGCTGACGCTCCGCAGATCCGCGCGATGGCGTGCGAGACATTGGCGGACGCGGGTGAGCGGGCGTTGTCGCTGGCGCTCGGACCCGAGGCGCAGCGCGCGTTTGAGCATGCCGCGGAGCTGGCCGCCGACGACGCGACCCGCGCGACGCTGCTCGACAAGGCGGGGCACGCAGCCCACATGAACGCGGACCACGTGACCGCGTGCGAGCGGTTTGAGCGGGCGGTCGGCCTGTTCGAGTCGCTCGGGGATCGCGAGGCCGCGTCGCGGTCGCTCGCGGGGCTCGCCGCGGCTCTGTTTCAGAGCGACCGTCTCGAGGAGGCGGTGGAGGTCAGCCGGCGGGCGGTGCCGGGCCTCGCCGACGGCAGCGCGGAGCAGGCGGCGGCGCTCGCGGAGCTGTCGAGCAACCTTGTCTTTCACGGCGATTCGGCCGAGGCATTGGAGGCGGCCGACGCGGCGCTTACGATCGCCGAGCCGCTCGAGGAGTCACGGACCGTCATCCGAGCGTTCAACACGATTGCGTTCGTCCGCGAGAACCAGGGACGCTTCCAGGAGGCGATCGCGCTGCGGCGGCATGCGCTGGGACTCGCGCTCGAACACGAACTGACCGACCATGCGCTGCGCAGCTACAACAACCTCGCCAACGTGCCGTTGCAGCGCGACCGGTTCGCCGACGCGGTCGCCGTAGCCGAGCCGGGCCTCGCGCTCGCCACAGCCCGCGGAAACCGCCATTGGGAGCAGGCGCTGAGCGTGCTGATCGCGACCGCCAACGTCGCCATGGGACGTTGGGATGGGCTGCCCGGGCCGGGCGACAGCGGAACACTCCCCTGGAGCGGCCTCCAGCGGTTCGGCTACCTACCGGTGCTCGCCCGTGTCCAAGCGGCTCGCGGCGACAGCGAGGGACTCGAGCGAATCCTGACGCTGTCAGGCGAGCTTGAGGGCAGCAGCAACCTCGAGCTTGCCGCCGGGCCCACCGTCGCCCGGGCGATCGCGCTGCGGGCACTCGGCCGCGACGCCGACGCGCTGCAGGCCGCGCTACCGATCGCGACCGGCCCACCCGAGATCAACAACGAGGCCCGACGCGAGGCGTATGTCGAAGCCGGGCTCGCGGCGCTAGCGGTCGGTGACGAGGCCACCGTCAAGCGACTGATCAAGTTCGTCGCCGACCTGCCGCCCGTGATGCGATCGCCGCTGCTGCGGGCCGGCGCGGCACGGCTCGCGGGCCTGCTCGCCGGGCAGCGAGGCGACACCAGGACCGCAGACGAACACCTCGACGCCGCAGCGCGTGAGCTGCGTGAGATCGACGCGCCGTTCGTGCTCGCACAGGTGCTGCTCGAGCACGCCGAACAGCGACACGCCGAGACGCGCGACGAAGACGCCGCGCCGCTGCTCGCCGAAGCAACCGAGATCTTCACGCGGCTGCGCGCGACCCCCTACCTCCAACGCGCCCAGGCGATCGCAGCGGGCATCACGGCGTCAGCGGATCTGATGGGTAGCGGCGTGACCGCGCCGACCACCGCCACCTACACGACTTCCGCCGAGCCGACGCCCGGCGGTGAGCTACACCAGCAAACCCGCGCCCGCGAGGCCTAGTTCGCCGTTCGCCGTGTCCGCAGTGGGTGCGTTTAGGGCTGTCGCCTTTCCCAGCGCGGCGAGGAACGGATCGCGCGCCAGTGTCCACAGCTTCACCGGCGTGATCGCGGTAACGGTGGCTCGCCGAGGCACCCTGGACCGAAGCATCGCCCGGGTCGCCAAAGTCAGACTCGCCGGCGAGCGCCCTTTGAACCGGCGGTCTGCGGACTCGCGATTTGGCTACTCAGAGGTGGTCCACAGATCGTTTCCGTGGACCACATCCGCGACAAACCCCAGCAATCCGTACCAGTAATCGCGCGCACGGAAAGCAGAATCCCCCCCGAACTCCCTGTAAATCGCCACCTTCGGCGGCGAGGCGACGGTCGCTTCACACGCGAGAGGTCGCTGGTTCGAGCCCAGCCGTGCCCATCAGGCAAGCCCTGGTAACCCGGGCCTTTTTGTATGGATCAGAGGTGTTTGAGGTCGTTGGCAGGGCTACGGCTCACGTCGATGGACGGCAGCGGTCGCTCGATTAACCGCCAAGTTCAGGCCGCTTCAACGGCCGATTTGATCCGCTCCGCGAACGCGGGCGCATCCTTGACGGCGGCCCTTGCCGCGAAACCGACGATCAGCTTGCCGAACCCGTGCCCCTCGAACGTGTTGTGAATTGTGACCTTGGTCTGGGTGTCGGTCACCTTCTCGAGGTCGTAGCCGCCGTCGGGGACCGTGACGATGTTTTTCGAGCGCTCAGCCCAGCGGATCTTCGTCGGCGCCTCGAACGTCGTCAGCTCGAACTTCCGGCTGGTCGTCATGCCGGCGTCCTTGACCTTGCTCTCGAAGACGGTTCCAACCCCGATCGGGCCGTCTGTCACCTTACGGATCTCCTGGACCCGCGGGCTGAACTTCGGGTCGTTCGTCCCGTCGGCCAAGAACGCGAACACCTCGTCAATAGGGCGTTCGATCACAGCCGAGCCGCTGAACTCATGCGCCATGTGCTGATGACTCCTTGGTGGACGACGTTGGTCAGACCTTACAACTGATCCCGTATCGGGCCGCCCCGCCGGCGTCACGCCGCTACGCGGTCGGCGACCAGAATCAGCGCGCTGCGGTTTGGGCGTGTCGGTGTAGGAACTCGACCTCGGCGTCGATCACTCTGTCGTAGTCCTCACCGCCGTCGTAGACGTCGTAGTGGTCGCCGCGGCTGCGGAACAGCTCCGCCTTCGGGGCGCGCTCGGCGACCCGAAGCGCGGGACCGACCGAGGCGATCGTGTCGTGCTCGGCGACGACGAGCAGGATCGGACAGCCGATCTCGGCGGCCTTTCGCACGGGCCGGTGAACAGCCAGACCGAGGAGCGAGCGAGCGGCGACGCGGTTGTGCCACTCGCTGCCGTCCTTCGGGCGGATGATCTCCAGCCCGGCGAACGCGACGGCGTTGGCGACGGCGCCGAACTCGCCGGGTGCCACTCCGGCCGGGATGTAGCGCGGCGGTCGTCCGAGCAGCGAGCCGAGCCTGTCGAGCGCTCCGACTGCGAACAGACGCAGCGAGCGGGTCAGCGGGACCATGGTCATTGCGGCGAGTCCGTCCACGAGCGGGTTTTGGGCGATCACGCCGGCCAGTCGGGGGTCGGTCGCCGCGAGCTCGACAGCGTGCATTCCTGAGAAGGAGGTACCCCAGACGAAGATCCTCGACGTGTCGATGTCCGGATCGGCAACCGCCCAGTCGATCACGGTCCGGTAGTCCTCGCGCTGGCGTGGGACGGACACTTCGTCGCGAGGCTGGCCGCTCGAGCCGCCCCATTGACGGTAGTCGAAGACGACGGCGGTGAACCCTTCGCGGCGGAATCGCTCGGCGAAGGCCGCGAGCCCGCCGGCTTTGACGGCGGCGAATCCGTGGGCCATCACGACCGCCGGGTGCGGTCCTGTGCCTTCGGGTCGGTAGACCCAGGTCTCGAGCTCGTCGCCTGAGCCCGTCGGGATCCGAACGGTGGTGCGTTGCGGTGTGGAGATGTCCGGGTTCATCGCGACGGTCCGTTCAGGAGGGCGGGAATGATTCGGTAGTCGCCACCGGTCTGGAAGACGAGGTTGTGGATCTCTGCGGCCGCGATTGCGCGCAATGTCCCCAGTTCGGCGGCCGCCTGGTCCTCGTCGAACACGTTGAGCGGCCAGTCGCCGACGGTGCCTCCCTGCAGGTGAGGGTGTGGGGAGCCGATCCCGAAGTAGGCGCGGATCATGATTGGCTTGATGTGAGCCGCGCGCTGCTCGGGCCAGGAGAGCGCCCAGACGGCATTGAGACCGGCCGTCGCAGAACGTCGAACGCCAGTGCTGGTGATCTCGCCGGTGTCGAGCAGCAGGCCTGCGTTGATCTCGTCCAGTGCTTGGCGGGCGTGGGGATCGAGAAGCGCAACGGCTGCGGCGAACAGGCGCTCCTTGTCCCGCCGGGAGGTGGTGCCGCCGTGCGAGCCGTCGCGCAGATCAGCGAAATGGCGCAACAGCGCGCCGGTGGGCTCGGCGCGAGATCTAGTCGTGGTGCCTTCGGTTGTGTGCATGTCGTTGTCCTTTAGTTAGTGCCGAGTCCGACGCTGTGGCGACGACTTGGCGATCGAGGTAGAGCGTGGCTCGAAGTGCGTCGCCGGTTTGGTGGACGGTGGCGCTCAAATGGATTAGGTGTTTGCGGAGAAGAAGCGCTGCCGTCGCGCAGTCGCTGCTCGCCGGCGCGCCAGTAGATGGCGTCGAAGTCATCGACGTTCAGCCCAACGTGGTGAAACTGCGGCGCCCGCGCGTCTGTGCGAACGAACAGGTGCAACTGTTGGCGACCGAGGCGCAGCCACGCGACCGGAAACGCGAACGTCGGCGTGTGGATGCGTTGCATGCCGAACAGCTGCTCGTAGAACGCTGCGGACCTCTCGAGGTCCTGCGCGTGAATGCTCACGTGGTTGATCGAGATCGCGGCCATGACCTGCACTGTGGCCGTCCGTGGGCCATAATGCAAAGACGCCTTCCTTCGAAGGTCGATAGGCAATCCCTATAGCCATCTTGACCATCCCATGAACCTTCGGCAACTGCACTACCTCGTGGCGATCGCCGACGAAGGCTCATTCACGCGCGCCGCCGAACGGCTGCTCGTCGCGCAGCCGTCGCTCTCCCAACAGATCAAGAGCCTCGAGCACGAGCTCGGCGGACCGCTGCTGGAGCGTCTGCCGACGGGTGTGCGGCTGACTGCCGCCGGCAAGGCGTTCCTGCCCGAGGCGCGCGCCGCGGTGGCGCACGCCGAACGCGCGCGGCGCAACGCTCGCAGCGCGCTGGGCCTCGAGGCGGGAGAGATCGAGGTCGCGACCGTGACCTCAGTCGCGTTCGGTGTACTGCCACCGGCGTTTGAGCGCTGGCACGAGCGCTACCCGGGAACGACGATCACGCTGCGCGAGTACACGCACCGCCAAGCCCTCGACGACGCGGTCCGCCTCGGGGTGGGCGACGTCGCAGTCGGCCCGCGACCACCGGAATGGCATGGCCCAGTCGTCGAGCTCGGATGGGAGGAGTTCGTCGCCGTTCTGCCAGCTTCCGACCCGCTGGCACGGAACAAACGCCCAATCGCGCTCGAGCAACTCGCCGAGCGCGACTGGGTTCTGTTCGGGTCCGACCACGGTCTGTCAGAGCTGATTCTCGAGATCTGCGCCCGCGCCGGCTTCACGCCCCGCCGGACGATCCAAACCGGTCAAGTAGCCGCCGCCGGTCACCTCGCCGCTGCCGGGCTCGGTGTCACGATCATTCCCCGCAACGTAGTCCCGACGGATCTTGGCGCGGCAATCCGGAGCCTGAAGCCGCCGCTCGCGCGCCAGCTCGCCGCGTTCACCCGTCAGGACTGGTCACCGCTCGCCGCCGCGTTTCTACAGGTGCTCCAGGACCAGCCGTGGCAACGGCGGCCGCCCTCCGCGACCGTCGTCGGGTAGCACGCGACAAGCCGCGGCACACATTCGACTTCCCGACTCCTGCGACGTTGCGCGGTCCGAGTTCAGATCTGGGGCAAGGCCCCACCGTCGACGACCCATTCGGCGCCCGTGACCTGACTCGACAACGGGGAGATCAGGTACGCGATCACGCGGGCTACATCGTCGGGTTGGCCGATCCGGCCTGTCAGCAGCGGCCGGATGGTCGTCAGGACTTGATCGATCGCGTCCTCGCGGTCGGTGTCGAGCGCTTGCGCGATCTGGTCGCCGAAGCCGCCCGGCCGGTCATACAGCGGAGTGCGGGTCATGCCGGGAGTGACGACGTTGGAGCGCACGCCCTGTGGCGTGAACTCGGTCGCCAGCGCCTTTGACATCGATAGCACCGCGAGCTTCGCGGCAGCGTAGTCCGGGTTGAACACCGCTGGCAGCCGCGCCGATTCGCTGGCGACATGAACGATGCTCCCGCCGTCACCCTCGAGCATCGGCGGCAGCGCCGCCCGGCTCATCCGCCGCGCAGCGTGAAAGTTCAGCTGGAACGCATCGAGCCACTGATCTTCGCCGATGCCGAGGAAGCCGCTGTGTAGCTCGAGCCCGCCGGCGTTGTTCACGAGCCCGTCGATCCTGCCGTACCGCTGCATCACCGTTTCGACGATCCGCGTGGCGCTCAGGGCGTCGGTGAGGTCAGCGCGGATCGCGCTGCCCATCTGGCCGAGCCCGGTCTCGATCTCGTCGCGATCGACGCCCACCACGACGGCACCCTCCGCGGTCAGCAAGCCAGCCGTAGCCTCCCCGATGCCAGCGGCAGCGCCGGTGACGATCACGACCCTGTCGTCTAGTTGTAGATCCATGGTTCCGGCTCCTTACGTGGCGGCGGGCTGGGGGTTACGGTCGCTGCGGCGAGCAGCGCGCCGCGGTGGCGCACCGCCCACTCTGCGAGGTGAATGGGCGCTCTTCCCAGCAGCTCCTCGACCGTCGTCGTGGTGACCGCGGAGTAGTCCATGCGGCCGTCATAGGTCTGACGCAGCCACTCGAAGGTGCTCAGCGCGTAGTGGCCCTCCATGAACGAAGGCGTGGTCGCCAAGCCGGCAGCGACGGCCTGCAGCATCTCATCGGGTGTTAAGACGTCGGCCGTGATCGTCCGGCGGAGCGCCTCGCTGAGGATCTCGGCCGCCTGGACGCCGTTGAGAACGTCGGTCGACATCCAGTACCCCTTGCCGGCGTGAACCGCCGGACCCTCGATCAGGACCTTGGCCGCCACCGCCGCGATGTCCTCGCCAGCGATCCAGCCGGTCGGCTTCTCACCCGCGGGCCACGGCAGACGGCCGCCACGGAGCGTGAACACCGACAGCAAGTTCTCCATGAACATGTGCGGATGAAGGTGCGTCCACGGCACGCCGCTGCCCTCGATATAGCGCTCGACCAGCTCATGCCAAGCGAAGTGCGGATCAGTCGAACGACCGTTGCCGAAGATGCCCAGATGGACGACATGCCCGACGCCCGCGTCAGCCGCTGCGTCGGTGATCGTCTTAGTCTGGTGCGTCATCGCGACGGTGTAACCGGTCATCACGAACAGCCGATCAATTCCGTCCAGCGCCGCTTCAAATGTCGTGTCGTCGTCGAGATCGAGCCGCACGGCGGACTTCCCCTCGTCCCGCCAGCGCTCGACGGCGTCCGGATCACGGGAGACACGAACCACCTCCACCCGATCCGAAGCGTCGTCCAACTCGGCGGCAACCGCCTTGCCGGTATGACCAGTCGATCCAAGTACCAGCACACGCGGCCTCGCGCTCTCCATCAGTGGGTCCTTTCGCAGGTTGCTCGAGAAGTTGACCGAGGTCGCCCTCGTCCCCCGACTGTGACCCGATCACGACCATAATGCAAAGACGCGAAAATGCACATCTCGATAGACATGGCCTATACCTGGGCCGCACGAGTTCTGGTGCGGATCGGCCGAAGGCTGTCAGTGGCCGGGCCACTACAGTCCGCGGCATGAGCAACCGGTTCGCTGACTGGATCGCGGACTACGAGACGGCCTGGCGCACGGGAGGCACAGCACCCCTTGGACGGTTGTTCACCGAAGATGCGACCTACCAGGCGGCCCCGTTCGACGAGCCGCTTGCGGGAGTCGAGGCGATCGCTCGGTTCTGGGAAAACGAGCGCGAAGGTCCAGACGAGGTGTTCACGCTCACCTCAGAGATCGTGGCCGCTGAGGGGAATACTGCGGTGGCCCGCCTCGAGATCGTCTACGGACATCCGCCGCAGCGCACCTATCGCGATCTGTGGATCATCACGCTGTCCAGCGACGGCCGGTGCCGCCACTTTGAGGAGTGGCCTTTCCATCCCGGCCAGGCGCGCACCGCCCTGTAGCCCCCGGCGGCGAGACGGTCCCGACAGAGATCAGCATCCTCGGCGGCGAACGAGTCCCGTTTCTGATTTCCGAGAAGCGCGCACGCGCCCCATCGGCGATGCGTTGCGGCTGGTCCAGAGATCGTGTCCTTGGACTACCACCGCGACAAATCCCAGCAATCCACGACAATAGGCCTGCCTGCGAAGAGCGATATCCGTCCGCAAACACCCTGCAAATCGCCGATGAAATAGTTCTACGGAGCGGTCGCTTCACACGCGAGAGGTCGCTGGTTCGAGCCCAGCCGTGCCCATTACCGCAACGCCGGTTGAGTGTCGCAGCGGCGCCTAGCTCGTTGAGCCGCTCATGGCGAGACCGCAGGACGCCGTCAAGACCGCGCGAGCGTTCCGAAGGATCCTGGATACGTGCATCTGAGAGATCCCGGTACGGCCCGCAATCTCGTCCTGGGTAAGCTCGAAGGCCAGCCGCAACACCAATATCTTCCCGTCGCGCGGCCTCAATCGGCGAAGCGCACGTTCGAGGCCGACCGAAAGCTCGACCCGTTCGTAATCCGAGTCGTCGGCGCCGATCGCCTCTCGACGGTCAATGCGGTCGCCGTCTGATGCCACATACGGCGTGTCCAGTGATGTAGGGCGGTACGCCTCCAGCGCTCGGCGTGCCTCTGCAACCTCCGCGACCTCGATACCGAGGTGCGCTGCGACCACCTCAGGCTTGGCGAGCGACCTGCCGGCGGCCGTCAACTCGTTCTCGGCGCGAACGACGCGGACGGCGCGATCTTTCATCGAGCGCGGCACATGCACCGGCCATGTTCTGTCGCGGAAGTGGTGCCGGATCGCGCCAAGGATCATCGGCCGCGCATAGGCAGCAAATGTCTCGCCATGGTCAGGCGAGTATCGATCGACAGCCATGATCAGTCCGACGGCGGCTGTCTGGTAGAGATCCTCGAGCGGCTCGCCCCGCCCCTCGTAACGCCGGGCGAGCCGCCGCGCGAGCGGCAAGAACCGGACGATGATCGTCTCACGTGCGTGCGCGTCTCCGGCCGTGGAACGGCGCAACAACTGTCCCAAATCACACGGCAGCCGATCCCTCGGCGCCGCGACATGAGCAGGCCCATGCGGCGTCATATGCAGCTCCCTCGGATTCGCGCCTGCGGGGTTAGCTGACGGGCTCGCGATGACGGACCGCTACAACCGGAACACCGGCTGATTCGCCCCAACGACTTGGGTTCCCCGTCCACCGCGTCTGGTACGCGGCGGTTCGGCTATGTCGGGCGCGCACTATAAACACGCTCGATGACGCCAGCAAGGTCGAGCTGCGCTTGAGGCTTGAACTCTGCTGTTCACGGGAGGGCACGTCCACGCGAGACCGATAAAGTGTCCCACGGGTGTGTAGGTCCGGCGGCGGGAGCGCGCTCCGTCGTTGCGCGGCTATGGAAGATGCAGCCCGTAGTAGCCGATGGCGCGCTGGCGGCCGCCGACCGGCGTGTAGCTGATCCATAGCCGCAGCGTCACCCGGTAGCGGTGGTGGGCGACCAGCCGCCGGCCTTTAGCGTTGGGGTTGACGATTAGCCGCACAATCCCGGCCCGCTTGGCAACCTTGTGCGCACGTGCAAACACGAATCGGCCCTTAGCGGGCTGAAGCAGCCTCGCAGCTTCTGCGACGTTGCCGTTCCACGCAGTGACGAGGACGTCGACGCGACCAGGGCCAGGCACCCTCACCATGACGATGAACGTGCCGTTGTGGTGTGGCTCGCGCCGCACCGGCACCGACTGTTGCTCGGCAGGACCGTGTAGGTGATCGTCCGCAGCATCGACTGCCCGTCGGTACTCGTGGCGGTCACCGAGAATCGGTGCATGCCGGGCTCGGAGGTGTCCAGCAGCCGGCCGCTGCCGACGGTCCCAGAGCAAGACGAGATTCCCGGACCGCCGGCGCCGTCGTGGCAGCTGTACGCCGCCAGCACCTTCTGGCCTAGCGCGTACTTGGCGCCATTGTTCGGTGTTGCCAGGGTCACGAACGGCGCACTGGCGACCGTGTACGAGATCGACTTGGTCCCGGTCTGGCCATCCGAAGAGACCGCCGTGACCGTGTAGGTGTGCGACCCGACCACCGAGGTATCCAAGTGCCCGCTGCCGCCGCTGGCCCCATTGGAGTCCACGCACGAGCTGATCCCAGGGCCGCCAGCACCCTCGGAACACGAGAAGGTCGTCGCCACCGGCTGACCGACCCCATACGTCCCGCCACGGACTTCTGCCGGCACCAGGCTCGCTACTCCTCCGCACGAGTACCAAGCGCCTCGCCGGCGTCGCCGCGCGAACCTGTTATGCGGCAACTCGCGTCTCTCACTGCAGCCCCTTCAGTAATGCGCCGCCACTGGTCCACAGATGTTTCCATGGATCACAATCGCGACAAATCCCAGCAATCCACGTCAATAAGTCCGCGCGTGCGTGGCCTGGTTCATTGATAAACGCCCTGCAAATCGGTACGAAATAGTCTTCGGCAGCGGTCGCTTCACACGCGAGAGATCGCTGGTTCGAGCCCAGCCGTGCCCACTCAGAAAGGCCCTAGCGGCGCTCGGCAGGCTATGGCTCGTATTGCGGGTTGAGTGGGCCGAACTCATCCAGCGGAACGGATGCCGACGAGGCGAGCGGGAAGTTGAACTTGTAGTCGAGCGCGGATGTGTTCCCTTTCCAGTCCCACGCGTAGACAGTGAGCCTGTAGCGGCCGCGGCTCATCCTCCCGAACGGCACGGGGCCGGTGAGTCCGCCTGCGAGGTTGTAGACCCAATTCGGTATGCAGATCAGCTCTCGAAAGAAGCACTCGAAGCCGGGGTTGGAGGCTCCGGGTGCGTAGATGATGGGGGCGTCGCCCGGTGGGTAGTTCTGGGATCCGCGCATCGCCCATTCAAGCCCGCTAAGCGCGTGTCCCTTGGAGTCGTAAAGCCGCCAAGCGAGTGACGACGGCGCCAAGACTGGGGTCAGGTAGCTGAGCTTGTGGATGAAGCTCTGTGGGTCGAAGGCGCGGACGATCACGCGGCCGTCGGCGAACAGGTGCGGCACGCCGATCACTGGTGGTTCTGTGTCGGTGTATGGCACGAGACCGCCCCCGGGGCGCAGTGGGTTGAGAGTCCGTGCGGTGCTTCCCTGAGAGAAGGCGATGTGCCCGAAGCCGGTTTCGACCTGACCAAGCACGGTCTTGTACGCAGTCACCCACTGGCCAGCGTGGACCCGCGGCACGACATGCCAATAGATGTATGGGCCGACCCTGATGTTGTAGTCGCCGTAGCTTCCGGTGGCGGCCGGGTAAGCCCGGCCGGAATAGACCGGGTAGACGGCCTGTAGATCGTTGGCCTGAATATCGAGCGCCACATGCAGGTTCGCGGGGCGAACTTCGTTGATCCCGGCGCGGACGACGTGTTGCTCGTGGAAGGGCTTCAGCGGCCAACCGGGTACAAGCCCCTGTGGTGTGCAGCCCACGGCGCACGGCGAACGATCAGCCCAGTACCGAGGAAGCGCCTCGGCCAACGTGGTCGGTCGCTGCAACGGCGACAGATCGAACTGCCAGACGTTGAGACGAATGCCCTGGCGGTTGGCGAGCGCGGTGTAGCTCGCTCGCGTGTTGATGCGCAACTTCGGGATGCGTGCATCGGCGGTGACGATCGGCTCATCGAACGTGTATGCGGATGTCAGCGAGGCTCTGGGATTTCGCTCGACAACGAAGCTGCTGTCCTTGACCGTGGCGAACGCCAGCATCTCTCGGCTGACCACCACCGCCCGACGCGCATGAGAGCCGGCGCGAACCTTGACCTCGCCTGACGCAAGATCGACCGCGAGGACCCGCGTCGGTGGCGAGGCCGCTGTATTGCCGATCCTCAGCGAGTGGCACTTCAGTGTGATTGTCGCGTGCGGGATCCGGTAGCGGTTGCCACCGTAGCTGAAGGTGAACGCGGCCGGGCGGCGCACGACGACCCGGTCACCGACTTGCAGGAACGGACGGTGCGATGTGTTCGCGGGTGGCGGTGTGACCCCAGATCGCGCCCTGGCGGTCGGCGGAGGGGTCTTGGCCGGCTTCGGCGAGTTGTGCAGGCGCTTGCCGCCCCGGACCACAATCACGTGGGGCGGGATCTTCCTTAGAGGTATATGGACGACGCAGGGCGCAATCACGGGCCAAGCGTCCTGGTCGCCTGCTGTGCGACAAGCGCGCCCGCTTCCGGCAGCGCGACAGATACTCCGGTATCCACCGGTCGAACCCCCAAGTCTCTGATTCGCCCACCGCTCGGCCCCACGAGCTTGCGCACTTATACCACGGGGCCGACGCACCCAGGGATTTCGCGCTGGGCAGACTCGGCGCGGGCAGCGCCGCTTCTACCTCGTTACGCGTAGGGGCCGCGTGATGTAGCTGTAGTTGCCCGCCAGATCGGTGGCGTCCAAGGTGACCGTGTAGCGTCCGACGTGGGTGAGCGCGGGAAGCGCGAATGCGTGGTCTCCGTAGGTGAAGTTGCCGCTCGTTTGGAACACGGTCCGTCCGCTGCGCACAAGGGTGACACCGACACGCGAGATCTTCGACACGCGGAACCGTAGCGCCGCGTGGCCTTGCGCTCGCAGCTGCCCGGTGAGCACGCCGAGCACGGGCGGTGTCTTCAGGTAGCGCTTGAAGTTCGACGCTGTCGTGCAATAGACGGGAGCCTTGGTGATGCTGCACAGCTGCTGCAGAAATCCGGTCACCAGTACGTGGTACTCGAGGCTGTCCTCCTCGCCCGGCTGATACAGAGACCACGCGCCGGTATCGAACTGCGGTACCTCTGCCCGGGCCTCGGAATCGCCTGCCGCGAACAGCCGCGCCGCGACGCGGTCGCCGCTCGTCCGCGCGTAGTCCGATAGCCCGATCAAGCTCTGCAGAAAGCCGTTGAGCACGTCCTGGCTTCGCGACGGAGCAAACGAGTACTGCACAAATCGCATCCCGAGCCCGGTCCTGATCGCCACACCGTTGGGGGGAGCGACGCCGAAGACCGGCAACGCCTTGCGCGCAATTTCCAGGTACGAGGCGTCTCCCAACGTCTTGTAGGCATCGGCAAGCGTCTGCAGCGCCGTACCCTGCGACATCGCGCTAGTCCACGGCGGAATGCCGCCACCGAACCTGAAGTAGTACTCCCAGGCCAAGCCCCCGGCCCGGTTTGCCGCCAGCGGGACGAGTTCCGCGACCATCCGACGGCACTTCGCGGCGTATCTGACCCCGGCTGCACAGAACCACTGAGCCTTCCCGAAACTGCCCAGCACCTGCAGCTCGATCCCCTGCCCGGGGTAGTACTCCCAGACGATGTCCGAGCCGGCAAACTCGACACGCTGACCGTAACTGAGCAGCGGCCCGGACCTCCACCACTGACGATTACGATCGAGTGTGAGAAACAGCGCCGGCAGGCGCGACGCAGTCAGCATCCGCGCCGCCGCGACGTTGTGAAGGTTCTCGATCACCGCTTCTAGCTCGGCCGCGCGCGCACCTGGCAGCCGCCTGACAGCGGCCAGCGCAGAATTGAAGCTCGCGCCGTAGCGTTGGTACGACGACCGGCTGATCAGATGCCGGTGATACAGCCGAGCCAGCTCACTCCGGACGTTGCGATCGCCAGCGTCTCGCCCAGTCGGTCTCCCGAGACTCTCAGAGGCAACGGCCGGCCGCGGGGTGAGCGCTGGGCCAGACAGAGCCTGGTCGTATCGCACCGAGGCATAGCCATGACGATCGAGCACGACAACCCGGGCCGCGCGCGAGACGACCGCACCCGCCCAGGCCGACCAGATCGTCGCGATCAGGACGGCGAGACAGCACATTCGAGTCGCAAACACCGCCGCAACTGTAGTTGTTGTCTGCCGCGAGTCGCGGCGGCCGACTCGAGTGCGGCGTGATCTCCAGGGGGCGACCTCAGGGGTGCTGATGCGTTCGCACGACGCAGCAGCTTGCGGCGGGGGATGCGAGCCGCTTGCCCCCTGCTGCCTTGCGCGATTATGCTCGTCGTATGGGGACACGGGTTCGCATTCTGTGCGGCGTTGTTGCTGCGTTGGCTCTAGCGCCGACGGCTGCGATCGCGACGCGTCCCTCTGTCTCACCCGTGTATATCGTGACGGGCTACAAAGGCTTTGCGTCCGAGGGCGACGGCTCCAAGCCAAAGCTCGTCGCCACGTTCGACGTGGGCGGAAACCAGGAGTTTCTTCCCAGCGGAGGCTCCACCTACGGCTACGACATGCTGGGTGTGCGCCTCTTTACCGATTGCTCGCCATCTCTCATCAAAGTGCCGGGTCAGATCGGCCGGTTCTCTGTCACGAGGCGCAAAGCCAGTCAGCGCATCCACTTCAGCTATCAAAGACACGGCGTGAACATCCGTGGCTATTTCTTCGGGCCGCTAGATGTGCCGCGTGTCCATGCGACGGCAAAGGTCACGCGTCCCGGGTGCCACGACGTGTTTTCGTTCACGGCGACTTGGCCTAAGCCCAAGCGGCGATAGGGGGTGCGGAGCGTGGGCTATGCTCCGCGTGTGGGGGTACGCATCTACTCGCTGTTCGTCATCGGCCTCGCGTTGGCTGTTGCTCCGGCCGTGGCGGTCGCGACTCGGCCGTCGGTGTCGCCCGTGTATCAGGCGAACTACAAGGGCTTTGAGTCCGGCTCACCGTCCAAGCTCGCCGTGAAGTTCGGGATGACGATCGCCGAGAACGAGATCGTGCCACGGGGCCACTGGTTCGCCTACGGCATGCACGACATCCGCCTCCATACCGACTGCTCGCAAACCCCGGTCAAGGTCCCGGGAGCGATCAACACCTCGTTTCACCGGCGGCACGTGGCGCAGCGGGTCCACTTCAGTTACCAAAGACAAGGCGTGACGATCCGCGGCTATCTCTCCGGATCGCTGTTGACGCCGCGGGTGCACGCGACGGCGCGGGTCGCACGGCCCGGGTGCCACGACGTGGTGTCGTTCACGGCGACGTGGGTTAAACCGAGGCAGTAGTGCGCTGTCCCGCCTGCGCGGCGGACATCGCCGAAGGCGCAGGCTTCTGCGGGGCTTGCGGACGGGGGGTCGACGTTCTCTGCAGCACCTGCGGCACCCCCGCCGCTGCGGGTCAGCGGTTCTGCGGCAACTGTGGCGCCCCGTTGGCTGCGCCTGTCGGGCAGCCGCTCGAGCGTCGACTCGTGTCAGTGCTGTTCTGCGACCTCGTCTCCTTCACCGCTTTCAGCGAGGGGCGCGATCCCGAGGACGTGCGCGAGGTCCTTGGTCCGTACTTCTCGATTGCACGGCAGGTCATCGGCGGCTATGGGGGCACGATCGAAAAGTTCATCGGTGATGCGGTGATGGCGGTGTGGGGAGCTCCGGTTGCGCGCGAGGACGACGCTCAACGCGCTGTCCGTGCCGCGCTCGAACTCGTCGCCGCGGTTAAGGGGCTGTCGAACCGCCTGTCAATCCTGGAGTTGCGCGTGCGGATTGGCATTCTCACCGGGGAGGCATCGGTGGAGGTGGGGCGGGTGCAGGAAGGGATGGTGGTCGGCGATGCAGTCAACACCGCCTCAAGGATCCAGTCGCTTGCGGATCCTGGGACGGTGCTGGTGGACGAGGTCACACGCCTGGCGTGCGAGAGGTCGATCGCATTCGAGGCTCATGGTGCCCATGACGTCAAGGGAAAAAGCAATCCCGTACGCACTTGGCGCGCTCTCGGCGTGCTGTCCGGGCACTACGGGCGCGCACGTGGAGGAGCGATTGAGCCGCCGCTGGTAGGACGAGAGCGGGAGCTGCGGATCCTGAGGGAAGCGCTCGACGGCGTGATCGCTGCCCGAGGCGGTGCGCAACTGGTGACCGTGATCGGGCAGGCAGGAGTCGGGAAGTCGCGCCTGGTATGGGAATTCGAGCGGCTTGCGAACGACATCGACGCCAGGGTCGCATGGCACCGTGCAAGCGCGTTCAGCTTCGGCGGCGGTGCTGCGTTTGCACCGTTGGCGGAGATGGTGCGGACGCGAGCCGAGATCGGGCATGACGACTCACCTGAGCGGCAGCTCGAACGGATCGCCGGCCTGCTGGACGATCTGTTCGCTGATGAGGCGTCGGAGCGTGAGCGGGTCGAGCGGGCGCTCTATCGCCTGCTCGGGCTCGATGACGGCCGGCGCCTGATCGAGACGGGCGAGCTGTTCTCGGCTTGGCGCAGCTTCATTGGGGCGATCGCCGAGCGGCGCCCCGCCGTGCTCGTGTTCGAAGAGCTGCAAGAGTCAGATCAGGCGTTGCTCGATTTCGTCGCCCACCTGCTCGAATGGGGACGTTTTCCGCTGTTGGTCATCGCCGCCGGTCGCCCAGATCCACGTCTTCAGGTGCTCGCGGCCGATGAACGGGTCGAGCTCGGCCCGTTGACCCCCGACGAGATCGATGCGCTAGTCACCGGGACGGTCTCGTCTGCGCCCGAGCCGCTGCTCACCACAATTCGCGCGGACAGCGGCGGCGTGCCCCTGTATGCGGTCGAAACGCTTCGTGCGCTCGCAGATCGAGGCGTACTGGCCGTGGAGGATGGTCACTACACCATGCGGGGCGACGTCGGTCAGATAGCCGTTCCGCCCACGGTCCGCGCTCTGATCGCGTCGCGCCTCGATGGTCTGGGAGCGATGCAGCGGAAGATCCTGTCCGGCGGTGCGGTGATCGGCGAGCGGTTCACGGTGCACGCGGCGGCCTCGGTTGCTGGAGTCGATGTCCTCGATACCGCGGAGCTACTCGATGGACTGGTGACGAAGGCATTCCTGGCGACCGAGGGCGATGGTGGATCAGAGACGCACGATCGCTACCGCTTTCTTCAGGGAGTAGTCCGGCGAGTTGCGCTGAGCGCGCTATCGCGTCGGGAGCGAAAGCGGTTCCATCTCGCTGCCGCCGATCACCTCGCAGAACAGGAGGGCGACCCTGAGCGCGCGGGACAGCTCGCCGGGCACCTGCTGGCTGCACTCGAGGCGGACCCGAACGCGGGCGACCTGGCCGTGATCGAGGCGCGCGCTCAGACCGCCTTGCGCGCGGCCGCTGAACGCTCCGCGGCCGTCGGCGCGCTAGCCGACGCACTGGCGCTGTTCGACCGTGCGGCCGAGCTGACCACAGACGAGCACGAGCGCGCAGGCGTATTCGAGCGCGCAGGTCTGGTCGCGTCTCGGGCTGGAGAGGGGGATGCCGCGGCGGGGCGCTACCGCGCCGCAGCTGAGCTACACGCCGGCGCCGGACGAGAACGTGAGCAACTGGCGGCGCGCGCCCACGAGCTGCGCAGTCTGCAGTACGCGCGTCCCCCTACAGAACTGCTGCCGGAGCTGCGTGCCGTGGACGGAGCGCTGTCCGATCAAGACGACCATGCCAGTGCGTTGGCGGCCGCGACCCTGGCCTACACGCTCTACCAGTTGGGCCGGAACGAGGAGGCGCTCGTCGTCGCCACGCGAGGGGTCCGGATCGCCGAGACGTGCCGCGATTGGGGAGAGCTCTTGCACGCGCTAGGCCAGCAGGGCGCCGCGCTGGCCGAGCTCCAGCGGCCAGATGAGGCAATCGCGATCTACCGCCGGGCGCTCGACCTGGCCGTTATCCACGAGCCGCGCCTGGTTGCGGTGCTGTGTACGAACGTGTCGATCTCGCTCGCCTCCGTCGGGCGTTACCAAGAAGCCGCCGCCGGCGCACGCGAGGCGATCGTCGCCGCCGACCGCTCCGCAGAACGGATGGCCGAGCGATGGGCGCGGCTTGTGCTGGGACGAGCGCTCTGCTCACTCGGAGACTGGGACCAGGCGATCGCCGAGATCGAGTCGGTCAAGGATCAGATCCCAACGCTTGCCGGCATGGCGTTCGCGCCGCTCGTCGTCATCGCGCTCGGGCGGGGACAGGAGGCGCTCGCGCACGAGCTCGTCGCCGAGCATGACCGGCACCGGGACGAGTCCGGCGCCAGCGGGCTTGAGAGCGACTTCCGATCGCTGCGCACGCTGGTGCTCACCACGGATGCGGTGAGCTTGGCGAGGATCGTCCCGGAGGCGGAGATCTCAGAGTTCGCAGAGTGGACCAGTTGGCTGCCGCCGATCATCGACAGGCTCGTTGCGGCGTTGGACACCGAGCCGCTGGAGGCTGCGCTGGTGTCCCTGCGCACCACTGCTGCGATGAAGCAGACCGCCCCGGTTCGCGCACAGGCTGAGCGGCTCGCCGGCCATCTCGCGGCGCGGGCGGGCGACCGCAGGCGTGCTGACGAGGCGTTCGCACGGGCACA
Source organism: uncultured Solirubrobacterales bacterium (assembly GCA_963725925.1). Classification (GTDB taxonomy): domain Bacteria; phylum Actinomycetota; class Thermoleophilia; order Solirubrobacterales; family Solirubrobacteraceae; genus Palsa-465. The sequence continues at coordinate 22,897 of CAVSAY010000004.1, forward strand.
CCAGCTTGCGGCGGAATGCGAGCTGGCGTTCGAGGCGGGAGTGATCGGACTCGAGCGCCTTGAGCAGACGGGCGTGGGGCCGGACGGTGGGCTCGCGAGCATCCGAGCGACGTTCAGCCGGCTAGGCGCCCCCGCCTGGCTGGAGCGGGCTCAGCAAGCGGATCACGGTGAGCCCGCCAGCGCGCACTCGAGCTCGTCCAAGCATCAGCCCCACCCCACCGGCTGAGCGTCGCGGCGCTCAGCGGCAGATGTTGCCGTTGACCGTCAGCGCCTGTACGACTACGGGCGGTCAGGGCGTGGATCCTGTTCGCGCTCGGAAGCTGGGCTAGGCAGACCTCCCCACGCGCTTGCCCTCGACGACGGCGTCCGTGTCCCCGGCCTGCGGCGTTAGTCGTCGCCGGTGCCGGGGTTGCTCGGTGGTGGGTCGACGAGCTCAAGTGCGCCGAATCCGGCTAGCGGCCCGTCCATCAGGAAGATCTCGACCGTGAGGTCGGGTTCGACGTGCGCCTGGCTGAGGAACGCGAGCACTTTGCGACCGGTCAGCTGTTCGATCATTTCGCTGTAGCGCGCTTTCATCATCCGCTGAAAGTCGCGCCGCATCTCGAGCACACGCTCGGGTTCGCCGCCTTCCATCATCGTGCGCTCGATCGCCGTGAACCCATCTGACAGCACGCAGACGATCAGGTCGTCCAGCACATAGGTCTTAGCCTTAATCGGCCCGCGGCCGTAGTGCTCGCGCATGAACGCGACGATCCGGTTGGTGATCTCGGCGAGCAGCCTGCCGCCGACGAGTGGCCGCGCGGCGCGGTCCTCTGGCCCGGCGTCGCTCATCGCCGACCTCGTCGTGCTCTGCTGTCTGTGCTGCTCACTCGTGCGAGTTCTCCGCCGTTTGAGCTTGTGCGCCTGAAGCGGACGCACGGCTCAACGCCAATGCATTCTCAGCGTACCCGAATCCGGTCTCGGGGACCCACTTGTATTCGGTTGGGATCGGAGTAGTGTCGCGCGGGTTGAGGTTTGGCTGCGCTGCCTGCGGGCGGGGCGGCCAGGCATCAGCGCGGAGCAAAAGAGCGCGCTCGCGGCGGCCGATGGCGGCACGTGGGGGTGGTTGTAGCAGCAACGTCCGACCACTGCGGGAGCTCTATGCCACGCGCCGCCAAGCCGAATTTTTCAGCGAAGCGTTCGCAGTACCTCGAAGGGCTGGCGTCTGGCCGCGGGGGGCAATCGGTGAGCCAGCCTTGCGACGGCGACCAAGGCGGCGGTTCGTGAGCCGGCGGTCGGCCGGTGAGCGTGCGGAAGCTCGGGCTCGCGTAGCCGGGACGCACCGCCCTAATGGCGCAACCGCCGCGATCAATCCAGATCGGCCGCCACTGAACGCTGTCAGCAGCTGGAGGCTCGGCCTGCCGATCACCGACTCTGCTCGCTTCATCAACTCCGAGATCGCGCTGTTCTGCGGGAGGCAAGGGGCAGCCACCCACGGGGGTCTCCTGGTCGGGTCATGTAGCACCCACGAGGAGATCACGCGTCTACTCGAAGGAGGGCTCGTCGGCCACGCGCTTGGGGCGAAGCGCGTGGCCCTCGAACCGCTCGATCCCTCCCCGGGCGATCGCCGCGTTGGGGCTGGGGCCTCTCCACGAGCAGATCGCGCGTCTACTCGAAGGAGGGCTCGTCGGCCACGCGCTTGGGGCGAAGCGCGTGGCCGTCGGACCACTCAGTTGCTGCCACTACGGTCTCAGACGAGAGCCGCCGCATGACGGCGTCGGCGTCGCGCCCGGATTCGCAGCGATCGATCTCGCTGCGGATTCCTGGCGGTGACGATGCACCCATGCGGGCTCGCAGGTCGGTGCACGCACAGCTCCAGGGTCACGTCCCTGCCACAACAGCGTCAGATGCAGCGCTCCTGGTCAGTGAGCTTGTGACCAACAGCGTGGTCCACGCAAACGTCGGCCCCAGCCGCGTGCTGACCGTGGAGGTGACGACGCTCGATGATCGACTTCGAATCATCGTCACCGATCCCGGCTCACGCCTGAGACCTTGCCTGCTCCCGCCGGATCCGGGAACCCCAGGCGGCCTCGGGCTGTTGCTCGTCGATGAGCTTTGCGAGACCTGGGGAGTCTGGCAGGACCTCGGACCTACTTGTGTCTGGTGCGAGCTCCTGCTCGACCAATCCCCGCCGTCGTCAATGACCACAACGGCGGCACACGCACCTACGCTTGGGGCTGCTTAAGCGGCCGATCCAATGCCCGGATGAGCGTCTCAGCGAAGAAGACCGCGCCGCCCGCGATGGCGCTCGCCGGCCAACGGCGCGGCGCTTTGTTGAAGTCGCTGTCGCGGGTACTCCCGCCGGGGCTGGCGAGCCGCGTGCTCGCTGCCGGCGACGCCGATCGCCAGCGCATCGAGCGAGACCTCCACGACGGAGTTCAGCAACGTCTGACCGGGCTGCGGATTCGCCTCGCGCTCGCTGCGGAGAGCTTCCAGCAGCGCGGCGACACGGACGCCAGCACGGCATTGAAACGGTTCGGAGACGAGGTCGAGCAGGCCATCGACGAGGTCCGTTCGTTGGCACGTGGCGTCTATCCGCCGCTGCTGGCGTCCGAAGGATTGGGTGCGGCACTGGTCTCCGCCAGCCGTTACGCGGCCGAGCCGATCACGGTGTCTGCGCGCGGGATACGCCGCTGCCGGCCCGAGGTCGAGAGCGCGGTCTATTTCACCTGCCTCGCGGCGATCGACAATGCAGCCAAGCACGCCGGACCGGCGCGGGTTTCCGTCCGTGTCTGGGATACCGCCCAAGCGCTGCATTTCACGGTCAGCGACACAGGCTGCGGGTTTGACCCCAAGCGGGCGCCGACCGGGGCCGGACTGAGCAACATGCACGACCGCATCGCTGCCGTCGGCGGCACCCTGGCCGTCGACTCGAGACCTTCGCAGGGAACGCGACTACGCGGCAGCGTTCCGGACCCATGGCCGGGTACGGCCGCAGGACGGCGACCCCGCGGCGTTCGCGCCCGTCCGTCGCTCCCCGCCGATCTTGGCGGCCTCTCGGCATCACCCGGGACCTCGGCATAAAGCCACGAGCGCCGCGGGTAGGTGGGCAGTCCGACCTCGCCGTGCTGCCACAAGAGAGAGGGGCCACTGAGCGGTTCCGTGGCCCGGGACGGCCAGCGATGAGTTCTCGGAGTGGGCCGAGTCCTTTGTGCATGACCCTGACCGCGCGACGGACGAGTTCGTGAGGGGTCTGGAGATGACCATCGTCATCACTGCCTGGGACCGGTCGCCCGATGGTGGCATGGGCCTCGCGCGGGATATGCGCGTTCGCTGGGCGCTTGAAGAGGTGGGCCAGCCCTACGAGGTTCGCCTCGTCTCGCTCCGGGCGAAGACGGAGCCCGCGCATCTGCGCCTTCATCCTTTCGGCCTGATCCCGACTTATGAGGAAGGCGACCTCGCCCTGTTCGAGACCGGGGCGATCGTCTTCCACATCGCCGAGCACCATGCGGGCCTGTTCCCGGATGATGCCGATGCGCGGGCGCGGGCCATCACCTGGATGTTCGCCGCGCTCAACACCGTGGAGCCTCCGATCCTCGAACTCGTAACCGCCAAGTTCGCGGAGGGCGACAAGGCCTGGGCCGAAGAGCGCATGCCTCTGGTCAAAGACCGCATTCGCGATCGACTGGTCCAACTTTCTGCCCGCTTGGGCGATGCCGACTGGCTCGATGGGGCGTTCAGCGCGGGCGACCTGATGATGGTGTCGGTGCTGCTCAGGCTGAGACCTTCGGGCCTGCTGGACGAGTTTCCGAAACTGGCTGCCTATGTTGCCCGCGGCGAAGCGCGGCCCGCATACAAACGGGCTTTCGCCGCCCAATGGGCAATCAACGCCGGCAATCCGCAAGCGGGCTGACGACGTTCTGTATTGGGGGTCGTCGTTCGCATCACGACCACGCGACCGCGGTCGGCCAGCTCGCCGCCGAGTCCGCACCACCGACGACGCTGTTCCCCACCGCGCGCTAGGTGCGGCAATCACCCGGACTCGTCGGCAGGCGTACTCGATGGCCAGTGAGCCGGCGTCCAGTCCCCCTCCGGGTCCGTGGTTTGACCTACTTCGATCAGATGACCGTCGGGGTCGCGGATGTAACAACGGATCTCGTACTGGTGCTGTTTGGGCGGCGTCAGGAAATTCGCACCACGAGCGCTCCACTCGGCGTACACGGTCGCGATGTCTTTGACCCGATATTGAGAAAGCTGCTTACCCGGTCGCGATCGCGTGGCGTCTCCAGGGTGACCGATGGCTTGTCGTCGGTCGGCCCACCGCCCACGCTGATGACGATCCAGCCGTTGGACAGTGCGACATTCGTCGGCAATCCGGACTCTCCGGAGAAGACGACCCTGCCGCCGAGTACTTCGGTGTAGAAGCGCCGAGAGCGCTCGACATCGTCTGAGACAATGAAGCGAGTCAGCACAAGCCCCTCTAGCGGCATACTCGATGGCCAGTGAGCAGGCTCCCAGTCCCCTTCTGAGTCCGTGGTCTGCCCCACCTCGATGATGTGGCCGTCGGGATCCCGGATGTAGCAGCGCGTCTCGTACTGATGCTCTTTGGGCGGCGTCAGGAACTGAGCACCTCGGGCGCTCCATTCGGAATGGACGGTCGCGATGTCTTTGACGCGGATGTTGAGGAAGCTGCTTACCCGGTCGCGGTCGGGTGGCGTCTCGAGGGTGACCTCCGGCTTGTCGTCGGTCGGGCCTCCCCCGACGTTGATGATGATCCAGGTGTTCGATAGCGCGACGTAGGTCAGCCCTCCGGGGCCGGAGTAGGCCACCCTGCCGCCCAGTACTTCGGTGTAGAAGCGCCGTGAGCGCTCGACGTCCTCCGAGACGATGAAGTGGGCCAGGACAATTCCCTCTGGGGGTGGTGGGAGCTCGGCCATCTGGTACCTCCACTGGTTGGTCCTCACACCCCGCTGACGCACCGGTCTCGAGCCGATGTCTTATTGGACTCGCATTCCATCTCCTTCCACGGCAAGGGTCAAGCGACCTGCTCGTCTTCGACAACCTCGCCTTGGCCCATGGGAGTCGCGGGGGAGCCTCAACCGGCGCCGCCACCGCCGGAAGTGGGTTCAAACCCCGATGACCGCGATCACCGAGAGTGCGAACAGGCGCTCGAGGTGCAGACGCAGGACAAGACGCAGGTCGGAGCGGACGCGGTCAGTGATGATGTCGCCGTCGAAGATGCCGATGGCCGCCACCGGGTCACCGGCTAGCTCGGCGAGCAGGACGGCTCCGGTGGGCGCCTTGCGACCCGACAGCGCGGCGAGACGATGAACGGCTTCCCCGTCGTGTCCTTCGACATCGACGGCGCGAATGCTCGCGTGGCCATGGGAATACATTTCGAGCTCCTCGTTGGGGTCCAGTGACCACCGCATCGTCTGACCCCGAGCGCCTGGTTCGCACCGTGGAGACCCCCCTGACTTAGGTCGCCAGCGGCTGGAAGGTCGGGCGTCACCGCGCGCCGAAGATCCTCGGCCCCGGTGAAGCGACGGGCGACACGGCGGCCTCACTAGCGCGCAGTCGTGCCGATCACGGGTAGCTGCACAGCCCGTGGCTGCCGTTCGCCTGGTACCAGCTCGGGCGTTGACCCGGCTGGAGCGCGACCCTGACCTTCAGTGCCATGTACGTGCGCGGCCCGTTGCGCTGGCACCTGCCGATGCCCGACACCCGCAGGTCGGCGCGAAACGGCTTTCGGTAGTAGTCGCCGCCGTGGCCGACCTGCGGCGCCGAGTAGCGGCCGACTCCCGATGCGTCCCGGTGACCCCAGCCGTGCCAGCGGATGCCCGTGATCACGACCGACGGGTCACTGCCAACTACGAGCTTGCTCGGGTGCGCCGTGCCGAAGCCGATCCCGCCCCAGACGATGAAGCTCTTCGCTCCGAGCACAACCGGACCTTTCGCGGCAGCACCGGGACTGCTCTGCGGCGATGCACTACGCGTGGCGCTCGGCTGGGCCGAGCCGCCGCATCCGGCAAGGATCAAGCACAGCAGCACGATCGCCGCTACCAACCGCATCATCCCAGGCTGTCATATCCGTCATCCTGCGGAGAGGAGTCACGCGCGGCCGGCTGGGCCGCAGATCTGGCGTGGCGGCGTCGCTCTTGCGGGGCTGGCGGTGACGATTGTCGGCGTCGTCTTGCTCGCGGCGCCGGGCCCTGGCTGGGCGGTGATCTTCCTCGGCTTGGGGATCTGGCCGCGGTGGGACTGATCGTGCTCGGGCGTTCGTGGCCGGGGCGTGGTTGCTCGTCGTCAAGCAGTAGCGGCCACGCGGCGCGTCCGGACCCGCCGGCCCGGACGCGCCGTGACCAATGCCTAGGCTCCGACGGTCGCGCCGACGGTCTGCTCGATCCGGTCTCCGAGCTCCTGATCGACGTTGCGCCAGTACTCGAGAGCCCGCGCCAGCACCTGCTCGGAGACACCGTCGGAGAGGTGGCCGGCGATATTCGAGACGAGCCGCTCGCGCTGCTCGTCGTCGAGCACCTCGCGCACCTGCGTGCGGGCCTGGACGAAGTCGTCATCGTCGGGACGCGGCGTGTAGGCCGACCTGACCATCTCGCCGTCGGCTGCCCACAGCCCGGCATCGTCGGTCTTCGACGGATCGGCCTTCGGGCCGCCGTAGGAGTTGGGGGCATAGACCGGGTCTGTGACGTTCACGGTGCGCCCCACGCCGTCCTTGCTGTAGCTGTGCACCGGCGCGTGCGGGGTATTGACCGGGATCTGCTTGTAGTTGACCCCGAGCCGAGCGCGGTGCGCGTCGGCGTAGGAGAACCCACGCGCCAGCAGCATCTTGTCGGGGCTGAGCCCGATCCCCGGCACGAGGTTGTTGGGCTCGAACGCGGCCTGCTCCATCTCGGTGTGGAAGTCAGTCAGGTTGCGGTTGAGCGTCATCGTCCCGACCTTGATCAGCGGATAGTCGCCGTGCGGCCAAACCTTGGTCAGGTCGAACGGATTGAAGCGGTAGGTCTTGGCCTCCTCGAAAGGCATGATCTGCATGAACAGCGTCCAGCTCGGGAAGTCGCCGTCGCGGATCGCCTCGAACAGGTCCTGCCGGTGGAGGTCGGGGTTCTCGCCGGCCAGGCGGTCGGCGTCTTCCTGGGTCAGGCACTCGATCCCCTGGTCGGTCTTGAAGTGGTACTTGACCCAGAACTTGTCACCGCCGGCGTTGACCCACATGTAGGTGTGGCTCGAGTACCCGTTCATGTGCCGGTAGGTCTTGGGGATGCCGCGGTCACCCATCAGCCAGGTGACCATGTGAGCCGACTCCGGGGACAGCGTCCAGAAGTCCCACTGCATGTCGTGGTCGCGCAGGCCGTTGTCGGCGCGGCGCTTCTGGCTGCGGATGAAGTGCTGGAACTTCATCGGGTCGCGGACGAAGAAGATCGGCGTGTTGTTGCCGACCATGTCGTAGTTACCCTCGCTCGTGTAGAACTTCAACGCGAAGCCGCGGGGGTCGCGCCAGGTGTCGGGGCTTCCGCTCTCTCCCGCCACAGTCGAGAACCGAGCCAGCATCTCGGTCTTGGCGCCGGACTGGAACAGGGCGGCCCGCGTGTAGGCGCTCACGTCCTCGGTCGTCTCGAACACACCGAACGCGCCGGAGCCCTTGGCGTGTGGTTGCCGGTCCGGGATCCGCTCGCGGTTGAAGTTCGCCATCTGCTCGATCAGGTACTGGTCCTGGAGCAGAATCGGGCCGTCAGGGCCGACGGTCAACGAGAATTCGTCGCTGGCGACAGGTATGCCCGCATCGGTTGTTGTGCGAGGTGGCTTATCGGTCATTTAGCGCGTGCTCCTTCTCGTTGGGTTTGGACGTTGTCTGGCAGTCGGGGCACAGGCCCCAGAAGGTGACCTCGGCCTCGTCGATCACGAACCCGCCGGCGCTGGCCGGCGACAGGCAGGGCGGCTCGCCGACGACGCAGTCGACGTCTGCGATCGCGCCGCACGAGCGGCACACCACGTGGTGGTGGTTGTCGCCAACGCGCGTCTCGTAGCGAGCGGGGCTGCCCGCCGGCTCGATCCTCCGCAGGAGGCCCGCTCTGGTCAGGGCTCCGAGCACGTCGTAGACGGCCTGTGTGGAAATCGTTCCGAGACGGCCGCGTACGGCCAACGCGACTTGGTCTGCGGTCACGTGCTTGCCGTCAGCCATCTCGGCAAGCACCGCAACCCGCGGTGCGGTGACGCGTAGGCCGGCATCGCGCAGGGCGGCGATCAGTTCGTCGTGACCGGTCGGGGTCATGCAACCGCACCCTACCCAATCCAGAATGATTCCATTCTCGATCTACTTCCAAATTACGGTCCCACGGCGCGCCCCGAGCCGCCCGCGCACGGATCGTCCCGTACGCGAGCAGCTGTGAGACGTGATTACCCGCCGCAGCCCGTCCAGGCGCCCGTGCCTTGGTGCTCGTAGATCGTCTGCGCGCACGCATCCTGGCCGGCCGGCGTCGCGAGACTGCAGCCGTAGTTGGCGGCCGTCGACGGCGTGATCTGGTAGCGGCCGGTCGCGCCCGACGACCCGTTGGTGTTCTCCGAGCCGGTCGAGTAATTGGTCCCCGACTCCGACGCGCATGCCGGCAGCGTCCCGGCGCCCGTCGTGGGCGACGAGGCCGCATGCGCCGGCGCAACCATCCGCTCGAGCACCGCCAACGAGGCCACGGTCTGCGCGTCGCTCGCAGGCTTATGCGGCGCGACACCTTGCTTGATGATGTTCCGTCCCGGCGCACGTCGCCCGATTACGCGGGCCACGTGGTCATATGCGCGCTCATAGGCGCGTGCGTGCGCGGCGGTCGGCGGTTTCGCGTCAGCCACGGCCGGGAGGACAGCAGCGAGCATTGCGCCCGCGGGGAGTATCAATCGTTTCAATGTGAGGAGCCTCCTCAACGTTTCCGTTTCATCGTCCAGCAGGGCATGCCGGTGTCCCGGTTTCCCGCTGGCACACCCGGTATTGGGCGTGGGCACCACGTCGTGTGGTGTGTTACGTGCGAGCCGACGCGTCGCGTAATTGCGGCATCGTCTTCGGCTCGAGCGCAGCGATCACCCTAGCGAACGTGCCAGCGGATGTCAGTCGTCTGACGCCTCGCCGCCGGAGCGCTGGCGCTCGCGTCGTGCTGCCTGCACGAGGCGGTCGACCTCACGATGGCGACGCTCCACGTAGCTCTGAAGCTCTTCTTCTGCCTGTGCCCGCAGGGCTCGGACCTCGTCAGCAGCCTCGGCGCGCATCGCGGCCAGAAGCTGCTCGGCCGCCATTCGCGCGCTCTGCAACTCCTGTTGCGCCCGCTGCTCGGCCTCGCGGATGACATCGGCGGCTGCCGCCTCCAGCCGAGCCTGATCGACGATTTCCGCGGCCTGCGCTCTGGCAGCGGCTCGAGTCTGCTCGGCTTCCTCCTGCGCCCGCGCGACCAGCAGCCGGGCGCCTTCCAAGGTCGCCTCGGCCTCCAAGCGGCTGCTCTCCACAAATCGTTCCGCCTGCGCCTCTCTGTCGGCCGCTGCGCGCTCGCGGGCCGCAGACTGCTTGCCAAGCTCGCGGGTCTTCTGCGCCGAGCTGCTGATGCGAAACCACTCGCTCACCAACTCCAGATGCCGGTCGACCTCGGCCGGGTCATAGCCCTTGCGAACAAGCCGAAAGTGGCGCTGGATCACATACGCCGCACGAGTCTCGCCTTCCTGGCTCGGCATGCTCTGCCGTTCGCTGCCGAATCTCCGACTCCTTCGCAACCAGGGAAGGTCTCCCACCCTTGATGCGTCACTCGTTTCGTGGTTTCGGCAAGGCTTCACTCCGGCGGGCATCGGGTCGACTGAATGGCGGCGGCCACGATCCTGCGCACGCCGCTCCAGCGTCGCGTCAAAGTCGTCGAGCACGGCGCGGGAACACCGGTGGTGTTCCTGCACAGCGGCGTGGGCAGCGCCGGCGAGTGGAAGCAGGTGTTCTCGCTGTGGCCCGAGGGCTACCGGCTCGTCGCGATCGACGCCTATCGCGACGGCACCGGCCCGGGCGGGGTCGGGCGCCGGAGCCTCGACGATTACGCAGATCAGGTCTACGCCGTCGCCGAGCACGTTGGCGTTCCGGTCTGCCTGGTCGGGTTCTCGTGGGGCGGCGCGACCGCGCTGCGCGTGGCTGTCGCAGCACCCGACCTCGTGGATTCGCTCGCCGTCGTCGAGCCTGAGGCATACGCGTTGCTGCGCACACAGGACGACGACGCCTACGCGGAGATCTGTGGCCTGCGCGATCGCTGGCGCGCGCACGTTCGTGCGGGCCGGTGGTACGAGGCCTTCGAGGAGTTCGTGGACTTCTACAACGGGCCGGGCTCGTTCGCTCGGTGGCCGCCCCCACGCCGTGAGGCGTTTCTCGCCGATCAGCGCGCTCGTGGAGACCTATGGGACGTTCTCTTCGACGACGACCTGCTCACACTCGACGCACTCGCGAGTGTGACCGTGCCCGTCCAAGTCGTCGAGGGATCGCTCACCTCCACCGTCGACCACGCGATCTGCGACGTCGTGCGGCGGCTCGTGCCGCACGCGCAGCACACGCTGATCGAGGGGGCCGGTCACATGATGCCGCTGACGCACCCGGAGTCGCTCACCCGCGCCCTACTCGCCGGGTTGACTCAGGTCTATCCTTCAACACTGTGATTCGGTTTACGCGCAGCTTGTGGTGGTGGTCGCTCAGATAAAGGGCGGCCCTTTGCTACGCGTATTCAACGGGCCGCCTCCGGGCGGTCCATCTCGTTGATTGGAGGGTGTCACCGCCTGGAGGCCTGATTCAGGAGGTTGACTTCACGATGTCCATGACTACGACGGTGAGCGCTTCGTATGACGCTTCACAGGCCCGCAGCCACGAACTCGAGGCCGAGTTGCGCCGCGATCCCCGCCGCTTTCGCGTGCTGACCGGCGATCGTCCCACGGGGCCGCTTCACGTCGGTCACCTGTTCGGGACGCTGGCCAACCGGGTCCGGCTGCAGGACCTCGGCGTCGACGTCATGGTGCTCGTGGCCGACTACCAGACGATCACCGACCGCGAGTCGCCGGCGAGCCTGCCGGCTGACGTCCTCGGCCTCATCGCCGACTATCTGGCGGTGGGGATCGATCCTGAGCGGGCGACGATCTTCGCCCACAGCCAGGTCGAAGCGCTCAACCAGTTGATGCTGCCGTTCCTCAGCCTCGTGAGCGTGGCCGAGGTCTCACGCAATCCGACCGTCAAGGACGAGTACGCCTCCGCCGGCGGGGCGGCGATGAGCGCGCTCATGTTCACCTACCCGGTGCACCAGGCGGCCGACATCCTGTTCTGTCACGCCAACCTCGTCCCCGTCGGCTCAGACCAGCTTCCGCACATCGAGCTGACCAGGACGATCGCGCGGCGCTTCAACGATCGCTACTCGCCCGGACGGCCTTACTTTCCCGAGCCCGACGGCCTGCTCAGCGACGCGCCGCTGATCCTCGGCATGGATGGCGGCAAGATGAGCAAGAGCCGCGGCAATGCGATCGCGCTGGCGGCAAGCGCGGATGAGACGGCTCAGCTGATCCGGACCGCCAGGACCGACAGCGAGCGCCAGATCACCTATGAGCCGGAGCGTCGTCCGGAGATCTCGAACCTCGTGTTGCTCGCGGCCCTGTGCCTCGAGCGCTCTCCCGAGGACGTCGCGGCCGAGGTCGGCGCGGCGGGCGCCGCCGGTCTGAAGCGGTTGCTGACCGACGCGCTCAACGAGCGGCTACGTCCGCTCAGACAGCGGCGCCGGGAACTCGCGGATGACCCCGCCTACCTGAGCGGCGTGCTCGCGGCGGGAACCGACCGCGCTCGCGAGATCGCGGCGGCGACGCTCGGCGACGTTCGTGAGCTGATGCACAACGACTACTGACCGTGAGCGCCCATCGCTACGGCGCCGGCGCGACGCTGTATTGCTCATCGGTGACGTGCTCGCCCCAGGAAACGGCCCGCCCGCTCTCGTCGGCCTCGTGGATGGCGATGTGGACCATCAGACGGTTGGGGGCGGCGCCGTGCCAGTGGTTTTCGCCGGGCTCGAAATAGACGCGATCGCCGGGACGGATCTCCTGCACCGCGCCACCGTCGTGCTGGCAGCGACCGACGCCTTCGATGACGTAGATGGTCTGGCCGTGCGGGTGGGTGTGCCAGGCGGTCCGGGCGCCCGGCGTGAAGTGGACGAGCGCGGCGCCGGCGCGGGCGGTGGCTACGGGTACGGCGATCGTGTCGATGTACACCGCTCCCGTGAACCAGTCGGCCGGTCCGGTGGCGGTGTCGGGCGCGTTGCGGGTGACTTGCATGGTCCTCCAGGGTGGTGGGTGATCAGGCGGTAGCGCGGTCTCCATTGATTGCGCGAATGACCGGTTTGATCGCGTCGGCCAGGACCGGAGTCAGGAAACGAGACCACTGCGGCGTCATGTGCTGCGCGTCTCGGTACATCAGGATGTTGTCGACGATAACCGGGCAGCGATCGGCCGTGCAGAACCACGGGGTCGAGTCGATCCCGTCGATGTGGTTACGTGCCGCGAGCTCCAGCTCCTGGTGCGTCACTCCCGGGTAGCGGATACCCGTCGTGCGAGCGACGGTGCAAGGCCGCACGTCGGATAGGTGAGCCGACACGCAGTCGGGGGCGACCTGGGTCAGCATCGGCACGTCGGTGAGGAACACCGTGCGGATAGCCGCTCTGCGAAGGAAGCTGAAGGTCGCCTCGGTCCCGTCGAGCCAGGTGCTGCCGTAACCCGTGGGGACCCCGGCGAGGGGCCTGTCTCCGCCCAAATACTGTGAATAGGCGACGACGACGAGCGCCGGGTGAAGCTTGGCGATCTGACGCTCTGCGTCTCGCCTCCAGATCGGACAGTTGGTGAACACCTTGCCGAACCGCACGACGTTGACGGCTGCCGCCGGGCACCCGGACTTGGCCATCACCACAAGCCGCCAGCCCTGTTGCGCGCTGATTCTGTTCAGCGCCGGGAACCACACCGATGCGTGCGAATCCCCGAACAGCACCACGGACGTGTGAGACGTCTTGTCGCCGTAAACGCAGCCTCTGCTCTTGATCGCGCTGTCGACCAGGAGGCAGCCGTTCTTGGCGATGACCGGGTCGTCCTGCGGCGCCGCCGTGATCGACGGATCGAGGTTCGACGGAACCCGCTTCGTCTGGACCCCGGCGCGCAGGTCTGCCGACAGTTGCGCGGTCAGCGACCTCGTCCCGTGGCTGACCAGGACCGGTTGGGCCACCGGGGGCCCTGATGCACTCAGAGACGCGAACACGGGACCGGCCAGCGCCACCGCCCCCAGCGAGGTGGCGACGAGCACGGCCCCGCCTGCAAGACCGAGAGATGGGCGGCGGACGAACGTCTGCATCCTGCGGATCGGCCGTTCGATGAGCACGAAACACAGCACCGCAATCACGAGCGAGATGACGGCCATGGTGAGAGCCTCCAATTTAGAGAGCGAATGCCCGAGCAGGGCCGGCGCGAGGATCAGAACCGGCCAGTGCCACAGGTACCAGGAATACGACCATGCACCGACCCGCTGAAACGGAGCGGTACCGAGCACGGCCTCCGCACCGCAGCGTCTGGTCGCGGCAGCGCCCGCGAAGATGATCGCTGCTGCCCCGGCGACGGGAAGCAGGGCGGCATCTCCCGGATACGGGGTGGAGCTGCCGAAGACCGCAGCCGCCGCCGCGATGCATGCGACGCCGGTCCAGGTGAGGATCCCGGCCACGTGCTTCTCGAGGCGGGCAGCCAGGGGCAGCGACAGGGCCACGAGCGCACCGGCGGCAAGCTCCCAGGCGCGCGTGGCCAGCGAGTAGTAGGCCACGGTGGCGGACTGCGGCGTTTGGAGAACCGAGCCGGCGAACGAAAGTGCCGCCACGGCAGCGAGGATCACGATCACCACCGGAAAGCGCGGCCGCGCCACCGACTTCCGGGCGGCCGCGCGCTGTGCCGATCGGCGCCGGAGCCCGATCCAGACCAGTGATGACATCACCAGCAGCAGCGGCCACAGGAAGTAGAACTGCTCCTCGACCGAGAGCGACCAGTAGTGCTGGAGCGGGGAGGGCGGTAGGTCGGCGGAGAAGTAGTTGGCGTCCCGCGCGGCGAAGTGGATGTTGGCTCCGAACATCGCCGCCGCTCGGGCGTCGCCGAAGACCCGATTCGCGGCCAGTGGCGGCAATAGCAGCCCGGCAACGACGACGGTGACGACCGTCGTCAGCGTCGCAGCCGGAAGGATCCGGCGGGCCCTCCTGGCGTAGAACCCACGCAGCGAGATTCGTCCCGTCTCCCGGAGCTCGCGCACGAGTTGTGTCGTGATCAGAAATCCGGAGATGACGAAGAAGACGTCGACGCCGACGTAGCCGCCCGGGATCCACGCCCCGCAGTGAAAGAGGACGACGAGGATGACGGCGACTGCCCGGAGTCCTTCGACGTCTGGCCGGAACCCAGCCGCACTCTGGTGCTTGGTAGGCATGACGTCGCCGACCGTCGCCGGTGGCGATAACGGCGCGCCCACAACCGATAACGGCGTGCAATGGCGGCGGCAATGCAGTACAGATCTGCGCAGATGACCAATCCGTGGCCGACCGACCCGCCCAGCCCGGCGCAGAGAGCCGCCTATGCCGACGCTGTGGCACGACCGTTCTGGGTCGACACGCTGCCGCAGCGCGATACGCACCCGCCCCTGAGCGAGACGACCGAGGCTGACCTGTGCATCGTCGGCGGCGGATACACCGGGCTGTGGGCGGCGCTCTACGCCAAGGAGCGCGACCCGGCGCGCGACGTCGCCGTGCTCGAGGCGACACGCTGCGGCAACGGTGCGAGCGGCCGCAACGGCGGCTTTCTGATGTCGTCGCTGACGCACGGGATCGCCAACGGACTCACGCGCTTCCCGGATGAGATGGACCGCCTCGAGCGGCTCGGGTTCGAGAACTTCGACGCGCTGGCTCGCGACCTCGAACGGCTCGGGATCGACGCGGAGTACGAGCCCACGGGCGATCTGCTGCTCGCGCTCGAGCCGCACGAGCTCGACGAGCTCGAAGCGGACGCGGAGCTCGCGCGCCGCTTCGGGCACCGCGCGGACGTGCTCGACACCGAGCAGACGCGAGCGCAGGTGAGCTCGCCGCTGTTCCTCGGTTCGCTGTGGACACACACCGGCTCTGCGCTCGTGCACCCGGGCAAGCTCGGCGACGGACTGCGGGCCGCTGCCGTCCAGGCGGGCGTGCGCGTGTACGAGTACAGCCCCGCCCGAGAGCTGAAACGATCACACGCCGGCGTGTCGGTGAGCACCGAGGGCGGCGTCGTGCAGGCGCGCCTGGTGCTGCTGGCGACGAGCGCCTATCCCCCGCTTCTCCGTGCGATTCGCCGCTACATCGCGCCGGTCTACGACTACGCGCTGATGACCGAGCCGCTGGAGCCGGCGCAACGCGAGGCGATCGGCTGGCGCGGACGTCAGGGACTCGGCGACATGGCCAACCAGTTCCACTACTACCGGCTGACGGCCGACGACCGGATCCTGTGGGGCGGCTACGACGCGGTCTACCGCTACGGCGGCCCGGTGGGCCCGGCGCTCGACGACCACGAGCCGAGCTTCGCGATGCTCTCGCAGCACTTCTTCACGACGTTTCCCCAGCTCGAGGGCATCCGCTTCAGCCACAAGTGGGGCGGCGCGATCGACACATGCAGCCGCTTCTCGGTGTTCTTCGGAAAGGCGCTGGACGGTCGCGTCGCGTACGCGCTCGGCTACACCGGACTCGGAGTCGGGGCCACAAGGTTCGGAGCGCGGATCGGGCTCGACCTGCTCGACGGCCGGGTCAGCGACGTAACCCAGCTTTCGATGGTGCGCCACCGGCCGCTGCCGTTCCCGCCCGAGCCGCTTCGATCCGGCGTGATCCAGCTGACCCGTAACCGCCTCGCCGCCGCCGACCGCAACGGCGGCCGGCGCGGGCTCTGGCTCAGCGCATTGGATCGGCTGGGGCTGGGCTTCGACAGCTGACCGCCAGGTCACACTAGAGACATGTTCCACGTCTCGGCAGCCGGATGGGCGGCAACGCTCGTGGCGTTGGCGGCCCTGTTCGGATTCGATCTGCTGCGGTCCGCTCGCCGCCCTCACGCGGTGGGTTTCCGCGAGGCCGTCGTCTGGTCGGTCCTCTACATCGCGGTGGCGCTGCTGTTCGGCGTGGTCTTCGGCCTCGTCGCCGGTTGGGACTTCGGGACCCAGTACTTCGCCGGCTACATCGTCGAGAAGAGCCTGTCGGTCGACAACCTGTTCGTGTTCCTGATCATCATGGGCACGTTCTCGGTCCCTGCAGACCAACAGGCGCGCGCGCTGACGATCGGGATCGTCGCCGCGCTCGTGATGAGGGCGATCTTCATCGCCGCCGGGGCGGCGTTGCTGAATGCGTTCTCGATCATGTTCCTCGTCTTCGGCCTGGTGCTCGCCGCGACGGCGATCCAGCTGTTTCGCCACCGCAACGAGGACCCGTCGGTGGACGACAACGTGCTCGTATCGGCGGCGCGGCGCCTGTTACCGGTCACCACTGAGTACCACGGTCCCAAGATCGTCGTCCGGACGCAGGGCCGGCGTGTTCTCACCCCGCTGTTCTTGGTGCTGATCGCCATCGGCAGCACCGACCTGCTGTTCGCGCTGGACTCGATCCCGGCCGTGTTCGGCGTCACCCAGCACGCCTACATCGTGTTCGTCGCCAACGCGTTTGCGCTGCTCGGGCTACGAGCCTTGTTCTTCCTCGTCTCCGGCCTGCTCGACCGGCTCGTGTACCTGTCGGCCGCACTCGCGCTGATCCTCGGCTTCATCGGCGTCAAGCTCATCCTTCACTACCTGCACCTGCAAAACCATTCGATTCCCGAGATCTCGACTGGCGTGTCGCTGTGCGTGATCGTCGTGCTGCTGGCGGGCGCCACCGCCGCAAGCGTGATCAAGGCTCGCCAGGACCCGACCGCTCGGGCCCATGCGGGCCGTCTGCGCGAGCGCCGCAGCGACGCCGACGCCCCCACGAGCGATCAGCGTCAGCGATAGCGGCAAGCCGATTGACGCTCACGCATCGGCGCGTCCGCGCCGATATTTGTGGCATGCGCAACAAATGTGAAATCGCTCACACTCGCCCGGCAGACGGCGACGCACTCGTTTCCGGTGCGTACGGAGGGGGTATCAGATCGGTCCAGTGTACGATTCCGTTCAGACTGCATCGGAGATGACGTAGAGCCATGCGCCCCGTTTCTGACCTGAATGAGCGACGCAGGCTCGCGGCCCGCGTGCTCATCGACGCCTACTACACCGACGGCTCGCGTCTGTACGAGACAGAGGCGATCGGCGCGACCGGTTGCGTGGTGTTCCGCGACTGCTGCACGGGCTTTGATCGGTGCCTGTCGATCGAGGATTTCCGGGCGCGGTTCTGGCTTGTGAAGCCGCCCGCGCAAGAAGCAGCCTGAGCCCGCCGCCAGACGTCGCGCCCGGATCGGATCGTCGCAACCGCGGGTTACGATGGCGCGGTGGCTGACGGCCGCTGCGATATGCGGGCGCGCTGATGTCAGGCGTAGTCGGACTGGCGGCGCTGGCCGGTGGGATCGTGCTGGTCATCTGGGCCGCGGACCTGCTCGTTGACGGCCTGCTCGGCGTGGGGCGGGCCTTGCGGATCGCTCCGTTCGTGTTGACCGTGGTGCTGTCGGGCTTTGAGACCGAGAACCTGGTGGCCGGAATCGCCGCCAACGCCAAGGGTTTGCCGGGGGCGGCGGCCGGCACCTTTCTCGGGGGCGTGACGTTCTTGGCGTTTGCCGTCGCAGGGCTCGGCGGCGTGATCGCGCCGATGCGCGTGGTGCTCCCTCCGCGGTTTGCGCTCTGGATCGCCGCCGCGCCGCTGCCGTTGCTGGTGCTCGCCGAGGACGGCCACCTGTCGCGTGTCGAGGGTGCCGTGCTCGTGGGCTGGTGGGTTGTGTCCCTGGTCGGACTGGCCGTCTCGGGACGTGATCTGCTCGCGGATGAGAGCGCCGAGCAGGTGCGCCGGCCCGGCGTGCGGTTGCTCGCAGGGCTGGGCCTGCTGACGGGCGGCGGCTGGTTGCTCGGTGAGGGCCTGAAGTCGACAGTGCGTCACCTCGGCATCTCGGCGACGCTGCTCGGCAACACCGCCGTGGCCGCGTCCGTCGAGGCCGAGGAGGTTGCGCGGGTTG
Organism: uncultured Solirubrobacterales bacterium; assembly: GCA_963725925.1. Taxonomy (GTDB): domain Bacteria; phylum Actinomycetota; class Thermoleophilia; order Solirubrobacterales; family Solirubrobacteraceae; genus Palsa-465. Next base: position 41,080 of record CAVSAY010000004.1, read on the forward strand.
CGGTCCCAGCCCGGCGTGGCCGACCCGAGCTGGCGCTCGGCACGATCGGAGGAACGATCGTCCACTTCGCGGGGCTCAACGCCGGAGTCATCGCGCTCGTCAAGCCGCTCACCCTCGGCGATGACACGACCCATTTCTACCTGCCGGTTGCCGCGATCAGCCCCGCGATCCTCGCGGGAGTGCTGCTCGTCCGCAAGCGACTGGGTCGGGTCGAAGGCGCGGCTCTGATCGCCCTCTACGTTGCCTACGTCGGCGTCGCGGTCGCGATCTCGACCTGACGTCAGTCGCCCGAGAGCGGGAGCGTGACGCCAAACGCCATCATCACTGCGATCAGGGCGAAAGCGATCCCGGTCAACAGGTCGGTGTTGATCCGGGGGATGAAGTCGAAGAAGTGCGCGACTGTGCGGCCAATCTGGTGCCCGGCGATCGACACCACAAACGTGATCACCCCGAACAGGATGGGCGCGAGCCACGGGGAGTATCCAGCGAGGCCAAGCGCCGTGCCGGCGGCGATGTTGTCAACGCTCAGCGGGAGCGGAAGCCCGCGCCTCGCCCACTTGAGTTCCGGATCCGCGCGCTCGGGTGAGATCACCGCTCGGGCGATGAGGAACACGCCGTATGCACCGAGGCCGATCATTGCGATCGTTTCAGAGGTGTTGTCGACCTTGTCGCTCAGGAAGTGGCCGATGAGAATCCCGACCGCCGGCGCGACGCCATCCCACAAGCCGAAGATGGCGGATGTCTTGACCGACTGAGCGAAGGTCGGCTTCAGCCCGCCGAGCACGAGCGAGCTGCGGAAGTTGTCCAGGCTCAGCGTGAACCCGAGAGAGATGAGCGCGAACATCGGTTCTCCCGAAAGGTCGGTGTCGAAGCCTGATCTGCCACGGCCCGCAGGCCGTGGCAGATCACAATTGGCTTGCGCTGTTACTCCGGCAGCGCGAACGCGAAGAGCGCGCTTCCATGTCGCGACCCGAGCATCGCGGGCAGGAACCCCTCGGCCCAACCGCCAAACCCGGTCGGCACGGCGACGTACTGCCGGCCGTCGACGCTGTACGTGCTCGGGCTTGAGTGGTGGCCGCTACCGCATTGGAACTTCCACAACAGGTCGCCGGTCTCGGCGTTGAGGGCGTTGAACCTCCCTGAGGGCTCCCCGGCGAACACGAGGTTGCCATGCGTGGCCAGCACAGAGGCGCACATCGGATGCGCATTGCGCCAACGCCAGGTCTCCTGGCCCGTCTTGGGGTCAAATGCACTGATCGACCCGGCGATGTCCTCGCCATCGACGGCGACGCCCGCGCCCCAGTACGGGATGCTCTCCTTGAACTCGCGGCGCCGCCTGGTGGCGGTAGCGCCGATGTCCTGAACCGGACAGTAGAACAGCCCCGTGTCCGGGCTGTACGCGGCGTGCGTCCATTCCTTGGCGCCGGCCGGTCCCGGCCAGAAGTGAACCGGGTCTCCCTCCTTGTCGGGGTAGACCTTCGCCGTCACCTTGCCGCTGGCGTCGATCTCGCCCCAGGTGATGCGGTCGACGAACGGCACGACCCGCTCCAGGCTGCAGTCCGTGCGATCGAGGACGAAGAAGTACCCGTTCTTGTCGAAGTGCCCGAGCAGCTTCTTTCCGTCGGCCTCGAACAGGATGTTCTCCATCGTCGAGTCGTAGTCCCACACGTCGTGCGGGGTGTACTGGTAGTGATTCTTGATCTGGCCCGTGTCGGGGTCGACCGCGACGACGCAGTCGGTGTACAGGTTGTCGCCCAGACGGACGTCGCCGTCGAAGTCGGGGCAGGGGTTGCCGGTGTTGAAGTACAGGAGGTTGAGGTCAGGGTCGTACGTCGGCGTGGTCCAGCAGTTTGCGCCGCCGCGTTGCCACGCCTCACCGTCGGCGGGCCAGGTCTCGGACCCGGGCTCGCCGGGCTTCGGGACCATGTAGCAGCGCCAGACGCGCTCGCCCGTCTCGAGCTTGAAGGCGTCGGCGTGTCCGCGCACGCCGAACTCGCCGCCGGAGCTGCCGACGATCACCATGTCCTTGACGATCAGCGGCGCGACCGTCGCGCTCTCTCCCGCCCGTACGTCGCCGTACACCTGATCCCAGACCTTCTTGCCGGTCTCGGCGTCGAGCGCGATGACGTGGGCGTTCAGGGTGGTCATGAAGACCATCCCCTCCGCCACAGCGCACCCACGGTTCACGTTGCCGCAGCACAGCGATACGTCAAACGGCGACGCGTGCTTGTAGCGCCACAGCTCCGCTCCGTTCCTGGCGTCGACCGCCCATATCCAGCCATCCCAGCCGGTCACGAACATGACGCCGTCGACGACGAGCGGGGAGGCCTCGAACGCGTACGTCGAAGCGCCCGAGTGCAGGCCTGTCGAAGCGCACTGGAACACCCACTCCGGCTTCAGCTTCCCGACGTTGTCGGCGTTGATCTGGTCCAGGGGACTGAAGCGCTGACCGTCGTAGGCGCCGTAGTAGGTGAGCCAGTTCTGCGGCTCCTCGCGAGCCTTCAGGAGGCGGTCGTAGTTGACGCTCTTCGCGACAGGAGGCGCCTGCCCGATCAGGTCGCTCAGAGACGTGTAGGAAAGAGCGTGCCCTGCGTCTACATAGGGCTCAGTTGCCATTCGCCTGCTCCTCTCTACGGTTGCGGCTGGGGTGGACGGTCGAGCTTGGCCTCAGGGGGTGTGTCGCCCCCGACGACGATCGCTCCCGTCAGGCCCCGGCCCTCATCGTTGCCAGTGGTCGACCCGTACCAGTAGTAGCCCGGGCCGTCCAGGGTGATGCTGGCGGTTCCGCGGGAATGGTTGACCAGCCAGAGAAACTGCGTGTCGCCGTTGCTCGGCAGGACTGCGCAATGCGTGTTCTTGTCGTCGTTGAAGAACTCGAGCTCGAGGTCACCCCCGTGGGGTAAGACGAGCACCGTGGGGTCATAGATCAGCTCGTCCTCGTTAATCCGGATCGTGGCGTGCATCTTGCCGTCCGGCCCTTCCTCGGCCACCCCGAGGTTCCCGTTAGCGAGGATTCGGCCGATCGTGGCCCCGTTCTGTTTCCCCAGCGCAGCTAGCTGGTCGAGGACGCCGGTCTTGGCAGAATCGGTCACGACCTCTCTCCTTCCGTCGGACAAAACGGATCACGTAGTCAATCAAGGCCGTAACGTCAATGCATAAAAATTTGGTGATCTGGGTTACGTTTCGCGCGAACTGTTCGCGGATCGTCAAGTCAGCCCAGCGAAATCGTCTCGCCACCGGCCACGCGCACATGGTCGAGCGCGGTTCCCGCTGACTCGCGCAACCTGAGCGACATCGGCGAGAGCCGCGTTCGGACCGCCGGCCAGTGCGTCCGCGAGCAGCGCTCCGCCGTATGCGGCCGAGCTCGCCCGCCCGGGTATCAGCGTCACCACGGGGGCGATGTCGCGCAGCGACGAGCCCAGCGCGGCGACCAGCTCAGGCAGGCGCGCCAGGCGGCCAGAGACCACAATCTCGTGCGGGGCCGCCACGCTCACCTGGAGGCCTCGCACCGCTTTCGCGGCGCCCTCGATCAACGCCGTCCAGCCGTCCGCTTGCGCCGGCGAGGACCACAGCGACGCGAGGTCGGTGATCTCGAGCGCGCCCGCCGGGTCCAGCGCCCCGCCGGTATACAGCGTCCGCTTGCTGAGCTGAGGCGCCAGCAGGTATGCCAGCTCGCCGTCCCACGCTCCGGCGGCGCGCACACCGAGCGGCCCCGACGAGCCGCCCATGCCGTCGACGATCTGGCCGCCCTCGATCGCCAGCGCCGCGCTGAACGCACCGCCGAGCTCGAGCAGCACCATCGCCGTCTCGATCCACCGCGATCCCTCGCCTGTGCGCCTGGTCGACGATCGCGTACGCCGCCGCGCAGACCTTGTCGGCGGTCCCGAGATCGATCCGGTTGAACTTGCGGTACGCAGGCACCGTCGGCAGGTGGATCACGCCGGGACCGAAGACGACCGGCAGCCGGCTGCGCGCCAGCGCCCGAAGCAGTGAGCGCATTCCGCCGACTCCAGCGTCGGCTCGCGACTCGTCGGGCCGCACCAGCACCATCAACGCGAGCTCGCGCTCGCCAACGTCGGCCGCGGCAACCAACGGCAGGCCGTAGCCGCTCGGCCCGTAGATCAGATCAAACGGCCCGTTGCGCGCCAGCGCCTGCAGCAGCGGCTCGCTGTCTTCGCTCAGCGACCGGGTCTCGAAAACCTGCTCGAGCACCGGCTCGCCGTCTTGCAGAACGCACAGGTCAAACGAGACCGTTCCCGGGTCGACGCCGGCTACACGAGGCATATCATTCGGGTATGAGCACAACGAAGGACAAGACCTACAGCGAGGACCAGATCCCCTCGAAGCTGTCCGAGTACGGCCTCGACAAGTGGTACTACGAGGACAAGTGGATCCGGCGCAAGTTCAACACCGACGGCTGGCCCACAACGCTGATGGCCGTCAACGCCGTGGGGTACCTGTGTGAGGCCGCCGGCCATCACGCCGACCTCAACGTCACCTGGGGCAAGCTCTGGGTGAAGCTGGCCACGCACTCGGCGGGCGGGATCACCGACAAGGACTTCACGCTCGCGCGCAAGATCGAGGACACGATCCTGTGGCGCCCGGAGGGCGACAGCCCACTCGACGGACCGATGGGCAAGTTCGTGTTCTCCAAGTAGCCGTCGCTTAAAGCACCTCCAGCGCGACCTCGTAGACGCCTTCGAGGTCCATGACCGTGCCCTTGCGCTCGAACATCCGCTGCACGCAGCGCTTCTGGAGCTTCATCTTGGGACCGCCGACGGCCAGCGCGCCAAGCTTCTTGACGCCGTCCTCCTCCTCGAGGCTGTCGCCGCGGTCGACCCCCTCCACGCCAACGGGCTCGGCGGCCGAGTAATCGACGACCACCTGAACGCCGTCGACGCCCGCCCAGCCGCTGCGGCGCAGGATCTGCACGCCTGCCGGGCCTGCTGCGAATACCGCTGCGCGGCCGACCAGCGCGCCGTCGAGCTCGTCGCTGGATTCGGGCTCGACGACCTCGAAGCCCGCTTCCTGCGCGACCGGGATGCCCGAGGCACGGCGATGGTCGCCCTTCATCACGTCGGGCGGGAACGTCAGCATCACGACGTCGGCGCCCTCGCGGCGCAGCAGCTCGGCCGTCCGCAGGCCGACCGGCCCGACGCCGACTATCGCCGCCTTGGTGCCCTTCAGCGTCACCGCTCCGCGGACAAGCGCGACCGCAGCCGCGGCGGTCGTGTTCGATCCATCGGAGTCGAGCATGATCGACGCGTTGAATGGTTTGAAGAACAGCTTCTGTGCGGCCGCAAACACCGCCTCGCCGTCGCGCACCTTTGACCCACCCACCCAGAACGCGGTATTGGCCAGGCCATCGGGACCTCGCGGAAAGATCGCGCCCTGGACGGTGCCGGCGAGGTTGTCGGCGGTGATCGCGCCGAACCCGAGAACGACATCGACGTCAGCGTCGTAGGCGGCGATCGCGTCGAACGCGCTGGGGTGTTGATCGGTGTCGAGTTGAACCAAGATCTTCTTCATTGCGTGTCCTCTCGTCGAGGTTCCGGGAAGCTGAAGAGGCCCCAGTCCAGCGGTCCCTCCTGGCGATAGCTCTTGCGCAGCCCGCGCGCGATCGTCGCCTTCATCAGCTCCTTGCCCAGGTAGAACGCGTGCGAGGGATCGACCACGTCGAGCTGGTCGAACACCGCGTACATGTTGGCTTCGCGGACGAATCGATCGCCGTTGAACGCGTACAGCCACTCGCTGTCGGCGAATAGGCGGTAGTTGGAGTCTGAGATCTGGCTCTGCATCGCGCGCAGCTCCTCCTCTGAGGGTGCCCGCATCGACTCATCCCTGCTCGTCACGAGGCCGGAATCGATGTGCTTTGGCGGCCGTGCCTGACGCTGGGCGAGGTGCATCATCTGCGCGGCCAGGACCGTCGCGCGCACCGCCCCCTGCGCCCACCCGATCACCTCAGTCGTCAACACTGCGCCGATCCCCACCTCCTGACAGAAGCCGATCAGCAGCGCGGTCACGCCGGTCGTGTCGGCCTCGGTCAGCTCCGTCAGGTTGCCGATCCCCATCAGCAGCTCGGCTCCGGGGTGGCGCCTGCGGACCTCGACGTAGCGCGCCAGCGACGCGGCGAAGCCCGAATTGATCGGGGCGAGGATCGAGTCCAGCAGGTAAGCGTGGTCCAGTTCCTCCGCGCGGGCCGCCAGCCGATCGAGGCCCTCGAGGTCGTCGGGATCGTGCGTGATCAGCACCGGCGTCGCGCGCAGGTCCTCGAGGAGGTCGATCGTGTCCGGCGTGAGGCTGAGCACGTAATCGACGCCCGCTACGTCGGCCATGCGGATGTGCTCGGGATCGAGCGTGTCGATGCTGAGCGACAGCCCGTGCTCGCGGAGCCCGGCGATCGTCGGCGGCCCGTCGGTCAGCCACGAGCGATCCAGCGACAGGCCGAGGTCGATCACGTCGGCTCCGTCTGCGCGGTAGGCCAGAGCCCGATCGATGACCTGCTCTCGCGTAAGCGATTGGACGTCGTTGATCTCGGCGAACACCCGCACATCACGAGGCCCGAGCTCGGCCCGGACGGCCTCGCGCCCATACCACTCCGGCAGCGCGCGGACATCGGCCGGTCCCTTGCGCACCGGCAAACCCGTGGCCTGCTGCAGCGCGTCGACGTCGCCTTCGCAGAGCCCCGGGATCACGATGTTGTCCACCCCGTCGGGCGTCTTCAGTCGCTTGGCGATCCAGCGCGTCGTCATCAGCGCGGCGACGCTGATGTTCATCACGGCGATCTGGTGGTCGATCTCCAGGCCCGACACGACGCCGCGAAGTGCCGGCTCGGCGAGGCGCCCCGTGACGAACAGCGTGTCAGCCAACCTCGCCGCCGTTGATGTTGATCGCCTGCCCGGTGACGAAATCAGCGCCCGGCGATGCCAGCCAGACCGCGGCGGCTGCGACGTCCTCCGGCCTGCCCCAGCGGCCCACCGGCATGCTCGCGGCGACGCGGTCATAGAACGCGCGGTCCGCGCCGGCACCGTACGCCGTCTCGATCCACCCGGGGCACAGCACGTTGACTCGGACGGCGGGCGCGACCGACCGCGCGAACGACTTCGAGAAGCCGAGCACCCCCGCCTTGACGGCGGCGAACAACTCCGCGTCGTCGCCCGCCATCCCGTCCATCGTGGCGCGGTCCCAGCCCATGTTGAGGATGCAGCCGCCCGGCCGCATGCGAGCAGCGACCAGCCGCGAGCAGCGGATGGTGGCCTTCAGGTCGAGCTCCACCAAGGTCTCCAACTTGCGCTCGCCCGACCACGCCCGGGCCTCGCCGGTGAGCACGTCCGCACCGGCGTTGTTGACCCACACGTCGATCTGCTCGAGCGCCCCGAACGCCTCTGCCACGATCGCTTCGCAGCCGTCGAGCGTGCCGAGGTCCGCCTGCAGCAGCGGATGCTCGGGACCGCCAAGCTCGTCGGCCAGCGCTCGGGCGTCGTGCGGCGGAGCGCCAGAAGCCGATCCCGACGCGGGCGCCGGCGCCGGCGAAGGCGACCGCGATCGCCCGTCCGATCCCGGAGCTGGCTCCGGTGACGACCGTGCGCAGACCGGCGAGCGGCGACTCTCCGGTCTGCGTGGTCAATGGCTTGCCGCCGGGAGCCTTAGCCCTCGGCGCCGCCGGCGAACGGGTGACGCGCGGCGGGAGTGTCGGCGAGGACCTTGTCGATGCTCGGCTCGCCCTTGAGCGCACGCGAGATCGACGCCTTCACCGCCTCGTAGTTGTAGTCGTAGATCTTCTTGTCGTCCTCGGCCTCCCAGTGGATGAACACGCCGACGATGATGCACAGATCGTCGACCTGGTCCTTGGGGATGGTGCCGTCGGCAACCGAATCCACGACCGCGCGGGCGACCGCAGCCTGTGCGGGCCCGAACAGCTGCACGGCCTGCTTCTCGCCCTTGATCGTCACCTTGTTGCTGATGACGGTGTCCGGCTTGGCCGCCAGGTTAGGCGTAACGACGGCCAGCAGGTTGGTGTGGCCTGCTCTCTCGTTGACGAACGCATTGGCGAACGCCTCGCCGACCGGTCCGCTCTTTGACCCGATCAACAGGTCGATGTGAGCGAGCTCGTTGCCGTCGCCGTTCAGAGACTCGCCGGTCGCCAGCGTGATGGCCATACTGGAACCTCCCTCTCGTATCTTGACGGGGTGACTGCAACCCTAGCTCACCGACCGAGCCGGGACTTGCTTAAAAGTCAAGTCGAGCTCGCCTGCCTGCTCGAGGTGGCTGCGGCCAAGCCGGGCAACATCACGCCGGCGCACGACTTCTCCGACACGACGTACGCCGACATGGTGCGCTCCGCGCTCGCGCTGGGGCCGGCGTTCACGCGCCGCCGCGCCCGTGTGCGGAGCGTCGGCCAGCTGATCGCCGACGGGGTGGACGCAACCTCACGCGTCGCCGGGACGAACACGAACCTCGGGATCGTGCTGATGTTCGCGCCGCTGGTCCGTGCCGAGGCGACACGACCGGCGGGCGAGACCCTGCAAGCCGCCACCGTGCGAACGCTGCATCAACTCGATGTCGACGACGCCGTCGCCGCGTTTGCGGCGATCGCCCGAGCCAGTCCGGGCGGCCTCGGCGAGGCGCCCGAACACGACGTCAGAGCTCCGGCCCGGGTCTCGCTACGCGAGGCGATGGCGTCCGCAGCGCACCGCGACAGCGTCGCGTCCGAGTACGAATCCGGTTACGCGATCGTGTTCGGCTCGGCGCTGCCCGCGCTGGCCGAGGAACTGCGCACCGGCACCCCGACGCTTGACGCGATCGTCTCGGTTTACATGCGGCTCCTCGCGTCACGCCCCGACACCCTGATCGCGCGCAAGGCCGGCGCCCCGGCGGCGCAGGCGGTGAGCGCGGGCGCGCGCGAGGTGCTCGACGGGACCCGTTCGCTCGCGGACTTCGACGCCTCGCTGCGCGGGCCCGACCACCGGCTGAACCCGGGCACCACCGCCGATCTCGTGGCCGCGACGCTGCTGGTGGCGCTGCTGACGGGGATGAAGTTGCCGTGAGGGTGCTCGTGGTTGCCGTGAGCGCGCGGATGATCGCCCAGCTGGCGGTCGCCGACGGCTACGAGGTGACCGCGCTTGACCGCTTCGGCGACGTCGACCTGCGCGCGATCGCCCCCGGAGCGACGGCGTCGAGCAACGATGCGCTGGCAGCGCTGGCGTCCGACATCGAGGCCGACGCCGTCGTGTACGGCGGCGGCCTGGAGAATCGGCCCGACCTGGTGGCCCAGCTGAGCGGAGGAAGGGAACTGCTCGGAACGCCGGCCGAGCTGCTCGACGCAGTGCGCGACCCTTGGGCGATCGCTGCCGCTGCCCGTGCGGCGGGGGCGCGGGCCCCGGAGACCCGGTCGATCGACGAGCTCCCCATCGGTGCTCCGGAATCAAGCGGATGGGTGCGAAAGCCGCGGCGCGGTGGCGGCGGGCGTGGCGTGCGCCGCTGGATGGGCGGCCGGCTGCGTACGACCGAGATCCTCCAGCGCCATATCGAAGGGCTGTCGTGCTCGGCGGTGGCGATCGCCGACGGGCGGGACGCCACCGTGCTCGGCATCACCGAGCAGTTGCATCGCCCGCCAGGCTTCGGGTGGACCGGCAACCTGACGCCACCCCGTCTGCCCGAGGGCGAGCAGGCCGAGCTCGAGGGCCGGCTGGAGGCGGTGTGCGCCGAGATCGCCGCGCGCTTCGGTGTACGCGGAGCATTTGGAGTCGACGCGATCTGGGACGGACGCCACGCCTGGGTGCTCGAGGTCAACCCGCGGCCGCCGGCCGGGCTCGAGCTGTTCGGCCCCGGCAGCTTCAAGGCGCACGTGCGGGCCGCCCGTGGTCTCGGCCTGCCCGTGGCCGGCTCGCCGCCGGCGACGCGGTGTGCGAAGGTGAAGCTCGTGCTGTTTGCCCCGCGCGACCTTCGGGCGCCTGATCCCGGCTGGTGGCCGGCGGGGCTGGTGCGCGACATCCCGCATACCGGTGAGACGATCAGACGGGGTCAGCCTGTGTGCACGCTGGTCTCAGCGACCGCGGGGGCCACGGAGCTCGCCGCGTGTGGCGCGCATCTGCTGTCTGCGATTCCCGAAGCGGTGCCTGCCGGTGGCTGAGCTCGGACCGGTCACCTGCGCGGGGTGTGCACTGTTGTGCGACGACGTGCTCATCGAGCGCTCGGGGGACGACCTGCGCCTGCTGCCCCGGTGCGATCTTGGCGCGGAGTGGTTCGCCGAGCGCGTTGCGGGCGCGCAGGACGGACCGCCCGCGACGATCCGCGGCAAGCCGGCCGATGTCGAGACCGCTCTGGCCCACGCCACAGAGTTGCTGCGCGCGGCCCGCCGTCCGCTGCTGCACGGCTTCGACGGGGCCACAGTGGACGACGCCAGGGCGGCCGTGGCGCTCGCCGATCGGCTCGGGGCGCTGGTCGCGACCGGCGCGCTGACCGGGGACTGGCCGGGCGCCCCCGCGGTGCCGTTGCGTGGCGCCTCGACCGCCACGCTCGGCGAGATCCGTGATCGGTCGCGGGTGGTCGTGATCTGGCGCGAGGATGCCGAGGTCACCCATCCCCGCCTGCTCGAGCGACTCGGGTTCGGTGATGGCTCCAATTCGAGGCTCGCGGCGGACCGCACGCTCGTTGTCGTCGACGACCGGGACACCGCCACGACCCGCCGCGCCGACGTGCACCTGCGCTGGCGGCGCGAGCGCGATCTCGAAGCACTGACGACTCTGCACGTCATGCAACGCAAACTTCAGGCGCGTCCGAGCGACCTCGAGCGCGAGCTCGGCGAGCTGCTGGACCGCATCGGCGCTGTCCCACACGCAGCGTTCGTGCACGGAGCCCAGCTCAGCGACGGCGCGGGCGGGCAGCGGCGCGCGCTCGCGCTGCACGAGCTCGTGCGGGAGCTTTCCCACGACCTTCATGTGGTCACGCTGGCGCTGCCCGCCGCTGCCGGGACCAGGAGCGCGCAGGACGTGCTCGCCTGGCAGACCGGATACTCCGAGAACGTCGACCTCGCCAGCGGACATCCGGAGTTGGTCACCGCCACGGAGTCACTCCCGGTCGGCGAGGGAGTCGATGTCTCGCTGTGCATCGAGGGCGCCGGCGATGAGCTCGGCGACGGCGTAACGCAGATCGCGCTTGCCAGCCGGCCGATGCAAGGAGTAGAGGTGTCGATCCGCACCGCCGCGGCGGGCGTCGCTTGCACCGGCACTGCTCACCGGCTCGACGGCGTCCCGCTGACGTTGCAGGCGCCGGAGCCCGCCGACGCCCCGACGGCTGCGGTGCTGCTCGCCCGCCTGCTGGAGGAGCTTGAGCGATGACCGCGATCCGAATCACCGGCGGGGCGATCCACGACCCGGCCAACGAGATCGACGGCGAGGTCCGCGACCTGTGTTTGCAGGACGGCAAGGTTGTTGCCGCAGTCGGGCCTGATGCCCGCCGGATCGACGCGCGCGGAATGGTGGTGATGCCGGGCGGCGTCGACATCCACGCGCACATCGCGGGTCCCAAGGTCAACGCTGCGCGTCGGCTGTCTCCCGACGACCGCCGTGACGATCCCCTGGACCGCACCGAGATCCTGCGTTCGGGCACCGGCGGGCTCGTGCCCTCGACGTTTGCGACCGGCTATCGCTACTCGCTGCTGGGCTACACGACGGTCATCGAGGCCGCGGCGCCGCCACTGGCCGCACGTCACGTGCTCGCCGAGCTGCGCGACACGCCGATGATCGACAAGGCATTCCTGATCCTGATGGGCAACAACCAGGTGCTGTTCGAGCTGATCCGCGAGTCCCGCGGCGCCGTTTCGTCGCGGCTGCGTGACGCGATCGCATGGTGGCTCGAGGCGACGGGCGGCTACGGCGTCAAGCTCGTCAACCCCGGCGGCGTCGAGCTCTGGAAACAGAACAACGGCCATATCGACACGATCGACGACCACGTCGCGGGCTTCGAGGTGACACCGCGCCAGGTGCTGGAGGCGATCGGCGGAGCCGTCGACGAGCTGGGACTGCCGCATCCGGTCCACATCCACGCCAACAACCTGGGCGTCGCCGGCAACGCAGACACGACGCTCGAGACGATGCGCACGCTGTCCGGGCGCCAGGCGCACTTCGCCCACCTGCAGTTTCACTGCTATGGCGGCAAGCCCGGCGGTCAGCCCCGCTCGCGTGCGCCCGAGCTGCTCGACCACCTGTCGGCGCACCCCGAGATCACGGCCGACGTCGGCCAGGTGATGTTCGGTCCGGCGATGACGATGACAGCCGACGCCCACGTGTCCGAGCTGCTCCGTGACCTGACCCACGGCAAGTGGATCAACCACGACACCGAGGTCGAGACCGGCTGCGGGATCGTGCCCTACACCTACCGCGCCGGCAACTACGTCCACGCCCTGCAATGGGGAATCGGACTGGAGCTGTTCCTGCTCGGCAAGGACCCCTGGCAGGTGATGCTCTCCACTGATCATCCCAACGGCGGCTCATTTCTGTCCTACCCCAAGCTGATCCGGCTGCTGATGGACCGCGCCTATCGCGAGGACCAGATGGGCCGCGCAAATCAGAAGGCGATCCGCCGCACCGCCCTGCCCGACGGGCTCGACCGCGAGTACACGCTCAACGAGATCGCGATCATCACGCGCGCGGCCCCCGCGCGCCGGCTCGGGCTGCGCGACAAGGGGCACCTCGGGATCGGCGCCGACGCCGACGTGACGGTCTACAACGATCGCGCCGACCGCGAGGAGATGTTCGCCACGCCCCGCTACGTGATCAAGGGCGGCGAGGTGGCCGTCGACGACGGCGACCTGCGCCGCGTCGACGACGGAATCCTGCTCTCGAGCGCCGCCGCCTTCGATCCCGACGTAAGCGGCGTGCTCGCGCCGCTGTTCGGGGAGCGCTACACGGTCGCGTTCGAGCACTACCCGGTGCACGATCCGGCCCTGCGCGAACCGGCCCAGATCGTGGAGGCCTCGAAATGACCGGGTACACGCTCGGCGCGACCCAGGTCGCCGACACGTTCGCCGAGGCGTTCCCGATGCGCTACGCGCGGCTGGTGATCACGGCGGCGACCGACGCCTGGGCGCACGAGGCGGCGCGGTCGGCGACCGGCTTCGCCACCTCGGTGATCGGCTGCAAGTGCGAGGCGGCGATCGAAAGGCCGCTCGCGGCGGCGGAGACCCCGGATGGTCGCCCGGGGATCGCAGTGCTGCTGTTCGCGATGGATCGCGAGGGCGTGGGCAAGCGCGTACTCGACCGTGTCGGCCAGTGCGTCCTGACCTGCCCGACGACGGCGTGCTTCGACGGGCTCGCCGGCGCCGAGAAGACGGTGCCGCTCGGCAAGAGCCTGCGCTACTTCGGCGACGGTTTTCAGGCCAGCAAGGTGATCGCGGGCCAGCGCTTCTGGCGGATCCCCGTGATGGAGGGCGAGTTTCTGGTCTCCGACCTCGTGGGGGTCGGCAGCGGTGTCGGGGGCGGCAACCTCGTGATCGCCGCGGGCGACGAACCGGCCGCGCTGGCCGCGGCGGAGGCCGCGGCGCGAGCGATGCGCGGCGAGGGCATCGCGCTGCCGTTCCCGGGGGGGATCGTCCGCAGCGGCAGCAAGGTCGGCGCGCTCACGTCCTCGTCGATGCCCGCGTCCACCAACCACCAGCTGGCACCCACGCTGCGCGCGCAGGTGCCGGACACCCTTGTCCCGGAGGGCGTGGGCGCCATCTTCGAGATCGTCATCGACGGCGTCTCCGAGGAAGCCGTGCGCGAAGCGATGCGCCGTGGCCTGCATGCGGCCGCCGCCGCGGACGCCACCCACATCACCGCCGCGAACTTCGGCGGCAAGCTCGGCGAATTTCACTTCCCGCTCACGGAGCTGTGCGACCCGCCATGACGCTGACGCTCACGCTCCGGACCCAACCACCGGCACGGGTGGCGATGGGCGCGCTCGCCCCCGAGCGGCTGCAGGGGCTGGCGGCGTCCGAAGTGGCCGCCCTGACGGTGCGCGCTGGGCGCGAAACGTTGAACGTCGGCGATCTGTTCGAGGTGTCCGGCTGCGGCGACGATCAGGTGACGTTCGTCGGCGGGCTGAGGCGCGTGGATGGGATCGGCGCCGGCATGACCCGCGGCCGCGTGCTCGTGGAGGGATCCTGCGGCGACCACCTCGGCGCGCGCATGCGCGGCGGCGAGCTCGAGGTGCGCGGCAACGCCGGGGCTTGGGCAGGCGCCGAGCTGGCCGGCGGGCTGATGCGGATCTCGGGCAATGCGGGCGCCAGGCTGGGCAGCGCCTACCCGGGGGTCCGCGTCGGCATGACCGGCGGCGAGATCGTGGTCTCCGGCGACGCGGGCGAGGAGGCGGGCGCCGGGATGCGGCGCGGCCTGGTCGCCGTCGGCGGCTGGACCGGGGCCGGCGCCGGACTGCGGATGCTGGCGGGCACGATGATCGCGCTGGGCGGGATCGGCGCGGAGGCAGGGATCGGCAACAAGCGCGGAACCCTCGTCTCGGTGGCTGCGCTTGACCCGCTGCCCGGCTATGCCTTCGCCGCGAGCTATCGCCCACCGGCTCTGCGGGTGCAGCTGCGCCGGGTCCGCGAGCTGGGACTGACGGTCCCCGACGAGCTGCTCAACGGCGCCTGGGCGCGCTGGTCCGGCGACCGCACCGAGCTTGGTCGTGGCGAGATCCTGATCTTCGACGAGGAGGAGGGAGCATGAACCTCTCGATGAACGAGCGTGCGGCCACGCTTGTCGACTCGCTGGTTGTCTACGCCGACGCGCTCGGAATCGAGGCACACACCCTGGACTCGGGCGCGCGACTGTTGGATTGCGGCGCCAAGGCCCGTGGAGGGCTGCAGGCGGGCTTGGGGTTCGCGACCGTGTGCATGGGCGGCCTGGGCAGGATCGATCCGATCGGCGTAGCGGTGGGCGACCGAACCTGGCCGGGCGTGGCCGTCTCTGTGGACGAGCCGGCAGCCGCCTGCCTGGCGGCGCAGTACGCAGGCTGGAAGCTCGAGAGCGAGGACTTTTTCGCGATGGCCAGCGGTCCGGGCCGCGCGCTGGCGCGCGTCGAGGATCTGTTCGACGAGCTTGCCGTCAAGGAGCAGGCCGACGTGGCGGTCCTGTGCCTGGAGACCAAGCAGGAGCCCCCACCGGAGATCGTCGAGAAGGTGGCACAGCGCTGCGGGGTCCAGGCGTCGAAGGTCACATTCCTGATCGCGCGCACGGCGTCGATCTGCGGCTCAGTGCAGATCTCGGCCCGCGTGGTCGAGACGGCGCTGCACAAGCTGCACGAGCTCGGCGTCGACCCGGCACGGGTGCGCAACGGCTGGGGCTGCTGCCCGATCGCACCGGTTGCCAAGGACGATCCCGCCGCGATCGGACGCACCAACGACGCGGTGTTGTACGGCGGCACGGTGCACCTCTGGATCGAGGGCGAGGACGAGGAGGTCGCCGACCTCGCCGGGCGCCTGCCCTCGTCGGCCTCGGACGCTTTCGGGACCCCGTTTGGCGAGCTGCTCGAGGCCGCGAACTGGAACTTCTACGACATCGATCCACTGCTGTTCAGCCCCGCCGCCGTGACGCTGACGAGCGCCGAGTCCGGACGCGCCCATCACGGCGGCAAGCTTGCGCCCGACGTGCTCGAGCGCTCGTTTGAGCGTTGAGCGAGCGGCTGCACGTCGGGGTGCTCGGCGCGTCAGGCTCCTGGCATACGCGTGGGCTGCTCGCCGCGCTCGCCGCTCGCGGCCACGAGGTGGTCGCGATCCCGGCCACGCGACTGCAGTCCGAAGTCGACGACCACGGTGACGTGCACGTGCTCGGGCCCGAAGGCGTCTTGCTCGATCGGATGGAGCTGCTGCTCGTCCGCGGCCTTCCCCGCGGCTCGCTGGAGCAGGTGATCTTCCGGGTGGACGCGCTGCATGTACTCGCCGGGAACGGCGTGCGCGTCGTCAACCGTCCGCGCGCGCTCGAGCGCACGATCGACAAGTCGTGGGCAGGCGCGGTGCTCGCGGGCGCCGGTATCCCGACCCCGCCGACGATCGTCTGCGAGCGCTACGACGGCGCGATGCAGGCATTCGAACGGCTGGGCGGAGACGTCGTCGTCAAGCCACTGTTCGGCGCGATGGGGAACGGCATCGTTCGCATCGAGGATCGCGACGTGGCCCACCGGGTGTTCCGCGCGTTGGAGCTGGAGCGGACCGTCTACTACGTGCAGCGCACGATCGCGCCCGCCGGCCGGCGCGATCTGCGCGTGCTCGTCGTCGCCGGCGAGGTCGCCGGCGCGATGGAGCGAGCGACCGACTCATGGCGCGCCAACATCGCGCGCGGCGCCCGTCCGCGCGCGGTCGCGCTCGGCGAAGCGGAGCGCGACGTGGCGCTCGCCGCCGCGGCCGCGCTCGAGGCCGATGTCGCCGGCGTCGACCTGCTCGTCACGCCCGACGAGGAGATATTCGTCGTCGAGGTCAACGGGATACCAGGCTGGCAGGCGCTGCAGTCGGTCTGCGACGACGACCTCACCGCGCGGGTGGCGAGATCCTGCGAGCTGCTGGTCACAGCGTGATGCGACCCTCGTGCAGGGCCGTCGCGACGAGCGCGCCGGCGGCGCCCGCGGCCTCGAGCGCGCGCAGGTCGTCGTCGTCGCGAACGCCACCGCCGGCGTAGATCGCGACCCCCGGGAGGGCCGCGGCGAGCCCACCGACGGCGTCAAGCGGCGGTCCGGAGCCGCTACCGACGCGCACGAGATCGATCACGAGCACCTCGCGCACCCCCAGCGTGGTCGCCAGCGGCGCGGCGGCAGCGGCCTCGCGGCCGGCGAGCTCCGGGCGGGGAGAGATCAGCCTTCCGTCGCGCAGGTCGACGCTCAGCACCCGCGGCGGGCCGTCGGCGCGGTCGATCGCGCCGGACCCGAGCGATTCGGTGCCGACGATGTTGCGCGCCGCGCCGGCGCGATCGAGCGCGGCGGCCTGCTCGTGCGTCGTAGCCCCCGCGTCGACCCAGATCTCTGCGACCGTCGACAGCGACGCGATCATGGCCACGTCCGCCGGCGCGCCGGCGATCGCATCCAGATCGGCGACGTAGAGCGTGCCCGCGTGGGCGGCGTCGCACAGTGCTCGTGCTACCGCCAGCGGCTCGCACCCGTCGACCAGCGGGCTACGCAGCGGCGCGTACTGGGCGCGCTGCCCGCGGCGAGCATGCACGACGATGCCGCCCTTGAGATCGAGGACCGGCACGATCCGCATCGTCCGCGTATCTTCCCGACATTCGCGGGCAACACCACCCGGTGATCGGGCTCGACGTCGGCGGCGCCAACACCAAGGCGGCGGTCGCCGGCGACGACGGTCAGGTGCGGACGAGCTCCGAGCCGTTCGAGGTGTGGCGCGAGCCGGAGCGGCTGCCCGACGCGATCGCCTCGGTCGTCGGTGCGCTCGAGCTCGATCACGCGCCAGTCGTGCTGACCACGACCGCCGAGCTCGTCGACGTGTTCGCGAGCAAGCGGGAGGGGGTGCTGCGCGTCCTCGACGCCGCCGAGCAGGCGCTGCCCGAACGCGGGCTTCGGGTATTCACGACGGCCGGCGAGATGGTTGACCTCGAGCATGCGCGAGCGGCACCGCTGGCGTGCGCGGCAGCCAACTGGGTGGCGACGGCGATGCTGGTCGCGCGCTCGCTGCCCGATGCGATCCTGCTCGACTGCGGCGGCACCACGACCGACGTGATCCCGATCGTCGCCGGCACGGTTGCCGCCCTGGGACGGACCGACGTCGAGCGGCTGCTCGAAGGCGAGCTCGTGTACACGGGCGCGCTGCGAACCAACGTCGCCGCCGTGCTCTCGCACGTGCCGATCGGCGGCAGGCCTTGCGCGGTGACCGCAGAGCTGTACGCGATCGCCGCCGATGCGCATCTGCTGCGCGGCAGTCTGCGGCCCGAGCAGTGCACGTGCACGTTCCCCGACGGTCGGGGCACGAGCCTGGCCGAGGTGCGCTCCCGGCTGGCGCGTGTCGTCTGCGCCGACCCCGAGCAGCTCGCCGGTGGCGACCTCGAGGCGATTGCAGAAGCGGTCGAGGAGGCGCAGATCGAGGCGATCGCCGATGCGCTCGCGCGCGTGGCCGAGCGCGTGCCGGCCGGCACCGAGGTGGTTGCCGTCGGGGTCGGCGAATTCCTCGCGCGGGCTCGGCGGCCGAACGCTGCGGGCTGATCCGTTCATCGCCGATTCCGGTTCGCCGCTCGGCGGTCAGGGCGGTGAGGTCGCCGCGGCGGTCGCGCTGTCGGTGCTCGGGCGTGATTAGGGCTTCTGAGCCGAGGTTGGATGCGAAACCTCCGATATATCGCGGTTTCACGTCCCACCTCTGGTCCCGGGATGCCCGCGTTGTGACCGGGCCACAAACAGACCGCCCCGCGCCGCTCGTCGTCAAGGTCGGCGGCGGCCTGCTCCGCGACGAAGGGGTCGAAGGGCTGCGGAGGGCGTGCGCAGAGGCGCTCGAGCTCGCCGCGAACCGTCCGGTGCTCGTCGTGCCGGGAGGCGGCCCGTTCGCCGACGCTGTCCGCGCGGTCGACGAGCAGGTGGGGCTCGACGACGCCACGGCCCACGCGCTCGCGCTGCGGGCGATGGATCAGCTCGGCGTACTGCTTCGCCCGATGCTGCCGGCGGCGGAATTGCTTGACGACCTCGTGACCCCGCGCGCCCTGAGCCTCTTACATGTGGCGCCGGCGTTTACAGGACGCCCAGGGGTGCCGGAGTCCTGGACCGTGACCAGCGACTCGCTGGCGGTGCTGGCGGCCGGCGGCGATCGGCGCCGACGAGGCGGTCCTGCTCAAGTCCGTCGACGGCGTGCTTGCGCGATGGCCGTCGGACGACCCGGCGCTGCCGGCCCTGACGGCCGGCGAGTTGCATGCTCTCCAGGCGCGCGGCGACGCACGGGCTGTTGACATCTACCTGCCAGAGGCTGTTCGCCGCACGGGTGTGACGGCAGTGGTGCGCGCGCCGGGCGGGACCGGTACGCGGATCACCCCGGGCTGAGCGCGCGCCCGGCACGCAGCTCGGCGACCGCTGCCGCCACCAGCTCGGTGGCGAGCTCGGCTGCGCGGTCACCTCCGCGACACACCGCGGAGCGCACACCGACGACATCCGCCTCCACACGATGCAGCTCGCCCAGAGTCAACTGACCCGCGACCGCGAAGCTGCCGCCGGCGCTTCGCGTGCGAGCGACCAAATCGACGACCTCGGACGGTGACAACCACGAGTACAGGCCGCGCCCGTCCTTGACGAACGTGTCGACGAGCGCGCCGGCGATGCCGGACCGGTCGACCACGCCGGGAAGCCACGCCGGGGCCAGGGCCGGTGGATCGAGCGCAGCGGCATCCGCATACGCGGCGGCGATCACGGCCGTCTGTGGTCCCACCGCGTCCGCGACCGCGCGCATCAGCGCCACGGCGTCGTCGATCCCCTGTACCCCTCGCAGTCCGACCTTCACGTAGTCGGCGCCGCTGAGCACCGCGCCCCGCGCGGCCAGCGCAGCCGTGTGCGGGAGATTCGGCAGGTCGCCCAGGGCGACGCTCACCGGAACGGCGCCACCGACCTCGGCCACCACCTCCGACAGCACGCGCGGCGATGGCGCCCCGAGCGGGCCCTGCGACGGATCCTTGACGTCGATGATGTCCGCGCCGCCGGCCAGGGCACGCCGGGCCTCGCGTGCGGAGACGACGCTGACCAGCAGCCTCATGCCGGCTCACGTACCGAGGTCTCGTGCCCCACCCACGCGCCCCGGCGGTCGAAGTCGACCACGTTGACGTCTGTGCCGGCGCCGGCCGCGACGCGCAGCCGATCGACGACGTCGGCGGCCCGCTCCGGCCCATCGACGATCCCATAGACCGTCGGGCCCCACGAGCTCTGGCCGACTGCTCCGACGCCCATCGTCTGCAGGGCATCGACGAGCGGCGCGGCACGCGGATGGAAGACGCCTCCCTGCTGGGAGGCGAAGATCGATCCCATCTCGCGCTGGATCTCGGTCAGGGCGACACCGAACTCGTCGATGTCGCCCGCGAGCAATCCGGGCAGCAGCGCGCTCAACAGCAGGCGGGCGATGCTCGGCTCGGCCGCGACCGAATCGCGCAGCCGACCGAAGAAGCGCTGCTCGGCATCACCCGAGAGCCCCTCGACGCCGAGTGGCAGCGCCAGCACGCACCGCCACCGCTCGGGGATCGGGTGTCGCGCGACCAGCGGGCTGACCGAGACCTCGTCGGTGACACCGGCCTCGACCACCAGCCCGGGGGCCGCAAACGTCCAGACGCCGACGCTCGAGCGCGCCGCCCGGCCGCTCGCCACCGCCAGCTGCTCCGGCCCTGCGGCGATGCCCGCCAGCTCCGCGAGCCCGCGGGCGATCGCCAGCCCGAGCTTGGTGCCCGAGCCAAGCCCCATGTGTGAGGGAATTGCCTCGCGCACTTCCACCTCGACCCCGCCGCCGATCCCCAGCCGCGACCGTGCGCGCTGGACGAACGTCCTCGCGCGGTCGGCCTGCCGGCCCGTCACGACGACCTCGTCGCCCGGACGAGGCCGGACGCTGACGACCACTCGCGGCGACTCGATCCCCACCCCGAAGCCGCCGAAACGCCGCGCTCCCAAGCCGGCCGGATCGAGCATGCCGAAGTGCAGCCGCGCCGGGGCGGTGACCACGATCGCGCTCACGTCCGCTCGGCGACGTAGCGCCGCACGTAATCCATTGCCGCGCGCTCGCGCGGTCCGGCGGTCTTGTCGACCAGTTCCTGAAGGCGGTCGAGCTCGGCACGGACACGCTCGCCCCCCAGCCACCTCAGGCGCGAGGCGAGGATCGACGCTTCGACGGCCGCGTGTCTGGCGCGACAAAGTCCCGACGGCTGACGCGTGCCGCTCCCGCCGGCCACGACGCGTGCACGCACCCGCGAGCGCGGCAACTCATCATCGGTGGGCGCGATCTCGGTCACCACCACCTCCCGCCAGCAGCTGGCCTCCTCGATCACAGAGCCGGCGATCACGCTGGCGTCGCGCATCGGAGGGCGCGGGTGGCCGAGCGCGGCCTCGACGAACAGGAGCACGTCGTCGGTCAGGTGCACGACCGCCTCGCCGTGGAATTGCAGGTTCTTCAGCGTGCGGGTGGCATCGAACGGCCAGAAGACCAGCTCCTCCTCGCCCCAGCGCACCCCCATCGCCGCGCAGTTCACGACGCCGTCGCTGCCGATCGTGGTCACGACGGTCTCGAGCAGTGGAACTTGGTCAAGGGCATCAGCCGACAAGGCTGAAGAGCTCCTGACGCGTGCCCGGGTCGTCGCGTAGCGAGCCACGCAGCGCCGAGGTCACCGTCCGGGCCCCCGGCTTGAGCACGCCGCGCATCGTCATGCACGTGTGCTCGGCGCTCAGCACGACTCCCACCCCGCGCGGCTTGAGCTCGTGCTCCAGCCAATCAGCGATCTGCACGGTCATCCGCTCCTGCAGCTGCAGATCCCGGGCGAAGTTCTCGACCACGCGGGCGAGTTTCGAGATCCCGAGGATTCTCTCCCCGGGCAGGTAGGCGACATGGGCTTGACCGTGGAACGGCAGCAGATGGTGCATGCAGAGCGTGTGGAACGGGATGTCGCGCACGATCACGAGCTCGTCGTAGTGCTCCTCGTTGGGAAATGTGGTCGCGGCAAACTCGGCGGGCGTGACGAGCTCGGCCAGGGAGGCGGCGACGCGCCGTGGTGTCCCTTGTACGTCCGGGCGCTCCAGATCGGCGCCGAGCGCCCGAAGCAGGTCCAGCGCGGCCTGTTCGGCGGCGGCAAGATCGAGCTTGGAGGCGTCGACGACGCGCCCGGATGAGGGCGGCGCCGCCGCTCCCGGATCGCGACCGCCGACATTCATCGGGCCAGCGTAACGCCTGAGCGGCCGCTCACAACGCGGCCGCTGCGCTCATGCGAGTGGCGAGTTCGATCAGCAAACGAACGCCATAGCCGCTTGCGCCGCGGCCGAACGCATCGCCGCGATCGTCGTCGAGCAGCGCCGGGCCCAGCATGTCGACATGCGCCCAAGGGCCGGCCCCGGCGAACTGCGCAAGGAACGTAGCGGCGACGATCGGATAGCCGAAGCCCTTTCCGGCCGTGTTGCGCAAGTCGGCGACGGGCGAGTCGAGCAACGGTCGATAGCGCGGGTGCAGCGGCCACGGCCAGGCGAGATCGCCGCTTGCGTTTCCGGCTTGCACGACCTCGTCGCGCCACGACTCGTCGGAGGCAAAGACGCCGGCGTACAGGTCGCCCATGCCGGCCCGCATTGCGCCCGTCAGGGTCGCCAGGTCGACGAGGTGCGTGGGGCCGTCACGGCGCGCGTACCACAGCGCGTCGGCCAGGATCAGGCGTCCCTCGGCATCGGGGTTGTTCACCTCCACGGTGAGCCCCGCCGCCGTCTCGATGACGTCGGTCGGCCGGATCGCGGTACCGCTGAGCATGTTCTCGCACGCCGGCACAAACCCCGTGACGTGCAGCGGTAGTCCGAGCTCGGCGATCGCGCCAAGCGCTGCGACGACAGCGGCGCCGCCGGCCATGTCTGCCTTCTGACGGACGATGTCCGACTGCGGCTTGAGGAAGTAGCCGCCCGTGTCGAACGTGACGGCCTTCCCCACCAGCGCCAGCCGCGGTGCATCGCGGGCACCGGGCGGCTCGTGCCGCAGCACGATCAGAAGCGGAGGCGCCGGGCTGCTTCCCCCGACGGCGGCGAGCGCGCCGAGCCCCGCCTGCACCGGGTCGACGATTTCTGACTCGAGGCCGGGGATCGCCCCGGCGCGCTCGGCGAGCGCTCCCGGTGAGATCACGTTCGGAGGTGCGTCGACGAGCTCGCGGGCCGTGTTGGTCCAGCGCGCGACGAGCGATGCGCGGTCCGCCACCGGCGTCACGGCCTCGTCGCAGTTGCAGATCACGAAGCGCTCTACTGGACGGGGCTGCTTCCCGCTTCGCCAGCGGCGACCGTCGTAGCCGCCGATCACGGCGCCTTCGGTCAGTGCGCGGATCTGGTCCTCGACCGCAACGGGCAGCGACGAGTCGAGCGCCCACGCGACCGTGCCGCCGCTCCGACACGCACGCACCGCACGCGCGGCGGCCGTTCGCAGTCCCTCGACATCGGCATCGAGCGCGACGACCGCGAGCGGCGCGGAGTCCGTGTACACGATCGCGACCGGGTCGGCGTCCGCCGCTGCCCGCGCGGGAGCGCCAAGCTCCGCGGCGCGAGGTCCCACAGCAGCCGCAACGAGGTCAGCTGCAATACCTCGAGGGTCACCGGCGGTTATCTCGACTTGCACCGTCTCGGACCGTTTACTAGGCTCACAAGCTGTCCGGTAACATCGTCCACAGGACTACGAGGACTCTAAAGGGAGGCCGTGTATGACGTGGATCAGGCCTGAGTTTGAGTTCGTTGACCTCTGCTCCGAGGTCACGTCCTACCTTCACTACCGGTAGGAAACGGAAGCTGACGTGGCCTCCGGCGTCCGCCAGAGGCTGCGTCGCGCTTCCCTGACGACGTGATCGTCCGGGTTCTCGGCTCGGCCGCCGGCGGTGGGTTTCCGCAGTGGAACTGCCGGTGCGAGACATGCGAGGCGGCACGTGCAGGCGTGCGTGCACAACCTCGCACGCAGTCGTCGCTGGCGATCCGCGGGCGCGAGGGGCCGTGGTATCTCGTCAACGCCTCGCCCGACGCCCGTCAGCAGCTCGAGCAGCTCGCACCGGTGGCCGTCAACGGCGTCCGCTCCCCGCCGTTCGCGGGCGTGCTCCTGACCGACGCTGAGATCGACCACACGGCCGGGCTGATGCTCCTGCGCGAGTCCGCGACGCCGGTGCGCATCTTCGGCGACGAAGGCGTGGAGCGAGCGCTGACGCAGGGGTACCCGGTGTTGGAGATCCTCGAGCGCTACTGCGGCGCCGAATGGCACACGCTTGAACCGGAGCTTGTGACGCCGCTCGACGGGTCCAGCCTCGAGGTCGAGCCGTTCTACGTCGGTGGCGACGCGCCGCGGTACCTGAGCGGGTCAGACACGGAGCTGCAGGCGAGCGGGTTCGTGTTTCGCGACCGCGCCGGCGCCGGCGTCGTCACGTACGTCCCGGGCCTCGCCCGCCTGGACGAAGCCGTGCTCAATCGGTTTGCATCGAGCGATCTCGTGCTGGTGGACGGGACGTTCTGGCGCGACGACGAGCTCGCGCGGCTGGGCATCTCGGAGCGAACGGCGCACGACATGGGACACGTCCCGCTGTCGGGCCCCGGCGGAACGCTCGAGGCGCTCGCTCGCCTGGAGCGGCCTCGCAAGGCACTCGTCCACATCAATAACACCAACCCGATCCTGCTGGAGGACTCGCCCGAGCGCGCCGCGGTCCTGCGGGCGGGCGTCGAGGTTGCCTACGATGGCCTCGAGATCGAGCTATGACCGAGAGCGCCGCTCTGACCACGGCTGATCACGGGGCGTTGGCACCCGACGGAGTTCATCGCTCGCCTGCGCGCACAGGGCACGCGCTACCACAATCTGCACCGCTTCCATGTGCGGATGGATGCCGGCGAGCTGACGCGCGAGGAGCTGCAGCGGTGGGTCGCCAACCGCTTCTACTACCAGAAGTGCATCCCGTTGAAGGACGCCGCGATCCTCTCCAACTGCCCCGAGGTCGAAGTCCGGCGCGAGTGGATACAGCGGATCATCGACCATGACGGCACGGCCGACGGGACCGGCGGCATCGAGTCATGGCTGCGACTGGGCGAAGCGCTCGGCGTGTCGAGAGACGAGCTCGTCTCGGAGGAGCGAGTCCTCCCCGGTGTGCGGTATGCCGTCGACGCGTATGTGAACTTCGCGCGCCGGCGGCCATGGATCGAGGCGGTCGCGTCATCGCTCACGGAGCTGTTCGGGCCAGCCGCAATCCGCGTCCGGCTGGAGGCGCTGGAACGGCACTACGACTGGATCGACCCGGCGGGGCTGGAGTACTTCCGCGCGCGGCTGGTGCAGGCCCCCCGCGACGCGCAGTACGCACTCGACCTGACCGTCGAGCGCTGCCGCACGCGCGAACGCCAGGATGCTGCGGTGGCGGCGCTGCGCTTCAAGACCGAGGTTCTGTGGGCGCAGCTCGATGCGATCGAGCGCGGCGACACGCACGATTCGATCCCAACCGCCCAGGACGCATGACCCGTCCCCGACTTGCCACCGGCGCGCGGCTCCAGTACGACGAGGTCCGCGAGGAGCACCTGCTGTTGGTCCCCGAGGGCGTCGTGCGGCTCAATCCCACGGCGGCGGAGGTGCTCGAGCTGTGCGATGGGGAACGCTCGCTCGACGACATCGTCGGCGCGCTCAGCGAACGCTACGACGGCGCCGATCTGGGCGCGGACGTGCGAGGGCTCGTCCGGGCGATGGCGGAGAAGGGACTGGTGGTGGATGCAGCTGCCTAGGCCGTCCACCTTGATCGCCGAGCTTTCGTACCAGTGCCCGCTGCACTGCCCGTACTGCTCGAACCCGACCGACATCGGCGCCGAGCGCTATCACCACGAACTGGAGAGCGAGCACTGGATCCGTGCGTTCCAGCAGGCGCGTGGGCTCGGCGTGCTTCAGCTCGCGCTCACCGGCGGCGAGCCGATGCTGCGCCGCGATCTTGTCGAGCTGTGCGAAGGGGCGCGCGACGCCGGCCTGTACTCCTCGCTGATCACGGCCGGGACCCTGTTCACGCGCGAGCGCGCCGAGGCTCTGAAGGCCGCCGGACTCGATCACGTGCAGATCTCGATCCAGAGCCCGGACGCGGAGGAGAACGACCGAATCGCCGGCAACAGATCGTTTCAGAAGAAGATCGCGGCCGCACGGCTCGTCAGAGAGCTCGACTTCCCGCTCACGATCAACTGCGTTCTGCACCGCCAGAACCTCGATCGGATCGAGGAGGTGCTCGACCTCACACTGGAGCTGGACGCGCAGCGACTCGAGCTTGCGAACACCCAGTACTACGGCTGGGCGGTGGTGAACCAGGAGGCGCTGATGCCAACGTCGGATCAGCTCCAACGCGGCGAGGAAGCGGTCCAGCGTTTCCGCGAGCGCGTCGGTCCCAGGGTGCAGGTGCTCTGGGTCCTCCCGGACTTCTACGAGGATCTCCCGAAGCCGTGCATGGGAGGCTGGGGCCGCACGGCGATGGTGGTCGCTCCCAACGGCGACGTGATGCCCTGTCAGGCGGCGTCGACGATTCCGGGCCTGGAGTTCGCCAACGTTCGCGAGCATTCGCTCGAGTGGATCTGGAGCGAGTCCGACGCGTTTGCGCGGTTTCGCGGTACGGACTGGATGCAGGAGCCCTGCCGCACGTGTCCGCTCGGACG
This sequence comes from uncultured Solirubrobacterales bacterium, assembly GCA_963725925.1. GTDB lineage: Bacteria > Actinomycetota > Thermoleophilia > Solirubrobacterales > Solirubrobacteraceae > Palsa-465. The sequence goes on from CAVSAY010000004.1 coordinate 67,387, forward strand.
TCAGGAGCTGGACTGGGGCGGGTGTCGCTGCCAGGCACTGCGGCTCGCAGGCGACGCAGCGGCCACCGATCCGGTCTGCCGGTTCTCGCCGCATCACGATCGCGTCGTCGCCGCGCGCGAGACCGCGGAGGCCGGCGACTTCACCTACCGAGCGATGAAGCCGCCGGTGCGCGTCTGACCGCAGGCATGCGATGGACCCGATCTCTGCCTCGGCGAAGCTCGAACGCGTGCCTCTCGAATGCAGGCTGACGCCGCAGGACGTTCTACGAGCGCTCGCCGATGAGCCGCTGCCTTTTGCACTGACCGGCAACTGGGCCGGCGGGGGAGCGGTCCTCGGCTCGAGTCCGCTGACGGTCGCCGATGCCAAGGCCGACCCGTTCGCGTTGCTCGACGTGTTGCCAGCCGTCGACAAGCAGGCGCATCCGGATGGGGCGGTCGGCGGCGGCTGGTTCGGCTGGCTGGGCTATCGCCTGGGGCGTCGCGTCGAGGATCTCCCCGAGGGACCGCCGCGACCGGCGCCACTCCCCTCATTTCACCTGGCCTATTACGACCACGTGCTGCATCTGGACCGATCGGGACAGTGGTGGTTCGAGGCGCTTGTGGGTACAGGGGCGGACGATCGAATCCATCGCCGCCTCGATGATTTGTGCGCGCGCCTCGCCGAACGTCAGCGCTCGCCGCAACCGTACGCTGCGCCCGCGCCGTTTCGGCTGAGCTACGTCCACAAGGGCAGTCACATGGCTGCCGTCGACGAGTGCCGTGAACGCATCTTCGCCGGTGAGATCTACCAGGCGAACATCTGCCTGCGACTCGAGACTCGGTGGGGCGGCTCAGTCACCGAGCTCTATGCGCACGCGCTGGATCACATCTGGCCCGCCCGCGGCGGCGCCTTTCAGACGGCCTGGGGCGGGATCGCCAGCCTGTCACCGGAGCTGTTCCTTCACCGCGTTGGCGATGCCGTCGTGACCGGGCCGATCAAGGGCACGATCAAGCGCCCCGACGACGAGGCCGTGGCGCAGCAAGCGCTGGCCGCGCTTCGGCGGTCCGTGAAGGATGCCGCGGAGCACGTGATGATCGTGGATCTGATGCGAAACGATCTTGGCCGAGTCTGCTCCTACGGGACGATCGTGGCCCCTGCCCTTCCGGACGCTGAGCCGCACCCGGGTGTGTGGCATCTCGTCTCGAACGTCCGGGGCCGTCTGCGCCCGGGAGTGGGCAATAAGGAGTTGCTGTACGCCACGTTCCCGCCCGGCTCCGTCACCGGGGCGCCGAAGGTCCAGGCGATGCGCGTGATCTCCGAGCTCGAGCCGACCGGGCGAGAGGTCTACACCGGAGCGGTCGGCTTCGCGAGCCCGGTCGCGGGGCTTGAGCTCAACGTCGCCATCCGCACCTTCGAGCAGCTGGGCGACCGCCTCTGGCTGGGCGCCGGAGGCGGGATCGTCGCCGGTTCCGATGCCGAGCAGGAGTTCGAGGAGGCGCTGCTGAAGGCGAGCCCGCTTACCGCCGCGATCGGCTCCCGGATCGATCCTCAGGCGTGGGAAGGCCAGGCCCAAGATCCGCCAAGATCCGGCGCAGATCGACGGCGTCGCGCGCAACGTCGTCGGCGGCCGCGAGTGCCTCGCTCGTAAACGAACCGGTCGCGACCGCGATGCAGCGGACCCCGTCGGCCCGCGCACAGGCGATGTCCCGCGGTGTATCGCCGATCACGATGGTGTCGCGAGCGGGGTACGGCGCGCGTGTGGTTCCGGCGCGTCGCCTGGCGATGCCAGGCAGGGCTGCGCGATCTTCAGCGTCAGAGCCGAACGCTCCCTGCCCAGGGGGAAATACTTCGCCAATACCAGCTCGTGCCAGCTTCAGCCGCGCGATCGACTCGTAATTCCCGGTCAGCAAGCCGAGCTTCAGCCCGTCCTGCTCGATGAGCCAGTCGAGCAACTCCCGCACGCCGGGAAGCACCGCGCCGGACAGGTCGTCCGGCAACAGCCGCGCGGCGGTCCGGCAGCAACTCTCGCGCACACGTTCGGCAAGGGCGTCGATCCGGTCGCTCGGGACCCCCGCCGCGCCAAGGATCGCACGCGCGATCTCGCCATCGGTCCGGCCGTCGGTGTCAATCCGCGTCCGGATCACGCCGACGTCGATTCCGTGGACCTCTCGGAGCGCGGCAAGCATCGCCTCGCCGACCGCCTGCCGGGTGCCTCCAAGCAGCGTCCCGTCGATGTCAAACAGCAGGAGCACGGAGTGGCCGCAGACCGCGGCGCGTTCGGGCATCGAACATCGGATTGGTATCTTCGCGCTAATGGCTGAGCAGCAGTCCGTGCGGTGTCGGCGGTGCTGGAACATGATCGATCCTGCCCAGGCCGGCACCGACGGAACCTGTCCGATCTGCGGCGCACAGGCGGATGACTTCCTGCCCCGGAAGGAGCGGCACCGACTGTTCGCGCCGCTGAGCTCCTTCTCTCACATCGTCGCCCGGCTGCAGTGGGATGCGACGATGATCGACCTCGCTGCGGACGCTCTTGCGTGGCCGGAGCTGGAGCCGGATCGGCGGCAGCGCCTGACGACGCTACTCGCCGGCTTCTGTGTGGCCGAGGAAGCCGTGTCAGAGCATCTGACGCCGTTCACCGGGGCGACCGCCGACACCCTCGTGGCCTGGGTTTTCTTCCTGCAACGCCGCGACGAACAACGACACGCGCTGCTGTTCGACCGAGTCGCTGCCGAGGTGCTCGGGCTGCCCGGCGCCACCGCGGCCGAGCGCCGCGCCGCGGCGCGTGAGCACGTGACGCCCGAGCTGCTTGAGCTGTTCGAGGTACGGCTTCCGGCGATTGCGACCGAGCTCGCGGCAGGTCGTACGTCGCTCGAGAATGGCGTGAGCCTCTACCACATGCTGCTCGAGGGCATCGTGTTCGCTTCCGGGCAACGGGCGCTGCTCGAGGACCTCGAGGACGGTGCCCTCCCCGGCGTGCGTGAGGGCGTGCGACGAGTCGACCTTGACGAGCGCTGGCACATCGGCTTCGGCCTCCGCTGCCTGATTGATGCGAAACCTCCGCCGGACCTGATCAATGAGCTGCTGGCGGAGGCCGCCGATGCTGCCGCCGCTTGGGGTGATGCTGTTCCGCTCGAAACCAGCAGACACGTCTTACGGATGTGCGCACGGCGCCTGGCGATCGCCGGGCTCACCAAGTTTCAAGCAGCGGCATAGCGGCGACAACGGCGTCGGGCGAGCGACGAGCCTTCATTGGGACGAACGCACGCTCGCTAGACTCGGCTACATGACCTCAGACCGTTCCCAGGCATACGGGCGGGTAATGCAGACGCTCGCCGAACTCGGCCCGGCAAAGCTGCTCGACGATGAGGTGGATCGCCTCAGAGAAGCAGCCGACACGTTGCTGTTCACTGAGAACATGGCCGACGACGCCGCAGTGGTCGCGACCCGCGAGGCCCGCGGCGTCATCGACAACCTCGTCGACTCAGGCCGCTGGAGCGAGGAGCGCGCGCATCGCCTGGCCGACGACCTGGCCGCGTGCGGCCCGCTCGCACCGGTCGCCTGACTTACTCGCGGACGCCGATCGCCTCGATCGGCCGCGCCCGGAGGGCACGCCGCGTCGGCACGGCCAGCGCGACCAGCGCCAGCAGCGCAGAGATCCCCAGGATCGCCGCGAGCGGACGGGCCGGCACGTGCGGGCGCAGGCCGCCGGTCAACGCGTGGCTGAGCGGCAGCAGCGCGGTGGCGGCGATCGCCAGTCCGACGCCGAGGCCCATGGCGATGATCAGCACCGCCTCCCAGCGCGCCATCGATCGCACCTGGCGGGCGGTGGCGCCGACGAGCCGCAGCAGCGCCAACTCGCGCCCGCGCCGCAGCGCGATCATCGTCAGTGTGTTGATCACCGCGATTGACGTAAAGGCGAAGATCATCGCCACGAAGATCGGGCCCAGCCACCGGTTCATTTCACGGTCGGCGTCGGCTGCGGTCGCGACCGATGCGCGGTCGCTGACTGCAAGGCCGGGATAGCGCGAGCCGAGGGCGGCCAGCCGCCGCGCAACTGCGGCCGGATGATCGGTCTGCACGAGGATCGTGCCCAGCAGCGGAGTGGTTCGGTGGCCGGCTGCCAGCTCGGGTGCCACGAGGGCCTCACCGAAGGCGAGTTCGCGGTCGTAGATCGCCACGACGGTCGCCTGGGTGTGGGTGCCGTCGCCGCGTGTGACCGGCACACGCTGGCCGACGTGGGCGTGCGCGGTGGCCGCCCGGCGGCGACCGAGGGCGATCGCGTTGCCGTGCAGCCCAGCCAGCGACCCGGCGGTTACGCCGAGGTCGAGGCCCGCCTCGCCGCGATCGCCGTCGAGTACCTGTGCGGGGATGGTGTCGTCGGACGTGCCGAGGCTCGGGCCGAGCGTCGTCGACGTCAGAGCGGCCGCGGAGCGCACGCCGGGCGTGGCGCGGACGTCGGCGAGCGCTGCCGGCGGCAGGCCCGGACCGGCGCCGGTGATCGCGAGGCTGCTCGTGATCGCCGCGCCACGTTGGGCGCTCGCGGCATGGTCGATGGTGGTCGTGCTGAACAGCAGCGTGCAGCTCATCGCGACCGTGAGGACGATCGGTGTGCTGGCGGATGAGAAGCGCCGCGTGGCGGCGGCCAGGTTCGCCGAGGCGAGGAAGCCGCCGACGGGCGACAGCGAAGCCAGCGCCGGCGCCAGCAGCCGCGCGGCGGCGTGCGCCACGACCGGCCCGAGGAAGCCGACCGCCAGCACGAGGCAGATCGCGGTCATCTCTGACGTCGCGGCCGCCGTCTCGGGCGTCCTGGTGGTCGTCGAGACGATGAACAGTGGCACCGCACCTGCGAGCGCGAGCGCGCCGCCGATCAGACGTCCCGGCCCCAGCAGCCGCGGCTCGACGGCGGCGTCTCCGAGGGCGAGCGTCGGTGAGACGCGAGCGGCGCGACGCGAGGCTCCCAGGACGGCGAGCAGTGCCATGACGACGCCCGCCAGGACCGCGCCCGCGGCGGGCATCCAGTCGGCGGTGACGACGAAGTTGTCCGGGGCGATGCCGTGACGCACGAGCGCGTGTCCGAGCGCCTCGCCGAGCAATGCCCCCGGCCAGATTCCAGCCGCCGAACCGATCAGCGCAACGATCGCCGCCTCCCACGCGATCATCCGGCGGATCTGGCCCGGCGTCGCGGCCACGGCCCGCAGCAGCGCGATCTCGCGCTCTCGCTGCTGGATCGACAGGCCCATCGTGCTGGCCACGACGAACATCGCGATGAACAGCGCCAGCCCGGCGAAAGCCGCCGTGACCGGGATCAGGATCGTGCGCGTCTGCTGGAGCTCGGGGTACTCGCCCCCGCCGCGCGCGTGTCCGGTCAGCACATCGGCGCCGCCCGCGGCGGAGCGCAGGCGCGAGGCGTCAAAGCCCGGAGCGGCGAGTACGCCGATCGCATCGACCAGGCCGGGGTGCCCTGCCAACCGCGCCGCTTGCGCGTCGGTCACGAAGATCGCATGCTGTTGCGAGACCGAGTGGCTGGGATGAGCGACGCCGACGACGGTGACGGTGCTCGCGGGCCCGGTCGATGCCAGCGTCAGCCGGGCGCCGAGCGTGGCCGGGTATCCGGTGACCACCTCGTCCGGTCGCGCGGGGGCGCGGCCGGCGGTGAGCACGTACGGCGTGAGCGCCGCGCTGCTCCAGCCGTGGGCGACGGCGTTGCGGTTCCCGAGAGCTGCGGGCACCGACAGGTCGCCGATCGCCGCTCGAACCCCCGGCACCGCCGCGAGCCGTGCGGCGAGTGCGGAGCTGACCCGGGCGCGCTCGCTGAGCGCGACGTCGTGGTCGGCGCCGACCGTCTGCTGCCCGGTCACGATCGCGGCCGTGCCGGCGTATCGCTCGACCGGCGGCTGGGTGCGGAGGATCGCCTCGAGCTGCATGCCCCAGGCCATCGTGAGCACCGACGCCGTGAACAGTGCGACGAACGCGCCGGTGAACGTGCCGAGGCGGCCGCGGGCGCTGGTGATGGCGAGACGCAGCATCGCTCAGCTCCCCAGGTGTGCGAGTCGTTCGGCGACTTCGTCGACCGTGGGGTCGTCGAGCGTCCCGGCGACGCGACCGTCGGCGAGCATCACGACCTGGTCGGCGTATGCGGCCGCGACGGGATCGTGCGTGACCATCACCACGGTGTGCCGGTCCTGGTCGACCAGCTCGCGAAGGAGCTCGAGGACGTCGCGTCCCGTCTGGGTGTCGAGAGCTCCGGTCGGCTCATCGGCGAAAACGACCTCGGGGCGCGTGATCAGCGCCCGGGCGATCGCGACCCGTTGCTGCTGCCCACCCGAAAGCTGCGAGGGGCGGTTGCGAAGGCGACTGTCAAGTCCGACCCGGGCCGCGATCTCACGCACGGCCGAACGGCGCGGCCGGCGCCCGTCGAGCCGCAGCGGCAGGGCGATGTTCTGCGCGACCGTGAGCGACGGGAGCAGATTGAAGGCCTGAAAGACGAAGCCGATCCGTTCGCGCCGCAGCAGCGTCAGCCGCCGCTCGCTGAGGCGCGTGAGGTCGGTGTCGCCGAGCGAGACGGCGCCCGAGGTGGGCCGGTCCAGCCCCGCCGCGACGTTCAGGAGCGTGCTCTTCCCAGACCCGGATGGGCCCATCACGGCCGTGAATGACCCGGGCGCAAGCCGGGCGCTGACCCCATCGAGGGCGACGACCGCGCCCTCGCCGCGGCCGTGGACCTTGCGGACGTCGCGGAGCGTGACGGCGGTGGCCGCGGGCGCCGCCTTGCGAGTGCGAAGCGTGGAAGTGAACATGGAACGAACCTACGGTCGCGCCGCCGGTCCGGCATCGGCCGCAGGCCCTGTCCGCGCTCCTACCGGGCGATGATTAGATGTCCGACCTTGGTAGGAGTGCGGGAGTTACTGCGCAGGCGACCGGTCAGATGTCCTGGACCCCGACCATGCCCGTGATCTTCGTGCCGTCGCTGAACGAGGTGACGATCTTGATGCCGGACGGAGGCGCCGTTACCGCGAGCCAGGTGCCCCTGCCCGCGCTCACCTGCAGGGCGGTGAACCGGATCGGCACGCCGGCGACGACCAGCAGACGGGGCGGGATCGTGGCGCTCAGGTGATAAGCCCACATGCCGCGCAACCGGGTGACCTGCCCGATCACCGGCACCTGCACCCGCGCGGGGTTGTTCAGCACCGTGTAGAAATAAACGCGGTCCTTGCCGCCGTTGACGACCGTGATCCGCGGGCGCGTCACGACGGTGTCGGCGAACGCCGTGGCGGTTCCCGATCCCATGATCGAGTCCTTGGGACAGGCCGAAGGCCCTGCGGCGTTCAGGCGCGCGTAGGAGCACGACGGGTAGCTCGCGCCGTTGTAACGGGTACCGGTCGGAAACCACAGGTCGATCTTGTTGATCGTCGGCGCGTTCCCGGGTTTCAGCCCCTCCCAGCTCAGGGCCGTGGTCAGCTTCACTCCCTGGGGGTGACTCGGCGAGCCCGCCGAGAGGCGGTCGCGCGCGACGGACACGCCGACCGCGTGGACGGCCGACGACGCCGCCGCGGCGACTGCGGCTCCTCCGATGAGCATTCCGGCGATGCCGGCCAATGCAAGCTTGCGCACGATCGTCCTCCTCGGTCAGGCTGCGTCGCAGCGGTGGCCGGAGGATTGTCGGTCAAGCGGGCCGGCGCGTGAAGGTCAGGCGCCGCCGTAGGTGACGATCAGATCCGTGGCGATGCCGAGTAGGAAGCCGGCAGCGAGGAAGTACAGCCCGAGCGTGCGATAGCCGTACCTGCGCACTGCCGTCCAGATCTCCCCGACGACGTACAGGATCGCGCCGCCGGCGAGCGCGTAGAAGCACAGCTCGAGCGGATCGGAGTGGACCTGAAATCCGACGATCGTGCCGAGGAACGTTGGTCCGCCCCCCACCAACCCCGCGACGAACAGCCATCGCCAGGATGGACGCACATTGCCGAGCGGCCCGACGATTCCGAAGCCCTCGGTCGCGTTGTGCAAACCGAAGCCGATGATCAGCACGGTCGCGAGGCCGATCGCGCCGGATTTCGCCGAGACGCCAATCGCAAGCCCTTCGGCAAAGTTGTGCAGGCCGATCGCGAACGCGATCGTCATCCCGCTGCGCAGCGCGACGCGGCGAGCGTCGAACTCGTACTTCGCCAATTCGTCGGCGGTGAGCATCGCGGCGGCGTCCCCGCCCGCGACCGGCGGGCGCAGCGTGCGCCGCCGGAGGTATTGCTCGATCCCCGAGATGCCGGCGGTGCCGGCAGTGAAGCCCACAGCCAGGAGCGCGAACAGTCCAACCACGTGCGCGAGGCTGCCGTTGTTCTGCTTGTAGCTGTCCAGCGCCGTTGCGACGATCTCCTGACCGTGACCGATCACATCGACGAAGATGAACGCCAGGATTCCGACCGAGAACATCGCCAGCGCGACGCGTGCGCGGTCGGAAACTCGCCCAAGCCGCCCCACCGGCAGGCCGAGGTAGATCGTGAAACCGGCGATTGCACCGAGCAACACCGTTTCCGCAAAGCTCATTCCGTTCTACTCCTCGTTCTTAGGCCACCCTCATTAGGGCGGCCTAAGTTCTACCACAGTGGTCGGTATTGCGTGTAGGAAGATACGAATCGTGGGCGCACACGCAATTCCGAGATCCCTGGTGTGGGCAACCGACTACGACGTGCTCCCCGTCGACCACGTCGTCGAACGTCGCGACGGGTACCTGGTGGTTCGCTCCCCGGGCAACCCGGCGCACTACTGGGGGAACCTGCTCCTGTTCGCCGACGCGCCCCAGCACCGGGACGGGGAGCGGTGGGAGCGGCTGTTCGAGCTCGAGTTCGGTGAGAGCCCGGCGGTCGAGCACGTGACACTGGCGTGGGATCGAGTCGACGGGGCGCTCGGCAGCGCGCGTGAGGAGTTCGTCGCGCGCGGCTACGAGCTCGACGAGGTCGTCGGGCTGGTCGCCGATTCCGGGGCCTTGCGCATGCATCCGCGCGCGAATCGGGAGGTCGTGATCAGAGACCTCGATCCGCAACCGGGTGCCGATCGCGGTCTATGGGATCAGGCGATCGAGCTACAGGTCGCCTCACGCGATGATTTCCTCGACGAGCGGACCTACCGGGAGTTCCTCGGCCGGCGGCTCGAAGACCTCCGCGTGATGTTCCGCGCAGGTCGAGGCGCCTGGTTCGTGGCGATGTATCCCGGCCGCGACGAGGTCGTCGCCGCCTGCGGGGTCGTCGTCACCGGCGAGCGGGGCCGCTTTCAGGCCGTCGATACCGCGGCGCACCACCGTCGCAAGGGGATCAGCTCGCGCCTCGTCGTCGAGGCCGCCGGCCGCGCCGCCGGGCACGGCGCGCGGCGCTTCGTGATCGCCGCCGAGCCCGATTACCACGCGCTCGGCCTGTACGAGTCGCTTGGCTTTCAGCGAGTCGAGCGCGTGGCCGGCGTGTGCCGGCGCCCCACGACCCGCAACAACGCGTAGAACGTGTGCCGGCGCCCGGCGGCGTCGGTCAGCACCGCGCGCAGGCGGTAGATGCCCGGGATGAGCTTTGCGGCGCGCACGTGTGCGGTGAGGCGCACGCGGTTGGTTCCGACGCGGTCGCGATGCGTGAACGCGACGACGCTCACGTACCGCGTGCATGTGGGCGCAGTGTGGTTGTGGCGGGTGGGCGCGACGCAGCGATGACGCTGGAGGCGACCGCCGGTCTTGCGCTGCAGCGTGAACCGGCTGGTGGCAGCGGCGGTGGCCGTGTAGGTGATGTAGACGCTGCGGACGGCCGTCGTGCTCGAACTGGCCGGCACGATCTTCGGCGCGATCAGCGTCTTGGTGACTGGATGACCGCCTGACGGCGAGCCTCCCGTGGAGCCTCCGGGCCCTCCGGGCGGGGTCGGTCCGACGCCGCTGCCGGTCAGGCTCACCAGGTGCAGGCCGGAGCCGTCATCGCCGGTGATCTCCCAGCTTCCGGTGAACGGGCCAAGGGCACTGGGGGTAAACGCGACGCCTTCGGTCAGCGTCTGGCCCGGAGCGACCGTCGTGCCTTCCGGCAGCGAGGTCGTGGGTGCGAACGCTCCGCCGAACGGTGGCTTGGACTTCTGGATCGTGACGTTGGTGCCACCCGTGTTGGTGATCGTGAATGTCTTGCCCGCGGTGCTGCCGAACGGCGCCGTCCCGAAGTCCAGGGCCTCGGAGGAGAACTCGAGCAGGCCGGGCAGCCCCGCCGTCGCCGAGACGCCGATCTCCTCGTCGCCACCCGTCGTGTCGAGCTCGATCTCATCTGCAAATTGCCCGACCACGGTCGGGTCGAACGCGAGCCCGACGGTGATCGAGTCGCCCGGGGCGATCTTGTCGCCGGCGCTCGGTGCCCCGCTGGCACTGAACGGCGGGCTCGGGACGTGGACCGCGTTGATCGTCAGGTCCGTGCCGCCGACATTGCTGAACGTCGCGGTGCCGCTGAGGTGGCCGCCGACCGAGGTACCTCCGAGCGACACGATCGGGGTGCTGGCCTGAAGCTCGGCGGCCGCGCTCTGTCCGGTTCCCGAGAGGGCGAACGAGACGTCGCCGGCATCGGTTTCGGCGTTGACCTGTCCGCCGAGGAGGCCCGTCTGCGTGGGAGAGAACGTGACCGGGACCGAGATCGTCTGGCCGGTCCCCAGCGTTGCGGGCAGCGATCGAGAGGGCGTGCCGAGCGTGAACTGGTCCGAGGACGATCCGAGGCTCGAGAGCGTGAGATCGCGGTCGGCTGTGAGCGTCAACGTCATCTGATCGCTCGAGCCGATCGTCGTCCGCGGGAACGAGAGCCCGGATCCACCGAGCGGCTGGGTCACCGGGGAGCCGAACCCGAGCACCTTCCCGTCGCGCGTGCCGACGTACAGGCGTCCCGCGCCGACGCCGGGGATGCTGTAGTTGGTCGCGGTCCCGATCGGGGCGCTGTAGCGCAGGACCGGCTTGCCGTTGACTGGGACCGGGTCATAGGCCCGCAGCTGACCGCCTGCCCCCGAACGGTTGGCGCTCCAGACCGTCCACACGAGCGCGCTGCCGGACGTCGTCCCGTCGGACGTGATCACGGGCGGGCCGCTGCCCCAGCCGAACACGTCGGGCGAGCTTGCGACCAGCGACAGCGACGGCGTCCCGGTGCCCGACAGGCCGTACTTGTAGACGTCGAACAGCCCGCCGCCGTTCTGGCCGCTGGACGTCGGGATGTAGACGTAGCCGCCGTCGCCCGGCCACACCCCCGGCCGCCCCCATACCCCGCCGCGCGGGCCGGTGCGCTGGACCACGTCGTCGGCCCCGTCAGGGCCCTGGTCGTAGCCCCCCAGGTGGTCGCGGTTCAGCAGGTACACGTAGCCCTCCTTGCCGACGATCACCCCGAGATGCGGGACCGTCGAGGTGCCGAAGTACGCGTCGGGGAGCCCCACGAACGCCCCCGAGCCGAAGTCCCCGTCAAAGATGTCCAGCTGCCCGGCGTCGAACGGCGCGAAGAAGTCGACCGGCGTCAGCGTGCCGCTCGGATTGACGTGCAGACGCACGACCGACTCGCCGAACGAGCCCGGAGGTGAGGTCCCGGCCGTGGGCGTGGTGGGCGCGCCGCCATTGCCGGTGCTCAGCAGGATCGACCCTGCCCCGTCGGAAGCGAGCCCCACTCCAGACTGCCAGATCCCGGCACCGTCGATTCCGGACGTGTTGTCGACCCACCGTGCGGTGATCTGGCCCGCGGTCGAGACGCCGAACACCCACCCCTGGTAGGGCCCGTAGTCGCAATGGCCGCCAAACCCGGCGTACACGACACCGCCCATCAGCAGCAGGCCTGGCCGCTGCTGCTGGTTGGCGGCCAGGAAGGACATTGCGGGATCGTTGTCGGCGGTGCCGCCCAGCCGGACGGGGAACCCGGACCGCTCCTGGCCGGTGGCGACGTCGAGCGCGTCCATGAACCAGGCCGGGGTCCCGGACACGTACGTCTTATGGGTCAGGTAGACGGTGTTTGTGGACGGGTCGATCACCGGCGTCGCGGTCGTCCCGATCGAGGGCGCGATGTCGCCGCAGCCGATGTCGGCCGGGTTCCACGGCGTCCCGAGGTCGTTCGTCCACTGCTGTGCGCCCGTGGCCGGATTGAGGCCGTAGACCTTGTCGTTCTCGGTGGCGACGATCAGCGTCCCGCTCGGCGACAGCAGCGGCTGGGCGTAGACCTGGCCGTTGACCTGAGCCGACCACAGCTGGCCGAACGTTCCGCCGCTGACGAGCTGCGGAGTGAGCGCCCCTTCGTCGGGATACCAGCCGGTGCGAAGATCATCGCCCGCGTTCGTCACGCCGTCGGCGGTCGCTGCGCCGGCAAGCGCGAGCGACGCCAGCAACGCGATCAGCGCCGCGGCCCAAGAGAACCTTGCCATCCTCCCTTAACGAGAGCATGGGGCCGGTTTTGTCAGCTTTTGCCCGCGGACGGTCATCTCGCGGACCGGCGATCATGCGGGCATGAACCTAGAAGCGCTGTTTCTCGGAAACCGTCGGACGATCAGCGGCACCGTCTACGGCACGATCGTCGTACTCGCCGCGATCACCGGCACCGCGAAGGCCGTCGAACCGAACCTGTGGAGCGTCGCGGTGATCGCGGCGGTCACGTCAGGCGTGCTGTGGGTCGCCCACGTGTACTCGCACGGACTGGGCGAGAGCGTCACGATCGGGCGGCGTCTGACCGCTGCCGAGCTCGCCGACCTGGCGCGGCGCGAGGCCGCGATCCTTCGAGCCGCGGTGCTCCCCGTGTTGGTCGTCGTGCTCGGCGCGCTCGGGCTGTTCCACGCGCGGACCGCGCTGTGGCTGGCGGTGGGAGTCGGCGTCGCGACGCTCACGATCCAGGGGATTCGCTTCGCACGGCTTGAGGAGTTGAGCACGGCGGGCACGATCGCCAGCGTCGGCGTCAATCTCGCGCTGGGCCTGTCGATCGTGATCGTCAAGGCTCTCCTGGCGCACTAGTGGACCAGCCCAAATCATCCGGGCCGGACGGTTTCATTTCCCGTTGCGTGCGCGACGACGATTCGACCGTCGGGTCTTTCCCTCCCTGGTTTCGCCGTTGGGGCGTCGGCGCGTGGCTCGTGGTCGGGATGGCTCTCGTCGTCGTCGCCGCTGTCTGGCTGCTCTCACGTGACCTCGAGCATCGTCGGTCCGTTGATCGCCGGGGCGGTGATCGGCGCCGTCGGAGGCGTCGTGGTCGACGCGCTCGAGCGCCGCGGTTGGCCCCGGGTCGCCGGAGCCGCGGTCGTGACGCTGGCGCTCGCGGCGCTGACGCTGCTGGTCGTTGGATTGGTGCTCGGCGCGATCACGTCTCAGGCGCCGCACCTCGATGCGCTGCTCTCCCAGGCGGTCGACAAGGTGCAGGGGTGGGCGCAGAGCTTGGGGATCACCTCCGCTGCCGATGCAGCCACGGACATCAAGAAAGCCGCCCCCGATATCGGCCGCACGCTGCTCAAGGGCGTCGCGAGCGGCATCTCGGGTCTCAAGTCCCTGCTGGTGTTCCTCGGCTTCACGATCTTCACGTCGTTCTTCCTGCTCAAGGACGGACCTTCGATGGGCCGGTGGATCGAGCGGCACATGGGCATGCAGCCCGCCGAGGCGCGCATCGTCACGGGCGACATCCTGCAGGCGCTGCGCAAGTACTTCTTCGGCCTGACGATCGTCGGCGCGTTCAACACGGCGATCGTCACGCTCGGCGCGCTCGTGCTCGGCGTCCCGCTGCTCGGCACGGTCGCGCTGGTGACGTTCCTCGGAACCTACGTGCCGATCATCGGCGCGTGGACGGCCGGCATCGTCGTGTTCGCATTGACGCTCGCGGACGAGGGCACGACCTCGGCGATCGTGATGGGGCTGATCATCTTCGCGGCCAACGGCCCGCTTCAGCAGGTCGTGCAGCCGATCGTGTTCGGCGCCACTCTGCGGCTGAACCCGCTGGTCGTGTTCAGCGTCACGATCGCCGCCGGCACGCTGTTCGGCATGGTCGGCCTGATCCTCGCCGCGCCACTGGTCTCGGCGGCCGTCCGCGTACACGATCACCTCGCTGAGCTGCGCACGGCGCCGGCGGTCCAGACGCCGTCGCCCGCAACCGAGGCGGCCGAGGCGGCATCACCGCCCTGACCCGAGCAGCGTCCCAAGCTTCTCGGGATTGCGCACGACGTCGATCTCGCTGATCCGCCTACGGTCGATGATGAATGCGATGACGCTTGGGTACTCGCCGGTGTCGAGCAGCAGGCCCGGGGCGCCGTTGACGACGATCGGGCTCATCCGGAACTGCTTCGCCGAAGTGCCCGGCCATCGCGGTGAAGATGCGCGCGACGCGGTCGGCGCCGGTGAACACCGTTCGCGCGGCGTTGACCACGCCGCCGCCGTCGCTGCGGAACGTGACCGCCGGGTCCAGGACCTCGACCAGCGAGCCGACGTCCCCGTTCTGCGCCGCCGCACGGAATGCGGCGATGATCTCGCGTTGCTCCTCGACGTCGGCCGGGTACCTCGGCCGGCGAGCTTCGACCGCGTGCCGGCCGCGGGTGGCGAGCTGCCGGGTCGCGGCCGGAGTACGTCCGACGATCTGGGCGACCTCGGAAAACGAATAACCGAAGACGTCGTGCAGCAGGAACGCGCTTCGCTCCGCCGGCGACAGCGACTCGAGCACGACCAGCAGCGCCATGCTCACCGACTCGTCGAGGTCCACCTTGCGGGCGGGGTCTGCCTCGTCGGGGTCGGCGTTCACGACTGGCTCGGGCAGCCACGGCCCGACGTAGCGCTCACGGCGCGAGCGCGCCGAAGTCAGCGCGTCCAGCGCCAGGCGGCTGACGACCGTGGTGAACCACGCGCGCAGGTTGCGGATCTCCGCCCGGTCGCTGCGCTCGAGCCGAATCCACGCCTCTTGCACCAGGTCCTCGGCCTCGCTCAGGCTCCCGAGGTGGCTGTAGGCGACCCGCAGGAGGTAGGGCCGCAGCTGGGCGAACTCAGTGGCAAGCTGATCCTCGGCGGCAGGCCCGGTCACGACGACGCGGCTCCCCCGACCTCGACCGACGGCGTCTTGCCGTCCGCGCGCGCCTTCGGTCCCTGATCGAACATCCCCGGCTCGTAGTGACCGGGCTGCAGGAGCGTCGCGATGTTGAGCCGGTTCCAGGCGTTGATCGTGGTGATCGCGAACACCAGCTGACTGAGCTCGTACTCGTCGAACGCCGCGCTTGCCCGCTCCCAGACGTCGTCGGGCACCTGCGCTTTGCTGATCACCGTCATCGCCTCGCAGAGCTCGAGCGCGGCGCGCTCGCGTTCGCTGTAGAGCGAGCTTTCGCGCCACGTGCTGAGCATGTACAGCCGCTCCTCGGACTGACCCGACGCGCGCGCGTCCTTCCAGTGCATATCGAGACAGAACGCACAGCCGTTGATCTGCGACGCCCGGATGTCGATCAGCTCGCGGATCTCCTGGTCGAGCTGGACCGTGCTCGAGAGCCTGAACATCGCCGCGTAGCCCCGCGGCGCGAGCTCCGCCAGCTGCATGCGGTCTGCTGGGATCTTGTTGGCCATTTCAGTCCTCCTGTTTTCAGTTCTCGACACTAGGACGACTTAGCGCGCAGAGATGTGACGTGAGGTGAGATCGAGGACCGATCTTGACCTAATCCCGAGTTACCGTGGCGGCAGGTACAGCGATCGGAAGGAGACAACCATGGCCGAGCGAGACGGATACATCCCCGGCGTCCCCTGCTGGGTGGACACAACTCAGCCCGACCCCGAAGCCGCCGCGACTTTCTACGGAGGCCTGTTCGGGTGGGAGCTCGAGGACGCGATGCCGCCTGGATCAGAGGTCCACTACTACATCGGCCGCATCCGCGGCGGCGACGTGGCCGCGATCAGCTCGATCTCGGAAGGCACGCCGCCGATCGCGCTGTGGAACACATACGTGTGGGTCGACAGCGCCGACGACACGGCGTCGAAGGTCCGCGACGCCGGCGGCAAGGTGCTGATGGAGCCGGGCGATGTAATGGACGCCGGGCGCATGGCGGTGTTCGCCGATCCCGAGGGAGCGGTGTTCTGCGTGTGGCAGGCAAATCGTCACAAGGGCGCACGCGTCGTCAACGAGCACGGCGCGCTGAACTTCAACGGCCTGAACACGCGCGACCCGGAGGCCGCGAAGACGTTCTATGGCGCGGTGTTCGGATGGGACACGCTCACCCTGGACGGCGGCGCCGAGATGTGGACGCTGCCGGGCTATGGCGACTACCTCGAGCGTGACACTCCGGGCCTTCGCAAGATGGTGATGGACGTCGGCGCGCCCGAGCGGTTCATCGACGTCGTCGCCGCGATCAACCCGATCACCGACGACATGCCCGAGATGCCCGCCAACTGGAGCGTGACGTTCGCAGTCGACGATGCGGACGGAATCGCCCGGCGCGCCGTTGAGCTTGGCGGCAAGGTTCTGGCCGGTCCATTCGACGCCCCCTGGGTCAGGATGGCAGTGATCGCAGACCCGCAGGGCGCCACGTTCATGGCCAGCAAGTTCGTCCCCGAGAACAAGGAACTCCTCGGCAGCCCGGCCTCGACGGCGAGCGCCGCATAGCCTCGCTCGCAGCACGGGACCCCACGAGACCGGTGGGGTCCCGCCGGTCCGCGGTCACATGAGGTGAGTCTCGATCGACGCCGCGATCTCGGGAACCTCCAGATCGCCTCGGGCGACTGACACGACGAGAGCCTCCGCCTCATTTACGCTGAAGTTCAGGTCGCGCCCGTTGACCAGGCAGAAGATCCGGGTGGCTGCCCAAGCCAGTCGTTTGTTGCCGTCGACGAGAGCGTGGTTGCGCGCGATCGAATGCATCAGCGCGGCGGCCTTGGCGGCGAACGTGGGGTACGCGTCCTCACCGAAGGCGCTGGTCAGCGGACGCGCCGCTGCAGATGCGAGCAGACCACGATCTCGAATTTCGATCTCGCCGACGATGCCCAGGGCGATGTCGACAAGATCGGATTCGGTCAGATAATCGAACGACGCTCCGGTCACCGGCTGAGCCGGTCGAGGAGCTCAGCGTCCTCGGTGCGAACCCTGTCGATCGCGGCCCGCAAGCGCTCGGGCCGGCCGGACACGTACTCGGCGATCGCTGTCCTAGCGACCTCCTGCATCGACCGTCCCTCCTCGGAGGCCTTACGACGCAATGCCTCCGTCTCGCTCTCCGTGAGTCGTAGGTTCATCGCCACAGGCCCAATGGTACCGCGTCGGTACCATCATCTGTCAAGTCGGTCGGGCCTTGGCGGGCTGGGCGGTGGGGAGTCTGAGGCCGAAGAACAGCGCCATCAGCGCGATCACGGCGATCACCGACAGCGACGACCGCAGCGCATCCAGGCGCGCCGTCTTGTTCTCCTTGACGATTTCGTCGGCGGTCTGCGTCGGCACGCCACCCTTCTCCAGCGCAGCCTGGAGGTCCTTGTCGGACAGGAACGGGACGCCGCTGGACAGCTCGGTCTTGGCTTTGGACTTCAGGTCCGCCGGGATCGCGGGGTTGTTCTGGATACCGGTGATCAGCGACGCGGTCAGCGCCGAGATCAGCACGGCGCCACTCAGCGCTGTCCCGATCGACGCGCCGAGGTTCGTGACTGTGTTCTGAAGACCGCCCACCTCGGCGCTCTGCTCGTCGGGAACCGACGACACCGTCACGCTGCCCAACTGCGACGCCAGCGCCCCGATCCCCAGACCAGCGAGCAGCATCGGCCACGTCACGATGTCCGCGCCCGCGCCGGCGTCGAGCGCGCCCACCATCACCACGATCCCGGCGAACAGCGCCACGAACCCGAACTCGATCACGCGGCGTGGATTTGCGTTGGGGCGCAGCTTGGGGATGCCGGCGGCGGCCAGCAGGAGTGTGAGCGACAGGGGCAGCAGGCGCACGCCGGTGTCGATCGCCGACAAGCCCAGCGCCACCGACAGAAACAGCGGCACCGCAAAGAACAGCCCGGCCTGGATGGTGTACTGGAAGAAGAAGCCGGTCAGCCCTGTCCGCAGCGTCCGGTTGAGCAGGATCGACGGGTCGACCAGCGGGTCGGCGCCGCGGCGCAGCAGCCGGTTCTCCCAGGCGAAGAACAGCAACAGGACGACCCCACCGCCGAGCAGCAGCCAGATGGCCGGCGAGAGGCCGAGCCAGGTCGGGGCGTCGGGCTTGGGTGTGACGAAGCCCCAGGAGCCGGCCTTGAGGATCGAGAACACGATCAGCGCCAGCCC
The DNA here is from genome assembly GCA_963725925.1 of uncultured Solirubrobacterales bacterium. Classification (GTDB taxonomy): domain Bacteria; phylum Actinomycetota; class Thermoleophilia; order Solirubrobacterales; family Solirubrobacteraceae; genus Palsa-465. The sequence goes on from CAVSAY010000004.1 coordinate 85,579, forward strand.
GAGCGCGGACAGCGCCGTGCCGACGAGATCAAGCTTCGGGCGGGTGTCGGGCGGGGCGTCGGCAATCCGCCGGCCGACCGCGAGGATCGCAAGCACGATCAGCACCTCGCCCACGAACACCCAGCGCCACGACGCGTACGTCGTGAACAGCCCGCCGATCAGCGGTCCGGCCGCGACGGCGATCGCGCCCGCTGAGGCGACGAGCCCGTAGGCTCGCGGCCGCTCTGACCGCCCGAAGTTGGAGGCCACCAACGCGACGATCGCGGGCAGGATCAGGGCAGCGCCGACGCCCTCCAGGAACGACCACCCCACCATCAGCACGGCGAGGCTCTGCGAGATCGCCGTGATGAACGACCCGCAGGCGTAGATCACGCAGCCGATCGCGAACGCTCGCTTACGTCCGAGGATCTGCCCGAGCTTGCCGCCGGTGATCATCAGCGAGGCCATCACCAGGGTGTAGAACGTGATCGCGGTCTGGATCCCGGTCACCGTGGTGCCGACGTCCTTGGCGACGGTCGCAATCGACACGTTCATCACCGAGCTGTCGAGCGTCATCAGGAACTGCCCGGCCGCCAGGGTCAGCAGCACGACTCCCGAGCCGGTCGCGGCGCGCCTTTCGGTCCCGGTCACGCGGCGACCCTATCGGGGCGCCTGCTGGGCGAATCGTCCAAACCGGATGACGGGGCGGTCGTGGCGCCGAACGTCAACGGCGCGTTGAGGAGCAGGATGGAGGGGGCGGCTCGGGGTGCATAACACGACAACCGATCGATGCGCGGCCGAGGCGTGCCGTGTTAAGCCCCGTATAGGTGCATGACACGGATCACTTCGCAGATCCTGTCGCGGTTGTCGTGTTATGCCCCTCTCGCGGCCCGGGACCGCTCCGTCCCCTCTTCAATGGAGCCTTTGACGTTCGGCCCCGAGAAACCCCGAGCATGCTCAGAACACCACGGTCGTGTTGCCGTGCCGCAGAACCCGATCCTGGCAGTGCGCCTGCACGGCCCGGGAGAGCACCTGGCGCTCGATCTCGGCCCCGCTCAGGGTCAGCGCAGCCACATCGTCGGCGTGGCTCACCCGCGTCACGCCCTGTTCGATGATCGGCCCGGCGTCGAGCTCCTCGGTGACGTAGTGGGCGGTGGCGCCGATCAGCTTGACGCCGCGGTCCTTGGCGCGCTCGTACGGCGCCGGGCCGGCGAACGCCGGAAGGAACGAGTGGTGGATGTTGATCACGGGCACACGCACGCGCGCCAAGAACTCGCCGGACAGGATCTGCATGTACCTGGCGAGCACGATCAGGTCGGCCCGGCCTTCGACCGCCGCCAGCAGCTTGGCCTCGGCCTCCGGCTTGGTGTCCTTGGTCACCGGGATGTGGTGGTAGGGCAGCGCGAAGCGCTCGACCTCGCCCTGGAAGTCGGTGTGGTTGGAGACGACCATGACGATCTCCGCCTCGAGCTCGCCGCGCCGCCAGCGCCACAGCAGGTCGTAGAGGCAGTGGTCATACCGGGAGACCATCACCACGATGCGCTTGCGCTCGACGGAGTCCCAGATGCGCCAGGTCATGCCGAACGGCTCGGCGACGGCGAGTCCGAAGCGCTCGGACAGCCCGCCGCGACGCTCTGGCGCCAGCGTGAACTCGACGCGCATGAAGAAGATCCCACCCTCAGGGTCGGTCGAGTACTGGTCCGAGCGCACGATGTTGGCCCCGTAGTCGAACAGGAACTGCGAGACAGCGGCCACGATCCCCGGGCGGTCGGCGCAGGAGACAAGCAGCCGCATCGTGCCTGGCGCACCCGCGTGCGCCGGATCCGAGGCGGAGGTGCTCAGACGCGGGCCTCCGCGAGCGCGCCCACGCCGGTGAGCAGATCCAGGTACGAGCGGTAGATGAGTTCGGCGTGGTCCACCAGAGCGGAGGACGAGGTTATCGGTAGGAGGTTGGTGATCGCACCCTCGGCGACGAGCGCCGCGTGGGCGGAGCGTTCCCCAGCGAGCTCGTAGTAGCGCGTGGAGGCGTGATCGAACCCGTAGCTCAGCACGAGCGCGTCGAGTTGCAGCGGAGCGAGCTCGGCCGTGGCGGACTCAAACGCGCAGATCGTCGCCAGGTGCAGGACCAGCGAGCGCCCCTCGCCGGCACCCGACAACAGTCGCGCGCACGCCACCGTCTGCGGAAGCGGGTCCTGGCCGAAGTACCACCCGGACTGGCCCCAGCCGGTCGCCGCCGCAAACTCGCACCACAGCTCCACCGCCTCCTCCTGCTGGTCGACGTACCGGGCGAGATGCTCGGCGAGCAGGCCGTCGGCGAGCGCCGCGCCGTGCCGGGCGGCGCGCTCGAGCGCCAGCAGGGCGTGGTAGTGCTCGGCGGCGAACAGCTGCAGGTCGCCGGCGGTGAGCGCGCCGCCGAGCCACCGCTGCATGAACGGGTGGCGCTGCGAGCTCCACCGCTCGCGCAGCCTGGCGACCGTCGTCGCCGGCCAGTCCGCATGCGCAATCGTGCTGCTCATCGCGGCCGTGCTACCTCCGGGCGCCTGTCCGCCAGCCCTCTGCGTACTCCAGGCGCGCGGTCTCGGAGTACGGAGCCGGGCTGACGATCGCGCGAATGCTGATCTGCTTGTGGGGCTCCACGGTCGTCTTGCGCGTGCCGCCGTCGGGCTCTCCCCAGACGACATGGACCTCGGTGCCGAGCTCGATCTCCGGATCGATCGTCGCCAGCGACAGCGCGCGCTTCTCGTTGGCGCTGTAGCCGGTGAACATCGAGTACCCGATGACGTTGCCGTCGGGATCGAGCACCGAGTCGAAGTTCGAGGCGCCGTAGTTGGCGATCGGCAGGTCGAAGAACTGGTAGCTCTCGCCGTCGATGTCGAACATCGAATCGAAGATCTGGGCGACGTCGTCGGGCTCCCATGCCAGCGTGACCTTCTTGCGCTGGGCGGCCGGATCGATCTGCTCGAGCGCGTCGCGGCCGATGAAGTCGTGGTCGAACTTGACCATGTGGGCGTACCCCAGCTGGAAGGGGTTCGTGTAGTAGTCCTCGATGTCGTCTGAGACGAAGCTGCCGGCGACCGCGTTGGTCGCCTCGTAGCTGTTGGGGGCCAGCCACTCGCGGTAGCCGCGCAGCTCCTCGCCGGTGTAGATGGCCGGCAGCGGCGACGGAATCCAGCCCGATTCGAGCGTGTTGGACGCGTACGCGCGCGCGCCGCAGGGCAGCAGGCCGAACTCGGCGCCCGCTTCGAGGATCGCCTCGCGAGTCTCGTCGTAGGTCTCGTATGGACCCCACAGCTCGAGGCCCGGCTCGCCGGCCATGCCGTGACGCAGGGTGCGCACGCGCTGCCCGGCGACGTTCATCTCGGCCATGCGGAAGAACTTCAGCTGCTCGACGGGTCCTCCGTTGAGCTTCTCGATGACCGGCCAGGCGTTCGGCCCCTGGATCTGAAAGCGCCAGTACGCGCGGGTGACCGCCTTGCCGTACGGCCGCCCCGGGGAGCGGTCGTCGAGCTCGAAATCGAGCTTGTAGCCGCCGGTCTCGGCCTGGTACTTGAGCCAGTTGGCGACCGGGGCACGGCCGACCCACACGAACTCCTCGTCGTCGAGATGAAAGAGGATGCCGTCGCCGATCACGTGGCCGGCCGGCGTCGTCGGCACGTACTGCTTGGCCATGTTGACCGGGAAGTTCGCGACGCTGTTGATGGCCGTGTCGGAGACCATCTTCAGGGCATCCGGGCCCTTGAAGAAGAAGTTGACCATGTGGTGGGACTGGTCGAAGAGAACGGCGCTGTCGCGCCAGGCGTGCTGCTCGCGGCGCCAGTTGCTGAACTCGTACGGGACGACCGGATAGATGTAGGCGCCGATCTGCGAGTTGCGAAGCAGCTCGACGATGTTGCCCGACTCGTCGAGTACCTCCTGGAGATTGCTTGGCGTCATGACGTTGCTCCTTCCTCGCGATGGACGTAGACGCCGGATGAGACCGGCTCGGGCGACTGACGATCGCACTCGCCCTCATGCTTGCAGTACCACTCCCACGTCTCTATCAGCTGGTTGAACGTGAAGTAGTGAAAGCCGGGGACGTTGAGCGCCGGGTCATCGAGCGCCGGGGCCAGTGCCTCGTACAGCCGTTCCGCGGTGGAGCGCCGCGAGAGGAGGCTGCGTAGCCCGCGCTGCTTGCGCACGAACGCGAGCGACGGACCGACGCCGATCCGCACCGACATCTCGAGCAGCCGCCGTCGCGCCACCTTGCCGGGCATCCCGATCACGACCGGAAGCGTCATCCCCTGCCGGCGCTGGTCGGCGATCCACCTGAGCAGGATGTCCGCGTCGAAGCACATCTGCGTGGCGACGTAGTCGGCGTACTCGCTCTTCTGCGCCAGCGCCCGCGCAAGCTCCTCGTCGGAGATCAATGGATGCCCCTCCGGGTAGCCGGCGATCCCGATCGTCTGCGGACGCTGCGGATGCTCGGCCACGATCGGCAGCAGCTCGGCGGCGGACGAGTACTCGCCCAGCGGCGGGTCGGCGTCGCCTGCGATCAGGAACAGGTCGTCGGCGCCGGCCTGCGCCATCGCGGCGAGCAGCGCGTCCAGGTGAGCGCGGTCGCGCACCATCCGCGCCGCGACGTGCACGGTCACCGCGTGGCCAATCGTGTGCAGGCGCCCGGCAACCGCGACCGCTTCGTCGGGGCCGTGCTTGGGCGAGCACGTCACCGTCAGGCGCACGGGATGCGGGAGCTGCCCGGCCTCCTCCTCGCTGCGGCCGAGCGGCAGCACCTCAAACCTCGCCCGGTCCTGGACGAAGCTGAACGTCGTTCGCTCCATAGGTGAAGACTTGCCCGATTCCACCGCCCTGGCCCCTCTCAAAGGGCCAGGCTTCCCCGACCGTTTGGGTCCGTGAGTGCGTCCGGCTGGCTGCCACCACCTAGGTAGGCCGAGATCACGTTGGGGTCCCGTCGCACGACGTCGGGTACGTCGTCGGCGATCACCCTTCCGAACTCGAGCACCACGACCCGGTCGCAGATGCTCAGCACAAGCCCCATGTCGTGGTCGATCAGCAACGTCGATTGCCCCTGGTCGGCAAGCTCGCGCAGGCGTGCTCCGAGCTGCTGGCTCTCGTTCGTGTCCAGCCCGGCGGCCGGCTCATCGAGACACACAAGTCGCGGGCTGCTCGCCAGCGCGCGTGCGATTCCGACGAGCTTGCGCTGCCCCTGCGACAGCTGGCCCGGCATCGCCTCCGAGGCCACGTCGATCCCGACCGACGCCAGCGTGCTGTCCACTTCGCCTGTGTCTTTCGGCGCCGCCACGGTCAGGTTCTCGCGCACGTCGAGGTCGTCGAACAGGTCGGTGCTCTGCCACGTCCGGCCCAGGCCGAGCCGCGCGCGCTGGTAGGGCGCCAGGCGCCCGACGTCGCGCCCGTCGAGCTCGACGGTGCCGCTGAAGTGGACAAACCCGGTGACCGCGTCGATCAGCGTCGTCTTGCCGGCGCCGTTGGGGCCGATCAGCCCCACCAGCTCGCCCTCCCGAACCTCGAGGTCGACGTCGCTCAGCGCGTGGACGCCTCCGAATGCGACCGACAAGCCGTTGACGCGTAACACCGCCTTGCCGCTTGCCGGCTCCGGGCGACGCCGGCCTGACAGCGGAGCTTCGCTCACCGCCGGCGCCGGACCCTCGCGGCTGACCGCCTGGCGCTTGTGTATTCGCCTGTAGAAGGCGCCGGCCACTCCCTCCGGGTTCTGGATCAGCGTCACGATCAGGATCGCGCCGCCGAACAGCAAAAACCAGTTCCCGTTGATCCCCAGCCACTTGTCGAGTGCGTACGGGAACAGCGCTTGTGTCGATATCAAGCCGGCGAAGACGGCGCCCGAGATCAGCGTGATGCCACCGGCGTACGCGAACGCGATCAGGCTCAGCGCGGTGAAGGGATCGAAGCGGTCGGCGCTGACCGAGCTGAAGTTGTACGCGTACAGCGCGCCGGCGAGACCGGCGATCACCGAGCTGATCCCGAATGCGACGAATTTGACGGCGCGTGGATCGATCGCCGCCGCCGCCGCGGCGCGCTCGTTGGAGCGCACCGCGAGCATCCGCTGTCCGAGTGAGCCCCGGCGCAACAGCCCGACGAGGACGCACACCGCAACGGTGACTCCCAGGACGACCCAGCCGAACACCGGGCTCGGGAGGTTCCCGTCAAGTCCGCGGAAACCTGCGCGCGGTCCCAGATCGAGTCCGAGCAGCTTCGGCTCGGGCACCGGAGATCCGGTCTGGCCGCCGCCCCAGGTCGTGTTGACAAAGCCGAAGTTCGTGATCGCGACGACCGCCGCGAGCGTCACCACGGCCAGGCTCACCCCCCGGACGCGCAGCGCCGAGGCCGCCGTGATCAGTCCAAGGATCAGCGCCACGCCGGCGCCCAGCAGCGGCGCGATCGGAAACGCGATTCCGGCGTTCACCGCGAGATGGGAGATCGTGAACCCCGACACGCCGGCCAGCGTCAGCTGCACGACCGAGATCTGGCCCACGAACCCGGTGATCACCACCAGCGACAGCGCGATCAGCGTCCCGATCATCGTGTTCACGAGCGCCTCGCGAAAGTCGAACGGGAGCACGACGAGGGCGACCGCGCACACCACGGCCACCACCGGCGCGGTCACGGCCAGCCGGCGGGGACGCGGCGCCTCGGGCAGGCGCTGCTCGACAAGCTCCCCGCGGCTGGGCAGGCTGGCGCCGCGCAGGTACATGAACAACACGATCAGGACGAACACCACGAGCTCGTACACGCCCGGCAACGCGACGCCGCCGGCGGTCGGGAACCAGGAGAGGCTCGTGACGTACTGGAGCAGCGAGCCGATGATTCCGAGGCCGATCCCAGCGGCGCACGCGATCCCGAACGAGGTGAAGCCGGCGATCAGCGCCGCGGCCAGCGCCGGGACGATCTGCAGTGGCAGCGTCTCCGTGTCGAGCTGTGTGATCGATGCCGCGAGGATCCCGATGCCGCCGGCAATCGCCGAGGCGAGCAGCGTGTTGATCATCGACAGCCGGTTCGGCGACAGCCCGCTCAGCATCGCGAACACCTCGTTCTCGGACGCCGCCCGGGTCGCGAGCCCGAACAGCGTGAACCGGTAGAGGGCCGCCAGCGCCGCGGCCAGGACGATCACGATCCCGGTCAGGATGAAGCGGTCGATCGGGATCACGGCGCCGAGCAGCTTCACGGTGTTCTGCGGCAGCACGCTTGGCTCTGGCTGCGCGGTGGTGCCGAACGCGAGCAGCATCGACGCCTGCAGCACGAGCAGCACCCCGAGTGACGAGACGAGCTTGGCCAGCGGCGGCGCCGTCCGCAGCGGCCTGAACGCGACCAGTTCGATCGCCGCGCCGAGGGCCAGCACGATCACGAGGCTGATCAACAGCGCCGGCACGGTCGACAGGTGCAGCAGATCCGTGGTCAGCGCCCAGAACGCGTAGCCGGCGAACATCGCCACGCCGCCGGTGGCCAGGTTGATGATCCCCGAGCCGCGGTAGGTCAGCACCACGCCGAGCGCGATGCCGGCGATCAGCGCGCCCGAGCCGAGCCCGAGGAGGCTGAACAGCAGGATCTGCTGCACGCTAGTTCCCGGGCTCGGTCACGTTACGGGCACATCAGCTGTCGCTCTGCTCACTCATGACGGAGGCTGGAGCCATCCGGCGGTCTTGACGAACGCGTGCTTTCCCTTGTACAGGAAGAACTGCGTCCTGTCGTTGCAGATTCCCGGCGCGGTCGGGTACTTGCCGCAATCCAGGGACGGCGCGCCGAGCGCCACCGGACCCTTGAACGCCTTGGCCTTTTGCAGGATGGCCTGCGGGGTGATGTGGCCGTAACCGAGCTCGTTCAAGAACCGGGCGGTGGTCAGAATCTGGCCAAAGGTGACGATCACCCACGGGTCCGGGGCCACGGCGGGAGTCCCGTACTTGGCCATCACCTTCATGTACGCCGGCATCCCCGGGTCGGTCGGATCGCCGTACAGGGAGCTGGCGATCGCGTAGGTCCAGATCGGGAAGTCGCCGCCCAGGCCGGCTGCGACCAGTCCGTTCAGGCACAGCGGCGCCGACAGGATCTTCTTGGTGTCGGTGATGCCCAGTTGCTTGAGCCCCTTGGCGAGGTTCACGCACCCCGACGAGTCGCTGTACGGGATCACGAGGTCCGCACTCGTCGCGCCCGCGCTCGTCAGCGGCCCGATCAGGTCCGTCTGGCTCTCGTCGTAGCCGACCTTCTTGACCTTGATCCCGACCTTCTGGAGTCCGTCGGCGATCGCCGTCGCGCCCTGAGTGATACCCGCGATGTTCGGGTATACGAGCGCCGCCGTCTTGGCGTGCAGGACCTGCTGGGCGTACGTTCCGAACGGGCCGAGCACGTGGGTGGCGTCGCCGAACAGGACGATGTTGCTCGGCTTGGCTGCGTCAATCGGGGTCACCGCGACACCTACGATCACCGGCTTGGTCGCGCCGATCGTCGACTGGAACGACTGGTCGCCGATCGCCACTGCACCCTCGTCGATCACCGAGATCGACTTGTTCGCCAGGAATTGCTGGCCACAGGTCGTGCCTTCCTCCTCGGCCGACCGGATGAAGCACGTCTTGAGCACGAGCGGATGGCCATCGATGCCGCCGAGCTCGGTATTGATGTACTTGACGGCGATCTGCGCGCCGTTCGTGGCCAGCGGGCCGATCTGCTGCTGGCCGCCCTGCTGGTTGACGAAGCCGATCGTCACCGGCGGGAGCGACTTGTCGGCCGGGCCGGCCTTGCCGCCGATGTAGCTCAGGTAGTCGGTCACCGACTTGCTGCCCGCTCCACCGGATCCCGAGGTTGACGCCGGTGTCGACGTCGAGCTCGACGAACTGCCGCCGGCGCTGCTGCTCGCGGTCGAGCTCGAGCTGCTGCTGCTACTGCCGCAAGCGGTCGCGACGATCACCGTCGCGGCGAGCGTCGCCAATCCGACGAGCCCTGTACGCCCTCCCCTGGTCATGCCTTTCCTCCTCTGAAGATGTTCAACGCATCCCTGCCACGCCAAGGTGCTCGGTCATACCGCTGCTTTGGCACCCCAAAGCTCCCGCGACGCCAGCCGCGCCCCCTCGGACAACGCCGCGAGCTTGGCCCACTGAATTTCCGGATGCACCCGCTGGATGAAGGCGCCCTGGGCGAAGCCGCAGTCGGTTCCAGCCAGCACGTTCTCGCGTCCCACTACGTTCGCCAGCCGCACGAGCCGCTGGGCGACGAGGTCGGGGTGCTCGACCACGTTTGTGTGGTGCGTCACCACCCCGGGGATCAGCTTCTTGCCCTCGGGCAGTTGGACGTCCTCCCATACGCGCCATTCGTGCTCGTGTCGCGGGTTTGCCTGCTCCATCGCGTAGGTGCCGGCCCGAACCTGGAGCACCAGGTCGACGATGTCGCGCAGGGGCGGGTCGAACACGTGCGGGCCGTGCCAGCTGCCCCAGCAGATGTGGTACCTGATGCGGTCCTCGGGGAGGCCTTCGAGCGCGTGGTTGAGCGCGGCGACGCGGAGCTCGGCCCAGCGCCGGTAGTCGTCGTAGGACTCGCCGCGCGACATCATCGTGTCGGCCTCGTGCATCAGCACCGCGTCGTCGACCTGGAGCATCAGGCCGGACTCGACGATCGCCTTGTACTCCTCGCGCAGCGCGTCGGCGAGCGCGTACACGAACTCCTCCTCGGAGTCGTAGTACTCGTTGTGCAGCCAGTACGCGCTGGCCGGCGCGACGACGGGGAGGAACGCGTCAGCGACCTCGTGCCCGGCGAGCGCCGACTTGAAGTTGGCGATGTCGCGCGCGATGGCAGTCCCGTCGTAGGTCAGCGGACCGGTGCACACCCAGGACATCGCCTGGTTTTCGTCCGGGTGCTCCTCGACCTGGCTGCCGTCGGGCGCGATGTTGCTGCCGCGCGTGGCAGCCTCGTCGAGCGCGTCGAGCTGAGCGTACGCGCCGGGGAACGCCTGCCGGTCGCGGCTGGGCGGGAGCATGCTGGCACCCTCGAGCGTGACGGGGCGGGCCTCCAGGCCGCTCACTCGCTCGTACAGGTACGTGATCCAGCTGGACTTGCCCATCTCGCCGTCGTCGGGGACGTCGATCCCGGCCTCCACCTGACGGCTGACAACGTCGTCGACGGCGTCTTGCAGCGTCTTGGCATAGGCCGCCTCGTCGTAGGAGTCACCCCGGTCCCGAGCGGCGAGGAAAGCCAGCAGCTCCGGCGGCCTGGTGAGGCTCCCGGTGTGGGTGGCGAGGATTCTGTCCATGTCCGCTCCTCCCTGGTGGGTACCGGTCGGCGCGATGCTATGGCCGCGGCGACGGGCCACAACGGCGCCCCGCGGGAGGTGTGCGCTGAGGCTCAACTCGCCGATATCAGCTGTGCGCTCAGCGACAAGTTCTCAGTCAGTCTCTGTCAACGCTGCCGGGTACGGTTCGACAGCCTTCGAACCCGCTGGTAGTGTGAAAACTCGGCTCCGGAGAGGGAGAGTTCGATCGTCACGGATCGGCCTGGGCGATGACGTTGCTCATTGACACCTGCGTGGTGGCACCGCCCCATCGGGTCGAGTTTTGGGCGCAATCGTCCTACGACGTCTACCACCCGCTCCAGATTCAGAGCGACGAGACCGACCGGTTCTCGGCGCGCATGTGGGGCGACTGGCTGTCCTGCGTCGGCTTCTACCGGATCGCGGCGGAGTCCAACACGATGAGCCGCACGCCGGCGGACATCGCCGCCGGCGACCCCGAGTGTCTGCACCTCTCGGTGCTGCTGCGGGGCCAGCTCGAAGGCGCGCAGCAGCACCGGACCGTGGCGCTGAAGCCCGGCGACATGACCGGCTATGACACCTCGCAGCCGGCCATCTTCCGCGCCCCGGAGCCGTTCGACCTCCTGGTTCTCAAGCTGCCGAGGGCCACCCTGGGCAAGCACGCTTCGCAGCTCTCGCGTCTGACCGCGGTCAGGATCCCGGGCGACCGTGGCCTGCCGCGGCTGGCCGCGCAGTTCTTCTGCGGAGCCGCCGCCGGGCTCGCCGACGGGACGATCTCGCGCGACGACGCCGATCTGGCCGAGCACATCATCGACCTGGTGCGCCGCCTGTACGTCGACCTCGAGGCGTCGGCGCCGCCCGCGCAGCCGCGGTCACGGGCGGAGCTGCTGCTCCACGCCCAGGCCTACATCACGGCGAACCTGGGCGACGCCGGTCTGGACCCCGAGCAGGTCGCACATGCCTGCTTCATCTCGACGCGCTACCTGCACCGCGTGTTCAGAGAGGAAGGGCTCAGCGTCTGCGAGTCGATCCGGACGGCGCGGCTTGACCGCTGCCGCCGCGATCTGCTCAATCCGGCGCTCGCTCACGAGCCGATCTCGACGATCGCGAGCCGCTGGGGACTGCCCAACATGCCGCACTTCAGTCGCCTGTTCCGGGCAGCCTTCGGCTGCTCGGCTCGCGAGTTTCGCCGCAACGCCGCGCAATCGCGCCGCGACTGCCCCGACGAGCCGCTCGCGCCGCGGGTCACGGCGTTCGACAGCCCGACCCAGCAGCTCGAGCACGCGCGCGCCTGGGTGGCTGCGGGCAGGGAGCCGACGATCCCATGATGCTCGAACTCGACGGCCTCAGCGTCGGATACGACGGGCCGCCGGTCGTGCGCGACCTGACGCTGTCGGTCGGCGAAGGCGAGGTCGTGGCGCTGGTCGGGGCCAACGGCGCCGGCAAGACCACCACGCTGAGAGCGATCTCCGGGCTGCTCAAGCCGGTCGCAGGCGCCGTGCGCGTCGCCGGCGAGGACCTCGCGGGGATGGCGCCGACGGCCCGCGTGCGCAACGGCATCGTCCAGGTCCCCCAGGACCGGGGGATCTTCTACGGCTTGACCGTGTCTGAGCATTTCCGGCTGGATGGCGTGCAGCAGTCACGAGCTCGACGAGATCGTCTTCAGGCACTTCCCCGCGCTGAGCGGTCTCGGATCGCGGCGGGTGGGACTGCTGTCCGGAGGCGAGCAGCAGATGCTCGCGATCGCCCGCGCGCTGACCCGCAAGCCGAGGGTGCTGCTGCTCGACGAGCTCAGCCTCGGCCTGGCGCCGGTGATCGTCGAGCGGCTGCTGCCGGTGGTGCGCCGCGTCGCCGACGAGAACGGGACGGCGGTGCTGCTCGTCGAACAGCATGTCCACCTGGCGCTGGAGATTGCAGATCGCGGATGCGTGCTCTCACACGGCGAGCTCGTGGCCTCAGACAGCGCCGCGCAGCTGCGCAAGGACAAGGACCTGCTGACCTCGAGCTATCTCGGCGAGCGTCAGCCGCCCGTCTGACGTCCGATCCCAAGCCTCTCGGCGAGGAAGTCCTTCTGCTCGTCGTGCATGTTGTCCGGAAGTGATTGGAACCACTCGCAGCCGGCGGGCGGCGTGTCGCGCTCCTGGATGTGGACGGCGAACGCCACGCCCACCGGACAGTCGAGCCCGTTCTCGTAGTGGCTGGGGTACTCGATGTAGCCGAGCATTTGGCCGACGTCGACGCCGAGTGCGAGCTCGTCGCGGGCGACTCTCGCCACCGCCTCGACCAGCGGCTCGCCGAAGCGGACCGTCCCTCCCGGCAGATGCCACATGCCCCGGCACGGCTCGATGTCGCGAAGCGACAGCAGCACTCCTCGCGCGGGCGACGCGATCACCACCTCGACCGTGAGCCGCGGCACGCGGCTGAAGATCCAGTCGAACTCCTCCTTGGGCAGAGGCCCGCGCATCCGCTGGAGGCTACGCGCCGCCCTGCTAGCGCTCGTGGCCGGCGAGGTCGAAGTCGGCGAGCCCAGCCGGGTCGGTGATCCCGAGCTTGCGGCGCGCGCGCTCGGCAAAGCCGCCGGCGTGCACACGCACGACGCGCGCAGCGTCGGGCTGAGCGAGGACCTCGAGCGTGGCTCCGGCTTCGGCGTGCCCGAGCAGGCGGCCGTCGCGCTCGATCGACACCGGCGCGCTGCCCGGGAGGATCTCGATGCCGAGCCGTTCGCCCTCGGCAAGGACGACCGCGCGGTTGAAGAGACCGTGAGGCGCGTCGGGCATCACGATCATCCCCTGGGCACGCGGTGACACGAGCGGGCCGCCGGCCGCGAACGCGTATGCCGTCGAGCCCTGGGGCGTGGCGGCGATCACGCCGTCTGAGGCGTACCGCACGAGCAGTTCGCCGTCGATTCGCAGACCCAGCGCCGCCTGCCCGCGTCCGGGGACGCGGCTGAGGACGAGGTCGTTGTAGGCGATCTGTGCGCCCTGGCCATCGCGCGGCGCGAGCATCAGCCCGGTGCGCAGCTCGATCCCGTACTGATCGTGCTCGAGCGCCGTCAGCGCGCCGTCGAGGTTCACGGCGTCGATTTCGGTGAGGTAGCCGAGCCGGCCGAGGTTGACTCCCAGGACCGGGACCCCATGCGGCGCGGCGAGCCGGAGCGCCGCGAGCATCGTTCCGTCACCGCCGAGCGCGAGCACGGCGTCGCAGTCGGTGGCGAGCGCCGCCTCCGATCTCCTGGCGACGGCGTCGGGCAGCCGATCCTCACCCTCTGCCCCCACGAGCTCAACCCCGGCCGTCACCGCCCAGCCGCGGATCTGCTCGAGCGAGCCTTGAAGGTCGCGTTCGGGACGTAGTACAAGTCCTAGGCGACGCACGCCGGACATTGTGTCGGTTCGCGGCGAGGCGACCGCCTCCGTTCTGGGCGATCGCCTCGGGTTGTCCGCTACCGCGTCAGGCAACCAGCGCGAGCGCACGCTCACCGTCCATGGCGCGCAGGCGCTTGATCCGCTCGGCGAGCGGCGGGTGGGTCATGAACAGCGTCGCCAGTCCCCGACGCGGGAGCGGGTTGACTGCATAGAGCGACGCGGTTGCGGGGTTGACGTCCATCGGCAGCGCCTGTGCGCCGCGCTCGAGCGTGGTCAGCGCGTCGGCCAGCGGCGCCGCGTGTCCGAGCAGCTGTGCACCGGTCGCGTCGGCCAGGAACTCGCGCTGGCGCGAGATGCCCAGCTGCAGCAGCATCGCCGCGATCGGGGCGATGATGATCGCGGCAAGCGTCCCGATCAGGCCCAGCGGCGAGTCGTCCTCGTCGCCGCCGAACAGCATCGAGAACTGCAGGATGGTTGCGATCGCGGAGATCGCGCCCGCCACCATCGCGGCGATCGACGAGACGAGGATGTCGCGGTTCTTGATATGCGCGAATTCGTGAGCCAGCACGCCCTTGACCTCGTCGGTCGGGAGCTGATGGAGCAGGCCCTGGGTCACGGCAACAGCCGCGTGCTGCGGGTTGCGCCCGGTCGCGAACGCGTTGGGCTGGTCGGACGGGATCAGGTACAGGCGCGGGACCGGCACGTTCGCACGCTGCGCCAACAAGCCCGCGATCTGCTCGAGTTCGGGGATCTCGCCTCGCGCGAGCGGCCGGGCCCGGCTGGCCTTCAGCGCGAGCTTGTCGGAGAACCAGTAGCCGGCGACGTTCATCAGCACGGCAAGCGCGACGAACAGCCAGAGTGCGCCTCCGCCGATGGCGCCGCCGATCGCGATCAGCAGTGCGGTCAGGCCGGCGACCAGCAGCCAGGTTCGAATCTGTGTAGCGAAACGAGTCGCTGTGATGTTCATGGTCTCGAGTCTCCTTTCGACTGAGCGCCGTGAATTGACGGTCAGCCGAAGGTTTCTCCCGCCCTTGTGGGGCCGGCGCGCCCGGGCCTTTTGGGCCGTACTGACGAGCGACGCCCGTTCGGGGATACTGCCCCCCGGCACGGTTAATCGTAGCTCGTGCTCAGCGACGCGCCGCGGGGTTCATCGGAGTTTCTTACGATCCCCGCTCGCGCTCGCCCTCTGTCACAACACCCTGTGCGCGACCGTCGCTGCAACCCCGAGGGCGTCGACTGGGATGCGGTCCCACGCCGCGCCGCTTGCACCGGGCTCATCCTGCGCGGGCGTCTGCTGCTCAGCGGCCTCGCTCACATGCGGCGGACCCGCGCCCGGCACGTACGTGTAGCGGAAGCTGTCGACGGGCTCGGCGCCCCATTGGCGCTTGAAATTGCCGAGCGAGGTATCGGCCGGCGCGGTGCCCCAGTCGATCACGGTCTTGCCGTTGGCGATCGCCCACTCGATCGCGTGCCAGTAGACGGCGTGCATCGGGCGCACGTCGTTGGCGCTGGGGTCGCTGCCCCCGTACAGCAGCTCGATCGAATCCCCCACCGACAGGAACATCACGCCCGCGACGACCTCGCCGCGGTACTCGCCCAGCCACGCGCCGCAACGCCGCGACGGAGCCAGCAGACGGTGCGCCCAGCGGATCTCGAGCCAGCTGCGCGGAACGGCTCGGTGCCGGCGCATCGCCAGCACGTACTGCCGGTAGAACCGCCACAGGTCCATCCGCGACCCGACCGGGCGCACGACGACGCCGCGATCCTTCGCCTTGGCGAGGTTGCGCCACAGGTTCCTGGAGCTGCTTGTGCCAGGTCTTGAGCAGCTCGTCGGGATCACCCGGCAGCGGCGTGAGCCAGGCGGGCGAGTCCGGCTGCGCGCGCAACCCGGGTACGAGCTCCTCGACACCCGGGCACGTCGGTCTCGATCATGAGGTCGCCGAAGCCCTGTTCGTCGACGAGCCTGCAGGCCGCCGCCAACAGCGTCTTTTGCGCATCGACGTCGGACCCGACCGGGCCGCCGCGGATCACCGAGCTCAGGCGCCGGCCGGCGCCGGCGGCGCTCGCACCGGGCTTGAGCGAGGCTGCCAGCCCGCGCAGCGCGCCTCCGTGCACGACCAGCGGCAGTCCGCCGATCAGCTCGCCGTTGGCGCCGCGTGCCCCCAGGTAGATCGGCTCGCGGCCGTAGGCGCGGCGATGCACTTCGCGCCACGCGGTGAGGTGGTATGCGTGGGCGAATCGCCCGCCACTGGCCTCGATGAACGCGTCCCACTCGGGACCGGCGCAGGAGTCGCTCACCGTGTAGGGCACCACCGAAGTATCACCTCGAGGCGTGGTCCACTATCCATTGCGACGCATGCCGACGTTTGAGCTGCAGTTCCCGCTCGATGAGATCGACGCCCTGGCGGCACGCTTTCCGGCGGGCGACGACGGTCGCCTGCACGAGGTCGGCGTCGCTGTAGTCGCGCGCGGTTATTACACGCGCGAGGAGTTCATCGAGGTGTGCGCGTGGAAGACCGTCCGCAGCCGCCCCAAGGTCTCGGGCAACACCGAAGCAGCCGTGGTCAGAGCGACAGGCCTGGCCATCGGAACCGAGGACGAATCCGTGAGGATGACGTCGCTGCTCGAGCTCGACGGCGTCGGCGTGCCGACCGCCTCGACACTGCTGTATTGCGCGTTCCCCGACCACTATCCGATCCTCGACGTCCGCGCGCTCGAGTCGCTCGGGGTCAAGCCGCGCTCGCAGTACCCGTTGAGCTTCTGGCTTGGGTACCTCGACGCGTGCCGCGAGCTCGCGCAGCAGGCGGGCGTGTCGCTGCGAACGCTCGACAAGGCGCTGTGGCAGCACAGCAAGGAGCGCAGCCGTTTGGAGCCATAGCGCCCGGGTACGAAACGTGTAACCAACGTTCTTGGAGGTGGGTCATGCCCCCGCGCGGAGTTAAGAAAGGGACCAAGCGAGCGAGGCAGTACGAGCGCATCAAGGAAAGCCAGCTCGACCGCGGAAGCAGCGAGGGACGCGCGGAGGAGATCGCCGCTCGCACGGTCAACAAGGAGAAGGCACGCGCCGGCGAGTCCCGTACCCGTTCGCGAACCTCGACCGAGGACATGTCCTCGGGGCGGCGGGGCGGGCAGCGGTCGGGCACCAACCGGCAGAAGGGCCGCACGCGCGACCAGCTCTACAACGAGGCGCGCAACCTCGGCATCGAGGGTCGGTCGAGCATGAACAAGGCCCAGCTCCAGCGGGCGGTCGACGCCCGCAAGTAGGCGCCGAGCCTCGGCCCGGTTCAATACAGAGCGTGACTGCCACGCGCGCAACGGCTGCCCTGGTCGTGCTATTCGGCGTGCTCGCTACCGCGCCGGCCGCGCTCGCCGCGGGCTGGACGGTCCAGCATGGCCCGCGTGCACCGGGGGGAACGCTCGTCGGGGTCTCGTGCACCTCCCCGCGCGCGTGCATGGCAGTCGGCAGCTACGGCGGGCACACGTCGCGGGTGCTGACCGAACGCTGGAACGGCTCCCGCTGGACGATCGTGCGCGCGCGGCTGCCCGCCGGCGCGATCCAGGGCGGCTTCAACGACGTGTCGTGCACGTCGGCGCGAGCGTGCACCGCCGTCGGCGACTACGACATCAACGCCCGGCAGACCAACGTCCTGGTGGAGCGCTGGAACGGGTCGCGATGGTCGATCCAGTCGGCGCTCGATCAGGCCGGGGTGCCCGTGAGCGTGCTGAGCGGCGTCTCGTGCGCGTCTGCACGCGCGTGCACCGCGGTTGGCGAGTACGGCAGTCCCCCCAACACCCCGCCGTTCGTGCTGATCGAGCATTGGAACGGGTCGCGGTGGTCGATCCAGCCGACGCCCGGCGCGAGCGGGCGGGAAGGCTTCCTGTCGGGTGTCTCGTGCACAGCTCGATCCGCGTGTACCGCGGTTGGCGCAAGCGCGAACGGTCGCCCACGCATCGAGCGCTGGAACGGCACCGCCTGGAAGCTCCAGCACACCCCCTCTGTCCCCACCGGTGACCAGGCCTTCTTCTCGGCGGTGTCGTGCACGTCGGCCACCGCGTGCACCGCGGTCGGGACCGACGGCACCGGGCCGGCGCTGTTCCCGTTGGCGCAGGGCTGGAACGGGCGCCGGTGGTCGTCGCAGGGCGCGCGCATCGCCGGTGACGACTTCACCTCGGTCTCGTGCACGGCGCCCCGGGCGTGTACTGCGGTCGGAGATGCCTCCGGCGGCGCGCAGACGCTGACCGCCGCATGGGACGGCTCGCGGTGGTCGGTTCAGCCGTCGCCGCAGGCCGCCGGCAGCCGGACCAACCAGACGCTGTTTGACGTGAGCTGCACGTCGCGGTCGATCTGCTTCGCGGTCGGCGGCGTCAACCGGTCGTCCAACGGCACCGCGGTCGGGCCGCTGATCGAGCGGCGCGCCTAGCGCGAGGCGGCTAGCGCCCGAGTCGCTCGAGCGCGGGCGCCGACTCGCCGGCCTGGCTGACGAGGAGATCGCGCATCGCGTCGGCGTCGAGCGACGCCGGCTCCGTCGTGTCGAAGAATTCCTCCAGCGTCTCGGCGAACCGGTAGGGATCGTCGAGCTGCGGGAAATGTCCGGCGCTGTCGAAGATCTCCAGGCGAGATCCAGGCATCCCCTGGTGCGCCACCTGTGCGTGGGCGACCGGGATGATCCGGTCGCGCGAGCCCCACATGACCATCGACGGCACCCTGGCGGCGAGGTACAGACGATCGGATGCGTTGATCCGCTGGCCGGTGGGATCGATGACTCCGCGCAGCGTCTGGATGAACGCGCTGCGCGCCTCGGCGTTGGACAGCGACTGATAGGCGCGGGCCATCTCGGTCAGGTCGGGTCCGGTTCGCAGACCGAGGCGACCCAGTCCCCGCGGCAGCACGCCCGCGGCGGCCAGCACGCGCGGGTGGGCGAGCATCGGCAGCACGAATTCGGATCCCGGCAGCGTGGCGGCCCGCAGCAGCGCGTGGACCTCGTCGCCCAACCCGCCGCTCGCGACTAGCACCAGCCGCTCGGTGCGCTCGGGGAACTGGTAGGCGAACTGCATCGCGATGCCGCCACCGAACGAGTGGCCGACGATGCTCGCGCGATTCAAGCCAAGTGCCACGAGCAGGTCGCGAATGCCGGTCGCGTGCGCGCCCAGGGAGTAATCCCCGCGCGGCTTTGCGGATTCACCGTGACCGAGCAGGTCGGGCGCGACCACGGTGTAGGACCGCGACAGCAGCTCGATCACCTTCTGCCACTGTCCGGCGCGACCCGCAACCCCGTGAATCAGCGCCACGGCCGGCCCATCCCCCGCGATCAGGAAGGTCATCCGGTGTCCGTGCAGCACGATTTCGGCGCGCTCGATCGTCGGGGTAGCCCGCATACGTCCCTGACCCTACCCAACCGGGGGCAGGTCAATCGCGTGCGTCGGGCGGTTGCACACCGGGTAGGCGATAGCCATGGCCACACATACAACTGAGACACGCGCGGGCACAAGACCCGCTGCTGCAACGGACCGGCCGATGCGTTTGCCCCGCACCACAGGGGCGCTGAGCGGACTGATTGTGATCGTCCTCGGTGTCTGGGGAGCGCTGATCCCCTTCATCGGGCCGTACTTCCATTACGCGTTCGGCAACTACGACAAGTGGCACTTCACGACCAATCGTCTGTGGCTCGACGTCGTGCCCGGCGTCGTCGCGGTGATCGGTGGTTGGATGCTGTTCACCGGGTCTCGACGCAAGAGCGGCGTCATCGGCGGCTGGCTGGCGATCGCCGCCGGTATCTGGTTTTCGATCGGGCCCGCGGTCAGTCTCTGGTGGCACGCCGCGGGCAACCCGATCGGCGCGCCGGTTGGCGGCCATGTCCGTCAGTCGATTGAGCTGATCGGCTACTTCTACGGGCTCGGAGTCGCAATCGTCGGGTTCGCCGCGTTCGCGATGGGCCGGTTCGTGTCGAGGCCGCGTCTGGCGGAAGAGCCATTCGTCGCCGCCGGCGCCGTGGCAGGTGAGGTTGAGGAGCACCACGCCCGCCGCGGCCTGTTCCGCCGGCGCCGTCGTGCCGACGCCGTGGAAGACACGCGCGCGTCAGATAACAGGCGCGCCGCAGACGACACGCGAGTCGCTGACGACACGCGCGCCGAGGACACCCGGACCGCGGACACCCCGCGAGCCTGACGAGCGGTCGCAGGAGCAGGCGCAAACCCCCGGCCCCCGTTTCCGTAGGACACGGGGGCCGAATACGATCGCGGCATGGAGCCGCTGCTGGAGCGTGAGCACGAGCTCCTGATGCTCACGCAGCTGGTCGACGCCGCCCGTGACGGAACTGGGGGCGTCCTGCTCATCGCCGGGGAGGCCGGCATCGGCAAGACTTCGCTCGTACGCGCCATTAGGCAATCGGCGCGCGGACGGGCGACGGTTCTGATGGGCGCGTGCGAGCCGCTGTCGGTGCCCGTCCCCCTGGCCCCGATTCGCGAGCTCGCGGCGGCTGCCGGACGGCGCGATCTCGTGGACGGCGGTGGTGACGACCGGCTCACGCTGGCCAGGTCGTTGCTGGACGCGCTGGGTTCGCGAACTCCGGCGCTGGTGGTGCTCGAGGACGCGCATTGGGCGGACCCTGCGACCCTTGACGTGATCCGCCTGCTGGCTCGGTGGCTCGAGGACGCCGGCCTGGGGCTCGTGATCACCTACCGCGACGACGAGCTCAGCGCAAACCTGGCGCTGTCGATCCTCGTGGGGGACCTGATCCGGAGCCCGCTCGTCAAGCGGGTGGCCGTCGCGCCGCTGTCGGATGAGGCGGTGCGCACGCTCGCCCAAGCGGCGGGCGCTGACGCTCGCGAGGTCGCCCGGGTAACGGGGGGAAACCCGTTTCTGGTGGTCGAATCACTGGCGTCGGAGGGACGGCTACCGGCGTCGGTCCGGGACGCAACGCTCGCTCGGGTGGCAAGGCTGAGCGCTTCCGGGCGCGGTGTCGTGGACGCAGCGGCTGTGATCGGACAGAGGTTCTCCTGGGGTGTGCTGGACGCTGTCGCGCCCGACAGCGCGGACGCGGTCGAGGAGGCGCTCGCGCTTGGCGTGCTCACCGACGACGGCCGGACGCTCGGCTTTCGCCACGAGCTGATCCGCCAGGCGGTCGAGGCGTCGGTGTCGGCGCCTCGCGCGGCGAAACTGCACGCGCGGGTTGTCGATGCGCTCGCGGGCGATCCGGACTGGGGCTCCGCGGCGCGCCTCGCGCATCACGCCGAAGCTGCCGGCCTGACGGCCGAGGCTGCGCGTCATGCGCGCAACGCGGCAAGTCAGGCCGAGCGAATGGGGGCACTTCGCGAGGCCAGTCTGCAGCTCGCACGGGTCATCCGGCTCGAGCGCCACGGGACGCCGGAAGAGCAGTTCGAGCTGTTGCTGCGGTATGCCCGCGCGGCGAACTTTTCGAGCCGCATGCACGAGGCCCTGGACGGCGCGACCGAGGCGCTCGCGCTGGCGCGACGCAGCGGCGACAGACACAGACAGGGCCGGGCACTGTCTGTGCTCGCGTGGGCGCTGTGGTCGCTGGATCGCGTGATCGAGGCCAGGCAGGCCGCGGTCGATGCCGTGGGCCTGCTCGAGGATGCAGGTGATCCGGGCGACCTGGCGCGTGCGCTCGCCGCACACATCCGCATGGAGGCGACAGCGTTCGATTCGATCGCGGCGATCGAGGCCGCCCCACGAGCGCTCGAGCTGGCCGCGCGCGCCGGGCTCGAAGAGGTGCGGATCGATGTGATGCTCAGCGTCGGGCTTGCCCGCGGGCATCTCGGCGATCCGCAGGCCCAGGGCTCGCTCGCGCAGGAGCTCGACGCAGCCCGCGCGGCCCGTCTTCCGATCCAGACGATCCGGGCATACGTCAACAGCATCGCCGTCGCGGGAGATGCACGCAACCATGCGGCG
Source organism: uncultured Solirubrobacterales bacterium (assembly GCA_963725925.1). Lineage (GTDB taxonomy): Bacteria > Actinomycetota > Thermoleophilia > Solirubrobacterales > Solirubrobacteraceae > Palsa-465. Next base: position 107,093 of record CAVSAY010000004.1, read on the forward strand.
CTGGATGACCTCGCTCGACAGGCGCTGCCACTGTTCGAGGAATCCCAGACGGCGGTTCCTCATGATTACGCCACGGTCCTGGTCGCGCGCAGTCAGCTCGACCGCGGACGCTGGGACGAGGCCGTGGCCAGTGCGCGGCGAGGCCGCCGCACCGAGCATGGCGGTACGCCGGTAGCGCTCGTTGTCGAGGGGCTGGTGCTCGCGCGCCGCGGCGATCCTGTGGGGCATGAACGGCTCGAGCAGGCCTTGCACGAGCTCGAGCACGTCCCCCCGGCCTGGCGGCACGGCCTGGTCCGCAGCGCGCTGGCGGAGGCAGCCTGGCTCGCCGGTGACCGCCGGGCCGGACTCGCACACGCCGTCGCCGGGGCTGCCGGGCCGTTTGCCGACCAATTCGCCCGTTCGACCGGAGAGCTCGCGCTGTGGGCGGCGCGCTGCGGGCAGCCCGGTCCGGTTCCAGCCCGAGCATCTGAGCCTGTGCGCTTGGAGCTCGCCGGCGACTGGCGGGGGGCGATCAGCGCGTGGCGCGAGCTGGACGCCCCCTACGAGGCCGCTCTGGCCGCGATGTCCGGGGATGACCGCGCCGCCCGCGATGCTCTCGCCGCACTGCACCGGCTCGGCGCCCGGGCGACCGTCCGCGCGTTCACGCGGGAGCGCGGAGCCCGCGCCGGCCGCGGCCTCCGGGGTCCGCGTCGCTCCACGCTCGCCAACGCGGCCGGGCTGACCCGGCGGGAGCAGGAGGTGCTCGCACAGGTCGCGCACGGCCTGACCAACGCCGCGATCGCAGACGAGCTGTGCCTCTCCGAGCGGACGGTCGCACACCACGTCTCGGCGATCCTCGGAAAGCTCGGGGTGTCGACTCGAACCGCCGCCGTGGAGGCCGCGCGCTCCACCGGCGTGCTGGCGCAAGATGGGCCGGTGAGTCGCACAACTTAGGCATCTGTGCCGATGTCCAAACCGGACCTGGAACCTAGCGTCCGCGCGACAGTCAATTCCGGTTAGGAGGGCATCATGAGCAGCACAACCGAGCAGGGCACCGCGACCATCCAGGGCCCGCTGTGGGATGTGCGGGTCGACGAGTGGGCGGAGATCCAGGAGCGTCAGACCAAGCCCGCGTTCGACGCGGCGCTCGAGGCGCTTGGCGTCGGTCCTGGCACGCGGCTGCTCGATGTCGGCTGCGGCGCCGGCCTGGCCTTGCGGCTGGCGGCCGACCGGGGCGCCGACGTCTCCGGACTCGACGCGAGCGACGGGATGCTCGCGCACGCCCGCAGACGCGTTCCCGGGGCACCGCTGGTCCATGGCGAGATCGAGGAGCTGCCGTTCGACGATTCCAGCTACGACGTGGTGACGGGCTTCAACTCCTTCCAGTACGCCGCTCGCCCGGCGAACGCTCTGACCGAGGCCGCGCGGGTGGTCGCGCCCGACGGCCGCGTCCTGCTGCTCCTCTGGGCGCCCGCCGATCAGTGCGAGGCCGGCGCGTACCTGCAGGGCCTCGGCGGGTTGATGCCCCCTCCACCGCCGGGCGCGCCCGGTCCGTTCGCGCTGTCGGACGAGGACGCGCTGCGCGCGCTGTTTGACGCAGCCGGGCTCGACGTGCTCTCGATCGACGACGTCCGCTGTGAGTGGACCTACCCGGACCAGGAGGTCGCCATCGCCGGGCTGGAGTGCGCGGGGCCGGTCGTCCGAGTCGCCGAGCACGCGGGATGGGATGCCGTGCACCGGGTCACCACCGATTTCCTCGAGGCGTACCGCACGGACGACGGCGGCTACAAGGTCACAAACACCTTCCGCTTTGTGATCGGGGCGCCGCGCAAGTAGGAAGCGGAGACCATTTCGGTTGGCGGGCGGGAGGTCTTGTTCGCTGGTCACATCCTGCTAACCGGAGCGCCCGCCTGCGATGGATAGCGTCGCCTTGCCGCCCGTTCGGGTCGGCATTTCGGCGCACGAAAGGAGCAGGTGAAGTGAATCTCCGGAGCCGCAGGCTCTCCCTGACGGCTGTCGCGGTGACGGCGACGGTTGCGGCGTTGGCCACGACCGTGACGGCGTCACCGCACGACAGCTTGGACCTCACGAGCGTCCAGACCGCAAACACCAAGTCCGAGGGTTACGCCCCGGCGACGAAACTCTCACCCGAGCTGTCCGAAACCGTCGTGGCGCAGGGCTCGACCAAGGTTGAGAACCCGTCACCGCTGGCGTCGTACTACGGATATTTCAACGACGTCCTGAACTCGGCGGGCGAGCCGCAGATGCTCCCCACGCCGGCCTCGAACACCGAGGCGTCAAAGAGCGAGCCGGACAAGAACACCTACCTGATGTTCAACCGGCTGGCCGGCGCCGACCACAACTACGACTACGGCTCGGCATTTCCTGTTCCAGGGCCACGAAGGCGGCGTCAACGGCGCCAGCTACGTCACCCGGATCAACCTGGACGCCGACGCCGCACATCGAGTGACGCTTGCTTGCGACCACAGACTCGAGCGGCACACCGATTGCGCCCATCGACGGATCGACGTGGGACCCGTGGGCGCACCGCCTCCTGCTCACCACCGAGGACTCGAGCGAGCCGACGTACTCGGCAACGCCGAACGACCCCTCGACGGTCACCGACATCTCAGGTGCGCTCGGCCGAGGCGGCTACGAGGGCATCCAGAACGATTCCGACGGCAACATCTGGATCGTCGAGGACGCCGGTGGGGCCTTCAAGGCCGGCACGACCGCAAAGCGGCCCAACAGCTTCGTGTATCGATACGTGCCGAGGCGGCCGGGTGATCTCAACCACGGCAAGCTGCAGGTCCTGCAGGTGCTCAACGCCGCCGGCAACCCGATCACGTTCGACAGCCAGGCGGCCCTGAACAGTCCCGATCAGCTCGCGCTGCATACCTATGGCAAGAGCTTCCGGACCAAGTGGATAACGATCCACAGCACCGCCACCGACGGCAACGCGCCGTTCGACGCAAACACGCTTGCGAAGGCGGCGCAGGGCACCCCGTTCAAGCGGCCCGAGAACGGGTTGTTCCGTCCGGGCGACCGATTCAGGCAGTTCTTCTTCGACGAGACTGGCGACACCGACGCCACCAGCCCCGAGAACGCAAACGCGGGCGGCTGGGACTCGGTCTTCAAGCTCACCCAGCACGACCCGAGCGCGAGTACCGGAACGCTGACGATTTTCTTCAAGGGCGACCAGGCCCACGCCGGCTTCGACAACGTCGCGTTCCTGTCCCACGACCTGGTCACGTTCGTCGAGGACGCCGGCGACGGGCTTCACGGCCAGCGAAATGCGCTGGACTCGGGCTTCGTGCTCAACGTCCGCGCCGACTACTCCAACCCGGCCAACAAGCCGGTCAGATGGCTGGCAGAAGGTCGCGACGCGTCCGCGACGCTCGACTCCGCGAACGGCGGCTTCGGCAAGAACGAGGGCGACAACGAGATAACCGGCGCCCACGTGTCGAACGGAGACCCAGGGCCTGAGGGTGTCCTGGGCACACAGAACCCCAGGCTGGGCCACGATGGCTGGCGCTGGTTCTACACCCAGCAGCACGGCGACAACCCGACCTACGAGGTTCTGGTGGGTCAACACCCCGACTTCAACTGAAGGGGGCCACACGGCAAGCGGGTCCCGGCACGGTTGCCGGGACCCGCTTGCATGGAGGCGCGGTCGGCGCGTCGATCGGCTGGTTTGCCGGGCGCAAAACAGCAAGCGCGTAACGGCGCCGTCGCCTGCCGTCAGACCGACAAGATGGCCGCAAAGCTGGGAGTTTCCTGAGAAAAGCCCGACGCGTTGATCGGTGACCCCGCTGTCCCTAGAATCTCGCCACCTAGGAGGGGCTCGGAGTGACAACGATGCGACCGCTCGTCCAGGGTTACGACGAGCTGAGGCTGAGGATCGATCGTCGTGAGGCCGGCAGGTATCACGTCCTCGCCAGCACTCGCACCGCCGAGGCCTCAACGAGCTTCGAGCTGCCGTTCAACGAGCTCGAGATCGAGAACTTCATCCTGAAGGTCAGCCGGCCGCGCGGCAGGCGGCGCATCGACACCTCGGCGATCGCCGACGCGCGCAGCTTCGGCGGCGGGTTGTTCAAGGCGTTGTTCCAGGGCCCGGTCCAGGAGCTCTACAGGGATGCCCTCGGGCATGCGCGCGGCGAGGATCGGGGCGTCCGGATCACGCTGTGCCTGAGTGGGTCGCCGGAGCTGATCGACGTCCCGTGGGAGTACCTGTTCGACGAGCCCGACTTCCTGGCGGTGTCGGCGTTCACACCCGTGGTGCGATACCTCGATCTGCCGCGGGCGCACCGCCCACTGCTCGTCGAGGCGCCGCTGCGGTTGCTCGGGGTCGTTGCGAATCCCGCTGACTATGAGCAGCTCGATGTCGAACGCGAGCGCGACAACCTCCAGCGCGCGCTCTCGGGCCTGATCGGCGCGGGCGCGGTGGAGCTTCACTGGCTGGAGCGCCCGACGCTCGGTGGACTGCTCAAGGCCCTTCAGACCGAGACGTTCCACGCGCTGCACTACGTCGGTCACGGGAGCTATGACCGTGACAGCGAGCGCGGGGTGCTCCTGTTCGAGGATGAGAGCGGCTGGGCGCGACCGGTCAGCGGCGATCGGCTCGGGATGGTGTTGCACGACTTCTCGTCGCTGCGCCTCGCGATCCTCAACGCCTGCGAGGGTGCCCGGACGGCGCGCAGCGACCCGTTCGCGGGCGTCGCCGGCGCACTCGTGCAGCGAGACATCCCGGCGGTCGTCGCGATGCAGTTCGAGATCTCCGACGAGGCGGCGATCGTGTTCGCCGGCGGCTTCTACGAGCCGCTGGCGGCCGGCGTCCCGGTGGACGCCAGTCTCGCCGCGGCCCGCTTGGCGATGCTCGCCGAACGCAGCGACGACATCGAGTGGGGCACGCCGGTGTTGTTCATGCGGGTGCCGGACGGTCGCATCTTCGATCTCGGTGACGATGGCCATCCGCCGGCCGCCGCTGTCCCCGTGACCCGCTCGGCGCAGCTCGCCGCGCGCCCGGTCGGCGGCAAGTCCGGACGCGGTCTGCACGTCTTTCTGAACTACCGCCAGGACACCTCCGGCCACGCGCTGCTGCTCACCGACCGGCTCGGCCAGCGCTTCGGTGAAGGCAACGTGCATGGAGCGATCGACCACGGCGCCGTCGGCGAGCGCCGCGAGCAGATCCGGGCGCAAGGCGCGTTGCTGGCGCTGATCGGACCGGGATGGGTCTCGAGCCTGAGGACCGACGGCACCGGCCGCCACACCGACGACGCCCCGCGGCGCGAGCTCGAGTGGGCGTTGCGCGACGTTCCCGACCGAGTGATCCCGGTTCTGATCGACACCGCGATGCCCGACCCAGAGACGCTTCCGAGGTCGCTGCGCGCCCTCTGCCGCAAGGAGCCCGTGGTCCTCCGGCACGCTTCATTCGACACCGACACCGGGGGACTGTTCGCACGCCTCGACCAAGCTGCCGCCGGCAGGACGCCGCCGGCGCGCGATCGCGACGGCTCCCCGCCGCGGCCGCAGGACCCGGCGCCTCGGCCCATGCCGACGCGCTCAGCGGCCGGAATCTCGGAGCCATACCGCGATCACTACGTCGACGTGATCAATGGGATGCTCGACGGCGGCGTGGTGCCGCTGCTCGGTTCCGGCATCCGCGGGCCTTCGCCGCTTGCCGATCAGCTCGCGTCGCCGCTGTCGGAGCAGCTCGCGACGAACGTGTCCGGCCTGGCGGAGGTCGCACAGCGCGTCGCCGTGACGCTGGGAGAGCGTCGCCTCTACACCGCGATCAAGGACCTTGTCGCGGCACAGTCCCAGCCGACCGACGTGCACCGCTTCCTGGCGGAGTTCCCCGGAATCGTTCGGCGCCTGGGTCTGCCGCCTCGCCATCAGCTGATCATCAGCGGCAACTACGACCTCGGCCTGGAGCGTGCGTTCGAAGACGTCAATGAGCCGTTCGACTACGCGGTGTACGTGGCGGCCAGCGGCTGGTTCGTGCACGTGCCATGGGGCGAGAACGCCGCCGAGCCGGTCGCCACGACGATCCTCGAGCCCAGGAAATACGTCGGCTTCCCGATCGACGACGACGGGCATCTCGAGCGCACGATCATCGTCAAGATCCACGGCGGCGCGGACGGTCAGGAAGGCGGCGTTGCGTGGCGCAACAACTACGTGGTCACCGAAGACCACTACATCGACTACCTGCCGACGAACAACATCCAGGATCACCTCCCGATTCAGATCCTCGACAAGCTGACCGGGAGCCGCTGCCTGTTCCTCGGCTACGGGCTGCGCAACTGGAACTCGCGCGTGTTCCTGCGGCGGATCTGGCGGGGAAAGCCGATCACCGAGAGCTCGTGGGCCATCCAGCAGGATCCCGATCCGCTCGAGAAATCCTCCTGGAGCGTGGTCGGCCACGTGGAGCTGCTTGCCGCGGGCCTGCCCGACTACGTCAGCGAGCTGCGCTCGATGCTCGAGCACTGGGATGGCTGAACCGCGAAGCCCATTTCAGGGTCTGGGCTTCTACACCGAAGACGACGCCAGGTGGTTCTTCGGCCGCGCGACCGAGCGCAAGATCATCCTCGCGCACCTGCGCACCGCCCGGCTGACGCTGCTGTACGCCGAGAGCGGTGTGGGCAAGAGCTCGCTGCTGCGCGCCGGGGTTGCGGCGCGCCTGCGCGAGCTGGCGATGCAGAACATCGACGCCAGCCGGTCGCCGAAGTTCGTGCCGCTGGTGTTCAGCGCGTGGAAGGACGATCCGGTCGAGGATCTGATCGCGGAGATCCGGCGCCAGGTGCACGTGCTGCGTCCCGCGAGCAACGGCGACGGTCCGGCCGCGTCCGCTTCCAACGGAGGCCTCGCCGAGGCGATAACCACCGCGGGTTCGGCGCTCGACGCGACGCTGGTGATCATCCTCGACCAGTTCGAGGAGCACTTCAGCTATCGCCTAACCGCCGGTCGCCCCGACCGCCTGGCGGACGAGCTCGCGCAGTGTGTGAACTCGCCGACGGTGCCGGCCAACTTCCTGATCGCCGTTCGCGAGGACGCCTACGGCGGGCTCGGCGATCTGTTCAGCGGGCGGATCAGCAACGTCTACAACAACTACCTGCATCTCGAGTACCTCACGCGCGAAGCGGCCCTCGAGGCGATCGAGAAGCCCGTTGAGATCTACAACGCCGACCACCCCGAGCAGGAGCCGATCGCGCTCGACGAGGACCTGGCCGACGCCGTGCTCGACGAGGTGAAGCGCGGCAACATCGAGCTCGGGACGCGCCGCGCCGACCGCGACGGCGGCACTTGGCCCGGCGCCAACGCGGACGAGATCGAGACGCCGTTCCTGCAGCTCGTGATGACCCGTCTGTGGGAGTGCGAGCTGGCCAAGGGCTCATCGGTGCTGCGCACGGAAACCCTGAACGACGAGCTCGGCGGCGCGGAGACGATCGTGCGCAATCACGTCGACCGCGCGCTGACGGGCCTGGCCGGCGAGGAGCTCGAGGCCGCGACCGACATCTTCCACGACCTCGTCACGCCGTCGGGCGTCAAGGTGGCCCACACCGCCCGCGATCTGGCGCAGATGACGCGCGCACTCCGAGACGACCGTCGGCGCGGTGCTTGACAGGCTGTACGAGGAGCGGATCGTGCGGGCCGTCGACCCGGCGCCCGGCTCGGGCCAGGCGCGCTACGAGATCTTCCACGACCGGCTCGCGGCCCCGATCCTGGACTGGCGACAGCAGCGGGAGAACGCGCGGTTGGATCGCGCGCGTGAGCGTGCCGAGCAGGAGGCCGAGGTCCAGCGCACCCAGGCCCGGCGGTTCAAGCGCCGCGCACGGATCATGTTCGCGCTCGCCGTCGGCCTGCTGGTGCTGTTGGTCGCGGTTGCGGTGCTGTTGGGATACGCACAGCATCAGAGCGACGCCGCGAGCCGGGAGAAGACCGCCGCGCTCAGAGGCAGGGACGAGGCGACGTATTTCGGACTCACGGCAAGAGCCCAGTCGCAGCTCTCCACTCGGCCCGACGTCTCCCTGCTGTTGTACCTCGCCGCGTACGACCAGAGCCCTCAGCCGCGCCGCCGAGCGGAGCCTGGTGGCGACGCTGCACTCGGTTCAGCTGTCAGGCGCGTGTCGGGATCCTGCACGGTCACACCGACGCGGTCGAGAGCATCGCGTTCAGCCCGGTCGGCTCCACGCTGGCTTCGGCGAGCGGCGACAAGACGATCAGGCTGTGGACGGTCAGGCGGGCCGGCTCATTTCCCGCTGGGCCGGCCGCTCCAAGCCAACGACCCGCTGTACAGCGTCGCATTCGATCCGACCGGTCAGGTGCTGGCGTCTGGAAGCTTCAACGACATCATCCTGTGGAACATCCACCGACACGCGAGACAGGGGACGATCCCGCGACGCCACCGGTGCGGTGACGAGCGTCGCGTTCAGCCCGCACGGCAACATGCTCGCCGCCGGCGGGTTCTGACGGAACTGTGCTCCTCTGGAACACAGCGACTCACCAGCGCACGACGCTGCACGTCTCGAACGGAGGATTGGTGCGCAGCGTTGCGTTCAGCCCGCGCGGAGATCTACTCGCGACTAGCAGCGGCAAATCGGTGTTGCTGTGGAACGTCGCCATCCGGCACCAGGCTTGGAGCGCCGCTGTCAGGTCCGATTGGCACGGTCCTGACGCGTGGCGTTCAGCCCTGACGGCAGGACGGTGGCCGCCGGCGGAAACCCAGGGCAGATCGTGCGCTGGAACGTCGCCTCTCGCCGCGAGCGCTCGCCCGAGCTTGTCGGACTCAAGCTCGTGAACAGCATCGCCTTCAGCCCGGACGGCCGTGCGTTGGCGGCCGGCAGCCCCAGCAAGACGATGATGTGGAATCTGTCGAGCTGGTAAGTCAACTGGCAAGGCGCTGGGTCGGCCACCAAGGTGGAGTGAACAGCGTCGCCTTCAGCTCGGACGGCAAGGATGCTCGCCTCGCGGAGGCGCCGACCGGACGATCACGCTGTGGAACTTCCCAGTCCTCCGCGCCATTCGGCAAACCACTGGCTCGCTTTACCGAAGGGGCCAAAAGGGTCGCGGTCAGCCCGACCGGCCGTCTCATCGCTTCTGCCGGCGGCGCGGCGGCCAGATCTATCTGTTCAACACCAGCGGCACAGCTGCTACGAACGCTCACGGTCAAACAAGGGCGGACCCGTCGGAGGTCTCGCGTTCGACCCAACGGGCCGACACGCTGGCCGGAGCATACGGTGACGGTGGGATTCGCGCTCTGGAACGATCGCCAGCGGGCAACTCGGCGCCACGCTCCGTGGTAGCAGCGCGCATTCGCTCGACTCGATCGCGTTTGACCACAGCGGCACAAGGCTTGTCTCCGGCGGGTCTGACGGGACCGTGCGCCTCTGGAACGTCCGCACGCACAGCGAGATCGGCCGCCGCTCAAGGGTGGTTTCGGAGCTGTGTACACGGTCGCGTTCAGTCCCAACGGACGCGCAAATCGCAGCGGGCGGAGACGGCAGAGCAATCCGGCTGTGGAATTCGCACACCGAGGTACCACTGCGTCCCGGCCTGATCGCCCAGGACAGCGCGGTCTTCAGCCTGGCCTTCTCACCCAACGGCCGTCTGCTCGCCTCTGGAGGCGCCGACGACACGATCCATCTGTGGCGGATCGAGCCACACGCGTACGTCGAGATCCACACGCTTGATCGGCGACACGCACTTCATCCGCAGCGTCGCTTTCAGCCCCGACGGTCAAACGCTGGCTTCCGGGGAGCACTGACACGACCGTGCGACTATGGGATGTCGCGACCGGGACGGAGCTCGGCCCTGCCGCTCGTCGGTCACCTGGACTCGGTGGAGAGCGTCGCTTTCAGCCCTGACGGGCAATTGCTGGTCTCCGGCAGCATCGACAACACCGTCCGGCTGTGGCAGGCCGTCACAACTGCCAGCCGTCGTTCGCCGCGCTCCGCCAACAGGTGTGCAGCTTCCTGGGCGCGGGACTAAGCCGGGCAGAGTGGGCGACCTACGCCCCGGACATCCCCTACCAGCAGACCTGCCCGCGGACGACGCCCGAGCTAGCGCTTGCTGCCGACGGCCGTCGTGGTCGAGCCGGCGAGCCAACGCCCGCACGGCGTAGAACGACGGACGCAGGCTGTACTGCGGGTCGGCCGTCAGCGGATCGGCGCTCTGGAGGATGCCCTCGGAGGCAAAGCGCCCGGTCATCGAGTCGCGTTCTGTGACGAACACCATCGCCGCACCGGCACCGAGCATCGCCGGGATCACCCGCGACATCCACTTGGCCTGTGACGCCGCGCCGTTGCGGTAGCCGGGATCGGTCTGGTAGGCGGGATCGGCCGGGTAGCCGGTCTCGGTCACCCACAGCGGGCCGAAGAACCCGAGGCCCGCGAAGTACCGCCGCCAGCGCGCCACCGTCGGCGCGGCTCCGGACGCGGACGTGCGGACGTGGATGTTGGCGATGTCGAACTTGTGGACCGCGTCGAACCCGGGCGTCGCGAACATCTCGCTGAGCCACGTTGCTCCGTAGGCGCCGACGTTCTCCAGGCCACCGAGCGCGACAAGGGCCCGGGGATCGGCGGCGTGGATCGCGTCGTAGGACGCGGCCAAGATCCCCGCGTACTGCTGCGCAGTGCCGTGGAACGCCCAGCCTCCGTCGGGCTCGTTGATGATCTCGAAGTCGTCGATCACGCCGCGTGTGTGCGCAGCGACGGCGCCCGCCGCTGCGCCCCAGGCGCGAGCGTCGAACGGTGGGCACAGATACGTCGCGTCAAATGGAGTCCCGGCCGGGCAGTCCGCCATGTACCACGGCGTTCCGGTGAGGTCGGCGAGCACGCGCAGGTGATAGCTGCGGGCGAGCGCCATGTACTGGTCGACGCCGCTCCAGTCCGGCGCGGCGGGCGGCGCCGGAAAGATCGCCGGCAGCTCGACGTCGACGCGGATCGTCGACGCGCCGACCGCGGCGGCCTCGCGGAACATCGCGCGCTTGGCTCCGAACGGGTGCGTCAGGTACAGCATCGAGTGCACACCGATCGGCGACGGCTCGGCGGCTTGGGCCGCTCCCGTGCTGAGCACGCCGACAACGACGATCGCCAGCAGCGACACGCGAACGCAGCGTCGCCGCCGGGCGGGCACGCCCCGGACAACCACGATTTCCCCTCTCGTCGCCGGTCCCCCGGCGAGTGGATCTGGCGACGACTCGCGACCCTGAGATCAGTCGTCGTCTGTGTGGTTGTCACTGTCGTGAGCAGGCATAACAGCCGGCTCACAACGGCGTTACATGCGATAACGGCCTATGGCCAGCGGATGATGCCCGGCTCCATGCGGAAGCCGAATTCCGCGGCGAAGGCAAGCGAGATCGCGTGCTCGGACGCCAATCCGAGATCGTCGGCCAGCGGGTGGCTGGCGAGCTGGTTGATCGACAGCTCGTAGCTGCCGCGAAGGCGCCGCCACCGCAACGACGAGCCCGGCAAGACGCTGGAGCGCGCCTCGACCACCTGCTGCAGGGCGGCGAGCTCGCCGCGCTCGGCGTCGCGGATCTGCTTGAGGAAGACGTGGCGCACGACCTGGCCCGACAGCAGGTCCGCGAGCGCCGCGCCGCGGGCGCGGGCGGCGCGCAGCGGCGCGCGGACGGCGTCAAACGATCGCCGTGCCGGCTCGAGATCGACGGTCGCGTCGAGCTCAGAGATGAAGTGGGCGACCAGCGAGGCAAGGTCGTCCCCTTCGGCGGCCGCCTCGGGCCTGGTCTCGGACGGGGCGCCCCGACGCGCCGGCAGTCGATGGATCGTCAGCAGGCGCTGGCGCTGCAGCTCTGAGCCGGGGCCGTACTCGGCGGTGCCGTAGACATCCAGCATCAGCGACTCGGGAGGATCCGGCGGACGTCCGTGCGCTTCGCCGCGAGGGTCGCCGAGGCGCGTCATCCACCCCTGGGTCTTGGCAAACCCGTAGACCTCCCGGCCCGACGCGAACGCGATCGGATCGTCGACCCACAGATAGGGCATGAAGATCGCCATGTGCTCGTCGACGTAGCTGCCGCCCTCATAGCGCTGCGCGATCGTCGGCACCCAGATCGCCGCCTCGGGTTCCGAAGCGCTCCCCCGCCCCGCGTGGTCGGGATGCAGCGACCGCAGCCCGGCGATCGTGCCGAAGCTGAGGATCACCGGCGCCAGGCGCGGTACGACATAACGGAGCGCACCGCCGGTCGGCTCCTTCAGCACGCGATCGCACAGCTGCTGGACTCGCGCCCGATCGGTCGAGAGCAGGAAGCAGTACAGACGTGCGCGCTCGCACATCAGCGGCCCGGGCGCGGTGGCGAGCGCGCCGTAGTCGACATATCGCCTGTGCCCGCCACCTGGCCCAGCGACGGGGCCGCGGCCGATCAGCGCTTCGGCCGCGCGTTCTCCGGAGACCACCGCCGCCTCGACGCAGCCGCCGTCAATCCCGTTGTGCGTCCAGTCGCCCGCGAGCACGAGGTTGTCGAAGCCGGACTGGTCGGAGTCCAGGCGGGCATCAACGCTCCCGGCCGGGGTCGTCACGTAGCGGTCCGAGCCGGTCAGGTTCGCGCGGAAGTACTGCGCGTCCAAGCGGTCGCGCCCGACCCGGTCGTGAGGATCGAACAGCACGCTCCAGTCGAACGCTCCGTCGCGCACGGCACCGGGCCATATCGTCGCTGAGGCCTGCTCCAGATATCGAAGCGCGCCCTCCCTGACGGCCGACTCCTCCGCATCGTCAGGCAGCACCGCGCAGAAGTACGCAACCGCCTGGGGCCTGTCGCCACCCGCATAGCCCTCGGCGTCGAGCAGGTGGCTCATATCGCAGTAGGTGTCAAACGGCTCCACGTATGCGGTCGCCGGGGGATCGAGGCCGTCGGACCCGGTCGGATTGCGAAGCTCGTCGATCGGCCTGGTCAGCCACACCTGGAGGGCCTTGGTCCGGACCGTCTCACCACGATCGAGCATCAGCCTGAAACGAGGATTGGCCTCAGCCAGCTCGCCACAGACCTCCTTCAGCCCACCGAGCGGTATCGCAAGCACGACGTCGTCGAAGTCCTTTCCGCGGACCAGCGTCTGGCGTGTCGGCGGATCGTCGGTGAGCTGCGGGCGATACGGATCCGCAGGCCAGCACCACCACTCGCCGATCCGTTCGATCGGGTCATAGGCGTCGGGGCCGGCGGCGGCGACGGCCCGCCGGGTCAGCTCGATCGCGTCGACCACGGGCCGCCCTGGCATCAGCCGCAGGTTCGTGACTTCGGAGAAGAAGTGAAACCTCACGCCGCGGCGCCTGAGCGCGAGGTACAGCGGTGCGAACACCACGTCGCCCATCCCGGCTCGCATGCGCCACATGAACGAGCCCTCGTAGTTGATCATCATCAGCAGCGACTGCAGGCCTTTCCCGGCGGCGAGGCTCGGCCGGCGCTTATCGCCCTGGCGGTAGGCGAACGTCAGGTCATACAGGCCGCGCAGCACCGGCGACTGCGCAAGCGTCGTCTCGCCGGCGCCGTGTCGGCCGAGCCATTCGCGGAGGTCCTCTTCATCGAGCGAATCGAACCCCCGCCACAACACGTCGTCGCCGACGATCCCCGCCAGCGACGCCGCGACCAGCTCGAGCACCCCACGCCACAGGCGCACGCGGTCCGAGGCGGCCGGCCCTGTCACCTGTGCCTGCAGCTCGTGGACGTGGCGTTGCAGCTCGCTGACGAGCCGCGGCACCACGTCGGTGACGACGGGGCGGCGCACCGCCTGCAGCGCTTGCTTACGCCCGCGTGTGGTGAGCGTCGCGGCCTCGCCGCCAAGCATCACCGGCGAGTCGATCCCGTCCATCTCGGCGGCGATCGCCTCGAGCGCAGACGCCGCGCCGTCAACGTCCCCATCCGCCGAGGAGCCCACCCCGCCCCGCCGAGGACCTGCGATCCCCAGCTCGGTCCGCAGGCCGGCTGCGAGCAGCCGCGTCGTGCGAGCCATCACGCGGCCCATCGCAAGCCGCTGGGGCTGAGTCGGAGGGCCCCGGTTGGCGCCGCCGCGCCGCGGCAGGCGGACGGACTGCCTCAGCCAGCTGCCGTCGTCGCGCTGCTCGTACAGCGACACCTCGTCGCATTTCTGAAACGGGAGCTCCCACCAGTCATCTCCCCACGCCAGACCCGACTCCTGGTAGGCGCCGCGCAGCATCCGGAACGCATGCACGTAGAACCCGAACCAGATGTGCAGGCCGTGCTCGTGGATCCGCTGCCCCCGAACGCCGTCGCCGAAGGAATTGGGCATCCTGCCGCTGGCGCCCTTGCCGCCAAGGGCCCAGCTGCGTTCGTACACGGTGACGTCGAAGCGCTCGCGAAGCTCGGGGGTCGCCGTCAGAGCCCAAGCTGCCGCCAAGCCCCCACAACCACCACCGAGGACCGCGACCTTGGCCGGCCCGTCGCGATCGGACGGTTCGTCGGTCATCGCGCCGGCTCGGCCGGCTGTCCCAGCCTGTTGACCGCCCGCGCCTCCCAGATCGGCGCTCCGGCCCTGATCGCGATCCGCGCGGCCTGCTGCAGGTGGTGCTCGGCGCCGGCAGGATCGCCGAGCACGATCGCAAGCGAGCCGAGGTACAGGCCGACCGGCCCCCAGACGCCGAACGCCGGAAATGCGACCTGCTCGCTGAACGGCTCAAGCGCTCTGTACAGAACGGCGGCCACGGCCGGGTCTTCGAGGCCGGCGGCGACGTGCGCGTAGATGCAGGCAACCGACAGCCAGGTGAGGTCATGTGGAGCGTCGGTGAAACCCGAGGCCACGGCAGGCTCGAGCAGCGTGCGCGCCTCATCCGGGCGCCCTGCCTCGGATAGCGCCAGCGCGACGATGGCTCGCAAGCCCGGCAGTCCCGGGTTGGCACGCACCGCGTCCTGGAGCGGTCCGACGAGCTCACCCAGGGTGCCGCGCTCGAACGCGATCGCCGCCTGCTGGGCCGCGTAACAAACGAGCGCGTCCGGCTCACTGTCGCGACCGGTCTCGAACGCGGCCGCAGCGAGCGCATCGGCAAGATCGAGATCGCCGGCGATGATCGCGAGGTTGGCCTCATCGGCACGTCGCAGCCAGACAGTGGTGGGCTGGCGGAATCGGTCGGCGATGTCCTGCTCGCGTTCTGCCCATGAGCGCGCAGCGAGGATCTCGCCCGTCTCGATGCACGCATAGGTCCGCCAGTGGTAGGCGTAAAAGCGGATCAAAGGGTTACTCGTCCGCTCGGCAGCCGAAACCGCTTCGACGCAGTTCGCCTGGCGCTCGGTCAGCGTCCCGGGCGCGAGCAGCGTGACGAACCGAAGGTTGAGCACGATGCTGAGCGCCTCCCGGTCATCGAGCCGCCGTGCGATCGCGAGCGCTTCGTCGCTGAGCCGCACCCGGCGCTCCCACTGATCCGAGTACATGAGCTCGGCGCCTTGCAAGGCCAGCAGGCGGGCGCGAGTCATGTCGTCGTCGCGACCGGCTACCGCCAGCGCAGAGTCGAGCGCGCTCATCCGCCCCTGGTCGACGACGCCAGTCTCGCTCTGCATGCCCCGGCTGTTAGCGAGCGCGGCGCGCACCAGCCTCTCGTCATCGCCGATGGCTCGTGCGAGATCGGCGGCCTCCAACAGCGTCGCGCGAAACCTCAGGTCACCGGCCTGACGCTCGGCCTCACCGCGCTTGATCAGCAGCTCGCACCGTTCGCTCTGACGCCCCCGGGGGAAGCGGGCGACCAGATCGAGCGACGCCTCGTACCACTTACGCGCCTGGTCGGGAGCGAGCTTCTCCAGCGCGTCGTCGCCGGCCAGGATCGAGTGCGCAAGGGCGGTCTCGAGCTCTGCGTCGACCGCCTCGAGCCAATGCCGTGCGACGTCAGCGATCGGCGCCGCCTCCGATCCCGCCCGGCTTTCCATGGCAAGCGCGATCTCCCGGTGAAGATCGGTCCGGCGCGCGGGGCCGAGCTCGCGATACACGTAGCGCTGCATCAGGGCGTGGGCAAAGCGATAGCGATCGGGTCCGCCGGGAACCTCGATCAGCACGCCGCCATGGACCGCGCGGGCCGCCGCATGGGCAGTATTCGAGACCCGTGCGACCGGTGACACCAGGTCAAGGTCGAACTCGTTCCCGGCCACTGCCGCAACACCCACGAGACGCCGCACTTCGTCGTCCATGCGGTGCAGGCGCTGGGCGAACGTCTCGGTGATGCTGACCGGTAGGTGATCGGCGAGCTCCACCCCGCCGGGTAGGCACAGCCGATCGTCGTTGATCTCGAGCGCGCCGGTCTCGGCGAGGCTGCGAACCAGCTCGGCGATGAAGAACGGATTGCCGCTCGTGCCGACCTCGAGCGTTGCCGCGAGTCGGCCGTCGGCGCCCCCCGGAGGCGCCTCGGGAAGTCCGCGCAGCAGCGCGGCCACGCCCTCGCTCCCTAGCCCGGCAAGATCGAGACGACGCACCTGCGGTTCGCGATGCATGTCAGCGAGCAGTTCGCGAAGCGGATGGTCAGCACCCAGTCCGTCAATCCGACAGGTCGAGACAACCATCAGCGGCCAGCCGCGCGGTGAGGTCAGGAGCCGCCTGAGCAGCTTCAGCGTCGGCAGGTCCGCCCAGTGCAGGTCTTCCAGCACCAGCAGCACCGGTCCGCCCTCGCACGCCGCGGCCAGTAAGCCTTCGATCGCGCGGAACAGCACGTATCGCTCGGACTCGCTGGACTGGTAGTCGGCCGCGGACGGGCGTCCGGCGAGCGTCGACAGCTCCGGTACAAGCCGCGCGATGGAATCCCCGTACTCGTCGATGTGGCGCTCGAGCAGCTCCGTTGGAGCGTGCGCGACAAGGTGCTCGAGCACCTCCACGAAAGGTTGGTACGGCATTCCCAGACCGTCATCGCAGCGCCCGCCGAGCACGAGCACTCCGCCGCC
Source organism: uncultured Solirubrobacterales bacterium (assembly GCA_963725925.1). Taxonomy (GTDB): domain Bacteria; phylum Actinomycetota; class Thermoleophilia; order Solirubrobacterales; family Solirubrobacteraceae; genus Palsa-465. Next base: position 123,954 of record CAVSAY010000004.1, read on the forward strand.
ATGGGCCTCTTGCGCCAATTCACTGACGAGTCGGGTCTTGCCGATCCCGGGTTCACCGGTGACGAACGCCGCCTGCCTGCCGGAGCTGGGGACAGCGGTCAGCGCGTTCCTCAGCGCGGCAAGCTCGCGATCGCGCCCCGCGAAAACGGCCGGCCCGTACGGACGCAGCCGAGTGGGCAACGGCGCGAGCGCCCGGTCGGAAGATGCGGCGCGAGATGGCGGCCGTCCCGGCGCACCGCGACCATCGAGTGACGCCGCCTGCTCGAGGATCTCGACCTGGAGCGCTCTCAACGCCGGGCCGGGCTCGAGGCCCAGCTCCTGGGCGAGAGCGACGCGGACGCGCTGGTAGACGTCCAACGCATCGGCCTGGCGGCCGCTCCGATACAGCGCGAGCATCAGCTGTCCAGCGGTGTGCTCCCGTGTCGGCGCCTCGATCAGCAGCGACTCGAGCTCGCCGATCACCTCGGCGTGTCGCCCCAGTGCGAGCTGCGCGTCGACCCTGCATTCGAGCGCCCGGATGCGCAGCTCCTCCAGGCGCCGGATCTCCGGCTGAGCGAAGTCGTCGAACGCGACCTCCGCCAGCGGCGGGCCCCGCCACATCTCCAGCGCGTCCGTCAACAGCTTGGTCGCCTGTTCGGGCGCGCGCGCCTCGAGCGCGCGCGAGCCGGCGTGGACCGCCGCGTGGAACGCGTCGGCATCCAGCTCGCCCGGGGCGATCGTGAGCAGATAGCCGCCCTTGACGGTCTGAAGACGCGCGCCGGCGTCCCCGTTGACCGGCTCGAGCGCCTTGCGAAGGCGCGCGATCGCCATCTGCAAGCGGTTGTCCGCGTCGGACCGGGCCGGCCCCCACAGCGCGTCGATCAGAGCGTCGCGCGACACCGCGCGGTTCGGGTGCAGCAACAGAAACGCGAGCAGCGCGAGCTGTCGGGGACCCCCCAGGGCGAGGCGCTGCTCGCCCTGCCAGACCTCCACGGGTCCGAGAATCCGAAGGCTTGTCATCACACTGCCCTGCGCTTGTGGCAACGCTAACAACACCGATGACCGGCGACAACGGGTGTGCCTGACCGTGCACGCGCTTGACGGGGCACAATGAAGGCATGAGCGATCGCCTCGTATACGTCTCCCGTCTGGTGCGGCTGCCGCTCGTCGGCGCCGACGGCGCCGAGATCGGGCACATGGCCGACGTCGTCCTGACGCCATCAGGCGGCGGCGTGCCGCCGCAGGTCAATGGGTTCGTGGTGGCCGTGCAGCGCCGCCGGGTGTTCGTCGGCATCGGGCGCGTCGCGGAGATCGAGATCGACGGCGTGCGCCTCCGGCGAGGCGGGATCAACCTCCGGCAGTTCGAGCTGCGCCCCGGCGAGCAGCTCGTCGTCGGCGAGCTCTTTCAGAAGCGCCTGCGGGGCCGCAAGGTGACCGACGCCAGCATCACGCCGTCGCCCGAGCCCTACAGCTGGGAGCTTGCCACGATCGCGCTTGGCGGCGGCGGGCTGCCGCCGCGCCGACGGCCGCCGGAGATCATCGACTGGAGCGAGGCGGGCGAGCTGTTTGCCAACGACCCTCCCGCCTCGCGCCAAGCGGCAGCGATCGGCCAGCTTCACCCGGTCGAGATGGCCGCCGCGATTCGCAAGCTGCCGCTGTCGCGGCGGCGGATCCTCGCCGCGGCGCTCGAGGACGACCGTCTCGCGGACCTGCTCGAGGAGCTGTCCGAGGATGAGCAGGTGCGGATCGTGGAGGACCTCGACCTCGACAAGGCGGCGCGCGTACTCGACGAAATGGAGGCCGACGACGCCGCCGACCTCCTGGGCGAGTTCTCAGCCGTGAGGCGCGCTGAGCTGCTCAGTGCGATGGATCCCGAGGAGGCAGCGCCTGTCCGCCGGCTGCTCAGCTACCAGCCCGACACCGCCGGCGGCCTGATGACGCCCGAGCCGGTCGTGCTCGGCCCACAGGCGACGGTCGCCGAGGCGCTGGCGCGGATGCGCGACCACGACTTGCCGGTGGCGCTGGCCACGCAGGTGTTCGTCTGCTTGCCGCCGACCGAGACGCCGACCGGGCGCTTCCTTGGAGTGGCCCACTTCCAGCGGCTGCTGCGCGAGGCGCCGTCCAAGACGCTGTCGCGGTGCCTCGACGACGAGCCCGAGACAGTCAGCGTCAACGCCTCGGACCGGCAGGTCGCCGAGCGGCTCGCGGCCTATGACGTGATGGCGGTCGCGGTCCTCGACGAGCAGGGGCGCCTGCTGGGCGCGGTGACGATCGACGACGTGCTCGATCGCCTGCTCGGGGCGGGCTGGAGAATCCGCCACGAAGAGGAGCAAGTGGGGTAAACAGTTAGAGATGGCACGCCCTGACGACCTCTCAAAGCCGCGGGGAACCCCCGGCGGGCCCCAGTACGACCCCGACGCGTTCGGGCGCTTTGCCGAGAAGATCGCCCGCTACCTGGGAACGGGGCGCTACCTCGCGATCCAGACGGTCCTGGTGGTCGTGTGGATCCTGGTCAACGTGGCCGCGGTCGCGCTGCGCTTTGACCCCTACCCGTTCATCCTCCTGAACCTGATGTTCTCCACGCAGGCCGCGTACGCCGCGCCGCTGATCCTGCTCGCCCAGAACCGCCAAACCGATCGCGACAAGGCGGAGACCGAGCGAGACCGTGAGGTCAACGCTCGCGCGCTGGCAGACGCCGATTACCTCGCGCGCGAGATCGCGGCGCTGCGGATCGCGATCGAGCACAAGGCCGACCGCGATGACATCTCCGATGCCGTGCGCGAGCTGACGCTCGTGGCCGAGCGCATCGGCGGCGGGGTCTCGGACGACGACGAGCCCGACGAGGGCCTCTCGGACCGGACCGACGACCTCTCAGAGCCGAGCGGCTGAGGCCCTCACTCCGGCTCGGGTCGCTCCTCGCCCGGCCACGACCCCGTGGCTCGCGCGAACGCCTGGCGCGAGCCGTGGTCGACGAGCCCTCTGATCAGCGCGAACAACGCGCCCTCGATCGCGAGCGCGGCAGCGAGCTTGGGCAGGCTTATCTGACGATGCTCGGCCTTGGGGGCCTCTTCGTCGTCGATCACCCCCCAGATCAGCTGGAACGCCTTCTTGCCTATGAACCCGGCCAGCAGCCCGCTGCCGATGCTGACCGGCAGGAACATCAGCTTGCCCATCGCTCACCTCCGATTTCAGTTCCGCGGGCCATCAGGCCTCCTTCGGCTCGCTGCGCGGCGGCAGGAACGGCTCCCGATCGGCCGGCAGACCGCCTTCGATCTGGCGCGCGCGCTCGAGCTCGGCGTTGAGCTCGGCGCCGAGCAGGATCACGGTGTTCGTGATCCACAGCCAGACCAGGAACACGATCACCGACGCCAGGGCGCCGTAGGTCTTGTTGTAGGACGAGAAGTTCGCCACGTACAACGCGAACAGGGCCGACACCGCGATCCACAGCAGCACCGCGAGCAGGCCGCCGGGGGTGACCCAATGGAAGCCCGGCTGTTTTACGTTGGGTGCGGCGTAGTACAGGATCGCCAGCATCACCGCGACCAGAACCACCAGCACCGGCCACTTCGCGATGTCCCAGATCTGGACCGCGGTGTTGCCCACGCCGATGACGTTGCCGACCTCCCGGGCGAGCCCGCCCGTGAACGTGACCGCGATCGCGCCGGCGGTCAGCAGCAGCAGGGTCACGACGGTCACGCCGAGGCGCACGGGGATCGTCTTCCAGATCGGCCGGCCCTCCTCGACGTCCCACACCACGTTCGATGCGCGCATGAACGCGCCGACGTAGCCCGACGCCGACCACAGCGCGCCGGCAAGCCCGACAATCACGAGCACGCCCGCGGTTCCCTGGTTCTTCTGGATGTTGGTGATCGCACTCGTGAAGATCTGCTTGGCCGCGCCGGGCGCGACCTTCCCGAGGTTGTCGATCAGCGGTTGCGTGACGGAGTTGCCGATCAGCCCGAGAACCGAGACCAGCACGATCAGCATCGGGAAGATCGCGAGCACCCCGTAGTACGTCAGCGCGGCGGCGAGGTCGGGCAGGTTGTCGGCCTTGTACTCCTTCAGGGTGCGCCTGAGGACGGCCGGCCACGCCCGGGCCTTGAGCTGGGTCGGCTGATCGGGTGCCCGATCTTCGTCGACCTGATCCTGCACGGGAGCCGATTGCTTGGCCATGATCGAGTCCTAGCGCCTCCCGATCAGCCAGCCGACCAACAGCCCCGCCGCGAACACGGCGATGCCGGTGAACGGAACCGGGTCGCGCTTGATCGCGGTCACGGCCTGCTGCGCGCCCGCGCTCGCTGAGTCGGGGGTGGCCTCCTTGGCGCGCGAGACGAACTCGTCCTTCTTGTGCAGCGCGCTGTCCTTGATGGAGTCGACTCGGTGCTTGGCCTGGGCCTTGACGTCGGTCTTCTCGGCCAGCGCCTCGACCGTGTCTCCCAGCTCCTGACGGGTCTGCTCGATCTCCTCGCGCAGCTCCTCGGGCGTCTTCTGTGTGCTCTCACCGTTTTCGGTCATGAGCGGCCTTCCTTCGCTCGCTGCTTGGTCCACCTGACGTCTTCCTTCACGCTGTCGACCGTCTGCTCGGGCACGGGCGGCGTGCCGGCCTGGACCTTGTTCTTGCCGACGATTGCGAGCACGCCGGCGATCGCGCCATACACGGCCGTGACGATCAGCGCGGCGACCCACGCGGTCATCGCAGTGCTGAGCAGCAGGATCACGCAAGCGGTCAGCGCGCCCAGGGCATACAGGCCGAACAACCCGGCGCCGCCGAACATGCCGGCGCCCACGCCGGTCTGCTTGCCCTTGACCATGAGCTCTGCCTTGGCGAGGTCAAGCTCCTGGCGCACCAGGGTCGCTGTCTGCTCCGACAGCTGCTTGAGCAGCTCGGCGGCGGGGCGGTCGCGCAACTCCGTCTCACCGTTGCCGCGGATTTCGGACATCGTGACTCCCTTCGTTATTGCGGCGACTCGGAGGAACCGGGAAGCAGGCCCAGGACCGTCTGGCGCGCGTCTGCATTGAGCGCGACAAAGGCTCCGGCTGCAGCCACGGTCACCAGGACGACCCGCCGGCCCCAGCGCGCGCGGCGCTTGCGCTTGGGGGACTCGGCGACGGCGGTCCATGCGTCGAAGCTCGCCTGCGCGGTCTCCTGGAGGCGGCGCTGCAGCCGCTTGTCCGTGACGGCTTTGCGCGGACTCGTGCCGCGCGCACGCTGGTAGCTGTCGCGTCCCGCGCTTGCGGCGCGCTGGATCGCGTCCTGGACATCTCGATTGTTGAGCAGCTGCTCCGCGTACGGCGCAAGAGCGGCCGCGCGATCGTTGATGGACATCTCCAACCTCGATTTCTGTGATGTAGGTCCATCAGGTTGCTACCCGGCGATCCCGCTACGAATCAGCGACGAGTGCTCGTCCGAGACTTCCGAACGGGCTCTGACCGATACATTCGCCGTCCAATGACGAGCCAGGAGCAGACGTCGCGGATGGCCGACCTCGAGCGGGTCGTGCGTGAGCTCGCGAGCTGGGAGCGCCCGTCGGCCAGTGCCGGCGAGCGGCGGGCCGCGGAGTGGATCGCCGAGCGTTTGCGGGAAGTGGGAGTCGATCAGGTCCGGATCGAGGAGGAGCCGGCGCACGGCGGATACTGGTGGCCGCTGGGGACGCTGTCCGCTTTGGCCGGAGTGGTCGCGCTCGTCGGCGGCCGCGTCATGCGGGCGCTCGTGGGCGTCATCGCGGCGCTCGGCATCTGGGATGAGCTGGGTCTGCACCGCGGCGTCTGGACGCGCCGTTTGGTCCGCACGCGCACCACGAGCAACGTTGTCGCCGAGCTCGGTTCGCGCGACGCTGAGGCGTGCGTGGTGGTCATCGCCCACCACGATGCGGCGCATTCGGGAGCGGTGTTCGATCCGACGGTCACCCACTCACTCGCCCGGCGCTTCCCGCATGTGCTCGATCGCATGCGCTGGTGGCCACGGATCATGGGCCTGGTGTTCGCGGGGCCGATCCTCGTCGCGCTCGGCCGGCGCCGGCTGGGCGCCGCGCTCTGCTTCGGCTCGGCGGCGGCGTTCGCCGACATCGGTCGCTCGCAGGTGGTGCCGGGAGCCAACGACAACCTCAGCGGCGTGGCGGCGCTGATCGGCGCGGCCGATTCGCTGGTGCGCCGGCCGCCCGAGGACGTTCGCGTGATCTTGCTGTCGGCGGGCGCCGAGGAGTCCTTCGAGGAAGGGTCACAGGCCTTTCTTCGCCGCCACCGCGACGAGCTCGACGTGCACCGGACGCACGTGATCGCGATCGACTCGGTCGGGTCGCCGCGCCTGATCCTGGTCGAAGGCGAGGGCATGCTCAGGCACACCGAGTACAACCGGCCGCTGAAGGACACGATCGAGCGCGCGGCCGATCAGGCCGGCATCCCGATCATCCGCGAGCACTGGTTGTCGTTCGGGTCAGACGCCCTCGCCGGCATCCGCGCCGGCTACCCCAGCGCGCTGGTGGCCTCGTTTGACGAATTCAAGCTCCCCGCCAATTACCACTGGCCGACCGACGTGCCCGACAACGTGGATTTCGGGACCATTGCTCGAGGCCGCGACCGTGATCGACGGCGCGGTACGGCTATTGGGCGACTCCAGCTGACCGCGATGAGTTTTCGCGCTCCCGCCGGTCTGTGTTGTCAGCACTGATCTGGACTGCGGAGGGATCGAATGGGAGATGTGGTTGTAACGGAATTCGTCACGCTCGACGGCGTGTTCGAGGATCCAGGCGGGTCCGAGAGCTCGCAATGGGGCGGCTGGGCTTTTCGGTTTGACCGCGGGCCTGAGGGCGACAAGTTCAAGGTCGAGGAGACCATGAACGGGGGCGCGATGTTGCTGGGGCGCAAGACCTACGAGGGATTCGCCGAGGCGTGGCCCGGGCGGACCGACGAGATCGGCTTCGCCGACCGGATGAACAACATGCCCAAGTACGTCGTCTCGACGACGCTCGAGCACGCCGACTGGACCAATTCGACGGTGGTCGCCGGAGACGTCCCGGACGCAGTTCGGCGCCTGCGGTCAGAGGTCGACGGCGATCTGCTGGTGGCGGGCAGCGCCACGCTGGTCGGGACTCTGCTCAAGTATGAGCTCGTCGACGAGCTGCGTCTGATGGTGTTCCCGGCGGTGCTTGGCGGCGGCCGGCGCCTGTTTTCCGAGCGCAATGCGACGGCCGCCTTCGAGCTCGTGGACTGCCGCCCCGCTGCGCAGTGCGCGATCCTCGTCTACCGCCGGCCGCGGGTCTGAGCACAGCGGGGGCTTGGCGTACGATGGGCGTTGTGTCACAGCCTCCCACTCACGCTCGGGGCCGACAGCCCCGAGCAGCAACTCGAGCAGCACCGAACCGAGCTGACCCGCTACTGCTACCGGATGCTCGCCTCGCCGTTTGAGGCCGAAGATGCGGTGCAGGAGACGATGATCCGCGCCTGGCGGAGCTTTGACCGCTTCGAGGGCCGGGCGGCGCTGCGCTCATGGCTCTACCGGATCGCCACGAACGTGTGCTTCGACATGCTCAACGGCCGCTCGCGCCGCGCGCGCCCGATGGACCTCGGCGGCTCGAGTGCGCCCGAGGCGGCGAACCTCAACACCCTTCCCGAGGTCACCTGGATCGAGCCGATCCCGACCGACGCCGCCGTCGAGGCCGACCCGGCCGAGGCCGCCGTCGCGCACGAAACGATGCGCCTGGCGTTCGTGGCCGCGCTCCAGCACCTGCCCGCGCGACAGCGGGCTGCGCTGATCCTGTGCGAGGTGCTGCGCTGGAAGGCGAGCGAGGCCGCGGAGTTGCTCGACACCAGCGTCGCCTCGATCAACAGCGCGCTGCAGCGCGCCCGCGCGACGATCGAGTCCAGTGAGATCACCGTCGCCGACGCCACTCCCACGGTCGAGCCGCCGCAGCGCGAGCTGCTGGACCGCTACGTCAAGGCGTTCGAGGACTACGACATGGAGGCGCTGACCTCGCTGATCCGCGAGGACGCGATCCAGTCGATGCCACCGTTCGACCTGTGGCTGAGAGGCCGCGACGACATCCTCGACTGGTGGGTTGGGCCCGGGATCGCCTGTCAGGGCTCGCGCGTGCTGCCCGCCCCGATGGCCAACGGCTCGTTCGCCTTCGGCCAGTACAAGCCGAGCGAGTCGGGCAGCGGGCACGACCCGTGGGCGCTGCAGGTGCTCGAGTTCGACGCCGACGGCAACATCGTCGAGCTCACGTTCTTCCTGGACACCGAGCGCCTGTTCCCGCTGTTCGGGCTGCCGCCGCGGCTCGACTGAGCTTCTAGCGGCGCGAGCTCGTCCCCAGACGGGCTCTTACTCGACGAGCACGTCGGCGAGGCCCATGAACGCGACCAGGTCGCGGAGCGCCGGCGTGCACTCGCGCAGCCGCACCTGGCAGCCGTGCCGGTAGGCGGCGAGCTGCAGTCGCGCGAGCGCGTCGACGGCCACGGCGTCGGCCGCGATGCCGCTGACGTCGCACAGGGCGAGCGTCGGATGACTGCGTTCGAGCAGCGCGCACACCCGATCGCAGAGTCCGGGCAGATCGGAGCGTGCGAGCGGGCCGCGGATCCCGAACGTGATCGTGGTCTGTTCGTACACGGCCGTTCGCAAGACAGACCGGTCCGACGACGAAAAGTCATCGGACCGGTCTCGCGTGCCCCCAACCCGGTGGTCAGGCAGTGGCGGAGGAAAGGTTCTCCACATCGCGCCGATCACGTCATCGACGCCGTGGATCGCATGATCGCGGCCGCGGCCGGCATGGACACGCCACGATCAATTCGCATCTCTTTGCCTCCTGGTTCGCTCGCTCCGGCGAGCAGGTGGTTGCTTGTGGCCCCACCGTGCCGGACACCGATAACAGGACGCTCACACCGCCTAACAGGGCGAGCGTTTCGAAAACGGCCCACTCGAGTGCAGGCGATCCTCGAGTGGGCAAAAACCGTCGCCCAGCGCCTAATTTGGCCCGCGGCGGCTGGCGGCCCGATCGAGTGGGCTGTTTTTCACGCCCGCGAGGCGGATTCCGGCTCGAGCACAGTAGTATCTCTATAGACTTAGTGCTGATACTCGTCCGGCCGGGAGATCCGATGCGCCTCGACGTACACCAACACATCTGGACCGCCCCTCTGATCGAGGCGCTCGCCGCCAGGAGCGAGCTGCCGTTCGTCAGGCTTCGCGGCGGCGTCGCGGAGCTGCACGCCGCCGGTGAGCGTCCGTGCGCGATCGATCTGAACTCGGAGTCTCCGTCCCGCCGCACTCGCCTGCTCGACGATGACCGCATCGAGCTTGCGGTGATCGCGCTGTCGAGCCCGATCGGGATCGAAGCGCTCCCCCGCGACCAGGCACTGACCGTGATCGACGCGCACCTCGACGGCGTCACGGCACTCGGAAACCGGTTCGCCGCCTGGGGGCCGATCCCGCTCGACAACGCCGACCCCGACGATGTCGACGACGTGCTCGCACGCGGGTGCATCGGCGTCTCGATGCCCGCGGGCGCGCTGGCCACGGCGGGTGCGCTCGACGCAGCCGCCCCAGTCCTCGACCGCATCGCCGAGCGAGATGTGCCGGTGTTCGTGCACCCCGGCCCGGGCCGCCGCGCGATCGACCTCATCGCCGACCATGAGGCGCCCGCGTACGAACCGCCGTGGTGGCAGGCGCTGACCGGCTACGTCTCGCAGATGCAGGCCGCATGGCTGGCGTTCGCGACCACGGGACGCCCGCGCCACCCCGACCTGACGGTGATCTTCTCGATGCTCGCGGGAGGCGCGCCGCTGCTGAGCGAGCGCCTCGATACCCGCGGCGGCCCGCTCGTCGACCTCGCCGACCCGCTCACCTACTACGACACATCGAGCTACGGGCCGACGGCGATCGAGGCGATGGCGCGCCGCGTCGGCGCCGCGCAACTGGTGTACGGATCCGATCGCCCGGTGCTCGAGCCGCTCCCGACCGGCAGGGAGGCGATCCTCCAGGCCGGCGCCGCCAACCTGCTCACACCCACGAGGCTGGCGGCATGAGCCTGGCACCACGCGAGCTCAACCTCTTCGTGCTCGAGCTGGTGGCCGCCCGCCAGCGCTGGGAGCGCCTGATCAGGCACGCCGACGACGCGCGCGTGTATGAGCAGATCTGGGACGACGAGCACGTCAACGCGTGGGTGATCTGCTGGAGCGAGGACCAGGACACGGGCTTTCACGACCACGACCTGTCGGCGGCGGCGATCGCGGTGATCTCGGGCGAGGTTCGTGAGGACCGCCTGCGGATCGGCACGACCCCGCGCAGCCGGGTGATCGGCGCGGGCCGCAGCTTCAGCGTGCCCCCGGTCGCGATCCACCGGGTGATGCACAGCGGCACCGCACCGGCGGTGACAATCCATGCATACTCTCCGCCGCTTGCTCGCACCGGGGTCTACCGTGTCGGCACCGGCGGCGAGCTCCAGCGCGAGTCGCTGACGCTCGACGAGGAGCTGCGAGCCGAGCAGTCGCTCAGCTGAGCGCCCCGCAACAAACTTCGAAAGGAACCCCGATGAGCTCGACCGACGACGCCCTGGCCAACAACGAGGGCTACGCCGCATCGTTCGACAAGGCCGATCTGCCGCTGCCTCCGGGCAGGAAGCTTGCGGTGGTCGCGTGCATGGACGCGCGCCTGAATGTCTACGGGGCGCTCGGCCTGCAGGAGGGCGACGCGCACGTGATTCGCAACGCCGGCGGGGTCGTGAGCGACGACGTGATCCGCTCGCTGGCGATCTCCCAGCGCCTGCTCGGGACCGAGGAGATCGTCCTCATCCATCACACCGACTGCGGGATGCTCACGTTCACCGACGACGAGTTCAAGGCCTCGATCGAGAAGGACACGGGGATCCGGCCGGAGTGGGCCGCCGAGGCGTTCTCGGACCTCGACGGCGACGTGCGCCAGTCGATCGCGCGCATCAAGGCGTCGCCGTTCATCCCTAAGAAGGACGCGGTCAGGGGATTCGTCTACGAGGTCGAGAGCGGCCGTCTGCGCGAGGTCAGCTGACGCCGGACCGCCGATAGCCACGGTCGCGTGGCACCCTATGGCCGGTGGCCGACGCGCTCGAGGACATCCGCGTGCTGGACTTCTCGCGCGTGCTCGCCGGGCCGTTCGCGACGATGATGCTCGGCGACTTCGGCGCGACCGTGACCAAGGTCGAGCGGCCGGGCGGCGGTGACGAGACGCGCAGCTGGGGCCCTCCCTACGACGAGCGCGGCGAGGCGACGTACTTCCAGTCGGTCAACCGCAACAAGCAGTCGATCCTGCTCGACCTTCGAGACGAGGGCGACGCGCAGCGCGCTCGCGAGCTGGCGCGCGAGTCAGACGTGATCGTCGAGAACTTCCGTCCGGGCGTGATGGATCGCCTGGGGCTCGGCTACGAGCAGCTGCGGGCGCAGCAGCCGAAGCTGATCTACTGCTCGATCACGGGCTTCGGCGGCGGGGCCGGCGCACAGCTTCCGGGATACGACCTGCTGGTGCAGGCGCTGGGCGGGCTGATGAGCATCACCGGCGAACCGGACGGGCCGCCGCAGAAGGTGGGCGTCGCCGTCGTGGACGTGCTCGCCGGGTTGTTTGCGACCGTCGGGATCCTGGCCGCCCTGCGCCACCGTGACGCCGGCGGCGAGGGACAGCTCATCGAGGTCAACCTGCTGTCGGCGCTGCTCGGCGCGCTCGTCAACCAGGGGTCCGGGTACACGATCGCAGGCGTCGTGCCCGGGCGCATGGGCAACGAACACCCGAGCATCGCCCCGTATGCCCCGTTTCCCACCGCCGACGGAGAGCTGGTCGTCGCCGTCGGCAACGAGCGCCAGTTCTCGGCGCTGTGCGAGGTGCTCGGCGCGCCCGAGCTCGCCCAGGACCCTCGCTTCGACTCAAACTCGGGCCGGGTTGACAACCGGCAGGCTCTGCACGAAGCGCTCGGGGCGCGGCTGGCGGGCCGCCCGGCGAGCGAATGGGCGCGGCTGCTCACCGAGGCGCGGGTCCCAGCCGGGGTCGTCAACGACGTCGCCGGTGCGTTTGCGCTCGCGCAGACGCTCGGGCTCTCGCCGACGGTCTCGATCGCTCGCGACGACGGCAGCGAGGTGCTGCTCACGCGCAACCCGGTGAGGCTCTCTCGCACGCCGCCGAGCTACCGGTCCGCGCCCCCGACGCTCCCGTAGTTATGACGGTGTGAGAAATGTCGCATAGCGGGCGTGCCGCGGAGACCTACCTTGCTTGTATGCCCCCCACACAAGATCCAATGGAAGTATTCGCACCGATCAGGCCCCTCGACGTCCGCTCGCTGGCCGGTCCCGCCCTCGACGTGCAGGTTCCGTCCGGTTCCGTGCTCATCCACGAGGGACGCCTGGTAGGGACGTTCTTCGTGATTCGCTCCGGCACCGCCGAGCTGTGGCAGGGCGACCGACGTGTCGGCACGCTGACAACCGGCGACTGCTTTGGCGAGATCGACCCGACCGAGCTCGAGCCGCAGCGCTACAGCGTGATCGCGACCTCGCCGATGCGGCTGCTGACCTTCAGCGCGTACGGCATCGGGCGTCTCTGTTCCGCGCTGCCTTCCGTCCGCGACCGGCTGCTGGCTTACCTGCCCGGCGATCCGACGAGCATGCGGGCTCAGCCGACGCGCCTGATGACCGCTCTCAGCCTGCCCGCCTGAACCTCCGTTTCGCGGGGTCCGGCGCCCGAGAGAGCCGAAAGTGCTGCTCACGACCGACGAGAGGTTGGCTTGTTCGTTAGCGTCTCCAGGCGGGATGACGCACGATGCGAACGCGCCCGCCGGTCGCCTCCACCAGACGCTGCTGATCACCGACATCGTCCGCTCGACCGAGCACCTGGCGAGGCTGGGTGACACGCGGTGGCGAGAGCTGCTCGAGCGCCACGACGAGATCGTCTATGAGGCCGTCGACGAGACCGGCGGCCGGGTGCTGACCGATCGGGGCGATGGTTTCCTGATGGCGTTCGATACCGCGGGGCCGGCGATCGTCTGCGCCGAGGAGCTGTGCGTTGCCACGGCCGGCCTCGGCGTCGAGCTGCGCGCCGGCATCCACGCCGGCGAATGCGAGCTGCTGGGGGACCGGCTGGCGGGGATGGCCGTGCACGTCGCCGCCCGGGTCGGCGAGCGCGCCCACGGCAGCGAGGTGCTGATCTCAGGGACGGTGCTCGAGCTGCTCGACGACAACGGCTTCGAGTTCGTCGACCGCGGCGTCCACGAGCTGCGGGGCGTCCCCGGCCGGTGGCCGATCCACGCGCTGCGCTCGCAGCGCCTCGCGTCCGTTGCAGGCAGCGTCGAGCTCCCCGCCCCGGAGTCGTTCCAGGTACCGCTGCCGCCGCTCGCCGCCTCGCGGCTCAGCGAGTCGCGGCTGATCGACCGCCGCGACGAGCTGGCCCGCGTGCGCCGCCCTGTTCGATCACGTCCGCGACGGCGACCGGCGCACGGTGTTCATCGTCGGCGAGCCCGGCATCGGCAAGACGCGGCTCGCGGCCGAGGTCGCAGGGACGCTGCACCGGTCCGGGGCGACCGTGCTGTGCGGGCGCTGCGATGCCGAGCTCGGGGTGCCCTACCAGCCGTTCGTCGAGCTGCTCACGCACTACGCCCGGTTCGCGCCCCAAGAGCTCCTGGCGGAGCACCGGGCCCGCTACGGCCGCGAGCTGGCGCGCCTCGTGCCCGAGCTGGGCGGCTTTGAGACGCCGCCGGTGCCGGTCGCCGAGCAGTCTCGGGAGGAGAACCGGCACGTGATGTTTGCGGCGGTCGCCGGATTGCTGCGAACGGCCGCGCTGCAGCGCCCGCTGGCGCTGATGCTCGACGACCTGCAGTGGGCCGACCGGCCCACGCTGCTGCTGCTCAAGTACCTGCTGATCAACCCCGAGCCGATGCCGGCGCTCGTGATCGCGACGTATCGCTCGACCGAGATCTCCAGGGCGCAGCCGCTCGCCGAGCTGCTGGTCGAGCTGCGTCGCGAGGCTGGGATCGAGCAAATCGAGCTCGAGGGCCTGGAGCCCGAGGCGTGCGTGGCGATGGCCCAGGACGTGGCGCAGGAGAGCCTCGACGCAACCGGCGTGGAGTTCGTACAGGCGCTCGGCGAGGCGACCAAGGGCAACCCGTTCTTCCTCGGCGAGATCGTGCGCAACCTCAAGGAGACCGGTGGCGTCGGCCACGCCGCGGTGACCGGCGACTTCGCCGACCGGGGCACGCTCGGCGTCCCCCCCAGCGTTCGCGACGCGATCGCCGCCCGTGTGGCGGGCATGGGTGACCGCGCAGAGCAGGTGCTTCAGGCCGCGGCGGTGATCGGCCGCGAGTTCGACGTCGAGCTGCTGGCACGAATGCTGGGCGTCCAGGAGGATCAGCTCGTCGACGTGCTCGACGCCGCCGACGACGCGGCGCTGATCACCGAGGTGCCGGGCATCGGCATGCGCTACAGCTTCGTGCACCCGCTGATCCCGCCCGCGCTGTATGAGCAGCTGCCAGGCGGCGGGCGCCGGCGCTTGCATCGCAGTGCGCTCGACGGCCTCGAGCAGCTGCTCGGCGAGGACGCGCGCGCGCAGCGCCGCGGCGAGCTCGCATACCACGCGCTCGCGGGCGTGCCGATCGTCGCAGCCTCGAAGGCCGTGGGCTACGCACGCTCCGCCGGACAGCACGCGCTCGAGCAGCTCGCGCCCCAGGAGGCGACGCGGTGGTTCGAGCACGCGCTCGCGCTGCATCAGTCGACGGCGGCCGAGCGGACCAGCGCCGACGACGACACGCTGCTGTGCGACCTGCTGATCGGCAGCGGGATCGCCGCCCAGCAGAGCGGCGACCCGGAGTTCCGGGCGACGCTGCTGAGGGCGTCCGAACTGGCACGCCGGATGGGCGACACCGAGCGCCTGGTGCGCGGCGTGCTGGCCAACACCCGCGGGTTCGTCTCAGAGAGCGGGCGCGTCGACACCGAGCGGGTCGCGCTGCTCGAGGCGGCGCTCGATGCGCTCGGCGACCGCGACAGCGCCGATCGCGCGCGGCTGCTGGCGACGCTGTCGGCCGAGCTGACGTTCGCCGGCGACTGGGACCGGCGCAAGGCGCTGAGCGACCAGAGCCTCGAGCTGGCCGCGCGGCTCGGCGACCCGAGCACGCTCAGCGAGGTGCTGAGCCACCGCTTCATCACGATCTGGACGCCCGAGACGCTCGCGCAGCGGATCGAGGACACCGACCGGGAGCTTGCGATCGCGCAGGAGGTCGGCAATCCGCTCGCGCAGTTCCGCGCGTTGCATTGGCGCGCAGCGGCGGCGGTCGAGGCCGGCGAGCTCGACCTCGCCGCCAAGCTGGTCGAGGCCGAGTCCGAGGTCGCCGACCGGCTGCACCGCCCGACCGCGAGCTGGCTGGCCGCCTACGACCGCTCGACTCAGGCGCTGATGCACGGTCTCCTCGACGAGGCCGAGCGCTGGGCCGAGGACGCGTTCCGGATCGCCTCCGAGAGCGAGCAGCCCGAGGCGCTGGCGTTCTACGCGGGCCAGCTGATCAACATCCGCTTCGAGCAGGGACGCCTGGCCGAGCTCGAGCCTCTGATCGCCCAGCAGGTCGAGCTCAATCCGGGGCTCCCGGCGTTTCGGGGCGCGCTGGCGCTGGCGCGAACCGAGGCGGGGATGCGCGACGAGGCGCTCGAGGTGCTCGCGATCGACTCCGCCAGCGGTTTCTCCGAGCACCCCTACGACTCCAACTGGCTGGCGGGCATCGCGATCTACGCGCAAGCCTGCTCGAGCCTCGGAGAGCCGGTGGCCGCCGCGAAGCTGTACGAGCTGCTCGAGCCGTGGGGAGACCATGTGGCGTTCAACAGCGCCACGACCTGGGGGCTGGTCGAGCGGCTGCTGGGCAACCTCGCCCGGGTGCTGGGGCGCTACGACGAAGCCGAGCGCAGGCTCGTGTCGGCCGCCGAGCGCCACGAGCAGATGTACGCGCCGGTGTGGCTGGCGCGCACGCGCGTCGACCTGGCCGACTTGCTGATCGAGCGCGGCGAGGACGTGGAACGGGCCGCGGGGCTGCTCGAGCAGGCGCTCGGTACGGCTCGCGACCTGGGGTGCGTCGGGATTGAGCGCCGCGCGGTCGCGCTGCTCGGATACGCTGGGGACCTCGCATGAAGGGGCTGCCGATTCCCGGCCTGGGCATGGCCCGATCGCTGGTGGGCGCGATCGGACGGGCGGTCGATCCCGAGCCGCCGGCTCCCGCGCGGCCATCGACCGCGCCGCAATACGTCGACTACGGCTCGCTGATGACCCCGCCGGCGCCGTTTCATTCGTACGACACGAAGCTGTGGGGCTTCTGGGCTGAGGGCGACGAGGGGCGCATCAAGCAGCTGTGCGACAAGATGTTCACGGCGCCGAGCGGCGGGCGCGGTGCGCGCCCGGCCGCTCAGTGAGTTCGTGATGCTCACCTGGGGCAACATCGCCAGGGTGGTGCCGGCGACGCCGCCCTACGACAAGCGCGGCGGGGTGCACGAGCCACAGGTGGCGGTCTGGATCCCGGTGGCGCTGCGCGATCCGACCAGCTCGCACGACCGGTTTGCGATGTGCATCCCGTTCATCTGGCTCGACAACCCGATGTCGCTGGCCGACGGTCGCGAGCTGTTCGGTTATCCCAAGAGCTGGGGCTGGCCGAAGTTCCCGGCCGACGACGAGACCCCGCAGCGCTGGAAGCTCGACGCGTTCGGGCTCAACTACGCCCCCGATGCGCTCGCAGCGCGTCATCACCTGCTCGAGGTGGTGCGGGGCGACTCGCAGGTCGAGGGCGTCGAGGACGAGCTTGACTCGCTGGCCGACGTCGCACGGCACGCCGCCGGGACCCTGTTCGACGGGAGCTCCGAGCTCGTCGCCGACTTCGGCCTCGCGGAGAGCGTCGTCTCCGACCTGCTGCACGACCGGCTGCCCAACGTGTTCCTCAAGCAGTTCCGCAGCGTCGAGGACGGCCTCAGCGCCTCGCTGCAGCAGGTGGTCGAGGCCGACTACGAGATCACGCGGCTGAGCGCCAGGCCCGTTCTGTTCGAGCACCACCTGACCGTGCACCAGCTCGACAGCCACCCGGTGATCGAGGAGCTCGG
Organism: uncultured Solirubrobacterales bacterium; assembly: GCA_963725925.1. Classification (GTDB taxonomy): domain Bacteria; phylum Actinomycetota; class Thermoleophilia; order Solirubrobacterales; family Solirubrobacteraceae; genus Palsa-465. The sequence continues at coordinate 140,997 of CAVSAY010000004.1, forward strand.
GCTGGAGAGCCAGACGCTGAACGTCGCCTACGAGGTCGAGATGGATTTCAACGTCGGCGGCGGCCGCGTCCTGTGGGACAGCGCCTCACGGTGAAGCCTGGCTCGTGACGGGCAAAGGGGGCAAGACCAGGGTCGCGGTGCTCGGCGGGGGCGTCGGAGCGATGACGGCGGCGTTCGAGCTGACGGCCCCGCATCTGGAGGGGCGCTACGACGTCACGGTCTACCAGCCGGGCTGGCGCCTGGGCGGCAAGTGCGCAAGCGGGCGCGGCGGCCCCGACAAGCGGATCGAGGAACACGGCCTGCACGTCTGGTTCGGGTTCTACGCCAACGCGTTCAACATGATCCAGCGCTGCTACGACGAGTGGAAGCCGCCGGAGGCGTCGCCGATCAAGACCTGGCAGCAGGCGTTCAAGCAGTGCAACGACATCGTCCTGTTCGAGAGCTGGCGAGGTCGCTGGCACCCGTGGCACCTGGAGTTTCCCAACGACTCAGAGGTGCCGGGCAGCGGGCACGACGTGACCCCGTGGCAGTTCCTTCACACCCTGCTGGACTGGCTGCTGTCGGAGTGGCAGCTGGTATCGCGCAAGACCGGCGCCCCGCGCGCCGACCGGCCCCCGCCGCACCGCTTCGACGTGGCGTGGCTGCCGCGGCTGGCCGCCGAGATCGGACGGGCGTTCGAGCGAGCCTACGTGACGCATTACCTGGAGCACGCGTTCAAGGTCGCCGCCGCGCACGTCGAGAGCCCCGCGCCCGGGGATCATCGACACCATCACGTGGGGTGGGTTGAGCGGCTGCTGAGCGACTTCAAGCACTGGTTCTTCCGCGTGGCTTTGGAGCCCTGGATCGAGGACGACGACGTGCGCAGGTTCGCGATCATGCTCGACTTCTGGGTGACCGTGGTCACCGGGCTGGTCGCCGACGAGGTGTTCGTGCGCGGCTTCCGGGTCTTGAACGACGTCGACCTGTGGAAGTGGCTGCGGCGTCACGGCGCCGAGCGGCTCACGCTCGAGCACGCCGCGTTCGTGCAGGCCCTGTATGACCTCGTGTTCGCCTACCGCGAGGGCGACAAGCGGCGCCCGGACCTGGCGACCGGAAAGGCGCTGCAGGCGATGATCCGGATCGTCAGCGAGTACAAGGGCGCGGTGCTGTGGAAGATGCAGGCGGGCATGGGCGACACGGTGTTCACGCCGCTGTACGACGTGTTGCGCAGCCGCGGGGTTCGGTTCAGGTTCTTCCACCAGGTGACCCGGCTCGGGGTCTCGGACGACGGCGGCTCGGTTTCGTCGATCACGGTTCAGCCGCAGGTGTGGTTGACGCGGAGTTCGTATGACCCGATCGTCAGGGTGGGCGGCCTTCGCTGCTGGCCCAGCGAGCCCAAGTGGGATCAGCTCGTCGACGGTGCTCGATTGCAGGCGTGCGGCGTCAATTTCGAGAACGAGTGCAATCCGCTCGGCCTTGATTGCATTGATCTGCGCGTCGGCGAGGACTTCGACGAGGTCGTGCTCGGGATCTCGGTCGGCGCGCTGCCGGAGATCTGCGGCGAGCTGGCAGCCGCCAACGAGCGGTTCAAGCAGATGCTCGACGACTCGGACACGGTGATGACCGAGGGGATCCAGCTGTGGCTGGCCAAGGCCGCTTCGCAGCTGGGCTGGGGATTCGAGTCGTCGATCGCGACCTCGTACGTGAACGTCGCCGACACGTACTCGAACATGTCGCAGCTGCTGGCCCGGGAGAAGTGGCGCGGGCCGTCGCGGCCCGAGGAGACCGTGTACCTGTGCGGCGTGATCGACCATCGTGGCGTGAGGTCGCAGGAAGACGCCGACGCGCGGGTGCGCTCCAACGCGCGCGAGTTCCTCACGCGGCACGCAGAGCCCGTGTGGCCGGAGGGGTGCGACGGCGACGGCTCGTTTGACTGGGAGATGCTGTTCGACCGCAACGGCGCCGTCGGCGAGGCCCGGCTCGAGGCGCAGTTCTTCCGCGCCAACTTCCAGCCGACGGAGCGCTACGTGCTGACCCGGGCGGGGAGCGTCGCCAGCCGGCTGCGGTCCGACGAGTCGGGGTTCTCGAATCTGAAGCTGGCGGGGGACTGGACGCGCAACGGGATCGACGGCGGCAGCGTCGAGGCGGCGGTCACGTCGGGGATGCAGGCGTCGCGCGCGATCTGCGGGAGCCCGCGGCACATCCAGGGCGAGAAGGGCTGGCTGGTCGACGATTAGGTTCGGTCTCGGGCTGGAAACATCAACGGCCCAATGAAGAGGGCTCGGGGGCGGGCGGGGGGGTGCATGACGCGTCAAGCCCTTCGCCGAACTCGAAGCCTGCCGTGCGGAGCACCGCATAGGTGCATCGCACGACAGGGCTGCAACCCGATCGGGAGCATTGTCGCGTGATGCACCCGCGTGCGCGGGCCAGCGGGGACGTAGAACTCGACACCCTCGCAGCACGCGAGCCGGTTGTCGCGAAATACGGCCTAGCGGCGCGCGGAGACCTCGCCGCAGCGCTGGCGCAGAGCGTCGGGGTCGAGCACGGTGATCGACCGGTTGTCGGTCGCGATCCAGCCCAGGCGGCGCATCAGCCGCAGCGCCCGCGAGACGGTCTCGCGGGTGGCTCCGGTCCAGCTCGCGAGCTCGTCCTGCGTCAAAGCAAACTCGATCAGCGTGCCCGCGCCGACGCGGGTGCCGTGATCGACCGAGAGCTCGAGCAGGCGCTTGGCGACCATCCCGACGCTGTCCTGAGTGGCCAGGTCGACGCGGTCGCGGTCGGCCTCCGACAGCCGGCGCACGAGCATCCGGATCAGCACCAGCGCAACGTCGGGGTGGCCGGCCAGGAAGGCCTTGAGCTCGTCGGCCGCGAGATATCCGACCTCGACGTCGTCGACGGCGACCACGGTCGCGGTCCGGCGCTGGCCCGCGAGCGCCGCCATTTCGCCGATCAGCTCACCGCGCCCGCGGATCGCGAGCACTACCTCGCGCTTGTCGGCGCCGTAGGCGACGAGCTTGACGTGCCCCGAGAGCACCAGCACGACGTCGTCTCCGGCCGCTCCGGCCCGCAGGATCGGCTCTGACTTTCGCACTGTGCGCCGGCGCAGCTGCTGCATCAGCTCCTCGGCGTCGCGGGAGCCCAGCTGTCCCAGGAACGGCGTCTCAACCGCACTCATGACGCTGATTCTCCCACTGTGAGAAATGTCGCAATCTGAGGCGCACCCCAGGCCATAACTTGCATACCGTGAACACGATCCCACCGATCACCAAGACTTGTTGGGCTGGGGCACCGCGTGGGGTCAAGGGGCACAGCAGTTGGGGGCAACAAGATCCGGGCACGGGGCAACGCCCGGACCGTTCGACCGCTCAATAGAGCGACCGCAGCTTGGTTCCAGGCGGGTCGGGGGACCCGTCTGGAACCGCTGCTGAAGGCCTCAGTCGGGCACGTAGTGGCGCCCGCCGCCCGGGTCCAGCCAGACCCGCATGACCCGGTTTGACTTCGGGTCGCGAAAGCGCTCACTCGTCGGCTGCCAATCGGGTGCGGGCGCGTCGGCGTCCCCGTGGCCACGGCCCCATCGCGGCCGCCCGGTCGGGCGTGCCTCGGGAGTCGTGCCCGGCAGCGGCGGCAGGTCGGCCATCGCCTCGGCCGCCGTCTCCTGGTCCTCCGCCATCGCGACAACGGCGACGCGGCGCTCGAGCTCCTCGACCGACAGCCGGCCTTCGGCCGCGTGGCGCTTGAGCTTCTCGTACAGCGCCTCTCGATCGGCGTCGCTCAGCAGCACGTAGCGACTAGGACCGCGAGCCGACCTTGACGGCCGTGCCGTAGGCGACGATCTCGGTGAACTGTCCGCCGATCTCCGAGGAGTCAAAGCGCACAGCGATGATCGCGTCGGCGTCCATCAGCCGGGCGTTGTCGACCATCCGGTCGATCGCATGGCGTCTGGAGTCTTCGAGCAGCTGCGTGTACTCCGGAATCTCGCCGCGACGCATGCCCTTGAACCCGGCGACCATCCCGCCGATCGCGCCCATGCTGCGGACGACGATGCCGTAGCAGATGCCGAGGTTCTCGCGGACCTCCAGCCCGGGCAGGTCGAGTGCGGTGGTCATCGGCAGTTCCCCTGAAACGGACATCGGGCGCAACTTACCACCCACTTACGTGACTCACACCCATGATCGCTACCGTTTCGCGCGATGCGCGTCCACCGCACAGTCGTCTTGTCGATGCTGATCGGGGCCCTGTTGCTCGCCGGCTGCGGAAGCAGCAACTCCTCCAGCTCGACAACCCAGAGCTCCTCGGCCTCGGGCAGCTCCAACACGACTTCGTCGTCGAGCAGCGGCTCGTCGAACACTCAGGCGCAGCTCGGGTTCGAGGGGATCCCGATCCAGACCGGCGCCGCCGTCGCACCCGCGAGCACGACCCAGACGGGGACTGTCAACGGCATCCAGTGCGGCTCAAAGGAGCAGCTCGCCTACCACATCCACGCGCATCTCACCGTGTTCGACAACGGCCAGGCGCGCTCGATTCCCGGGGGGATCGGAATCCCCGGCTCCCAGGTCGTCCAGACCACGGAAGGACCGGTGGCATCGGGCGGCCAGTGCATCTACTGGCTGCACACCCACGCCCCGGATGGCGTCATCCATGTCGAGTCTCCGACCCAGCGCATCTACACGCTGGGCGACTTCTTCGACGAGTGGCACCAGCCGCTGAGCGCCAGCCAGGTGGGCGACGTCAAGGGCAAGGTCAGCGCGATCGTCAACGGCAAGCCGTGGACCAAGAGCATCCGCGCGATCCCGCTCGACCCCCACCAGGTGATCCAGCTCAACGTCGGCTCGCCGGTTCCGTTCGAAACGGTCAACTGGAGCGGCACGGGCCTTTAGTAGGCCGCGCGTACTAGCCCGGACGCTCCTGACGGCGGCGCCGCCGCCTCACGATCTCAGCGGCGACAACGACGGCGATCAACGCTCCCAGCGCCAGCGTCGTGACGAGGCCGAAGTCGTTGACGAAATCGACCACCGATGGGCCGATCCAGTAAGCGGCCAGCCCGATCCCGGCGGCCCACACCGCCGCCCCGACCAGGTTCAGGATCATGTACACGTCGGTGCGCACCCGGTGGATCCCCGCGACCCATGAAGGCGTCAGCAGGATCGCGATCACCGGATGGCGCTCGAACACCTCATCGCCGCGGGCCACGGCCAGCATGCGCGCGCGCCGCAGCGGCCCCGGCGCGGTCACCAGCGTGCGACCGCCGAGCACCCCGAGCAGCCAGCCGGCGATCCCACCCAGCACCGCCGCGACGAACGCCACGATCAGCACCTCGGTGATGTCGAGCCGGTGGCGAGCGGCGTAGACGGCTGCGGCGATCAGCACCGGCTCGCCGGGCCCAGGCACGCCCGCCCAGCTCGCGCCCGCGGCGGCGGCGAGACCCACGTAGTCGACCGCCGGCCCGTGGAGATGGCGATGCACGGAAGCAGTCGCGCCGAACACGAGCGATGCCCTGACGGCGGCACCTACCCGCAAGTGCGAATCTCCACCTTGCGATGGTTGCAGATGGGTCGACCGAGTCCACCTGGACAGGCCCGGCGACGGATCCTTGTCCACATGGCCAATGTCCTTCCCCGGACGCTCGCGCAGGATGCCCAAGCCGATGAGCACCGACATCATCGTGTCCTACGACGGGACACCCAACGACGACGACGCGCTGGCGCTGGCCAAGGCCCTGGCAGGCGGCGGCGCGAGCCTCGCGCTCGCTTACGTGCGCCACTCGCGCGAGTTCGATCCTCGGCGTGAGGAGCTGGCCAGCCACGACGCGCAGCGCCGGCTGGAGAGCGGAGCCAACTGGCTCGGCAACCCTGACATTCCTCGTCATGTCGTGATCAGCGCGTCGACCGGCGAGGGCCTGGCGCAGCTCGCGCAGAGCGAGGGCGCGTCGCTGATCGTGTTCGGCTCGGACTACCGGACGCCACCAGGGCGGGCGGAGCCGGGCACCACGGCGCAGTACCTGCTGGAGGGCGGATCAGTGGCGATCGCCGTAGCCCAGGCGGGACTGAGGACCGGCGGGGACGCGGCGATCAACTCGATCGCGGCGGCGAGCTCGGACGGCGACGACGCCGCGCAGCGCACCGTGCAGACACTCGCGCAGCATCTCGGGGCCGACGTCGTCTCAAACGGCGCCGGGCCGGCAGACATGATCGTGGTGGCATCCCAGGCCGGCGGCCCCGATCGGCGGATCACGCTCGGCGGCAGCACCCGGTCGATGCTGAACTCGGCGCTCGGCTCGGTGATCGTGCTCCCCCGGGGCACGGCGCTGACGTTCTGAACGCCCGCCGCGCCTAGACTTCCCGGCATGCTGATCATCCCGTCCGGGCACTGGCAGGAGGCCTCGTCCGGTCCTCGCAGGATCACTCGCCGCGAACGCTGGATGCTCGGGGGAGTCCTCGCGGTGGCTGCCGTCCTCGCGGTCATCGTCGCGATCTCCTTCACGAGCAAGCAGCGCACCTCGGCCAATGGCTGCATCGACGTCAGCGCCGCGACCGTGATCGGCGGCTCGGAGCTCTACCGATGCGGGACGGCGGCACGCGACCTCTGCAGCGCGCCCAGCGGCCCCGGGGCGGGCGACAACATCGCCTTCCGTCGCGCGCTCGCCGACGCCTGCCGCAAGGCCGGTCTGCCGGTCCCCGCGGTACCCGGCTCCGACTGAGCCAACCCGCAAATAGGTCGATTTACCGACCCCGTGTCAGCGGGGTGCGGCGGGCCTTTTTCCCTGCATATGGGGCCGGCTTATCCATATGTCCAGGGCTTTATGGCAATCGCTGGCCTCAGGTACATGGCTCGAAATTGGGGCGCGCAGCAGCCTTGTCATCCGTCGGCTTGGGCCGCGCGGCTCGGCCTGCATTCGCAGAGCGGTGCCGGATGTCCATCAACTCAGAAGGAGATGCATGCCAGTCGAAGCGCCAACATGGCTAAACCCAGGGGACACCTCGTGGCAGATGACTGCGGCCACGCTGGTCGGGTTGATGAGCGTCCCGGGACTCGTCGTGCTCTATGGCGGCGTGATGCAGAAGCGCTGGTCGATCAACAGCATGATGCTCGTGTTCGCAGCCTTTTCGACCGTCCTGATCATCTGGGTGCTGTACGCATTCAAGATGGGCTTCGGCTCACCGTTCCACGGGCTGTCGCACCACGGCTTCCTCGGGAACTTCATCGGGAAGCCGGGGCCGGTTCTGAGCCACAAGGAGCTGCAGGGGCAGAGCAACATACCCCTGCTCGGCAGCCAGGCGTTCCCGAAATCGACACTCGTCTACTTCCAGTTCGTGTTCGCCGGGATCACGCCGATCCTGATGCTGGGCTCGGTGCTCGGGCGGGTCAACTTCAAGGCGTGGATCCCGTTCGTGGCGCTGTGGATCACGTTCGTCTACTGCGTCAACGCGTTCCTGATCTGGGGCGGCGGCTTCTTCGGCCACCACGGCGCGCTTGACTACTCCGGTGGATACGTGATCCACCTCGCGGCCGGTGTTTCCGGATTCGTGGCCGCGGCGGTGATCGGGCCACGCCTCCAGAGAGACCGCGAGATCGACGCGCCAAACAACCTGGCGATGGTCGCGGTCGGGGCCGGGTTGCTGTGGCTCGGATGGAACGGGTTCAACGGAGGCGACCCGTACGCGTCGAACATGTCGGCCGCCGCGGCGATCCTCAACACGAACCTCTGCACCGCCATCGCGTTCATGGTGTGGATCGGCTGGGACTACGCGACCGGCCGCAAGCCGAGCATGATCGGCGGCGTCAACGGGATCATCACCGGACTGGTGGCGATCACCCCGGCCGCCGGTTACGTCAACGGGTGGGGCGCGATCGCGATCGGCGTGATCGCCTCGACGTTCGTGTACTTCGCGCTGAACTACCTGAGCCGCCTACGCCCGTTCCGCAACGTCGACGACACGCTCGGCGTGGTCTACACGCACGGGTTCGCGGGACTGATGGGCGGTCTCCTGGTCGGCGTCTTCGCCGACCCCAACATGGCGGTCTGGTACACGACATCGAAGTCGGGACTGATCGCCACCGGGAGCGCGCCGGGCCTGATCCACGGCAACCTCACACTGCTCAAGTGGCAGGTGCTCGCGGCGGCCTGGGTGATCGTGTGGTCGGCTGCCATTACCTTCATACTTCTGAAGCTGGTGGGCTTGTTCGTACCACTTCGGATGTCCAAAGAGGACATGGAGATCGGCGACGTCGCCGTCCACGGGCACGAGGTGTACCCGTCCGACGTTCCGTCGCTGGGCTATCCGAACGGCGTCCCGGGTCTCGCCGCTCCGGCCGGACAGACACCCGCGCCAACGACGGCATGAGCCGCAGCGTGCGTCCTCATGCATGCCGGCCCGCGTGGCCGGCGCACGCAACGGCTTGAGGACCGTCGACAGGCGACCAAGCGACCGGGAGGCGGCTCCGACCGCCTCCCGGTCGTCGGCTTCGGCCCTTGACCCGGGCCGGTAGGCATCAACCAATCAGTTATTGGAGAGAGAACGTGTCAATCAAGGAAAGCGAGCAGACCGCCACCGCGGCCGGAGCAAGTACCGCGGAAGAGGTGATCGACTTCGCCAGCGAGCGCGGCGTGGAGATGGTCGACCTGAAGTTCGTCGACCTGCCGGGGAGCTGGCAGCACATGACCCTGCCGCTGCGGGCGCTCGACGTCGACGACTTCGAGTCGGGGCTGGGATTCGACGGCTCGTCGATCCGTGGCTTTCAGGAGATCCACGAGTCCGACATGCTGCTGATCCCGGATCCCGGCACAGCCTTCATCGACCCCTATTACACGCGCGGGACGCTGTCGCTGATCTGCTCGGTCGCAGATCCCGTGCTCGGCGAGCCGTACTCGCGCGACCCCCGCTTCGTGGCGCAGAAGGCCGAGCGCCATCTGATCCAGAGCGGCATCGCCGACGTCGCCTACTTCGGCCCCGAGGCCGAGTTCTTCGTGTTCGACCACATCGCCTACGAGCAGGTCGAGCACCGGGCGTTCTACGAGATCGACTCGTCCGAAGGCTTCTGGAACACCGGCAGGCCGGCGGGCACCGGCGCGAACCAGGGGTACAAGCTGCGCCAGAAGGAGGGCTATTTCCCGACCCCGCCGTCGGACTCGCTGGCGAACCTCCGCAGCGAGATGGTCGCGACGATGGAGTCGCTGGGCATCAAGTGCGAGTTCCACCACCACGAGGTCTCCTCGGGCGGCCAGGGCGAGATCGACATGCGCTTCCAGCCGCTGCTGGCGATGGCCGACCAGATGATGATCTACAAGTACGTGGTCCGGAACACCGCCGCGTCGGTGGGCAAGATCGCGACGTTCATGCCAAAGCCGATCTTCGAGGAGAACGGGTCGGGCATGCACGTGCACCAGTCGCTGTGGAAGGACGACGAGCCGCTGATGTACGGGCCCGACGGGTACGCGCATCTGAGCGACCTCGCCAGGCACTACATCGGTGGGTTGCTGGCGCACGCGCCGGCGCTGCTGGCGTTCTGTGCGCCGACCACCAACTCATACCGGCGGCTGGTCCCGGGCTATGAGGCGCCGGTCAACCTCGTCTACTCGGCGCGCAACCGCTCAGCGTGCGTGCGCGTGCCGATGTACCACGAGGCGCCCAAGACCAAGCGCATCGAGTTCCGCTCGCCGGACCCGACGGCCAATCCGTACCTCGCGTTCAGCGCGCTGATGCTGGCGGGGCTCGACGGGATCAAGCGCCAGCTCGATCCGGGTGAGCCGCTTGACGCCGACATCTACGAGCTGCCCGAGGAGACGCTCGCGAAGATCGCGACGGTCCCGTCGTCGCTCGAGGCCAGCCTCGACGCGCTCGAGGCCGACAACGAGTTCCTACGACAGGGCGACGTCTTCACCGAGGGACTGATCACCGCCTACATCGGCTACAAGCGCGAGGCCGAGGTGGACGCAATCCGGATGCGCCCGCATCCGTGGGAGTTCGCGCTCTACCACGACGCGTAGGGCGAGCTAACCGAGAACGAGCTCGGCGGCGGTGCGAAGCGTCTGTGCATCGCCGCCGACGAGCATCGTCGTGACGATCGACTCGCGCCACGCCTCGAGGTCGTGGCGGATCTTGTCCTTGGAGCCGATCAGCGTCAGCTGCTCGATCAGCTTGGTCGGCACGGCCGCTGCCGCCTCGTCCTTGTGGCCCGACAGGTACAGCTCCTGGATCTTGGCGACCTCGGCCTCGTAGCCCATCCGGATCGGGACATTGGCGTGGAAGTTGGTGTTGCGAGCGCCCATCCCGCCGAAGTAGAGCGCGTACATCGGCCGCACCGCGTCGGCCGCGGCCTCGATGTCGTCGGTGATGATCAGCGGCACCGAGGCCGCGACCTCGAAGTCGTCCCAGGTGTGCCGTGCGCCGGGCCTCCCGAGACCTTCGCCGAGCGACTCGCGGTAGAAGTCGTCGTGGTGGGGCGAGTAGAACAGCGCCAGCCAGCCGTCGCACACCTCGCCGGCGAGCGCGATGTTCTTCGGGCCCTCGGCGGCCAGGTAGATCGGGATGTCTGATCGCAGCGGCCGCAGGCTGGACTTCAGCGGCTTGCCCAGGCCGGTGCCGTCCGGCAGCGGGAGCTGGTAGTGGGTCCCGTCGTGGGTCACCGGCGCCTCGCGCTCCCAGATCTTTCGCAGGATCTCGACGTACTCGCGCATCCGGGCCAGCGGCTTGGCGAACGGCTGCCCGTACCACCCCTCGACGACCTGGGGGCCGGACACGCCGAGGCCGAGGATCAGCCGACCGCCGGACAGGTGGTCGAGCGTCATCGCGGCCATCGCCGTCGCGGCCGGGGTGCGCGCCGAGATCTGCACGATCGCGGTGCCGAGCTTGATCTGCTCGGTCTGCGAGCCCCACCAGGCGAGCGGGATGAGCGCGTCGGAGCCGTACGCCTCGGCCGTCCACACCGACTCAAACCCGAGCCGATCGGCCTCCAGCACGGCCTCGGCGGCGCCGGGCGGCGGCCCGCCGGCCCAGTAGCCGAGGCTCAGCCCGAGGCGTAGGTCGTGCGCCATGGATTCGAACCCTACTGGCGGCCGAGCAGGCGTGCGACCCGCTCGCGGAGGCTCGGCGGTCGCCGGCCGGTGCTGCGCTCCCACTCGTCGCGAGTGGGGAGACGGCCCGCCTTGCGCGCTGCCAGCACGCACTCGCTGTGGGCGTGGCGGCGGCGCGAGCTGTCGCCCTCTGGGACGAGCAGCATGTGCTCGCTGAGCGCGGGCAGGTGGCCGCCGCACAGCGGACACCGGTAAGTGGCCGGCTTGCGGTTCTGGGCGCGGCGGATCGCCCACCAGCGGGCTTTTGCGAGGTCACTACGGGCCATAGGCTCAGGATCGCAGCCGGACCGCTATCGTCGTGCGCCGCGATGGAGCACGTCGAAGAGCGGATCATTGTCGAGACCGTCCGTTACCGGATCACGGGCGTCCTGCGCCTGCCGCGGGACGGCTACCGCAGCAGGCTCACCGATTACCTGAATTCCAGTGAGCGGGCCTTCATCGCGCTGACCGATGTCGAGGTGGCATCACTCGAGCGCGGCTCGGTGGAACGCCACCCGTTTCTGGCGCTGTCGCTGCACCACGTGGTGCTGGCGATGCCCGCAGACGACGCGCGCCGGCGGTCGCACGAGTCGTCGCGGGCGGTCCGCTCGAATGCGACTGGGACCTGGCGCGGAGAGAGCTATCGTTAACGGCCATGGCGTCCAGCGACGAGCTCCAGGAGCTGAGTCGTAGCGAGGTGCTCCGCGCCTCGCCGCGGATGTTCGAGTCAAACCTGCTCGACAAGCTCTCGCGCGTACATCCGGCGGTCCCGCCGATCCTGTTCGGGCCGGTGATCGCGTTCATGCTGATTTACGGCCTGATCAAGGGCTCGGGCTGGATGACGCCGGTGTGGCTGTTGGGCGGATACCTGTTCTGGACGCTGACCGAGTACTGGCTGCACCGGGTGGTGTTCCACTTCGAGCCCGAGGATGGCATCGGGGCGCGGCTGCACTTCATCATCCACGGCGTCCACCACGACCATCCGAACGATCCGATGCGCCTCGTGATGCCGCCGTCGGTGAGCGTGCCGCTGGCGGCCCTGTTCGTGTTCGGCTTCTACGAGGTGCTCGGCTCGCCCGCGTACCTGCCGTTCGGCGCCGCGTTCCTGGCCGGCTACCTGTTCTACGACATGCTGCACTACCACGTGCACCATCACCGGCCGAAGACCGCGCTGGGCAAGCGCCTGCGCGAGCTGCACATGCGCCACCACTTCCAGAACCACGAGCGCGGCTACGGTGTCAGCGCCCCGTTCTGGGACCACGTCTTCGGCACCGCGCCGAGGCTGCGCGAGCCGTCAGACCACTGACGCGGCGCCGAGCGAGCGGGAGCTACTCGTCGCCGTCGCTTTCCTCGTTGGTGGCATCCTCGAGGCCACCGCTGCGCGCTTCCCGCCGCTGCTCGTCGCGTAGGCGCTCCATGCTCTCCTCGGTGCGCTTGTCCGCGTCCGGGGTCTCGAGCCGGCCGGCGTCCTCGACGCGGCTGGACTCTCCCGGCTCGTCGGCCACGAGCGTGGCGTAGGACTTGTTGTCGCTGCGCAGCTCCTGATCGCCGACGCCGATGCCGTAGTAGCCGCGCAGCTCGCGATCTGACTCGGCTGAGATGCCGTCGCTGGTGTCGACGTCCGGACAGTCGCCGATGCGATTCTTGCTGTAGGGCACGCCGATCGATCCGTCCTCGTCCTTGAGCCGTGCCAGCGGGATCAGGACGCTCCGCTTCTCCCGGGTGCCGAACGACCCTTCGATCTCCACCCACATCGGCTGGCCGTCCTCGCCGGTCGCGTAGATCTCCTTGACCTTGCCGATCGAGGTCCCCTCCTGGTCCGAGACCTTCTTGCCGGGCAGGTTGCTGACGTCTTCGATCGGAGCGGTCACGGGTCTTCCTTCCCCTCGTTGCGGTTGAGGTCGACCTACCCGATGGCGCAGGGGCTGACGCGCGGCGCGGCGAGAGCCGGGAGGAAGAAGCGGAGAGGGCGGGATTCGAACCCGCGAAGGAGTGTTAACCCCTTACTCGCTTAGCAGGCGAGTGCCTTCAGCCACTCGGCCACCTCTCCGGGCGCTCGGGGCAGTGTAGAGGGCCGCTTGTCCTCCTTCATACCCGGAACCCGAGCCCCTGCATCCGGCCCCGCCGGCGTCAAGCTCTCTCGGCGTCCTGCAAGAGGTGCGCGGCCCACGCGTGACCGGAGATCAGCATGCCCCACCCGATCAGCGGCCACACCGGCCAGAGGTATCCGAACCCCGCAGCGGCCCAAATCGCTGCCAGGCCGCTGTTGACGATCACAAACGCGCCGAGGTGCGCACGCAGCCAAGCGCGGACCGGCGACCCGCGCACGCTCCGCGGAGCGGGGAGGTCCAACAGCACCGCTTCGAGCTGGCCGTGGGTAGCGGCCGACAGCACCCTGTCAAGCCGCCACTCGAGCTCGCTGACGCCCAAGACCCCCACGCTGGCTGCGTCACATAGACGCCGCGCCGCCAGCTCGCGGTCGAGATCCGAAACCCGCATCACCGAAGCCATGGTCACGACATCCCGATGGTTGTCCGCGGCATGCTGCATCGCGCTTCACGCTAGCCCGACGACGGGCCTGCGCAAGTACGGCCTGCCGGTGTTCCGGGGTGGGGCTAGCGCGAGTTCGTCGCCGCGCGCGCTGTACTACGTCGGCTGGGTGGCGTGAAAGCTCTCGGCGTTGGCGACCAACCCCGCCAGCACAGGAGACCTACGCCGGGGCGACGGCGACCGAGACTTCGTCTGTGCGAACGCCCCCAGCCTGGAGGTAGCCGATGACGGAGATCACGACGATGACCGCCAGCGTCCCCAGCGTAAACGCGGTGAACGTGCTGCCCGACACCCCCCAATCGTCCTTGAAGGAGTAACCCAGGCCGAACAGGCGGTTGAGCGTGCCGGGGAAGACGGCGGTCCACGAGCCCAGAAGCACCCAGAGGGTGATCAGCCCCGCGCAGGCGATCATCGGGCCGTTGCCACGCGTACCGAGGCGAAACGGCCGCGGCACGTCGGGATAGCGGCGGCGCAGGAGATACGCCGCCGGGAATATCAGGATGTAGGAGATCAGCGTCGTCGAAATCGCGATGTTGAGAACGACACCGAAGGTGGATGACGAGCCCGACTTCAGCAGCAGTACGGCCGCGAACGAGAAGACGGTCGCGATCACCCCGGAGAGCAGGTTCGCGCGCAATGGCGTCCCGAGGCGTGGATGGAACGTGCCGAAGAAAGGGAAGAAGCTGCCATCGGCGGAGGCCACGGCAAGCACCCGGTCGCCGCACATCATCCAGGCCGAGCCCGAGTTCATCAGTGTGAAGATGAACAGGACGCAGGTCACGCCGTACATGAAGCTCGCGGCTCCACCGTAGATCGTGTAGCTGGCCTTGACCGCATCGAGGAACCCGCCCAGGCCGGAGATCTTGCTGGCCGGCAGGACGAGCAGCACGAGGAGGATCGGCACGAGATAGCAGAACGCGGAGAGCGCGCCGGAGCGGAGAATCGACTGCGGCACATCGCGCTGCGGATCGAGCATCTCCTCCGCAGCACCGTTCTGTCCCTCGAAGCCGACGAACGAGAAGAGGATCAACGGCGCGATCGCCAAGAGCCCGGCGCTTGTCGGGTTCAAGTCGCTGGCGACGACTCCCTGGAAGCCATGATCGAATCCGTAGATCAGGACGGTCACGGCGAAGAAAGTCACCAACGCGACCTTGAGGATGGCACCGAGCGTGGGGACCCACTTGCCCACGCGGAAGGAGATGATCGCGCTGGAGATGCTCGCCCAGATGAACAGGAACTTGAACGTGTAGTCCCAGAAGCTCCCGCTGCCGATGTTGGAAATCCCCGAGGACCAAGCCGCCGTGCCGATGAAAGCGAGCGAGCCGCCCACCCAAAGCGGGTTGGTCACCCAGTAGAAGATCGTGTTGAGCCCCGCCCAGAACCGCCCCATAGTCAACTTGACCCACTCGTATGGCCCGCCCTCGGCGGTAAATGCCGAGCCCACCTCGGCCATCACAAGTCCGTACGGGATCAGAAAGAGGACGACGAGGACGACGGTCCACGTCAGCGCTTCAAAGCCATTGGAGGCCGCCTGTCCGATCAGATCCAGCCCGACGATGACCGCAACGGTGAAGAACACCATGTCGAAGCGGCGCAGCGTCTTGACCAGGTGCTTCTTCTGCTCGACTGCAAAAGCAGTCTCCTCGGAAGTGCTCAGCGATGCGACGGTGCTCACGAAACCGTCCTTTGGTCGCGCGCCCCGGTGCAAAGCCGCCCCGGTAGCGCTCTGGCGGGCGCGAGCCTACTGACTGCGAGACCTGCCGCCACGCTCCAAATGTCCAAACGTGCTTGTTACGCGCACCGACCCGGCCATCCGGCGAGGCTTCATTTCAGGGCACGAACGCGCCGTTGGGGTAACCGGCGACCCTTTCTTCCCGGTTGACCTACCCGATGGTTTGCGGGATCACCTGCGCTGAGGCGCGAAAACGGCCGTTGTGCAGGCAATCTGGCGGGTTCAGGAGCGATCCGCTACGGTCGAGTTGCTCCCGGAGGGGTGGCAGAGTGGTCGAATGCGCTGGTCTTGAAAACCAGAGTCCGTGCAAGCGGACCGCGGGTTCGAATCCCGCCCCCTCCGCTACTTATAGGTGTTCGCGGCGCTTGCCAGCGATCCGCCCCCGCGTTTAGGATCGGGCCGTGACAGACGTAGCCCTCCCACCCATCGAGCTGCACGAGGCACCGCCGGCCGGGCCTCCGATCGAGATCCCGGACTTCGAGATCGTTCCTCGCGCAGGCCTCGTCTTCGCCGCCGTAGCCGGTGTCGCGCTGATCGCCGCGATCGCCTCCAACAAGCTGTGGCCGCTCGAGTTCTTGCACGTGTCCGGCGGCGCCGCGTGGACGATCATCGACCTGTTCCTCGGCCTCGTGCTCGGCCCGATCATGGGCGCCATGCCGGTGCCGGCGCGGATCCAGTTCACCACGCGCCTGATGCCGAAGATGGTCGTGATCATGCCGATCGTGGTGACGCTGACCCTCGCCGCCGGCTGGCAGCTGTCGACCAAGCTCGGGACGAACCTGACCGTGCATCCCGCTCCACGGCTGGGTCGTGGCGAGCATGATCATCGTGGGCGTGATGTCGGTGATCGCGCTCGGCTTGCTCGAGCCCGCCAACATCGCGGTGCTGATCGAGCTCAAGAAGCCGCGTCCGAACCCCGAGGTGATCGAGCACCTGATGAAGCGGTTCGTCTACTCGGCAGGCGTGCTCGGCGTCATGCAGATCGCGACGCTCGTGATCATGACGAAGCTGGGGTCCGGATGAACGAGCGCAAGTATCCGCCGGTCACCGCCATCGCGATGACTTCGCTCGGGCTGATCGTCGCGGGCGGGATCTACCTGTCGGCGCACCTGCCACGGCACGTCCCCATCGGCCCCGCGGTCGTGCTGCTGGTCCTGTCGACGCTGCTGATGGCCTACAACATCTACTCGTTGACGCGCGTGAAGGACTTCCCGTGGGACCGGTTCTTCGCCGTGGCGAAGTGGTCGCTGCTGGCGTATCTGGTGATCGCCGGCTTGATCGAGTACGCGTTCCTGAAGAATCATCTGAGTGGCGCGCCGCTTGTGGTGCTCACGCTGTCACTGCTGGTCTTCGCGATCCACGTGCCGACGCTGCTGGGGTTCACAGTCGCTCGGTATTACGACCCGGCTCAGGAAATCGCCGGAGTCCCGGCCGCCTGAGCCGGCGGGCGGGTGGGTTGAGCGATGTGGCCGCCGGCGGCGCTGGAGTTCCTGCACGAGCTCGAGGCCAACAACGACAGCGACTGGTTTCGTGCGAACCGCAAGCGCTATGAGGTCGACCTGCTCGGACCGGCGCGGGCGCTGGCCGAGAGCCTGAGCCACCTCGGCGAGCCGCACTTCTTCCGGCCCTACAACAACCTGCGCTTCCACCCGGGTCCGCCCTTGAAGGAGCACCTCGGAGTCGCTGTCGGATACGGCGCGGCCGGCGGCTACTACTTCGAGCTGTCGCTCGACGGCCTGGTCGTCGCGGGCGGCATGTACCGGCCCGCGGCCGACCAGCTCGAACGCTTCCGCGCGGCGATCGACGACGGGCGGCGGGCTGCCGGCTTCGAGCGAGCCGTGGCCGTTGGCGAGGCCGCGGGGTTGTCGCTGGCCGAGCCGGAGCTCAAGCGCGCTCCTCGGGGCTACAAGACCGACCATCCGCGCTTGGATTACCTGCGGCTGAAGCGCATGACGCTGTCGCGCCGGCACCCGCTCAAGCCCTGGTTGCACAAGCGCCGCTGTGACGAGGTGGTGCGATCAGAGCTCGAGGCGGCGCGGCCGCTGGTCAAGTGGCTGGCGGAGACGGTGGGGCCGTCGACGCTGCCGCGGCGGGACTAGACGGGGGGTCCGGTAACGCCGCTGGCGCTAGGATGGCTCATGTTCGCCGGGCAGTCCGCCCGCATGCGCCCGTAGCTCAGCTGGATAGAGCGTCGGTCTACGGAACCGAAGGTCGGGAGTTCGAATCTCTCCGGGCGCGCTACAGAAGCCCCGCAATGCGGGGCTTTTTGTTTGACCCGACAGCCGGCGGTTGATGCTGTGGCACGGCCGGTAGTTGGACCGTGACGCCGAGCCCGCCGGCGGTCCGGGGCGTGAGGGTGAGGGTTCCATCGTGGGCCTGGGTGATGCTCTTGACGATCGCCAGGCCGAGGCCGACGCCGGCGTGATCGGTGCGGATGCGCTCGGTGCCGCGCCGGAACGGTTCGGTGAGGGTCGAGACCAGCTGCGGGCTGAGCTCGTCGCCGGTGTTTTCGACCGTGAGCACGACGGACTCGGGGCCGATCGCGGTGCTGACCTGCACGGCGCCGTGTTCGGGGAGGTTGTGCACGATCGCGTTGTGCACGAGATTCGTGGTCATCTGCAGCAGGAGAGCGTGTGAGCCGACGGTGGGGGTGATGTCCCCGGAGGTCTCGATCGTGACGCCGTGCGTTTCTGCGAGCGGGAGCAGTGTTTCGGTGGCTTCTTCGGCGATGAGGGACAAGTCGACGGGTTCTGAGGCGAAGGATCGCTGGTCGGCGCGGCTGAGCAGGAGCAGCGCTTCGGTGAGTTCGATCGCGCGGGCGTTGACGACACGAAGGCGATCGTCGAGCTCGCCGCTGTCGCGGTTGGGATCGTTGCGGGCGACATCGAGAAGGGTCTGCGTGATCGCGAGTGGGGTGCGCAGCTCGTGCGAGGCGTTGGCTGCGAATCGCTGCTGCTCGGCGACGTGCGCTTCGAGCCGCGCGAGCATGGTGTCGAAGGCGTCGGCGAGTTCGCGGAACTCATCTCCTGGGCCGGGTAGCCGGATTCGGTGCGAGAGCGATCCATTCGCGGCCATGCTTGTGGCATCTGTGATGCGAGCCAGAGGGGCGAGCATCCGGCCGGCGAGAAACCACCCTCCCAGCAGACCGAATATCAACAGGAACCCCATCACGGTGGCCGCGATCGGAGCGAAACTGCGCAGGAGGTCGGCGTGGCTACGGACTATGAAGATCACACCAGGGTGGACACCACGCGAAAGGGAGAAGTACCCGGCAGCGAGCAGCACTGCGCCGGCGAGCATTAGAAACCCGGCGTAGCTGAGCGTGAGTTTGAGGCGAACGCTCAGACCGGGCGCTCTATCCATCGTCGCCTCCCCCATGCCGGGTGTCCTTTTGAGTCGTGATGCGGTAGCCGGCGCCGGCAACGGTGGCGATGATCGCCGGTTCGCCGAGGCGTTTGCGCAGTGCCGAGACTGTGATCCGCACGGCGTTGGTGAACGGGTCTGCATTCTCATCCCACGCCTGCGCTAAGAGTTCTTCGGCGCTAACGACGCCGCCTCCGGCGCCGATGAGGACTTCGAGTACTGCGAACTGCTTGCGGGTGAGCGCGACGTAGCGGCCGTCGCGGTAGACCTCGCGGCGAAACGGGTCCAGACGCAGGCCGGCGAGCTCTAGCACGGGTGGCCTGTTGTGTGCACGCCTGCGGTCGAGCGCTCTGAGACGAAGCACGAGCTCCTGGAGGGCGAACGGCTTGGTCAGGTAGTCGTCGGCGCCGAGCTCGAACCCGGTGGCCTTGTCGTCGAGCCGGTCGGCAGCGGTGAGCATCAGGATCGGCATGCCGCTGCCCGAGGCGATGATGCGTTTGGCGATCTCGTCGCCGGAGGGCCCGGGGATGTCGCGATCGAGGACGGCGATGTCGTAGGCGTTGACGCCCAGCAGCTCCAGGGCACTGTCGCCATCGCCGGCGACGTCTGCCGCGATCGCTTCGAGGCGCAGCCCATCGCGGATGGCTTCTGCCATGTACGGCTCGTCCTCGACGATCAACACGCGCATGCTCTCGATGCTGCCAGCCTGAACATATCGCCGTCATATCGAAAATTGCGTACGTGCTGGCAACAGCGCGCTCCCTTGACTGGAGGCGTGTCCTACAGAGAACCAGCCCGAACAGCAGCCCGTCGTACCCGATCGCCAGTGCTCGTCGCCGGCTTCGGCTTCCTCGCCTTGCTCCTCGCCGCCACGGCGTTGGCGGCGGCGCGCCACCGACCCAAGGACAACGTCAGCACCCAGGTGTCGCCGGCCGGGTGGCCGCGGCGCGGACAGGCGGCGTTCGTGCTCGGCAGCGACCGACCGGCGGCGAGCCCGCACCAGCAGCCGGTCGCGATCGCCAGCCTGGCAAAGGTGATGACCGCCTACCTGACCCTCAAGCGCTACCCGCTGAGCGGCGCGCAGGACGGGTTCACGATCACCGTCAGTGCCGCAGACGCGCAGGTCGCGGCCGAAGGCGGCGCCGAGGGCCAGTCGGTCGTAGCAGTTCGGCCCGGCGAGCAGCTGACCGAGCGCCAGCTGCTCGAGGCGCTGCTGATCCCATCCGGCAACAACATCGCCCAGATGCTTTCCGCCCTCGTGGCGGGCAGCCAGACGCGCTTCGTCGCCGACATGAACGCCCAGGCGCGCGCGCTCGGGATGAACCACACGATCTATACCGATCCCAGCGGGTTTGATCCGGGCACAGTCTCCACCGCCGCCGACCAGCTGCGCGTCTTTAAGCGGGCGATGCGCTACCCGATGTTCCGTCAGATCGTCTCGATGGCCAGCGTGACGCTGCCGGTCGCCGGCACGCTCACCAACTTCAACCCCCTGATCGCCGAGGGCTACGCCGGCAAGACCGGGTCGGACTCCGCGGCCGGGGGGTGCTTGGCGTTCTTGACCCGCGTGACGGTCGGCGGACGCCGGCAGACCGCGGCCGGCGTGGTGCTAGGCCAGGGGCAGGGCCGCGACACGTCCGCGCTCCTCGCCGCCGCGGGCCAGGCCGCCGAACAGCTGGTCGACTCCGTCACCCGTGCGAAGTGAGTCGAGGATGCACAGCAGCTCAACCAGGCCGGCGAACGTGCGTGGGTCGTGCCCCGTCTTGGTGGCGATCTGCTGGAGCCGGTAGCGGATCGTGTTGGGGTGGACGTGGATTCGCTCAGCGGCGCCCGCGACGTTGAGGTCGGCATCGGCGAAGGCGCGGATCGTTTCGATCGACACTGCGAGTTCGTCGTCGGCGAGCGCTCGGAGGCTGCCGCCCTTGGAGGCGATGATGGCTTTCGTCGTGGCGGTCGCGCCGATCAGCGCGCACTCGAATGACGACAGGTCGTGGAGCGACAGGATCGGGCGGCTCAGCGATGTGTAGGACAGCGACAGCACAGCCTCGCGGTAGGCCTGCGGGACGCCGGCGAATCCCTGGAACGGGACGCTGACGCCGTAGCGGACGTCGACACCGTGCTCCTCGATGGCTCGTTGGCGTGCCGCGCGCAGGCCTGCGAGCTTGGTGCGCGGTGAGCTTCCGGCCATGATCACAACGAGCTCTCCGTGACGGATCGCCGCGAGCGCCCTCGCGGCCCCGAGCGACAGGTCCTCCTCGAGCGTGTCCCTTGCGAGTTGGAGGGCGTCGCCGATCGCAGTCGTTGCCCGCTGCACCGTTCCGACGACGGTGAGGAGCTGTCCGGTGGGGTCCAGCCCGGGCGCGGCGGGGTGTCGCCGGCCGGGAACGATCGGCTCGCCGTGGATGAGGCGCTCGAGCAGGTCTCTGGCCGCGCGGCCGCTTTGCGTCCGGATGCGCGTCTCTTCGCGCAGGTACGCCTCGGCGGCTTGCGTGGTGATGGTGTCGATCGCTTCGATCACTGAGCTTGCGAGTGCAAACCCGGCCTCTCGAGAGAGCTTCAGCCGTATCGCTTCCTCGGCGCAGGCGCCCCAATAGGCCAGCAGCGCGACCCTGTACGCGTGGATGAAGTCCTCGAGGCTGACCCCTTGGTGCACCCTCCTGGCCGCCAGGCCACGGAGGAACCCGAGGTCCTCGCGCCGGACCGACGAGCCCTCGGCGAACGTTCGCGCGAGCAGCTCGACGGTCGCCGTCGCGCCCGCACGAAGGTCGGCGACCACCTCCGGTGAGACGCTCTCATAGCCCGGGATCTCGTCGACGATCCGCGCCGCGATGGTCTGGCCGATCTCGGTATAGCGACTCGCCAGCTCGTCACCGACGCGGCGCATCGCAAGCTCGTGATCATGTCTCATGGCCTTGGCGAATCCTACATGGCATTGACCAAATGGCTGGAGGATCAGCTAATGCCGAGATGCGCATCGAGTGGGACGCTGCAAGAACACGCGAACGGAAGGAGCAGCCATGTCAACGACCACTCAAGACACTCTGGAAGGACAGCGCGCCCTGGTGACCGGCGCGACCTCGGGCATCGGTCGCGCCGTCGCGCTCCAGCTCGCACGCGACGGAGCGGAGGTCCTGGTCCACGGCCGCGACGCCGCCCGCGGCGCTAAGACGGTCAAGGAGATCACCGACGCCGGCGGCAAGGCCAGCTTCGTCGCCGCGGATCTCGGCAACGCCGCCGACGTCCAACGCCTCGCCAATGACGTCGGCGACGTCGACATCCTCATCAACAACGCCGGGATTTCGGTCTTCGGCCCGACCGCAGAGTTCGACGTCAGCGCCTTCGACAAGATGTTCGCGAGCAACGTCCGTGCGCCGTTCATCCTCGTCGCGGCGCTTGCTCCCGGAATGGCTTCCCGCGGGCGCGGGAGCATTGTCAGCCTCAGCAGCATGGCCGGCGGCGTCGGGATCGTCGGCGGCGCGGCCTACGGCGCGACAAAGGCGTCGCTCGAGGCGATGACGCGCGCCTGGGCGGCGGAGTACAGCGGCAGCGGCGTGCGGGTGAACGCGATCGCCCCGGGACCCGTCTACACCCCGACCCCGTCCGGCCCCGAGTTCATCACCGCGCTCGGAGAGACCACGCCGATGCGCCGCGCCTCACAGCCTGAGGAGATCGCCGAGGTCATCGCCTTCCTCGCGTCCCCACGAGCGAGCTACGTCACCGGCACGACCGTGGCGGCAGACGGGGGCCGCAGAGCCGTGTAGCCCACGAGCCTCGCCGTACCATCCGGCTTAATGGCGCTGTCGACCGATGAGTCCCCGCGGGACGGCGCCTCCGGGAAGGCCGGCTCCTCAGCATGGGCGCCGTTTCGCTCGCGCGACTTCGCGAGGATGGCGTCGGCGCAGTTCGTGAGCAACGTCGGCGGCTGGATGCAGACAGTCGGGGCGCAGGAGCTGATGCTGACGCTGACGAGCTCGGCGACGCTGGTCGCCTTGATCCAGTCCGCGGCCGGGCTGCCGATCGTGCTGCTCGCGGTGCCGGCCGGTGCGTTGGGCGACGTCGTCGATCGCCGCAGGCTGTTGATCGCCTCGCAGTGCTTCATGCTCGCGGCGGCGGCCTTGCTGACCGGCCTGGCGTTCGCCGGCCTGGTGACACCGGCGATCCTGCTGGCGCTGATCGTCGCGGTCGGGGCCGGGCAGACGCTGACCTCGCCGACGTGGCAGACGCTTCAGCCCGAGCTCGTGCCGCCGGAGGAACGGCCCCAGGCGATCGCGCTCGGCTCCGTCAACCAGAACCTGAGCCGAGCGGTCGGGCCCGCGATCGGCGGCGCCTTGTTTGCCGCGACCAGCGCCGGCGTGCTGTTCCTGATCAACACGTTGAGCTTCGTTCCCGTGATCGGCGCCGTCGCTCGGTGGCGGGGCCGCGCGCGCCCGGTCAGCGCCGCCGGCCCTGAGCACGTCGGCCCGGCCGTCCGCGCCGGAGGGCGCTATGTCGCCGCCAGCCCCGCGTTGCGGGTGATCCTGTTGCGCGCCGGGCTGTTCATGCTGTTCGCGAACTCGATCTGGGCACTGCTGCCGATCGTCGCGCACTCGCACCTGGATCTCGGCTCAGGCGGGTATGGGCTGCTGCTTGGCGCCGTTGGCTCTGGGGCGGTCGCGGGCGCGGCGGCCCTGCCTCGCCTGCGCGGCCGGGTGTCGATAGCGGTCCTCCTAACCGGCGCGATGCTGATCCTGGCGGTCGTCACGGTGGCGCTGGCGTACGTGCGCGCGGCCGCGCTCGCAGCGCCGGTCGTGGTCGTCGCGGGCGTCGCCTGGATCCTCACGCTGTCGACGCTGAACTCCCAGTATCAAGGGACGCTGCCCGGCTGGGCCAAGGCGCGCGGCATGTCCTACTACCTGGTCGTGTTTCAGGGCGGCGGCGCGCTGGGCGCCGCCGTCTTCGGCGTGCTTGCCCAGAAGGCTGGGCTCACCGACGCGCTGCTCGTGGCGGGTGTCGGGCTCGCGCTGGTCGCCGGGGTCGGCCTGCTCGTGCCGTTCAAGGCGATCTCGCCCGAGGACCTGTTGCCGGCGGGCGATTGGCCCGACCCGCAGCTCGTCACCGAAACCGATGCCGGCAGACCGGTGCTCGTAACCGTCGAGTACCGGCCAAAGCCCGGTCTCGAGAGTGCCGTCGTCCAGAAGCTCCGCGACGGCCGCTACGCCAGGCGCCGCACGGGCGCCGTGAGCTGGCGCGTCTGGGTCGACGCGGCCGACCCAAGCCGCGTCCTCGAGCAGTTCGTCGTCGGCTCCTGGGAAGAGCATCTGCGCCAGCACGAGCGCGTCAGCCGCCGGGACCAGGAACGCCTGCGGGAGATCACCGAGATGACCGAACCGAGCACGCCGCCGGCGGTGACTCACTGGCTGGCCCCGCCGGACTCACCGCCCCTGAGTCCAGGCGGGGCTGGTGTGCCATCCCAGCGAGTTCAGCGGCTGATGAATCCGAACAGGTGTCCGGCCACGTTGCGGATCTGGATCTCCTCCGAGCCTTCGGTGATCCGGTAGCGGCGATGGTGTCGGTAGATGTGCTCAAACGGCTTCGCGCGCGTGTAACCAAGGCCTCCGTGGACCTGCATCGCGCGGTCGGCGGCGTCGCACGCAAGGCGGTTGGCACGGTAGTTGCACATCGACACGCGATCGCTGACGCCACGGACCCGGTCGCCCGAGTCCATCTCGGCCGCGGTGGCGCGGATGAACGTGCGCAGCAGCGCGACGTCGGTCGCGAGCTCGACGAGTGGCCACTGGATCGCCTGGCGCTCGGCGAGCGGCTTGCCGAACGTGATGCGCTGCTTTGCGTACTCGACGCTCTCGCGGACGCAGAAGTCGGCCACACCGACGCCCGATGCGGCCTGGCGGATCCGGTTCTCGTGAACGAAGAACAGCGCGGTCTGGAGTCCGTGCCCCTCCTCGCCGAGGATCGCGCTCCGCGGGACGCGCACGTCTGAGAGCACGACCTCGGCGTGGTCTGAGGGCATGTTGAAGGTCCAGTGGAAGTACGGGATCTCGTAGCCGGGGTCGCTCGTGTCGACGATGAAGGCGGTGATCCCGAGGGCGTCGCCGGGCTCGCCCGAGGTCCGGGCGAACACGATCGCGTGCTCGACGATGCCGGCGCCGCTCGCAAACCGCTTGGCGCCGTTGATCACCCAGTCGCTTCCGTCTCGCAACGGCGCGCGTCTCGAGCCAGGTCGCGTCTGACCCGTGATTGGGCTCGGTCAGGTTGAAGCCGAACCCGGCCTCGCCTGCGATCGCCGCGGCCATGAACTGCTGCTTCTGCTCCGGAGTGCCGAAGCGGTCGAGGATCAGCGGGAACACGAGGTTGCCGACGACCGAGGCCTCGTTCTGCAGGTCGTTGTGGAGCCCGAGCCCCTTCGCCGCCAGGTGGTCGCGAATCACCGCCATGCCGAAATTCGTGCCGTCGAGCCCGCCCATCGAGCTGGGCAGCGCGTAGCGGAGGAAGCCGGCCTGATCGGAGCGCCGGCGCATCTCTGCCAGCAGCTCGAGCCATTCGCGACGATGGACGCCGTCGTTCTCCCAATCGGTTCGCCGCCACTCGCGCCGGTGGTCGAAGAACTCGATGTGCTCCTCCTCGAGCGGCTTGATCTCGCGCTCGATGAACTCGTCGAGCCGGCTGAGAAAGTCCGCGAGGTCGGCGGGTATCTCGGTCATCGGTCCTCCGGGAGTAGGTGGCGTGGGTTTGAGATGCGCAGCTTCGCGACGACCGTCTCGCGGATCCCGTCGTACACCTCGGCGAAGTCGACCGTGCCCGCACGGATCGCCGCACATATCTCAGCGTCGCCCGTGGTGTCCGGCAGGCCACTCTGCAGCTCGCGCTCGATCTGCGCGAGCACGTTCGCGGCAACGCGCGCATGGAAGCTCAGGCGGCCATCGGTCGCCGGCACGACCTCCTGCTCGAGAAACTCACGCACGGCGGCGGCGAGCTCCGCGGTGGACGGGATCCCGTGCCTCATGGCGCCAGCGCCAACAGCACGTCGTACTCCTGCTCCCACGCGCGCCGGCCGATTGCCGCCAGCTCGACCGAACGCTCCGACCCCGACAGATGGCGCCACGCCTGCTGCATGCAGACGCCTCCCCACCAGACCGTTCCGAACACTTCCCACCAGCGAACGCGCGCGGGATCCACCTCGCGACCGCTGACGCGTTCGTAGCCGCGGAACAGATCCTCGTAGGTTCCGAACCCGCCCACCGGTTGCTCGCCCCCGAACCGCCACGCGCGCACACACAGATAGCCGAGGTCCTGAAACGGGTCGCCTCGGTGGACGAGCTCCCAGTCGAGCACGGCCCGGACGCCGTCCTCCCCGATCATCAGGTTCCCGAGCCGGAAATCGCCGTGAAGCACGACCGAGCCCTCCGGCTCGGGGCGATTGCGCTCCAGCCACGCCAGCCCGAGCTCGAGCGCGGGACTCGGCTCCGCGAACGAGTGGACCATCGCCGCCGTCTCGGTGAGCGGATCGCGCGCATCGAGGCCTGGGATTGACGCGGACGGGATCGAATGAATCCGGGCGAGAATCTCGCCGCACTGCTCGGCGAGGTGTGGCCGCGCCGAGGCAAACCGCTCGTCGCGAAGGATTCGCCTCGCGATCGTCTCGCCCTCGACGCGCTCCATCACCAGAAACGCATCGCCGCTCGCGACGATCCTCGGCTCAGGCACACCCGCGCGCGCCGCCGCCTCGAATGCGAGCGCCTCGCCCGTCATCGAGCCCCGGCCGCCGCGACCGCTGCGCAGGACAAGCGGCGTCCACACGTCGTCGATCAACGCGTCGAAGGACCACGTCTCGCGGCTCGCGCCGCCGGTCAGCTGCTCTACACCGCGCACCTCGGCGGCTCCCGGGACGAGCTCGAGCAACTGCTCGGACAGCATCGGTGCAGTCCATCAGAACACGCACCTCCCGCGGGGTCAGCCGAGCTGCGCGCGGACCACCAGGACGTCGTGGTCGGTGTGCGTGGCCGGCACCACCTGCGCCGAGGGCGATCGAAGCGCGCCGGATCCGTAGACGTGCTGACTGCCGGGGTCCTGGCGGGCGGACCCGTCGGTGCGGACCCAGAAGCCATCGGGCGCGCACGCGGAGCGACGGTTGAGGTCGCCCCCGAAGATCACCGTACTGGGTGGTGGCGAGCCGCGCGAGCAGCGACCTGAGCTCGGCGCACTGCGGGCCGTTTGCAGCCACCTCATCGGCCTCGGGGGATGCAAGATGGGCGGTGCAGGCGTCGACACGGGCTCGGGTGTCGACACACAAAAACCGGCGCTGCTCGGGGCCGGCTTGCGTCTCGAAAGCACCGCTGTCGGAGCTCACGACGGCCGATCTGGTGAGGACCGCGTCGCCGAACAGCCCGCGGCCGCCGGGCCGGATGCACATCAGGGGCTTGCCGTAGTAGATGACCGTCGAGAATCGCCAGTGGTAGCCGGCGCGCCGCGCGATCGATGCGACGTCACCGCTGCAGGCCTCGTTGAACGTGACCGCGTCCGGGCCGGCGTCACGGATCCGGGCGATCGCCTCGTTCAACACGGCCGGGTATTGCACCTTGCGGTAGCAGTCGGCCACACCCGACAGGCACAGGTTCATCTGCATCAGCGTGTACGCCGATCCGGCGGGCGACCGGACGGCCGCAGCCGCCGTGCCCGAGGACCGGCTGCAACCCGTCAGACCGAGAGCCAGGGCGCACCCCGCCGCCGCGAGGAGCGCGGCGGCAGAGCGACGGACCACCAGCCTCACGACCCGCTCAGCTGATCAGTGGACTCGGGTGGCGCGGCTCATACATCGGGAGCTCTCCTCCCCCGGGCAGCCTGAGCTTGGTCGATAGGCCCCAGCGCTGCTCGACGACACCCCCGACGAACTCCGCTCCCTTGGCCTCCAGCTCTGCGACCGTGGCACGGATGTCGTCGCACATCAGGTGAACCTCGTGGTGCGGGCGCCCCTCGGCCGGATGGGCGGCGAGCTCGGCGGCGGGGACGGCGAAGATCAGCCACCCGCCTCCTGCGTCGACCGAGTCGAGGCCAAGCGTGTCTTGGAGGAACGAGCGCGTGGCCGCCGCGTCGTCGGTGAACAGAACCGCGTGCAGCCCGATGATCATCTCGGCGGGCTAGCCGTCGCCCTCACCGAACCGTGACGGATGCCCGACGCCCGGCCACGGCGCCAACACCAGCACGATCCGCGCGTCGGTGATGGCGCGTACTGCATGTCGCTCATTGGGCCCGAAGTGCGCGAGGAAGCCGGGGCCGCCGTTCACCTTGGTGCCGTCGTGACCGATCTCGACCTCGCCGCTTGCGACGAGCAGATACGTGCGCTCGTGGACCTGATGCTCCTGCAGCTCCTCCCCGCCGGGCAGGTGGATGGCGATCGCGCGGGTCTCATCGTCCGAGCGCAGCACCTGCGGATGATGCGGCGCGACGTCCAGCGAACCGATGTCCCAGCTCTCCATGAGGTCTCCTCTCGTGAGCGTCTCGATCAATCATCCCTCAGGGCGCAAACATCCGAGGTTGGTCAGCGGAGGGTCCGGTCGCGCGACTTCTGGATCAGCCAGGCGCCGGGCAGCGACACCAGCAGTGCCACGCAGCCGGGCACGATCAACGCCCACCCCGCCGGCGTGACGACTCCAACCGCGAGCAGCGCGAGGCCGATCGCGCCGAGCACCAGCAGCAGAACGAGCTTGAGATCGGGCGGATCGGACCGGTCTCGCATCGCCGGCCTACCAGGGCACCCCGACCACCTGGGCCGCGGTCTGATTGAGCGCGGCGGTCTGATTGCGCGCGGCGGACGGTCCCGCCGCTCCCGCCAGCAGCGTCAGCAATGAGATCAGCGCGAACGCTGAGCGGCGCATGTCTGACGATCGCCGGGCGTCGTGAGCGACGTGGCGCACGCCAGAAGCACCGCGACCGGTATGACGAACAAGCCGATGCTCGCAAGCGCGATCAGGCAGAACATGCCCAGGAGCGACACGCACGTCCACGCCACAACCCGGCTGACCGCGCCGCCGCGCGTGCACCTGCGCCACAGCGCCAACCACACGGCCGCGCTGATGACCGCGGGGAACGCGACGACGAGCAACACGCCCGAGCCGTTCTCCTCCACCAGCGTCGTCGACCCATACGCGGGGGCGAACAACGCCGCGGCGAGCAGACCGACGCTCCAGACAAACGCCAGCACCGTCAGAACGAATGCCCTGCGGCCGGCAGACGAGTGCGTCGACGTCACGCGCGAAGCCTACCCCCGTGACTACAGCGCCGACTCGAGAATCTCCGCGTGCTGGTCCTCCGGCGGATAGCCGTAGGCATACAGGAGCAGGTCCTGATCGCCGTGGTTTGCGGCCTGCAGCGGCGTCAGGGCGTCGATGTGAATGACCGCGCCGCGTGGAACCTCCACGCGCTCCGGCGGCTCACCCACGTACATCGTCAACGTTCCCTCGAGGACGACGAACGTCTCCTCCTGATGAGGGTGGCGGTGACGCCGGCCCTTGGCGCCCGGCTCGTAGCGCCAGACGTTCCCACGGGTGTGAGCGAACCCCGCCGCATCGCTGAGCTCGGCGACGTGCCGTGCCGGCTCGCCCGGTTCGTGTGGGCGCGTGATCCATTGCAGATCGCCCGGCGTGACCACTCGAAACGCCATCGCGCCGCACGGTAGCGCTCCGGGGCAGCACAACGACCTCTGGCGCGGGATCGGCAACCTGGCGACGCGCGGCAGCTGAACCCCCGCCGAATGACATTAATCACGGGCGGCTGCCCGCTGCCCTGGTTGTCTTTCAGTCGCCACCGGGCGCCCACCGAGAGGGCGCCACGGTGGCACCAAACCGGTTACGGAAGGAATCTCGACCGGGGCGCGTCATCTCCGGCGGCGCTGCGCCTCGCGCCGCGCGCAATCGATCACGAAAGCGAGCTGAGATGTCACCAAAGCTGTTGACGCTGACGGTCGCCGCCGTCGGCACGATCGCCGCAACCGGCTTCGCAGCCACACAGGCCGGAGGCGCCGATCCGGGAGCAAGCGCGGCGAAGCTCGCGCCGGTGGTGATCCACGAGACGTTCACGCCGCTGCCGTGCTCGGGTTCTCCGAGCCATCGCACGACGCTCGAGCAGGAGGGCTGTGCCGAGAAGCAGATCCTTCGGACCGACGGTCAGATCAACACGCTCGCCGCACAGATCTTCCCGATCCTGTTCGACAACCGCGCCCGGCGCGACTTCAACGCCGCCCAGCGCGCCTGGCTGAGCTACCGCAAGACGGACTGCCTGAGCATGTCGGACGTGTTCGAGGGCGGAACCGAGGCGGCGGTGGTCGACGCGCAATGCGTAGCCGCCCGCAACAACCAGCGCATCAAGGACCTCCGAGGCTTCCACGGGAGCTTGACCAGCACCGGCTGACCGCTACTGGTCGGCACTGTCATCCAGTCGCCCCGTCCTTGCGACCCTCGCCTCTACCCGCAACTGCCGTCTGATTATGCGCCGGGCGCGATCGGTGTTGCGCCGCATCGTGCGCGTTGACGCTGTTCTGGACAGCTCGTATGCTGCCCGAAACCGCTTGGGTGTCGATCGGCTGGGGTCAGGAGAGGGCGATGTATGGGGCTGGTTCAGCCACGGGAGGTATGACAGTGGGGCGGCGACTAACGTTCACGCTGCTGCTCGCGGGAATGTTCTGCGTGCTTGCGGGCGCCGGCACCGCGAGCGCGGCAGCGCCCCAGCGGTCGCTGGTGCAGGCGCGAGGCGCGATGCTCGCGATCGCAAAACACACCAACAACCACTCGGTCAAGTCGTCGGCGAACGACGCCGCGACGCGGCTCGCCATCGCCGCCTTCTCGCAGCTGTGGTCGAATCCAAACGAGGTCGTCGCCCCCTCGCTCGGCACGCTGATGTTCGCCGAGAGCGCTCGGGCCCTGACCGACATTCAGCGCCTCGCGAGATCGTCGGTAGGCGGCCTGTCGGGCCCCGTCGCACTGATCCTGTCCGCCGACCGCCGAGTCGCGCAGGGCGCGATCGCCGAGGCCCGGGGCGCGAGCAAGGGGCTGCTTAGCACCGCCGGCCGCCAGCTCACCGCCGGCGACCACGCCCGTTCAGGCGGTCACACGGTCACTGCGGTGGCGCACTACACCACGGCCTGGAAGGACGCGTTCAAAGCCCTGACCCAGCGCGTCACCAAGGCGGTGACGAGCGTTCCCTCGTCGGCCATCGACGCGGCCGCCGCCAACGCGCTTGGCAGCAAGCAGATCGCGCTGGCCGGTCCGGCGATCCTGAGCAACCAGCCGCCGCTGACGCTCAACGGCAAGCCCGAGCTGCTGTACATCGGCTCCGAGGGCTGCCCGTACTGCGCGATGCAGCGCTGGGGCCTGATCGTCGCGCTGTCGCGCTTCGGGACGTTCTCGAACCTGCACCTGATGCAGTCGCTGACGACCGAGCGCCCGGAGGTCAGGACGTTCACGTTCTTCGGCTCGCACTACAGCAGCCCGTACGTCTCGTTCGTGCCGGTCGAGGCGTTCAGCAACATCCCCGTCCAGCAACGGATTCGCGCGGCTGCAGCCGCTCTCGGCGGCCCAGGGCGACCTGTTTGCCACCTACGACCAAGAAGGGACGTTCCCGTTCGTCGACGTGGCCAACGCCTACACGAGCTGGTACTCGACGGTCCTGCCCGGGAAGCTCGCGGGAATGAACTGGACTCAGATCCTCGGCTCGCTGTCGCACCCCGACAGCGCCGCCGCGCAGGCAGTGGCGGGCGAGGCGGAGGTGGTGACCGCCGAGCTGTGCAGCGTGACCGGCGGCAGGCCGCAGTCGGTCTGCGCGGCGCCCCTGGTGGCGCAGTACCTGCAGGGACTGCCCAGCATGGACGGGAAGGGCGGTGGCTGTCAGGCCAACCCGGCCGTAGCGCGACGCCACGCGCAGTCGCCCGTGGCGGGCGCCGCTCGCTGCCACGTGTAGCGACCCCGGAACCGCTCGTCCGCCCGGGCGAGCCTGCGATCCTTTGAGCCGTGCCTGCGGTTTGCTCAAACTGCGCCGCCGCGGTGCCCGACGGCGCCAAGTTCTGCGGTCAGTGCGGCACGCCGCTGCTTGCGCGCTGCGAGGCGTGCGGGACGGTTGCCGGCCAGGCCGGCCAGCGGTTCTGTCTGGAGTGCGGCTCCCAGCTTCCCGGCGCGGTGGCGGGGGGTACCGCCGTCCCCGCCCCCGCCGTTCCGGCGGCGTCGGTCGAGCGCCGCCAGGTGTCGGTGCTGTTCGCGGATCTGACCGGATTCACGTCGTTCAGCGAGCGGCGCGACGCCGAGGATGTGCGCGAGATGCTGTCGGAGTACTTCGACTCGTCGCGCCGGATCATCGACTCCTACGGCGGCCGCGTCGAGAAGTTCATCGGCGATGCGGTGATGGCGCTGTGGGGAGCTCCGGTCGCGCACGAGGACGACGCCGAGCGCGCTGTCCGCGCCGGGCTTGACCTTGTCGCCGCGGTCACCGCGCTCGGCGACAGGATGGGCGTGCAGCTGCGCCTGCGCGTGGGGATCCTGACCGGACAGGCGGCGGTCGAGCTCGACGCCGTGGCCGAGGGGATGGTGATCGGCGATGCGATCAACACGGCTTCGCGCATCCAGTCGGTCGCCGAGCCTGGCTCGGTCCTCGTCGACGACGTGACGCGGGCGGTGACTGAGCGGGCGATCGCCTACGAGGATGGCGGCGAGCATTCCGTCAAGGGCAAGACCGAGCCGGTGCACACGTGGCGAGCGTTGCGGGTGATCGCGGCGATCGGCGGCGTCGGGCGCACCGACATGGAGCTGCCACTGGTCGGCCGGGACGGCGAGATGGCCGTCCTTCGCGGTGCCGTTGACGCGCTGATCGAGTCCCACGCGGGCCTGCAGCTGGTGTCGGTGATCGGCGAGCCGGGTCTGGGCAAGTCGCGCCTGGCGTGGGAGCTCAAGAAATACGCCGACGGACTCGCCGCGACCTTGCTCTGGCACCACGGGCAGGCGCTCAGCTTCGGCCAGGGAGCCGGGTTTGCGTCGCTGGCCGAGATGGTCCGTGCGCGCGCCGACATCAGCCCCGACGACCCTGCCGCCTCGCATCAGCTCAAGCTCCAGGCGCTCGTAGACGACCTGCTGGCGTCGGCGGAGCCCGACGTGCGCGTCAGGGTCCTGCGCGCGGTCAGCCGACTGCTCGGCCTCGACGACGGCCGGGAGCTGATCGATCTCGGCGAGCTGTTCTCGTCCTGGCGGCTGCTGTTCGAACGCCTGGCCACGCGCGGCCCGGTCGTGATGCTGTTCGAGGATCTGCAGTGGGCCGACCAGGGGCTGTTCGACTTCATCGCGCACCTGTGCGAGTGGGCGGCGCGCTCACCGATCCTGGTGCTCATCTTCAGCCGCCCGGACGAGCGACTGGACGCCGTCTCCCTCCTGGGGAAGCGGGTCGACCTGACGCCGCTCAGCGAGGGCGACATCGAGTCGCTGATCGCGGCTGCGGTCGAGGGCGCCCCCGAGGGGCTGCTGAGCAGCGTGCGCGAGAACGCGGCGGGTGTCCCGCTGTTCGCGGTCGAATCGCTTCGCATGCTCGCCGCGCGCGGAGCGATGAAGCCCGCCGGAGACGCGAATCGGTACCGGCTGGTCAGCCAGGTCCACGACCTCGAGGTGCCGCCCAGCATCCACGCGCTGGTCGCCGCGCGGCTCGATCGGCTCGGTGAGCTCGAGCGCAGCGTTCTGCGCGGCGGCGCCGTCCTCGGCCAGCGCTTCACGCCCGCCGCCGCAGCGGCGGTGGCCGGCGTCGGGACGGCCGACGGCCGGTCGCTGCTCGACGGGCTCGTCGCCAAGCAGTTTCTGTCCGTCGACACCGATCCGCGATCGCAGTCGCGGGGGACGTACACGTTCGTGCACCGCCAGGTGGAGCGCGTGGTGCTCGGCACGCTCTCAAAGCGCGAGCGCAAGGCCCGTCACCTGGCGGCCGCCGAGTACCTCTCCGAGCACGCCTCCGCTCCGGATCTCCCGGCGATCCTGGCGGGGCATCTCGTGTCCGCCTACGAGGCGCACCCGACCGCGCCCGACGCACCCGACATCAGGCGACGGGCGCTTGCGGCTCACGCTCGACGCCGCGCAGCGCGCGGAGAGCGTCGGCGCGCTGAACGAGGCGGTCGGCCTGTTCGCGCAGGCCGCGCAGATCGAGACCGACGAAGTCCCGGCGCGCGGAGCACCTCGTGCGCGCCGCACGATGCGCCGAGCGCTACGGCAACGAGGAGATCGCCGCCGGTCACTACGCCGCGGCGGGCAAGCTCTACGAACAGGTCGGTCAGACGCGCGACGCGCTGCGGATGCGCGCCCGCGAGCTGTCGGCGTACCGCTGGAGCCGGCCGGCATCCGATCTGATCGAACCGCTGCGCGAGGTGTACGACGACCTGCGCGACGAGCGAGGACGCGGCATTTGCCGACGCGGCCGTGTCGCTGGCCGCCGTGCTGTATTCCGACGGTGCGGCCGAGCCGGCTGAGTCGGTGTCGGCGCAAGCCGCTCGCGCGGCGGAGCGCGTCGACGCCTACGAGGAGCTGGGGCTGGCGTTGAACTGCCGCGCATCGGCCCTGATCGAGCTCGCTCGCCCGGTCGATGCACTCCCCCTGTTTCAGGCGGCGCTCGAGATTCGCCAGCGCTACGCGCCGTCCGAGGTGCCCGCGTCGCTCGGAAACCTGGCGATCACGTTCACGGCGCTGGGCAGATTCGAGGAGGCGGTGACGGCCGGGCGGGAGGCGATGGCCGCCGGCGAGCGGCTCGCCAGCCGGGTGCACCGCAACCTCGCAGAGCTTCAGCTCGCCCGCGCGCTTGTTCTCGCTCGGTCGCTGGGACGAGGCCGTCTCGGCGGTCGAGGAGGCCGCGCCCGAGACCGCCCCGGCCAACCGTGGGATGCTGATCGGGCCGCCGCTGCTCGTCGCCATCCACCGCGGCGAGCTCGACGGAGCCCGCGCGATCCTCGACGAGTTCGACCAGGTCCGCGGGGACTCCGCGGTGGCGTTCGAGAGCGACTACCGCAGCCTGCGAGAGGTGGCGCTTGCGCACCTTGACGGCGCGCACGCCGAGGCCCTGTCGATCATCGCCCGCGCGCAGTCCGGCGACTACGCCGAGTGGCCGTCATGGCTGCCGCTGGCGGTCGACCTGCTGTCGCGGCTGCCCGGCGAGGAGGCGTTGCGTGAGGCCGCCGACGCGCTGGCCGGCGACGTCGTGCCCAAGACCTCGCCGTATGTCAAGGCGCAGTCCGCTCGTGTTGACGCGCTGCTCGCGCACCGCTCCGGGGACGCCGAACGCGCGGCCGAGCATTGGTCGACGGCCATCGCCGTCGTCGGCGAGGCGGGAATGGCGTTCCACGAGGCGGCGCTGCGGCTCGAGTTGTTCGAGCACGTCGGCGAGCGTGCCGTCAGCGCGGAGGACCTGCGGGCCGCCGTCGGCACGTTCACGGGGCTGCGCGCCACGCCATGGCTGCAACGGGCGCTGCGCGCGGCCGAGGTCGCGACGCTGAACTGATCCGGCCCGCGTCGCTAGCCTCCCCTGCTCGCGACTCGACCCTCAGGAGGCGTCATGGACTATCGGCAGTTGGGAGACTCGGGGTTGCGCTTCTCCGAGCTGATCCTCGGCACGATGGGCTTCGGAGGCGGCGGCCAGTTCAGCGGGGTTGGCCAGATCGACCTCGACGGCGCCAAGCGGCAGATCGACATGGCGCTCGACGCCGGCGTCAACGTGATCGACACGGCCGACATCTACACGGCGGGCGCCTCGGAGGAGATCGTCGGCCAGGCGCTGGAGGGGCGCCGCGACCGTCTGCTGGTCGCCACCAAGGCGCGCTTTGCGATGGGTCGCGGCCCGAACGACGCGGGACTGTCGCGTCACCATCTGATCCAGGCTTGCGAGGCGAGCCTGCGCCGGTTGCGCACCGACCACATCGACCTGTATCAGCTGCACGAGTGGGACGGGCAGACGCCGCTCGAGGAGACGCTCGGCGCGCTCGAGCACCTTTTGCAGAGCGGCAAGGTCCGCTACGTCGGCTGCTCGAACTTCGCCGGCTGGCAGGTCACCAAGGCGCTCGGGATCGCCGCGCGCGAACGGCTGCCGCGGTTCGTCAGCCAGCAGGTGTACCTGTCGCTGCAGGAGCGATCGGCGGAGTACGAGATCGTGCCGTCCGCGATCGACCAGGGGCTGGGACTGCTGATCTGGAGTCCGCTCGCCGGCGGCCTGCTGTCGGGCAAGTACCGGCGCGGGCAGCCGCCGCCGGAGGGCGCGCGCCACGCCAGCGAGTGGAGCGAGCCGCCGGTGTACGACGAGGACAAGCTCTACGACACGATCGAGGTGCTCGTCGAGGTCGCCGAGGCACACGGCGTTTCCGCCGCGCAGGTCGCGCTCGCCTGGCTGCTGGGGCGCCCCGGCGTCACCAGCCTGGTGATCGGCGCGCGGACCGAAGAGCAGCTCGCCGACAACCTCGCGGCGGCGTCGCTCGAGCTGTCGGCCGAGGAGCGCGAACGCCTCGAGCAGGTCAGCCGCCCGCCGCTGATCTATCCGTTCTGGCATCAGCGCGCGTCGGCCAGCGACCGGCTGGGTGAGGCCGATCTGTCGCTGATCGGCCCGTATCTGAAGTGACCGACGGCGCCCGTTCGCCTAGCCCGTCTTCAGCGGCAGCTTCGACGTGGTCCGCTTGCCGGCCGTGTTCGTGAGCAGGACCGTCAACTGCAGGCGCTTGAGCCGGTGATGCTTGGCCGCGCTGCGCAGCGCCGCGCTCTCCTTCAGCGCACGCGAGCCGATCTTCGCCGACAGCGTGTTGACGGGCGCGCGCAGCGTCACGAGCAGCGCTCCGTGCTTCAGCGAGAGCGACTTGACCTTGGCGCCCTTGAGCGCGACCCCGAGCAGCTTCAGGCGTCCG
Organism: uncultured Solirubrobacterales bacterium; assembly: GCA_963725925.1. GTDB lineage: Bacteria > Actinomycetota > Thermoleophilia > Solirubrobacterales > Solirubrobacteraceae > Palsa-465. The sequence goes on from CAVSAY010000004.1 coordinate 177,558, forward strand.
CGGACGCGGTGGCGCACGAAGCTCAGCCCGCGCGGCAGCTTGACCGTGAACGACTTGAGCTTGGCGTTCTTGCCGGCCGTCAGCTTGAAGCTCAGCGAGGGGTGGCCGCTCGCCAGTCCCGACACCGCGCCGCTGACGATCCCGGCCCGGCCGGTGGGGCTCGCCTTCGGGCCCGGGCTCGACCCGGTGGTGCCCTGCGAACCGCTGCAACCCGCAACGGTGAACGGAGCCGAGACGGTGGCGCGCGCGCCCGACTGGGCGATCAGCGTGCTGCTGGCCGTCCCCGAGGCGGGCGAGCAGAAGGCGGCGAACGCGGCGTTCTTGCCGCCGGCGAGCGTCACCTTGAGGTCGGACAGCGGGATGTCGGGCAGCCCCGTGAACGTGGTCGTGTTGTGCGGGACGTCGACCGCGCCGGCGAGCGTCAGCGCGAACGGGGGCGGGAACACGATCACGATCTTCAGCGCGCTCAGCGTTCCGGTCAGGTAGTCGGTGCCCGTCAGCGGCACCGGGTACAGCGGCGACGTCGCGGTCGCGGTCCCGATCGTCTTGCAGGTGCCGGAGGCGGGGTTGGCGCACAACAGCCCTCCGGAGAGGACCGCGTTGGCGTTGGGCGAGAGCACCGCGCCGGGTAGCGCGAGCGACACAGACTGAGGCGTTGCCTGGGCGGGGCTTGCCGGCTGGGTGATATCGCTGATCACCTGCGTCCCGGAGTCGCCGGCGTCCTTGGTCGCCGTCACGTGAAACGCAGGCGTGAACGGCAGCGCGGCGCAGCCGGTGACCTGCAGCGGCGCGGACGCCGTGTGGGGCGTCGGATCTGAATAGGAGTCCGTCGTGACGGTGACGTTCGCGGGCGTCGCCGGACAGCTCGCCGGCATCCGCACGCCGCTGAGCGTGGTGCTCATCGACTGCACCTGGATCGACACGGTCAGCGGACCTTCCGCGTACGTGTCGGGGATGTTGGCGAACGAGATGTTCAGCCCGAAGCCGGCGGGGTCGGTCGCCGGACGTACGGCGATCTCGCCGGGCGAGCCGAGCTGCGAGGTCTGGCCGAGCAGCGTCACCATCAGCGCGAGTCCCGCGAGGTCACCCGGCTTGGGCGGCGCGACGAGGTCGAACGCGATCTGGCCGGTCACGGGCAGCACCCCGAGGCCGGTCGCATTCACGGTCCCGCTGCCGACCTGGCACGCCGCGCTGGGCGTGGTGCTCTTAAGGCACGCGCCGCCGTTGACCGAGGCGTCTGCGAGCAGGCCTGGCGGCAGGCCGATGGTGAGGTCCTTTGGAGAGTCGCTCCCGCTTGGGGAGAAGCTGAGGTTCATTCCCAACGGCACCGTCGAGGCCGCCTGCGTGCCGCCGCTCTGGTCCAGCGTCAGCGCCGGCGTCACCGATGCCGCCGCCACCGGCGTGAGTACAGCCGCCGTCAAGCCGACGGCGAGACCAATCAAGACCCGTCTTCTCATCACGTCACACCCCTGCTGGTGATCGTTGCCTGTCCGCGCCGCGGGCGGATTGTAGGACCCGGCGTCAACAAGAGGAGCCGGTACCCGTCCCGCTACACTGGCTTTAGTTGCCGACTCAACTAAGGAGTGCCGCTCGTGGACGTCGAAATCTGGTCTGACATCGCCTGTCCGTGGTGCTACGTCGGAAAGCGCCGGTTCGAGGCCGCGCTCGCCCAGTTCGAGCACCGCGACGACGTGCACGTGACCTGGCGCAGCTTCGAGCTCGATCCGTCGGCGCCCGCCGAGCGCGAGGGCGACCGCGCCGCGCGCCTGGCCGAGAAGTACGGCATGTCCATCGAGCAGGCCCGCAGCGCAGAGCAGCAGATGACCGCGACGGCGGCCGGCGAGGGGCTGGACTTCCGCTTTGACATCGCTCGCAGCGGCGCCACGTTCGACGCTCACCGCGTCGTGCATCTTGCCGGCGCACACGGGCTGCAGGACCAGATGAAGGAGCGCCTTCTGCGGGCGTACTTCACCGAGGGCGAGTTGATGAGCGACCACGACACGCTCGTCCGTCTGGCCGTCGAGGTCGGACTCGACGAGGACGAGGTCCGCGAGGCGCTGGTCAGTGGGCGTTACGCCGACGAGGTCCGAGACGACGAGCGGACGGCCGGCGGCTTTGGCATCAGCGCGGTGCCGACGTTCGTCGTCGACCGCGCGATCGGCGCGTCGGGCGCCCATCCGCCTGAGGCGCTTCTCGAGCTGCTGCGCAAGGGATGGGAGAACCGCTCACCGGTCAGCGTCGTCGCCGGCGGCGAGTCCTGTGGCGTCGACGGCTGCTGACGCCGCCGCCTCGCGCACGTAGTCGGCCGCGTTTCGAAATCCCGCGGCCTGCTCTGCCGACAGCTCCCATTCATGGATCTCCGCGACGCCGCCGGGACCGAGCGACACGGGCACGCTCAGGCTGACGCCGCTGATCCCGTACTCGCCGTCGAGCATCAGCGAGGCCGTCCACGGCCGTGCGTCGCCGTGAGCGATCGCGCTGACCATCCGCGCGACGCCCAGTCCTGACGTCCAGGTCGAGGACCGCCCGGAGTCCAGCGCGACGTGGCGGACGTACCAGTTGCCGACGAAGTCCTCGACCTGCTCGCGCTGGGCACGGTCGAGCGCCGTTGCGGCGCCGTCGAGCTGCACGCGGTCCCACAGCGGGACAGTCAACGGTCCGTGCTCGCCGATCGACCAGGCGGTGATCCGGCCTGGCTCCACACCCAGCACGCGACCGATGCCCGTTCGCAGACGCAGCGAGTCGTTGATCGTGTAGCCGAGCACCCTGCGGCGCTCGAGCCCGGTGCGCCGCTGCACGAGCGTGCACAGTGGGTCAACGGGGTTGGTGACGAGCAGCAGCACGCCGGGCCAGTCTTCGGGCAGAAGGTCGGCGACCGCCACGACTATCCGCGCGTTTCCCTCGAGGTAGACCATCCGCGAGTCGTTGACGGTCAGCGGCAGTGCCGCGGTCACCACGAGGATGTCGGCCCGCGGGATGTCGTCGTCAGTGCCCTCGCAGACCGTCCCGCGAGCGCCCTGCTCGAGCACCTGTTCGAGGTCGAGGACGTGGGACCGAGCCATCTCGGGACGGCGATCGGTCAGCACCACATCGAACTCACCCCCACCGATCAGCAGGTTGAACGCCACCGAGGCGCCCACGCCCCCTCCACCGCCTACGATCACGACCTTAGTGCTTCTGGGCATCGCGCAGCGCACGGTAGCTGCTCAGTAGAGTGCGCTATCTGCCCGTCTGTTCTCGATGCGAACGAAAGGACCGGATTGACGGCCACGACTGACTCCAAGGTTTCCGCCGGCGAGGTGCAGACCGTCGTCGCCGCGCGGCGGCTGTCGGGAGTCGGCTCGGTGTTCATCGGGGTTGGCCGTCCGTCGACCGCAGCGTTGCTGGCCCGGCTCGTGCACAACCCGGATCTGGTGCTCGTCTACGAGTCGGGCACGATCGGCGCAAAGCCCGAGCACGTGCCGCTGTCGATCGGCGACGGCGAGCTCGCGCAGACGGCCGACAGCGTCGTGTCGGTGCCCGAGATGTTCAACTACTGGATCGGGCCCGGGCGAATCGACGTCGCCTTCCTCGGCGCCGCGCAGGTCGACCGCTACGCGAACCTGAACTCAACCGTGATCGGCGACTACGAGCACCCTAAGACGCGTCTGCCCGGAGCGGGCGGCGCGCCCGAGATCGCCGCCTCCTGCGGCGAGGTGATGGTGATCTGCCCGCACGCCAAGCGCACGCTCGTGCAGCGGCTTGACTTTGTGACCACGGTTGGATTCGGCGACGGACCGGGCGCGCGCGAGCGACTGGGCTTCCGCGGCCGCGGGCCCACCGCGGTGATCACCGACAAGGGCGTCCTGGAGCCGGACCCTGACAGCAAGGAGCTGGTGCTCGCCGAGATTCACCCCGGCGTGAGCGTGGAGGACGTGCGTGACAACACGGGGTGGGAGCTGAAGGTCGTGCCTGACCTGCAGGTCACGCCGACTCCCACCGAGCAAGAGCTCACCGCGCTGCGCACCCTCACCAGCAGATGAGCGCAGCCTACGTCCTTGATGCGGTACGCACTCCGTTCGGCCGCTATGGCGGCGGGCTGGCGGGAGTGCGCCCCGACGACCTGGGAGCGCATGCCGTGCGCGCCCTGTTGGGCCGCTCGCCAGAGCTGGATCCGGCCCGGATCGACGACGTGCTGTTTGGCGACGCCAACGGCGCGGGCGAGGACAACCGCAACGTCGCGCGGATGGCGGTGCTGCTGGCGGGCCTGCCGACGAGCATCCCCGGCGCGACGATCAACCGGCTGTGCGGGTCGAGCCTCGATGCGGCGATGCAGGCCAGCCGGGCGATCGAGGGGGGCGATGCTTCGATCGTGCTCGTCGGCGGCGTCGAATCGATGAGCCGCGCTCCATGGATCCTGCTCAAGCCCGAGCGCGCGTTTCCCCAGGGTCATGAGCAGCTTCATTCGAGCACGCTGGGATGGCGGATGGTCAACCCCGAGATGCCTGAGCAGTGGACGATCTCGCTCGGCCAGAGCGCCGAGAAGCTTGCCCGCATCTACGAGATCTCCCGGGAGGCCCAGGACGAGTTCGCGCTTCGCAGCCATCAGCGCGCGGCGGCCGCCTGGGACGAAGGCTTCTACGGCGAGTGGGTGGTGCCGGTTCCGGACACCGAGCTCGAGCGCGACGAGACGGTCCGGCGCGACACGTCGCTGGAGAAGCTGGGGAAGCTCAAGCCGGCCTTCTCCAAGGACGGCACCGTGACCGCCGGCAACGCCTCGCCGCTGAACGACGGCGCCGGGGCGATGCTGCTCGCCGACGAGGAGGGCGCGCGTGCGGTTGGGCGTGAGCCGATCGCCCGGGTGGTGTCGCGCGGCGTCGCGGCGGTTGACCCGGACGTGTTCGGGATCGCGCCCGTGGAAGCCGCGAACATCGCGCTCAAACGAGCAGGAATCGGCTGGAATGACGTATCTGTGGTGGAATTGAACGAGGCATTTGCGTCTCAATGTCTCGCGGACATGTCGCAATGGAAGGATCTGGACCCCGACAAGGTGAATCCCAATGGCGGCGCAATCGCGCTGGGGCATCCGCTCGGGGCGTCGGGAGTGCGCATCCTCGGCTCGCTCGCGCACGAGCTCAAGCGCCGGGGCGGTGGTTATGGAGTGGCCGCTATCTGCATCGGCGTCGGCCAAGGCTTGGCGGTGGTACTGGAGGCATAGATGACTGACCAGCTCGAGAACGAGGCTCAGGCCGAGCGTGCGATCTACGACCCGATCTCGGAAACCCCGACGTCGTATGTGCGCGAGCCCGAGGGCGCCCATCCGCCGATGGACTACCCGGGCTACAAGTCGACGGCGTTACGCCATCCCAAGCATCCCCTGATCTATCTGCCGCAGACGATCACCGAGGTGACCGGACCGCAGCTGACCGCAGAACGGATCATCGGCGACTACGACAACGACCTCACCCGCCAGCACAACGGCGAGCCGATCGGGGAGCGGATCACCGTCACGGGACGCGTGTTCGACACCGAGGGCAAGCCGCTGCGCGGCACGCTGGTCGAGGTCTGGCAGGCCAATGCCGCGGGCCGCTACCTCCATCGCTGGGACAGGTGGCCCGCGCCGCTTGACCCGAACTTCTCGGGCGCCGGTCGCTGCGTCACCGACGACCAGGGGCGCTACTCGTTCACGACGATCAAGCCGGGCCCCTACCCGTGGGGGAACCACTACAACGCGTGGCGTCCCGCCCACATCCACTTCTCCCTGATGGGCCGCGCGTTCGCCCAGCGACTGGTGACCCAGATGTACTTCCCCGGGGACCCGTTCTTCGCCTTTGACCCGATCTTCAACTCGGTCGCCGACGAGCGCGCTCGCGAGCGGATGATCTCGACCTTCTCGATCCATGACACCCAGCCGAACTGGGCGGCCGCGTACCACTTCGACATCTATCTGCGCGGACCGGGTACGACGCCGTTCGAGGAGGCATTTTGATCTTCCAGACCACCCCGTCGCAGACCGTAGGGCCGTACTTCGCGATCGGCCTTCCGTGGGACGTCGGGCCCGACGTCGTCCCGGCCGACATGCCGGGCGCCATCCGGATCCGGGGAACCGTCTACGACGGCGAGGGCACGCCGGTTCCTGACTTCCTGCTCGAGACCTGGCAGGCCGATCCCGAGGGTCGCTTTGCCGACATGCACGAATATGGCGGCCGCTCGCAGGTCGAAGGCTTTCGGGGCTTTGCGCGGTACGGGCTCGAGGATGGAGACGGAAGGTTCGAGATCGTCACGATCAAGCCCGGCCCGGTGCAGGGGCTCGGTGCAGCCACGCAGGCACCCCACATCGCGGTGTCGCTGTTCGCGCGCGGGATGCTCAACCGCGTCGTGACGCGGATCTACTTCGCCGACGAGGCGGCGGCCAATGCGGCCGACCCGGTGCTGGCAAGCGTTCCGGCCGATCGCCGCGCGACGCTGCTCGCGCAGCCGACCGCCGGCGGCTACGCGATCGACCTGCGGATCCAGGGCGAGGGCGAGACCGTCTTCTTCAGCGTCTGAGGCCGCGCGCGCCCGTCAGGTCGGCCTCGATCCCGGCCACCGCCTGGCGCGCCAACGGAAGGAAGTCGCGCCGCAGCACCGCCATCGACGCGCGGCTCGCGTGTACCGAGACGTTCAACGCCGCGACCACCGCGTCGCTCGCGTCGCGGATCGGGACCGCCAGCGATCGCAGCCCCTCCTCGAGCTCCTGGTCGGTAGCCGCGTAGCCCTGCTTGCGCGTCGCGGCGAGGATCGCGCCCAGCTCGTCCTTGTCCTTGACGGTGCGCGCGGTCAACGGGCGGATCTCGATTCGGGACAGCCGTTCCTCGAGCTCGTCCTCGGGCAGCGTCGCGAGCAGCACGCGCCCCATCGACGTGGCGTACGCGGGCAGGCGCGTACCGACCGACAGCGTGATGCTCATGATCCTGCGCGTGGGCACGCGCACGACGTAGACGACCTCGAGATCGTCGAGGACCGAGATCGAGGAGGACTCGTTGACCTTTGCGACGAGTGCCTCCATGTGCGGCTCGGCGACCTCGGGCAGCGTCAGGCTCGAGAGGTACGCGTATCCCAGCTCGAGTACCCGCGGGCGCAGCGAGAAGCGCCCGTCGGCGAAGTTGACGTACCCGAGCTTGACGAGCGTCAACAGGAACCGGCGAGCCGCCGCGCGCGTAAGCCCGGTCGCCCGGGCCACGTCGCTCAGCGCGAGCTCGCGGTGCTCGGCGTCGAACGCACGGATCACCGCCAGCCCGCGCTCCAGCGACTGCACGAAGTCAGAGTTGCGAGATTTGGTCGCGCTCATGATCGCCTGCCGAACGGGCACCTCTGCCCCGTTCGGCATGCGAACACTATCTCAGAGCTTGGTCAGGCTCGCGGGCGTCAGAGCGTGATCGCCTTCTCGAGCGACAACGCCAGCAGCGACTGCCCGGCGTAGCTGGGGTGAATCCCGCAGGTGCCGGGGGTGTTGTTGAGCTCGGTGATCAGCCCGGCCTGGCAGGTGCTCCCGCCGAAGTGCGCGGTGGCCTTCTGCAGCTCGCCGTAGCCGTCGGCGATGACCACGTGATAGGGCTTGGCGGCGGCGTCCTGGGTCTTGTTGAGCAGCTGCGACTGGGCGTTGACCGCCGGCACCGCGTAGTTGAGCGAGTAGTAGTTGACGATCGCGATCTGGCCCGTGTAATGAGCCTTCTTGCGGATCGAGCCGAGGATCGTGTGGATGTTGGACGTCACCTTGGCGGCGACCGCGTTCTGCTCGGCGGTGGTGGCGCAGCCGTCGGCCGACGTCTCCTGGCAGACGAAGAAGTCGTTGGCGCCGATCATCAGCGACACCAGCGAGACGTTCTTGTGCGCCTTCAGGTAGGAGAGCGCAAACGCGAGCTGTGAGCCCTTGTACTTGACGTGCAGCGGGAACTGCGTGCGATAGCCGACGCTGGGGTTGCCGGGACTGTTCTCACAGCCGTTGCTCTGCGCCTTGGGGTTGATCAGGCTCGAGCTGGTCTCGCCCGAGCAGGCCGCGTTGGCGACCTTGAGGTGCAGGGCGGCGCCGGCGATCTCCGGATAGCCGAGGAAGGTCGCCGCGTTGTGGTAGTTCGGCGCCGGGACGACGGTGCTCTCCATGTAGCCGAACGTGACCGAGTCGCCGAGCGCCAGATAACGGGTCCCGGGGGCGACCGGCAGGGGCTTGGCGGCCTGGGTCTTGGCGTTGGCGGCGCCCGCGCCCGCGGCCACCACGGCCAGCGCGGTCAGCACCAGCGCGGTGCGGGTGAACAGCTTCATTCCTACTCCTCCTCTTCCGGCGACCCGACCCGCCGCCCGACGATCGCGCGTACACGTGGCCAGAAATTCTGGTCGGGACGCGTGTACTAGGGAAGCGGGAGATCCTACTGTTCGAGTGCGAGATCCCGCTGCTCGAGCGCGAGATCCCGCGCCGCGGCGGCGCGGCCGCAGGTGCGGTGCAAGAGCACGAGCATGCCGGCGAAGATGATGCAGTCGCCGATGCTGAGCACGTTGGGCAGCGGCCCGGGGACCGGGATCAGGTCACCCAGCCACATCAGGTGCGGGTGCGCCAGCGGGGTGGCGTTGTGGTACCCGGCGCTCTGGACCTCGCCGGCGATGCGCTCGGCGGTCGCCGATGCCGGCATCACGCCCTCGTTGGCGAGGATCGCGATCAGGTTCAGCGCGGCGCCCGTCGCGATCACGCGGACGCCGGGAATGTTGATGTTGGCGGCCAGGAACACGCATAGCAGTGCGTAGGTGACCACGTGTACGGCCGAGTGAAGCGTGCGGTGGCCTTCAGGCACGATCACGGTGATCACAACCTGAAGCACGAGCGCCAGCGGCGCCGTCCACAGCCACCGCAGCTGCAGCTTGGCGAGACGCGAAAGCTTGCCGCCGGTCAGCGGCACGCTGATCAGGCACAGCGCGGCGAGGCCGAAGAGGATCATGCCGCGTACCTCACGGCGTGCTCGACCGCGGCCAGCTGGTTGTGGTCGGTCAGCCACCGAGTCGCGTCGTTGGCAGCCAGCGGCTTGGAGATCTCGTAACCCTGGACGCCGTCGCACCCGAGCTCCTTGAGCTCGGGCAGCAGCGTGGCGTCCTCGACCCCTTCGGCGATCGCGCGCAGGCCGAGGTGGTGCGCGAGGTCGATCGTCGAGCTCACGATGATCGTCTCGCTCGAACCCGCGGCCATCCGGCTGACGAACGACTGATCGATCTTGATCTCGGAGACGGGGAGGTCGGCGAGGTATGCGAGCGATGAGTAGCCCGTCCCGAAGTCGTCGATCGAGATCTCGATGCCGAGGCGGTCGAGCTCGCGCAGCACCGCGCGCGCCGTGACCGGGTCGGCGATCAGCGTGCTCTCGGTGATCTCCAGCTTCAGGCGGTTTGCCGGGACGCCGGCGTGGCGTAGCGACTCGACCACCAGCCGCGGGAAGTTCTCGTCGACCAGCACGCGGGTGGAGACGTTGACCGCGACGACTACGTCGATGTCCTGTTCGCGCCAATTGGCCACCTGGGCGAGCGATATGTCGAGCACTCGCTGGGTCAGCGGCTTGATCAGGTTTGTCAGCTCGGCGATCTCGAGGAACGACGCCGGGGTCAGCAGCCCGAGCTCGGGGTGCTGCCAGCGAACGAGCGCCTCGACCGACAGGACGTCGCCGGTGTTCAGGTCCAGCACCGGCTGATACCAGACGATCAGACCCTCGGTCTCGACCGCGGTGCGCAGCGCCGCCGTCAGTGCCAGCCGCGCGGGGCTGTTGTGGTCGTGGCGCTCGTCGTAGAGAGCGAAGTCGACGTGGCCGCCCTTGGCGCGGTACATCGCGACGTCGGCCTTCTGAACGAGCGTCTCGACGTCGGTTGCGTCCTCGGGGTAGAGCGCGATGCCGACGCTGGCCTGCGCGTCGACCTCGATGTGCTCGAGCTCGAAGGCCGACCGCAGCGCGGTCGCGATCGATTCCGCCAGAGCCAGCGATGCGTCGCGGTCGCGGCCGTGGCTGAAGATCGCAAACTCATCGCCGCCGAGCCGCGCGATCTGATCGCCGGGGCCCAGTCGCTCCCGGAAACGCTCAGCGACCTGCTGCAGGAGCAGGTCGCCGTATCGATGGCCAAGCGTGTCGTTGACCTCTTTGAAGCGGTCGAGGTCGACGAGCAGCAGGCAGGAAGGTTGGGCGTCTGATTTGAGCGTGTCCTCCACCGTCTCGCGAAACGCCGTTCGGTTGGGCAGGCCGGTCAATGGGTCGTGCCGCGCGGCGTGCTCGTTGCGTGCGCCGTGCCAGACCGCGTGGTGGATGGCGACGACTGGTGCGAGGAACAGGGGCACCAGCAGGACCGAGAAGGAGATCGCCGCGACGACGATAGGCGCGAGGCAGAGCATTGCGCCGCCGGCCACGACCACGAATGCGAAGTTGTTACGGAAGTAGTGGATGACCGAGACTTCCTGGTAGATCGCGATCGCCAGGTTGACGACGGCGGTGTTGACCAGGAAGAAGACGCCGGATCCGATCAGCAACGCGGGCAGCTGGCTCGGGTCGAGCGGGTGAGCGGCCGGGATGCCCGAGATGTGCGAGATCGCCCTCATCGCAAGCATCGCGGCGATCAGTGCGATCGTGTACTGGCCGAGGTTGAAGCGGGACCGCCACCCCACCTTGCCCGAGGCGACGTCCTGAATGACCGAGCCGATGCCCTGCGCGATCAGCGCCGGGCCGAGACCACCGGCCAGAAGCAGCGCCATCGAAAAGGCTGTCGAGAGCGTGAGCATCTCGTCGTTGCCCCGGCGGGGAATCTTCACGGGAAGCATCTCGCCGAGGAGCACTCCGGCCGTCAACGACGCGAACGTGATCGGCTGCTCGACGATGTAATGCAGGTCCATCATCCCCCGCAACGCCACGACGCTGGCGCATCCGGCCAGGAAGATCGCTGCGCAATACAGTCGGACTGGGGGAAGACGGAAGGTCATGGCACTTGCGGAGAAACTGAGCGCGCGCCGCAGTGCTGACAGCGCGCGCCCGTTGATGTCTCTAAAAGAACTTGCTCGCCGCTCCAGAAGCGACGACAACCGCGACGACCGCGGAAAGCGCCGAAGCGGCGCGGTACACGTGGAACTTCTTCATCTGTACCTCCTTGCACAGTTGAACGCCTACGTTTCGGCGCATTTGGTCGTCAATCGGCATTTGGGCGGGAAACGTGAGCCCAGCGTGAAAACCTCAACAGACTGCTTCTCAGCCGATTGATCGACCGGCGGGGGTGAGGGTTTAGCTAGGAGCTTGCGTCCGCGGGCCAGTCGTCGCCCGAGACCCTGCCGAGCGCCACCGACAGCGCGTGGGTGCCCTTCTGCCCGAGGCCCTGGCCCTGCGCGGCAACGTACAGTTGCTCTGCTAGCGCCGTGCCCGGAAGCGAGAGCTTCATCCGCCGTGCCTCGGCCAGCGCGATCCCCAGGTCCTTGACGAAGTGGTCGATCTTGAAGCCCGGCTCGAGATCGCCCTTGAGGATTCGCGGGCCGTAGTTCGACAGCGACCACGACCCGGCGGCGCCGCTCTCGATCGTCGCGATCGTCTGCTCGAGGTCGAGGCCCGCGCGATGCCCGTAGAGCAGCGCTTCGCAGAGGGCGATCATCCCTGAGGCGATCGCGATCTGGTTGACCATCTTGGTGTGCTGGCCCGAGCCCGGGCCGCCCATCAGCTTGATCGTCTTGCCGAGGGAGTCGAACAGCGGCTGGGCGCGCTCGAAGGCCACCGGCTCGCCCCCGACCATGATCACGAGCGTCGCGTTGCGCGCGCCGACGTCGCCGCCCGAGACGGGCGCGTCGAGGGCTTGCACGTCCTTGGCGGTTGCCGCCTCGTGGATCTCAACGGCGAGCGCGGGTTCGCTGGTCGTCATGTCGACCAGCAGCGAGCCGGGCTGCATGACCTCGAGAATCCCATCCCCACCGAGCACGACCTCGCGCACGTCGATCGGGAACCCCAGCATCGTGAACACGACCTCGGCGTCGGCCGCGACCTCGGCCGGCGAATCACGCCAGGTTGCGCCTTTCTCGACCAGCTGGTCGGCGCGCGCGCGAGTGCGGTTGAAGACGGCCACCCGGTGGCCGGCCTCGAGCAGATGGCCCGCCATCGACGATCCCATCACCCCCGTGCCGATCCAGCCGATGCGACTCACGAGGCGGAAGCTATCGCACGTTCACCTCAAGCCACCGCGAACGGGTGCCGATCACGCGGGTATGGACGGTCAACTCGACGCCCGTACCCCTGCGCCGATGTCGCGGCTTCGCTCGCTGAGCCTGGTCGCGATCGCGGCACTGCTCGAGCTGCTGCTGATCGCCCCGTTCGTCGATCACCTCGCCGACTCAAACCCGATGATCCACTTCACCCAGCATGGGCTGATCTTTGCCGGCGGCGTCCTGATGGGTATCGCGCTGCGCGACGCCTACCGGCAGTCGCACTCCTAGCCCGGACGCGTGTCCACGCCGTGCTGATCGCAGCTAGCACGAACCCGTTCGTCCAGCATCTGCCGCACCTGGCGTTCGTCGTCGTCGGCGTGATCGCGTACTTCTGGGTGGGGTTCCGGCATCGTGGTGAGGGCTCTCACGAGACGCGAACCGTCGCTTCGGGTGGTGTTGCTCCGCGCCGAGTGGTCGGGCGGGGTGTCGCTCGCCGTGGTCTGGCAGCGCTCGCGCCGCTGATCGGCGCCGTTGCCACCGGCGCGGTCCTGTACGGCCTCGACGTCGGCCGCGACCACGCCGGCGCCGGTGTGATCTGGAGCCACGTCGGCTTCTCGATCCTCGCGATGCTGCTGGTCGGCTACAAGCTCAAGGCTCTCGGCGGCGTGCGCCTTCGCTTGGCGATCACTGGTCAGCGTCTCGCCGACATGCTGTCGCTCGTGCTCGGCGCGCTGCTCGTGCCGCTGCTGATCACCGGGGTCGCGCTCCTGATCGCCCCCAGCACCGGCTCGTTCATGGCCTACCTGCACCTCGTCGCCGCCGCCTGGTGGACGGCGATGCTCGTGTGGCACCTGTGGCGGTACATGGCGCCGGCGGTGCGCAGTGCAGGGGCGCCGACGGTCGCTTCGCCGCCTGCGTCAGCGGTCGCTCCCGCCGCGGGCTCCTCCGACTGACCCGGTTCCCAGGGCCCCGAACCCGCGACGGTTCCGTCCCGGGCGGGGCGACCACTCAGACGAACAGCTTGTCGACCGACTCGGGCGGCTCGGGGCGGTAGAACAGGAAGCCCTGGGCGGTGTCGCAGCCGGCGTCCTGCAGGTTGCCGAGCTGCTCCTCGGTCTCGACGCCCTCGGCGGTGACCGACAGCTTCAGCGTGTGGCCCAGCTCGATCACGGCGCTGACGATCGCGGAGTCCTCGGAGCTGTCCGGGAGCCCGCGCACGAACGAGCGGTCGATCTTCACGCAGTCGACGGGCAGCCTCCGCAGGTACTCGAGCGACGAGTAGCCGGTGCCGAAGTCGTCGACGGCGATCTGGACGCCGAGGTCCTTGAGCTCGGTGAGCTTGCGGATCGACGACTCAGGGTCCTCGATCAGGACGCTTTCGGTGACCTCGAGGCACAGCAGCGCCGGATCGATGCCGCTCTCGGCGATCACGTCGGCGACGGTCGCCGACAGGTCCTGCTCGGCGAGCTGCCGAGCGGACACGTTGACACGGAGCATCAGCGGCTCCGCGCTCCGGCGCTGCCAATCAACTCCAAGCCGGCAGGCCTCGCGCAGCACCCACTCGCCGATCTGCACGATCATCCCGGTCTCCTCGGCGATGCCGATGAACTCACCCGGTCCGACGAGTCCGCGCTCTGGATGCTCCCAGCGGACGAGCGCTTCGAGGCCGACGATGCGGTCGCCCGAGATCGACACCTCGGGCTGGAAGAACACCCGGAACTCCTCGCGCTCCAGCGCCTTGCGGATCGCGTTCTCGGTGTGCAGCCGCGCCAGCGCGCGCTCGCGGGTCAGCTCGTCGAACAGCAGCAGCCGGCCGCCGCCCGCACCCTTGGCGCGGTACATCGCGGCGTCGGCGTCGCGGATCAGATCCTCGGGCTCCTGCTCGGGGTCCAGGCCGACGGCGATGCCGATGCTGGCGGTCGCCGTCGTCTCGCCGTGGGCCAGGTGAAACGGCGTCGTGAACGACTTCAACACGCGCTCGGCGACGGCCACTGCGTCCTGGTCGTCGAAGATGTCCTCGCACAGGATCACGAACTCGTCGCCGCCGAAGCGGGCAAGCGTCTCGTGGCGCCGGAGGTTGTGCCCGATGCGGTCGGCAACCGCGGTCAGCAGCTCGTCGCCGGCGCCGTGACCGAGGCTGTCGTTGATCACCTTGAAGCGGTCCAGGTCGAGAAACAGCACCGCGACGGCGCGACCCGGTGAACGGACGAGGCGCTGTAGGGCGACCTTCAGGTTGTTGATGAACAGCAGGCGGCTGGGCAGCCCCGTGACCGGGTCGCGCAACAGCTGATTCTCGTTGGTGCGCCAGGCGACGATGTGCACGACGCTCGCCGCCAGCACGAAGCCGCCGTGGATCCCTGCCCAGACCCAGGGGTGAGCCCTCGCGGCAGGGTCCTCGTAGACCGCCGACGGTGCGATCACGCCCATCAGGCCGTGGTGCACGACGACGTAGCCGATCGCGACCAGGAACGGCGTCCAGTCCTGGTAGAGCGTCAGCACGCCGATCATCACGAAGAAGTCGAAATGGGCCTCGGTGGTTCCGTGCCACAGATCCACGAGCACCGCCGAGCACGTCACCAGGCCGAACGAGGCCGCGACAACCCGGGCCCTGACCCCGAACCGCTCGGTGCTCGCACCGGCCGCGAACAGCGCGATCAACGAGACGTCGCCGAGCACATGGGCAATCGAGTTGCCGCCGATCAGCAGGCCGAAGGCAAACAGCGCCGGGACGTGGAGCCACAGCAGCACCACGATCCCCTGGTGGCGCCGGCGCCAGATGTGCTCGGGAAGCAGCTGCCCCTGGGGCAGCCACTGCATCAGCGCATCCCATTGACTACGGACCCACCCGAGCGCGCCGACGCGCCGGCCGCGCACGCGTTCGAGCCCGCGCGGAAGCGCAGCGCCGAGCGCAGGGGCGTCCGACTCGCCGGCTGTGGGGTTGGCGGTGGTCATGGCTCAGCCGAGAGGCTGTCGTGGGCCGAGACCACGAACAGGATGGACGTGTCCATAACCGCTCGCATCGGCCGACTCAGGGCGGATCCGAAGCGAACTGGACGGATTGCCCATCCGCCGCGAAATCGCCTGCAAGCGGCCGGATCAGAGCTCGCCGATGCGTCGCTGCAGAAAGCGACGTTCTGGCTCTGAGCTTGTGAGCTCCAGCGCGCGGCCATACGCCTCGCGGGCCTCGTCGCCTCGCCCCAGTCGCCGCAGCAGCTCTCCCCGCGTGGAGTGCAGATAGCGGTATTCGCCGAGGTCGAGCTGGTCGACCAGCGCGAGCGCCTGCTCGGGCGAGCCGGCCTCGGCGATCGCCACGGCGCGATTGAGCTCGACCACGGGCGAGCCGGTGAGCTGCGACAGCTGCGCGTAGAGCGCGACGATCTGGGGCCAGTCGATCTCCTCCTGGGTCTGCAACGAGGCGATCGCCGCCTGGATCACGTACGGGCCGCGGCCGCGCAGCGCGAGCGCGCGATCGAGCAGCTCGCGAGCTTGCGTCACCTCACCGGCATCCCACAAGGAACGATCCTGATCGGCGAGCAGCACGAGATCCTCGCCGGCGAAGCGAGCCTCGCGCCGTGCGTGGTGAAGCATCATCAGCGCCAGCAGGCCGTGGACCTCGGGCTCGTCGGGCATCAGCTCCACGAGCACGCGCCCCAGCCTGATCGCCTCCCCGGCGAGGTCCACGCGCCCGCCGTAGCCCTCGTTGTAGATCAGGTAGATGACCGCGAGCACCGCCTGCAGGCGGTCGGGCAGAAAGTGGTCCGACGGCACCGAGAACGGGATGTTGGTCGCCTTGATCTTCACCTTGGCGCGTGACAGCCGCCGTTTCATGGTCTCTTCCGAAACCAGGAAGGCGCGCGCGATCTCCTCGGTCGACAGGCCTCCGAGCGCCCGCAGCGTGAGCGCCACCTGGGCGTCCGTCGCGAGCGCCGGATGGCAGCAGGTGAAGATCAGCTCGAGCCGCTCGTCTGCGATCGGCGACTGGTCCAGCTCGTTCATGTCGTCCTCGGCGGCCTCTGGCACGTCGAGCAAGCGGGTCTTCTCGGCAAGCGTGCGGGCGCGGCGGATGCGGTCGATCGCCCGGTTGCGGGCGGTCGCCACGAGCCAGCCTGCAGGGTTGGCGGGGACGCCCTCCCTCGGCCAGCGCTCGGCCGCGATCGTGAACGCGTCCTGGGCGGCATCCTCGGCGAGCTCGAAGTCGCCGAGGAACCCCACCAGGTGAGCGAGGACGCGGCCCCACTCGTCGCGGAAGACCTGCTCGATCGTCAGGTGTTATCGCTCCACGACCGGACGCACCTCGACCGAGCCGCCGTAGCGGGCGGCCGGGATGCGGCCCGCCAGCTCGAGCGCCTCGTCGAGGTTGCCGGCCTCGAACACGTAGTAGCCGCCGAACACCTCTTTGGTGTCGGCGAACGGACCGTCGGTGGTCAGGGTGTTGCCGTTCTGTACCCGGACCGTGGTCGCTGTCGTCACGGGCTGCAGCTGCGCCCCGCCGAGGCACCGGGAATCGTCCCTCAGCGCCATGTACTCGCCATACATGTCGCTGCGCTCCTGTTCGCCAACCCCGTCGAGCGCGCCTGGCTTCTCGTAGATCAGCAGTGCGTACTTCATGTCGACCTCCTGCGGGAGTTACCTGTTGTCTCCCCTAAGACGAATGGGGAGCGCACAAGGGGACAGCGCGCTGTCAGTGCTTGGCGAGAGCCTCGAAATTCTCATACAGCCGCGGCTCTTCGAAACGCTCCCGGAGCCTGATCGCCGCAGGGCCGACTCGATCCCAGATTCCCTCGATCCAGAGCCACTCGTTGATCAGCTCGGGACTGAGCAGGCCCTGCTTGGTCAGCGTGCCGATCGTCTCGCCGAACATCAGCATCGTCCGGACCGCGTCGTCATCGTTGGCGTCGGCGGCGTCGGTGTCGAACTCCTCGGCGAACAGCTCGGGCATCGCGTCCCAGACCCCCAGTGTCGTGCCCCATTGGGCCAGCTGGATGAGCAGCTGGGCATCTTCACGTGTTGGCGCAGCCATCGCGTCCCTTCCTCCTTGTGCCTGTCCACAGCGCCCCCCCTCGAGCCGACGGGGACCATACACCCCCGCTCTGCCGGGCCCTGAGACTCATGGGCCTCGAGAACCGCCCTGTTTACACTTGCCTCCGGTGCGGCTCCAGGGTCTCAAGAGGGTGCGGGCCGCGGGCTTGGTCATGGTCGCCGGGGCGCTGGCCGTGGCTTGCGGGGGATCCAGCTCGCCCGCGGGAGCGACGGATGTCGGCTCGTCGAACGCCACCGCGGCGGCCACGGGCATCAAGCTCGTCCGCGTCGCGAAGTTCGACTCGCCCACGTATCTCGCCGGCGCCCCGGGCGACACGCACCGGCTGTTCGTGCTGGAGAAGGGGGGCCGCATCATCGTGGTCGTCAACGGCCACAAGCGTGAGCGGCCGTTCCTGGACATCACCCACCTCGTCCAGTCGAGCTCGACCGAGCAAGGCCTGCTGGGGCTGGCGTTCCCGCCCGACTACCAGCACACCGGGCGTTTCTACGTCGCCTACACGATCGCCAACAACGACGTGCGGATCGCCCAGTACTCCCGATCCGGCAGCAACCCCAACCTGGCCGACCCCGCCAGCGCCAAGATCGTGCTGACCGTCCCGCACCGCTTCTCAAACCACAATGGCGGACAGCTCGCGTTCGGTCCCGACGGTGACCTGTACATCGGGATCGGCGACGGCGGCAGCGAGGGCGACCCGATGAACCTGGGGCAGAACACCTCCGTCCTGGACGGCAAGATCCTGCGGATCAGCCCGCGCGCCGGCGGGGGCTACTCGATCCCGTCGGACAATCCGTTCGTCGGCAACTCCGGCAAGCGAGCCGAGATCTGGGCGTACGGTCTGCGCAATCCCTGGCGGTTCTCGTTCGATCGCCTCACCGGCGACCTGGCGATCGGCGACGTCGGCCAGGACAAGTACGAGGAGATCGACTTCGCTGCGCGGGGGACCGGCAAGGGCGCCAACTACGGCTGGAGCATCTTCGAGGGCCGGTCACGTTACAAGCGCGGCAACGCTCCCGGCGCCGTGTTCCCGGTGCTCGTCGCGCCGCACAGCGCCGGCTACTGCGCGATCATCGGCGGGTACGTGGTGCGCGACCATTCGCTGCCGTCGCTGTACGGCCGCTATCTGTTCGGCGACGACTGCAAGTCGCAGATCAACTCCGTGAAATTGAGCCGCGGCCACGCGCGCGGGAACCGTTCGACCGGCCTGTCGGTCAACGCGATGTCGTCGTTCGGCGAGGACGCCGCCGGACGCGTGTACGCGGTGTCGCTGGCCGGACCGGTCTACCGGATCGCTCCCAAGTAGATCGATGGCAGTCCGTGCGCTCGTGTTCGATGTGTTCGGAACGCTCGTCGACTGGCGCACGGGGATCGCCGATGCGTTTGACGCAAGCAGCCTGGACGGCGACCCGGCGGAGCTCGCCGACGACTGGCGCAAGCGCTACGTGCCGATCCTCGCCGAGGTCAACGGCCAGCAGCGGCCGTGGGGCAACTTCGACGAGCTGCACTTCGTCACGCTCGACGACCTGCTCCGCGAGCGCGGGCTCGATGCCTCCGACGAGACCCGGCAGCGGCTCGTGGCGGCGTGGCATGCGCTCGACCCCTGGCCCGATGTCAAGGACGGCCTCGAGCAGCTGCGCAGCACGCACGTCATCGCGACGCTCTCAAATGGCCACGTGGCGATGCTCGTCGACCTCGCGCGCCACGGCGACCTGCGGTTTGACTGCGTGCTGTCGGCCGAGCTGGCTCGGGCGTACAAGCCGGATCCGGCCGTGTATCTCAGCGCTGCGCGATTGCTCGCGCTCGATCCCGGCGAGGTCATGCTGGTGGCCGCCCACCCCTGGGATCTGAAGGGAGCCCGCGCCGCCGGGCTGCGCAGCGCGCTCGTCCGCCGCCCGCTCGAATACGGCCCGAACTCGCCGCAGCGCGATGACGCGGACGCCGACCACGTGGTCGACGATCTGCCGGAGCTCGCGGCGCGCCTAAGCGGCCGCGGTTAGCACGACCGGTCCGCCCTCGGCGACCATGATCGTGTGCTCCTCGTGGCACGACGGTGAGCGGTCGGCGCTGCGCACCGTCCACCCGTCGCGCTCGAGCACGATCTCCGGCCGGCCCGCCGTGAGCATCGGCTCGATCGTGATCACGAGGCCGTTCGTCAGACGCCGGCCGGCCTCGGGCGCCGCGTAGTTGAAGACAGTCGGTTCCTCGTGCATCTCGCGCCCGATCCCGTGTCCGGTCAGCTCACGGAACACGTGAAAGCCACGGGCCCGCGTCGCTCTCTCGATCGCAGCGCCGACATCCGTCAGCGTCGCGCCCGGCTGCGCCGCCTCGATGCCCGCCGACAGCGCAGCGCGGGTCGCGTTCATCAGGCGCTGCTTGCGCCAGTTCACGGGACCCACCGCCACCGTCGTGGCCGCGTCGGCGTGGTAGCCGTCGAGCTCAGCGGCGACGTCGAGCGTGACGAGCTCTCCCGAGCGCAACACGCGTTCGCCGGGAATCCCGTGAACGACCTGATCGTCGACGCTGATGCAGATCGAGCCCGGATAGCCGTAGGTGAGAATCGGTCCCGAGCGGGCACCCTGCTGCGCGAGGTAGTCCGCCGCGATTCGGTCGAGCTCGCCGGTGCTGACGCCGGGCGCGACTGCCGCCTTGACGACCGCGAGCGTCTCCGCCACGACGCGTCCGGCGCGCCGAAGTCCCTCGAGCTGTTCTGGTGTGTCAACCGACATGAAACGAGCGTAGCGCCGCCGTCAGCGGCCGCCCCCCGGCCGCTTGAACCGAGCCCGCGCGCGGGCCACCGTGGCGTGCGCGTCGCAGCCGTCGAGATGGTCGTTGACCAGGCCCATCGCCTGCATGAACGCGTACACCGTGGTCGGTCCGACGAAGCGCCAGCCGCGCCGCTTGAGGTCCTTGGCGAGTGCCGTGGACTCGGGCGTCAGCGACAGCTTGGCCAGCGCCGCGCGGTCGAGCGCGTGATCGCGTTCGGCGGGCTCGAACCGCCACACATAAGCCGCCAACGAGCCTTCGGATTCCACGAGCTCGACCGCCCGGCGCGCGTTGTTGACGACCGCCTCGATCTTCAGGCGGTTGCGCACGATCGAGCTGTCGTTCATCAGCCGCTCGACGTCACGCGACCCGAACCGCGCGACCCGCTCGAAGTCAAAGCCCTTGAACGCCCGGCGGAAGTCCTCGCGCTTTCGCAGGATCGTCAGCCATGAGAGACCAGACTGAAACGCCTCGAGGCTCAGCTTCTCGAACAGCACCACGTCGTCACCCGCGGGCATCCCCCATTCGCTGTCGTGGTAGACGCGGTAGTCCGGGGTTGAGTCGCCCCACGCGCAGCGCGCGACGCCGTCATCTCCGCGCACGACGCCGTCGTCGCTCACGCGTCCTCGCTTCTCGCGTCGGCGCGGGCCAGGCAGAGCTTCGTGACCAGTGGCAGCGACAGCGAGCCGCCGTGGCGCTCGATCACGTCGCCGACCGCCTCGAGCAGCGCGTCGCGAGTCTCGTCGGCGAGCAGGATGTGGTCGTGGGTGGTCGCGATCAGCTCCACGTAGCGCTGCGCGGTGTACTCGGCGTTCCACTCGTAGACGCGTGTGCGCGGATCTTCCAGTCCGGCAGCCGCCGCGATCTCGGCGTCCCAGTCCTCCCAGCGGTCGGGCGCGATCTCGCTGCCCGGATGCATCGGCCCGGGATCCGGCCCGAAGTCGGGGGCTGTGCGCGCGTAAGCGGCCGCAAGCTCGTCGCGCATCACGCAGCGACGCCAGTCGGGCCGGTTCCAGAACACCGCCAGCAGGCCGCGGTCCGCCAGCGCCTCGCGCGCGCGCACGTATTTGAGCTCGGGCGACACCCAGTGCCAGGCCTGCGCGGAGTACACCAGCGCGAAGGCGTGCCGGTCTCCGTGCCAGTCCTCGAAGTCGCTCTCTGTGATCGTCACGCCGGGGAAGTCCGCACATCGACGCCGGGCGATCGCCGCCATCTCTGCACTGGGCTCGACCGCGTGAACGGCAACGTCGCGCTGCGCGAACATCAGCGTCGCTTTGCCGGTGCCGGCGCCGACCTCGAGGGCACGGCCGCCGCCGGCCAGCGCGATCACCTCGTCGACGAGCGCGTCCGGATACGCCGGCCGGACGCGGTCATAGCGCTCGGCGACCTGTCCAAACACCAGCCTCGGCGTGCGGTCCATGCACGGGAGTCAATCACCAGGCTGTGCCAGGATGGAAAGCGATGAAGCAGTACTACGACCACCGCGCCCCCGAATACGACGACTGGTACCTGGGCGTCGGCCGCTTCGCCCACCGAGACCGCCCTGGCTGGGAGGAGGATCTCAACGAGCTCCAGGACGATGTCGCGGCGCTTGCGTCCGCGCGGACGCTGGACGTCGCGTGCGGAACTGGCTTTCTCACGAGACACCTGCGCGGCGAGATCATCGCGCTCGATCAGAGCGAGCGGATGCTCGAGGTCGCAGCGGAGCGGGTCCCCGACGCCGTGTTCGTGTCCGGCGATGCGCTCGCGCTGCCGTTCGCTGACGGCTCGTTCGATCGGCTGTTCACCGGCCACTTCTACGGCCACCTGCAGGATCGCGACCGCGAGGCGTTCCTCGCCGAGGCGCATCGAGTGGCAAGCGAGCTGGTGATCGTCGACTCCGCGCTACGGCCCGACCACGACCCCGAGGAGTGGCAGGAGCGAGTCCTCAACGACGGCTCGCGCTACGAGGTCTACAAGCGCTTCTTCGATCCCGAGGCGCTCGCGCAGGAACTTGGCGGCGGCAGCGTGCTGCACGCCGGCCACTGGTTCGTGATGGTCAGCTCGCGCTCACCGCAGAGCTGAGCACGGACAGGTGCGCGTCCGTGTAGCGGCGGGCGACGTCGCTGAGGACGCGGATCATCGTCCTTGACGCCGGCGCGACGCCCGGCCCGACAGTGGTCGCAGCGACGACCTTTCGCTCGGGGCTGCGGGGCGCCAGCTCCCGCACGACGATCTCGGGGCGCAGCCGGGTGAGCGCCAGCCGCGGGATCAGCGCCACGCCCACGCCGGCGGCGACCAGACCCTGCACCGTTTCGTAGTCGTCTGACTCGAACGTGACCCGGGGCTCGAACCCGGCCCCCAGGCACGACCGCACGACGTGCCTAGCGCAAGGGCTGGACGCCGAGGTCTGCACCCAGTCTTCGTCGCGCAGGTCGGCCAGCGTCAGCGCGCGCTTGTCGGCGAGCGGGTGCGCCGCCGGGAGCGCCACGTGCATCGGGTCCTCGAGCAAGCCGACGCTGCGCAGGCCCGCGCCGGGCCGCTCGCGGACGCCGGGGAATTCGAACAGCAGCGCGAGGTCGAACTCGCCGGCGCGCAGACGCGGCGCGATCTCCTCCGGCTCTCCTTCGGCCAGCGTCAGCGACACGTCGGGGTGCGCCTCTCGGAACGTCGCGATCGCGAGCGGCATCAGAGTCGCACCGGCCGAGGGAAACGAGGCCATCCGCAGCCTGCCGATGCGCACGCCCAGCACCGCTGCAAGATCGGTCTCAGCAGCGTCGATCTGGGCGAAGATCGTCTCGGCGTGCTCGACCAGCGTGGCCCCGGCCGCGGTCGGCCGAACCCCCTGGCGGTCGCGCACGACGAGCGTCGTGCCGGTCTCCGCCTCGAGCCGCGCGATCGCCTGTGAGACGGCGGATTGCGTGTAGGACAGCGCCTCCGCTGCGGCGGAGAACGACCCACGTCCGACGACCTCGGTGAGCACCTTCAGCCGACCGACGTTCAGCATTAGTAAATCTTATCCCAAACATGAGGAACTTCACTCGTAGTAATACAAGGTCGATGAAATGCTGCCGTCGAACAAGCCGGAATCGACCGAAGGAAGACTGGAGGCCGCCGATGGCAGCCCAGGCAATCGTCTCGTACGACGACACTCACAACGACCACGACGCGCTGATGCTCGGCCGCGTGCTCGCCGAAGCGGGCGCCGAGCTGACCCTCGCCTATGTGCGCCACACCACGGCGTCGTCGCGCGAGCGCGAGGAGCTCGAGGAGTCCGAGGCCCAGGCGCTGCTCGAGCGGGGCGCGCGCTGGCTGGAGGACCTCGAGGTCGAGCGCCGCGTCGTCATGAGCCCCTCGACCGGCGAGGGCCTGAAGCTGCTCGCCGAGCAGGAGGAGGCGGACATCGTGGTGTTCGGCTCGGACTACCGCACCGCCGCCGGGCACGTCGAGCCACAGTGCTCGGCATGGAAGCTGATCGAGGGCGGCACCGCCGCGGTCGCGATCGCACCCGCCAACTACCGCGCCAACCGCGAGCCGGAGATCCACCGCATCGGGATCCTCGTCACTCCCGGCGACGACGTCGCGATTGAGAACGCGCGCGAGCTCGCCGACCGCTTTGGCGCGGTCCTGTCCCGTGACGAGCGCCAGGTGGACCTGCTGATCGTCGGCTCGCGGGCCGAGGCGCCCGATGGTCGCGTGATGATCTCCTCGCAGGCGCAGGGCGAGATCGAAAACGCCACCTGCCCCGTGCTGGTGCTGCCGCGCGGCGTGCGGATTCACTTCGCCGCGCCGATCTACGTCGCCTGATCCTTTCGCTGACCGGCCCCGGGGGTCCGCAAGCCACGCCCGGGGCCGACTAACGTGAGGTGGCGTGCGAACGCTCGTCATCTCCGACCTGCATCTCGGCGCGCGCGTGCGCAACAGCGTGCTCACCAGCCGTGAGCCGCTCGAGCGGCTGCTGGCCGCGCTGGACGACGTGGACCGGCTGGTGCTGCTCGGCGATGTGGTCGAGCTGCTCGAGGGACGCACCGCGCACGCGATGGCCGTCGCCCAACCCGTGCTCGAGGCGATCGGCGCGCGGCTTGGAAGTGGACGCGAGGCGATCCTCGTCCCGGGCAACCACGACCGCCGGCTCGTCGGCTCGTGGGTGCGCGCGCAGGGCTCCCGGCTGGCGCCCGACGCCGTAGTCCCGGTTGACGCCACGCCGGGGCTTGCCCGGGTCACCGAGTGGCTCGCGCCCGCGCGCGTGCGCGTGCACTATCCGGGAGTGTGGCTGAGCGACCGTGTCTGGGCGACGCACGGCCACTATCTGGACCGTCACCTGCTGCCGACATCGGCATTCGGAGTCGCGCGCGGATTGCTCGGCCGCCTGCCGCGCGAGGAGGCGCTGCCGGTCGACTACGAGCAGGCCGGCGGCCCCTCGGTCACGCGTGTGGAGGCGTGGCTCACGCGCTGGCTCCCGCGGCCGCTGGCGACGATGGTCGAGGATCTGGCCGAGCTACTGCGTGCGGCGACGATGCCCCGCGTGCCCAAGCCACTGCTGCATCGGCGGATGGCGCCGTTGCTGGCCGCGGTGCTCGGAATGCAGATGCGCCGCGCGAGCATCCCGGCGCTGGCGCGCGTGATCTACAGCCTCGGCGTCGACGCCGATTGGGTGCTGTTCGGGCACGTGCACCGGCTCGGACCGCTCGAGGGCGACATCGAATCGCAGTGGCATGGCATCGCCGGCCGCCCCCGGATCGCGAACACGGGCTCGTGGGTGTACGAGCCGCTGCTTCTGCACCGGGCGGCACCCGATCACCCGTACTGGCCGGGAGGTGCCGTGGTGCTCGACGACGGCTCGGACCCGCAGGCCGTCGCGCTGCTCGGCGACCTCACGCCCTCAGCGCTGCACTAGCCCTCAGGGCAACACGAGGTGGCTGTCGCCGAACTCGTGCCACAGGTACCCGCACGCCAGCGCCGCGTCATATGAGCGAGCGAGCAGCTGCGGACCCGCGGCCGCCTCGAGCATCTCCAGGTGAGACGCCTCGGGCTCGTGCCAGCCGGTGATCAGGCCGTCGACCAGCCACAGCCCACGCTCGGGCGTGACCACCAGTGACGTCCACCCGGCGCCGGCGACGACGCACCCATCGGGCTGCGCGACGGTCTCGAGCGCACGCACCACGGTGGTGCCGACCGCGATCACGCGCCCGCCCCACTCACGCACCGAGCGGATCAGCGCCGCGGTCTGCTCGGGCACCTCAAAGCGCTCGGGCAACGGAGCCTCGTGGCGCTCGGGCGAGGACACGCCACAGTGCAGCGTGATCGGAGCGAACAGAACGCCGCCGGCGACAAGCCGCGTGATCAGCTGGGGAGTGAAAGGCCTGCCGGCGCTTGCCATCTCGGCGCTGCCGGGCGTCGTCGCGTAGACGTTCTGGTAGGCGTCCAGCGGCCATGGCGACTTGACGTAGCCGTAGCGGATCGGTCTGCCATG
This sequence comes from uncultured Solirubrobacterales bacterium, assembly GCA_963725925.1. Classification (GTDB taxonomy): domain Bacteria; phylum Actinomycetota; class Thermoleophilia; order Solirubrobacterales; family Solirubrobacteraceae; genus Palsa-465. The sequence goes on from CAVSAY010000004.1 coordinate 202,968, forward strand.
GCGCTCCAGATAGGCGGTGACCGACTCGCCGCCCTCGAACCGCGCGAGCAGCAGCCGCGCGCCCGAGGCGTACGGGGCAACGAGCTCGAGCTCGGCGCCTTCATCGAGCGAGATCCGCTCGCCGACGGTCGCACGCAGCGGGCGCCCGCCGTCCGAGGACCGCAGCTCGACCACCCACCAGCCGTCGGCGAGCCGGGGCGCCGGCGTGGCGAAGTGCACGGCGACACGCTCGCCGTCGGGGCGGCGGGCCGAGACCGCGGCGGCGATCGTCGCCGAGACGTTGACGACGAGCAGGTCACCGGGTTCGAGCACGCGGTCAAGCTCGGCGAAGCGCCGGTGCGAGACCGAGCCGTCGGAGCGCCGCGCGACGAGCAGCCTGACCTCGTCGCGGCGCAGGCCGCGCTGCTCGGCAGGCTCTCGCGCCTCCAGCGCCGCGGGGACGTCGAACGCGTAGGCGGTCAAGCGACCACCGCCTCGACCGGCGGCGCCGGTAGGTCCTTGGCCTTGTAACGACCACTGGGCAGGCGACCCTCGATCAGTGCCAGCAGGCCTGGGACGCTGTCCTCAGGCGGCGGGCGATCGGAGATGTCCTCGCCGGGGAACGCTTCCTGGTGCATGCGGGTGCGCATGTCGCCCGGGTCGACGGCGTAGACGCGCAGCGCCGGCTGCTCGGCGGCGAGGATCGCCGACACCTGCTCGAGCGCAGCCTTTGAAGAACCGTAGCCACCCCAGCCGTCGTAGGCCTCGACCGCGGCATCGGAGGTGACGTTGATGATGCAACCCCCGTCGGGCAGTCGCGGGACGGCGAGTTGGGCGAGCGCGACCGGAGCAAGCACGTTGACGCGGTAGACGCGCTCGAGCTCGTCGAGGGGATACTGCGCCAGCGCCGGCTGCGGACTGGGCCCGAGGATGCTGGCGTTGTTGACGAGCAGGTCGATCCCGTCGCCCGCCGCTTCGACGAGCGCGCCGCGGTGCCAGTCGTCGGCCACGTCGCCGGGGATCGCGACGACCTCGGTGATCGAGCCCAGCTCCCGAGCGACTCGCTCCAGCTCAGCGGTTCCGCGTGCGTCGATTATGAGCGCCCAGCCGCGCTGGGCGAGTGCGCGTGCAAGCGCGAGACCGAGTCCCCGCGACGCGCCGGTGATGATCGCAATAGGCATGCCCGCACCGTAGGCCGGGCGCGGTCCCGGTTACCACTCTCAATTGGACCTAGGACCTAGGGCCTAGGGCCGACGAGCCCCTCCTCGACGGCCATCAGCGCAGCCTGCGTGCGGTCTGTGACCCCGAGCTTGGCGAGCAGGTGCCCGACGTGGGTCTTGACCGTCTTCTCGGAGATGCCGAGCTCGAGCGCGATCCGCTTGTTGGACTGACCTCGCGCGATCAACTCGAGGACGTCGCGCTCGCGCCGCGTCAGCCGCTCGGGCTCCTCGATGCGTGGGCGCGCGTCGTCGGCGATCGCTTGCACGAGCCGAGCCGCCGCCGTCGGATCGATGATCGCCTCGCCGGCGTGCGCCGCGCGGATCGCGCGGGCGAGCTCTGCGGGCGCGACGTTCTTGAGCAGGTAGCCGGCGGCGCCCGCCTGGATCGCGGGCAGCACGCGCTCGTCCTCGAGGAAGCTCGTGAGCACGATCACGCGACTGGCCGGCGATCGGGCACGGAGCTGTCGCATCGCGCCGATCCCGTCGAGGCCCGGCATCACCAGGTCCATCAGGATCACGTCGGGCTCGAGGCGCTGCGCCTGCTCGATCGCCTCGTTGCCGTCGCTCGCCTCGCCGACGATCTCCAGCCCGTCCTGGAGCGCCAGGAAGTTACGCAGTCCCTCGCGAACGACCGCGTGGTCGTCGACCAGCAGCACCCGGATCGCGTCAGCCATCGCCCTCCACCAGCAGCAGGACCGTGGTGCCGGAGCCAGGCGCCGAGCGGATCTCCAGGCGCCCGCCGAGCTCGCGGGCGCGCTCCTCCATCGAGGTCAGCCCGAGGTGGCGCGAGCGGACCTCGGCGCTATGGGGATCGAACCCGACCCCGTCGTCGCGCACTTCGACGGTGACCACGTCCGGACGCTGGGAGAGACGAACGGTCACGTGATCGGCGCCGGCGTGGCGCACGGCGTTGTTCAGCGCCTCGTGGGTGATTCGCAGGATCGCGAACTCGCGCTCCCCGTCGCCGTTCGAACCCGCGGCTGCGGCGGATCCCTCGATCTCGAGGTCGATCTCGATCCCGTGGATGCGGGCGAGCATCTCGAGCTCCTTGCGCAGCGCGCCCTCGAGGCCGTCGCGCTCGAGCTCGGGCGGGCGGAGGCCAAGGATCAGCGAGCGCAGCTCGTCGAGCGATTCGCGGGCCAGCTCGCGGGTGCGCTCGAGCTGAGCGCGGGCGGCGTCGGGATCGCGATCGAGCTGCGCGGCGGCGGCCTCGGCGGTGAGCATCACGCTGAACAGCTTCTGGCTGACCACGTCGTGGAGCTCCAAGGCCAACCGGTTGCGTTCGGAGATGATCGACAGCTCGCGGCTGCGCTCGTAGAGACTGGCGTTGGTGATCGCGATCGCCGCGTGAGATGCGAGCAGCTCGATCACGGCTTCGTCGTCGGCGTCGAAGGTCGCGCCGCCCTGCTTCTCGGTCAGGTAGAAAGCGCCGATGACGCCGTCGGCGGACACGATCGGGACGCCGAGGAACGAGCGCATGTCCGGGTGGCGTTTCGGCCACCACCCGCGAAAGCGCGGGTCCTCGTGGATGTCCTCGGTCCGGTACGGAGCGGCGGCGTCGAGCATCGCGCCGAGCATCCCGTGCGTGCTCGGCAGCGGACCCATCGCGGCGATCAGCTGATCGCTCATCCCCGACACCAGGAATCGTCGGAAGCCGCCCTCTCCGTCGGGGATCCCCAGAGCGGCATACCGTGCATCGGCGAGCTCGCGAGCGCTGTCGACCAGCCGCTGCAGGACCTCCTCGACCGACAGCTTCGAGGCCACGGCGAGCACCGCGTCGCTCACCGCCTTCAGTGCAGGGCTAAGCCGCTGCTCGACCATGTGGCTCACAATAGAGAGCGATGCCGCGCCTCTGGTACTGGGCCCAAGTCGTGATCTTCGTGTTCGTGCTCGCCGGAATCGTGATCGCGATCACAAAGCTGGTCTGACCCGCTGGTCGTCGCCTCGGTCTCCGGCGGCGACCAGCTACTACGCTGGGACCGTGTTCAGCTCGATCGTCGTCGGAACAGATGGCTCGGATACCGCCGGCACGGCGCTGCAGCAGGCGATTGCGCTCGCGCGCCAGACGGGCGCGCGCCTGCAGATCGTCAGCGCCTACGAACCGGTTTCCGATCAGCGCCTGCGAAACGAGCAGGTCGAGGTCCCCAAGGACCTCGAGTGGATGGTCAACCCGCGTGGCGATGTGCTCGAGATGCTCGACGCCGCGCGCGAGGAGGCCGGCCACGCCGGAGTGGAGCAGGTCGAGACGTTTGCGCGCCAGGGAGACGCTGCGGACGCGATCCTCGACATCGCCGAAGAGCAGCGCGCCGACCTGATCGTCGTCGGAAACAAAGGGATGACCGGCGCGAAGCGCTTCCTGCTGGGCTCGGTGCCCAACAAGATCTCGCACCACGCACCGTGCTCGGTGCTGATCGTGCGAACGACGTAGGCGGCTAGTGCCGGCGGGCCTTGACGAGCGGAGAGGTCGCCGCGCCGGCGTCGACCAGGCCGAATCCGTAGTCGCGGTTTGGCTTTGAGCCGCCCAGCGTGACGGCGGTCTGCTCGAGCCGGCTGAGCACCCGGTCGGGCGACGGATCGCGGCCGAGCACGCCGCTGGCAATCACCAGCGCCGCAACCGCGGCGACGTGCGGCGCGGCCATCGACGTCCCGTACCAGTCGCGCGGGTAACCGAAGCGGTCGGGCGCGCTGGGGTTGCCGAACGTCTGCTGCACGATGTTGGGCAGGTTGCGCGTGGGATGGCAGTCGGGATCGTTGGTCAGGTCGGAGTCCTCGCCGCCGCCGGGGGCGACGAGCGCGAGGTGGCTGCCACCGTTTGAGTAGTCGGCCAGGCACCGGTCCTTCGTGGTGGCGCCGACGGCCACCACATCGGGCGCCCGCGCCGGGTAGGCGATCTGCTCGACGCCCTCGTTGCCCGACGCCGCCACGACCAGGGCTCCGTGGTGGTGGGCGTAGCGGATCGCGCTGAGAATGTCGGGGATGTCGCCGGAGCTGACGGTCATGTCGAACTCGAGGCTGAGGTTGATGACCTGCGCGCCGTGGTCGGCGGCGTAGCGAATTCCCTTGGAGATCGTGGCGGCGTCGCCGGTGCCATCGGCGTCGAGGACGCGCACCGGCATGATCGACGCGCCATAGGCGATCCCGGCGAGACCGACGTGGTTGTTGGTCGATTCGCCGAGGATCCCGGCGACGAACGTGCCGTGGCCCTCGCGATCGAGCGGAAACGGGTTGTTGGCGACGAAGTCGTAGGGGTGCACGAACTTGGTGTTCGTGAAGTCCGGCGCCTTCCGGAAGGTCTTCCAATTGCGATACGCGACGCCGGTGTCGAGGATCGCGACCGTGACACCCTTGCCGCCCGGACGATGATCGGCGCGGAGATTCGCCCAAGCCTCCGGCGCGTTGACACCGCTGGGCGCGAGGAAGTTCCACTGCACCTTCGCCCACCCGCCCGCGGTTCGGCCCTTCGGCCCGGGATCGTTGGGGATCCAGGACCCCGCGGCGTGCGCGATGTAGTTGGGGACGGCGTAGGCGACGCCAGGCTGGGCCTGCAGCCTTGAGGCCTCCTGCTGGACGGTCACGCCCTTGGGCACGTCGACGACCTGCTCGCCGGACGAGGGTGCCGGGCCCGCCTGACGCACGCCCATGCGGGTCGTCAAATTCCTGGTGACCTTCGCCGTGGTGCCGGACTTGTAGCCGACAACCACCTGCCCCGGCACGTAATCCGGTGCCGCGGGCGAGGGCGTCTTGGACACGGCGGCCCGCGTCTGCTCGGGGGCGGCCGCGCCCGTGGCGAGGGCGGCGGCGACGGCCAATGCGGCCGCGCCGGCGCGGAATATCGACGAGGTAGAGCTCAAATGTGCACTTGCGTGGATGACGGCCCCTGTTAAGACATCATCGTCACGCGAGAAGTTGCTCTTCCACAACGGTAGCGACGGTATTGCGGATGGCAGCCCATTTCTTTCCACGAGACGAGTACTTCATGCGCCTGGCGCTCCGGGAGGCGACCAGGGCGCTCGACCACGACGACGTCCCGATCGGGGCCCTCGTGGTCCGCGACGGCGAGGTCATCGGCACCGGGCACAACGAGCGCGAGGTTCGCGCCGATCCCACCGCCCACGCCGAGATGATCGCGCTGCGCGAGGCCGCTCGGGCGATCGGGAGCTGGCGGGTGCTGGACGCCGTGCTCTACGTGACGCTCGAGCCCTGTGCGATGTGCGCGGGCGCGATCGTGCTGGCGCGGGTCCCCCGCGTCGTGTTCGCGGCGACCGATCCGAAGGCTGGTGCGGCGGGCAGCGTGTTCGACATCCTCGCCGAGCCGCGGCTGAACCATCGCCCCCAGGTGGCGGGCGGGCTGCTTGCCGAGGAGTCGGCCGATCTGTTGCGGGCGTTCTTCGCGCCGCGGCGGGGGTAAGGCTTGGCCCCGCGGGTGCGCTGGCGGCCTGCCGGGCCAGACATCGCCGCGGTCAACGTCCCACTCATTCCCTGTCAGTGCCGCCGCGGGATGTTTGCCGCGCTCAGCGCGGTCAACATCCCCGACTCCGGGGCGCCTGGATCGAACGGGAAGTTGCCGCGCTGAGGCGCTTCAGGGCGCCGCTTGCACTAACTTGTGAGGCCAACCGGAGAGGTGGCAGAGCGGTTGAATGCGCCGGTCTCGAAAACCGGTATGGGCGGTTTCGTCCATCGAGGGTTCGAATCCCTCCCTCTCCGTTTCATTGCAGGGAATCCGCCAATATGCGGGGAGTTTCCCCTCCGGCGACGGGTTCGGATGGCGTCCCGAACGTACCGCTCAAGACCGTTCAAGACCGCTCCGAGGGGGTCCCGACTTCCCCACAACTTCCCCACAGCCGGCTACCGCAAGTGCGGCCGCGCGATCGACGCCGAGCGCGTCCAGCAGCACCGCCGCAGGATCTGGTGGTTGGAGAGCGAGAATCTGGGCCAGCACCTCGGGGCCGGTGACCTGGAGCTTCCGATGACCCTTGGGCTTGTACGCTTCCTCCAGCACTTTCTTTGCTGCGGGCGTCATGCGGAAGCGATCTTTTTTCGCGACGTCTCTGATCCTCGGCCTCTTCGGCACGGCGCGCATCGGCAGCGCGGGAGCGTCGGCGCCGGAACCCAGGCCCAGGGCGGCCAGGGCTTCGCGATCGAGCGAGTCGAGGGCCTGGCGAGCTTGCGGCAGGCTCACGCCCAGCACGGCTTCGACCGAGGGATCTTCAAACAATGCGAGCAGGATGTGATCGGTGCCAGTTCGGCGATCACCTCGGCTACGAGCCTCCTCACTGGCCCGCAGATAGATGGCCCAGGCGTGAAGCGTCTCTGGCGCAGCGGATTCGGTGGTCATGATGAGTCCTTGTTGTATTTGGTGTGCACGGATTGGCGGGTGACGCCCAAGGCGTCTCCGATCTGCTGCCACGACCAGCCCTTTTCCCGGGCCGACCTGACGTGGTCGGCTTCGACCCGCTCAGCCAGGCGATGGAGCGCCAACGAGGCGCGGAGCCCCACCGCCGGGTCGTCGGACGCGATCGCGGAGGCGATGTCTTCAGCGTTCATAGGACGTCAGTTTAGACTGACAGCAGACACTTGTCAACCCAAACTGACGCCGCGTGGTTTCGGGACGATTAGTATCCAGCCCCGTGCATCGCGTGTTGCTCTCCTACCAGTTCGCGATGACCACGCTGCCGCTTCGCTCCAACCGTCATCTCACCTAAACGCACTCCGCGAGCTGTCCGTCTGGACCCGCTTTGACGCTGGGGCGTGCCTTTGGGCACACAGACCGGTGGTCTCGCTTCGCGCGGTTCGCGGGTTTTGGGAGATGTGCAGCACGTGTAACTGTAAGTCGCTCGAGGACTGCGCCCTCTTTGACGACCGCTACACGCGGCTGAGCGACGACCGCGATAGCGCGACGCCGCCGCGACTCGTCGTGTTCACCAGCAGATCGCCCGGTGGTCCGGGGCCATAGGCACGGATTGATCGCCACGCGTGTGGTGTTCTCGCCGCGTCCGCGTAGGAACGCTCAACTGCGATGAGCCGCCCCGATCGCAGGCAATGTAGATGGTCCTTCAGTCCACGACGAATATGCTGCTGGGATGGCCGACTCGACGCCAGCCACGCCCGATCCTGGACCGCAGGGTCGATGCGTCTGCGGAGCAAAGGTCACGATTGCCGACGCACGCGAGGTAACTCTGCCCAACGGTCGCGCCGGTTGGCAGGGCTACTGTCCCGAGTGCGGCGCCCCGCTGTTTGCGATCCGTCGCGGGTCGGGTGTGAGCAGTTAGCTGCATTCCACGCCAAGCAGCCACGCTGGCGCCGTTACCCCTTACGCGTGGAGGAGTAGCGCCCGCCAATCGGGTCCGTGGACGCCAAGGCTCGGCGACTGTCGCAAGCCTTCCGACCTAGTCGGTCGTGTCCGCGAGTGGCGCTCGGGGGCGGGACGTCGCTGCTTGCGTTGCGTGCTGCGTTCCCGTTTTAGCTGGCGGCCGCGCCTGGAGCCGCTCGCAGACCCCGCGCGGTAGCGATCAGCGCGTCGGCAACTCGTGCGGTGGGTTCCTCCATCGGGCCGGGCTGGTGTGCGAGGACTATCCGCCGCAGCTCGCGTGGCTCGCCGCGGACCGCGACGACCTTAACGCCGTCGGGGAGTCCGACGAGGCTTACCGGGGCGACCGTCGTGATCGCCAGACCAGCGGCGACGATGTTGAGCTTGGCGAGCCAGTCGCGCACGACGTAGCGCACGTCGGGACGGTGAGTGAGGCCCGGCCAGACACCGAGCAGCGAATCGCCGGCGTCGGACCGGCTGGCGACCCAGACCTGACCCTCGAGCTCTCCGACCTCGACCACTGGGACGCTCGCGAGTGGATGGTTGGCCGCGACGCCGATCACGAGCTCGCGCTCAGAGAGCGTCGTCAACTCGAGCGGTGGCGACTCCGCGTCCAGCGGCCGGAACGGCGGCGATCGCGCGAGGATCGCAAGGTCCAGCGTTCCCGCGCGAAGCGCCCGCGTGAGCGCCGGCGTCGTCGCCTCGCGCGCGGTGACCTTCAGGTGGGCCGGCAGTGACTGCAGGGCCGCGGGCACCAGTCCGATCATTGCCGCCGGGAAGGCGCCTATCCGAACCGGGCCGACCGTGGTCTGCTCGCCGTCCAACTCGCGCAGGGCACGGTCGATCTCGTCGAGCGCTCGGATCGCGCTCGTCAACAATCGCGCGCCCGCCGGCGTCAGGGTCACGCCCTGCCGGCCACGGTCAAACAGGCGGTGACCGACGGCCGCCTCGAGCGCTGCTATCTGTCGCGAGATCGCCGACTGCGTGTACCCGAGCGAGAGCGCGGCGGCCGAGAACGAGCCCGCTTGCGCGATCTCGCGAAAGGCCCTCAGTGCCGTGGGCGAAAGCTCGGAGACCATGCGAGAAACGCATGATACCTGTGCCAGATTCTCGTTTTCAGCATGGCCAAAAGCCGTTACGTTGATCGCATGACTACTTCTCGCATAGCACTTGTCACAGGCGCGAACCAAGGGCTCGGTCGCGCGCTAGCCGAAGGGCTCGCCGCCCGCATGGAGCCGGAGGATCTCGTCCTGCTCACCGGCCGCGATCCGGACCGCGTCGAGGTTGCCGCCAACGAGGTGAAGGGCGGCTCCGCGGTCGCCCGAGTCGAAGGTCGCGTGCTCGAACGTCCGCGACCCCGACGCGATCGCGTCCCTGGCCGCGGAGCTCGGCGACAGTCGACATCGTCTTCTCAAACGCGACATCACGGATGACCCGCAAAGGACGACCCGACCGACGAGGTCGATGCCGTCACCGAGACCAGCAACCTCGCCACGACCGGGATCCTGCGGGCGTTCGCGCCGCGACTGCGGACGGGCGGCCGGCTGATCATCGTCGCGAGCGCGCTCGGGACGCTCGACAAGCTCGACCAGCGGATCGCCGGGAGATTCGCCGAGGTAGCCGAGCAGGATCTCGATGCCGTCGACGCCCTAGTCGCCGACTGGCGTCAGGCCGTCCACGATGGCCGCGCAGGAAGGCGACGGTTACGGGACCTGGCTGAACATCCCATCGAAGGTCGCGCAGGTCGCCGCGGTGCGAGCGATCGCCCACGAGCGTCGCGCAACGGATCTCGCCGAGAACATAGCTGATCATGACGCTGTGCCCGGGCCTGATCGACACGGACGCGTCGCGGCCGTGGTTCGAGGACATGAGCAACGCGCAGACTCCGGCCCAAGCAGCGTCATGGCCGCTCGAACTCGTGCTCCGCCCGACGTTCGACCACGCCTTCTACGGCGAGCTGGTCCAGTTCGGCAAGGTGCTCCCGTGGGAGACCGGTATCCGGTACCGCATAGCGCGGCCGCCTGAGCCCGCCGCTGTGCGGGATCAACACAGCCGATAGAGACCGCCTAAACCGCGCCGGATCCGTGACCTCATCACACGGGTGCCTCCGCCAGACGACGCGGGTCGGAATCGCCCGCAGGCATCAATCAACGCGACAGCGAACCGCGGTGCGCGGCTGGTCGTGCGGCGAAAAGCAGCTGAGATGCAAGCGTGACCCCTTCAGGCATCAACGGCAGCGCCGTCCTCCTCCCGAGACCTGCTCTGCGGCTGCCACGGGTCTGTTGGGCAGCGTCAGCCCACTCCCCTCCCTCGCGCGGCAAGCGC
>CAVSAY010000005.1:0-49285 GCA_963725925.1 uncultured Solirubrobacterales bacterium
CCGACATCGACGACCGACGGAGGACGCGCCCATGCTTTCGCGTCGGTGGTCGCCAATCCCGACCATCGGGCGGTCCGCAGACCCGGCCTGCGTCGATGATTCGCTCACCCGGCAACGAAACCGTTCCCTTCCGCAACGCGGATTTCCGCAGTGAAGCCGCCCGGCGTTCCTCGTGCACGCTAGCGGCACTACGGGCCCAGGCCGCCAGAACACGGGTCGACCCAGGAGCGGACCGCGGCCCCAGGAAGCTCTCGGTGCTCGCCCGTCGCGCAACCAGAGGTTGCACTTGCTGCTTGTCACCCGGCAGAGCGCGAGTCTCATGCGGCGTCTGCTCGGAGCCCGGAATCGGCTGCGTGAGAAGAACAGCCGTCCGAACCAGATCCGAACATCTCCCGAACATTTGGGGCATTCGGCGGTTCCGGCGAGTTCATATTTGCCCTGGAAATGACGAATTTTGCGCGACGCTATCGGATGCTCGGGCGCCCTCTCACGGCGGAAACCCGGGTTCGAATCCCGGTAGCGGTACTCCGGAACCCCCGTATCCACGGGGCTTTTCGCGTTTCTGAGTGGCTGCGCCACAGTAGACCTGTCCAAGTACGCACTCAGGCGGTCCGCGGCTTCGCGTTCGCTGCCCGGTACGAGGTGGCCGTAGCGGTTCCAGGTTTGACGGACATCGCCGTGTCCGGCTCTGCTCGTCGCCTCAGCAGGGCCGCCGTCGCGGAGGGAGCCCACGCGGGCTGGTTACCGGAACCGCGTTGAGCTCGGCAAAGCGGCTTAGCGTACGTTCCTGCTCCATCGCTACCGGGAGGCCTGAGCGGCGCATCAGGCCCGAGCCTCGGCCCCGAAGGGACGAGGCCCCGTGCCTGATCCCGTCGTGGAGCTTAGTGGTGGTGCTTTCTGTGCTTCGGCGCCTTGAACGTGACCTTCTGGGAGAGCGTCCGCGACGGGCCACCGCCGAGGATCTTCGTGACGTCCAGCGTCACGTTCAGGGTATGGCGGCTTGCGAGCAGGCGCTTACCGTGGCCGTTCAGCGAGATCTTCACGACCTTCGACTGTCCGGCGATGAGCGTCAGCCCGCGGGCCGAGCCGACCGTGACCACGACCTTGCGAGTCTTCGGTCGCTTGCGAGCGGTGACCGCGATCACCTTGTGGCCGCGGAGCTTCTCGGTCACGGTCATCCGGAACGCGAGCCTGCAGGTCGCTCCTGTGACTCCGGTGCAGGACACCCGTACGCTCGCGGTCGCGCCCTTGACCTTGGCGTGGCCAACCGACGTGTGGCCGTCACCCGGCGAGGGCGGCGGTGGGGTGGGCGGGATGTGTGCGGTCGCGTCGGGGCCGGCGAAGGTCCCGAAGTCGCTGGTCGCGACCGCGCGATAGTGCAGCGTTCCCGCAGACAGGCCGGTCACCGCCGCGCTGAACGGCGTCTGGGTCTCTGACGGGGCCAGGGACTGAACCGGCGTGCTCTGCCCGTAGCTGGTCGTCGGGCCGAACTCGACCCGGACGTGCACCGGGGCGCCGGCGGGGTTCACTGATCCGCCGAGCGTCGCCTGGCCTACGGCAACCCCGCTCGCGGGAGCGGTTTGCACGTTCTCGGGCTGATAGGTCTGCGCGAACAGCGCCCGTGGACCATTGGTCGTGCTCGTGAACGCGAAGAATGGCGTGCCGACCGCGTTTGCCGGGCATGCGGCACCGTCCTGGGTGAACGGATCGGCCGGGCACGTCGACCCGACCGGCTGGCGCACATCGGTGATGCCGTCGTCCGACGCGATTGGGGTTGTGGTCGGAATCGCGCCGGTGTCGATCTTGAATACCGGGTTGGCGGGATTGCCCTCGAAATGACCGACGAACGTCGTTGTGGTGCTATCCGCCGCCTTCTCATGCCAGGACACGTATGGGGTGTTGTGCGAGAAGACGATGTCCGGTCGTGTCGAGTCGAGGCCGCTGTGCGAGATCGGCTGTCCGTTGTTGAGCAGGTCGAAATGGTCGCCAGCGGCATCCAGCCGCGCGACGAACACCGAGTGCAGCCCCCCGTTGGCGGTGCTCTCATCCCATGCGATCCACGGCGTTGTCGCGTTTCCGGCGACCATCGTCCCCGCCGTCACGGACGGGTTCTCGGCCCCGGTGCCGGCATCCAGACCGCTCGCCGACGCGGCGTCGAGCGAGCAGGCCTGCTCGTTGGCCGTGCTCTGCCCGCATTCGCCGATCCCGTTGCCGCCACTGGTGTTGAGGATGTCGTTGGCCGCTGTCTTGCCGGCGGTACCGAGCCCGACGGTCTGCCAGTGAAAGCCACCGTCGCCACTGCCGTCGGGAATCGCCCGCGCGGCGAACACCATGTCGGCATTGAACAGTCCATGACCGCTCGGATGCCCGCCGTTGGAGTCGCTGTTCTCGTACCACACCGCCCACGGAACCGCGTCGTTCGCGCCCGTGAACGCGATATCACCCTCAATCCCGGCGCGGCTTGGATCAATGTTCAGCGAGGGATCGAGCTGATCGGCGCCGGGACCCTGGACGCGGTCGATCCCGACCTGCTGAAAGCAGAACTTGCCGACACTCGAGCCGTGGCTCGGCTTAGTCCCGGCTGGACACGCACCCGCCGTCGCCGGGACGGCGTGGGAGGCGAAGATCTGAGGCGCGCACGCGGTCGTGTTGCACTCGCCCTGCTGACCATCGAACTCCTGCCAGGTCAGCCATGGAGCAGGATTGGCGCCCGCGTTGGTGGTGCCGCCGATCAGCGATGGAGCGGCCGCGTCGCGGTTCGTGTTGATGTTCAGCGACGGCGCCGTGTTGGCAACCTGCTGGCCCTCGTGGATCCATTGGCCGCCACCCTGGGCGGGAGCAGGCTGGGGCGAAAAGCGGCTCGCGAAGATCTGATGGTTGCTTCCGAGAACGGTGCTCGGCTCCGCCCAGCCGACCCACGGGACGGTCCGGTCAGCGCCGGTGAAGTCGATCGATGGGGCCTGCGCAATCTGCGTCGTATCCTCGTTGAGCGACTCCGGGAAGCCCTGCGTCTGCCAGGCGCCGCCCTTGAACGCCCGGACGAAGATCTGCTGACTGCCGTCGGCGTTCTTCTGGTTCTGCTGTGAGAACGTCGCCCACGGCACGCGAGCATTGCCCGCCGTCACCGTACCGGCCGTCAAGTCGGTCAAACCCGCGTCCTGCGCCGGATCGATCGCAGGCAGGTCATTGTTGACCTGGACGCCCGCAGGCAGCCCGGCAACCGCGGCGTAAGCACCCGCCGCGCACACCAGGCTCGCAACGATCGCGAGCACGGTCAAGCGTTTAGCACGTCTGAGTCTCATAACCATTCGTTCCTCGGTTCCGTTTCCCGACATCGATTGCTGGTTTGTGATGCTTGGCTGCGTCCGTACTGGCCTAAGCTCCGGACGCTGCGCTGCGAGGTCCTGCCGCTGGTCGCTCCCTCCGGTGTGTGGGCATGGACCCAGCCCGGATCGTTCGTTCAGGCCAGCGCGATCAGTTCGCCTGCGACGTGCTGCCGTCCGCGGTGAAGCCGTGTTGTGATCGTCGCTTCGCGGGTGTGTAGGGAGCGCGCGGCCTCGCGGTAGGACAGTCCGAGGAGGTCGACAGCGATTACGGCATCTCGGTACGGGGCTGGCGCGCTTGCGATTGCTTGCATGATGTCGCGGGCGTTGATGCGGCTCTCGTCGACAGGAGGCGCGTCGTCTTCAAAGAGTTGACGCGTGGCAGATCGACGGGCGGCGGTGCGGTAGCGGGTGGCGTAGGTGTTTCTCAGCGCCCGTAGCAGGTAGCCGATGTCGTTGTCGGTGTGGAGCAGCCGGGGGCACTTGAGTACTGTGGCGAACGTCTCTTGGACCAGATCTTCGGCGTCGTGTCGCGATCCGCACAGCGCCCACGCCGCCCGGTACAACCGGTCGATGTAGTCGGGCAGGCGATTCGGATCGAGCAAGTGCGGCCTCGGCCTGCGGCGCGAATCGCTGACGGGTCGACATGGCAACGATCGCGCGGGGGGACGTGACTGAGCTTCGACATCGGTGTTGATCGTGCGATCGCTGCCAGCTGGAGCTCCGAGTACCGCGTCGCCTTGGAGAGCTCTAGCTGACATCGGCGAGAACCTCGCGGCCGACCCACTGCAGGTCACGGAGATAGTGCAGGTGCGCGTGCCACGACAGCTCGCCGGACTGCGTCCGTGAGAGGTGCTCGGTGCCGGCGTGCGCATCGAGCGGCTCGTAGACAAGCCGCGTGAGTTGCTCTGACCGCTCGACGGCAGCAGGCGCTTTCTGTGGCTGTGAGAACGCCATCGAGCGCCCTCGAGAGCCTGTGTTCGCCACTGGTGCGGCAAACCGGGGGCGGTCCCTGGGGCGGGCCGACGCCGGGCTCGTGGCGGCAGCCAGGCCGGCGGCGGGCCAGGCTTCCGGCGACGGGTGGGCTGTCGGCATCGGCAGGGCGTGCACGACCGGATACGAGTCGCGCGAGTCGCGCCGCCGGGTACCCGCGTTTGTAGCTAGTCGCGCGCGGTCAGCGGCTCGTTGCAGGGCGGCGATGCGTTGCTGGGCGAGGATGTGGTTGAGGTGGGCGTTCATTGGTGACTCTGGGCAGGTGGGTTGGTCGATGCGCGCAAGCTAGGCGCAGGCAGGCTGGCTGCCTGCGCCTTAGTCATGAAGCTCGGCCGCTGTGGCTAGAAGGGGCAGTTCCCGGGGCTTGGGGCCGGCACGTCGGGGTTGACGCCGTGTTTGAGGCCGAGGTAGGTGACGATCACCACGACCGGCTTGTGGCCTTCGTTTCGGGCGAGGTGGACGTGGTTCTTGTGTTCGGTGAAGGCCTGCCCGGCCGAGTAGCGGCGCGGGGTGCAGGTCCGGTCGGCGCTGTCGTAGAGCGTCAGCGTGCCCGACTTGACCACAGCCACTACGGCCGCTCGGTGAGAGTGCCAGCCAAAGCTCGCGCCGGGCGGAACCGTCGCCTGGGCGACGATCACGTCCGCGGGCTTTCTGACATCGATCGTGTAGGGGTGTGAGATGCTCGCGGCCCCGACGATCTTCTCGGTGATCGGGTTGGCGCCCGCGGCCAGCGCCACGGCGGTAGTGCCGAGCGCCCCGAGGAGCGCGGCGGTGATAAGCAGTCGTTTCATTGCGGTCCTTGCGTCAAGTGGACGGTTCGTCGCAGGCGGGGTCGGCCCCCCTGCGGATGGCGTGCGTCGTCTTGCGCTCGTCGGCCTGTTGCCGGCGAGACTCGTGGGTTGTTGCTCTGCGTCGAGGCCCGCGCGGATTGGCGGGCGTCCCCGGGTGTGAGCTACGGGGTGATGTTCTGGTTGAGTTGGAAGAGGTTGGTGGGGTCGTAGCGGCGCTTGAGCGCGACCAGCCGCTCGTACTTCTGCTCGCCGTAGGCGGCGCGCAGCCGCTCGTCGCGAGCGTCGCTCATGAAGTTGACGTAGGCCCCGTCCTGGCTGACCGGGGCCAGTGCCTGGGTGGTGTCGCGCGCCCATCCCACGTTGGCGTCAAAGCCCTCGGCGTCGGGCGAGCGGGCGATCACGTTGAGCACGTACTGCGCCGAGCGGTCACCGAACGCCGCATCGTCGTCATCGACGCGCGCCACCGCCCCGCCGAAGTGGTGCAAGTGGATCTCGGAGTGTGGTGAGGGCACCGCTTGGTGCTGGCCGACGGTCGCCGCGATTGCCGCGTCGTTGAGCTCGTTGACGTAGGCGGAGCGCATGTAGTTGTGCGCGCCACGGGTCCACAGCGGGTCGAGCAGGCTTTGCATCGCCGTGTAGGGCATGACCCCGATGAGGTCGACGATCGGGTCGCCGAGTTCCTTGAGGGGCTGCACCAGAGCGCGGCCGCGCTCGGGCTCGCCGGCGTGCACGGCGATGACCGCGACGATCGGCTTGCCGTGCGCCGCTTCAGGGAGAAACGGCGCGGGCGGAGCGGTCATGAGTCCGGCCAGCGTCGTCAGCTCGTCGGGCAGCTCGCGCACCCATTCGCGGTAGAAGCGCAGCACCTCTTCGGCGCGGTCGCCGGCGAAGAAGATCGGGCCGGCCAGCAGCATCGGGCCGATCGGGTGCAGCCGGTACTCAAGCGATGTGGCGATACCGAAGTTCCCCCCGCCGCCGCGCAGACCCCACAGCAGCTCGGGATTCCCCTCCTCGCTGGCGTGCACGAGCTGTCCGTCGGCGGTGACGACGTCGGCGGCGAGCAGGTTGTCGCAGGTCAGGCCGACCTTGCGCATCAGCCAGCCGATGCCACCGCCGAGCGTGAACCCGGCGATCCCCGTGGTGGACACCAGGCCGCCGGTCACCGCGAGCCCGAACGCCTGCGTCTCGTGATCGAAGTCCGCCCACGTACAGCCGCCCTGCGCGCTGGCGGTGCGACGCGACGGGTCGACGCGCACCGCAGTCATGGCGGACAGGTCGATGACCATGCCGCCGTCGCAGGTGGAAAAGCCGGGCAGGGAGTGCCCGCCGCCGCGGACGGCGACGAGCAGGTTCTCGCTGCGCGCGAAGTCCACCGCGCGCATGACGTCAGCGACGCCGGCGCAGCGGACGATCAGCGCCGGCCGCCGGTCGTGGGCGCCGTTCCAGATCGCGCGCGCCTCGTCGTAGCCCTGGTCGGTGGGCCGGATGAGCTGGCCGCGCAGGCCCTGCTCGAGCTCGACGAGCGTCGCGTCGCCGAGCATGTGGGGGGTGGTCGTTTCTGTGGCCATGTCTTCGAGCTCCTTGCAGGCGAAATTCTTCGAACGCGCTCAACCCTGCCTAGCGGGCCTTAGCGACCACTTAGCGACCGCTTGATCGAGCTCTAAGCAGCGGGCGACCCCCCAACGATCGCCCAGCGGACGCAGGTGCTCGAGCGCCTCGTCAAGCAGCCGGGCCGCGCGCTCGGCGTCGCCGTCGGCGATCGCCAGCTCGGCCAGCCTGAGCGTCACCCAGCCCGCGACGCGAAAGAAGTGCTGCGGTTCGGCCAGCTCCCGGCTCGCTTGCAGCAGCTCGCGGGCGCGTTGCGGCTCGCCGGCGTCAGCGGCGATGTTGCCGAGATTGAGCCGCATGCCCGCCTGACCGGGCGCGTCGTCGGTCTCCTCAAACAGCGCCAGCGCCTCGCCGAGCAGCGACCGGCCTCGCTCCAGGTCGCCGGCGCGGGCGGCGAGCAAACCCAGATTACTCAGGGTCATGCCGACACCTCTTCGGTCACCAAGCTCGCGGCGTAGCGCCAACCCCTCCTCCAGCCACTCGCGGCCGAGGTCGGGCTCTCCCAGGGCGCCGGCGAGGTTGCCGAGGCGGTTCAACGCGAACGCCGTGCCCATCGCGTCGCGCGCCTCGCGGAAGTGCGCGAGACTCTCGGTTAGGCGCTCGCGCGCGGGCTCGCTGAGCCCCTGGGCGCGGGCGACGTCGCCGAGCGCGGCCAGGACATAGCCGATCGCGCGCCGCGCGTCCACGCGGCGAAAGAACAGCGCGGTCTCCTCAAAGTACATCCGCGGCGCTCCGCCCGGCCCGTCACCCGCGACGAACAGCCCCAGCGTGTGCACCCGAAAGAATCGCTCGCTGTCCTCCGCGGGCAGTTCCCGCAACCCGGCCAGGCTGTCCAGCAGCGCCTCGCGGGCGCCCGCGGAGTCGCCGCGGCACTGGGCGAGCACGCCAACGGAGTGCAGCACCGCCGCCGCCACCTTGCGATCGTCGAGCTCCTCGGCCAGCACGCGGCTCTCGGCGTACAGGCGCTCGGCGCGGTCATAGCGACCGGCCATGTACTCATAGACGCCGACCTCGTCGAGCGCGTGAGCGACCGCCGGGCGGTCGCCCAGAGCTCGGAAGATCTCGACCCGCTCGATGCCCAGCTCGCTCACCTCGCCGGTCCGCCCCAGGCGGACCTCCAGCCCACACGCGGCGCGCAGAGCCTCCGCGCGAAGCGCGGTGGGCGCCGGGGCCGCGGCGAGGGCCGTCTGAAGCCACCGGCTGCCCTCCTGGAAATGACTTCCGGCCATCCACATCGGCCACATGTGGACGGCCAGCCGTAACGCCTGCTCGGGTTCGTCGCGCAGCGCCCACCCGAGCGCCGCGCGCAGGTTGTCGTGATCGGCCTCGAGTGGGCCGGCCGCGACGATCGGCCCAGCTGACGTGCGCTCGGGATCGGCTGCCCGGGCGAGCTCAAGGTAGAACGCGTAATGGCGGGCCTCCACGGTCGTCACCTCATTCGCCTCGACGAGCAGCTCGCGCGCGTACTGGCGCATCGGCTCGAGCAGGTGATACCGGTAGCCGCCGGCATCCTGCTCGGCCACCACCAGCGACTTATCGACAAGTCGCCCCAGGAGGTCGGCGACCTGGCTCCCGTCGACATCTCCACCCGCCGCGACCTCCTCGGCGGCCTCCAGCGCGAAGGTCCCGGCAAACACGCCGAGCCGGCGAAACAGCGCGCGCTCGTTCGAAGTCAGCAGCGCGTGGCTCCAGCTCAGCGTGGCCCTGAGTGTCTGCTGGCGGTCCAGCGCCGACCGGCTCCCGGCCGTCAGGACGGCGAGGCAATCGCCCAGTCGCTCGGCGATCTGAGCTGGCGAGAGCGCCCCCACGCGGGCGGCGGCGAGCTCCAGCGCGAGCGGCATGCCGTCCAGCCGCAAGCAGATCTCGGCAACCGCGCCAGCGTTGGCATCGCCCAACTCAAAGCCCGACGAGACGTCGCCCGCGCGCTCGCAGAACAGACGAACCGACTCGTATGAGGCCAGCTCCGCTGGCTTGACCGACCGACCCGGGGCCGGCAGTGTCAACGACGGGACCCGCCAGGTCACCTCTCCGGGGACGCGCAGCGGCTCGCGGCTCGTGGCCAGGATACGCAGCTCCGAGCAGGCGCCCAGCAGGTGTTCGGCCACAACGGCGCAGGCCGCGACGAGGTGCTCGCAGTTGTCGAGGATCAGCAACCTGCTCGACTGGCTGAGCTGGGCGCCGAGGCCTTCAAGGGCCGGGCGCTGAGAGGGAAGCGTTAGATCGAGCGCGGAGGCGATCGCGTCCGGCACCAACGCAGGGTCGCCCAGGCCCGCCAACTCCACCAGCCAGACACCATCGTGGGCCGCGCCCAGCCGCGCCGTCGCAGCCTCGACAGCGAGGCGGGTCTTGCCCGACCCGCCGGCGCCGGTCAGCGTGACCAGGCGATTACGCTCAAGCAGGCGGGCGACCTCCCGCAGCTCCCGGTCGCGCCCGATGAAGCTCGTCAACGCGATCGGCAGGTTATGGCGAGCAGGTTCAGCCACTCGCCCGCCCGTCGCGCGCGCCCTCGCCAAGCGCGGCGTCCACTCCGGCGCGTCGGGGTCGACCTCACCGCGCAGCAGCGCCCGATACAGACGCCCGGTCTGAGGGTCAGGCTCAGCCTCCAGATCGCGCGACAGCGCCTGGCGCAGCTGGTGATACTGCTCCAACGCCTGCTGACGCCGACCGCCCGCGGCGAACAACCGCATCAAAGCGCGATGAACTTCTTCGTGCAGCGGATCGATCACGACAGCCCGCTCGAGCACTTCGACAGCCGCCGACGCGTCCCCATCCTCGGCCAACCGGGCGGAGAGCTCAAGCAGCAGCCCCAGGTGCGCCTCGCTCACCGCTTCCCGTCGGCCGACCGCCCACGCTTCGTAGCGATCCTCAGGCAGAAGCTCGCCGCCGCAAACCTCGAGCGCCGCGCGATAGTCAGACACCTCGCCACTTTCGCGGGCGCGCGCGACCGCCGCCTCGAACGCGTCGACGTCGACCTCCACCTTCCCGCCCGGATACAGCACCAGCATGTCGTCCCGCAGCGGGAGAACAGCCGAAGCCTCGGCGCCCGCTGCCTCCAGCGCCCGACGAGCGACATACAACGCCTGATGAAAGTTATTGGCCGCCGCTTCACGCGCTCGCTCCGGCCACAACAGCTCAGTCGTCTGCTCCCGATGAACTCGACGCTCAGGCGCCAGCGCAAGCAGCTTCACCAGGCTCTTGGCCTTACGCAGGCGCCACGCGCCCTCGGGCACAACCTCTCCGCCTACGCTGACCGCGAAGGCCCCGAATAGCCTTATTTGCAGGGCCTTGTCCATTGCGGACCAAACCTCATTTGGCCCGAGGATTGTCGCCGGCTGACCAAGGGCTCGACCGGGGGATCCCTTCGTTACGAGTGAAAATCAAGCGGATCACGGACGTTCACGGCCGGTAGCGAAGAGACACTAGCTCCCTGCAGATCGAAGTAATCAACATGTACGCGCGTGACGGTGCGATGCGGGGCAAAGTGAAACTAGTGGACGCAGAATGGACGCGGCTCAAGACGCGTCCTCTGTCGGCGATGCAGTCGCGCGCTTCCGGGCTCATCTCACGATTGCGTTCGTGGCAAAGCGCTCGTCCGGCGGAGCTGGCGCGCGTGATCCCCTGGTCGCCAACGCATTCGCGCCGCCCGATGCTGCCCCCGGAAATGAGTGCGATCGTCTCGGTGATGCGCGTTTCCTGCCGAAGCGGGGAGTTCCTAGCAGCCGTGGTTCGGCACCAGGGATCGGGGCGCCAGACAGCCGGCCAGCTCGCTTGGGGCCCGGCCGTTTCGCATCGTGAAGACGAACCCTCTTCCGATGGTGTCGCGCTCGTTGATCGCTATTTCAAGCACGGTGCCGGCGTGAAGGCTCCAGCCCTGGAAGAGCTTCGTGAGATCCAGGGTGGTCTCGTTGCGCGTTCGCTTGCGGCGGCAGCTGTTGTGCCGACATGTTGGTTTGTTGGCGGGACGGACCGTGCGTGAGGCTGAGCGACATCCGGCTCCGTGGCAGAGAACTCTGATCGTGGCCCGCGGTGGGAGGTGTCCGGCGACGAGCGACTGAACGTGAGTGGTCGCTCCTTGGAACTTGAATGTCCAGGTCAGGGATGGGTTGATCTGGCCCAAGACTTGGTATGGACACTTGACTGTCGTCGTGTTTCCGGCGTTGTCTGAGCCGGTCAGGCGGGCGATCTTCGTGCCGGGCGTGGAGGTCGCGGCCGGCACGGCGACAGTCTGGCTCGCGGGTCCCGACGTCACGTCCCTGACGGTCGCGAACACCAGCGCCCCGACGGTCCCGGTCTTCAGGACGGGGCGGGTGGAGCGGCATCTGACAGTTGGGGGCGTTGCGTCGACCGCAACGCCCGTGGCGGTCGGTCGCTCCTTTTCGCTGGCGTCGTTGATGCTGGCGGCGTAGAGCACGTGCTTTCCGTCTCCCGTGATTTGAGCGCCGCCGCCGGCGAACAGACATCGCGCGGGTAGAGCGTCAAAGCTGCCGGGCGCTGGGCCGTCGAGCTGGCAGCGTGTCGCGACGACCGCGCCGATGATGGTGGTGGCGCTCACGGACGCCCGGACAGGTCCCCGGTACCAGCCGTGCCTGCCGGTCGGGGACGCGGGCGACAAGGTGACCGTCGTCCTCGGAGGCGGCGGTGCCGGGCTCACGACCGCGAGCGCCTGAACCGACGTCGTCGAGCCCTGCGAGTCCGCGATATGCACGCCGACTGGGATCTGTCCAGGGGACGCGAACGTGTGAGACCCGGTGATCAGAAAACCGCTCGGCGACGCCGCGATCGTGCCGGCGCTCATTGCCCCGTCGCCCCATGTGATTGTGGCGGTGAAGTCGCTGGCCACGGCGAACGGGTTGGGATCGCTGAAGCTGGCCACGGGGCCAGCGAACGGCACGCCAACAACGGCAGTGATCTGACTTGGCGCGCCGGTCAGCGCAGCATCCATTACGTGCGCCTGTGAGGGTGCTGTGGCGGTCGTGCCGTTGGGAGCGCCGGCGTTGTCGGAGTGGTGAATCGTGACGCTGACCGGGAAGCTCCCGACTCGCGAGTAGGTGTGGCCGCCGAGGATCTGGAAGCCACCCGCAGCTGCTTGCACCGTCCCCTGCGATTGTGTCCCGTCGCCCCAGTCGATGCTGCTGGTGAAATCCGAAGCAGCCGCCAAGGGATTCGTGTCCGTAAACGTCGCCGCCACGAGGTTCGCGAACGGCGCGCCGACGACGGGCGTGATCGTCTGCGGCGAGGGACGGATGCTGTCGGGATCATCGCTGACAGTCGCGCTGATCGGCACAGGTACACCACCGTCCAGAACTGACGTGAACGACGCGGCATACGTGCCCGGGAACCGATACGTATGCGTTCCCGAGATAGCCCAGTCCGCCGAAGTGCAACCCATATCGAGGCATGACTCGACGGCCTGCACCCTCGATGTGGCACCGTCGCCCCAATCGATCGTCACGAACGGGTTGAGGCCGTTGCAGCCCTGAGCGCAGCGGATGTTAAATCCGCCGACCTCTCCGGAGAAGACCACGCCTGCAGTCGCATTGAACGCGTTCGGAGGAGGCGTGGCTCCGGCCGTCGAGACGCCTCCCGCGAGCGAACCCACGACCACAGCAACGATCCCAGCAAGCCGCGTCATCACGACAACGCGCCGGCCGCGTATCTGCGACGCCCACTTCTTCGCGTCGCCGCGGCGCACGGATCCGTCCCTGCCACACGCCACTCCGTCTGGCTCCAGGACCTCCCAGCCGAGCGGGCGGTCGGCGAACCGGCGCGCCGCGGATCGCACGCCATCATCCGGCTGAGGTCATATGTGCCCATTACCGCTCTCGGGGCATGACGCTCCCAGGCAACGATTCATTCCAGCCCACGCTGAAGTCGCGGCGAGAAGATCACCGTGTGCGCGCCGTGCGCCACAACATCTGCCCCAACCGCCGCCGATCGCGGAATCACCGAGTCAGGCGTACCTGAGGCGGGCGTAAGGCGATCGCTTTTCGCCATTCGGCCGAGCTCGGCCGGCGATCGCAATCGCCACAAGCGCACACGCCGGCCAATCCGGGTGGCGGCCGCTTCGACGATTGCTTTCCCCTCACCGAGAGTCTTGGAAGTCGATCAGACGCACACTCTCGCCAGCGCCGAGGTGGCTGTCGCCTTCTGCCCAATTTCAGAAGCCAGCATTGACGAGTGCTTCCTTTCAAGCGGTAGCGACTGCGGAAAGGCTCTTGTCCCGGCCGGCAGCGACTCGCGATAGCGCCGTCACCGTCGGGGTCGCGTCTATCGGCGGCGCTGGGCGGCGGCGTAGTTGGAGTAGTCGGCGCCGGTCGCAGCGGCGGCGTGCGCGCGGGGCGGCGTGGGATGCGCCGCGGCTGACCGCGTCGGTGCGGCGACGAGGCACACGGCCAGCATGAGACTGGCGGCAGCAAGGCGGGCAGCACGAGCAAAGGGCACAACGAGAGTGTCGGCCGCCGGGCGGTCAGACCTGGCAGGGCCGCCCGCGCAGGCGGTCAGTCAACATGCGCGGCATGGCAGGGCGCTCGACATCGCCGAGGGCACCGGCGGATGGCGACCCGTGGGTCGACTGTTCCGCGAGCACGCCAGCGGCTTCGTGGTCTCCGCGCCGGCCGCGGCGCTCGAGCGCCTGGCCGCCACGGGCGTCCCGGTCGACGTGCTCGGCACGGTCGGCGGGGACGGACTCGAGGTGACGTGCGGCGCCGAGCACGCGCGCTGGCCGCTGCCGGACCTGCGCGCGTCTGGGGCGCGCTGGCGATGCTGTTCCCCTAGGACTCGTGCGGCGCCCAGGAGGAGTCGGCGAGTGCGTAGCCCCCGGCGGGCCCGTGGACGCGCTCCTCGGGGGCCGGCCCGCGGGTGCTCACGAGGGTGCCGGTGACGTCGAGTTCGCGGCCCGCCAGGTCCGCGGGCCAGCGGCTCAGGCCGCCGATGTAGACCGGCCAGCCGTCGACCAGCACGCTCGCCCCGGCCGCCGCGTTCTGCGCGGTGCCGGTAAGGGTGACGCGCTGCCCGACCTGCGCCTCGAGCGCCGGATCGGTCACGGGCGCCGCGGCTTGGGCTTCGGCTTGGGCGGGGGCGGCTCCTTGTCGACCTCGGCGAGGTTGTCCACCACGCGGTCCGACCAGCCGGGCATCGCGCTGTAGGCCGCCCCCATGATCGCGCTGCGCTCGTCGTGGGTGATCGCGCGGCCTAGGCGCTTGATGTCGTCCTTGTCGAAGCCGTTGAGCTGAAGCGCGGCGTCGGCCCAGTCGCCCGCGGCGACGCGCGCCTTGAACGCCGCGATCTTCTCGTCGCGCGTAGGCAGGAGGAGCTTCTCCGGCTTGACGTTGGTTGACGCGACCCCGTAGACGACGCGGTCGAAGTCCGGGTAGGAGACGTGCTCCTCGCCGTTCTCCCAGTACTTGTGGGCGAAGCGGGCATGCGTGCTCTGATAGATCTCCTCGGGCGTCCTCATGCCCGTGTATGTGCCGTGGTTGGCGTGCCAGAACGTCTGGGTCGACTCGTCCCAGAACCCGAAGTCGAAGTTCGTGTAGTCCGGCGGGCGCGAGAGTGCGTAGATGTCGCCGATCTTGCTCATGTCCACTTCGCCGGTCTTCGGGTCCGGGCGAAACGCCTTGGGGTCGGGCTTGCCCCGCTTCTTGTCGTCCGGGTCGCGGTTGGACCAGAACAGCATGGCGTAGACGACGTAGCCCTGGATCGGGCTCCCCGGGGCGATCGTCCCGAGCGCCTCGTTCTTGGCCGCGGCGATCGCGCGGGCCTGCGCGAACGTGCCGTAGACCTTGTTGCTGGGCAGGTCGGTGGGCGCGACCAGCGGCCCCAGCCCCAGGTTGAGCGCCGTGATCCCGACGCAGCCGCGCAGGACGTTGTCGACCTCCGACGAGTTCAGCGCGTGGAACTGGGCCTCCCACATCTTCGTGAACTGGTCGATCGAGTACCGGCGCTGGTCGGCGTCGGAGCCGTGCTTGGGCTTCTCCGCGCCGCTGGGCAACGGCTTGTCCAGCCGGTAGCCGAGGCGATGCAGCGCGCGGCGCGGCGCCGGACCGCGAGCGCGCAGCACGGCGCCAACGGCGCGGTTGCCCGCGCTGCGCTGCAGCGCCAGGACGCCGGCCACCGAGCTGAGCGGGTCGGCAGCGGCGACGCGCGCCGGGCCCTCCGCGGCGGCCGTCGGCGTCGCCGCCGCGGGGCCGCGTCCAGCGTCCTCGACGCGGGCGTCGACACTGCTCACGGCGCCAGCGTACCGGGCGTACCCGATGCGTCGCAACGGACGTGGTGCCGGGTCCGCGATGTACGGGACCGGTAAGCCGATGGCAGGTTAGGCGCCCCATGGTTTGGCGGCGACGCGAGGGGCCGCGTCCGCCGAAGCGCGGCCGCCGCACTATGAGTATGTCCGCTCAGGAGCAGTTCCGGTCGCCGGAGCCGGACCACCCTGCTCTGCCGCCGAAGGCGACCTCGTGCGAACCGACAGACGTGCCGGCTACTCCTCTGGGCTCGGACCAACACACTGTTCGCCCGCCGGCCACACTGATGGGTCGGGCTACTTGCGAGACTCAGCGAGCCAGGCGAGGCGCATCAAGCAGCTGCGAGACGTCGTTGTTAAGCGACACAGGCAATTCGGCAACGCCCTGGCGGATCCCGCTAAACGTGACAACCGTGCATTGCCGACGATCGCTCTCGCGGCCGCGGAGCCGCCTTGTTCTCGATCGCAGGGCGGAGCGATGCCTCATCGTGGGTCGGTGCGATAGGCGATCGCTCGATGGCGAATCGCCGCCACGCGGACCGTCTGGCCGTCGTCTGAGAGTTGGTAGATGATGCGGTAGGTGCCGACTCGCAACGAGCGTAGGCCGTGCAGCCGGCCGCGGAGCGCATGTCCGATGTATGGGTCTCGCTCGAGCAGCCCAAGTGCGTCCTCGACGGCATCGACGAGCGGCCAGTCGAGAGCGAGAAGCTGTTGCCGCGCGCTGCGCGCGATAACGACTTTGGCCACGCGTCAGCCGGCGGCTCGACGGTCGCGCAGCTCGCCGCGAAGATCGTCGAGCGTCACGGTGTCGCCGCGCGCAAGGTCGGCGAGGCCCGCTTCGATGGCGTCGAGCGTCGCTGGATCGGAGAGGACCTCTGCGGTTTCTTCGAGCGCCTCGTACTCGTCGATGGGGACGAGAGCAGCGGCCGGCTTGCCGTTGCGAGTCACGAGCACGTGATCGCGGCGGTCGGCGACGTCGCTGAGCAGCTCGCTGAGCTTCGTCCTGAACTCCCTAACGGGAACGATCTTCGCCATGCCCACAGAGTGTACCGCATTGCGTACACCGCTCCCCTAGCGACCTGGGCCGTCTAGTGCGCCACAAATGCGCCACAGTTGACCCCAAATCCCGGGCGGTCACCTGCCCCTCGACGGCGGTCCAAATCGCCCGGTGTGCAGGGAAAGGTCAACGCGCTATTCCCCCTCGGGCGGCTTCGAATCCCGGTAGCGGTACTAGCTTTCTCCCTGCAAATAAGCACTTTTGAGGGAACGAAAAGGGGCTTTGGGGGCAGGCTGCAAGAGGATCCGCCGAGACAACGGGTCGAATCTCGGGCCATTAGCCGACCGGGTGACGGCCGTCTGGCGGGGGTGACAGGATCGAGCGATGGCACAGCTCAGGACGAGCGAGAGCGCGTCCTCTGCGGCCGCAAGCACGAGGCGGTCGCAGCGTGAACTACGCGCGTCGCCAGCAGTACCGCCGGCTCTCGCGCGCCGGCGAAGCCGGGATCGGGGCCGCCGGCACCGCGCTGCTTGGCCTAGGGGCCGCCAGCGTGAGCGCGGCTCTCGTCGCTGTGTGCCTGCTCATCGTCGCCGGCGCGCTCGGCGTGTGCGCGCGCCACTGGCTCTCGCTCGCTCGCCGGAGTCGAGTCGGGGCCCGCTCCGAGGGACGCTGTCCAGCACGCGCGGGCACCGTTGCAGGCGGAGGGCTGGCGGCTGCGCCATTCGCTGCCGTGGCGGGGTCGGGGAGACATCGACTCGGTGGCGATCGCACCCGGCGGGATCGCCGTCGCGATCGAAACGAAGACCCGGTCCTACGACCAGCGCCATCTCGCTCGGGTGCGCGAGCAGGTGGCCTGGCTGTCACGGCGCCGGCGAAGATGGGCACGCAGCGGCGCGCTTGGAGTCCTGTGTCTCGTTCGTGCGCGTGGCGTCGAGCGCGTCGAGGATGACGTGCTCGTGGTCTCGATCGACCGGTTGACCCATGTTCTTCGCGTTGCGGCGGGGATGGGTCCAGACGCCCGTTGAGGCAGCTGACGGCGGATCCAGGCGACCGCTGCTCCGCCGCGCTCTAACCTGGTGATCGTGACGATCATCGGCTGCCCGAGTTGCAACGCGCGCAATCGCGTCGGCCCGATCGACCGCGGAGTCCCGCGCTGCCCGCGGTGCAAGGCGACTCTGCCTTGGGTCGTCGACGCGGACAGCGCCACGTTCGCGGCCGAGACGACCGCGTCCGTGCCCGTAGTGGTCGATTTCTGGGCGGCGTGGTGCGGGCCGTGTCGGATGATCTCGCCCGTGCTCGAGGACCTGGCCAAGAGTCACGCGGGACACCTGAAGGTAGTGAAGGTCGACGTCGACGCGAATCCAGGACTCGCCACGAGGTTTGGCGCGCAGTCGATCCCGTTGCTGGTCGTGATCCGCGACGGACAAGAGATCGACCGAGTTGTCGGCGCGCTTCCTCGCGCTGCACTGGAGCAGCGGTTGCGGCCAGTGCTCGCCGCCTGAGTGTTGATCCGGGCTCGACCTTCCGCGAACGGGGCGTCTCTCCACGCGCGGATTGGCTCGAACCGCGGGTCAAGCAGGTTCGCGACGTGAATGCGAGGGTTGCAGCGCATCCGCGCCGACTCGCCAGCGACCAGAGGATGCTCGTGGGCGAATCCGACTCGTACGCCGGCGCCGGACTGTCGCTTTCGTCGCCGACAGCGCGAAGATCGGACTTGTGCATCGCGACGTAGGCACAAGCCACCGGAGCCGAGTGGACTCGACGCTTCGATCGGCCACAGCCAGCGTCGCTGGCGCGAGTACCAGACGACCGCTTCTTCAGCATTGCGATCGCCGGCTCAACCTCGATCGGCGCGATCGCCTCGGCGACGATCGGATGACCAGATGGGGCCGGTTCGCCGGCGGTCGGATCGGAGACGAGACTCTCGAAATTGGCGAATCTCGGGGCTGAGCCGCGGCGTCGTTCCAGTCGTGCTTTCGGTACAGCGAGGTATGCCGCAAGTCGGGGCTTGAGCACCGTGGTTCGCGAGCTTTCCTGTCGCTTGCTTGTGTCTACACCCCGCGCGCCGCCGCGATGAGCGCGTCGGCGACCCTCGCGGTGGGACCGTCAACCGGTCCGGGCGGGCGTGCGAGCACGATCCGGCGGGTCTCTTGTGGCTCGCCGCGGACCGCGACGACCTCAACGCCTTTGGGAAGTACGCCGACCATGACGGGGGCGAGCGTCGTGATCGCCAGTCCGGCGGCGACGATCTGGAGCTTCGCCAACCAGTCACGCACGACGTAGCGGACGTCAGGACGCTCTGCGAGCCCCGGCCATACGCCGAGCAGGGAGTCGCCTGGGTCGGATCGGCTCGCGACCCAGACCTGGCCTTCCAGCTGGCGCGGCTCGACCACCCGGCTGCCGGCGAACGGGTGGGTGGCAGGCACGCCGATCACCAGCTCGCGCTCGAACAGCGTCGTCAGCTCGAATGCCGGCGACTCGGAGTCCGGCGGTCGGAACGGCGGCGTGCTGGCGAGGATCGCGAGGTCGATCGTCCCCGCGCGCAGCGCGCGGGTGAGCGCCGGCGTGGTCCCCTCGCGCAGCGTCACCCTGAACTCCCACGGCAGCGCAGCCAACGCCTTGGGCACCAGCCCCGCCGCCGCCGTCGCGAACGCGCCGAGTCTGACCGGCCTTGCCACGGTCTGCTCGCCGGCCAGCTCGCGACGGGCAGCGTCGAGCTCGTCGACGACCCGCGCTGCGGTCGCGAGCAAGCGCGCTCCCGCCGGGGTCAAAACAGCTCCTTGGCGCCCGCGCTCGAACACCCGGCGGCCGGCGACCGCCTCGACCGCTGCGATCTGGCGCGACACGGCGGACTGCGTGTAGCCGAGCGAGTTCGCCGCGGCCGAGAACGAGCCGGTCTGCGCGACCTCGCGCAAGACTCGCAGCCCGGCGGGTGAGAAGTCCGCAGAGCCCATGCGTATAACGCATAATAACTGTGCGACACTTTCGTTGGCAGCATGCTCTTGCAGAGCTACATTGCGAGGGATGACTACTTCACGTACCGCACTTGTCACGGGCGCCAACCAGGGTCTCGGCCGCGCCCTGGCCGAAGCGCTGGCCGCTCGCATGGCGCCACAGGACCACGTCCTGCTCACCGGCCGCGACCCAAGCCGCGTCCAATCCGCCGCCGCCGCCGTTGTCGCCGGACCGGCGGTCGCCCGGGTCGAAGGTCGTGTGCTCGACGTCCGCGATGCGAGGGAGATCACGCAGCTCGCCGCCGAAGTGGGCGAGGTCGACATCGTTTTCTCCAACGCCGCAGCCCGCATGACCCCGGATACCGATCCGGCCGACGAGGTCGACGCAGTCGCCGAAACCAACAACCTCGCGACCACCCGGATGCTGCGCGCCTTCGCCCCGCGCCTGCGCCCTGGCGGCCGGCTGATGATCGTCGCCAGCGCACTGGGCACGCTCGACAAGCTCGACGATCGCGTCGCCGGCCGGTTCGCCTCGGCCGCCGCCGACAGCCTCGACGCGGTCGACGCGCTCGTCGCTGGGTGGCGCCAAGCCGTCCACCAGGGTCGCGCAGAGGACGAGGGCTACGGATCGTGGCTGAACATCCCTTCGAAGGTCGCGCAGGTCGCGGCCGTTCGCGCCCTCGCCCGCGAGCGGCGCGAAAGCGACCTCGCCGAGAACAGGCTCATCCTCGCGCTCTGCCCGGGCCTGATCGACACCGACGCCTCGCGTCCATGGTTCGATGACATGAGCACGGCCCAGACCCCGGCGCGGGCGGCATCCTGGCCCGTCCAGCTTGCGCTCGCCCCGACCTTCGACCCGGCTTTCTACGGCGGGCTCGTCCAGCTCGGCAAGATCCTGCCGTGGGAGTCCGGAATCCCGGTGGCGCACACCGCGACCGCATAACCCTGCGTCAAAGGCGATGGGGCACTGACCGCGGAGGACGCCGCCGCCTGTCCCGCGGACATGCGCTCCGCGATTCTGCTTTCTCAGCACGACGCCCACTCGCTAGACACGCCGACCGTCCTGCAACGCGCGGACACGCAGTGGGATAGCGGGTGCGAGCGCGGATCTGTCCCCGCTCGTGCGCTCGCGGGTTGTTTACGGAGAGGCTGTGACAGCGGGGTCAGAGGTACGCCGGAAATTTTCACAACTCGTCGACGGGGGGGCGATAGGGTGCCCCTGGCGCACGGACAGAGCAACTCTGACTGGGTGAGGACGATGGCTGAGAGCAGAGCGCGTAAGGCTGGACTGGGTCCGAGGGCACGCCGTACCTGGATCTGGCCTTTAGCGGCGATGGCCGTCATGCTCGGGCTGTGGGCGTTCACGCTTGCCAGCTCGGTTGCTCATGCGCGTGCCTCCGGCTCGCGGACGACCACCGCCAGCGCCTCCGCAGCCCGAGAAGCGTGTCGGCTCGGCCATGGGGTGAAGCACGTGATCGATCTCACGTTCGACAACGTGCACTTCTTCCGGGACAACCCGAACGTTCCGTCCGACCTCGAGCTCATGCCGAATCTGCTGAATTTCTTCGAGCAGAACGGGACGATGATGTCCAACAACCACACGCCGCTGATCGCCCACACGGCGGACGACATCCTCACCACGCTGACGGGGTTGTACGGCGACCGGCACGGGATGCCGATCTCTAACAGCTATCGAACCTACAACCCGGACGGAACGACCGATCCGGCCGGTTCGTTTGCATACTGGACGGACCCGGTTTTCGACACCGCAAGCGTTCCATCCCCCGGCCATGACACGAATCCGTCGATGGTCTATTCGGCGACTCCGCCGGCAACCACACATCCGGCTCCGAAGCCCGATACGACGACCCCGGCTCCGTGGGTGCCGTTCACACGAGCCGGGTGCGACGTCGGCGGCCTGATCGCCAACATCGAACTTGAGAACACGGCTGTCGACATCCCCAAGGTGTTCGGCCCCAATTCTCCAGAGGCGCAGCAGCTCGCTGCTGATCCCGACTCGTTCAAGGACCCAGAGGTGGCCGACTACATCGGAGTTGCGGTCCACTGCGCACAGGGCAATGCCTTCTGCGCGACGGCGCGCGGCGTGAAGTTCGGCCAGACCTCACCCTCGCCGACTGCCGTGAGCGACCTCCTGCCCGACGAGCCGGGCGGCTATTCCGGCTACCAGGGGCTATTCGGCCATCGGTACGTCGCGCCGCAGCTTGGAGCGGGAACCCCGAACCTGACTCACAACGGCTATGAGGTGACGAACGCGGCCGGAAACCTCGTCGACCTGAATGGGAATCAGCTCAACGGCGCGTTCCTGACGAATCACCCCGGCTTCCCGGGGTTCGGCAGCATCAACGCGTCCCAGGGTCTCGCGTATGTCGCCGATATGCAGGAGGCAGGGGTCCCGGTCACCTATGGCTACGTCGCGGACATCCACGGGAACGAGAACATCCCGGGCGTTACGGCGTGCAAGGGTGCACCGGCTGCGCTCGGCAGCGGCTCGGCGTGTTACATCGCGCAGGCGCAGTACTACAACCAGGCCTTTGGCACGTTCTTCCAGCGGTTGGCCGCGGATGGCATCACCCGGGCCAACACGCTGTTCGTGCTCAGCTCCGACGAGGGCGACCACGAGGCAGGCGCGAACGTAGGACGGGCGATTCAGCCGACGCCGGCGAGCTGCGACGGGGCGACGGTCAGCGGTACGACCGTGACCCCGGACGTCCTGTGCACCTACCCGTCGGGCAGTTTCGGGGAGTTGGCGGGGAACCTCACGGGTCTCCTGGCCACGGAGAAGAACAACACGACTCCGTTTGGCCTCGAAGCTGACACTGCACCCGAGTTCTACGTGACCGGCAACCCCTCTCCGGCGTCGCCCGCGGTCCGCACGCTGGACCGCGACGTCGGATCGCTCACTGCCTCGAACCCCTACACCGGAACGACTCAGAACATCGCCAACTACCTCGCCGACCCGACCGAGGAAGCGATCCTCCACATGATCAACGCGGATCCGGCTCGCACCCCGACACTGGCGATGTTCGCCAAGCCCGACTACTTCCTGTCACCGGGTTCGGCCAGCTGTGCACCGTGCGTGACGCAGAACACCTCGTTCGCCTGGGATCACGGCGACTACGCGGCCGAGATCGACACGAACTACCTGGGACTCGTAGGGCCTGGGGTCAAGACACTCGGCGTGGATGGGTCGGGCCCCGCTGCCGGTCCGAACTCGGCCGGGCCGAACAGCGGCCAGACCACGGTGCCGGATAGCGGCACCACCGGCACCTGGGCCGACGAGACCGACATCCGCCCGACGATCATGTCGCTGGTCGGGCTGCACGACGACTACACACCCGATGGCCGAGTCATAAGCCAGGTTCTGGCCAAGCCCTCGCACGCCATCAGCTCTCCGACGGTCGAGGCACTGGGGGCGTGTTACAAGCAACTGAACTCCAGCGTGGGAGAGTTCGGCACCTCCACCCTGCAGGCGTCCACGCGCGGGCTGGAGAGCACCAGCCCGGATGACCGGGTTTACACCAACACCGAGGCAGTGCTGTCTTTGCTCGATCGCATCAGGGACGTCGTGGCCGGGGAGATAAAGAACTCGCTCGACGCCGCCGAGTTCTCCCGCACCCCGGTACGCGATGCCCGCGGCCAACTTGCCGCTTGCGACGCTGTGATTGCCGCGGCCAGGTTTGTCGGCACCGGGGGAATCGGACATTGGTCTGTCGGCTGGCGAGCGCACGTCGATCGAATCGCGGCTGCCGTCCGAAACCGGTAGCCCCGGCTTCGCGATGGATTGGTCGGTCGGTCGGGCGCTCTCGCCCGCGTTCCCGAACCAACTGATCAGCCGCGACCCAAGAGACCGCTTGGGGACGCAGGACTCATCCGCCGGGGCAAGCGCCTTGCGAGTGCTTCGCCCCGCGAGCAATCGTCCGCGTCAAGACCCGCTTTGGTGTACAGACGCGCCCATCGGCGCCGCGTCGGGCAGTTCCCCTATGCGCGGAAGCCGCGCATCTCGCCAGCGAGTCCTTTCGCGATCAGCCGCGGCTCGGACCGGACGCCTCCGATGGCATGCCGATCGTCGGGAGCCTGTCCCGACGCTGAACGCTTTGGGCCGGGCCGTCGGCCGAAGGTCTTGAGCAGGTTCCCCCGGGGGCCCCCGGGATCTGGCGACTTGCTAGAACGGGCGGATTTCTCCCGGCGTGCCTCCGCTCCCAACAGCACGCTCGGTGGTGCTCATTCGTCGCGCTGCAGGGTTCGCAAAGCGGCGGGGAGGCGGGGCGCCCGCGGTCTGTGAGTTGGACGAGCCAGTAGTGGGTACGCATTAGCTGATGCCGAACTCGCCGCTGAACGCCCTCGCCGCGCGGCTTGAGTCAGTCGAGGCCCTCGACGGTCCGGGGCGGATCGCGGGACGCGCGGTCCGAGGGCTGATTCCGGTTGGCCCTCCGAAGGACGTGCTGAGCGGCGCATGGCTCGGTCACGCCCTGCATCCGATCATGACCGACATCCCGATCGGCGCGTGGACAAGCGCTGTTCTTCTGGACTGGACCGGCGGGAAAGAGAGTCGGTCGGCCGCGGATCGGCTCATCCTGACGGGCGTGCTGGCTGCGGGCGCGACCGTCGCCACCGGCTGGTCAGACTGGGCGGATACGGAGCAGGGTAATGCCGGCGTGCGTCGTTCCGGCCTGGTCCACGCCGCCGCGAACGGGACGGCGACCGCGCTGATGATCGGCTCGTACTTCGCGCGCAAACGAGGCGCGCGTGGACGGGGCAGGCTGCTCTCGCTCGCCGGGTCGGCTGCGCTGGGCGCCGGCGGCTGGCTGGGCGGGCACCTGAGCTACACGCTTGGTGCCGGGGTCACGGCCGCCGCGCCGGCGGCCGGGATGAAGGCGACGGCGGCCCCTGGGGTCGCCTGACCGCCGGCGCCGCCGCGCAGGCCTAGCTGCTGCAGCCGGCGCCGCTTAACTGCCCTTAGACGGTTAAGCAGAGGCCGGCGCGCTTCGGCGGTGACGGTGGTGGGCTAATGCGGAAGTCGATCCGGGTGTCGGGGCGATTTCGCGTATCTGGCCTCGGACGAATCCTCCGGCATTACTGGCGGCAAAATTCGTCGTCGGCGCGCACACCTGCTCTTCTGTCACAACGCGTATGTCGCACTCCGGTCCGAGATGCGCGCGTTGCGCGAATACGAGGGCGCTCGCGTCACGGCTCCAGCCGAGCGCGGCGTCGAACTCGAATCTGGCGAATGGGAGGGGCGCGGCGAAGCGCGGGACGAGA
Source organism: uncultured Solirubrobacterales bacterium (assembly GCA_963725925.1). GTDB lineage: Bacteria > Actinomycetota > Thermoleophilia > Solirubrobacterales > Solirubrobacteraceae > Palsa-465. Next base: position 24,186 of record CAVSAY010000005.1, read on the forward strand.
CTCGCTTACTTGTCCGTCGTCGCGCTGTCAAGCCGCGATTCAAGGGCGTGACGGGTGTCGTGCTGTTTGGAGGGGCGTGTGCGCGTTGGCGGGGGTGCTTGTTGTGCGCGCGGGCGCCCGGGCTTACTTCGGTCCGCGACCCTGGTTGGCTCCGGGCCGGCGACATGATGTTTGATGGGGTGGTCCCGCTGGGGGAAGCGTTGCGGCCGCTCGATCTTTCTAGGCCGTCCACGCGAAGGTGGCGGCAGCGGGTCTTCGGGAGCGGGCCGCGGCGCATCTGTGTGAGTGAGGGCTCGACGCGCACCGGGGTCAGGCGGACAGGAGCGCTTGATCGCCGAGCTCGCGCAGGGTGTGGTAGCAGCGCTTGAGGAGCTTCCGCGCGACGGCCAGGCAGGCGCGGTTGCCGCCGAGCCGCTCGGCGGCCTGCAGGTAGTAGGCGCGGTCGGGGCTGCCTGGGCGACGCGCGACTTGCGCGGCTTCGTATAGCGCCCAACGCAGCGCGGGTGGTCCTTGGCGGGAGAGCTTGCCGGGCGCGCGATGCTGGTCTGACTGGTACACGGTGATGTCCAAGCCGGCGTACCGGACCGCGTCTCGGCTGTTGGCGAATCGGCGGGCGTCGCCGAGCTCGGCGAGGATCGTGACCGCGGTCAACTCGCCGATCCCGTAGTGCGCCATCAGCGCTTTGCAGCCTGGCTGCCGGCGGGCATACGCGCGTAACTCCTTGTCCAACGGCGCCATATGCCGGTCGAGCGCGTCGATCATCGCGATCGCGATCGTGACCTGTTCGCGCGCGGTCTCGGGCAGCGGCTGAGCGGCAAGCCACTCGCGCCCGTCACCGACCATCAACGAGCGCCGGTGTGAGCAGCCGTGGTGGTAGAGCACCGCCTGGATCCGCTGCTGCCACTCGCACCGCTGGTGCGAAAGCGTGTGCCGCGAACGGACCCGCGCGCGCAGATCGAGGATGTGCTCGGGCGGGATCCACGACTCCGGCAACCGGTCGAGCATCAGCAGCTCACGCAGATGCCTCGCGTCCGCGCGGTCGGTCTTCGCGCGCTTCTTGTTGCCCTTGCGAGCGCTCGTCTCCGCCGGCTCGGCCAGATGCACCTGCGCGCCAACGCGGCGCAGCTCCTCGACCACGAACCGCCAGCCGGTCGTCGCCTCCAACGCCACCTCGAGCTCCTCGCCGGCGAAACGCTCAACGAACCGGCGCACGCCAGCGCGATCAGCCGGCGTGACCCGTCCACGGGACACCTCGCCGGTCGAGGTATCGATCCACTCAGCGGTGATCTGCGCCCGATGCTGATCCAAGCCCATCACGATCGACATGCCGTCGCCCCCCTCACCAGCCCACCATCGCGCTTGCCAACGACACGGGCTGCGACGCGAGCAGCGTCCAGCCCGACCCATCGCATACCGTGGATCACGGTCGGTCCTCCTATTCGAATGGCCGGCCGCGCGGGCTGCAACCGCGCGCGCCTTCAACCTATGCCGTTCGACGCGGAGGCCCGACCACCTTCACCACGGCCTCACGCCAACCCGGACATGACATCTTTCACTTGCGCTACTTATAAGGCGGATGGCGAGTGCGAGGACGCTCTCCACTGCGTACGTGATAGTTCCCGCAGCCGTCGTAGCACCGTCGATACGAGCCCTGAGCCGATCAGGACAGCGTCCTCTGGGAGCGTTGCGAGGATCACGGCCGGGCCGGCGACCACCGCGACCGCCTCCGAGTTCCATCTTGGGAGTCCGGTAGCTCGCGGTGGTTACGTTGTCTAGGGTGGGAGAGAACGACAGCGGTGCGATACCTGTCAGGTTCAGTGTCATGCCGCGAGTTGCCTTGCCCAGCGAGATCGCGAACCATCCGTCCTTGGGGTAGACAGCAGCGGCTACACGTTGACGCAGTCAGCTGTGTTCAGTTGCTGGGGAATAAGGTGTCGAGGGGTTTGCGATCTTGTTGCCGCGGTAGCGGTCGTGGGTGACCAGCGGCGTCCATCAGCTCGAGGGTGAGCCGAGTGGCTGGGCCAAGTGATCGTCGCCGACGGCTTCCATCGCCGAAGACTCAGCGAGCGGCAGGGACAGCTGCGACCGCCGACGCGAAGTCCGGCGCCGCGCCCATCTGGGCGAACATGACGCTATACCCGACATAGCAGTTGAACGTCTCGACCTTGCCGTCGCGCATATACCAAAAGTCGGCGGTTGGGATGTCGATCTTCGCGCCCGTTGGCTGAATGGCGCCGGCCGGCGTATCCAGCGGTCCCTCGAACGTGCCCTGGATCGACAGCTCTACGGCGACGACGTCTCCTAGGGCTGTGACGCGGTGCAGCTCGCGATGGACGTCGGGGAGGAGGTTCCCCATCCAGGTGACGGTGTCCCCGATCGCCTGGCCTTCGTACGACTTGTCGGCGACGATGTCGTTGAACACCCCGTCCTCGGTGAAACTGGCGACGAAGCCGGCAACGTCGAGGACGTTGCCCTCGGCGAGGTGGTAGTCCTGTCGAACGATCGCTTCGTTGTCGTATGTCATCTCACTGCTCCTCTCGTGCGTTTCATGCATGGCCAGCCGCAAGGAGGGTCTCAGTACGCCAGGTGAGCCGACCTCACCGGATTCGGATGATTAAAGGCAGGGGTATCCTCGCGCCAGCGACGGCAGTTCAGTCGCCCGCGCGGACACGTCAGCGCGGGCGACTGCTCGGCGCCGGACGGCCGCCTCAGACGCGACCTCGCCAGACAGACTGCGCCCTGCCTTCGCGTTCGCACGCGCATCGCTCTGCCGGCGCGCCGCGGCTGCCCATGTCCGTAGGGCGCCGTCAGCTGGCGCGACACGGGCGCCCTGTTGCGACTGGTTCAGGCAAGTAGCTGCGAGGCCGCCAGCACGGCACCTCGCTGCTCGTTCCAGGCGAAAGCGCAAGCGAGTCGCCGTGCCGCTTTCCCCGGCCGATCGCCGCCGGCTGACGCGGACGGGCCGGTCGCGGTGCGGGCGGTCGTCCAGCCTGGTGGCTCAGCCGGCGCGAAACTCGTAGTTGAGCGCGACGGCGCCGCCGGTGGCGTAGTTCGGGATGTCCGCGCGCACCGCCTGGCCCTCGGGGGAAGCGCGCGCTGCACTCAGCGCGGCCGCATCGTCGAAGTCGGCCTCGAACACGCAGAAATACGGTGACTCGCCCTCGGCTGCGGCGACGTCGAAGCTGTAGCGATAACCGCGCAGGCCGGGAAGCTTGGCCGCCAACGGGAGGTGCGTGTCCTCGTAGTAGCTTCGGAAGTGGTCCGGGTCCGTGGGCGGCGGATAGAGGACGAGGAGCCGGTGCATGGCGCGAAGGGTAACGCAGCGCCTTAGAACCGACCGTTCGCGCTCCGGTCACGCGTTCGCGGCGAGATGAACCGGCTCTGCGGTGCGGGCCGAGTGCGCGCGGTAGGCGATCGACTCAAGCGATCCGTGCCCACTGCGCGTCGAGGCAGAAGGGGCAGTGCGACGGCCAGCGGCCGCGCGACTGCTAGTGCGCTACAGCAGCCGCCGCACCGTCACGACTGGTTCAGCCGTGCAGAGCAGCAGGACGCGCACGTCAGCCCGCCGACCGGCCAGCCCTGCATCCGTTCCAGCGCGCGTATCTTGGCCCCGGCGGATTCCGCGCCCTGGTTTGACGTCGGCACGGGCATCCGGCTCGAGGCCTCCTTTGGCAGTTGGCGGATCGGAAGCGGTCGTTCTTGATGAGCTCCGCTGTGGCGGCGATGCGGCTGTCTTGGCAGCGAGCGCGGGGGACCGACCGGTAGCGGTTCCGGCGCCTCGTCCGGGCGCGGGTGGCGGCAGCGCCGTGCGCGCGCCAGTGGTGCGCAGTGTGGGCGTCGTCCGCGAGCGTGTGGGGCCGTTAGGGCGAGGCGTCGCCGGCGCGGCGTCGTCGCCAGGCTGCCGGTTCCGAGGTGGGTAGTACTCGAGAGGGATCCCGGGTCTGACCTTGTGGGAGGCGGTCCGCGAGCTCGTGGAGTACGTTCAGCGCGTGAGCCGAATCGAACATCTCGCCCGCACGTACTGGTTCGACCTGCTGATCGCGCTGCTGACGATCGTGGCGATGCTTAACGTGGTGCTCGGACGCGGCTCGCCCGGAGCTCCGACAACGACGCTGTGGTTCTGCCTTCCCGCGCTCGCGATCCTGGTGCTACCCGTGTTCGCGCGGCGATGGTTTCCGTTTGCCGGACCGGCGGCGTTCTTCCTTTTGGCCGCGGGAATCTCGTTCGTCGACCCGCTGCTGATCCCGTACCCCGAGTCCCTCTTCCCGATGCAGCTGGCGGTCGCATTCCTGCTCGGGAACCTTCGGGACGTCCGGCGGGCCGTCCTCGGACTGGCGATCGTGCTCGGCGCTGTGGCGACCATCGTCTACCTCATCCCCGGGCACTCGGTCTACCAGCTCGTCTTCATTCCCGTCGACTTCGCCGTCGCCTGGGTTGCAGGCTTTGCCGTCCGCGCGCGGGCCGAGCAGGCCGAGGTGGCGGAGTCACGTGCGACACAGGCCGAGCACGCCGTGTTCGAGGAGCGCGTGCGGATCGCGCGGGAGCTGCATGACGTCGTCGCCCACCATGTGAGCATGATGGGCGTCCAGGCCGGCGCTGCCCGGGTCGTGATCGACCGTGACCGTGTCAAGGCCAAGGAGTCGTTGACCGCGATCGAGGTCTCGAGCCGACAGGCGGTGGGGGAGCTGCACCGCCTGCTCGGATTCCTGCGGCAGGCCGGCGACGAGGACGATCTGGCTCCGCGCCCTGGCCTGAGTCAGCTTCCGCGGCTGGCGGCGAGCATGAGTGAGTCCGGGCTCGCTGTCGCGGTCAGCATCGAAGGGGAGGAACGCTCGTTGCCGCCGATGATCGGCGTGTCGGCGTACCGCATCGTGCAGGAAGCGCTGACTAACACCCTCAAGCACGCGGCGGCGTCGCGCGCCGACGTGCACGTGCGCTACTGGCCTGAGGAGCTCGAGGCCGAGATCATCGACGACGGCCGCGGCGTGACGGCGCTATCAGGGACGAGCCCGGGCGGCCTGGGGTTGATCGGCATGCGTGAGCGTGCCGCCCTGCACGGCGGCGAACTGACGGCGGGGCCGGTATCCGGCGGCGGGTTCGCCGTGCGCGTCAAGCTGCCGACCTCGGACGGTGCGCTGTGAGCATCCGTGTGCTGCTGGCCGATGACCAGGCGATGGTTCGCGTCGGCTTCCGGATGATCCTCGAGTCCGATCCCGAGATCGAGGTGGTCGGGGAGGCGGCGAACGGCGAGCAGGCCATGGCCAGCACCCGGCGCTTGCGGCCCGACATCGTGTTGATGGACATCCAGATGCCCGACGGTGACGGACTCGAGGCGACGCGGCGGATTACCGAAGACGGCGAGCTGCACAGTCGTGTGGTGATCCTGACCACGTTCGAGCGTGACGAGTACGTGTTCGAGGCGCTGCGGTCGGGCGCCAGCGGCTTTTTGCTCAAGAACGCCCCACCCGAGGAGCTCCTGCACGCGGTGCACGTCGTGATGTGCCGGCGAGGCGCTGCTCGCCCCGTCGGTCACGCGGCGGATCGTCGAGCAGTTCGCACGCCGGCCGGTCAGGCCGGAGCTCGGCACGCGGCTGGACGCCTTGACGCAGCGCGAGCGCGAGGTGCTGAGGATGCTGGCGTGCGGTAAGAGCAACGCCGAGCTGGCCGCCGAGCTGTTCGTCAGCGAGGGCACGATCAAGACGCATGTGTCCAGCCTGCTCGCGAAGCTCGGGCTCCGTGACCGCGTGCAGGCTGTCGTCCTCGCGTACGAGAGCGGGCTGGTCACGCCCGGCGCATAGTCGCGTCTCTGTCCTTCGACAGAGGCGCGAGCGGCAAAGATCTGCCCTGAGGAGGAGCGCAGACGCGCCCTGCGGGCGATGACAGGCACAGGCGGCGGTCCCAGACTGATCCCCAGGCAACTTGCACCAACCTGAGGAGCAGTGATGACGACCAACGGGAAAGAACGAACCACGACCAGACGCTTCAGTCGCGGCCGGATCACCGGCCTGACCCTGATCGCCGTCCTCACGCTCGGGCTCGGCTACCTCCACTTCGCCGGCAGTTCTACGGCCGTCTCCGTGCCTGCCGGCGCGCATGCAGGTCAGCTGACGCTCAAGAACTGTACCTACAACACCGAAAAGGGCGCCTACGCCGCCGACTGCGGAACGCTCGTGGTGCCCGAGAACCGCGCCGACCCGCACTCGCGGCTGATCGCGCTGCCGGTCATCCGGATTCGTGCGCATTCGGCCCACCCGGGCGACCCGATCTTCCGCCTGCAAGGCGGCCCCGGCAAGCCGAACATGTCGTTCGCAGACGCCAGTCGGTTCACCGCCAACCACGACGTCGTCCTCGTCGGCTACCGCGGCGTCGACGGCTCTTCGGTGCTGAACTGTCCCGAGGTGACGGCGGCGCTCGAGAACTCCGCAGACTTCCTCGGCCAGAAGTCCCTCGATGCCTACTCGAACGCGTTCCGCTCGTGCGCGAAGCGGCTCGAGGCAAGCGGCGTCGATCTCGCCGGCTACACACTCCCCGAACGGGTCGACGACCTCGAGGCGGCACGGAAAGCCCTCGGCTACCACCAGATCGACCTGTTGAGCGAGAGCGCGGGCACCCGCACCGCGATGATCTACTCCTGGCGCTACCCGACCGCCATCCACCGTTCGGTGATGATCGGCGTCAACCCACCCGGCAACTTCGTCTGGTACCCGAAGACGATTGACGAGCAGATCGGCCGCTATGCCGCGCTCTGTGCTCAGGCGGCGAGCTGTCGTAGCCGGACGCCGGATCTCGCCGCGTCGCTGAAGCGGACCGTCGCGCACATGCCGAACCGCTTCTTGATCTTTCCGATCAAGAAGGGCAACGCACGGATCGCCAGCTTCTTCGGACTCATGGAGACGACGGCGAATGCCTCGCCGCTCGACGGACCGATGACCCTGGACGCCTGGCTCTCGGCCGCCCACGGTGACTCGAGCGGGCTCTGGTTCGAATCGCTCCTCGCCCAGATCGCTTTCCCGACGTCGTTTGTCTGGGGCGACCTCGCAGCTGTCGCAATGGCTGACAACCAAGCTGGCGAGCGTTACTTCTCGTCAAGCGAACCCGACCGCGGCTCGATTATCGGCAACCCCGGAACGGAGTTCCTCTTCGGCGGCGGAGGCCTCCTGCACGCATGGCCGGCCACCCCGACCGACAACGAGTACACCCATGTCCAGACATCGAAGGTGCAGACGCTCCTGATCGGCGGCAGTCTCGACTTCGCCACCCCGCCCGAGGTTGCGACCAAGGAGCTCCTCCCCTACCTGCCCAACGGCCACCAGGTCATCCTCGCCGGCTTCGGCCACACAACCTCCTTCTGGACCGAGCAGACCAAGGCGAGCAATCACCTGATTAACACCTTCTTCGACACAGGCAAGGTCGACGCCTCGCTGTACAAACCTCAAGCGGTTAACTTCACGCCCGGCTCCACACAGACCGGACCCGGCAAAGCCATCGCCGGCGCGATGATCGGCCTCGGACTCCTCACGATCCTGTCACTGCTACTGATGTGGCGCCGGGCGCACAAGCGCGGCGGCTTCGGGCGCAAGGCGAGCGCGATGCTGCGCTCCGTCTACCTGCTGGTGCTCGGCCTCGGCGGATGGTTCATCGGCCTGATCATCGTGCTGGTGGCTTTGCCGACAGTGCCCCTCAACAGCGAACTCATGGCTGTTCTCTCCATCGGCACGCCGATCGGCCTCGGCACCTACTGGGCCTGGGTCAACCGCGACCGGCCGGCCAGGGCCACGAGGATCGGCATCTGGGTCGCGCTGACGGGCGCCCTCGTCGGCGCGCTGCTGGGGTTCAACGCAACATCCGGGATCATGGCGGTCATCACCACGATCGTCGGAGCAGGTTGCGGTGCGAACCTCGGCCTGATCGCCCTCGACGTCGCACGAATCGGCGAGCGGCCGGAGACCGTTCCGGGCGAGCCGCCGGAGACCGTTCCGCCCATCGCCATTCCAGCGGTCGAACACTGACCCCCGGAGTCCGTTCGCGCAGAGCATGTGGCGGTGTGCTGGTTGCCGCCACATGCTCTGCTGACGTACGTGCGCGCTCGGTGGTCTGCGACTTGGAAAGGACCGCTCATGCAAGCCCCAACCACCCGACCACTCACCACCTTTGAACCGGAGACAGGAGCCATGACTCCAGTGACGCTTCAGACGCGCGAGCTCGCCGCCCGCGAGAACGACGGCATCCACGTCCTGCTGCTCTGGCACCCCCGCCAGGACGCAGTGACCGTCTCGGTCGACGACACGCGGGGCGGCCACCGCTTCGACCTTGCCGTCGCCCGCGACCGCGCGCTAGAGGCCTTCTATCACCCATTCTCCTACGCCGCTGCCACTTCGGACGGTGCGCTGTGAGCATCCGTGTGCTGCTGGCCGATGACCAGGCGATGGTTCGCGCCGGCTTCCGGATGATCCTCGAGTCCGATCCCGAGATCGAGGTTGTCGGGGAGGCGGCGAACGGCGAGCAGGCCATGGCCAGCACCCGGCGCTTGCGGCCCGACATCGTGTTGATGGACATCCAGATGCCCGACGGTGACGGACTCGAGGCCACGCGGCGGATTACCGAAGACGGCGAGCTGCACAGTCGTGTGGTGATCCTGACCACGTTCGAGCGTGACGAGTACGTGTTCGAGGCGCTGCGGTCGGGCGCCAGCGGCTTTTTGCTCAAGAACGCCCCACCCGAGGAGCTCCTGCACGCGGTGCACGTCGTGACTGCCGGCGAGGCGCTGCTCGCCCCGTCGGTCACGCGGCGCATCGTCGAGCAGTTCGCACGCCGGCCGGTCAGGCCGGAGCTCGGCACGCGGCTGGACGCCTTGACGCAGCGCGAGCGCGAGGTGCTGAGGATGCTGGCGCACGGTAAGAGCAACGCCGAGCTGGCCGCCGAGCTGTTCGTCAGCGAGGGCACGATCAAGACCCACGTCTCCAGCCTGCTCGCCAAGCTCGGGCTCCGCGACCGCGTGCAGGCCGTCGTCCTCGCGTACGAGAGCGGGCTGGTCACGCCCGGCGCGTAGACGCGTCTCTGTCCTTCGACAGACGCGCGAGCGGCAAAGATCTGCGCTGAGGAGGAGCGCAGACGCGCCCTGCGGGCGATGACAGACGCAGGCGGCGGTCCCAGACTGATCCCCAGGCAACTTGCACCGACCTGAGGAGCAGTGATGACCGCAACACACGCCGTACTTGAAGAAGTTTCCCCCGCTCGGAAAGCCGAAGAGCCCGGGCCTGGCCGCGGTCGCCGTCGGATCGGAGGGCCGATGGCCCCCGTCGAGATCCGCGATCTCTCCAAGCACTTCGGCGCCGTCGCCGCCGTCAATCACCTCTCGTTCGACATCGAGCCCGGTCGCGTCACGGGGTTCCTCGGACCGAACGGGGCCGGGAAGAGCACGACGTTGCGCGCGCTGCTCGGGCTGGTGCAGCCGTCGTCGGGGGCCGCCACGTTCGGCGGTCTGCGCTACGACGAGCTCGACGAGCCCAGCGCCCGTGTGGGCGCGGTGCTCGAGGACGCCTCGTTCCATCCGGGTCGCAGCGCACGAAACCACCTGCGGGTCCTGGCCATCACGGGAAACCATCCCCCCCACCGCGTCGAGGAGGTCCTGTCCGCGGTCGGGCTCAGCGACGCCGCCGACCGGCGTGTGAAGGGCTACTCGATGGGCATGCGTCAGCGGCTGGCGATCGCCGCAGCCCTGCTCGGCGACCCGCAAGTCCTGATCCTCGACGAGCCGAACAACGGCCTGGACCCGCCCGGGATCATCTGGCTGCGCGGTCTGATGCGCGAGCAGGCGGCAGACGGGCGCACGGTGCTGATCTCCAGCCACGTCCTGGCCGAGGTCGCCCAGTCCGTCGACGACGTCGTCGTGATCGCCGACGGCGAGCTGCGCGCCCACAACGCTGGGCGCCGGCGGCATCGCCGACGTGCTGTGGCGCAACCTGGCCGTCGCTGCCCTGCTCGGCCCCCTCGGCGTCTGCGTCGGCGCGCTGGTACGCAACCAGATCGTCACCGTCATCGGGCTCATCATCATCGCCGCGGCGATTGAGCCCTCCGTCTTCCAGGCGGTCCCGGAAGTCGGTCGCCTCCTCCCGCTCGCCGGCGCTCCCGGAGGCGTCCTCGGCGGCACCCACGGGGACCTGTCGCCCGGGCCCGCGCTCGCGGTCATGGTCGCCTGGACACTCACCATCTTCGCGGCAGCCGCCTGGCGCCTGCGTAGCCGCGACCTCGTCTGACGCAAACATCCCGACAAACGACCAACGGACCACCACCAACGGCGGCCGGGGGGCCCTGGTCCCCCGGCCGATCCGTCGGATCGGCCGGCAAGGAAGGAAGCCCCATGTCAACGGCTGCCCCGCCCGTCCAGATTGAGTTCCACGCCGACCTTCACATCACCCGATGGCGCCCTCTAGTCCAATGGCTACTCGCGATCCCACACCTGATGATCGCCTCGGCGTTGCCCTCCCTGAGGGGGACCCTGACTCTGATCAGCCTCATAACCGTCTTTTCACGGAACAGATCCCGCGGCCGCTGTTCGACCTCATCGTCATGACCTTCCACTACGAGTGGCGGGCCATGACCTACGCCCTGTTCATGCACGAGGACTACCCGCCGTTCGACTTCACATTCTCCTCCGAGGACGACGGCCAAGAGCCCCACACTTCACTGCGCCTGGCCTACCCCGAGCAGCTCGAGCGCCGGAAGCCGCTGTACAAATGGTTCCTCGCGATCCCCCAATACTTCGTGCTCGCCGGACTATTCATCGCGGCGTGCCTGGGGATCATCGCTGGATTCTTCGTCGTGCTCCTCACCGGGGAGTAGCCCGAGGCAATCCGCGACTTTCTCGTCAGCGCCTACCGCTACGCGCTTCGAGTGGAGGCCTACGTCGGCCTGCTCACCGATCGCTACCCGCCGTTCAACCTCGCCGCCTGAAGCGATCGGCAACTCCTCGCGAGCCGCATCCCGGCGAGCAGTCCCCCTCATACGGCCCCCATCTCACTACACAATCGCGGCTACTCGGCGACAGGAGCGGCTACGTCCGCCGGATCCCGCGCGCCGCCATCTTGGCGCATAGCAATCATGCACGCTCGATCTGAGAGGCCCGCATTCGAGAGACCTGCAATCGGCCTGCCGCGTGGCTAGGGGCTGTGCCGGACGGAGCCCCGGTATGCGCGGATCCGGGGGCTCTCGGCGCCGCCCCCGCGCGTGGCTCACCGGTCCACGGTGTACAGGCGAGGCGAGCGGGCGCAGGTAAGGTCAGTTGCGTGACGGTCGTTGTGCTCACGGGAGCTACTCGCGGCATCGGGCGAGCCGCCGCGATCGAACTCGCTTGGCGAGGAGCCGAGGTCGTCCTCGTGGGACGCGATCCTGAGCGCGTCCGATTGGTCGCTGAAGAAGCCACCACAGCCGGTGGCGCTGGACGGGTCGACGGGCACGTGTCTGACCTATCGCTGATGTCCAACGTCCGGGTGCTGGCCGACGAGATCCGCGAGCACCACGAGCACGTCGACGTGCTTGCCAACAACGCGGGCGCACTGTTCGCCTCGCGCACGGAGACCTCTGAGGGCTTGGAGCAGACCTTCGCGCTCAACCATCTCGCACCGTTCCTGCTCACGAACCTGCTGCGAGACCGCCTTGCCGGCGGCCGCGTCGTGACCACCGCGTCCGGCGCGCACCGGTCCGGGCGCCTGGGCCTCGACGACCTGCAATCAAAGAAGTCCTACTCGCCACGCGTGTACGGCACCTCGAAGCTGTGCAACATCCTGTTCACCCGCGAGCTGGCCAGGCGCGCGCCGGAGCTCAACGCCACCTGCTTTCACCCCGGTGTCGTGCGCACCGGCTTCGCCAAGAACGAGAACGGAATCTGGAAAGTCATCGCGACGCTGGGTGCGCCATTCCTCCGCTCCCCGGAGCACGGAGCCCGTTCGCTGGTGTGGCTCGCCCTGTCAGACGACGCCGCTGCCCTCACCGGGAAGTACATCGAAGACGAGCAGGTGGTTGCCCCCAGCGACCAGGCCCAGGACGACAACCTCGCCCGGAGCCTCTGGGAACAAAGCGCCCAGCTCGTCGGACTGCCTGCCGACGCGCGCGCCTAACGCCCCGGCGCAGAAACCCCCTTCTGTCATTCCTCGGCATCCGGCCCCGACCCTCCAGAATGCCTCGTTTGCGCGAATACGAGGGCCGCTACGCTGGGCCTCGCGCCAAGCGTCGGCGTGAAAAGCGGGTTTGCCGGCGAGGCGTTGGACCGCCCGGCTTGGTGGCGAGACCCGACTTCCGGCGGCGGTACGCAGGACGATCCGCAGCTCGGTTAGTCACCCCAGCTTAAGCGGTACTTCCGCGTAAGGGTCGAGTCGGTACACGAGAGAGACTCGATGGAAGCCGTCGGCGATGTCGGCAGCCTTCTTACCGCTCAACACGAGGACGGGACTGAGCAGCTCCCCCTCGATGGCTTTGATCAGGTCCTTCATCACGCCGGGGTCGTCGAGCGGTGCCGGTATCAGTCCTGCGGCTCGGAGGATGTCGTTCGCGCGGCGGGTGGTGAGCGCGCCTTTGCGAAGGCGTCGGATGGCTTTGGCTACTGCGTCCTCGTTGAGCTTGAGCGAGAGGTAGGCCTCGGCTGCGGCGTAGTCATGGTCTGCTACTTCGGTGGCCCATTTGATGTGAACAGTGGACTCGGTCACGCTCGCGCTTCCTTTCGCCATCGACGGATCATGGCAGAAGGTCACCTGCCCTTCCCGCCGGAGCGCTTGGCTGGGAGCGCAGCAATCAGGCCTGCGGGACGAAGTGACTCAGGGGTGAGCGCGCCGGATGCTGCCTCGCGAGCGGTCGCATCGGCCCCCTCGGCGAGCGCCGAATCTCCCGGCTCGTGTTCAGCACGCCGCGACCCTACCTACCCCACAACCGACCGGACTCCTGTCTTGGACGACGAACGATTATCGCGCCGGCATGCCCGTGCGCCACGCGGTTGCATGCGCCGCCCGCGCTTCGGAACCGACCGGGCGGCGTGGCCTTCGGTTAGAGTCGCGCCATGTCAATCCTAATTCGCTACACACCGTCGTCGCTGACCCGCGAGCAGTACGACAAGGTCAACGAGATCCTTCAGGAGAATGGCCCCGGCGGGCCTCCTCCAGCACTCCAACTGCACGTCATGTTCGGTGAGGGGTCGGATCTTCGAGTCAGTGAGATCTGGGAATCGGAGGAAGCGTGGCAGCAGGCCTGGGACGGCGGCCTGAAGGCGGCGCTGGAGACGGCCGGCGTGGACCTTCCCGAGCCCGACAAGTTCGCGGTCCACGAGGTCTGGGGAAGCCGCGTGGTGGACGCCTAGCTCAGAAGCTGCTTAGTCGGTACGGGCGCGCGACATCGCGATTCGCTCGCGCCCTGGACGATACGCAGCAGCTCCGCTCGCGGTTCGCGGTTTATTACAGATGTGCAGCAACTGTAAGTCGCTCGACGACTGCGCCCACTTTGACGACCGGTACACGCGGCTGAGCGACGACCGCGATAGCGCGACGCCGCCGCGACTCGTCGTGTTCACCAGCAGATCGCCTGGTGGTCCTAGGCCATAGGCACGGGTTGACCGCCACGCGAGTGGTGTTCTCGCCGGGTCCGCGCAGCAACGCTCAACTGCGAGGAGCCGCCCCGATCGCAGGCAATGTAGATGGTCCTGCAGTCCACGACTAATATGCTGCTCGACATGGCCGACTCGACGCCAGATACGCCCGATCCTGGACCGCAGGGTCGATGCGTCTGCGGAGCAAAGGTCACGATTGCCGACGCACGCGAGGTAACTCTGCCCAATGGTCGCGCCGGTTGGCAGGGCTACTGTCCCGAATGCGGCGCCCCGCTGTTTGCGATCCGTCGCGGGTCGGGTGTGAGCAGTTAGCTGCATTCCACGCCAAGCAGCTACGCCGACGCCGTTACCCCTTAAGCGTCGAGCAGTCATGGTTGGCGCATGGCCGCTTTGCGCGACGGGCGGCAGCCAACGGCCAGCGCGAACGCCGGTCGCGCAGGAGCTTGTAGGTCGGGAGGTTCGGCGAGCGCTGACCCTTTGCTGCACCGGATCCCGTCGTCTCTGAGGACGCTAGACGCGGCGGGCAATGCTCGAGCAGGAAGGAGACGCGGCCGCATCTCGCCACGGGAGCGTGCGCGACCGGGGCGCGCTCTCGGTCCGGGGCGTCGCGGTCCTCTCTGATGTGAGCTTGGGGTAAGGCCAACAAGCTGACGGTCGCCCTCGCCGACGCAGTACTGGAATGAGCAGCACACAGATGACGTCACCGCCGAGCACGGCATCCGGGTGCTGATCCCGCCCCACTCGGGCAAACGCAAAGGAGAGCGACCAGGCTGGACCGGCGGCCGGTACTCATTCATGCGGCGGGTGCTCGCGACCGACCTCCGGAATGAGCTGTACCGCAAACGACAACAGTCAATCGAGCCGGTCTACGGTCACACCAAACACAACCGGAGGTTCGACCGTTTCCACCGAAGCGGCAGGCTGGCGGGTGCGCACCGAGTGGCGATTAATCACGATGTGTCAACCTGACCAAGCTCCACCGTCACCAGGTCGCCGCTCTCAGGGCCTGAACAGGCCCCCGGCCGGATCACACCGCCTCAGCCACCGGGCTTACCAGCAGCGTCGCCCACACGAGCCTCCGCCCCGACCGCCGCTCGAGGCCTCACGCGACGGCCACCGCGTACTGCCGCTTCGCAGGACAGCGGGGGTGCGGCGATTTCATACACGGTCGTGGCGGGCGGGCCATGCGGGAACTTCTGCCTTGACACTACATGACTTTCGCAATGGTTTGACTTGAGGTATACGCTCAGTGAGCTTCGCCCTAACTCTCGGCGGAACGTTTTCCGGCTCCAGCTCTCGGCCGGCGTGTGGTGATCTGAGAAGTCATCGCAAACCAACGCGTCAGGAGCCGAGCCATGGATCGTTCCGCGACAGCACCCGATACTGCGCAGCAGTTCGCGTTGCCGGATGAGGCGGTCCACGAGGATTTCCATCGTGGGCTGAAGGAGCGTCATATCCAGATGATCGCGATCGGTGGAGCGATCGGGGTGGGTCTGTTCCTCGGCTCGGCGAAAGCGATCCAGCAGGCCGGTCCGTCTCTGGTGTTGGCTTACGCGGTCGCTGGTGTCGTGATTTTCTTGATTATGCGAGCGCTTGGTGAGCTCATGCTCTATCGGCCGGTGGCAGGCTCGTTCGCGACTTACGCCGACGAGTTTGTTGGTCCGTGGGCGGGGTTCGCGACCGCTTGGACGTACTGGTTGATGTGGGTGGTGATCGCGATGGCGGAGATCACCGCGGCCGGGATCTATGTGCAGTATTGGGTGCCGGGGCTGCCGCAGTGGGTTCCCGCGCTGGCGGCGCTGGTTGTGCTGCTGGGAGTGAATTTGATCGCGGTGGGCCTGTTCGGCGAGTTCGAGTTCTGGTTCGCGATCATCAAGGTGGTCACCATCATAGGCATGATCGTGCTCGGCTTGGCGATCATCCTGTTGGGCATCAGCGACCTCAGTCATACCGCGAGCTTCTCGAACCTGTGGTCTAAGGGTGGGTTTTTCCCGAAGGGTTTCAGCGGGCCGTTTTTGGCTTTGCAGATCGTGATGTTCGCGTTCTTGGGGGTCGAGTTGATCGGGGTGACGGCGGGCGAAGCCCAGAACCCCGAGAAGACGATCCCGTCTGCGATCAACAAGGTCATCTGGCGGATCCTGATCTTCTACGTCGGCGCACTGGTGATCATCATGTCGCTCGTCGCGTGGAACCACCTGGATCCCAAGCAGAGTCCGTTCGTGGTGGTGTTCTCCAGGGTGGGCATTCCGACTGCCGCGGGGATTGTGAACTTTGTCGTCCTGACTGCCGCGCTGTCGTCGTGTAACAGCGGCATCTTCAGCACCGGCCGCATGCTGTACACGCTCGCGGGCTTCCGGCAGGCGCCCGCGGCCCTTCGCAAGGTCAGTCGCCACAAGGTTCCCGCAGCCGGGATGATGGTCTCGTTCGTGGCGATGCTGGGCGGGGTCGTGCTGAATTACTTCATTCCTGCCAGCGCATTTGCCTACATCACGAGTATCGCCACCGTTTGTGGGCTGTTCGTCTGGGGGATGGTCATGGTCTCGCACCTGCGCTACCGCAGAGTGGTGAACGCCGGCCGACTTCCGGAGGGCAAGTTCCGGATGCCGCTGACGCCCGGCGGGAACTGGTTCGCGCTGGTGTTCCTCGCTTTGGTGTTGGTGCTGCTGGCGTTCAACCACGACACCAGGATCGCGTTGTACGTAACCCCTGTTTGGGTGCTGGTGATGGTGATCGGATATTGCGCCTCGCGCGGACACCACATCCGACTGACCCCCGTGTCCGCCACGGCGAACACTCAAGCTAACAAGCCGAAGCCGCCCAGGGCTTCTGGACCAACGGTCGGGCCAACCGCAAGGCCAGCGTGACTTTTTTTGCAAATCCACAGATGTGAGGTGATGGGATGCGAATCGGTGTCGTAAAGGAGATCAAGCAGGCCGAGCGACGGGTAGCGCTCACACCGGCCGGCGCCCAGCAGCTGGTCGCGCTCGGGTCCGAGGTCCTCGTCGAGGCCGGAGCGGGTGTCGGGTCGGGCTTTCCCGACGACGCCTACACGGTGGTCGGAGCACTGATCCTCCCGGCTGCCGCCGAGGTGTGGCAGCAGAGCGAACTCCTGCTCAAGGTCAAGGAGCCGATCGAGCCGGAGTACCCGCTGATGCACGCGGACCTGACGATGTTCACCTACTTCCATCTCGCGCCCGATCGGGCGCAAACCGAGGCGATCCTGAGCTCCGGGGCGACAGCGATCGCGTACGAGACCGTCGAGACGGCGGACGGGCGGCTGCCGCTGCTCGCGCCGATGAGCGAGATAGCCGGGCGGCTCGCGGCGCACGCCGGCGCCTACTTCCTGCAGTCCCCGCTCGGCGGCCCGGGAGTCCTGATGGGCGGAGTGACCGGCGTGGCCCCGGCCCGGGTCCTCGTGATCGGCGGTGGCGTAGTCGGGACAGGCGCGACACGCATCGCCCTCGGCGCCGAGGGCGAGGTCACCATCCTCGAGCGCTCGCTGGATCGCCTGCACGAACTGGACCAGTACTTCGGGTCGCGAGCCCGGATCCTGATGTCCGACTCGCTCGTCCTCGAGCATGAGCTCCGCGAAGCGGACGTCGTCATCGGCGCCGTGCTCGTCCCCGGGGCCGTCGCCCCCCACCTAGTCACCCGCGACATGCTTGGTCTGATGAAACGCCGCTCAGTCATCGTCGACGTCGCCATCGACCAGGGGGGCTGCTTTGAAACATCGCACCCCACGACCCACGCCGAGCCCGTGTTCGAGGTCGACGGAATTCTCCACTACTGCGTGGCAAACATGCCCGGCGCGGTCCCGGTAACCGCAACCAGGGCGCTCACCAACGCAACGCTGCCCTACGTTCGCCGGCTCGCCACGGTAGGCGTCGACGCCGCGCTTGATGAGGACCCCGGCTTCGCACGGGGGCTGAACGTCAAAAACGGCGAGATCACCTACGCGCCCGTCGCCGAAGCCTTCGCCCAAGGACCGCCGGTAGCCGCCTGGTAGCCGCCCCTGACCCAACCCTGATTCACCGCCCAAACGCCGAGCCGGGGGGTCGTGGTCGCCGAGTCCTGCTCACGCAGTGAGCAACAGCTCACGGTCGAGGCTCGGACGTGCCTGCCGGTGCTCAATCTCGACAGCGCAGCGAGAGTCGTCCCAAGCTGCCGCTCCGAATGCGGATCGCCGTCGCTGCCCCGGCCTCGTCCACAGGGTCACTCGTGGATGCCAAGATCGCGACGACCGCTCGGCTCGTCCCGCCCGACCTCAGCGGTTGTCGAAGTGCAGCGCCGGGCAGCTGACGGGCTTAAACGACCCGAAGGCCCCAAGGCGGATGGTCTTGATGTGCACGCCCCCGGCGGTCGTCTGCTCGAGCTCGTAGCGACCCTGGCCGACGCAGGCCGCCAGGGCACCGCCGCGCAGGACGGCCGTCTCGGCTCCGCCCGGATAGGCGATGACCGCGCTGGAGATCTCGTCGGGCTCGGCGGCCATCATGATCCCGTGGGCGGCGGGCCCGAAGAAGTAGCCCGGGAAGTCGAGCGGCGGGCGCCGGAGGATCACCCCGATTGTTCCGCACCGCATCCGCACGAAGTAGCGGCGCCAACGCGGACCGTTGAGGACGGCGCACAGCCAGCGCCCGGAAGGGATCAGCCAGATCGCGCCGAGTCCGTCGGGAAGCAGCACGCGGCGCGAGTCGGCCACCTGGAGGACGTGCACCTTCCCAAATATGGCGAGCTGCCAACCGTTCCCCGCGTCCGCCCGTTGGCCCGGCACGCCGTGCAGCTGCGAATGGTCGACGTCGCACCAGGCGTAGTTGCCCGGCCCCTCGCCACCGCAGACGCCCAACGACGACAGGCTGGCCGGCAGCGCGTCCGCCCTCGTGCGCGGGTGACGGAACGCACGGAAGCTGGCGACGATCCGCGCGTTCACCCGGGGCGTCGCAGCGATCTGCCTACTGTTCGCACCCGGGCGCGCGGCCGCCACAAAGCCGACGCTGAGAAGCACGACAGCGGACACCAGGAGCGCGAGAACCGTCAGGCGCGAGCGAATCAATGTCAAGAAAACGCTACCGCTCTTGCGGGTACTTACACCAAACGCTCCCGATTCACAGGCGTTCCGCGACGACGCCGTTCATCTCGGAGGCGACCACGCTGCCGCTGTGAGCGAGGACCGACACAGACGTCGACGCGATGAGACTTGGGATCGCTGCGATGATCCAGAACTCGTCTCGCCCATCGACCAGGCTGTCGAGTCGAAACAGTGCGACCAGCGCCACCGGCGTCGGAGCACGCTTGCGCCTCCGAACGCGAAAGCGGGACTCTAGCCATGGGCCGGGCGACACCTCCTGTTCGCCAAACGCACGTCTCCCTTGCCGACCGCATCGGACCAGCAGCGGCTGCTGGACCTCGACGACAAGCGGTAGCCGGCTTGACTGGGCCACCGGCGACGAGCCGATGACCGGCGCGCAGGCGTCCTACCTCGAGACCCTCAGCCGCGAGGCCGGCGAGGAGGCCCCCGCCGGCCGACCTGACCAAGGCCCAGGCGTCCGAGCGCATCGACGCGCTCCAGCAGCAGACGGGGCGGGGCGCCTAGCGCGCCTCACTCCGTCGCCGCAAAGCGCCACACGGCCGGGCGAGCATCACGAGACTAGGACCACGATCACGCTCGCCTCGAAGAGCGCGGGCAGGTGCCAGCCGAACCCTCAAAAGCTGATCAGGACACGACTTTCACGTCGCTGAGCTGGATGATCGGCGCTTCGCTCGCATAGTTCGCCACGTCGTTCCGGATCTGCTCGGCGACCGGGCCGATCGCCTGCTGGTACGACTCGACGGAATCGAAGCGCAGATGGCACAGCACTGCGAACTCTGCCTTCGTGCCGGGAGCACGGCCGCCGAGCCCCTGCTCCACGATGCAACCTTTCAGCGCGCTCCCGAGCTCGCGCTTCAACATCGGGATGTGCGACGTGAGGTAGTAGTTCATGTCGAACTTCGCGCCGTCTTTGTTCGGATAAAGCACGTTCAGGGTGATCATCGGCCTGCTCCCTTCATCGTAAGTGGGGACGCATGCTAGGCGCGATGTGCGAAAGAGCAACGCCGGAGCGGCAGGTGCCCTGGACCGCCCCTAGTGTCAGAGCGACCACTGCCGCTGGCCGTATTTGGCCTGAAGCATCAGGGCGTTCAAAGACGCGGCCCGGATGTTGGCGGGGCCGCTTCCGAGCTGTGGCTGCGGGTAGAACCTGGTAAATGCAAGGAGGACCCATGACCACAGAACAGCCCGACCCTGCCGTTCCGGCGGGCGTCCCGCCAGCCGACCCGGCAGCCCCGCCCGTCCAGCCTGTCCCTGAGCCGGACGCCCCACCCGATCCTGCCGTCCCAGCGGGTGTCCCGCCCCCTGAGCGGCGCGTGCCGCCGGTGACACCCCGCGAGCCGTAAGCGGCCCGGCCCGGGCGGGTCAGGGCTCGAGCCAGTTGAGCTCCGGCGGCCGACCCGGCGCTGCTGCCCTTTATCGACGATCGAAGCGATACTGTTGCCGTGCCGCCGACGGTTGCCACCGGCGCGGACGATTGCGACTCAGCCGCCGACCTCAAACGAGGTGATCTCGGCATCCCAATAGGTGAATGGCCCGCTTGGTAGTTCCCAGCGGACCTCGCCTCTCGTGGGTACAACGACGCCTCCGAAGTCGCGGTAGTCGCGATATTCGCCAACCCAGCGTGTGATGGCGTTCTCCGCATCGACTCGCGGGCGCTCGGCGACGGTCCGTGCGATCTCACCATCTTCGTCGAAGATAAGGTGGACGCCGATCCGGTCCGTGCCCACCAGCGTTGCAACCTCAACCGTGCTCTCGTCGACGTCGACCCACTCCAGCGCGGCGTTCGCAACGATCGCCTGCGGCGCCCACGCGAGCTCAGCGAGCTAGCGGAAGGCCTCGCCTCGCGAAAGCTCTGGCCCGCGCTTGCGCTGCACTGGCAGTCTGCCCAGACGCACCTCCAGCAGGCCGTTCTCGTTTTGGTAGCTGTCGATGACTTGCAGCGAGATCGGACCAAGCATCGGAAACTTCGCACGCCAAGCGAACGAGACCCGGTCGGTCGCCAGATCCTCATGGGCCGTGAAACGACGGGCACGGGCGCCCGGCTTTAGCACCATCTCACCCACCTGCTCAATACGCACGACCTGACCGGCACCCCGTCCCGCCGGAAGAACCCGTTCGACGTATCTGCGGACCAGCGCTGGGAGGGACCCGCTCACAGCCGCGAGTGTTGCAAAGGGCTGAGGCTGTCGCGCAACCCCGGCTGGCGCCGGTCTGTTTGTGGCTCGATCACAACTCGGGCAGCCTCGGAGTCGAGGCGGGATGAGAAACGGCGATATAGCCGACGTTTCTCATCCAACATCTGGTGAAAGGCCCTCAGCGGCGGATCAGCGCAGCCGCCGGTTGTGCCCTCCACACAGAGTCACCGGTTTGTGCGACTGCCTCGGCTACAGGCGACAGCGAGCACTTGGCGTGCGACGTGCGCATCTGCATAGGCGTTGCTGCGTTACCTGGGCGACGCGCCGGCGTTCGCAACGGGCCTAGAGGCACCGGTGCGACAGCGAGCGGTCGCGCAGCTGGTGGTCCGTCAAAGCAGCCGCGGCGCGGACGCGACTGCTTCAGACCATATGGAGGGATAGTCGTCCGGCCTGATCTGTAGATATTGGCCGGTCCCCCGCGATGCGTTCGTGGGGTGATGTGTAGCCGTGCGGGTGGCACCCCGCGCGGCGCCCATAACCGCATAGGAGGAACCAGCCATGGCGAAGGCTAGAACCCTGGTCGGTCTGGATGTGCACGCGACGAAGGTCGTGGCGGCAGTGTTGGACGTTGAGACGGGCGAGCTTGCGTTCTTTTCGATGACCGCGGATATCGCTCGTGTGGCTGGGTTCTGCGCTGGTCTTCCCGGTCCGGTGCGCGCAGCGTATGAGGCGGGCCCGACCGGGTACGGGCTGGCGCGGGAGCTCGCGCGGCGTGAGGTGGGGTGTGTGGTCGCGGCGCCGTCGAAGATTCCGCGCGGGTCCGGAGAGCGGGTCAAGACTGATCGCCGGGACGCGGAGCTGCTCGCGCGGTTGCTGCTCGCGGGCAAGCTGCATCCGGTCCGGGTGCCGGGCCGCGAGGAGGAGGCGCTGCGCGACCTGATTCGTGCCCGGGAGGCGGTCCGGGTCGATCTGATGCGTTGCCGGCACCGGCTCTCGAAGCTGCTGTTGCGCCACGGGATCCGGTTCGAGGACGGGGGCGCGTGGACCACTCGCCACCAGCAGTGGTTGAGCACGATCACGCTCGCGCAGCCCGCCGCGCAGGCGACGCTGCTAGACGCGCGCGGCGCGGTCGATGCGCTGGTGCACCGCCGCGAGCAGCTCGAGCGGGAGATCATCGCGCTAGTGCCCGGCTCTCCGTGGAGCGTGCAGTCCAGCCGGCTGCGGTGCATGCGAGGGCTCGACACGCTCTCCGCGGTCGGGTTGTGCGCCGAGGTCGGCGACTTCGCCAGCTTCCGCAAGCCCGCGCAGCTGATGAGCTACGTCGGGCTGGTCCCTTCCGAGGCGAGCAGCGGCCAGCAGCGCAGGCTCGGGTCGATCACCAAGACCGGCTCCACGCACGCGCGCCGGCTGTTGGTCGAGGCTGCCTGGCACTACCGCAAACGCCCGCGGATCGGTACCACGCTCACCGAACGACAAGCTGGCCAGCCACCCGAGGCGATCGCGATCGCCTGGTCCGCGCAGCGCCGCCTGCACCGCACCTGGACACGATTGGAGCAACGCAACAAACGCCGCACCCTGATCGCCGTCGCCGCCGCCCGCGAGCTTGCCGGGTTCTGCTGGGCGATCTGCCAGATCGAGTAACCCACCCAAACCACAACATCATCCCGTCGGCTGGGTCGGTGGCGGCCCGGCACGCGCGGGGAACCCGCGATACGCCTCTGAGCAACCGGCCTCGCCGGCCACGCTCGCCTTCAGACAGCGGCTCCCCACGACGAACCAATGGTCCTGCGAGCCCACATCCGGCAATCCGCGCATATCAGTCTGACCCGCGTCGCGCACAGCAAGCCGGACCGCCACCCACCCAGCCGACCACACCACTCACCCCCGACCAGCGAAAGCAGGAAATTCGTGACACAACCCTTGACAACCGGCTCTCCATATCAGGCGTGGAGGAGTAGCGCCCGCCAATCGGGTCCGTGGGCGCCAGGGCTCGGCGACTGTCGCAAGCCTTCCGACCTAGTCGGTCGTGTCCGAGAGTGGCGCTCGGGGGCGGGACGTCGCTGCTTGCGTTGCGTGCTGCGTTCCCGTCTTAGCTGGCGGCCGCGCCTGCGAGCCGCTCGCAGACCCCGCGCGGTAGCGATCAGCGCGTCGGCAACTCGTGCGGTGGGTTCCTCCATCGGGCCGGGCCGGTGTGCGAGGACTATCCGTCGCAGCTCGCGTGGCTCGCCGCGGACCGCGACGACCTTAACGCCGTCGGGGAGTCCGACGAGGCTTACCGGGGCGACCGTCGTGATCGCCAGACCAGCGGCGACGATGTTGAGCTTGGCGAGCCAGTCGCGCACGACGTAGCGCACGTCGGGACGGTGAGTGAGGCCCGGCCAGACACCGAGCAGCGAATCGCCGGCGTCGGACCGGCTGGCGACCCAGACCTGACCCTCGAGCTCTCCGACCTCGACCACTGGGACGCTCGCGAGTGGATGGCTGGCCGCGACGCCGATCACGAGCTCGCGCTCAGAGAGCGTCGTCAACTCGAGCGGTGGCGACTCCGCGTCCAGCGGCCGGAACGGCGGCGATCGCGCGAGGATCGCAAGGTCCAGCGTTCCCGCGCGAAGCGCCCGCGTGAGCGCCGGCGTCGTCGCCTCGCGCGCGGTGACCTTCAGGTGGGCCGGCAGTGACTGCAGGGCCGCGGGCACCAGTCCGATCATTGCCGTCGGGAAGGCGCCTATCCGAACCGGGCCAACCGTGGTCTGCTCGCCGTCCAGCTCGCGCAGGGCACGGTCGATCTCGTCGAGCGCTCGGATCGCGCTCGTCAACAATCGCGCCCCCGCCGGCGTCAGGGTCACGCCCTGCCGGCCACGGTCAAACAGGCGGTGACCGACGGCCGCCTCGAGCGCTGCTATCTGTCGCGAGATCGCCGACTGCGTGTACCCGAGCGAGAGCGCGGCGGCCGAGAACGAGCCCGCTTGCGCGATCTCGCGAAAGGCCCTCAGTGCCGTGGGCGAGAGCTCGGAGGCCATGCGAGAAACGCATGATACCTGTGCCAGATTCTCGTTTTCAGCATGGCCAAAAGCCGCTACGTTGATCGCATGACTACTTCTCGCATAGCACTTGTCACAGGCGCGAACCAAGGGCTCGGTCGCGCGCTAGCCGAAGGGCTCGCCGCCCGCATGGAGCCGGAGGATCTCGTCCTGCTCACCGGCCGCGATCCGGACCGCGTCGAGGTTGCGGCGAACGAGGTGAACGGCGGCTCCGCGGTCGCCCGAGTCGAAGGTCGCGTGCTGAACGTCCGCGACCCCGACACGATCGCGTCCCTGGCCTCGGAGCTCGGCACAGTCGACATCGTCTTCTCAAACGCGACATCACGGATGACCCCAAAGGACGACCCGACCGACGAGGTCGATGCCGTCACCGAGACCAGCAACCTCGCCACGACCGGGATCCTGCGGGCGTTCGCGCCGCGACTGCGGACGGGCGGCCGGCTGATCATCGTCGCGAGCGCGCTCGGGACGCTCGACAAGCTCGACCAGCGGATCGCGGGGAGGTTCGCCGAGGTAGCCGAGCAGGATCTCGATGCCGTCGACGCCCTAGTCGCCGACTGGCGTCAGGCCGTTCACGACGGCCGCGCAGAAGGCGACGGTTACGGGACCTGGCTGAACATCCCATCGAAGGTCGCGCAGGTCGCCGCGGTGCGGGCGATCGCCCACGAGCGTCGCGCAACGGATCTCGCCGAGAACAGACTGATCATGACGCTGTGCCCGGGCCTGATCGACACGGACGCGTCGCGGCCGTGGTTCGAGGACATGAGTAACGCGCAGACTCCGGCCCAAGCAGCGTCATGGCCGCTCGAACTCGTGCTCCGCCCGACGTTCGACCACGCCTTCTACGGCGAGCTGGTCCAGTTCGGCAAGGTGCTCCCGTGGGAGACCGGTATCCCGGTACCGCATAGCGCGGCTGCCTGAGCCCGCCGCTGTGCGGGATCAACACAGCCGATAGAGACCGCCTAAACCGCGCCGGATCCGTGACCTCATCACACGGGTGCCTCCGCCAGACGACGCGGGTCGGAATCGCCCGCAGGAATCCATCAACGCAACAGCGAACCGCGGTGCGCGGCTGGTCGCGCGGCAAAAAGCAGCTGAGATGCAAGCGTGACCCCTTCAGGCATGAACGGCAGCGCCGTCCTCCTCCACCGAGACCTGCTCTGCGGCTGCCACGGGTCTGTTGGGCAGCGTCAGCCACTCCCCGCCCTCGCGCGGAAAGCACAACGCATGGAGGCGAGTGGAGAGTGCGT
>CAVSAY010000006.1:0-69092 GCA_963725925.1 uncultured Solirubrobacterales bacterium
AGGCCTAATCCTCCAGCCGTCGACCGTGGTCTCGCAGGTGACTGGGCTGATTGCGTCGCAGCTCGCGACGTTCCCAGCTGTTGGGGTGCCGGATCGTGACACCTGCTGTTCCGCCGGTCCCTATGAGGCGGAGCAATGGGGTTCCCGGGAGCCTTTCGGGAGTGGTCTTGTCTCTCAGTCCGCCGATCCCAGGGTCCAGCCCGCTGGTCTCTGCACCCCAGCTTTCGGGGATCACGATCGTCACACCCGCCCATTGGCCGTGCGCTTCTACTTCGACCTCAGCCAGTCGGGTGGCCGTTCGGGTGAAATCGACCCTGGCACCGCCCATCCCCCCGTAGACCGTGATCCGAGCGGGTACCTGCCAGCGCCCGGTGCGCGCCGCGCCATGGAGACCGCCCTTGAGAAGCAGCGGCTCTCCCGGATCCGCCGAAGGTTCCGGCGGCAGGTCGGCGGTGAGAGCAGCAAGATCTGCGTAGGTCTTAGCGGTCAGGGCCCGCTCTACCCTCGCGTCTAACTCGATGTGCTCAAGACGACCCTCCGCCGCCGCGTCTCGCAACCGCTCGACCACCGCATCGCGGTCGGAGTCCGCTGCACGTAGCTCATTGCGGCGATCAGGCTCAGGACCCGTGACGGACACGACTTCGATCATAGGAAATGCTGGTCGGGCCACCCCCTGCCGCTGCGCATCATGAGGTCCGGCTGGCCGAGCCCTTACGTCCAGGCGTAGCGGTCTTGAGCCTTACGCCCAGCAGTAGCAGCCTTTGAGCCGGTGCCCGTGGGGCTCGGAGCCGACCACTCTCACCCCCGACGGCGACTTTTGCAGATCGAGAGGTGTCGTCTAGGTCGTTGGCGCTCGAATTCATGCGTTAGCGAGCGGTCTCCGGTCGGTGGTGGTCAGGCGCCCTTGGTGCTGGCGGCGTGTCCACGCGGTGAACGCTTGGATGGCGGTGGCGACGGGCGCGCTGCGGAGGGTCTGGAAGTGGTCGAAGGCGTGCTGGGCGCCGGGCAGCTCGACGAGCTCCACGGGGGCGTGAGAGGTGGCGCGGAGGGCGGCGGCGAACTCGCGCGCCGATTGGACTGGAACGACCGAGTCGTGGTCGCCGTGCAAGAGCAGGAAGGGCGGCGCGTCGTCGCGCGCGTGGGCCAGCGGGGAGGTCTCGGGTCGGGCGGCGTCGAGGGGTCCGTAGTAGCCGCCCAGCCCGACCACCGCGGTGACCGTCGTGTCGGCTTGCTCGAAGCCGGGCTGGTAGGTCGGGTCATTCGCGGTCAGCCCAGCGAACGCGGCCAGGTGGGCACCCGCGGAGTCGCCAGCGATTACGATCGTGCGCGGGTCGCCGCCGAACGCTGCGACGTGCTCACCGACCCAGGCCAGGACCAGCTTGGCGTCGATGTGGGCGTCGGGGAAGGACGCGGCTGGAGCGAGCCGGTAGTTGGCGCTGATGACGATCCAGCCGTTTGCGGCCAGCCGGTAGAGCAGCGGCAGCGCCTGGCGGTTCTTGGAGCCCGAGTGGAAGTGGCCGCCGTGGAAGTAGACAAACACCGGCGCGTCGTCTGGGCGAGAGCGGTGCCGGTAGAGGTCCAGCCGCTGAAATCGCCCCGCGCCGCCGTAGGCCAGATCGGCTATGCGTTGCACGTCGCGCCGACGTTTCAGGAACGGCACCAGCAGCGCTGCGGCCACAGGACGGGTGCGCCACAGCGCACTCACCGACAGCGGGTCAGGCCCGCCGGACCGAGCCGCTGACGGCGCGTAGGCCACGAGTGCCTGCTCGACCACCCGCCGGGTGGGCAGGGCACGAGCCACCAGCCTCCCCAGCCCGGCCAACGCGCACAGCGTCAGAGCGAGGCCGACCAGGCCGGAGGCCGACCACAGCGCACCCTGCGCAAGACACACCGCCGTGGACGCCAGCAGGTAGCTCGCGACCGGCACCGGCAGCTGGCTGGGCGCGAACCCCGCGACATAGGTTGCCGTGCCGAACTGGCCACTCGCGCCGCGGACCGGCCACACGGCGCACGCCGTGGCGACCGCAACTGGCACGACGGAGCAGACGTATCCAAAGGCTTGCATGCCTACAGGATCCGACCGCCGAGCCTATAAGTCAAAGACCTAACTTAGCTAGCCGCTAGAGTGATCCGCTATGGAGCTGCGCCAGCTTCAGTACCTCCTCGCCGTCGTCGAAGAGCAAAGCTTCACCAAGGCCGCGGCCCGACTGCACGTCGCCCAGCCTTGGGTCTCAGCCCAAGTCCGCCAGCTCGAGACAGAGCTCGGCCAGACCCTGGTCGACCGCTCGCCCAACGGCGTGCGCCCGACCACGGTCGGCGCCGCCGTGCTCCCCCACGCGCGCGGCGCGCTCGCGGCCGTCACGGCGGTCAGCGACACCGTCGACCAGCTCGCTGGCCTGCTACGCGGCCACGTGACCGTCGCCACCGTCCCGTCTGTCGCGTCGGGCGCCGTGAACCTGCCGCGCGTACTGGCCGACTTCCACCACCAGCACCCAGATGTCGAGATCGCGCTGCTCGAAGACAGCTCAGACCAGATCATCACCGCACTCCAAGACAGCCTGGTCGACCTTGGGCTGGTCGGTGACACCGGTCCACAACCCGCCGGCATCGAGACCCAGATCGTCGCCGACGAGCCACTCGTCGCCGCCGTCAGCCCCGACCACCCGCTCGCCACGCAGACCACGATCGCGGTCGGCGAGCTCAACGACCAGCCGCTGATCAGCCTCCCGCGCGGCACCGGCCTGCGTCTACGCCTCGAACAGGCATGCGCCACCGCAGGGTTTACGCCCCGGATCGCTTTTGAGGCCTCGGACCCCCGGACGCTCGTCGCCCTCGCCGCCCAAGGGCTCGGGATCGCGATCATCACGCACGCGGCGGCCGACACCTACGCCCCCGAGGTCCAAGCGCTAAAGATCACCCGTCCCGAGCTGCGAGCCCGCCTCAAGCTCGCGTGGCGCTCCCGGCAACGACCGACCAGCCCCGCCGCCAAAGCGCTCACCGACCACGCCCGCGAGCAACTCCGCAGCCAAGCCATCTCATAGGCGACCCGGAGTGGGCGTGCCGCAGGCGGAACCCCATCCGGGCGGTATGCCTGCAGCAACCAGCTCTCCGACCCGGTGCGCATGCCAGGGGTTCCGCACGACCCGCCCGATCCGATTCCCGATCACATAGCCCTCGCCCAGGCAGAGTCGCGGCGCAACCCAGGCACGGCCGGCGGAGGCTAGCTGATCTCGACGACAAGATCCTCGCCCTGAAACGCGCTGCGCTGGTCTCTTCGATCCCGGTCCCATGGGCCCCGCCATGGCGGGCGAGACACCTCGTTCCACGAAAAGCCGGGCACGTCGAGTCTCACGGCGCCGGTGATCTGAGTTCGCTTCGGCCTGAGGGACAGCGAGAGCAGCAGTGCCGTCACCAGACCTGATTGTGGCCGACTAAGCGGCAGCCAAAGAGCGTGCTAGCGGGCGGGGGCAGCCGTCGGCCGGGGTAGGTTTTGGCGGTGTTGTACCCGTAGTCACTGATGACGCCGTGGTCTTGGGGTTTGGCGACTTGCGCGACCTCGTCGCTCACTCACCCGGTCATGACCGTTAGGCCTGGCAGGATCGGGAACCCTCGGCCGCCGTTGAGGAGTCACCTGGCAGCGTCCGGATCGGGCGATGTCGCTCGGTAGCAGTCAACGATGGTCCGTTTTAGGAACGGATCCAGGAGTGCAGCGCGCCCGCCTGGGCGAATGGCTGGGCGCCGCCAAGAACACGGATCTCCGAACCCGGTGTGCATGCTGCTGCTCTGTGCCGGCGAGCGGGAGCGTCAAGCTCACTGACGGATGTTCCCTCATCGTGCCAGCAGAAGCCTGCCGTCGCCGCCGTGGGTGCACTGTTGTTTTCAGCGTTAGCCTGGTCGTTCCCGCTGTGTGTCGGCCTCGATCAGGGTGAGTAGCGCTTTGGCGGCGGGCGAGGGCTCGTGGTCGAGGGGTGTGACGAGCATCAGCTCGCGGGGGATACTTGGTTCGGTGACAAGTCCGACCAGTCTGTCGGCGGCCGTCCGAATCGATACGGGGGGCAGCAGGGAGATACCGACGCCGCGCGCGACGAGCTCTACAAGGTCTGCGATCGTGTCCACTTCGGCGGCAATGCGGCGCTTTAGCCCGGCGTGTTCGCAGGTTTGGTCGATGCGGGCGCGTACGGATGAGTCGGCGCGGTACTCGACGAAGGCGTGCTCGGAGAGCTCGGCCAGGCGTACCCGGCGGCGGGTGGCCAATGGGCCGTCTGCCGCGACGGCCAGCAGCAGCGCTTCGGTTTCGAGCGCCTGAGCTCGGACGCGGCCGGCCTGCGGCCCGAGCGGGAGGTCAACGATCGCCAACTCGAGTTCTCCGTCGGCGGTTCGGCGGACCAGGGACGTGACGCTGTCGTGCCGTAGGCGCAGCGCCACCGCGGGGTGGCGCCGGTGGTAGCGCGCCAACAGTCCGGGGAGGTCCAGCAGTCCGCGCAGCTGGATCGCGCCGATCGTCAACTGACCGCGGATCAGGCCTCGTACCCCGGCGACCGCGTCTTTGGCCTCCTCGGACGCGGCGATCGCGCGCCGCGCCGCGGGGGTCAGCGCTCGACCGGCTTCGGTCAACTCGACGTGACGAGTGCTACGCACGAACAGCTCGCTGCCCAGCTCGCGTTCGAGAAGTCGGATCGAGCTGGACAGGCTCGACTGAGTGAGGTGCACGCGGCGGGCGGCCCGGGTGAAGTGACGCTCTTCCGCCACGGCCAAGAAGTGGGCCAGTTGTCGTAATTCCATTCATTGAGAGTATCGCTTGCTACTAGTCCAACTATCTGTTGGACAGTTGACCGGCGTGGGTCCAAACTGCGCTCACGGTTGATACGGGCCACCTCTTCGGGTGGGACTTCTCCAGCGATCGAGCGAGCTCGGCCACCGCGCAGCGTTTTGGCTTCGACCGTCTCACAACCCAACCCAGACAAGGGAGCTTTTCAATGAGCAAAATCACGTCGGAGACCCTGCTGATCGGACACCACGAGCTGCCGGCAACGGCGGACGCACACCAGTTCGTCGGCGCGCAACACGGTGGCGTTCCAGTGTCGTTCTTTCTGGTGCACTCAGCCCCCGGGACCCGGGTGCCGCCACACAGCCATCCTTATCCCGAGGTGTTCGTGCTCCATGCTGGCCGGGCAACGTTCGAGGTCGACCAGATCGAGATCACGGCCGTGCCGGGCGACATCGTGGTCGCGCCCGCCGAAGCGCCGCATCAGTTCGCCAACACGGGCGGCGAGGAGCTCCGGCTCACCGCCATTCACCCCGCATCGCAGATGAGCACTCAATGGCTCACACCGCCGCGCAGCGAAGAGTCACACAACATTCCCGCCAGCGTGGATGACGAGCCACGAAAGCTGGGTGGTCTCAGATGAGCTTCGTCCCCCGATTTTCCTCTCGCCGGTCCGCCCGGACCCCCAGCCTTCCCTGGACGCTCGCGATCGTCTCGTTGGGGCTGTTCATGACTACGCTCGACAACCTGGTGGTGACCACGGCGCTGCCCTCCATCCGTCGCAGCCTGGGGGCATCGATTCAGTCGCTCGAGTGGACCGTAAACGCGTACACGCTGACGTTCGCGGTGCTACTGCTCACCGGAGCGGCGCTCGGCGACCGGCTGGGACGGCGGCGGATGTTCGCGGTCGGGCTGGCCATCTTCACGGTCACTAGCGCGGGGGCGGCAGTATCGGCGAGCACTAATGCGCTGATCGCCGCCCGGGCGCTGCAGGGAATCGGTGCCGCGATCGTGCTCCCGCTCACGCTGACGCTGCTCTCCGAAGCGGTCTCGCCCGCGCGCCGCGGGATGGCACTCGGGATCTGGGGCGGCGTCAGCGGCCTCGGGGTGGCACTCGGACCGTTGGTCGGGGGCGCGGTGATCAGCGGCATCTCCTGGCACTGGATCTTCTGGATCAACGTGCCCATCGGACTCGTCCTGATCCCGCTGGCTCTAACCAAACTCACCGAATCACGAGGACCGAGCGCCCGCCTAGACCTGCAAGGCCTGGCGCTGGCGGGACCAGGGCTGCTGGGCATCACCTACGCGACGATCCGCGGCCAGGCACTTGGTTGGACGAGCGCGACGATCCTGACATCGTTCGCCCTGGGTGTCGGGTTTGTGATCGCATTCGTGGCGTGGGAGTTGCGCGCGCCGGCACCGATGCTGCCAATGCGCTTGTTCCGTTCGCGGACGTTCGCGGCCACCAACGGCGTCTCGTTCGCGATGTACGTCGGGGTGTTCGGCTCGATCTTCCTGCTGGCCCAGTTCTTCCAGACCACGCAGGGCTACACACCGCTCCAGGCCGGTCTGCGGACCCTCCCCTGGACGGGGATGCCGATGATCGTCGCGCCGATCGCGGGGATGCTGAGCGACCGGATCGGCCCACGGCCGCTGATGGCCGCCGGCCTGGCCCTACAAGCCACGGCGATCGCCTGGCTGGGGGCAATCATCACTCCCACCATCGCCTACGGTCGCCTGATCGTGCCGTTCGTGCTGGCCGGCACCGGCATGGCGCTCGTGTTCGCCCCCTCGGCAAACGCGGTACTCAGCTCGGTGCACCCGCAGGAAGCCGGCCAAGCGTCCGGCGCCACCAACGCAATCCGCGAGCTCGGCGGCGTCATCGGCGTCGCCGTGCTAGCAGCGGTATTCAGCGCCCACGGCTCCTACGGCTCCCCACAGGCATACACCGCTGGACTCACGGCCGCGCTTCCCATCGGCGCCGTCGTTCTGGGCGTGGGTGCGTTACTTGCCCTCACGGTCGCGAAAGCCGCGCCGGCCCCCGAGGCCCAGGGCGAACGCCCCGCTCAAAGAGCCGCGATCGCGGAAAGTCCGATCTCGGCATAGCCTCGGCCTTCGGCCAACCCGCCAACCACTCCCGAGCCGCACGATGAACACCCGACTCTACGGTGCAGCCGACTACCCACTGCCTGGGCGTTTCCAGCAGCGTCGCCCACCTGAGCAGATCCGAAGCGGGCCGCGGCCATGGAGCCATCAGTTCCCAATCACGAAGCAGCGGCAGTCTCGCGGCGGTCGGCGGTGCAGGGTGAGACTTCTGCTTGCTGACACAGACAGCCACGCCTGGCGCCGTCACGAGCGCACACCCGCCCGAGTACGAACGCGGGTGTGGCCTCGCTGCTCACGCGCGACGTGCTATTCGCCAATCTCGCGTCGCACGCCGACGGTCGGCGCGAAGCGGAACGCAGGCGCCCCCGTATTCACGCACTGGGGGTCTCTGTTGCGATGAAGCTCGTGGCTGTGGCGTTTGCCTCGAAGCGACAGCGCCGCTGCGCATGGCCGCGACCTGGTCTTGGGCTATCGCGCGGACGCGGCAGCGGCGGCATCGACAGCCGAGTCGGCGCGCGCGCACGGCATTGCCTGTACGACCGTCGCCGCCGATCTGACTACCGACGACGGTATTGCGACACTGTTCGCGGCCACTGAGCGACTCACCGGCGTCGTGAACAACGCCGGTGCGACATATCGCTACGCGTCGCTCGCGCAGACGTCCCCCGGCGAGATCCGCCGCACGATCGAGATCAACCTGACGGCCGCCGTGCTGGTCGCGCGCGCCGCTGTTCTGGCATTGTCCACCTCCTATGGCGGTGCCGGTGGCGTGATCGTCAACGTGTCCTCGGGAGCGGCGACAATTGGGTCACCAGGCGAGTACGTCCACTACGCGGCCGCGAAGGCCGGTGTGGACACCCTGACTCGCGGGCTGGGTCTGGAGGTGGCCGATCAGGGCATCCGGGTCGTCGGTGTCGCTCCCGGCCTGATCGACACCGATCTGCACGCCCGCACGGGCGACCCGGACAGGGTCGCGCGGATGGCGCCAGATATCCCACTCGGCCGCGCCGGCCGTACGACCGAAGTCGCCGAGGCGGTTGCCTGGTTGATGAGCGACGCGGCGGCATACATCACCGCAACCACCCTACGGGTCGCCGGGGGACGCTGAGCCGGTCTCGCGTTTCTGCTCCGTCACGGCCGAGTCGAAAAGCAGCAGCCTTCGCCACGTGACCGGTTCGGCGACAAAGGAGAACCCACGCTGGGCCCGTTTGGCGCCAATCCTCGCGCTCAGATTTGGGCGTGAGCAGTAGTGCGCGCCGAGCACCTCGCTTCAACGGCTTGGCTTGCGACGGCCGCCCTGCGGGCGCGGGCTGGAAGAATGTCGCGATCGAGATGGCGAATCGAGGCCGGACCGACCTTTCAGTTATCGACCGAGTTATCAGGGCGCTCGACGGTCGAGCCCTCGCGGTTCAAGAGGGTGGTGATCCCGGTGGTCACGCGGTGTTGGTGCAGCCAGGGATGCCCTGTTCGCGCAACCTCTATGGCCGCCACTTAGTCGACGCGAGCGAGCGAGGGATCCGCTTGATCTCGTACGACCGACCGGGCTACGGCGGCTCCAGCGTACATCGCGGACGTTTGATCGCTGACTGTGCGGCGGACGTGCGGGCGATAATCGATGCGCTGCGGATCGAACGTCTCGCCGTGTGGGGGGTCTCGTCGGGCGGCCCACATGCGCTCGCGTGCGCGGGTCTTCTCTCAGACCATGTCGTCGCGGCTGCCACGCTCGCGTCATGCGCGCCCTTCGACGCGGAAGGACTAGATTGGTTCGCCGGGGCGGGTCAGGACAACGTCGACGACGACCGGTTGGCGCTTAGCGATCCGCCGGCGGCGCGCGCCAAGCTCAAACGAGATCGAGACGACATCCTGAACGCGAGCGCAGGCGACTTCGCTGCGGTATACCCAACGCTCTTCTCGCCCGTCGATCTCGCTGTCCTGAGCCCGGAGCTGATCGAGTACAACATGCATCGTCTTCAGGCTGGACTAGCGCCTGGAATCGAGGGTTGGTGGGATGACACCCTCGCGACGCTCAAGCCCTGGGGATTCTCGCCCGAAAGAATCCAGGTGCCGGTATTGATCTGGCACGGCCGCCACGACCAGGCGGTGCCGTTCCAGCACGGAGAATGGCTAGCTCGCCACCTACCGAACGCGGAGGCGCACCTCTCCGACGAGGACGGCCATCTCACACTCGGACAGCATCGTGTGCCTGCCGTCCATGACTGGCTGCTGCGCCATTTCTAAGCCAACGCACGCTCCTCCGCGCGGTCCCCGACTTCCCGTGGACATTTAGACGCACTCTTCCCGAGGGAGAGGCATCGAACTCACACACGTTGCGACGCACGGACCCGCAAGGCAGGCGAGCCCGCACGCCTGCTTTGGGCGAAAGGGGGAAGTGGCGGTGGCTGTCCTGACAGCGAGCGTCGGGGTTTGATTGGAGGCGATTGCGAGCGTGGGTTGCGAGGGCGTCGCAGTCGTCGTTGAACACGGCCTTGCCTCCAGGCCCGGATGGACCAACCTACTCAGGAACTACACCTGATATGGCGTGACGTTTGTCATCCATGAAGGGCCAGTTCGTGTCAAGGGGCGCGTTGGCCGTTTTGACGTTGGTTGTTG
Source organism: uncultured Solirubrobacterales bacterium (assembly GCA_963725925.1). Classification (GTDB taxonomy): domain Bacteria; phylum Actinomycetota; class Thermoleophilia; order Solirubrobacterales; family Solirubrobacteraceae; genus Palsa-465. The sequence continues at coordinate 9,482 of CAVSAY010000006.1, forward strand.
ACTGTTGGTCTTCATGGTTCGGATTGCTCTGTAAATGGGGGTTCCGGGGGTTTGCCCCCGGACTTCGTTGTGGTGTTTGCCGGGCGAGGCCTGGCCGGGTCAAGCGCCCGGGTGGCGGCAGGGTTGGTCGGCGCCGTTGTGGGCGCTTGACGCGGCCGGCTGAGTCTGGCAGTGGCGTTTGATGGTTGGTCAGGGGGCTCGGGTGGTTGGGGGCCGGTTCGCTGACTGCGTTCCGGTCGGGGAGGGTGCTCCAGTCATCCATCCGGTCGCGCGGGGCGGGCCAGAGTGTCGTGCGGTGCTCGGGGGCTCAATCAAGTGGGCGGCCGTCCTGTGTTAGCGAGGCCATGACAAACGTCGAGCTCGCCCGAGCGTGCGCATCGCGCCGTGGTCGTGGGCGCAAGCCTTGCTGCTGTTGAGCGCGCGGCGGGTCATGCCGCCAGCTTCGCCTTCGCGCTCGCGCGGCTGCGGCGCGCTAGGCAACGGATCTCTCCGTCGCGTAGTCCGTAGTAGGCCAGGGTCAGGATCTCGCGGGCGACGGCGACCTTGGCGATCTTGCGTCCGCGGCGCTTGGCGATCCGTTCGTACTTCTCGCGCAAGGGGCCGGAGCCGGTGGTGATCTTCTGCGCGGCTTCGACCAGCGCCCAGCGCAGCGCGGGCGAGCCCTGGCGGGTGATGTGCCCGAGCCGGGCTTTGCCGTCAGAGCTGCGGACGCTGGGCGCCAGTCCGGCCCAGGAGCACAGGTGTCGGGCGGTTGGGAATCGGTGGATGTCGCCGATCTCGGCGATGATCAGCATCGCGGTGTAGCGCCCGACGCCGCGGATCTGGCAGAGCACGTCGACGCGGTCATCGGCCTTGGCGCGCTGCTCGATCTCCGCGGTGGTCGTCTCGATCTCGCGGTCGAAGTCGCAGATCAGCGAGATCAGGCTGTCCAACCTGCGCCGCGGCGCGTCGCGCAGCTCGAGTGCGGCGAGGAACTCGCGGCCGCCTTTGCCGAACAGGTCGGAGTGCTCGTTGACGATCCCGTGCTTGGCGAGGATCGCGTGCACCCGGTTCTTGACCGCCGAGCGCATCCGAGTCAACGTCGCCCGATGGCGTAGCAGCTCGCGGAGATCGCGCAGCTCGCGCGGGGCGATGTACGCCTCCGGCAGAAACCCGGCACGGAGCAGGTGCGCGAGCGTCTTGGCGTCGATCGCGTCGGTCTTCACACGCGCCGAGGCGATCGCGCGGGTGCGGAGCGGGTGCGCGAGGTGCACGTCATAGCCGCCTTCCTCCAGCAGCTCCGCCAGCCATTCCCAGCCGTAGGTCGCCTCCAACACGACGTGCGCGCTGTCCGGGTCGCCGAGCAGCTCCAGGAACGTCTCGCGGTCGTTGACGATCCGCCGCGACAGCGACAGCTCCCCGTGCTCGTTGATCACCGCGATCTGCGAACGCCGGCGGTGCAGGTCGATGCCGATCCAACGCGTAGCGTTATCCACGGTCGGTCCTCCTCTCGAATTGTCCGGCCGCGCGGCCGTAATCCGCGCGGTCTCGAACTGTGCAGTTCGGGGCGGAGGGCCGACCACCTGCACGCCCGGGACAACGCGCGCCCGGAGCGCCGGAGCCGCCCGGCCCTTCATGACATCAAGAGGGCGTCCAGAGTTCTTCCGTTTGCAGGATGTTTGTACTGTTCGGGAGGGCGGGGCGTCGGGCTCGTTGACGGCGTTGCCAGTCTGATATGCGGGGGTTGCCACCCCAGGGCCTTGGATGCGCTGCCGGGTGGTGCGCGGGTCTAGGAGCGAGCGTGACGGCCGGTGTGGCTGTTGCTCATAGCTGAATCGCGCGTGCCCGACCGCGTTGACGGCCCGGCGCCCCGCCCTCCCGAACGTCGGGATGTCAGGTCGCGGTCTAGTCGGCGGTGGCGGCGGCCCAGAGAAAGCAGCTCAGCTCGCGGGCGACTGCGACGGTGACGACGCCGTGGGGTTTGCCGCGGGCCTTCATGTGCTGATAGACGCGGTGCAGCCGCTGTTGGGCCTTGTTGGAGATCGCCAGGATCTGTTCGGGCTGACCGGCCTGGCGGGCTTGGAGGACCGGCCCGATGTGCGGTCGTGGTCCGTAGTGCCAGGCGGCTTCGATCAGCAGCCGCGCGCGAGCGTCGAGCCGGTCTTGGTGATCGACCCGCTGCTCGATGACTCACCGGACTGGTTCAGCGACGGGGTCAGACCCAGCCAGGCCCCGAGGCGATGCGGCTTCTCAAACCGCGTCCAGTCGGCGCCGAGCTCGAGATGGATCGACAGGGCGGTCAGCGTGTCGATCGCGCGAAACGCGCGCAGCCGTGCCACGGTCGGCCACCATCGCTCGTCACTGGCCAGCTCGACCACCGCGTCGCGCAGCTGCAGCTTGCGCGCGGTCAGCGTGTCAACGCGCGCGAGCAGATCGAGATAGACCAGCTCGCTGATCGGCTCCTCAAAGCGCTGGCCGGCCAGCCAATGGCGATGGTCTTGCTTCCAGGTCGTCGGCTTGGGATAGACCCGGCCGTGACGCAACAGCATCTTGGAGACGCGGTGGCGGGCGGTCATCAGATCGCGCCGGCACGCGTCATGAAGCCGCGTCAGTTCTCGAGCTGCCTCCACCCCCGCGGGCGGAACCGTGACCGCCGTCAGCTGCCCCGCGATCAACAACCGCGCCAACAGCTCCGCGTCCTTGCGATCGGTCTTGACCCGATCAGACCGCCCGCGCGGTGTCTTGCCCGGCGCGATCACATCGATCCGCACCCCGGCCGCGACCGCCGCTCGATAGAGCCCAAACCCGGTCGGGCCGGCCTCATAACACGCGTGCACCGGACCGGGCAGCTCACCCAACCACGCAACCGGGGCCTGCAGTCCCAGCACCGAACCGCATCCGCTTCACCTCGCCGGTCAACAGATCGATCGCCGCCGCGTGCGTCGATCGGGCATGGACATCCATGCCCACCCACGTCACAGTGTTCATGGCCGGACCTCCTCAATGTCATGGGGTCAGCCGGAGCCGCTCTCCGGCCAGACAAACCCCCGCGAGGAGCGTCCGGCCACTCAGCCCGGCAGGTCAACCCTGCAACGAGCGACCCACGCCATATGGTCTAGGCACAGGTCGGGCATCGGCCAGTTGCACGGCGCTGTTGAGATTCGTCCCCAGCAGGCATGTCGTCGCCGCTGAGGTGGACCGCCGCAACCACGCGCGATTGCGGAAGCGTGCTGGGCCTGTCCTTCGGGGCGCTGATACGTTTCTCGGCCCCATGAAGATTCCCGATTCCGTCCGCACCGTGCTTGACGGTCCGGGGCTGGCCCACCTGGTCACCATCGAACCCGACGGGCGTCCGCAGGTCTCGATCGTTTGGGTTGGCCTCGACGGTGACGAAATCGTGGCCGGGCACTTGCCCGAGCACCGCAAGATCCGCAACATGCGTCGGGACCCGAGGGTCGCTCTGTCCGTCGAAGCGGGCACCCGTAACCAGCTCGGGCTCGACGAGTACTTGGTCGTTCATGGACGCGCCCGGATTACGGAGGGCGGCGCTGCGGAGCTGCTACAGCGGCTGGCTCACGTCTACCTGGGACCGGAGGTCAAGTTTCCTCCAATGGATGACCCGCCGCCGGGTTACATCACGCACATCTCCGTAGACCGCATCGGCGGTGTGGGTCCGTGGGCGCGCTGACCATCAGCCCTCGAATCCTCCTCAACATCCAGGCGTTAGGACTGCTTCCTTTCGCGAGTAGCGATCGCGCAGCCGAGGCCTGAAGCGGCGACAGCCGCGCTCCTAGTCTCTCGACGACGTTCGGATCCGGGTGGGAATGATCGTTGCGATCACCCGTTTGGCGCCCGGAGGGTCGAATGCCGTGCCGTCGGGGAACCCGTGTTTGACCGCGATCCGGTCGCGCATCTCGCCGTCGGGATCGTCGTGGAGCTCCGCCGTGCCGCGGATCTCGATGTAGCGCAGCGGCTGCGCCGGATCGAACACGGTCAGCGCGAGCCTAGGATCGCGTCGCAGATTGCGGTACTTCTGCCTGCCCGCGAGCGTGCTCACGTGCACGAGCACCCCGTCAAACCAATACCAGACCGGCGAGCCTTGGAGGCTGCCGTCCGGCAGGACTGTGCTTAGCACGGCGGTGTTCGGCGCGCGTAGGAGATCGTGAAAGTCCGGCGGTGCTTCCAGGGTCTCCGATGCCACCGAAAGACAGCCTACCGGCCGACCGGCGCGAAGTGAGACGACCCCATTGACGCCATCTTGGCGTGACATCCCGCAGTTCGGCCGGCTGTCGCCACCGTCGCTGCTTGCGCGGAGCACCAGCACGCGCTTGCAGGTCGCCGGAACAAGGCACAAGCGCCGACTCCGGCCCGCCGCGCAGTCAAAGGACGACCGGATCCACGTGAAGGCGAGAGCGCTGCGCGTCCGCTTCCGCTTAGCTCCTGGGCATTCCGGAAGCGAGACTGGAGGCGTGGACCGCACGCGACGATTCAGAAGCGGGTCGACATTGCCGGACAGCGGTGAGTCTTGGCCGTCGCAGGCGCTCCGCAGGCCTCGATCCGGACGACTCCTCTTGGGCGGATTCGATCGCGTTCTCCACGTGGATCGCCGCGATCGTCTGGTCGCAACCGCGATCGTTCGTCGCAAGACGGCTAGAGAATGAAGCGAATAGCGCACTCGAGCCGTTCCTGGCCGCGGAGCCGGGCCCGGATTCCGTCGTGATGATGCTCGAGTACACCGCCCGCGCGGCCGCGGCCGACGCGCGCTCGCTGGCGATGCCGATGGCGGTCCCGAGCGCGTGGGCGTCGCTCGGGTCGCATGCGAGCATCGTGGCGAGGACCGCCTAGATGCTCGACGCGATGAGCGTGCTCGTCGCCACCGAGCTCGTCGTGGCGGTACGCACGCTGCGGATCGCGGCCGAACGCCAGCCGGCGCCGGCGTGCGGGCGCGCTTCGACGCCGCCGCGCTGGTCTTGCCCGCCGGCATCGAGGACCGGGCGTTCGGCCGGACGTCGAGCCGTGCGGACCGCGGTCCGAAATTTCGCCGGCGTGAAAGTTCGTGGCTGATCTAACCGTTTGCTGGACGTGGCTGCGACCCTCGGCGCCGCCGGTCCCTGCATCTCGTCCAGGCGAGGGTCGCGCGCCCGACTGCTGATCCGACTGATGGCCGGGGCGCTGGCGCTGTTCTCGGCCGCTGTCGCCTGGCTGTTCGTCGTGAGTCCGAGCGTCGCGCCGCGAGCCGGACCGGCGCCTTCCGGTGTGCCGGCCCCCGCATCGGGTACCGGGGGCGGTCCCGCCGCCACCGGCGGTCTGTCCGGAGCGCTGGCTCGTGTCGCGGCCGACAGCCCGCGGCGGCGGGTCGAGGTGATCATCCAGCTCAGGCGGGGCGTGGACGCGGCCCAGGGGCGTGCGCTGGTGCGCTCGCTGGGAGGACAGCCAGGAGCGGATCTGCACATCATCAACGGCCTGTCCGCGCGCCTGGCTGCCGCCGCCGCTCGGCGGCTCGCGCAGAGTCCGTTGGTCCGCGCGGTCTCGCTGAACGCGGCGATCAGGAACACCACGCTGAACAACGCCACCCCGTGGACGCTGGCCACCTCGTTTGACCAGTCAACCGGCGCCTCGAGGCTCTGGTATCGCAGCACCGGCGAAGGCATCGGCGTCGCGGTGATCGACACCGGCATCGACGGCGACCTCCCCGATTTCCAGACCTCGCAGGGGAGCTCGACGTCGCGGGTGATCGCGTCCGCGGTGATCGACCCGAACGCGACGACCGCCGGTGACACTTACGGTCACGGGACCGCGGTGGCGGGGTTGGTTGCCGGAAACGGCTGGGCTCGCGATTCTGCCGACAGCCTGTTCGGCGAATACGCCGGCACGGCACCGGACGCGAACCTGATCTCGGTCAAGGTCGCGGACGATTCCGGCGCGGCGACCACGCTCGACGCCATCTACGGGCTCCAATTCGTCGTCGACCACCGGACCGACTACAACATCCGCGTCGCCAACCTGTCGTTCAGGTCGACCTCAGCGGAGTCGTACACGACCGATCCGCTCGACGCCGCCGTCGAGCAAGCCTGGCTCCACGGGATCACAGTCGTCGCCGCGGCGGGGAACCTGGGGACCGCCTCGGACGCCGTGTCATACGCCCCCGGCAACGATCCGTACGTGATCACGGTGGGGGCGACGGACAACCAGGGAACCGTCACCAATTGGGACGACGTCGAGGCGAGCTGGTCCAGTCGCGGGGTAACCCAGGATGGGTTCGCGAAGCCTGACGTGCTCGCGCCGGGAGCCCACATCGTCTCCACGCTGGCGCCCGGGAGCTCGTTCGCGGCCGCCTGCCCGACGTGCGTTATCGGGGGCGCCTACTTCCAGCTCAGCGGCACGTCGCTCGCCGCGCCGATCGTGTCGGGCATCGTCGCCGACCTGCTCGCCGCGCATCCCGGCTGGACGCCGGCGATGGTCAAGGGCGCGATCGTTAACACCGCCGTCCGGCTCGCCGGCGGGGGTGGCGAGGTGCGCGCCACGGGCGCGTTTTGGGCGGGTGGCGGTCAGCTCGTGTCCGACCGGGGCCTGACGCCCAATGACCTGATCGATCCCGACACCAGCACGATCGACTACAACGCGGCGAGCTGGAGCGCGGCGAGCTGGAGCACCGCGACCGATCCGCTCGCGGCCAGCTGGAGCGCGGCGAGCTGGAGCTGCCTCAGCTGTTCGTCCGCCGGCGGGAACGACGTCAGCCCGACCAGCGCTAGCTGGAGCGATGTCGGCTGGGCCACCACCTGGGGGTAGGCATGAGCGCGACCAGCACCATCACGGACGCAGATCGAGCCTCGAGGCGGCGCTCCCTGCTCGCGTACGTGGTGCGGTCGCGTCCGCACCGGATGTTGTCCGGGCAGGCGGCGATCTGGGCGCTGAGCGGCGCAATGATCGCGACCGCCGCCGTCCTGTTCAAAGCGGGCGCCGGCGATGTGCCGCCGGTCATCGCCACGGTCCATGTGCCGTTCTGGGCGCTGCTGATCGGCTTCGCGGCAGCCGAGCGGTTCGTGGTCCACGTTCATTTCCGCCGCAGCGCGCACTCTATGTCGCTCGGCGAGATCCCACTGGTGTTCGCGCTTGTGTTCGCCGGTGGAGAAGCAGCGATCCTGGCCGGCGCGCTCGGCCGGATTCTCGTGCTCGCGCTGCAACGGAAGCTGCCGCTGATTCGGCTGGCGTTCAACCTCGGGGTGTTTCTGCTCGGGAACTGCGTCGCGGTGCTCGTGTTTCACGCTGTCGCCGGCGCGTCGACCGAGATCACTCCGATCGTCTGGGCAGCGGCGATCCTGGGCACGGTGGCCAACTCTCTACTCGCGGTCCTCTTCATCAGCGCCGCGGTGTCGCTGTCTGAGGGTCAGCTCGGCATCCGTCAGGTGGCTCGCTCGCTGCGCACCGACCTCGCCGTCGTCGTCGCCAACACGAGCGTCGGCCTGTGCGCGGCGACGATCGTCTACGAGGACTGGAAGACCGCGATCTTGATGGCGATTCCGGTCGCGGGTATGTTCATAAGCTTCCAGGCGTTCGTGACCGAGCGGCAGCGGCACGAGCGGGTGGAGTTCCTGTATCGGGCCGCCCGGTCACTGTCCAGTTCTGCCGAAATCGGCGCGGCGCTCGAGGGGTTGCTAGCTCAGGCGCTCGATGCATTCCGGGCAGAGGTCGCGGAGATCATCTTCTTCTCGCCGGATGGCAGCGACGCGCTGCGCACGACCGTGCGAGCCAACGGTGCCGCCACGGTCTTGGAATGCGTCGAACCCATGATCGCGGCGCGGTTCCGATCGCTGATCGAGGACCACGAGGGCGGCGCCTGCGCGGCGTCCGATATAGGCGACGAGCTGCTGACCGGGTATCTGAGCGCGCGGGAACTCGGCGACGGGATGCTCGCCGTCCTCCAAGGAGAGCGCAGCTGGATCGGAGCGATCACGATCGGAAACCCGTCGGGCGTCGTCGATCGCTTCTGCCCCGAGGATGTAAAGCTGCTCGAGACGCTCGCCAACAACACGAGCGTCGCGCTCGAGAACGATCGACTCGGTCAGACCGTGTGGCGCCTGAAGCAGCTACAGAGCGAGCTCCAGCACCAGGCGTCGCACGACCCGCTCACGGACCTGGCTAATCGATCCCTGTTCGTCCAAAGGGTGGGCGACGCGCTTCGCAGCGACGGCGGCTCAGTGTCGGTGATCTTCATCGACATCAACGACTTCAAGACGGTCAACGACAGCCTCGGTCATGCCGCCGGCGACGAGCTGTTGGTGGCGGTCGCTCGCCGGCTGCGCGACTGTGTCCGGCCGTCTGACGCCGTGGCGCGGCTCGGGGGCGACGAGTTCGCGATCATGCTCGACCGCCCGGATTCACAACAAGAGGCGATCGAGGTGACGGAGAGGCTCAACCGCCATCTCGCGGAGCGATTCGCGATCGGCGGCCAGAACGTCTCGGTGCACGCGAGCGCCGGCATCGCCACCGGCGAGGGGGAGGATGTCAGCCCCGAGGAGCTGATCCGAAACGCCGACCTCGCCATGTACCGCGCCAAGTACGAGAGCAAGCACCGCTACGAGCTGTTCGAGTCCGGGATGGAGGTTTCGGTGAAGAACCGGCACCGTCTCAAGGTGCGGCTGCGGGACGCGGTCAGAGACGACTCGTTCGTCGTCCATTACCAGCCGATCGTGGAGCTCGCGACCGGACGTGTCGCCGCCGGCGAGGCGCTCGTGCGATGGCCGGACGGTCCCCGCGGCTATGTCTCGCCTTCCTCGTTCATCCCGCTCGCCGAGGAGATCGGAGCGGTTGTCCCGATCGGGCGCTCCGTGCTCCAGCGAGCGTGCCGCGACGCGCATATGTGGCGGTGGACCGAGGGGCCTCCCGCGGCCATCCACGTGAATGTCTCACCCGTCGAGCTACACGAGGCACACTTCGTCTCCGGGATAGCAGCGGCGCTGGAAGAGAGCGGGCTCGAGCCCCACCGGCTCGTGCTCGAGATCACCGAGGGCGTCATGCTCCGCGATCCGGAGAGCAGCATCGACACCTTGCACGAGCTGCGCGCCCTCGGAGTGCAGCTGGCGCTCGACGACTTCGGCACCGGGTACTCGTCGCTGTGCCATCTCCGGTCGCTTCCGATCGACTGGCTGAAGATCGGGATGCCGTTCATGGACAGCCTCGAGCAGGGCGGGTCGGACCGCGCGTTCATCCGGATGGTGCTCGACCTCGCGGCCAACCTCGACCTGGGCGTCGTGGCGGAGGGAATCGAGTCCGCGGAGCAGCTTGCGTCGCTCCGCGAGCTCGGCTGCGAGTTCGGTCAAGGCTTCTATCTCGGGTCACCGACGACGCTCGATCCGATCGAGGTTGCACCCAATGGATGGTCATTGGGTAGCAGCCTTCGCCCGTCCTGATCTTCTCCGGGCTTCTGTCGACCGCTCGAACTGAGAGCACGCCCTCGCGCGCGGCGCACGATCGGATTCGCCCAAAAGGACTCGCCGGGGGGCGACGCGCTCGCTTACGCCGATAAGGAGTTGTCGGTGATTCCAGGGCTGCCCCCTCTGGCGCGCGGATGCGAGGCCGTAGCTATCGGCCATGCCGCCCGGCGTGCCGCGGCGTGCGTTTGTCGATCGCTCACGGCGACGAGGCTGTTCTGGCGAATCTGGTCCAGCATCGACTCGCTCGTGCCGTGAAAGCAGGTTTGAGCGCTCGTCGGAGCGCCGCGGCCGAGCGATGGCAAGGAGGCGAAGGTATTGCTCCGCCCAACGCCGATACCCGTCCGGGTCTGGGTCGTCGTCGAGCTGGCAGGCGCCGATCGGCTTGTGGTCGATGTCGTAGCGAAAGAGGATTCCGTCCTCCAGCTCGAGCAAGGGTGCCGTCTGGAAGTGGAATCATGATCCGCGCGGTCGGCCTGATCGAGTGGTGGGAACAGGTTCGGCATCATTCCTTCTCGGTGGTTGGCTTGTTGTCGTAGCCTGGGGGTGGAATGAAGGCCTGCGACCAGAACATCCTCACTTACGAGTCGATGTGTGTCGGGTACACCGATGCGGTCGCCCGCTTCGAGACCGGCATAAAGGACCGCAATCCGATCACCGCGTTCGTCGCTGTGTTCGAGTCCCTGAACTGGGCGGTCGCGCTGGACGAGCGCATCGGCAAGCGTTGGGCGCCGTGCGGCGAGTCCCTGGGCCGGGAGTGGCGCGACCGGCTGAGCCGGGGAGCCGAGATCGTGGACGGTGTCCGCTTCGCCCGTAGCCGCGTCCATCACCAGTGGTCCGACGCGATGGTTGCAGAGGGTGGGTCGCGGGAGGAGTTTGTCGATTGGGTGTGGCGGTCCGCAACCGACCTCCCGAACTTTCGGCCCGATGTCAACGGCGAAGCCGTCTATCGCGAGCACATGCAGGGCAGGCCGGTCAAGCTTTGCCTCGACGTTCTCAATGGCGTCTTCCTCACCTTGCAGTTCCTGCTGGAGCCACATACGGCGCGGACCGCGCGACAATACGACCTCATCGACGGGCGCGAGCCGTAGCGGCCTCCTCGCGCGACCCCGGGGGTGTGGCTTCACGGGTAGCCGCTGCACCTGTCCAAGAAGGAGTTCGGGCTTCTCCGCGCACTCGCGGCGGGACCAACCAGGGTCTCAGGCCGCTCGTGACGGACCTCGTCGAGCAGAATCCCGCTGCCAGCAGAGACACTCACTTCGTCGGCCTCAACGAACACGAACTCGTGCGCGTCGACCTTTTAGGCCAGCATCCCGACGACTCGAAGCTGCGTCTGTGTGTGATCGGCATCGGAGACGAGGAGGACCGCGCCAAGAACGCGGCGAACGGCGCCTGGTTCGACTACCCCGTCGCGGTGCTTTTCATGGGCAAGCTTGCGGCGTGTTATCGCTTCAGAGCGAGACCCGCGTTTGGACAAAAACCAGATCCGACGTCGGCAGCATGCTCGCCTCGAGGTAGAAGCAGTTGTGGCTCCGCGGCGAGCGATCCTGCCGCGGGCGTTTAGTCCTGCCGCTGCTCGCTCCAGTCCGTGCGCGCTTTGGTTGGTTCGCGCGTTGCGGACTTCTGCGGCTAGGCGACGGCCGGCAACTCGCCCGCGCCAGCAGCCAGCGGCTGCGGCGTGGACCGGACCGCGAGCACACGCGCACGCCGGGGCTTAGAGGCCGTTGCGGCGACGCGCGCGCTCGCCCGGGCGCGGCCGCAGGCGGCTTCGATGTACCGGGCGAGCTCGCTGGGACGTTCGCGCTGAGGATGGTGGCCCATCTGCTTCCAGACGCTGACCAGCGCCTGCGGGAATGCGGTCATGACACCTTCGCGGTGAGCGAGCGGGACGAGCCGGTCGCGGTCGCCCCACAGCGCCAGAACTGGCCCGTGGTAGTCAAGCTGGCGGCGGTAAAACGCGTCGGGCGAGAGTCCCGACGCCGTGATGGCCTCGTTCGCGCACTCCGCGCCCGCCGCCCAGCGGTAAGCGTTCTTACGCAGCCGCGCGACGAGCTCGCGGTCCGGGAGATGCCCGTTGCCGACAAATGCCATGTACACGCCTAACGCGGTCACGGGGTTCTTCAGCGCCAGCGGCAGTCCGTGACGGATCAGTCGGTGCACACCGGGCAGTTGGATGGCCTCGGCAAGATGAATGCGCCCGAAGCCGGCGGGCGCCATCAGGACTAGCGCGGACACATCATCGTGCAGCTGTTCTGCCAGCCCGGCGGCGACAGCGCCACCGAGCGAATGTCCGACCAGCGTGAAGTCGTGAACGTCGAGCGCCGCCAAGGCGGCCTGCACGTCCTCCGTGTAGGCGGAGATGCGATTGCGCGTTGGACGGTCGGAGTCGCCGAAGCCGGGCAAGTCGATCGCGTAGCAGGGACGGTCCATCATCCCTGCCAGGTGCTTCCAGCCCACGGCGCAGTCCAGCAGGCCGTGCAGCAGCACCAGCGGCGCGCCATCCCCGGGCCAGAACTCCAAGCTCAGACGCCGGCCGTCAGGCAGGGCAACAGTCATGCCCCGTCGCCACGCGGTCCATCCGCAGAGGCTTGCTCGGGGCGTTGTTCGCCGACCGTCTCTGGCTTGCGCTCTGAAGGGCTGTGTTGGCCATCGTTACACAACCCCGCGGTGGCGATCCCATTGAGAGCGGCGCGCGGAATCCGCCTTTGGTGAGGCGTCGCGCCGGCGACGAGCGCAAGACGGCTCCAGCGAGATGCACGCTCCTCGACGGCCGAGTAGATGGTCGTCGACCGTGGGGGAAGGTCGGTGTGCGGGACGCAGCTCGCTGCGTACGACGCCTCGGCCGGAAGTGGCGAAGAGAACAGCTCGACAAGCGTGGGGTGGCTGCGCGACGCAGCGCCGACGGTGGCGGATCGCTTGCGCGCGGAACCGCTGGCCGATGCTCAGCTCGCAGCGCGGACAACTGACGTAGGACATCGCGACGCCGGAGCCCGTGAACGACGCGACCGTCATCGCATCGATCGATCTGGCGAGGCCGGCGCGATACTGAAGAGAGAGATGGCTGGGCTCCTGATGCCCGCGCTGAGATGCGACCGTTTGGGTCAACACCCTGACGCCGGCCAAGAGCTGGGGCCGGAACAGCCGCGTGCCGAGGTTTGAGGCGACGCAGTATTCACGATACGGGCTGCGGGCGATAAGTCAACCAGGCATCACCCAAGCAGCCACACGCTCGACGCTCAACCGCCACCGCACCGCCCGATCAGGTATCTCGAGACCGACCACCTCCGCGTTCTGATCGCGAACGAGCGCCGGTGGCAGCTGTATAGCGCCGTCGAGGGGCGCGGCCGGATACGGTCGTCGTGTGACCGCATCCGATGCGAACGTCGTGGCGCTCGCGGACGGCTCCGTGGCGGCGATCCGCCCGATCGCCGTGGGTGACGGGCCGGTGATCGCAGCGACGTTCGAGGCGCTCAGTCCGGAGTCGCGCTACCGGCGGTTTCTGCACCCGATGTCGCAATTGAACGAGCGCACGCTGTCGTTCCTGCTGGATGTCGACCACCACGACCGCGAGGCGCTCGTCGCCGAGGATGTTGCGACTGGGAAGCCGCTCGCCGTCGCGCGCTTCGGCCGGTCGGGCGACGATCCGGCGGCCGCCGAGCTCGCGGTCGCTGTCGTCGACTACGCACAGGGCAACGGGTTGGGCAGCGCGATCACGCATCGACTGGTCGACCGGGCGCGCGAAGAGGGCATCACGCGCTTTACGGCGGTCATCCTCATGGACAATCAGGCCAGCCTGGCGCTGATTCACGAGCTCGGGACGCCGAAGGCGGAACCGCAAGGCTCCGGGACGGTGGAGGTCAGTGTCGACCTTCCGCCCGCTGAGGGAATCGGCGGCGGCGTGCGTAACTGGTTGCGATCGGCGGCGGCCGACGAGGTCGAGTTCACCTCCGCCGCGCCTCGGGCGAACAAGTGAGCCGCAGGCGAGGCCTCGGGCCGCCGACGTGCGATCGGCGTCGGTGACGCGAGGCACTCGCCGGTGGCTGTGCCGGTGCGCTGGCTCGCCGGACGCGAGCAGCGTGCGGCGCTCGGCGCGATCGCCCCGGTGGTCTGCCACGTCGCCGAACGCCGGCTCGGCGTCGAGGTGCATCTGTCGCTACACGAAGCCACCACGCCACGATCAACCCGCTGGTCTGAGCCGGGGTCGCCATTTAGGGCGCGACCGTGCCGGCAGCGGGCGCGCGGCTGCGCCGCCGCTTGCGAGATCGCGAGCACGGTGGGCGGGGGGCTCGGGCGACGGTCGGCTAGCGTTCACCCGGCGATATCTGCTGTCCGGGTCGATGCGTGCGGCCCGAGCAGCCGCGCGAGCACGCGGCGACTGACATGCGCATACCAGGACGTCAACGGTCCAAGGGCCGCCGGCTGCCAGCGATCAGCCGCCGTCACGTCACGCGCGACGTGCGCGCCGTGGCCAAGCGCAGCGGGCGGCTCGGTCAGGACGCCGCCGCCAAGAGCGCGGACCTGGCGCGGCAGATGCGCCGACTCGACGTGCCGTGGGCGCGCTCCGCGCCCTCCCGGGCGGTCCGCGCCGCACTACTGGTGTTCGTGCTCGGGCCGCTGATCGCCTATTACGTGCGCGCGCGCCGGCGGGGCCATGAACGCTTCGCGCAGCTGACCGGCCCAGTCGTGCTGGTCTCAAACCACTCAAGCCATCTCGACACGCCGGCGATCCTGCGCGCGCTGCCAGCCGCGTGGCGTCGGCGCACCGTGGTCGCCGCCGCCGCCGATCACTTCTACCAGCGCCGCTTTGTCGCGTCCGGCGTGTCGCTGTTGTTCAACACCGTCCCGGTGTCACGCGCGGGCGGCGGCGCGGACGCGCTTGAGCACATCCAGGAACTCGTCGCAGATGGCTGGAACCTGCTGATCTATGCGGAGGGCACCCGCTCACGCGACGGCTCGGTCGGGCGCATGCACTCCGGCGCCGCGCTCGTCGCGAAACGTCACCAGATCCCGATCGTCCCCGTGCGCGTGACCGGCACACGCGCCGCGATGCCGCCGGGCGCGTCCTGGCCGCACCGGATCAGGGGTCGCCTGCTCAGCCACCGCCATCAGGTCGAGGTCGCCTTCGGCGAGCCGGTCGCACCGCGGGCGGGCTAGACGCCGGAGCAGCTAATGGCCCGCGTCAGCGCGTTCTTCGCCTCCGGCGCGGACGATCCGCCTGCCGCCGGCCAACCCGGAGCATGCACGCGGCGCCGGGGATGAAGACGCTCCGCACGGCCGACAGCGCGGACGCGATCGTCGACCTGTTGCTCCGGGCGCGCCGCAGTCTACGTCCCCGTCGTCGCTGCGCCCGCTCAGCGTCCTCGCCCCAATCTGCGATTGCAGAAGTAGCGCGTCGACCGAAGAGCAGGGCTCTCGCCGCCGTGGTGCCCGTGCCCTGACATTCGCCAAAAGGCGAGAGTGTCGCCTTCAGAGTAAGCAGCACTCTCGATGACGATGCGGATACGCCTCCTCCGGTCGGGTAGGCCGAGCGCCTTGCGGCGCCCGGCCCCCCTCAGAACCGGACGTGCGGCTTTCACCGCATCCGGCTCAAGCAAGCAGCTTGTCGGTTGACCTGAGGCCCTACGATCCGCTCGTTCTGCTGCGGGTCGTCCGCAGGTCCGCTCACCACGAGACTTCTCGGGCGTCCAGCTTGTCCGTTGGTTCTAGCTTCATCGTCAGCTTCTCCTGCTGGGCTCACCTGACCGCGTCAGCCCGCTTTCGCGCCCGGGCACCCAGGCCCGGTATCCGGCCAGTTATCCCGAGACCACCAGCGGAGGGGCTGGCTGTCCGATCCCGGGTTTCCTGTCGCCTTTCGACCACCGGCATTCGCTTCTCGGTCATCCGATTCCCGCCGAGGAGTTGGGCCCTCCTCACGGTCGGCTTACCGGTCCTCAGACCGGACCTCGACGGGGTTACCGCGTTCCGCACGCACGAGCGGCGACCGGGTTGGGTGTCTCCTCTACCCCGAGGACGGCGGTGCTCACCCCGAACCGGATAGCCTGCCCGGCCGGCGCCTGCCGCTTCTCAACGGCTCGTCCCTGAACCCCGCTCAACATCCCACCTGACGGGGCTTCGCTTGACGAGGCATCAACGGAGCTTCACGCAATTTACCCGTCCGGTCTTCCCCTCGCCCGCCGCCGCCCGGATGGAACGAGCAACAGCTTCGGCTTTCCCCCGAGCTTCGCACCCCGCCGACCAAGAGCCGAACGACGCACGTCAGGGGTGGGGACAGGTCACCGAGCACGGACCTGGAACTACCGCTCAACTCACATCAGTCGATCTCCAATCCGATAGTTCACTCGTGGTGTGCGACCTCGCGTCGCACGGCTACATGCGACAGCAGCCACTCGACGTGCGCACCGTCGCCCTATTAGGCACCGCGCCCGGCAGCCAGGCGGCGCGCCGGCGCTCGCGACCGCTCTTGCCAGGAGCACAGCACTACTCGGCGCCCGGCGAGTGCCAGTGCCCTATCACACGTGCTGGATCGACTGCGACTCCGAAAAAAAGGACGTCCTCCGCCACGATCACGACGGCACGCCGGGCTTCCGACACCCGCTCGGAAGCCCGGCATGACCATCACTTCGTCAGCCGGCCGCTAGATCATGCAGCCGCGACGAGCTCGAGGGCTCGTTGCTTGAGCGGGGTGTCCTCGAACGAGCGCTGCACCTGGCTGGGTGCGGGTGGTGTATCGCCTGCGTAGTCCAGGTGCTCGGCGATCGCGTTGAACGCCGTCCACTTGGTGCGGGGGCTGTTGCCGGTGGTATCGCCCGCATTGCTGCGGAGAGGCGAACGGCATCACGGGGGTCGTCGATCGCTCGACAGGCCCCGTCGGCGGCTACTCCCCAGTTCCCCAGGCCGGCGCGCGTGGATGCTCGAACCGCGTACGGCGTAAGGCAGGCGGCCGTAGCGGCCGCCCCGGGTCCCGCATCGCGGGGAGTCCTCGTCTCCGGGGCCGAGCGATCTTTGGATCACACCCAAAGGCGGCATGCCTTGCTGTGCGCATATGTACGCCTCGTCGTCCTTTAGGGCTGTGGCGACAGCCGCTGGTGGGTCACGCGCGGACGCAAGGCGCCGTGGTCAGGCGACGACAGCGACCACGCAGCCGCTGGCTGTTAACGCGCGCAGCGTACGACTCCATCGCGCTCGAGGCGCCCGATTTCGGTGGAGGTCATGCCGAGCAGGTCGGCGAGCACGGCTTCTGTGTGCTCCCCGAGTTGCGGCGCTCGCCGGACGGCGGCTCTTGGGATCGCTGAGAAGTCCAGCGGCGTGCCTGGCATCAGGTAGCCGCCAACACCGGGGTGCTCAACCAGTTCCCACATTTCGTTGTCGGTCGAGCAGCGCGGGTCCTCGTGGACGAGTTGCGAGAACGTCTGATACGCGCCCCACGAGACGCCCGTGCTTGCGAACGCGACACGAACCTCGCTTAGCGTGCGCGCTTCAAACCACGGCTTGAGCACCGCCGCCAGGACGTCGCGGGTTTTGAACCGATCGGACACCGATTGCAGGTCGATGCCCATCGCCTGCTCGATCGCGCCGACCGTCCGCTCCAGACCGGTGACGTCGACCAACGCGTTCCACTGGCGGGTGGTGAGCGCGACCACCATCACGCGCCGGCCATCGCTGGTGGGGAAGTCATGGCCGAACGCGCCATACAGGTAATTGCCGTCCCGCGGCGCATCCTCGCTTTCCAACTGCGCCTCGCCGATGCGCCCGAGATGACCGACCATCGCAAACGCGACGTCCGATAGCGCGATCCGTACGAGCTGCCCCTCCCCCGTCTGCAAACGGTGGCGGTCGGCGGCGAGCAGCCCGGTGGCGGCCAAACCGCCGAGGATCGCGTCCCACGCCGGCAACACGCTGTTGAGTGGCTCTGAGTAGTTGCGTGGGCCGGTGGCCCACGGAAACCCTGTCGCCGGGTTGACCGTGTAGTCGACCTCCGAGGTTCCGTCGCGGTTGCCGGTCAGCAGCACCATCACCAGGTCCGCCCGGCGGTTTGCCAATGACTCGTAGGACAGCCAGCCGCGCGCCGGGAAGTTGGTGAGGAACGTCCCGGCCTTGGCGATGCATTCCTCGACCAGCTCGCGTCCACGCTCGGATCGGATATCAACCTCGAACGATCGCTTGCCCTTGTTCAGGCCCGCCCAGAACAGGCTGTCGCCGTTGTCGGCAAGTGGCCAGCGGCCGTAATCGAGGCCGCCACCGATCTGATCGAAACGGATCACATCGGCGCCGAGTTGCGCCAGCGTCATCCCACACAGCGGTGCGGCGACGAACGCCGAGCCTTCGACGACGGTGAGCCCCGAAAGGATCCCCCGCTGGCTCACGGCATCAGCGCGGTCAGCCGCCAGTCCAGGACGGGACGCGGCTCATCGTCCTGCTCGGCCTGCGCGGAGACGAGCACCCGCGCGTGTACGAGGCCGCCATCGGGCAGCGGCTCCAGCTCCTCGACTTTGATCTCGCTGCGCAACACGTCGCCTTCGAACGTCGGGCCGAGATGGTCGCACGAGCGCCACGCCAGGATCGTCGCGAGGTCGGGCAGCACCCGGGTCAGGTGCGAAGCGCCAACGCCGATCACGTGCCCGCCGTATACGAGCCGCTGGCCGTGCATCCCGGCGGTCGCATCGGTATGCGTCATCGCCACGTTGAGGCTCAACCGCGCGAGCTCGGGGGCGCAGGTCACCGTCTCGCCGGCCTCCAACGCCCAGGACTGCCCGCGGCGTACGTCCGCGAACAGCACCCCGAGCGGCTGACGTCGGATCGCGTCCAGCCGCCAGTCCGTCGGAACCAGGTCGTGAACATCTCGCTGTGCCGCGCGATCGGCCGCCGCCTGGACGTCATCGCCGGCCTCGCCCGGGTCATCCTTGCGTGCCGGCAACAGCGGACAGCGGTGATAGTCGAGCACCACTTCGCCGTCCGCATCGATCGCCGTCACGTGCAGAAGCACCATTCCTCGTGGCTGCCGCGACGAGCTCGCGCGCCGCTTCGCGACCACCGTCGTGGTGGTGCGGAGCGTCACCCCGAGATGAACCGGGCGTGCAGCCAGCCCGCGGTAGAACAGATTCCCCAACACGCGCCCGCTCGGCTCAGTCGACTGCCCGATCGCCACATCGCAGACGAGCATCGGATGCGCAAGCGGCGCCCGGACGCCGGTCACCTCCTCGCACAGAGGCGCGTCCAGCGACAGCCGCAGGCGGTCGCCCACGACTGCCTGGTGGAGCGCCCCGTGGGCGGCGGTGAGGGTCAAGCCGGGTGCGTGGAACACGTCGCCAACGCCCACGTCCTCGAAGTACGGAGGACCGTCGAGCTCGCGATGTGCCGCTTCGGCGCGACGCGGCAGCGCCAGCAGTCGCTCGGCTTGGGCACGCATCGCCTCGTCGACCATCGCGCCATCCACCCGCACGGCCGCGCCGCCCGCGTGGGAGGCCCCAGCGAGCGCGTCCATCACCGCCCCTGCCCAGTGCGACTCGCGCTCGCTCGCGGCGAACGCCCGATTCAGCGGCTCCACCTGATCTGGATGTATCGCCCACTTGCCATCGAACCCCAGCTCCCGGGCCGCACGCGCCGCGCGCGCAAGCGACAGCGGCTCCCCGAGACCCAGAAACGGGCCGTCGATCGCATGCAGGCCCGCCGAGCGCGCCGCCGCCAGCACAACCTCCTGGTAGTACAGCCACCGCTCGACATGGCGCTCAGCTCCCCGGCGCCCGAGCGCGGTCGCCAGATCCGCATAGCCGAGGATCAGCGCGCGCAGCCGTGGTGTCGACATCGCGATCTCCTCTGCTGCCTCGATCCCCGCTGGCGTCTCGATCAACGCCTGCAACCCGATCTCCTCATCGAGCGCCGCCGAGACCCCGAACAGCGTCTCCGGCGTCTCCACCTTTGGTACGACCACCGTCAGAAGCTCGAGGCCTTGAAGCGACCCGACCAGCTCGAGATCCGCCGCATGCTCCGGCGACGCAGGCGGATTGATCCGCACTGCCACCGTTCGTTGCTTCCACTGTTCCTGTGCGAGCGTTGCCGCAATCGCTTCCCGTGCATCCTGCTTAGCCGTCCGCGCAACGGCATCCTCGAGGTCGAACACGACCTCGTCCGCCGGAATCGCGACCGCCTTCTCATGCATCCGCACCGCATGACCGGGAACCGCCAAGCACGAACGGCGCAGTGGCAGCGAACTGCGATCAACGACGGCGGTCACGACCGCGAAGATAACCAGCCGGTGGCGCAAGCGTCTTGCGCCCGGGTCAACGAGGGCTCTAGAACATCACTCGGCTCCGGGCGACTTCTGGCACCTACCTCGCGTGCTGGATCGACTTCGACCCCAAAAAAATAAACAAGACCCGTTCCCGGCCAACATCACGACGACACGCTGGGCTCCCGACACCCGCTCGGAAGCCCAGCCTGACCATCACTACGTCAACCGGCCGTTAGATCACGCCGCAGCGACCAGCTCGAGCGCGCGCTGCTTGAGCGCGGTGTCCTCAAACGAGCGCTGCACCTGGTTGGTACGGCTCGTGTATCGCCGGCCGAAGTCCCGGTGCTCGGCGATCGCGTTGAATCCCGTCCATTTGCTCCCGGAACTGTTGCCAGTGGTGTCGCCCGCGCCCCCGCGGCCTCGGAAGATCGCCAGCACCCGCTCGATCGCGCGCTCACGGTTCGCGCACGCGCGTGTATACCTAACCGACGAGATTAATCGGCGACATCGAGTTGCTGCCCAACGGCGACGAGCCGACGGTGGCAGGCTTGCCGACGCCTACTGGTTCTCCGACCGAACTGTCGCGCGGGCCATAGGCCAGGTGCCCAACAGACGGGTGACCACGCTTGCTGCGGGCCACTCTCCTCGGGCCAGCCGCTCGAGCGCGCCCCCACGCCGACGGGCGTGTGTGCGCGACCAGGTCGTATGACGTCGGCAACCGCCCGTAGCGGCCGAGCCACGCTCGCATCCCTGACAGACCAGCTCACCGCTCCAGCGTGGCTGGATCGCACCGGGATGGCAGGCCTTCCAGTACGCGTACGGGTCACCCTTGTCGTTGCGCGGTTGCGTGTATGCGCCGCAGCCGCGGCATACGCCGACATAACGGGCCTTGACCGCCCGCGCCTTCTCGCCGGTCGGGTCGTAGAAGTAGGCCTTGACCGTCGCTGGCGAGCGGCCGAGCAGGGCGGCGATCTCAGCGATAGAGAGTCCCTCCGCCTCCCGATAGTGCAGCGCAAGCGCCACCGCTCGCCGCCGTTCGGCCACTCGATCCATCAATGGATCACCCTAGTCCGCCAAGGTGGCCTTTTCGCCGAGGTGGTCGCCCCCCGCTCCCCATCGTCACGCAGCTCGCCCTGCGACACCGACCTTCCGCCGGGGTATCGCCCGACGACGCCCGCGAAACGGCTAGAGCGGCCTGGCCAACCAACACTCCAAAGGAGGAGCCATGTCTCTAACAGAGACGCCGCTCGACGCCGCCGGCCATCGCCGTTCGCCGGTGACGATGCCGGGCTACCACCAAGGCCGGCCGCCGAAAAACAAAGGCATACGGTTCCCGGCCGACCCGCCACCCGTCGAGGAGATCATCGCCGTCATGCGCGCCACCAGCA
The DNA here is from genome assembly GCA_963725925.1 of uncultured Solirubrobacterales bacterium. Lineage (GTDB taxonomy): Bacteria > Actinomycetota > Thermoleophilia > Solirubrobacterales > Solirubrobacteraceae > Palsa-465. The sequence continues at coordinate 30,508 of CAVSAY010000006.1, forward strand.
ACAACGCGGACGGCGCCCGCCTGCGAGCGCTGATCATCGTGCTCTGGCGAGCCGGGCTGCGGATCAGCGAAGCACTCGACCTCGCCGAGACCGACCTCGACCGCGCGCGCGGCGCCCTCACCGTGCGCAGAGGCAAAGGCGGGCGGCGTCGCGAGGTAGGCATGGACCGGTGGGCGTGGGATCAGTTGACCCCGTACCTTGAGGTTCGCGCCACCCTGCCGGTCGGGGCGCTGTTCTGCGTAATCCACGGCCCAACCGCCGGGCGGCGCTGGGAGGCCTCCGCGGCTCGCAAACAGCTGCGTCGCACAGCGGAAGCGGCGGGCGTCCGCCGGCGGTTCGCGCCTCATCAATTGAGGCATTCGCACGCTATCGAGCTCGCGCACGAGGGCGTGCCACTGGTGACTATCCAGCGACAGCTCGGCCATTGCAATTTGGGGGTCACCAGCATCTACCTCCAGGGGATTGATAACGCCGAGATCATCGACACCGTCCATTCGCGCCCAGCGCCGGTGATCTCAGCCACCTCCGGACTTCGCACAGCGCCGTAGGAGCGGGCCTCCGATGTTCTGCGGGCCGACCCGCCCTCGGGCGGCCCGCAGACCTCCCTTCGTGCGCGAACAGGTGCCCGCCCACGAACACCGTCTTCCCCCGCAGGTGGCGAATGGGAGGTGCGCGGAGACGCGCGGGCCGAGACTCGCTTTCACTTCGGCACGGGTATCACGAGCGTGGTCGCGTCGCTGGTTGTGTCCTGAGAGCAGAAGCGCGGTGGGTGTGCGTTGTCGTCGCCGGGTCAATCGATCACCGGCTGCGCTTCGGGCGGCACAAGACCGCAAGCAGAAGCCTCAGCTGGCGGGAGGCGTGCGGGATGAGAGGACTCAACGACGCCGCGCTGACTGCCGCCGGCAACGGTCGTGCTGGCGACTCGCTCCCGGAGCCTCGGACGGGTGTCAGGGACAAACCGTCGCGTATGCGTGTCCGGGGACGAACCGAGCCCACTCCTCGTGGGTGAAGTTGCGGGCCGCCACGGCGCATGCGCGCTGTTCCCAGGCCGCGAGCTTCGTGGGCCATCTGAAGCCAGTACCGTGGTCGTCCATCGCGAGCAGGCTTTCTGGTCCGAACGAGACGCTGGTCATTGCACCTTGCTCGGTCGGGAGGTTCGGACCTTCTTGCTGGAGTGTGTTTGTGAACCATAGTTTCACCGTGCCGTCCGGATAGCCTGAGGTGGCGAACCGCTGGCCACTCGGGTCGAAGGTGATGCTCGCGACGCTCGAAGCCGGGAGGAGCGTTGCGGTGACTCGATGACGGGTGTCTGGGTTCCATAATTGGACGGTGCCGCCGAACCCGCCGATCGCCAGGGTTCCGTTGGGCGCGAACGCAAGCGACGCGGCGCCGTCGCTTGCGGTCCGCTCGGCTCTCGTATGACCAGTCGAGGCGTCCAGGACGAGGATGCGGTCGTCAAGTAACGTGACCGCGAGCAGGTTTCCGGCGGGCGAGAACGCCAGTCTGGCGTCGCCATAGCCGCCGGCTAGGTCGCGGGTCGGCGCGACGAGTCGCCGTGTGTTTGTCTGCCAGATCGCCAGCGTCTGCATGGGCGCGCCGGCTCCCGTGGCCGGCTGCGTTGCGTCGCTCGCGGCGATGAGTTTGCCATTGGGGGAGAACGCGGCCGTTTGAACTTCCTCCTGCTGACCGGCTGATGAACGCAGGCCAACGAGCGTGCCGATCAGATGCGGTGCTCCGGCGAGTCGCCATAGCTGCACGAGGCCGTTCTGGCCCGCGACAACGAGTTCTGGTGCGGTCGGGGACCACGCAAGCGCCGTGATCTCGCTTGACGGTCTGATCGTAAATGACGCCTCGCGTTGCAGTGTCTTTGCCGAGAACAGTCCAACGGTCGACCGGCCCAGACGAGCCGCGAATTTTGAGCCGTCGGGCGAGAGCGCTAACGGCGGGACGCGAGGCGGGAACTCCCCGCAACACTTGAATGCGCCGGCGAGGCGGGAGCGCTGTTGGAGTTGTCTGTGGCCGGTGAGGTCCAACTGGAGCAGAACCCCGCCAACGGCCGACGTATAGAGCGTCCGTCCGTCGGGGCTGATCGTGGCACTTGCGGCCTGACCTGGAGGTCCCGCGATGACCGCGGCCGATCTGGCGGTCCGCGTGTTCCAAATGGTCGCATCACCGTCATCGCTCAAGGTTATGACGGTGCGTCCGTTTGGCGCGTAGACGACCGTCGCCACCGCGTCTCCATGCGTGCCGATACCCCGTCTGACGTGCCCGGTCAGCGTGTCGCCGAACACGACCGAGCCGGATTGCAAGCCGATCACGAAGTTGCGGCCGTCGGGGCTGATCGCCGCGACACGTGGTGATGCGGGCGCCAGATTGGTCGATCTCAAGACGTGCAGCGAACGCGCGTCGAGAACCGTGATGGCGTTCGTGCTCACGACGAGCAAGCGCTTGCCCGACTCGACCAGTCCGGAGGCCAGCGGCGCTCCAGAAAGGTGCGGAGTGGGCGATCCCGGTCCGCCGTTTGGCAGCGACCAGCCCTCGACATAGGTTCCGTTCAGGCTCCCCGACTGGTCACTGGCCGGGTACGCGTAGTAGACCGTGTGACGGTCCGGCGCTATCGACGGGCTGCCGGCCGGGTTCAGGATCGGGAGCTTGGTTTCTAATGCGAGCGTGCGCGCGTCGCGCACCGCGAGAAACGGCGCGCCGCGCTGGGTGGCGGGATATGCGAGTAGCGATCCGTCGCTTGAGTACGTTGGTGGTTGTATGCCGTAGTAGTCCGTTAGCGGCGGCCGCAGGACGGCGTGCGTGTGCGGGTCATAGAAGCGGATCTCCCCGGCGGCGGCAGATGCGCCAGGGAGGGCGACGGCGAGTGTGCGGCCGTCCGGGCTGAGTGCCGCTTGGGGTGTCGAATTGGCCGGCAGCGAGAACGAACTGAGCACCGCGGGGCTGCGCAATACCGTGGCAAGCAGGGTGCTTTCGGTCTGTGGTGAGCGAGCGAGGTTGACCGCCTCGCGTGCGAGCAGCATCGCGACATCGATCCGCGGCTGGTTCACCGCCTCTGCGCCAAGTTCGCCGGCGAGAGCGACGCGCGCGGCGGTCGTGGCGTGCCGCTTCTGGATCAGCGCGACGCCGCCCGCAAGCAGCGCCGCGAGGAGTAGGACTGTGACCCCCGCCAGCACCCCCCGGAGCCGTCGAGCATCGCGCTCCGCGCGGCGCTTGCTGGCTGCGAGGAACTCGCGCTCGAGTTGCGCCGCTTCGTCGCTGTGTTGGGCGGCCCAGTCAAGCGCCCCGGTGAGCCTCGCACCCCGGTACAGATCGCTCGGATCGCGCGCCCCCCCGTCCCATTCCCGCGCGCTTGCCATCAGGTGGGCGTGCAGGCGCCGACCGACGCGGTCCTCCTCGAGCCACGCGCGGTACCGCGGCCACTCTCGAAACAGGGACTCGTGGGAGACCTCTACCACGCCCTCGCTGACAGTAAGCAGGCGTGCATCGGTTAGCTGCGCCACGACCGTTTCGGCGCCACCGATCGGCGCGAGTTCGGTGAGCTGGACGCGTCGCCGCACGAGCGAGCCATTCTCGCCGCCGGCAAGCCGCAGCAGGATGCCGCGCGCGACCGCCTGCTCGGACTCCGACAGCCGCCCGTAGGCGTCCTCCGCGAGCCGTGCGACAGCGCGTTTGACACCCCCGCTACTGACGTAGCTAGCGAGTCGCAGCACCCGCCCGTCGCGCTCGCGCCACAGGTGCAACAACCCCGTCGACAGCAGCGGCAGCCCGCCCGGCTGTCCCTCGACGTCCGAAACGAGCGCTTGCACGAGCCCTGACTCGACCTCGAGGTCCGCGCGAGCAGCCGGCAGCTCGATCGCGCGTTCGAGCTCCTCGCGACTCATCGGCCCGACCAGCAGGTGGCTGCGGCTGAACGGCACGGCAAAGCGCGGGTAGGAGACCAAGCGGCCGTAGAAGTCCGCGCGGATCGCGACCAGCACGAGCGCCCGCCGGTCGGCGTCAGCGGCCGCCTCGGCAAGCTCATCCAGGAACGCGGTCCGTTCACCCTCGTCCTCGCACACGGTGAAGAGCTCCTCGGCCTGGTCGATCGCGACCACCAACCGTTCCCCGGATCCGAGGCCGGCCAGCGCTTGCGCAAGCGGTTCGCCGCCCAGCAGCCTCGTCAGCTCGGCGCGAGGATGCTGCGTCGGCCGTGCCAGCACCTGCGGCCAGCTCGCACTGCAGGGCAATACCCCCGCGGTCAACGAAGCGAGCACGCCGGCGCGCAGCAGCGAGGACTTGCCGATCCCCGACGGGCCCACGATCCCGACAAGCGACGACTCGGCCAGCCGCGCGATCAGCTCTGAGACCGCTACGTCGCGTCCGCCGAAGTAGTGGGCATCCGAGCGACCGAAATACGCGAGGCCTTTAAACGGGCAGACAGCGCGCGTGTCGCTCCCGTCGCGATCCAAGACCGCGTTCGCCGGTGCCTCCAGCAACGGGTCCTGCTGCAGGATCGAGCGCTCGAGCTCCTTCAGCGTGCGGCCGGGCTCGAGCCCGAGCTCATCGCGCAGCACGTCGCTCAGCTCGCGATATGCAGCGAGCGCGTCGGTCGGCCGGCTCGCTCGGTACAGCGCCAGCATCAACTGGCCGCGTAGGCGCTCCTGAAACGGATTGGAGGCCACCAACGCTTCGAGCTCGCCGATCAGCTCCGCGTCTCGGCCGAGGGCGAGGTCGGCATCGATCCGTTCCATCAGGGCGAGCAGATGGAGCTCTTCGAGCCGCCGGATCTCTGACTGCAAAGAGTCAAGTGCTGCCAGGTCCGCCAGCGGCGGCCCGCGCCACAACGCCAGCGCCTCGCGCAACCGCGTCGCCGCGGCGGCCGGGTCACCGGCGGCGCGGAGCTGGCGACCCTCGCGCAGCTGGCGCTCAAACAGCCCCGCGTCTAGCTGCTCCGGTTCCGCCCGCAGCGCATAACCGCCCGGCAGCGTCTGCAACACCTCGCCGTCGGCGCTGTCGATCTCCAGCGCGCGGCGAAGCCGCGACACCCCGACCTGGACCGCATTGGCAGCGCTCTCGCTCCGCCGCTCGCCGAACAACTCCTCCGCCAGCTGGTCGACCGTCACAAGCTCATTCGCATGCACCAGCAACAGCGCCAACAACACACGCTGGCGCTCTCCCCCCAACCGAGCCCGCCGACCACTGCACGAAGCCTCCAAGGGTCCGAGGACCCCGAACCACCACGGCCCCGCGATGTCTCGCCCCATCACAGCGATTATCCCCCGCACCAGGCGCGCGCGCAACGACCGTCAACGGCCCGTCAGCCAACCGTCAGCGGCCGGTCATGACGCCACCCGACGCTCCCCTCGACCCGATCAACCCGGGCGACCAACAACCAGGAGGCATTCATGACCCCGCTGCACCCACACCGTCGCGCCATCACCATCGCCGCGGTCGCGCTCGCCGTCACGGCGATCGCCGCGCCGGCAGCCTCGGCCCGGTTCGACCTCGGGACACAGCAGCAGTCCTCCGGACCGCACACACAGACCGTCCCGGTCGCGCCGCCGACCCTCGCGCCCGCGAACGCTGCATTGGCCGCGGCGATCGAGCGCGCCAAGCTGCAGGCATTGGTCAACCACGTGCCGCCCATGGGGCGCACCAGCAACGCCGACACGAATGCCTACGCAACCGTGACACACCCAAACCCGGCTACCCCGTCCGGGAGCGGCGGCTTTGACTGGAGCGTTGCCGCGATCGGCGCGGCAATCGCGGCGGTAATCGTCCTGCTGATCACCGCGAGCACGCTCGCCGCCCGCCAGCGACGCCAACCCCGCCACCCCTAGCGCAACGGCAAACCCCGACCGAGGGCGGGCGAAGATCGCCCGCCCTCGCTCGACACCAACTCGGACCACTCCTCGATGACATCGACCCACACACGCCGCGCCGCCGCGACCATCATCTCGGCCGCGGTGGCACTCACAGTCCTGACCGCACCGGCCACGGCACAGCCCCCCGAGCACTTCCCCAGACCACCTGCCGACCAACGCCCGACGACGACGGCGCCGGCCATCCGCCCCAGTACGCCTTCAGACGCACCAAGGCTCGCGCACGGCAGCGACCTCGAACGCCTATACCTCACATCCGTCGGCGCCTTTACCGCCGCCACGCTGATCGGCTTCTGCACCACAACCGTCGCCAAGCACCGCAAGCGGCGATCGCCGACAGGGTCCGCCCAATCGGATCGCAATCTCCGTCCCAGCTAGATCAAATCCGGGGACAGAATTGCCCTCACGTCCGATCCCGCGGCCCCAGCACGTCGCCTCAGCGGCAGCCTCGACCAGACACCGCTCTTCGCCCGGAGCAGTAGCCCCGCCAACATGGCCGCTTTAGGCGTGGAACAGCAGCGCCAGACCATCGGCGCCCCCGGCCGGCCAGCCCTGCATCCATGACGTCAGGGGCATCTTGAAGCCAGCGACAGCGTCTCGGAATGCGCAGAAGCAAGCATCAGCGCTGGCGATCGCTTTCGTGTCCCGGGTCGGTGCTCGCGCGCGCGATCGCTTCGGCGACGACATGATCACGCGACCGGCCGACAACGGCGCGATCGCTATGCCACGATCGGGGTCACGCTGCGGCCCGGCGGTCGGACGATCCCCTGTTGTCCGATTTCGGTCGTCCTGGGATGGGCAGTCATCTCGTGGGGCATGGCTGCTTTGGTCGCCGCGCAGAATGGGGTCTGCGACATGCCGGGCACGCGAGATCAGCTCCAAGCCAAGCCAGGTCGTCGCGCTCGGCTGGCGCGAGTCGCCGCGCTAGCTCTGGCTCACACCCCTGGCACTCCAGCGGTCACCCAGCGTTAGCTTATGTGAGCGCTTCGTTATCGCGTCAATCGATCCTGGCAATGCTTCTGACCACACCCCAAAGGAGCATCGCGATGCACAGCCTGATTCAGGTCGACCTGGCGCAGACGCTCGCACAGGAAAAGCCGCGGCTGATCTCCCAAGAGCCACCCCGGCGGAGAGCTGAACCGCCATCAGGTGGTGCGGTTGCGTCAGTGGCGCCGCCGCCGCTTCCAACTTCGCGTTCCAGTGCAGGGCGCGCGCTCGGACTGACCCGGATGCCGTCGTGGCAGGTGAACCACAGCTCGCTCCGGTTAACCAGGAACACGGCCGTTGAGTAGTTATCGCGGACGCTGGCCTGGGCCTTCTGCGGGCACTCTGGGCGGACGTTGGGATGTTGATGATGCGCAACAGGCGTACGTTGGAGAGTGTTCTCAGCCGTTTGGTAGGCGTGCGAGCCGATGGATGATTGATCGGGGGACGATATGTGGTGTTGTCACGTAGTTAACCGGCTCCCAGGAGGACCGTCGGGTCAGCGGCGGTTTTGCCGCTCTGCCGCCTTGATTGATCGGCTGATCCTGCCCTTCCCAAGCGTCGGGCAGTTGCTCACGGTGTGGATCGCGGCATCGGCTGTCGTCTTTGGGGGCGTGGACGTGGCGGCCGCAAGCAGCCCGTCGAGCTACTTCGTTCGAGACGGCACCACCTCCGACGGCAGCGCCCTTGCGGGTGTGTCATGCACCTCGAGCACGGCCTGCATCGCCGTCGGCAACTACTACAGGGTGCTTGCGGGCTACGTGTCATGGACGTTCGCGGAGCGCTGGGACGGCACGCGTTGGTCGCTACTGACCACCCACGACCCGCTCCTCGTGAATCGCTTTCGTCCGACCGGTAGCGAATTCAGCGGCCTGTCGTGCTCCTCGAGCAGGGCCTGCACAGCCGTCGGCGATTACAGAGATAGCTCTGGGCGCACCGTGCCGCTCGCAGAGCGTTGGGACGGCACGCGGTGGTCGACTCAGCCCGCCCCCTACCCCCGCGGCAGCACTGAAACCCGCCTGTACGCCGTGTCTTGTTCGTCGAGCACGACCTGCTTCGCCGTGGGCTCCGCCAAGCTTCCCGGCCCAACCGCATTGGTGGAGCGTTGGGACGGCACGCGCTGGTCGATTCAGCCCAGCCCAACTCCTCCCGAGGAGGCTAGCTGGCTCAGCGGGGTGTCCTGCTCATCAAGCACGACCTGCATGACGGTTGGCTTGTCTTGCTGCAACGTCAGCGGCTGGGACGACATATTGGCGGAGGGTTGGTCAGGATCGGACTGGTCGATCCTGGCCGCTCCCCATCGCGCTGGCGCGATCCAGAGTGGGCTCGCGCGCGTATCGTGCACATCAAATACGTCCTGCATTGCCATCGGCGAGGACAGCGATAACGGCGATGATTCCTTCACGTTGGCTGAGCGTTGGGACGGCACAACTTGGTCGATCCAGCCCACGCCTAACCCCTCCGGGAGTTCCGCCAGGCTCTCCGGACTGTCGTGCACGTCGGACACCTCATGCATTGCCGTCGGCGACTACCACAACGACGAATACAGGTCCTTCACATTGGCTGAGCGCTGGGACGGGCCGCAGTGGTCGGTGCAGACCACACCGACGCTCGCTGGAGCGACTGACGGTTCGCTCGGCGAGGTCTCCTGCGAGTCGCGCATGGCATGCATCGCGGTCGGATCCGCCGGGAACCGTCCGCTGGTGGAGCGATGGGACGGGGCGACCTGGACTGTCCAGCCCACGCCCACACCCATACGCGCGCCCACGCCGGGGACCGCACGGCTCGAGGGAATACGATCAGGGTGCTTGGGGGGGCCGATCATCGCGCGCATCAACGGCCGGGGGATCTCGTCGGTGAGATGGTCGCTCGACGGCCATCCGATCCATGGTCGCGCCGAACACCGAGGTACACGCTACGCCGCCTCGATCCCCGTGTCGCGCAGCTCCCACAGACTGACCATAGGGGTGACATTCGAAGCCTCAACCCAGACTCACCCCCGCACCTTTCATCGAATCGTGTACGGCTGCCCAGAGCCGCACTGAACGTCACCGTCGGGCCAGGAACCTAGGTGCGAAGATCTTCGGCCCATCGCTCCCCAGCCCAACTGGTGCCGGCTGATTTCCGGTTTCGCGGACCGCTGATCTCAGACGCTGTCTGGCCTCCCGGGACCTCGCTTTGTCAGATACCGCTCGCGCCCCGACGGCCTTGCCCGGATCGCCCGACCGCTCTTTTGGTGGCGGAGCGATGGCGCGTACGGCCCGCAGCCATGTGATCGTCACGTCGCCATTGCGATGGTCCTGCCCGAGCTGGCGCGACAACAAGAGCAGTCGTTCCGAGCCGCCCGCCCTCCGGTATGGGCGGACAAGTGTGGCGGCGGTGGTGCGCGCCTGCGACGGGCGACGGACGAGGTGTGGCGATGCGCTTGGCGCGTGCGGCTACCGACGGACGAGCGCGAACGCCGGTCGGCCGTTGGCGGCTGTCAGGCGAACGCGGCGGAGCTCCGCCTTGCCCATGCGTCGGGTCTGGAGCATGACGGTCCATGGGCCGGCTGGAGAGCCGCCGCCCGCCCTCTCGCACCGCACCTGCTTGCCGAGCAGCAGCAGGTCGGTGCCGCGGCATTCGGCCGCCTTGCGGTTCCCTTGCACGAGCACGCGAGGCGCGTACACCGTCGGGCTGGCCGGAGTGGGCAGGCCCTGCCGCGGCGCCGACGTTCAGGATGAGCCGGCAGGAGGCGTCCTGCTGGGCCGAGTCGCGGTCGCCCGGGAACCCGTAGGCGGGCCAGTCGGTCATCCACGCGTGGTAGGGCATCTGCGGCCCGTATAGCGCGCAGAGCCTGTAGGACTCCGCGAACCACTCTCCGGGGCTGCCGTGGTCGCCGCCGAACGGCGTCCACCAGGCGCTGGCGCCGCCGGGCAGCCCCCAGATCGTCATGAAGTCCGCGCGGAACGGGTCCTGCATCTCAGTGGCGTCGAACACGTGCCCGAGCTCGTGCATCAGGTACTGGTGCGTCCAGTTTGGGCCGTTGCCGGTGTCAATCTCCACCTGCGGCAGCGGCCAGTGCGGCCAATCGGTGCAGCCAACGGCCCCCGCGACGGTGCCGCAGGTGAGCAGCGCGGGCGAGAACGTGAGCTGCACCACGCCGGGGTACGTGGGCGCGTAGCTGTCGTCCGCCCACTGCTGGTAGGCGTAGAGGCTCCGCGAGCCGAAGTTGCTGCCGCCGACGAGGTCGAGCTGAGCGGCACCGGCGGGTGCGGACGCGGCCAGAAGCGCTGTCAGCGTCAGCGCGACCGTCAGAAAGGGGAGAAGAAAACGGCGGGTCATGATGAGTCGATCGCTCCGAACCGGAACGGGCGACTCGAACATCGTCAGCCCCCGGACCCGCCCAAACCCCTGACGCCCCCTCTCGACGGATTCATTACCGTCTGGCCAGGTAGCCGAACGTACGACCCTTGGATGCGAAACGCCGCCACGGGGGGCGGCGTTCGCTGGGTGCGAAGGTGATTTTGGCCAGAGCACCTCGCTAGACCACGGGCGCTGGGCCGGAGGCCATCGGCACTCGGCAGCGACGGAGCAGCCACGACCCGACCGACACGGTCGCGTGACCCATGCTTCCCGGAGCCGCCGGCGACGGCTGCGCCGGCCACGCGAAATAGTGGCTGCGTGCATTCAAAGCGGTGGGACGGCGGCCACGGAAAGCTCCCCATAGGCGGCCACTGAGTCGTCGGCCTCAGCAGGCGATGCGGGCGGTTGTTCGTTGCGCGCGGACGGAGCTGGGGCAGCCGACCACGGGCCGTGGCGGGCCGACGACGGTTACCCGGGCGGACGCGATGTTGTTCGCCAGCGTCTGCTCCAGGGTGGATGTTCCCACGACGGCGCGGTTGACGAAGCTGGCGGCGTGAGTGTGGACGCGGGTGCGGACGGTGATGGTCACGCTGGCGCCGCGCTTGAGCGTGCCCAGCGGGCAGACGGTCAGTCGCCCACTGTGGTGGCAGCCGCCGACTGTGGTATGGACCTCCACCACGGTCGCCGCAGCACGTGGTTGGTCGTCGAGCACCACACGCTGGGCAGGGTCAGGTCCGCGGTTCTTGACGGTGATCCGGAAGCCGATCACCTGCCCACGAGTCACGACCGTTGCCGAGGCCACCTTGGTCACGATCAGGTCGGCGATGTCATAGGCGGGGTCGGGCGTCAGGGGGTGGGGAGGCATCGGGGGGACCGGCGTCGGGTTCGGGGGGACCGGCGGTGTCGCGGAGAAGGCGTTGGTGAACACGCAGTGGACGTCGGGGACCTTGCGGGTCAGCTGATGGTCGCCGTCCCCTGGGCGAAGGGGATCGCCACTCCGTTGCACACGACCGTGGTCAGGGCCCAGTCTCCGGTGGAGCTGAGGGGCGGCTGTTCGACGATGTGATAGGTGCCGAGGCGAAGGTTGCCGGTGGCGTCGGCGGGGGTCTGCGGCTTGGCCTCGGCCGCCACCCCCGGGCTTGTCGTGGTCGCGTTCTGGAGGTGCGGCGTCGGCGGCCCCGTCGCCGGCGTGACCACGAAGGAGGCGGTGCCAACGCCACCCTCGGTGATCTTCGCGATCGAGATCGAGCCGCGCGGAACGAAGCTGTTGACGAACGTGCAGACGACTGACTGGCCGCTGCGGATCTCGACGGCGAACGGCTTGGTCGTCGATCGGCTCGCGCCGTTGCAGCTCACGTGGCGCAGGTGCCAGCGCCCGTCGGGCGACGTTGGCTTCTGCTCGGCGATCACGTAGCTGGCCGGGCGCCAGGTTGAGCAGCGAGGGGACCGCGTCGACCGGAACCCGTGGTTGCGTGGTGGTCGCCTGCGCCCGGTGGACCTCGCCCGGGGTCGGCGAGGCCGTTACCGTGTAGGAGAAGGTGCCGACGCCTCCACGGGTCACCTTGCGGATCGTCAGGCCGCCCGGTGGGGGCACGTAGGCGTTGTGATAAACGCAAGTGGCATGGTCCCCCGCCGCCAGATGGATGTGGGCGGTCGACCCGCTGACCGTGAAAGTGCTCGTCCTAGTGGCGCTGGTGCAGTCGATGCGATCCAGCCGATAGTTGGCCACCGCGCCCTCGGTGACGCTCCAGGTCTGGCTGCCGGCGCGGTAGAAGACCATCGACCCGCCGTTCGCCAGCTGGAAGCCATTGACATCGTAGGAGATGTTCCCGTTGAACGGGAAGTACGGGTTGTCGCCGGCCGGGGCGCCGCTGACCTGCTTCTGGATGGTGATCGTCCCGCTCGTGGGCGGCGGGATCACCAGGTACTCGTAGCAGAAGATGTGCTTGATGCTGCCCGGGAAGGAGATGCCCTCGACGTTGTCCCCGTAGTTGTTGTCGTTGCCGCAGCGCAGCGCCCCGAACGCGTACTTGGGGTCTCCCGGCACGCTCTCGAAGAACTTCTGCGCCAGCACGGGGTCGGTCGGGGTACCGCCCTGCAGCCTGAGGGCCCACTGCCCCTGGTTGGCCACGTCGAGCTGTTCCTGGGTCAACTCGAACGTCGTCGCGCCAGCGATCTGTAAGGCCGGTCGGTTTGCCGTTTTCGTTGAGCTCGGCTGTCTGCGCTTTGGTCGTCACCGGAGGAAACGCACCGTTGACAACCGTCAGCGACCCCCACGGACCGGCCAGCGGCGGCAAATCGGGCTGCCTGCCCATCGTGAACTCCCAGCCGGTGAGCGGCGTCGCAGTTGGTCTGCGGGTCCGTGTCCTCGAAGCTCGGGTTGACCAGATCATTGGGCCCGTACGGCGAATCGGGCCCCACGTTCTGCAGGGTCTGCATGAGGTTGTCGCGGAACCTGTTGGCGAAGATGTCGCCGTAGCTCTGGCACTCGCGTGCGGCGAACGTGACCGAGTACCCGGTCCCCTTCGCTGCGGCCGACAGTCGCTCCGACGCCGAGCCAGACGCCGCAAGCGACCGCTACCGCTGTCAGCCAGCGCCACATTCTCTGCGACGGGCGACTTCCTGGTGACACGCAACCAGACCCAGGATCTGCCGGCACCCACACCCGCAGCCTATAAGGCACGAACCCGGAAGACAACCTCTGCACCGCCGGATGCAGGTGTCAAGCCGGTTCCAGCCAGCCGACATCAACACACCCATCGCCTGCGACGCGATCCCGGCGCTGGTCACCGGCTGAATCGAGTGGTTGCTCGTCGGGCACGCAGGGTTTGTCCACACCCACTCCCGCTGTCCGAGCTGATCGCTGGGGCGAGACTCGACCACTGAGCCAGCGACAGCTGTCGCCTGCTGGACCGAAGAGCCGAATCGCGTGCTCCAGGAAACGGGCCCAGACCCTTCCGGCCACGTGTGTAGACGACCCTCCGCGAAGGCATCGTCCGAAAAGCGCAGTGCGCTGCGGGCGGCGCCGACAGCCCCTCGCCCACCTCGGAGCGCCGCCTGCTTACCTTTCGCACCACGTTCTCACCAGCGCTGAACGAGCGAGCGCTTCGGCGACGGCTCGATCATCCCGATCGCCGGCGCTGGGCGAGCGCCGCCACCGAGCGGATACATCATCCAGCGCGTCTGTGAGCATGGCAGCCTGGTCGGCGTGCGCCTGCTCGAGCCAGGACCCCCAGTCGCGTCCTCGGCGCCCCGCTGGCGCAGCTCACACCGATAGCTACCTGCAGTACATCTCGCGATCACCGGGGATTACCCAGGATTGGGTTAGCGTTTGCGCGGCGTCGATCGTCGTTGGCGTTTCGGGCGCGGTTCGGCTCGCAGGGCTCCGCTCGCGGGCGTGTAGATGCTCTCGTGGCCATCGTCCCAGCGGATGCGATACCGAGGCGAGGGATCGCCGCGCAACACTTCCTCAACGACACCGGCGCGGGGTCGGCGGCTCGTTGACTCCGACTCCGCTACGACGCGCTTACCGACTTCAAAGGCCATGCTCACTTCCGATCGTTGGTGCTCTTTTGGGAGCGCGTAGCCGCGGTCGGCCTTGACCACCTCGCCGGCCTTCGCCAGCTTGCTCAGCGACGCGCTGACGGTGCCCGCCTTGATGCCCGTTTCGGTTGCGATCTCCGAGGCCGTCTTGGGCCCGCCCTTTAGCGCCGCGAGGATCTTCTTCTTGTTCTCACCGCGCGGCGCGCGGGCGTTGGTGCCCCGCGCCGGCGAGGTGTCCTCTGGGGCTGGCGCCGTCGTGCGCTGCGTGACCGGCCGCTGGCGACGGCGCCTGCCGTCGACGCGAGCGCGCACTTCGCCTTCCAGCCGACTTAGCGCACCCTTTAGACGCTCGAGTTCGTCGCTCAAAGCCTTGTGGTCCTTGAGCTGCGCTTCCACCTCCCGAATGCGCCCCTTGATGCTGCGGGCGATATCCGACACCTCGAGTTTGGCCATCTCGTTCTCCTGGTAAGGGGTCGGCGCGGGATCGTAGTGATGATGAAGACGCGCTGACCGACGGGGCCCGGCGCGCCAACATCGCCACGGTCGAGCTTCGCGCTTGCCAGTTCCGCCTAACGCTTAATCTCGGACCGCGGCGTCGAGCTGCAGCCAGACAGCCGACGGCTCGAGTGGCACCGCGGTGGACCGCCGCCGCCCAAGCTTCGCCCAACGCCCAACGATCTCGTGGGCTCGACACCGCCGGTACGTGAGACGGCGGTCCGGCGGCTGTACGCCCAAGCCGCCCGCGGCGCTGCCTGTCATGAGCGCATCAAAGCGCCGCCCGAGACGATCAACCTCGACTATGTGCACCACCGGCCACGTCAGCGACCGGCGCGGCCGCCGCGCTCTAGCTTCTGCTCCAGGCCGGCGGCCAGCGGAAGCAGGAGCGCCGATCACATGGCTGCCGGGGCGACGAAGCAGAAGCGCACACAACGTGCGACAGCCAGCTCGTGGTGCTCGGGTTCACGCGATTGCTCGCGCGGCGCTGCGGGCATTGCGGAGCGTGTCCTCATCGGCCCCTGCCTAGGCAGCTGCGAGGTCAGCGGTCCGGACCGACCAGGCGAGAGAGCCGGCTGCGATTCCAGCTCCGCGCGACGAGGGCGGGACGATGAGGTTCGGCTGCCGGTGCCTTGGTAGAAGCGGACGCTTCGCGTCGGAGGTGTCGCCTCGGCATCAGCCAGGAGACTGGTTAGGCCCTGATAGGTTGTGGCGGTGCTCCGGGGAGGCGAGCGACGTGGCGGCGATCGACGAACAGCCGATGGCGCGCCGGGAGAACTAATGTTGACACGGCGCGCCGCGCTTCAGGCCGGGCTGGTCGGGGCCGTGGCGTTGGCCTACGGCGCCGACGGCAATCCTGCGCCGGCGCGGGCGGCGGCCTCGGCGGACGTCTCGGGTCCCGGCGGGACGTACGCGTTCAACCAGGATTGGCTGTTTGGGGGCCGGTATGTAACTGGGTCCGAGGCGCCCGGTTACTCGGAGAGGGGCTTTGCCAACGTGACGCTCCCGCACACGGTAACCCCGCTTTCGTGGGGTGATTGGGATCACAGCTCTTGGGAGCAGGTGTGGATCTACCGCAAGCACATCAATCAGTCGGCGGTTGCCGGTGGCCGCGTGTTCGTCGATTTCCAGGCCGTGATGGGGAGCGCTGCCGTCTACGTGGGAGGGGTTCAGGTCGCTGAGCATCAGGGCGGGTACCTGCCGTGGTCGGTGGAGCTGACGCAGCAGCTGGTCGCCGGGGACAACGTGCTTGCCGTGGTGGTCGATGCGCGCTGGCTCGACGTACCGCCGGACGGCAATGCCAACGGCGCCCCGTCGGTCGACTACCTGCAGCCTGGCGGGATATACCGCGACGCCGCGCTACGGATCGTCCCGCAGGTCTTCATCTCCGACGTGTTCGCCAAGCCGACCAACGTGCTTAGCGCCAATCCCGGAGTCGACGTCCAGTTCACGATCGATGCTGCCAGCGTGCCGTCAGAGCCGGTGTTGCTCAGCGCTGCCGTGCTCGACGGGCCAAACCAACTGGGCACGGTCTCTGGCACCGTCCCGGTGACTACGGCCGGCGAGACGGTGGCGACGCTCAGCATCACGGGTCTCAGCGGCGTGACCTTGTGGTCCCCGGACACGCCCAAGCTCTACCAGGTCCAGACGACGGTGACAGCCGACGGGGTGTCCCACGCGTATACGGTGAGGGTCGGCTTCCGCCAGGCTACGTTCCAAACCGACGGTTTCTACCTCAACGGCCAGCGGCTGGAGATCTTCGGTCTCAACCGCCATCAGCTGTTTCCATACACGGGCATGGCCGCGGCCGAGCGCCTGCAGCGGCGCGATGCCGAGTTGCTGCGCAGCGAGCTGAACTGCAACATGGTGCGCTGTTCGCACTACCCGCAGTCGCCGTATTTCCTGGACGCCTGCGACGAGCTGGGGCTGATGGTGTGGGAGGAGCCCCCGGGGTGGCAGTACATGGGGGACGCGGCCTTCCAGGCGCTGGTGCTCCAGAACGTGCACGACATGGTGGTCCGTGATCGCAACCGGCCGTCGGTGATCGTGTGGGCCACGCGGCTGAATGAGACAGCGAACTACACGTCGCTGTACGCCCAGGCCCGCCAGCTCGCCTACACGCTGGATGGGACGCGCCAGACCACCGGCGCGATGACTAACCAGTCCACCACGGGCTGGGCAGAGGACGTGTTCGCCTACGACAATTACGACTCTTCAAACGGCAACGCGACCATCAGGCCGCCGGTCCCGGGAGTGCCCTACATCGTCAGCGAGGCGGTCGGTGCGCTGGATGGCGCACCGCTGTATCGCTGGGTCGACACCGAGGCAACCCTCGCGATTCAGTGCAAGATGCACGCCCAGGTACACGACATCGCCCAATCCAACACCGCGTACGCCGGGCTCCTCGGGTGGGCGGGCATCGATTACGCGTCGCTCAACGGCGGCAACCGCATCTGGCACAAGATCAAATGGCCCGGGGTGCTCGACACGTTCCGTGTCCCCAAGCCCGGCGCGGCGTTCTACCGCTCTCAGGTGAACCCGACGGTCACGCCCGTGATCGTGCCCGTCTTCTTCTGGGACTTCGGGTCCAGCTCCCCGGCGAGCGGCCCCGGTCAGGGGACCATGATCGCCACCAACTGCGACCGGCTCGAGATCTACGTTGCCGGCCAGCATTTCGCCACCGGAACGCCAGACGCTCAGGACTACGCCAGCCTGTCACATCCCCCAGTGATCGTCGATCTGACGGTCGACGGAACCGGCTCGCCGGAGCTGCGCATCGACGGATATCTGGGATTGCAGCTGATCGGGACGCTGCAAATGGCCTCCGATACGAGCCGTGACCGGCTCGTGCTCAGCATCGAGGATGCCTCGATCGCGGGTGACGGCAACGACATGACCCGTATCACGTTCCGTGCCCTGGACGCCTACGGCAATCAGCGTCCTTACGTCACCGGTGACGTCACGCTGGCAGTGGCAGGGCCGGCAACCCTGATCGCCGAGAACCCGTTCGCGTTCGCTACCTATGGCGGGGTCGGCGGCGGCTTCATCCGGTCGCAGCCCGGTACGTCGGGCACCGTGACCGTGACAGCTACCCATCCAACCCTGGGACAGGCCAGCGGAAGCCTGGTCATTGCGCCGGCGACCGAGGCCAAGTTCGACAGCGGAGCGCCCGTCACGGCGTCACCGACGCCGCCGACCACCAGCCCCGGCCCGCCAACACCGGCCGCTCCTCCACAAGCGGCCACTCCTCGACGACCGGCCACTCCGCCAGGACCGTCAAAAGCCGAGGTCAAGGCCGCGCTGGCAGCGGTGCTGTCACCGCGGGGAGCCCAGGCGAGGATCGCCAAGCTGCTGCACCACGCTGGCTACACCTTCACATTCGACGCCCCGTCGACGGGCAAACTCGTAATTGACTGGTACTACGTCACCAAACCGGCCCGAACCTCCAACAACCCCAAGCCCCGGAAGGTGCTCATAGCATCGGCCAGCCAGTCGATCAAGAAGGCTGGACAGACCAAGGTCAACGTCAAGCTCACTCCCCGCGGACGTTCGCTGCTCAAGCACGCCAATCGCCCGCGGCTCACGGTGCAAGCCAGATTCACGCCAATCGGAGAGTCGACCACGACCTCGTCAAAGATCATCGCTCTCAGGCGCTGAAGCAGCCCGCAGAACGCCCGGGACAGCGGTACCGGTACCCCGCTCTCAACGACTGCGGGCGCCCAAGCGCTGCCCATGCACGAGCGAGTCGGTTCGCGCCAGTAGGGTCGTGAATCTGACTTGCACAATGCACGAACGCGAGCGACGGGCGCTCAGGAGCGCACTGCCCGTTTCACGAACGCGCGGCACCCATGCTCGCATCCTGAGCCGGCGGTCTGACTTCTCCTTCGGCTGCTCCGGGGGGCGAAGCGGCAGTCGCGCCGAGGCTCCCCAGGCGGCGCGAACCGGCATTCTCGTCCGCGGTCAGGCGACGGCTCGTGGCGTTCCAGAGCAGCAGTGTCAGATGGTCCGATTACCTCGATCGAGACGGCTGCAAATAGCCCGTAGCGGAAGCGAGCGGCGACCTCCTTGTGGCGCTCTGCGCTGCTGGCGAGTTGGGCCTCATTCCACCCGCTTCGCGCTATCAGCGGGTACCGATCGCTCGTCGGTCAATCGCGTTAGGGTCTGCACGAGCAGCTCCCGCTCGGCAGCTTGGACTCGACTTTGGAGCGCGGCGGCAGTGTCGTCCGGCTCAACCGGGACGTACGTCGCGGCGAGCGCGGGACCGGTGTCGGACTCGGACTCCACGAGATGAACCGTCGCTGCGGTGGTGCGCAACCCGGCGTCAAGGACAGCCTGGTAGACGCGCTCGCTGAGCGTGCTCATCTCGCCGAATCCCGGCGGCGGGGCGGGACGGGTGTTGACGATCCGACCGGAGAAAGCCTCGAGCGTGCGCCGGCCGATCCTCCCGAAATCGCCGGCAAGGACCACGAGATCGATATCCCGCTGGAGGAGTGCTTGGCGCATCGTTTCATCGACACCATCCGGATCGAGCGCGTCGGCGCCGAGGACGAGGTGCTCCACGCCCGCCGCGATCGCCTGCGACGCAACAGGGGCGCCGGCCTCGGTGGTCATCAGCAACACGACCTCGCCTCGCAGTCGGCCGTTCTCACTGCTGGCGGCGAGATGCCCGAACGTGCTCCCGGCGCCAGACGCGAGGACAGCGAACCGGGGGGCTTGCTGTGGCTCCTTGCCCATGACGGGCATGATGCCAGCGCCTACCGGCAACCTGCTGTTCTGCGAAGTCCAGCAACACGCAGCAGGGAACTTCGGTCTCGTTCCGCGCGGAAGGCAGGGCTGGTGCGAATGTCGAGTCGATCGATGACGAAGCAGCGGTCGTTCCCCAAAGGGGAAGGCGCGGTGAGGTCCCGCGTTAGCCGGGAGTGCAAGTCAGGCTTTATCTGGCTAGTAGCTCATGTGTCCCTGGGCAGCGGTGGTGACGGGGCCGGTGGCGGCTGTACCGCTAACGACGTACGAGGTGCTGTATGTCTCGGTAAAGGTCCCGGTGGCGTCGGCAAAACGACCGGTGCCGCCGGTGATCGTGACGACATTCTTGCCCTGAGCGGTTAGGTCGCCCGTGTTATTGAGCCCGGTCCCGTTCACGGTCCCGAACAGCTTGTTGCCGTTTGCCGCAACGAGCGTTTCCGTGCCCGTCAAGGTGTACGGGATCAGCGGAGGTAGCCCGACCGGAGTGAACAGCTCGATCGCGGTGCCGGTGAACGCTCCGAGGTGCGAGAGCTCACCCGAAAACTGCGAGGTCGTGGCGCCACTAAGAAGGTTGACCGTTGCGGTGCCCGTACTCTTGCCCGTCAGCGGGCGGTTGGTGCCGTATGTCGCCCCGAGCGCCCCTGTTGGGCTGATCAGGGCGACACCAAGCACCAAGGTTGAAAGGAAGACACGCCAGCGCGGTGACGTCATGAGTCGACCTCCGATCCGGTAGCGCCCCCTGGCACCAAGCCGATGATCTCACCCTTCGTCTTGAAGTCAAGCGGCCCTATCCGGATAGAGCTCACCCGTCGGCGGTTGCGGTGCGATGCCTGAGTGTCGCAATGACCGGCAGAAACCCGCCGTGCGCGGCTGTCGCAGCTAACCCAGTGCGACGACATCGAGCTCTCGCGGGGCGCGGGTCATCGGTAGTGCGCTAGCCGCTTGTGGCGGCGGTCCAGCCGAAGCTGTCTTGCTGGTGGGGGCGCTGCGCGCTTGCATCGACCACGCGAGCTGTGGGAGGATCGCTGCCGGACCAGAGGTCGGCCCTGATCCGGCGACGGTGTCGGCCCGCATGCCGCAAGCGGGGGGCGGGGACGCCGACGGTCGGTCATGTGATCAAAACGGACGGGTGATCGTATGTATCGCCGGTTGGCCTTTCTCGCCGTGGTAGCCAGCACCATGCTCATTCCTAAGGCTGCGAGTGCCGCGGGTCCGCAGGTAACGACCTTCAACTTCACCGGGCGCGAGCAGACCTACACCGTGCCGTCCGGCCTTACCGCGGTAACGATCGTCGCAACGGGCGCGGCCGGAGGTGAACCCTCGAGCAACATCCCTGCGGGAGGTGGCGCGGTCGTCTCAGCAGTGGTTCCCGTCACCCCTGGGGAGGTCCTGTACGTGGAAGTCGGCGGCTTAGGCCGCCAGCCGGCCGGCGGCTTCAACGGCGGTGGCACCGGCACGTCCTATCTCATGACGAACTGGTTCGGTGGCGGCGGCGCGTCCGACGTGCGCACGCTACCGCGAAGCGACAGTGGCAGCCTCAACTCGAGATTGATCGTGGCCGGCGGCGGCGGCGCAGCCCCCTTCGGCGGTGGCGCGGGCCAGCCAGGCGTCACCACGCCATTATCGCCGGCTGGTAAAGACGCAGAAGGGGCTGGCGGTGGAGCTGGCACACAGACCTCCGGCGGCCTCGGCGGCTGCCCGCCCTCCGGTGTCGGTTGCGGTACCGCCGGGACGCTCGGACAGGGCGGAAACGGAGGTATATCCGGGGAAGGCCTCGATGTGCGGTCCGGCGGTGCAGGCGGCGGTGGGCTCTACGGCGGTGGTGGCGGCGGCACAGACCTCATTGCGGCCGGCGGTGGCGGCGGTGGCTCGTCGCTCGTCCCCGCCGGTGGGGCGCTGACCATCGCACCGCGCACGACGCCGGCGTCGGTCGTCGTTTCTACACGGCCCCCGGATAACCACTTCACGGTCTCGGGGGTCAGGTTCCGATCTGATGGGACCACCCGTTTGTCGGCCACGGTTCCTGGCCCAGGCGCAATCGACGTGCTCGAAACGGCGTGGGACGACAATCTCATAAACGCCGTGGTCTTGGAGCCCGCAGCGCAGCGGTTTGTGTTCGCGCGAGCGCACGAGGATGCCCTTTACGGTCGCGAACTTCGTCTGTCTGTGACACCAGATCCAGTCGGAGCTGTGCTGGTGCATCATCACCAGTATCCCGTCACGCTACGCGTGTGGGTGACCTACACACCAATTGGCGGGCTTCCACGGAGCATCGGTAGGTACGGTCTGCACCTTGGCCGCTAGGACCCGACCACGCTCCTCTAAGGGCAGAGGGGCGCTTCGGTCCAACTGGCGCCAACCCCGCCCGGCTGCCGGTTTGATCGAAAACGAGCACTCCTGCCGACGCTGCCCCTTTTTGAAGTTCCGGGAGGTTGACCCCCGTGAGCCGGTCGGTTCCGCATCCACGAACGACGGGCCGCGTCGTCGGCTGCGCCGGCGTCGGTTGTCACTTCTGCTCGGCCTCGACCGGGGCCCGGAGCGGAAGCGACCGGCGCGGCGGGCCGAACGGGGAGGACCGAGAAGCCCATACTCATGCCGACGATTGATCCGCAGCCGTTCTGCACTGGGCTCGCGCTAATGGCGCCGACCCACGCGGGGGTGCGATCAGCGACATGAAGTCTGGACTCGTCTGGCCTTGTGTAGCGTTGTGATAGACGAGGCTGCCCCCTGGCTCAGTCGCAGCCCATGCTGCGGGTGCGTATCCTCCAGTGCGGTGCGATTGTGACCTTTTTTGGGCAGGAGCCCCACCACTCCCACCAGCAGCCTGTTCAGGGCTTCGTCCGCGGCCGCGACGAGGGCCAGCCGATCGACCTGCCGAACTGGTCGATGTTGGTCAAGGTCAATGCTGGTGACACGCTCGGTCGCCTCACCGTCCTGGAGGGCCGGATGGCGCCGCAGCTGGCCGGCCCGCCCGCTCACGTGCACAGCGGTCACGACGAGACCTTCGTGGTCATTGAAGGCCGAATGCGCTTTCGAACCGGCGACACCTTCTCTACGGCCGTCCCCGGCGAGATCGTGTTTGCCAGCCGCCAGCTGGCACACGGCTTCAATAATCCGTTCGATGACCCCGCGCGCTACATCGCGATCTTGACGCCCAGCGGCTATGAGAACTATTTCGCCAGGGTGGCAGAACACGTCGCTCGTACCGGCGCTATGCCTGATCACGAGCAGGCCCGCGAGCTGATGGCAGAGTACGACACCGTCCTCGCGCCGCCGCTCGCTGACGTTGCGGTCTGAGCGGTCGGACTGCAGCGTGGTCTTTGACCGGCCGAAACTGTTGATGGTCCAAGCCATGATGTCGACTAACTGCTATACGGTCGCGTTTGTGGACAAGAACTTGACCGAAGCGACGCGGCCGGCCGGGTGCAGCTAGGAGATTCATCTCGAGGCAAGCAGGGGCCAAGGCCTAGCAGCACCGTTGAAGATCACCAGCACCACTTGACCCCGATCATCAGTGCTGGTCTCACGAAGAAGCAGCAGCCTCATCACGAATGATCCAACGCGCGTAGCCTTCCGCTCTGATCGATCAGCGGCGGCGTGACCGAGACCGCGAAGGCTGCCGCATCGCCGTGGCACCGCAGCAGTCGGAGAACCGACGTCGCTCGACCGGGCGGCCTGAGTGTCCCTCGCGACGCGAGCAGCAGCCGGGCATTGTCCCTTCTGTTCGATCATTGCGGCAGCGCGTGCGGTCGACATCACGCGCCACGCACGCTCCGATCTCGCGACAGCTTCGGGACTACGGACCGGCGGACCCACCGCAGCGGGAATGCCCGCCGCTCCCTGAGCGACTCGACGGTTCTGGAAACGCCTATTCGCCGTCAGGACGGCGATGTGTATGTGCCATGCACCTGCGCTCCCGCGAGGTGCAGAGTGTCCGTCCCCGGTCCGGTTATCGGACCGAACTGGCCATCGGCGCTCGTGACCGTCCAGTCACCACTGATGGTGAACGGGTTTCCGTTGGAGACTAGACCGCCCGGAGCCGAGAGGGCGTTGCCGGGTTGACACAAGGTCCCGTTCTCGTCAAGGACCAGCTTGCTGCGGTCGCCTAGGACAAAAGTCACCGCCGCCTCGTACACGCCACCAGGGTAGACACCACAAGTGTTACTGATCTCCTCGTCGCTGATGATGGTCCACGTCCAGGCCGCAGGACCGTAGTTCGTGATCGCAGTGCCGCATAGGAAGCTGTCTGGACACGGCTGCGACTTTGGAAACTTGCCGGTGATACTCGCCTGGAACCCGGTCTGCGCGGACGCCGTCCCGACGAGCGCCAACGTCAGCGCAACGACAAGCGCCGACCCCAGCATCACACGAAGGAACAGGCGCCGAACGCGCGCTTCGATAAGGATCCCGTTCACGTGCCCTCCTTCAGGTAGTGCGGGCGCACTCTACGTGCCCTCCGCGCCAACGCCGACTCTAACCGCAGCTACACCCTCAGTCAATCGACCTAGCGCGGATCGTCTCAACAAGGCACCACTTGCCTGCCGCTCCGGGCTACGAGCGACACTCTGAAACGCGCGATCAGCTGGTCGAGACGCGGAGCGCGGTCCGGCACGTCGCGACGTCTCTGCGAGCGATAGCCGGCCCCGTGCCTCGGCGGCTGCGCGCAGTCGGCTGATACCGACCTGTGGGCCACGGCCGCGATCTCGTGGCCCACATGCCATGACAAAACCCGCAATTTGCGCACCTCATGACTGCAAGTCCTGACGCGCAAACTGACCTGCTTTGCAGGCTTTTCATGTCCATTCGAGGCTCCGGGCCGACCGTCTGAAAATCGTGGTGTCGCCGGTTCGAATCCGCCTCGCCACTTCGAGAACTGCTGCTAGGCAACGGCGCCAGTCCGCAGCTATCTCTATGTCGCCGATGCGATAGTGCGCTCGTAGCCGACACGGCGATGGATGCGATCGTCCGGACCCTTGGCCAGCGGGCATGTCGTTGACCTGGCCGAACCTACCGCGCTACGCAGCCGGTAGCTGGAAGATCAACCAGCCCCCGCCGGCGTCGACCGAGGCGAAACCAGCACGTCCCGGAAGAACCTGCGGACGCCCTCCGGATCGCGCGTGAAGATCGTCGCATGCGCGCCTGTGATCACCGCATAACCGTACGTGCAAGGGCACCGGCCGGCCGCGACTGCATTAGCCACAAGACTGGTTGTTGCCATTCCGGCGCGCGCCTACACGCGTCCGAATTCAAGGGCCTTAGTGCTAGCCGGCCGCTAGTCAGCATTCGGTTCCAGCGAGGCGCGGCGGCGGCGATGGTGACGCCTATGAGGAGCGGACGGCGATCGGCGTGCTCGTGTTAGTGCCGAGGCCCGCGGTCCCCACGGTTCCCACGGCCGTACACACGGTCGCCGATGTGCAGGACACGGCGCTCAGCGAGCTGATCGTGGCTCCCGCCGGGCTCGGGAGAGTCTGAGGGCTCCAGGTCGTTCCGTCCCAGACGTCAGCCAGCTGGATGAAGGGCCCGCGAGACCCGCTGGAGTTACCGACCGCGGCGCAGTCGCTCGGCGATGCACACGACACTCCGCTAAGAAACCCGCCGGCGGGTGGGCTCGGAACGCTGTGGATCGACCAGCTGGTGCCATCCCAGGCTTCGGCCAGTGTCGCGGTCGTGCTGGTATAGGAATACCCGACTGCGATGCAGGCCGTGGCCGATGTGCACGACACGTCGTTCAGCTGGCCGCCGCCGCTGGGGGTGGGTGTCGCTTGGATTGACCAACTGGTCCCGTCCCAGGCTTCTGCCAGCGTCTGGGACACCGAACCAGAACACTGGGTGGGCGGTTGACCCGGTACCGGCGAGGGTCCGCATGGGACGGTCGTCTCGGCCTCGAATTGTCCGACGACGGTACACGCCGTCGACGCCGTGCATGACACGCCCCGCAGATTTTCAGATTGCGACCCGGCGGGCGGTTGCGGAGCATCTTGCATCACCCAGCTGCCGCCGTCCCAGCGCTCGGCCAACGGCCCGTTAGGCCCGGATCCGATCGCCATGCAGGCGGTCGGCGACGAGCACGAGATACTGTTCAACGTGCTGACGGCGCTGCCGTCGGGGGTCCTTTGGATCGTCCAGCCGACGCCATCCCAGTATTCAGCAAGTTGCTGCCCACTGCTGATAAAGCCGACGGCGATACAAGCGGTTGCCGTCGGGCACGAAACGCTATTTAGCTGGCTGTCGACCCCGTTGGACGGGCTCGGCGTGGCCTGGATCGACCACCCCACCCCGTTCCACACCTCCGCCAGCGTCCGACGAAACCCCATAACGTCGGTGTAGTCCCCCACTGCGGTGCAGGCCGTCGACGATGCGCACGACACCGCATTCAGCTCAACCGAAGCCGGGGCGGTCTCGTTGGGCGTGCTCTGGCTCGCGAACGACGAGCCGTTGCCGTGCAGCGCCCAGGTGTAGCTAGTGCTAGCAGTAGACAGATTGCCGACGGCGGTGCAGCTTCGCCTCGCCGGACAGGACACTCCGCCTAGCTGACCGGCCTGAGCGGTACGCACGGCCAGGAGCGACCAACGACCGTGGCTCCACCGCTCGATCAGAGGTCCGGTATTACTGCCGCTGTCGGGATAAAAGAAGCCGACCGCAAGGCAGGCCTTCGCCGACGTGCACGCCACACTTGAAAAATGTGCGCTGTCGGGCTCCCCACCGGGATCAGCCAGCGGCTGGACTGACTGCTTAGAGCCATTCAAGGTCTCCGCGACCGCACGGCCGCTGCCGTTGCCCACCGCCGTGCAGTTGGTCGCGGACCTGCACGTCACCGCGCTCAGAAAGACTTGCGGAGCGCTCTTCAAAAACCTCCACGTCGAGCCGTTCCAACGCTCCACCAGCGACTTCCCGAACGTGGCACCAACCGCAACGCACGCCTTCGCAGACGCGCATGACACGCCGTATAGGGAGTTGGCGACGCTGGGCCGAAGACCCCGAGACGCAGCCCGCTGAACCGACCAGGTCGAGCCGTTCCACCGCTCCACCAGCGGCATGGCTCGGCGCTTCGGACTCGTCACCACTCCGACTGCAAAACACAATTTGCGTAACGGGCACGAAACGCCGTTGAGCCACAGCGTGGTATCTGCCGGGGCGGCGAGCGGCTGGACTAACCAGCGCCGTCCATTCCAGCGCTCGACCAACGTTGCGCTGACGAAGCGCGAACCCGACCCAATTGCCGTCGTGACAGAACCAATCGCCGTGCACGCCGTCGCCGACGAGCACGACACAGACCTCAGACCCCCGCCGCCGCCGCCCGGAAGGCGCAGAAGACTCCAGCCAGCGCTGGTAAAGACCTCGGCCAGCGGCCCGTCAGGTCCACCGCCGACAGCCATGCAGAACTTGACAGACGGACATGAGACTCCCGACAGCTGACCACTTGGAACAACAGGCGCGGGAAGCGTCTGCACTGTCCAACTCGACGCCGCCGCAGCGCCAGCCAAGCCCACCACCGACGCTAAACAGATTGCGAACGTGCACAGCAGCCGTCGCACATCGCCAACCCTAAAGCAGCCAACTCGCACGAAGGGAAAAGAAGCCAGGGAGGGTGTCCGACTAACTGTGTAGGCGGGTTTGGGGTTAGTCGGGTAGGCGGTCTCCGAAGTGGATCTTGAACGCCAGCAGTGCTGTCGTCCAGTTTCGGGTTCGGGTCCACGCTGGGACGGCGTTGACGAGCGCGAGATAGATCAGCTTTCTGGCGGCCTCCTCGTTGGGGAAGTGTCCTTTGGTCTTGATCGCTTTGCGGAGTTGGCGGTTGAGGGCTTCGATCGCGTTTGTGGTGTAGATCACCCGGCGGACCTCCGGCGGGAACGCCAAAAACGGGGTCACGTATTCCCAGGCGTTTAGCCACGCTTGGGTGATCACCGGAAACCGCTGTCCCCATTTCTCGTCGAAGCGCTCGAGCTCTGACTGGGCGGCGTCTGCGTCGATCGCGGTGTAGATCGGCTTGAGGTCGCGGGCGACCTGTTCGCGCTCGCGACGGGGCACGTACTTCAGGCTGTGGCGGATCAGGTGCACGATGCACGTCTGCACCGTGGTCTGGGGGAAGATCGCCTCGATCGCCTCCGGGAAGCCCTTCAGGCCGTCGACGCAGCAGATCAGGATGTCCTGCACTCCGCGCTGCTTTAGCTCGGTGAGGACCTGCATCCAGAACTTCGCGCCCTCGGTCTCTTGAAACCACAGACCGAGCACGTCGCGGTCCCCGTCGACGGTGACCCCGAGCGCCAGATAGCAGGCGCGCCGTTGCACGCTGCCGCCCTCGCGGATCTTGAGGACCAGAGCGTCGAGGAAGATCACCGGATAGACGTCCTCCAACGGTCGCTGGGCCCAGGCGCGGACGTCGTCGATCACGCCGTCGGTGACGCGGCTGATCAGATCGCGCCCGACCTTGACGCCGTAGATCTCCTGCAGGTGCGCCTCGATGTCGCGCGTGGACAGTCCACGCGAATACAGCGCGAGGATCTTGTCGTCAAACCCCTCAAAGCGCCGCTGGCGCTTGCGCACGATCTTGGGATCGAAGCTGCCGTCGCGATCGCGCGGCGCGTCGATCCCCACGCGTCCGTGCTCAGTGATCAGCGTCTTGGGACTCGTGCCGTTGCGCGTGTTCCCCGCGCCGCCCGGCGGCTCAGCATGGGGCTCATAGCCCACGTGGTCAGTCAGCTCGACCTCCATCGCGCGCTCCACCAGCCGCTTGGTCAACTGCGCCAAAAGGCCGCCGGGTCCGGCGATCTCCTCCTCCGTGCTAGCGCCCGCCAGCAGCTGATCGATCACCTCGTCAGGGATCCGCTCACCGTCGCCTCGCTTGACCATCGACCGCAGTCTGGCGCGATCGACGGCGTCATCCACCAGCCGATCACCAAGCCGTGAACGCTCTTCTCCGGGTCTCGGCGGGGGCGCCGTCGTCTCGCCTAACGGCGAGCCGCCGGCGCCATACGAGCTAGAGACCCTCGCTCGATCGAGAGACCTCTTCGATGTTGTTGAAGACATGAGGTTCCTGTTCGCTCATGCCTACACAGTTCCTAGGACACTCCCAAGCCAGGCGGCCGGGAGATGGTCGAGTCGGGCCAGCGGGTCCCGCGGGTGGTGGCATAGGTACCTTGCTCGCGGCCCAAACACGGAGCGCGTGCGCGAACCGCGCGCCGCCCTGGCCGAGCGCAGTACCACGCCGGACCGCAACAGTCCGGGGGGGTGACTCATGGCGGTTCAGGCTGTAGGGTCGCCCTTATGGGAACTCCACCGGGGGTGTGAGGGTTGCGCTGGTTGTGCACGGTGGGTCCGGAGTGTGCGGCTCGGCCGCTGCGGCGAAGCACGGTGGCGCTTCGTGCCGCGGGCATCGTTTGCGTCGCGCTTCTCGGCCTGTTGGCGGGGACGTGCGAGGCAACCGGAGCAAGTTGGACGACGGCGTCAGTGCCAGTCCCGAAGCTGCCGTTTGGCGAGCTATCGGGGGTGTCATGTAGGTCTGCCTCATGGTGCATCGCGGTCGGTTCAGTGCCTGATACGGCGTACCCAGGAGCGGTCCGGCGCCCGCTCATCGAGCGGTGGGACGGCGTGCATTGGCTGGCTGAGTCACCGCCGGAGCCGGTCGGAACACGTCAAGCCACGTTGGCCGCGGTCTCGTGCGTATCGATTCAGACCTGCGTCGCGGTCGGGTCTTTTACCAATATCCGCGGATTTCACATGGACCTCGTTGAGCGGTGGAATGGCCGCGCTTGGGACGTGGACACTCGTCTGCGCGGCTCCGGCCTGTCGGGGGTCTCCTGCGCGTCTGCGCGCTCGTGCGCGGCCGTCGGCGGACGGATACTCGCCCGTTGGAACGGGCATAGGTGGGCGTCGCAGCGGGCGCCCAGGGGCGCGGCGTTCGCCGGCGTCTCCTGTACGTCGACGAAGATGTGCGTCGCAGTTGGTTCTGTCGGGCACAAAACGCTGGCCGCGTCGACCATCGGAGCCCGGTGGAATATCGAATGGACGCCGAACCCGTCGCCTGAGAACTTTGGGCAGGGCACCTACACCATCGACGGGCTGTCTGGGGTTTCGTGCGGGTCGTCGAACAATTGCATCGCCGTGGGATCGACCTACAGCTCGTGCAACTCCGACGTTTGCGAGAACGATTCGGCATCGGGCGGTCTTGCGCTCAGATGGAAAGGCCGACGGTGGACCCTCGCGCGAGGTCGGAACTTGGGCGCGGATGCCGGTGGGGCAATCTCGTGCGCGTCACCGGCCTCGTGCCTGGCGGTTGTCGGCGCCAAGGGATTCCGGTGGAACGGTTCGGCCTGGACGCGGGTGGCGGGCGTCAGCGGCGCTGCTCTCGACGCAGTTTCGTGCCCGTCGGCAGCAGTCTGCGCGGTCGTCGGCTCGTCGTCGATCTCGTACTACGCGGATATGACCTCAGATAACGCCGGCCAACCCATCACCTCCGACCTGACCGTCGCAGCGCATTTTTCCGGCAAGGCTCTGGTGAGCGACTCCAGCTCGACGATCCTTGACCGCCCCGCTCGCGCGGTGCTGAGTGCTGTGTCATGCGCCACCACAAGCGATTGCATGGCCGTGGGGTCCTACGAGACCCCGGCTAGCACCAGCTTTTTGGGTGCTCAAGCGTCACTGGCTGAGCATTGGGACGGTTCGACCTGGACCTTCGAACCCGTCGCAGGAGCTGAATTGACCGGCGTCTCGTGTCCGTCCTCCGGCAACTGCACGGCGGTAGGGGACTCGTGCGGCGATTTCTATTGCTCTGACCTACCGCTGGTCCAGCGCTGGGACGGAGCCTCCTGGGCGACGGCCTCGGCGCCGAGCCCTCCCGGTGCAGAGTCGGCGTACCTCGCCGCCGTGTCGTGTGCGAGCCCGACATCGTGCACAGCCGTCGGCGCAACCTCCTCCACCGGACCGTCCATGTCGCCGCTGAGCGAGCATTGGGACGGGCAGGCGTGGGCGATCCAAGAGGTGCCGCCGCCCACGATCGTTTACAACGGTGGCGGCGGACTCGGCAGCGTGTCGTGCCCTACGCCGACGTTCTGCGTAGCGACGGGTGCCGGAAACGGGGAGAGCGAAGTCTGGGATGGCACAAAGTGGACCCTGAAGGACTGGCAGGCGCCAGGTGACGCAGATGCAGTGTCGTGCGTGTCCGCCACGGCGTGCGTCGCGGTCGGGGATGTGGTTCACGGGCATGAGGGACCGTGGGCATCGGTATGGAACGGGAAAGCCTGGCTTTCGCAGACGCCTCCGCGAATCTCTCCTGGGTATGACACCGACGCCATCAACGAGCTGGACGGCGTGTCGTGTGCATCGGCGTCAGCGTGTCTCGCGGTCGGCGCCCCGCCCTGGAGGTGGGCATCGGGGAACTCGCGCGCTGACTTCTGGGACGGCAGCCGCTGGACCGCCGTTGGCCTGCCTAAGAACCGCGGCCGCGTGACCTACTTCCACGCGGTGTCCTGTCCGTCGCAAGCCACCTGTATCGCGGTTGGGGAAATCCCGGGGGGCCACCCGAGCGGCACCGTCGACGACGGGCCAGTGGTGGGACGCTACTCCTAATCTGAGCCTTTGACGGTCAACATCACTGCGCTCGCGGCGGGAACGTTGACCGTGTACCGGTGGGCGACCGGCGTCACTTTGGACGTTCTGGACACTCCTGGTAGGGACCCAGTAACGGTGCTGGCACCGAAGCTCTGCCCGCCGAGCGTAACGCCGGCTGTCGCGGCCGGTTGCGGCGACCGGAGTGCCTCCACCACAGCAGGCGCGCCCAACCCAAGCACGCGAAGCGCCACGACCCGGTCGCTCCGTAGGTATTTGTTGATCACGACGACACGAACCACCCCATCGCGAGCCCGCGTCGCCCAGACACGCAGTCGCGAGGTTGGCGACAACCCCGAAACCCGGAGCAACGTCGCTCCGGGAGGCGCCGCTTGCGCGAACATCAGAAGGCCGTAGTACTCCGGATGCACCGACGCCTGCCAAGCAGCACCCGACCGCGAAACCGTGAACAACTCGTTGAAGGACCCCGGCTCGGTGTGGAGGTTTACCCCGACGACCCCTGTGCGGGCGAGAGCAAACAGCGCGTCCAGCGCCCACAGCGCCGCGGCGAACGTGTTGCTGACTCCTGGCTGTCCGCCGCACGCAATCGCGTTGGCCTCGTCGACCCGCACCGATTCTCGACGGGCGCGTGCAAGCGCGACCGTCGGCTCCACAGTCGCTGCCAGCCCGTCCGCAGCCGACTTCGACCACAGCTCTCCGATCGTCTGCCTGCCCATCGCTCCGCAGAGCTTCAGCGCATATCGGTGCAGCGTAAGAACCTTCACGCGTGGCTGCGCGCGCAGAAACCGCCCAAGCTGCGACATCCACCGCAACGAGCCGGTCGCGGGACCCGCGAGCAGTCCGCTGGGCAGCGGTCGACCGATCCGCGACCAGTCGCCGACATACCGATCGAAGCTCCACCCCGGCCCGCGGGCCGCCCGGCGACGCCCGGTACGTCCTACCTCCCACGGAAAGCTGGCATACAACTCCGGTTCGTTCCCGAGTTCCAGCGCGGAGATGTACGCCGCGCCGACGCCATCGACAAATGCCCGCGCCTCGGCGGCCGCGACTCGGCGGCTGTCAGCCGCAAGGTTCAGACCCAGGATGAGACGGGCGTCCAGCGCAGACGCGACTTCACGAACCCTTCGCAACCAGCCGCCGGTTATGGCATAGCGCACCCCGGCCGGCCTCCGCATACCGCCGACCGGCCACCACGACCAGTCCGTGCTGTCTCCGCCGATCCGCAGAACCGGCCGTTGACCCGGGGCAATGTTGCGCACAAGCCTTAGGAAGACGGGGTCAATCGGACCCGAATTTGACCCGGCATATGCGGCGATGCCACGGAACTCGGTCGACAGGCCGAGAAACCCCGCGGGGACAGCGCGACCGACACCCGCGCGGCTGACCGTCACTGCGATCACCCGACTCGTCGCATGTGGCCGACCTTCCGACCTACCCAGCCCGAACAGGAGCGGAAGGGCAAGCGCCACAGTGCCGCAGGTGCGCCAACCCGTCACCTCATCAGCCTAACGCCTCGCCTCTGCGCGCATGGAGCGCCTACGGGCGAGTTCGCACACGCCGCTTGGCGCCGGGAGCCGGGCAGCGGCATGGTTTGTCGGCGAGACCGTAAGCGCGAACCGGGTCGTCGCCCTGGCGATGCTTGCCGCGGCATGTATGGCGGTTTTCGGCTCAGCGCGGGATTGCTCATCGCCCGCAGAGTTAGACCACTTGCCCCCTCTGCAGCAGATCCTGCCGGACGCTCGAACGCGCGCAGGTCCGGGTCGTTGCGCCTGAGCGCGTCAAGTACCCCGCCTCGGCCTGGGCGAGCGCCGTCGCCGGCGGCTCTACGTGCAGGTGCCCGGCGGTGATCACGCCCAGCGGCAGCCTCGCCCCGCGGGCGCAGGTCGGTTCGGGCTCTTCGCGACGTAGAGCGCGAACCGAGAACGAGACGATGTTCTCGCCGGGGCCGCGGTTGACCGGCGATTGGCTCGTACGCTGATGCCGTGGGTTTGGCGAATTTCAGGACTAAGCCGCGACGTGCTGCTGAGTCCTGCTTCGCTGCTGGCACGGGTATGTCGTGAGAAATGCTCAGGTCGGTCAGCAGTACCTGGCAGCGGGACTGCTGGACGAACTTGAGCTCCACGTCGTTCCGGTGGTGCTCCGTGGGTGCTCGCCTCTTCGACACCTTCGGGACGCGGAGATGCAGCTCGAGCAGCTGCGGGCCGTCGCGGCGCCCCCGTCACCCACGTCAGGTAGAGGAGCATGAAATGACGCCGGTCGCGGAGTGGCCGTGACCCGCGTCGGACGCAAGCTCGCTCGGACCCATCAGAGTGCGGGCGGCGGCGTAAGCGTCGTCGGCCCGTGGCCATGGCCGTTAGCTCTAGCAGGGCGACCCGATGCCGGTCGCGATCAGGATCCAGCCGATGATCGTGGCCTGCGAAGCAATCGGCTCGGAACGATCGCCTCGGCGACGATCGGATGGCCAGATGGGGCCGGTTCGCCGGCGGTTGGATCGGAGACGCGAGTCTCGAAATTGGGCGACGAGCAGGTGCGTCGCGATGCGCGCGTCGAGAACCCATTCACTGAAATCACCCAGTAGGGCAGCGCCACTGCCAGGTCGAAGGGCAGGTTCAAGCTCGGGATGCGCGACGCCAATGGGATCGCGACGTTGACGTCCGACACCAAACAACCGAGGGGGCGTATGTTGCTGTGCGGTGATGATGAGTGCACAGCCCGACGCCGGCGAGCTGCTGGGTGCGTCGTTGCCGCATCTGGTGCCCAAACGAGTCGTCGAGGTCGCGTCGGCGCAGGCGGCCTGTCCGGTCGCGGCGTATGTGTTGGATGTGGATGGGTCGTGCGCCCTGCGCTTGGCTGGCGATGTGGAGCGGTTTCCCGAGCGGATCCGTGCGCCGGTGGGCGTCGGACCGGAGATCATTCCGGAGGCTCTGCCGCGGTTGCGGGGGCTGGTGATCGATCTCGTTGGACCGAGCACGCTTTGGCCGATGGTGGTGCGTGATCGCGTGATGGGCTTTCTGGTCGCTCGCGACCGGCCAGCGGTTGATCTCGAGGCGTTTGCGGGCCAGGCCGCCCTGGCGCTGGAGCTGGCGTCCGGCTACACCGACGCGGTGCATGCCGTCCGTCGGCGCAAGGACACTCAGCCCGCCGCCGAGATTCAGCAGAACCTGCTGCCGCCGCGACTGGCCCGCGTGGATCGGGCCGACGTCGCCGGGGGTGTGCTGCCCGGCTATGACGTCGGCGGCGACTTTTTTGACTACGCCGGCAACGCGGACGGCCTGTGGCTGGTTGTCGCCGACGCGACCGGCAAGGGCAACTCGGCCGCGGCGCTTTCGTCGTTGGCGATCGGTGCGCTGCGCGCCGCCCGCCGTGCTGGCGCTGGGCTGCAGGAAGCCGCACGGTTGGCCGACGAGGCGATCATGGCGCTCGACATGCAGCTGTATTTGACCGCGGTGTTGGGGTCCTGGGATGCCGACCGGTATCGGCTGCGCTGGATTAACTGTGGCCACCCTGCGCCGCTGATCCTGCGCGCCGACCGGCGTGTCGACGAGCTCGATGGCGAGCGCACGTATCCGCTCGGCATCCGCTTCACCGAGCGCGTGTTCCCGGTCCTCAGCGCTCAGGTGGGTCCCGGGGACCGCCTGTTGGTGTACTCCGATGGGGTCAGCGAGCGCCGCACCGCCGACGGCGGCCGTATCGGCGAAAATGGCCTGCGGGCCATCCTCTCCGAGCTGGGTCCGTGCTCCGCGGCGACGACGGTACGCGGCCTTCAAGACGCGGTGGTCAACGCCTCCCCCGAAGCGCTGCGCGACGACGCGACGCTGCTGGTTATCGCTCCCCACGACTGACAGCCCCAGCCGGTCACACCCGCCGCGCCGCGGCAGACGGCTAGCCGTTTGGCGCCGAGGGTAGCCTCCGACCGTGCGCGAGGAAACAAGTGAGCCGACAACCACAATGTTCCACGACGTCGCGATCATCACCGTGACCGGCGAGCTCGACTTGGCATTGTGCATCAAGCTCACCCCCGAGCTCAATGCCGCGCTGCGCTCCTCAGTGCGAGCGATCGTCATCGACCTCGAGGCCGTCTCCTTGGTGGACTCCTCGGGAATCGCGCTGCTGCTCAACGCCTTTCGGCACCTAGATCACACCGGACGCCAGCTCGCGATTGCCTGCCCACTAGGATCGCCGCGCCGCGCTTTCGAGCTCACCGCCCTCGATCGCCAGCTGCCGATGCACGAGACCCGTCAAGGCGCACTGGCTGCCGTCGGTGCCAGCTAATCGGCGGCCCGCCAACACGCGTCCGCCCGACCAGGCGAGCGTGCCTGTCTACCCAGGGCACCAAGCTGTTCGCCATAGGGGTGTGCGACAGCCTCACGAAGTGCCAGGAGGCAGGCCGGTGTAGGCCAATCGACGGGTTGGGGAAACGGAATTCCCTGACGGGTTCCATCGGGGTCCGCTGGGATGCTTGGGTTTGTTCGGGACAGGTCTCATCGTCGGCTTAGGCAAAGCGAAACGCAGCGGGGTGTGTGGGGCGGCGTTCACCTCTCGCGAGCCGTCGCTGACCTGGCGCGCGGTCGGCTGGACTGGGCGGCCTACCAGGGCGATGCCAGTGACGACGCGCCGTTGCTACTTGTCGATGTCGGTAGCCAGGTCGCCAAACCTGCCCACGCTATCGTGAGTCACTCGCGCGCCGCTCGCCCCCGCGGTGCGCACTGGTCCCCCCGCGAACGGAGTCCGCGGGGGGCCAACCCTTGTACACGGCGCGCCACCAAGTCATCCGCCCCCGGACCATCGGTGGGGCCATTCGTTGAGAACGGTTGGACGAGCCAGAAGTTGCGCTCGCGCGCTGCTGAAAGCGTGGCCGCAGGGCTGGCGATTGGCATGGGCGCCCTTGCGGCTCGCCTCGACTTAGGGGCGCAGGCGGTCGAGTGCCCGCACTTGTGTCGCGGGCCGACCCGTGAACTCGCCGGCCTCGCCCACACGAAGACGCCACGACGGATCACCCCACCCTTCTGCTGCAGTCGGACATCGCGCGGCTAGAGAGCGCCGCCACCTTGCAGGCCGCCCACGTTCGGCCGCTTGCATCCGTCTCAGGTAGTCGCTTACCCTGACCGGGGCTGGCGCGTTGATCGTGTAGAGGCAATGCCGTCCACGAGGAGGGAGGCACGATAAGCGAGGCCGAGAGGCTCGCGCTGGTAGCTGCGGCTCGCGCGTTTTGCGGCGGCAGTGCTGGCCGCCGCGAACCGGGTCCAACCGACGGATCCGAGTCATCTGGCGCACCCAGCCCGTCCGAGTCATCCGGCGCAGTCGGCCTAGCCGACGACGCGGCGCCACCGAGGCATCCATCCACGTCGCATCAGTGCGTCGCGGACAACGAGGTCGACATCGCCTCCGGTCGGTTGATTTGGTGGAGCACGATCCAGAGCACCAACAGCCCATGCGCCGGAACGATCAGGGTTCACGTGGCGAAGCCCAACCGCCACGCTGCTGGCGACGAGGACGGCGACGTGACGTACACCTGGCGACGCCGAGGTCAGTTTCGGCAAGGGCCCCTGCTCGCCGCCCACGTCCAGCGACTCGGTGGAGGAGATCGAGCGGATCACCGGGGTTGGCAAGAGAGCCCAGGCCGGCGTCACGCCGCCCCCCCACGTTTCGAAAGGTCCGTATTCGCGCCACAAAGCGGTAGGGCATTGATGTGTGTCGTTGTTGTACGAGCGAAGGTGAGGAGTCGACGATGAAGAGAGTCTTGATGGTGCCGGCGCTGGTGATCGGCATTTTGCTATTAGCGGCCGGGCCGGCCTCGGCCTTTAACGCCGACACGCTAGTGACGGTCGGCAGCCCGACCGAGCCGTTCTCTCAGAACAAGCAGAACGAGCCCGCGGTCGCGATTGACGCCAACCACACGAATGTGCTCGTCGCCGGTGCCAACGACAACATCGATATGGAGGCCTGCAACGCCGGCACCGACAACACGTGTCCGTTCACGCCCGGGGTCGGCGTTCGGGCGTGTACTTCTCGTTCGATAGCGGTAACACCTGGACGCAGCCGACCTACACTGGGTTGACGGCGCGCGATTGCCTTGGCGCTCGTCGGGCGACAGCGACCCGCCGTGCGCCGCGCACACCGGCCCGATCGGGACGCTGCCGTGGTATGCCGAGAACGGGCTCGTCTCCGACGGCGACCCCGCGGTCGCGTTCGGCCCGCCCTGGCGCCACGGGGGCTTCAGCTGGTGCAACGGCTCGCGGCGTGTACTACGTCGAACCTGACCTCGAACGTGCCGCGCATGCGCACCGACCAGGCGT
Organism: uncultured Solirubrobacterales bacterium; assembly: GCA_963725925.1. GTDB lineage: Bacteria > Actinomycetota > Thermoleophilia > Solirubrobacterales > Solirubrobacteraceae > Palsa-465. The sequence goes on from CAVSAY010000006.1 coordinate 67,346, forward strand.
TCAAGGGCTTCGAGGCAATTGCCGTCTCGCGCACCGACGACCCGCAGCCGCCGCGGCCAACAGCGTCAAGAGCGCATGGATGCCGCCGGTGCTGGTAAGCCGGCAGTCCAGCACGACGTTCTCGGACAAGTCGCAGGTCTGGGCTGACAACGCGTCGTCGAGTCGGTTCTTCGGGACCGTCTACGTGTGCTGGGCGTCGTTCGTCGGGCAGGAGAAGGGCAACGCCGCGCCGGCGCCGCCGCAGGTCGCCGTCTCGCACGACGGCGGCGACACGTGGAGCCAGCGTCAGATCACGCCGGCGGCCAACAACGGCCAGCGTAACCCGCGCGACGGGTGCACGGTCCGCACCGACAGTGCGCGGCGACCGCGTACGTCTTCGGCGTCGGCGAGCTCGGTCTGGGCGGCAAGCGCCGTTCGAGATGATGTCCCGCTCGAGCAACGGCGGCTCGACGTGGTCGCAGTTCACGCCGTCGTCGGCCCGTGAACCAGCCCGGCGCGTTCGATCCCGTCCAAGGCGGCCAGTGATCGACGGCGTCGCCGGCGCCCGCAGCGACCTGACGCCGGCGCCGAGCGTTGACATCGCCAACGGCGCGCCGCCAACGCCGACGCGACCGACCGGATCGTGATGAGCTACGTCAGCGGTCCGCTCGCGACGCCGCACGTGGCCTTCACGGAGTCCACCGACGGCGGCGCGACCTGGGTGGCGCCGCGCGCGATCGAGACCGCCGGCGACCGCGGCTTCTACGCGGCGCCGGCGATCTCTCCGAACGGGAGAGACGTGTACGTCGTCTACAACGCGTTCACGACGCCGTTCCAGCCGACCACTGGCACGCTACGGTCGCTCGTCGGAGTGGTGCTGCACGCCGACACCGGCGGCACGGCTCCGACCGGCGCGTTTTGCCCGGTGCACCGCGGGGCGACTGGTGACCCACGCTCGTCGACCGCCAACGCGCTCACCGACGAGTTCCTCGGCGATTACGTGTACGCCGCCGGCGACGCGCACGTACGGCGCGGCCGTCTGGAACGACGCCGCAACGCCGCCGACTGTCCCGCGATCGACGCGTGTCGCCAGGCGCTTCAGAACGGCAGAGCCCTCCGGCGCCGGCGCCGAGCAGTCCTGCGTCGCCGAGTTCGGCAACTCGGACATCTTCGGCGGCACGTATCGCGATCCGACGCCGTAGGAAGGCACGATCGAAGGGGGCGGGGTCGACGCCCCTTCTCCTCATAGGCACGTCCCCCGGCCGCCGAAACAACAGCAACAGAACAAAGAGGAGAGGGAAGCCGACTGTCAGGGCAGAACGGCTAGCGACACTGCCGGGTTCACGAAAGTGACGAAACGTCGCCGTTCACTGGCGCGGCGGTTGACCGGGCGCGCTCTCGGCGGATTCCAGCCATACGTTTCGGTCGAGATACAGCCGAGACGTAGGCATGTCGAGAGTCGGCCCGGGCGCTGCTTCCACGGCACCAAGCGGCCGCAGCTCTGGCTGCCCATAACGGGGCTCCGGCTGCTGGTCCCCGACAGAGGGAGTCACTGATCGACCGCGCCAGCTCCGCGTACACGCGCCGACACGAACACAGGTCTCAGCACCGTAGACGACGTCCGTCTCGCATCTCGCCAATCTCAGGAACTCGTCGCCGCCGTGGCGGCCGAGTGCGGCCAGCGGGGTCTGGGTCTGGGCGGACTCGGCGGGGCGATGCGGTTCGCGCGCCGGATCGGGCCATCGAGCCTGTCGCCCTAGAGGTCGTC
>CAVSAY010000007.1:0-219134 GCA_963725925.1 uncultured Solirubrobacterales bacterium
CTGTAAATCCAAAAGAGAAACCAGCGGTCTCGGGCGCCCCGCTTCTGCAATGTCGCCGACCCGGGTCTGGTCGCGGCGCTGCCGCTCTCGCTGTCCGCCATTCCGGAGCGGGAGCCGTGATCGCCAGCGCCATGAAGCTGACCCGGGTCTGGTCGCGGCGCTGCCGCTCTCGCTGTCCGCTATTCCGGAGCGGGAGCCGTGATCGCCAGCGCCATGAAGCTAGACGTGTCTCCGCTGATTCGTGAAGCCGGGAAGTGTCCGCGAGCTTGTCGCGGGCGGTGATCGTGTGGTGAGTTTGGCGACCTGCGAGACCGATGCCGTCTGCGTGTCAGGACCTGCGTTCGTGTCGGTGCGCGTATCCGGAGTCAGCGCGCGCCTGGTGTTCAGGTCTCGATGCGCAACAGCGTAAGACGCGCGGCCAGCTCGTCGACGTAGTCGTCGGGCGTGCCGCCGCCGGGACGCGGGAGTAGCAGCGGGAGGCCCGCTTCCGAGCGCCACAGCGCGTCGCCGAGTGTCGTGCAGACGTGCAGGGCCATGACACGTTCGAGGCTGATTCGCCGGCCCGTGAGCGCCACGTAATGGTCGACGGTTGAGGTCAGCAGATCGACCCCAGGCCCGAAGCTGGGAATGGCGCGAAAGTCGTACTCGGGCTCGGCGACACCGCTCGCTTCGAAGTCGGCGACGAGGAGCAGGCGGAGCTCTCGCGGGTCCCAGAGCTGGTTGTAGGGGTGGAAGTCGCCATGGACGAACACCGGCTCGGCGGGGGCTGCCAGCCGCTCGTCGACCCAGTCGCACCATCGGCGCACACGCGCGCGCTGGCGAGCCTCGATCATCGGCATGAAGCGGAGCCTCAGCTCGTCGGTCGTGGCTTGTAGTCCGGGCTCCGGGATGCGGACTGGGTCGTCGAGCCGCTCGCGGGCGAGAGCGAGGATCTGGGGGGCGTGCAGGTTTGCGAGGAACCGGGCCAGTTCGGCGCCGAGCGCGTCACCCCGCGCGGGCAGCGATGCCCGGACAAGGTCGTAGGAGAGCGGCACCCCACCCTCGACGATCCGGGTTGCCAAGCACGCGGGGTCCGGACTGGCGGCGACGACTTCGGGCACGTCGAACGCCGGCAGGCCTGCGAGCAGCTTGAGGACGCGAGCCTCATGCCATACCCGGGCGGCAGTCGGCTCGGAGAACGCGAACTTGCACAGGAAGCGCGCGTCGACCGTCGCGCTGCCCGACGCCCAGGTGGGACGGCTGAGGTCGTTGGTCCCCGTGAGCTCGAGCGGCAGCCGGTCCAGCCCGGCGCCGGCGACGCGGAGCGCGGATCGAAGGGCCGGCTCGGAGTACTCGCTGAGCCAACCAAGTCGATCCATACCGACAGTGTCCCAACGAGAATCTGCCAGAGTTGCATCCCGCATCCTGCTCGCGCCAGAGCAGCGCGGGTCAGACGCCAGAGCCTGCTCTGGTTTGGCCACGGGCATCTCAGACGCTACGCCAATTTCCCTCCTTCGCGCGGATCGGACGGCGGCGGGCGCGCAATTCCGCGCGCTCGTCCGGGCGTCTGCACCAACGCCATGATCAGACGCGAGCAGAGCGCAACCGGCGCGCTCGCTGCCGCGTGAATCCGAGGGCGAGCAACAACCTCGACGACCACCTCCCCGCTTCTGCAAAGTCGCCCACGGAGCTGTGTTGGCTCGACTGCCGCTTCCGGAGCTCGTCGGCCGAAACCGGAAGTTCCCGGCCCGGCGTTCGGGCCCGGCGACACGGCCCGGCGACACGGCCCGGCATTCGGTACAGCACAAGCGCCGCCGCGGAGCGGGCCGCGGTTCCGAGATCTCATCTGCGCTCGAGAAATAGATCGCCAGCCGGACGCATGACCGCAGCTTGACGCTCCAGGAAGGGATGCCCGCATCCTCCTGCCGCGCCCCGGGCGATCGCGGACGCGCTCGGCGACTCGCTGGTGGTGTGCGTGTTCGCCGACGTCCTCGCGGACCGGCCGCGGGTCTGACTCCCCGGTCGTGCCGCGACTGCCTAGCGCGTTCGGCCTCGCGACGGCCCATCACCACTGCCCGCGCCGCCGGTCCATGAGAGCCGGTTCAGGGCCTGACGCTGATGGGCTTGTTCATCTGGGGCCAGGCGAAGCGCAACCCGGTCCGGGTCGTGGCGCTGGTGTCGGGTTTCCTGCTCGCGCTGGGGGTGCTCACGCGGCGCGACTGACCGCCGCTCATTCAAGCCATTCGGTGACGAACTCCGGGCTGGCGTGGATGCAGAGCATCATCGATTGCCCGGGTCCGTTATTGGTGAACTTGTGCGGCGTGTCAGGCGGGACGATCACGACGTCGCCCGGGGCGGCGTGCAGGAGCTCGTCCCCGGCCTGGAAGGTCACATTGCCCGCCTGGACGACCCAGGTCTCGTCGTAGGGGTGGCGGTGAAGTCGTGGTCCGCCTCCGGGGTCGCTGTTGTCGAAGATCAGCGAGACGGTCGCTCCGTGGTCGGCGCCCGTGAAGTTGCCGTTCCCGAGCGTCTCGGCGGTGACGATTGGCATGGTCAGCCTCCTTTGCGTTCACGCCACAGGATGCACCACGCGGCGAGCGTCGCCTGACCCTGCCGAAGATCACTTCGTGCCGGGGCTCCCGGAGCTCGGCAAGCCGCACGCCCGGCCGTCTGGTCAAATACGGGGTGGTTGCATCACCGACTGTCGGATCGCGATGATCGCCCCGGGAAGGCCGAACTAGTCACCAAAGCTAGAGCCGACGCGCTAGCGCGCGCTGCGATGTGGGCTGGTGAGCGACGCGGTCAGTACGCAACCCCGATCGCCTGCCTGTGGGTCGCCGGATCGTCGAGCACGGCGAGCATGAGGTGGGCCACGTCGGCGCGGGAGATCGAGTAGCCGCGCGGCACATTGCCGCCCACCGCGGTCCTGTATTTCCCGGTCAGCGGCTTGTTGACGAGCTTCGGGGGCCGCACGATCGTCCAGTCGGTGGAGCTGTGGCGGATCTCGGCCTCCATCTCGGCTAGATCCGCGTACACGTCTCGCGCGAAGGCGCTGATGAACGGCAGCAGGATGTGGCGGTTGACAAAGCTCTCACCGTCGGGCACGGGGCCGACCGGCACGGCGCTGACCGCGACGAAGCGTCGCACGCCGCTCGCCTGCATCGCGCGCAGGATTGCGCGTGTGGTGCTCGACGCGACCGGGCCGTCGTTGCGACCGCGCGGGCCGACTCCCGAGATCGCGGCATCGCTGCCCTCCAGCACGGCGCGGAGCACCTCGGGGTCGGTCAGGCCGGGGACCGTCGCGACCTCGAGCGCGGGATGGGTAACGTCGAACCGGGCCGGATCGCGGACCACTGCCGTGACCTGGTGCCCGGCGGCCAGCGCCTGCCGCACCACGTGACCGCCGATCCCCCCGGTCGCTCCGAAGACCGTCATCTTGATCTGGTCTCTGCCGGTCTCGGGTTGCCCGGTCGCTTGCGTATGGGCGGTTGCGTCGCGTTCTATGTGACGAGCTGTCTGCATGGCTGATTCTCTTTCGTCGTATCGCTTGGTTTCGTCCGTCACTGCTATGACGTAACGCAGCAAAGGGATGTGACCGATGCACGAGCGCGAATCGCTGGCGGACCGGTTCCAGGCCAACCGGACCCGTTTGCGCGCGGTGGCCTATCGGATGCTCGGCTCGGTGAGCGAGGCCGACGACGCCGTCCAGGAAGCGTGGCTGCGGCTCAGCCGCGCCCAGGCCGCCGACGTCGAGAATCTCGACGGATGGCTGACGACGGTCGTCGCGCGCGTGTGCCTGGACATGCTGCGCTCGCGAAAGGCGCCGCGAGGAGCCCATGGGCCCGCGCGTGCCCGAGCCGATCGTGAGCCGCGAGCTTGAGGTCGACCCCGAGCACGCAGCGCTGCTCGCCGACTCGGTCGGACTCGCGCTGCTGGTGGTGCTCGACACGCTCGCTCCCCTCGAGCGGCTCGCGTTCGTGCTGCACGACATGTTCGCCGTGCCGTTCGACGAGATCGCCCCGATCGTCGGGCGCTCCCCCGCCGCCGCGCCACAGCTCGCGAGCCGCGCGCGGCGCCGGGTACAGGTGGCCACGCCGGTGCCCGACCCCGATCTCGCCCGTCAGCGGGAGGTGGTCGACGCGTTCCTCGCCGCCGCCCGTAGAGGCGACTTCGGCGCGCTCCTCGCGGTGCTCGACCCAGACGTCGTGCTTCGGATCGACCGCGGCGCGGTCCCTCGTGGCGCCTCGAGGGAGGTGCGGGGAGCCCAAGCCGTCCTCGAGCAGGCTCGCACCTTCGTGCCGCTCCTCGCGTCCGCACGACCGGCGCTCGTGAACGGGGCCGCGGGGGTGGTCGTGGGTCGGCGCGGGCGGCCACTCGCAGTGGCCGGCTTCACCGTCGCGCACGGCCAGATCGTCGAGATCGACCTGCTCGCCGATCCCGCCCGCCTACGCGAGCTCGGCCAGACCGTTCTCGACGGCTGACCGGTCGGCCCCCGAGTACGAATCCCAGCAGCCGGACCACCCCGAGCCAGACGCCTGCTCTGACGCGAACGCGTTACTCACCACGAGCACTGGCGGGCGCCGTTCCAAGGCAACTGTGAGTGGCGCATCGGGCGAAGCGCCCGAGACTGCTCCCTGGTCGAACAGCGGCAGCGCGCCCAGCTCGACGCCGCGCCCCCGGCTGGCTGTTCTTGGAGCGGCCGGTGGTTTCTGTCGCCCGTGCGACCCGCCGATGCGCTCCGTCCTGGGTGCGCCGGGCGATCGTGTGGGCGTAGGCTCGTGCCGTGGCGGTCGCCGTCGATCATGTCGTCCTGGGGGCCGCGGGTGGCACCGGCTCCGCGGTCGTCCGCGAGCTCGCGGCCCGTGGACTACGGGTGCGGGCGGTGACACGCGGCGGCACGACCGACACCCCGGAAGGTGTCGAGCAGGTGGCGGCGGACGTCGGCACGGCCGACGGCGCCCGGCGTGCCTGTGAGGGTGCGGCCGTCGTCTACCACTGCGCGCAGCCCGGCTACACGAAGTGGCCCGAGCTGTTCCCGCCGATGACGCGAGCGATCATCGACGGTGCGGCCGCGGCCGGCGCGAAGCTCGTGTTCGCGGACAACCTCTACGCGTACGGGCCGCCCGACGGCCCGATGACCGAAAAGACGCCACAGCGCGCGCGAGGCAACAAGGGGCGCACACGCATCGAGATGGCCGACGCAATCCTAGGCGCGCACGCCGACGGGAGACTGCGATGCACGATCGGTCGCTCCTCTGACTATTACGGCCCGCGCAGTACCACGCTCGACCGTCGGCGACAACATCATGAAGCCCGTGGTGCGCGGCAAGCGGGCGCGCTGGCTGGGCTCGCTCGACCCGCCGCACACGCTCAACTACGCCGAAGACATGGCCCGCGCGCTCGTCACACTGGGACAGCGCGACGAGGCCGACGGCCAGGTCTGGCACCTACCAGCCGCAGAGCCACTTACCGGCCGGCAGTTCCTCGCGCTCGCGTTCGAGGCCGCCGGGCACCCCCCGAAGATCGGCGTCGCGTCGCGACCGATGATCAGGATCGCAGGGCTGTTCAACCCGCTCCTGCGAGAGCTCAACGAGACGCTCTACCAATACGAGCGACCGTTCGTCTCGGACTCGTCGAAATTCGAGGGCGCGTTCGGACCGTTCAAGCCGACGCCGCATCCCGAGGCCCTGACGCGGACGGTGGACTGGTTCCAGCACCGGTACGCCGCCTGACAGCGCGCCCGCCGAGCCCGAGCTATCGCTGCCCGCTGTGCGAAAGACCAGCAGCAATGCCGCCACCACCGCGTTGGTCAAGAGGGACCAGTCTCGACTGTGCTCGTGCTCGTGAGCGCGCGTCTACGGCGTCCCCGGCCGGTTGCTTGCTTCCACGGGAACGCGACACTCCGGTCGGGCCTCGGCGACTCACTGCACCTGCTTTGTCGCCGGCGCAGAACCCGGCCACTGACTGCCGCTCCGGCGGGTCGCCGTCTAAGAGCAGAAGCCCGCTCGGCCGCGACCATGTCGCCGTAGAGAGGGGCCAGACGCTTAGCGGGGTAACGCCGACATAGTCCATGGATTTGCAGGCGCGGGCGAGCCGAGCCCTTCAATGGGCACTGGTGCTGGGCGCTACGCTCGGGGAGCACACCTTCGTGGGCCTCTCCCTCTCTCTCAGCCCAGCGGTGGTCTTCTCTACGAGAAGAGTTGGGAACGAGGCTGGCATGTGCATCTCAGAGCCCAGGTTGACGGGCCGACAGCAGTTGGCGGCGATCTCCCGCTCGATGGCCGGTTTGCAGCGCGAGCATTATGGTCGCGAGTCGACCACGGTCAACGCGTATGCGATCAAGGACATGGTTGTGGTGGTAATCCGGTTGAAGCAGCTCACGCCGTTCGAGAGGGCGATGGTGGATGGAGGCGAACCTGAACGTGTGCTCGCCCTGCGCGCGGAATTCGCTCGTGTGATGGCCGGGCGCTACACGCACGCAGTCGAACAGGTCACCGGACGAACCGTCGTCGCGTTGCTCTCGCAGGCGCATGTTGACCCTGACATCATCGTCGAGGCGTTCTTCCTCAACCGGCGGTTCGGGTCAAAGGTCACCGAGGACCTGGCTGAGGTAATCGACCTCCCGGAGGCGGCCGACGCTCGCCACGGCGCGCGGGGGGGGATTGACGCAGGTTCGATGGCCTGATGCGGTAGGCAGAGAGCCGACCGAGACCAAACGACGGCGGGTCTGCTCCGAGCGAAAACGAACGCCACCGGCGACGTTGGCCGACTGCTGCCCACTCCTGCAATGTCGCCATTGGGGCAGTCCTCGATGCGACTTCTGCTCTGAGGCGTCGAGGAGTAGCCCCACACATCTGGTGTGGTTGTGCCGAGGCGGACATCATCGCCCGCGGCGGCGAGCCTGACCCGTCGTGTCCGAAATCAGCGGCGTCGGAGCTCGTGTGAGTGCTCCTGGTTCGTGCTTGGGGAAGTCTCTGCCGCTCGTTGACTGACTTTTGCTTGTCGTGCACATTGCGAACGTGTGCTAAATCGCCGCGTGCGTTCGTCCGCTCGTACGACGTCGGCGCGATCGAGCTGCTCGTGGAGGGCGGGAGCCGTCGCGGACGGTTGATGCGCGCGCTGATCAACGCGCATCGTCATTTGCAGGGCGCGCCGGCGATGCTTTTTTGCGATTCAGCAAGAGTGCTAGCTGCGTGTCACACATACGCCGACGCTTGGTCGTGCCACGTGATCGTCACAACCTCGACGGGCTCATCGAGGCCTTCGAGCTTGGCCCGTCGCGGCGCGTCGCGGCGGGTGGCGGCGGGAGGCTGCTTCATGCTTGCGCCCGCACGATCTCGTCGCCCCACGCGCTGCTGGCGATCCGGGCGGCGTTGCGGAGTCGGCGTCGGGTGTAACCGTCGGGCGATATCGCGCGGTCCTGCATGAAGGCCGATCGGTCCGCGGGCGCGAATTCGTGTTTACGTCGCTGACGCTCGCGCGTCCGTTGGATTTGACGGCTCACGCGATTGCCGCGGGTCCGCCTCGGAAGGCGACGAAGAGGCCATCGTCGGTGTGGCCGATCTCCTCGCCGACGTGCGTGCGGAAAGGTCGCGCAGCGCTCGGTCATGCCAGGCGCGGACGCCGACCGGTGCCCAGTCCGCCATCGCGGCGAGCAGCTCTGTCGATTTCACCATGGCGGTGAACCTGCACACGCGTCGCGCGGGGTCCGTCTGGCGGAATCTCCATGGCCGCGTCGCGCAAGGCGTCCTCGATCGGCATCGTGCGACCGTCCGCACGGAGTGCCTGGATCTGTTGCTCGTCAAGCCGGCCGCTTAGCGCGAGGAGCGTGCGTTCTTCACAAACGAGGTCGAACCGTTGACGGGAGACGCCCGTGTGGGTCACGAAGGCCGTTGTTGCTCCGAGCAGCTGCGCTGACCGCTCGAGTTCGCCGAGCTCGGCCAGCGACCAGGCGATCGCCGTCGCCGCCTCCACGGCGGTCACCAGATCGCCGTGCTTCCGGGCAGACATCAGCGCCTCACGCGCGAGTGCAGCCCCGTCCCCATACCGGCCTTGCCAGTTGGCGATCTCGGCGAGGTTCATCAATGCGCCGATCCCGGCAATGGACTCGGGGCCTTCAGAACAGTCGAGGGCTTGGTCGCACAGTTCGCGTGCCTCTTCGAGGTTTCCTTGCGCGATCACCACGTCTGCCAGGTTCGAGAGCGCCAGCGGCAACTGACGCAGGTTGTGCTCGCGTGCGAACGACGTGACCTCTTCGCGGAGTGCGCGAGCGCCGGCGAGGTCGCCGCGCTCGAGCGCCAGCACGTCGCGGAACATCATCGCGTCGCACATTCCGTCGAGCTCTCCCAGCTCCCGCCAGATCACAAGTGCGCGCTCGGAAAGCTCGACGGCGGCCTCTGACCGTCCTCGCTGCCATGCCAGGGCACGCGCGGCGATGATCACGTGCGCGGCAAGTGACTGCGGATACTCATCGAGATGGGCGAGCGCGAGGCCGACCCACCGTTCGGCCTCCTCGAACCGCCCCTCCCGCGCCCACCAGTAGTGGGTCAGCGGCGACGCGACCCGGGCCACGGTCTCGTACTCGCCGCGCACGGCCGCCCACTCCAGCGTGCTTCGAAGGTTCGCGTACTCCAGCACAAGCAGTCGGTGCAATCGGGCGGTCGGTGGTGGGTGCGTGTACAGATTCTCGGTCTGCATTAGCTGCGCGAACCATTCGGCATGAGCCGCTCTCAGCTGTTCGAACTCGTCCGAATCACCGAGCCGCTCGAGCCCGTATTCGCGGATCGTCTCCAGCAGCCAGTAACGCTCGCCGTCGCTGCAGACGAGGCTGCGATCGACGAGCGCCTGCAACTCGTCGAGCTCCGCGCCGCACACCGCCTCTACCGCCGGCAGCGCGCACCCGCCACTGAACACGGCGAGCCGCGCGAACAGGCGCTGCTCATCGTCGTTGAGCAGCTCGTAGCTCCAGTCGATCGTCGCGCGGAGCGTGCGCTGACGGCGCGGCGCGTCACGCGGACCGCGAGTCAGCAACGGCAGCCGCCTGTCCAGGCGGTCGAGCATCTCGCTGACCGACAACGCCCTACTTCTCGCGGCGGCAAGCTCGATCGCGAGCGGCAGGCAGTCAAGCCGCGCGCACAGCTCTCGAGCAAGTACCGAATCGATGTCCGCGCCCGGGACGACGGCACGAGCGCGTGCGACGAACAGCTCTGTCGCATCGTGGTCGCTTAGAACCGGCACGTCGTACTGTTGCTCGGCCGCGAGACGCAACGGCTCGCGGCTGGTCACGAGCAGCGACAGCGACCCGCACGCGGCGAGCAGCTCCGCGAGCACCCCCGCACCGGCCGTGAGCTGCTCGAAATTGTCGAGCACCAACAGTAACTCGCGCTCCTTCAGCCACACGCTCAAGCGCTCGGCCGGCGTGTGGCCAGGCCTCTCGTCGACCGCGAGCGCCTGACATATCGTCGGCGCGACCAGCTCGAGATCGGTGACATCGGAGAAGTCCACAAACCAGGCGCCATCGCGATATTGATCAACGAGCAGCTCGGCCGTCCGCAGCGCAAGCCGCGTCTTGCCGCTCCCGCCCGGTCCCGTTAGCGTCAGCAGCCGCGTCTCGGCGCGTCGCAGCAAGCCGCTCACCTCCGCCAGTTCGCGCGCGCGACCGACGAACGTTGTGGGCGGAGACGGCAGGCGCGCATCAGGCGCATACGCGGCGCTCTGCGGCTGACCCAGCGACGAACCCCAGACGGGGACGAGCACCGGATCGTGCTGGAGAATCGCGCGCTCGAGCTCGCGCAACTCGGGACCGGGCTCGAGGCCGAGCTCATCTCGCAACAGCGCCACTGTTTGCCGATACACCGTCAGCGCGTCAGCCTGTCGCCCGCAGCAGTAGAGGGCGCGCATCAGCTGGCCCCGCAGACGCTCGCGCATTGGATGCTCAGCGACCAGCAGCCCTAGTTCCGAGATCAACTCGGCGTGTCTGCCGAGTGCAAGATCGGCCTCGATCCGCTTCTCGATCGCCGCGACCCGAAGCTCCTCCAGCCGCCCGATCGCCGCCTGCGCGAACACCTCGTAGGAAACGTCGGCGAGCGGCGGGCCGCGCCACAACGCCAGCGCATCGCGCAACATCGCCGCGGCAGCCGCTGGCTCGGCGTGGGCTGACTCGCGGACAAGCCGCTCAAACCGCGCCAGGTCGAACTGCTCAGGCCCAACCTCCAGCACATACCCCGGAGGGCGGGTGACCAGCTGACTCCCACCGCGACCAAGAGCTTTGCGCAACTGCGAAATCCGGACGTGCAGCGCGCTGCGCCCCGACCGCGGCGAGCGCTCGCCCCACAACTCATCGATCAGGCGATCCGACGACACGAGCTGGTTCGCGCTCAGCAAAAGAATCGCCAGCAACTCACGCTGCTTCTGACCCGCAACCCCAACGATTTCATCCCCGTCGAGGACCTCTAACGGCCCGAGGATCCGAAACTCCATCTACCCACCCGGCCGTCAGCCGCGGTTCGCGCCCCGGTAGTGCACGCCTCTATTCTGACCCACGATCGACCACCGCGGCGATTAAAGCCAGCGGCAACAGAGATGCCGTTCGGAGCGGGTCGGCACCTCGGCGACCGCGGCCGCGGGCCACGAGCCGGTGCTCGACCGGATGATCGCTCGCCGCTGGGCGTACCGAGCGCGTGGCAGCAATCCGGACAACTGCTTGAGCCTCTAGCCGGTGCCCGTCGCTGCGACCCCGGCGAAGCCCAGCGGGCGCCGCCCGACCGCAACTAGTGCGTCCTGCTCGCGCGGATCAGGCAGTCGTGCTCGGCCGTCATGTTAGGCTCGGACGCCCCGCCCCAGCGCGCACAAACGGGTCGGGCCCCAGGGGTCGTCCAACGCCCCAGATTCGACCATTTCGGCAGCGAGGCGCGCGATTCTGAGACGCTCATCGAATGCACGTGATCATCCGACGCGCGACGTCGTCAGATGCCGAGGCGACCGCAGAACTGTATGTGCGCGCGCGTCGCGCAGCCGCCGCCGCGGGGACCATTCCGTCGCTCGTGCACGACGATGACCAAGTCAGGGCTTGGGTAACGCACGTCGTGATCCCACGGCTCGAGTGCTGGCTGGCGAAGCGCGCGTCGGGCACCATCGTCGGGATGCTGGCGCTCGAGGCAGAAGAGATCGAACAGCTCTACGTCGATCCAGATCTAACGCGCCTCGGGATCGGCGCCGAGCTGATCGCTGTGGCCAAGCGCGAACGACCGGGCAGGCTGCAGCTCTGGACATTCGTCTCAAACGAGGACGCACAACGCTTCTACCTGCGTCACGGGTTCCAGGAAGTGCAACGTACCGACGGCAGCCGTAACGAGGAGCGCGCCGCGGACATCCAGTACGCGTGGGTTCCCGCCTGAGCGCCACCGTCCGCGCGGAGCAATCTCAGCGGTCCGCCTCGCCGCCCCATCACTTCCCCGTTGTCGCCCAGGCGACAACGACGCGGCGACTGCTGCTCCTTGGCCGCGGCCGACTGAAGGAGGGGCGGCCAAGCTTGAGGAGCGACGTCCGAGACGATGCCGGTCGCGTCTCTACGTTGGCGCCGCGCGCTCATAGCTGTCGAACTGGAATCGCGGTTCCATGCCGCAGCGTTCGTATAGCCGGAGTGCATGTGTGTTGTCGGACGCGACCCCGAGTTGCGCTTCGCGAAGCCCCGCGGCGGCAAACGCGGCAAACGCGGCCGTCAGCATCGCAGTCGCGAGCCCTCGTTGGTGGTAGTCAGGGTGGACGCCCAGGAGGTCGACGAAGCCGAGACCGTCTTCGGGCGACGCGCACGCCAGCAGGAAGCCGATAGGCAGGCCTGATTGCTCGGCCACGCAGCTCAGTCGTGGGTCGAAATCGTGCGCGCTGAGGTGTCGTTCGACGAAGGTGGTGAACGTTTGCGGGCGGTAGTCGGGGCTGGCGGCAAAGCTGGTCTCGTTGAGGGCGTGCAGCGCGGTGGCATCGGTCTCTACATCAACCGTCCGTAAACGGATCCCCGGCGGGGGCGGCGCAGCATCGACGGGGTCGTCGAGCGGGCGTGCTAGGCGCCGGTAGCTTCGCGCGTGGCGGTATCCGGCAGCGAGCAGCAGTGCTCGACCGCGAGCGTTGCTCGCTGCCACCCATTGCCGGTGGCGCTCACGGCCGCGTTCGCGGTCGCGTCGCTCGCCCCACTTGAGTAGGTGCGTGCCGATCCCTTGCCCCTCGTGGTCGGGGGCGACGACGGCTTGAATGCCAGGTGTAATGACGGCGGCGTAGCCGACGATCACGCCGTCCTGGGTTTCTGCGACTAGCCCGTCGCTCGCGAGATCGAAGCCGCTCTCTCGCCACTCATCGCGGAGTTCGTCAAGGGTGTGGTCAGGTACGCCCAAGTCGGCGATGTCGCGCGCGACGAGCACCTTCAGCACGGCCACGGCGTCGTGCAGCACAGGCGCGCGGAATGGCATCAGCTCCCCCGTACCGCGGTCCGGCAAGAGGCTGATCGACGGTCATGATCGGGTTTCACTGGGCGCGTTGGCCCTGCAGCACGCGAGACTGCGCCAGCACTGTGCGAGCTGCTTTGTCCGGTGAGATCCCGCCGCCTTCGTCAAACAGCGCTTGGACGGTGAGTGCATCGAGATGGTCGCCCAAGATGTCGCCGGCCGCCGCGCTCGCTGCTTGATCCATCCATTCCCTTCGAGCACCGGTCCGGTCGAGAAAGACGTGGGCGGACCCGAGCAACCGCGCAGCGTGCTCGAACTCGCCATGCGCGGCGAGGGGCCATGCGGCCTCGATCGCCGTCCCCGACACGACGAGGATCGCCCCGCTGGCGAGCGCTTCCTCAAGCGCCTCGCGCGCGAGGCGTGCGGCGTCATCGTGGCGACTTTCGAGCATCGCGATGTGCGTGAGATTGATCAGCGCAGCCGCGCTGAGATCTGATCCGCCAGCTGCGACTGCACGGCTTTCCTCGCAGATGCGGAGCGCCTCCTTGAGCCTTTCTTGACGGATCTCGAGATCGCCGAGGCTGATCAATGCTGCGGTCAAGATCCTGGTCAGGCCATGCTCGCGGGCAAACCGGATCGTTCGCGCGTAAGCGGCGCGCCCGTCGTGATCGTCTTCGCGATCGCTCGCGATGTTCGCCAGGCTCAGCATCTCTGTTGCGATCGCCTTGAGATCTCCCACCTGCCGCCAGAGGCTCAACGCGTGCTCGCCGCGCCGAGCGGCTTCGGGCTCCTCGCCTCGATGCCACGAGTTCGCGCGGGCTGCGGAAGCGACCTCTGCGGCCAACCGTGCCGGGTATCGGTCACCCTCGTCACGGATCAGTGACAGCCACCGCTCAGCCTCATGAAAACGTCCGGTCAAGAGCCACACTCCGACGAGCGGCGCGGCCAGCTGGGCCACGGTCTTGAACCTGCCCCGGCGGGACGCCCACCCCAGCGCCGCAGCGAAGTTCTCTCGTTCTGGCGCAACGCACGCGAGCGAGCGCTCATTTGGCCATCCCGGCTGCTGAAGCCCCTGCGCGCGCAGCAGCTCGATGAGCCACTCCGCATGCCTGTGCCGCAGCTCCTCCGCCTCGCCCGTCTGCTCAAGGCGCTCCAGCGCATATTCACGCACCGTCTGCAGCATGCGGTAGCGGTCCGCGTCGCGACGCACGAGACTGCGATCGACCAGCGCCTGCAGGGTGTTGAGCTCGGCTCGGCACACCGCCTCGGCGCCCGCGAGCGTGCAACCGCCGGCGAACACGGCGAGCCGTGCGAACAGGGATCGCTGCTCGAGATCGAGCAGCTCATAGCTCCAGTCGATCGTGGCGCGGAGTGTGCGCTGGCGCTCGGGCACGTCACGCGGGCCACCGCTCAGCAACTGCAGGCGGCTTTCCAACCGCGCCAGGACCTCGCTTGCGGATAGGCCCTTGGTTCTCGCCGCGGCGAGCTCGATCGCAAGGGGCAGACGGTCCAACTGCTCGCAGATCCGCTCGGCCACATCAAGGTCCAGTGCCACCGCGGGGGCAACCGCCCGGGCGCGGGCGGCGAACAGCTCGACGGCCTCCGACGGCGCCAGCTCAGGCATGTCGTACTGGCATTCGCCCGCGAGGTGTAGCGGCTCGCGGCTGGTGATCAGCAGCGTCAGCCCCGGACAGGCGGCCACAAGTTCGCTCAAGCATGCGGTTCCGTCGACGAGTTGCTCCAGGTTGTCGAGCACCAACAGCAGCTCGCGCTCCGCCAGCCAATCCCCGAGCCGCTGAGCGGGTGAGATGCCCGGCCGCTCCGCGAGTCCGAGAGCCTGGCCGATCGTCGTGACGATTAGCTCCGGATCGGAGACGTTGGCGAAACCGGCGAACCAGACCCCGTCGCGGTAGTCGGCGGCCGCTTGTTCACCGGCCCTGAGCGCAAGCCGTGTCTTGCCGCTGCCTCCGGGTCCGGTGAGTGTGAGCATCCGCGTCCCGGCGTCCCGCAGCAACGAGGCAACCTCTGCCAGCTCGCGCTCGCGGCCCACAAATGTTGTGGCGGGGACCGGGAGGTGGGATTCCGCCGAAATCGCCGACGCTGGCGGCCGGGCAAGCGGCGAACGCAGCCGTAGATCGAGCATCGAGTCGTGCTGGAGGATCGCGCGTTCGAGCTCGCGCAAGTCGGGACCAGGCTCGAGGCCAAGCTCGTCTCGAAGCCACACGACCGCCTGGCGGTACACCGCCAGCGCGTCACCCTGTCGTCCGCACCGGTACAGCGCACGCATCAGCTGACCCCGCAATCGCTCGTTCGATGGATGCTCGGAGACCAGCATCTCCAGCTCCGCGATCAGCTCAGCGTGCCGACCGAGCGCAAGGTCGGCCTCGACGCGCTTCTCGATCGCCTCGAGCCGAAGCTGCTCCATACGCCCAATCGCCGCCTGCGCGAACGACTCATAGGAGACGTCGGCCAGCGGCCTGCCGCGCCACAACGCCAGCGCCTCGCGGAGCATCGCGGCAGCACGCTCCGGCTCGGCTCGGCCAGACTCAGCGACGAGCCGCTCGAACCGTGTCAGGTCAAGCTCGTCTGGCTCGACCTCCAGCACATACCCAGCCGACATCGTCACCAGCCGCGCCGCGCCCGTGCCGAGCGCCCGACGCAATTGCGAAATACGCACCTGCAGCGCCGCGCGCCCGGACTGCGGCAAATCCTCTCCCCATAACTCATCGAGCAGCCGATCCGAGGAGACGAACTGATTCGCGTTCAACAGGAGCATCGCCAGCAGCGCACGCTGCCTGGCGCCCCTCAGCGGGACCACTTCGTCGCCATCGAGGACTTCTAATGGGCCCAGAATTCGAAACTCCATGGCGTTAGCCGACCGTTAGCGGTGGTTAGCGCCCCGACAGTGCACCCCTCCATTCTCCCCCCAGATCGACCGTAGTGGGAGATCACGAGCAACCAGGAGGAGTCATGCGACTCGCAACACAAAGCAGGGTCATCGTCGCAGCGCTCACAGTCGTCGCGATCGCGTCGCCCGTTGCGTCGGCGCGGCCAGCACCGTCGGGCCCGGGGACCGCGCTTGCCGTCACCGCGATCGGCGCGCCGACGGCCTCAGCGCGATTGGACCTCGGGACGCAGCAGCAGTCCTCCGGACCGCACACACAGACCGTCCCGGTGGCGGCACCGACCCTTCCGCCGCCGAAGGCCGCACTGGACGCGGCGATCGAGCGCGCCAAGCTGCAGGCATTGGACAACCACGTGCCGCCCATGGGGCGCACCAGCAACGCCGACACGAACGCCTACGCAACCGTGACACACCCAAACCCGGCTACCCCGTCCGGGAGCGGCTTTGACTGGAGCGACGCCGCGATCGGCGCGGCAATCGCCGCGGTAATCGTCCTGCTGATCACCGCGAGCACGCTCGCCGCCCGCCAGCGACGCCAACCCCGCCACCCCTAGCAACGGCAAACCCCGATCGAGGGCGGGTGAAGATCGCCCGCCCTCCCTCGACACCAACTCGGACCACTCGTCGATGACATCGACCCACACACGCCGCGCCGCCGCGACCATCATCTCAGCCGCGGTGGCACTCACAGTCCTCACCGCACCGGCCACGGCACAGCCCCCTGAGCACTTCCCCAGACCACGTACCTATCAACGCCCGGCGATCACGGCGCCGGCCATGCGCCCCAGTACGCCGTCAGACGCACCGAGGCTTGCGTACGGCAGCGACCTCGAGCGCCTCTACCTCACATCCGTCGGCGCCTTTACCGCCGCCACGCTGATCGGCTTCTGCACCACAACCGTCGCCAAGCACCGCAAGCGGCGATCGCGGGCAGTGTCCGCCCAAACGGATCGCAATCTCCGTCCCAGATAGCTCAAATCCGGGGGGGAATGGCCCTCACATCCGATCCCGCGGCCCCTGCATCGTCGCCTCAGCGGCAGCCTCGACCAGACTACCGCTCTCTTCGCCCGGAGCGGTAGCCCCGCCAACATGCCCGCTTGAGACGTAGTCCAACAGCCAGCCTAGAGCGACCTCACGTGGCCGCGTTTGGTCGCTGGCGGCAATCCCGGCTGACGATCGCATTCGCCGCGGAGCAGGGCTCGCGCCTGCTATCGCTTCGGCGACCAGGGGATCATGCGCGCCGGCGATGCCCGACGAGTGCAATGCCACACGAACGCGGTTGAGCGGCGCGCGGCCGGGCGGACCGAACGGGCATTGGGCGCTTCTTAGTTGTAGTTCGCGCGGCCTCGCTTCTCGGCCGTATACATCACTCCCGTGCGGCGCGACAACGTTGGGCCGACGGTGTGCGCCTCGTCAACCAGGTCGTCGGCCACCTCATCGCCAAGTTCGGCACGCAGCGCGTCGATGTTCTCCATCCAGGCGTCGTACATCGCCTGGAGTTGCGCCGCCCAGTTCGGGATCTGCTCGCGCGCCACCACGCTCAACCCGCCCCGTTCAATGATTGGTGCCCAATCCGGTACCGCCGCGGGACGGTCAGGGTCGTCGCTCTCATCCGCGGTAAACAGGAACCGACCTCCCGGTCTGAGCACGCGCGCCATCTCGGCGAACACGGCGATCCGATCCGGGGCGAAGAAAACTGCATCGGCACAGATTGCTCCGTCGACGCTCTCAGCTTCCAACCCGGTTGCGGTCAACTCGCCGACGTGGAATCGGGCGCGCCCCGGCACTACGAACCCGATCGATCGATCGGCCGCCCCGCGGATTCCGGCTCCCGACCAATCCACGCCAATGAGCCTCACGTTGAGCGCGCGCGCTAGCCACAGGCCAACCCCGCCGCGACCGCAAGCCAGATCAAGCAGCAGCTCGCCCGGACTCAACCGAAGCCCGCTCACAAAGCGCCCGAGCGTCCACCACGTTGTCATCCCCCACGCCTGCAGCTCGGTCGGGCAGTCAGCCCGGTACGCGCCGTTACTCACCCGCCATAACAGATCGCTCTTGGCCGCCTGCCCGTGCGCCCGATCGAAATCATCCGCGGTGATCGGGGACGGCGGCACTATCGCCCCACGCGGCAGCGAAGAGTTGGGCTCGGTCAATGGGGCTCCATCACACGCTGTTTGCGCCCGTCGCGGACAGCAATCATCGCCGCCCGGCATCGCTCAAGGCAAGGGACGGTACAGCCCACACCCGGCGCACCTCGACCCGCGCGCTCGCTTCATAGGCCGGGCGCGACCGCGGCACGAATTCCACATCGACTGGCTCGTCATCGGGACGCTGGTCACACAAATCGCGAATGTCCCCCCCTCGCGACGCGGCTACCGCGGACAATCGGATTCATCTCCCGGCTAGTCTCTAGGCGCGCGACTCCTTTGGCGAGATGATCGATCGTGCGGCCTCGACGGTTCTCGCGTCGTTCGGATGACGCGTCGCGGAGCCCCGAGTGTGCAGCCAGCTGTTCCGCTCGCCACAGGAGCGACATCGATTGGCTCCAGCCGGGCAGCGGCTGCGCGTCCGCTGCGGCAGGGATCCACTGGTCGCCGGGAACGCTGCGCGAGCTTCGGTCCGGGCAGCACTGTTCGCAACCGTCGAGCCGTCGCGTCGCCGCAGGCTGACATGGGTGTTTGCCGGCCGATCTGTGCGAGAGGCGTTTGTAGGTCACGCGGCCGAGCTCGAGCCGCCTGACAGCTCCTCCTTGGCGTGCTCGGGCTTGAAGAAGACGCGGTCTGCCACGACGGCGGCGACCGTCTCGTCGGGGCGTTCGACGATCAGCTGCCCACCCAGTTCGCTGTGCTCGACGGGGACCATCGCGTAGCCGATGTTCTTCTCCAGCCGCGGTGAAAAGCAGGCCGAGGTGACCTTGCCGATCAGCGTTCCGTCCTTCATCACGGGGAAGAAGTCGGGCATTGAGCCGTCGCTGTAGGCGCCCAGCCGCGCCCCGCCGAGCTCGACGCCGACGAGCTTGCGGGTGACCCCGCGCTTAGCGACCTCGCGCAGCGCGTCGCGGCCGATGAAATCCTGCTGTTGCTCGAGCTCGACCATCCAGCTGTAGGCGTAGCCGACCTCGTAGGGGTTTTCCTCGATCGTCATGTCGCACCCGTGGGCCAGGATCCCTCCCTCGATCCGACGGATGTGGCAGGGCCCGATTGGCGCAAGGCCGTAGGGCTCGCCGGCCTGGATCACCGCATCCCACAGCTTGACGCCGTCGCGGCTGGCGTCGCGGAGGTAGAGCTCGTAGCCGAGCTCGCCCGAGTAGCCCGTGCGCGAGATCACCATCCGCATGCCGTCGAGCTCGCGCTCCACCAGGTGGTAGTAGGGCAGCTCGAGGATCTCGGCGCCGAACAGGTCGGTCATGACCTCCCTCGACTTGGGCCCCTGGACCTGGAGCGGGCCGACATCCGGCTCGGTGATCGTCACCTGCATCCCCGCGTGGTAAGCCACGCCCTTAGCCCACAGCAGAACGTCGCTGTCGGCGAGCGAGAGCCAGAAGTGGTTCTCCCCCAGTCGCAGCAACACCGGGTCGTTGATGATGCCTCCGCGCTCGTCGGTAACAAAGGCATACTTGCACTGCCCCACCGCGCAACGCTCGAGATTGCGCGGTGTGAGCATGTTCGCAAACCGGAACGCGTCCGGACCGCTGATCTCAACCTGGCGCTCGGCCCCGCCGACGTCCCACACCGTCACCCCCTCGAGTAGCTGCCAGTACTCCTCGATCGGATCGCGGTAGAGCCGCGGGTGATAGTGGTGGTTATAGACGCTGTACAGCTGGACACCATGACGGCGCGCCCCGTAGTAATACGGGGACTTCTTGATCCGGGTGTACAGCAGAATCCCCGGATGAGGGTTGACCCGGCCGGCCATCGAACCGTCTCCTTTCGTCGAGCGGGCGCTCCCGCTCACAAATCTTAGGATGCGCGCTTGCTTCCGGCCCAGATACAAGCGCGCGCGGGAACGCTTCGACAACGCTGAGCCGGTGAGGTCCGTGCCCGTGTCGCTCAGACCTTGGGTGACTTGAGCGCAACGGCGGCGAACTGTCGGTGAATGGACCTCATCTCGCCGGTGCCAGCGAGCCTGCAGCGCCGAGCGGCCGGCAAGGGCACGGCTCGGTTCCGCTCCGCAGGCGTGGCCCGCATCCGGTGCCCGATTTGATCGTGTGAGAGTTGAACCGGCCGGCGCTGGCGGGGAGCCGTCCGAACCGGGGCCGATGATTACCGTGGAACCCGATTCGGCGGAGGTCCCGAGATGGCCACAGATGAGAAGATGCACCGCGTACCAGCGGCGCTTCGGCCTCGGGTAAGCGAGATCATCGAACTGTCTGATGCGGTGTGCGCGAGTCGGCTCGATGCTGAGTACGCCGTTCTCTGTCGTCGCCTTGTTGCGAAGCTGGCACGCAAGCGTCCGTCGCCGATCGAGCGCGGCGAGGCCCGGGTGTGGGCCGCCGGCGTGATCTATGCGATCGGGCAGAACAACTTCCTATGCGATCCGACCCAAACGCCGCACCAGTCGGCCGACCAGCTGAGCGAGCTGGTCGGTGTGCCGAAGAGCACAATGGCCGCGAAGGCCAAGCGGATCCGCGACCTGGTCCAGCTGGACGCGGCGATGAACCCGGAGTTCTGCCGCGCCGAACTGCTCGCCGACCACCCGCTCGTGTGGCTCGTCGAGGTCAACGGTCTGATCGTTGACGCGCGCATGCTGCCGATCGAGCTTCAGACCGAAGCACAACGGCTCGGCCTGATCCCGAACCTCCCACTCGACCAGGCGGCGTAGCCCCAAGCTCGACAGCCGTCACTGCGAGTCAAGAAACGGCGAGCAAAGGCCTGGCCGCGGCTGACGCGCGGTCGTGCCGTACGACTGCTTTTGCTCTCACGCCAGCACACACGGCGCTATCGCAATAGACGTAGGAGGCGTCAGGATCCGGCTGTAAGACGCTGGTGCCGGACGATTGCAATCGCCCACATCCAAACGTGCGCGGGCTGGGCGCGGCACGACTGCTTCGACTGTCGCGGCTGCTTGGGCCTCGCTATGCCTTCGCCACGAGGGCAGTCGCCCGGCACCGAGGGGCGGGACGATCGCAAGAACGAGGTGGGAGGCGTCCGGATCAGGCTATGCGACGCCGGTGACGGACGAGTGCAACCGCCCACTGGCATGCGTGGGCGACCGTGTCCGCCGGCGACTGTTTTCACCGTCCGGACAGCACGCAGCGGGCGAGCGTTTGGGCGCTGGCGCGCTCGTCGGGCGTGGCGCTGCCCTCCGATTGCGGCCGCGTAGAAGGGGCCGCATCGGCCGCGGCTTGGCTCGGCCGCCAGTGCGGGAGCTGGTGATCGGGTGCGAGGTGTTGGTCGGTTGCGCTAAGCGCGACAATGCGTCGATGCGGATCGAGCGCTCGCGTGAGAACGTGTTCACGGTCACCGCTACGAGTCAGGAGCTCTCGGCGTTGGTGGCGGGTGCCCGCATGGCGTTGGAGGCGATGCGCGCGGCCCCGGAACCTCCGCCGCGCGAGGCGGTTGAGATCCTTGAGCGCGTATTGGGCGAGTTTGACCTCGCTCGGGAGCGCCTGGCCGGGGGTCCGGGCGCGGGCGGCTGACACCGGTGGGCGCGGGTCAGCCGCCGCGAGTATCAATCAGGCGGGCGCCCCGGCCGCCATCTCTTGGCGGATGTGCGCCGCGATCTGGTCGAACTCGGTCGTGAATGCGTCGTAGTCGAATTGGAGCGTGTTGAGGTAGGTGCTCCAGCCCATTGTGTGCTTGGCGATCAGCGCGGTTTCGTTGATCTCCTCCTCCGAGGCGCCGAACAACCGTGCTGCCTCGGCGTGGAAGTACGCGCAGTACCGACACCGGGTCGCTCCGGATACCGCCAGGCCGATCATCTCCTTGTACTTGTTGGGGATGGCGGTCTGATCTGAGAGCATCAGCGACTTAAAGCTGGCCCATTCGGTGGGGAGCAGGTAGTCCGGGACGCGCTGGAAGAACTCGGGCACGAGGCCGAAGACCTCCTCGATGTCGCGATCTGCCTCGTGGCGATTCTGGACGACTGACATGACGTGACCTCCTGGTAGTTGGGTTGGCTTAACTGTCCCCAGCGGCCGACGGCAACCGTCAGAGACGACTCTCTCGTGGCCGGCGTGTTGCCGTGAGGATTCCGAAGTTCGACATGCAGAAGGGCGTGACATAGGTCAACGCCACCTTCAGCCACGTCAGCGCCGTCGCGTTGCCTGCCAACACGACCGTGAGCTGATTCATCGCGAAGAACACGGTCCCTACCGTCAGCGCGACCGTGACAGTTCGCTTGAGGTGCGGGCGATACCGAACTACGGCCGCCATCTCATGCCATCCCGACCATGCAGTGACCGGCTCTGTCGCTGTGCTCATCTCATGCCCTCGGATTGAACTGACAGCAGCGTAAGCAGGCGTGACGCCCGATACATCCGTACATGTACCGAACTTGCTCAGATCCCCAGTTCGGCCGCTCGTCGAATCAACTCGCTCTTGGACCGCACGCCCAGCTTGACGTACACCTTGGCCAGATGGGTCTCTACCGTCCGCTCGCTGATCACCAGCTGCGCAGCAATTTGCCCGGCGGTCCGGCCTCTAGATGCCAGCAGCGCCACCTCCCGCTCCCGCTGGCTCAGCGCGTCGATCCCGATCACCGCCCGTTGTCGCGGACGATGCTTACGACCCGTAAGAAAGATCTCCATTTCGGTGAGGATCGGCTCCACCTCGCCGGCCGCGATGCGATGATCCACGCCGGGCAGCTCGACATATCGGGCATCGGGAATGTGCTCTGCCAGATACCGGCCGTGCCCCACGACGATCCAGTTGTCGCCAGCCCGATGCAGAATGAGCGTCGGCACACGCAATTCAGACAGAAGCGCACGCACGTCGATCTCCGTGTTCATCCGGATCACGCCCTGCGCCATCGCAGGGCTCGCCGACATCCGCAGGTACCGCGCCCACCAGCGCTTCGTCGCATCGTCATCGGCGGGGCTCGGAGTCCACCACTCACCCGTCGCCCACGCATCCCCCATCCGACCGAGGAAGCCCTCCAGCTCCTGCTCCCGCAGCCCCCACGGATAGTCCGGCGCGGCCAGCCGGCGCGCCCACGAGCCGTACAGCACCAGCGCCTGCACCCTGTCAGGGTGACGGTGGGCGAACAAGATCGACAGCGTGCCCCCCTCAGAGATCCCGAAGATCCCCGCCCGAGACGATCCAACCGCGTCCATCACCGCACGAATGTCATCCATCCGCTCGTCCATCGTCGGCGGACTGGTCACCGGATCAGACATCCCCGTACCGCGCTTGTCGAACACGATCAGACGCGCAAACAACGCCAGCCTGGACAAGAAGCGAGCAAAGTTTGGCTCCTCCCACGCCACCTCAACGTGGGAAACGAACCCAGGCACAAGGACCAGATCGAGCGGCCCCTCGCCAAGCACCTGATAGGCGATGTTCACCGACCCGCTCTTCGCGTACCGAGTCTCCGGCGGCACCTCTCGACTCTAACCCGCGCCACGAGGCCACTCCAGTCAACACCTGCCACTCCGGCGCGTCCGGTTACCAGGCCTAACCGGCGCCCGTCCGCGTGCCGCCTCCGTGGACGATCGCTTTGCTGGCCGCGTCTGGCTCCTGTTGTGCGAGTGCTTCGGCGTCGCAGGAGCGGTCGGCCGGCGCCAACGCCGGACGAGTGCTTGGCCCACGAAGGCAATCGCCAGTAGCCGGCCGGCCCCGGCCAAGTGCAAAGGCGACGGGGAATCGCCCGACCCCCATTTAGGTCTGAGAGCGGTCGCGCGGGCCGAGCCGCTCCGTCTGCTCGAGCTCACCGAATCACCCGGGTGATCCTCTGTCCTTACGGCCCACACCGCGCCAGTCGTCAGGCATGCTGTGGCACGTCATCGCCTCTTTACCGCTTTCGTCGTCGGAGGTGAACTGGGACCGCCTTATGCGTCCGCGTATGACGGGATGACGCTCCGCGAACACGACGGCGGCACGGAGACGACCGGATCGATCATCGACCAATCGCACCTCTACGTTTTGGTCCGGACGAACTCACATACAACCAACCGGGGTCAACCGCAGCGTCCCTGGCATCTATTCGAAGGGACCGTGAAGGCATGACCTTCTCGGATTCTGCTGAGCATCTTTTACATAGCGTGCTGGATCGATTTCGACCTGGCGACGTTCCGCAAGGGGCACCGTGTCGATCGCGAGAAAGTGTCGCTTGTTATCCCAAGCAAAGGAGAGGCAGATGGACAACGAATCAAGGGTGACGGGATGGTGGGTGTTCGCGGGGATCCTGCTCGGGATCGCCGGGTTTCTGAATGTCGTGTGGGGTATCGCCGGGATCAGCAACTCGAAGTTCTTCACGCAGAACTCGGTGTACGTCGTCTCGAGCCTCCACACGTGGGGCTGGATTACCCTGATCATCGGCATCATTCAGGCCACTGCTGCGTTCTCGCTGTTCTCCGGTGGCGGCTACGGTCGCGTGATCGGGGTCATCGCCGCTGCGCTCGGCGCGATTGTCGCGCTCGCGGGCACTGGCACGACGCCTTTCTGGTCGATTTGCGTGTTCGCTCTGTCGGTGACCGTCATCTACCAGCTCTGCAAGTCGTCCGGCGACGTCGCGACGTAATCGAGCCGCGGGACAGCAACATGATTCCGATGAAGTGGGTCGCAACCGAAGCCGATAGGAGCAGCCGAGCGGACCCTAGCCAAAGCGCGGCCACGAGACCAATTCGCCCGAATAGTCGTGCTCCTCACCACAAGCGCGCACGCTCCGCGCCGCGCACGGATTGGTCCGATCGCGGCGCGGGACGCTAACTGAACGTCGGGGAGCTGCAAGCGCCTGAGCGGTCACGATGGCCGTCGACGACACGACTGCCGCTTCGGCTGATGCGGCAGCGCTCGGTTGGTCGCGCTGGGAAACGAGTGATTGGTGACGAGAGCCCTGCTCTGCGACCGCAGGCGAGCATCTCGGGCCTGACGCCAGTTTGTGCATGCCTTGCGTGGCGCGCGCCTCGCTCCCCGGATCAGACACTTGAACGGGCGGCTCGCTGCATCCCGGCCACGGCGCGAAGCAGCTGCGTCAAGCGGTCGATCGAGACCACCACGACGTCGTGCTCAACGCGTTCGACGCCCTGCGCGCGGACAAGGCACACGACGCCAAGAGCGCCGTTGCTTGCCCATCTTCGCCGGCGCCGTGACAGCCACGCCGCCTGTGCGCACACCCGAGCGAGATGGCGGCGGTCGTAGGACCGGGTCTTCGTTTCGATCGCGACGGCGATCCCGCCGGGCGCGATCGCCACCGAGTCGATGTCTCCCCGACCCTGCCACGGCAGCGAATGCCGCAGCCGCCAACCCTCGGCCTGGAGAGGGGCGAGCGCGCGCTGCACCTCGTCCTCCGAGCGGGCGCCGACTCGACTGCGACCAGCGAGCGAAAGCCAGTGCCGAGCGTAGAGACCCAGCCCTACGGCTGTGAGCAGCAGCAGCCCGGCGAGCGCCACCGCCCCCGCGCTCGCCACCACAAGCCCGAACAGCGCGGCGACAACGCTTCCCAGCCCCGCCTTGCCGGCGTGAGATAGTCGGCGACACTGCTGCCGGCGGGCGTAGTTCACGCTGCGACCGCCTCGAGCTTGCGCCCGCAGCCGGACGCGCTCTCGCTCGCCCTGAGCTGTCCCATCGCTCGATCCTGTCACCGGCGCCAGACGGCCGGGACCCGGTCGGCTAACGGCCCGAGATTCGACCCGTTCTCTCCAGTCCCGGGCGGCGCTGTCGCAACCCTGTCGCAACCCTCGATGGGGATGGACGGGATTCGGCCGGAAACCATTGGTAGGCGTGTCACTCCGTTTGCCCTCCAAATCGGGCCTTTTACTGCCCGTGCTTGCCGGTGCCTCCCCGGGCGGTTCCGCCTCGACAAGGCGGAGGTCACTGGTTCGAGCCCAGTATCGCCCATCGCAGTAGCCACGGGGGTTTGCGGCGTTTCGGGCGGGGCGGAGATTTCGGGGGTGCGCACAAAATGCGCCTGGTTGCCTGGGCTGTTGGTCGTGGAGTTCATGATCCCACCGAGGCCCAGTCGCCTCGCGCCAGAGTGTCGCACCATGAGCGGCGCCGGTCGTAGCCCCCCGGAGGCGCGCTGCAGGTGCGCCGAGAGAGCGGCTTTGCGGGAAAACCGGCAGTCCTGCTCTTCGCCGAGTACGAGGCCTGGAGCCGTGTCAGCCTAGGGATCCTCTCTGCCGAGTTCGCGGTCTCCTGGTGGCGGCGCCGACGAGGCGTCTGACGCGGCGCAATTAAGTGTGGGTCCATCCGCCGAGCGGGGGCGCGTACGCAACTTTCGTGTTGTGGTCGTCGTTTTAGGGATGTGGGGAGCAAGTGCCTCGCGAGGGTTTGTCTAGTTGCGGCGCTGGCGGTTTCGCTGGGGGTCGTTTCAACTGCGAGCGCGGCGTTCCCTGGTCGTGACGGGGTGCTGGCGGTGCGCCCGTTGCACGGCAATGGGATCGTGCTGGTCGGTCGCGGTGGGCGTGGCGAGCGGCGGATTTGCACGAAGGTGTCTGTGTGTGGTCATCCGGGTCGGCCGCAGTTCTCTCCGGATGGGCGCTCGATCGTGTTCGCGGGGCCGGCGATCCGGCTGGTCGGGACCGATGGGATCTGTCAGAACTGCCGGTTCGGTGTCGCCAGGGCTCCGGCGTTTCGTGGGGACGGGACGCTTGTCACGTTCGCCTCCGGGGCAAAGCTGTTCGAGGACGGGATCGACGGTATTCGCCAGGCGACGGTGCTCCAGCCTGGGAGTCTTGAGTTCCACGGCGTCTCGGACGCGGTCTGGTCGGTGCGGGGAACGCTCGCGGTCGCGACCGGCGGACGGATGTGGGTCGGCCGGCCGGGCGAGCTGCGGTCGATCGAGTGGGGCAGTTCCCCATCTTGGTCTGGTGACGGTTCGCGGATCGCGTTCGTGCGACGCGGGTGGATCACCGTTCGGCGCGTGTCTGGCGGGCCGTCTCGGCGCGTGGTCCGTGGAGCCGCTCCGGCGTTCTCGCCAGACGGTCGATCGATCGCTTTCGTCGGCCGCGGGCACCGCGTTGAGGTGATCTCGTCCTCGGGTGGTCGAGCGCGCCGCGTCGGACGGGTGCGCGGTCTGGCGGTCGATTGGCAGCCGCTGCCCCCGCGTCCCGCGGCGTGCGTGCCGCCGCCTGGAGCACAGGTGCTAGCCCGGTCGCCCGAGGGTGTCGTGACTGCCGAGACCGGGCCGAATACCGAATATCCGTTTTCGCCGGCGACCGCTGTGATGGGGTGCCTTACCGCCAGCGGGCGCGAGCGTCTGCTGGAGAGCTCCGGGTTGAACAGTGTCAACGGTGCGGACGCCTATCCGATGGCGTCGCTCGGGGGAGCATATGTGGGCGTGGTCGTTGACACTTACGACGACCACTACTACGGCGACGCGTCGAAGACCGTCGACGTGTTCGACTTGAGAACCGGAGCGCGATCCGGCTTCGGCGGCGAATCGAGCGAGTGCCATGATTTCGCGCCGATGTCGTGCGGGATCGACGAGGTCGTGGTCGGGAAGAACGGCGTCTCCGCAGTTCATGTCCTTCCGGTCGAAGAAGAAGACGCGGTTGGTGTGTCGTGTGCGTCGGCCGTGTTCTGCCTCGCGTACAACGGGTTCGGAGACGTCAGCATCTCGACTGACCCGCCCGATGGCCCGTGGTCGTCGGCAAACGTGGCGGGACCACATCAGCTTCAGCGGATGTCCTGCCCGTCGACCGCGCTGTGCGTAGGCGTCGACGGCAGCGCATCGGTGTATGCGTCGGCAAACCCGATCGACGGCTCGAGCACGTGGACCAAGAGCCCGATTCCCGCCGTGCAGAACATCTTCGACGTGTCCTGTCCGTCGACGACCCTGTGTGTGGCGTCCGCGAGCGGGGGCAACCTGCTGGTGTCGACCGATCCGACGGGCGGGCCGAGCGCGTGGTCGGTCGATGCGGTGGACGGAACTAACAACCTGACGGCGGTCTCGTGTCCGACCATCTCTGAATGCTTCGCCGTCGGCGGCTACGGCGCAGACGTCATCAGCAGCTCGAACCCGACTGGAGGCACGGGCGCCTGGGCCGTCCACCACCTTGGCATGGGCGCACTCGCACTCGGGCAAATCTCGTGCCCGTCCTCGTCGCTTTGCCTTGGTGTCCCGACAGGGCCATTCGGCCTGCTCGTCTCCACCGATCCTGCGGCCGGCCCGTGGACGACCACCAACAGCTCATTCCCGGCTCGGGGTGTGTCATGCCCGTCGACGTCGCTCTGTGTCGCGGTCGATCAGTCGGGCGTCAGCGTCTCCACCGATCCGAGCTCGGGTGCGTGGACGACCTACGGGCTGAGCAACTCACCGCAAAGCGTCTCCTGCCCGACGACGAGCTTCTGCGCGATTGGGGGCATCGGTAGCGGCTACGCGTTCACATCCACCGATCCTGCCGCAGGCACCGCCGCGTGGAAACCTGTGCTGGCAGACCCGATCGACTGCGCGACCACCCCGGTTGCGTGCGTGACCGAGCAGATCATCGCGTCGGATCGGACCGGCGTTCACACCCTCGGCTCGAGCACCGAATTTGAGGCCCAGACCGGACCGCAGCTGACGGGACTGACGCTGAGCGGCGACACGCTCAGCTGGAACGCTCACGGCTCTCCGACCAGCGTCCAGCTGAGGCCCTGAACAGCTTCGGCGACGCCCCGCGGACCGAGGGCTTGTTGCGCAGCGTCGAAATCGACAAATGCCTCGATGTACTCCACTGAGTGACTCGCCTGGCTGGATCAACGATCGTCGAAGCCGAAGTGATGGCTGGTTATGCGCACGGGTCTAACCGGCCTCGGCGTCGTGACGGCGCACGATTGTGATGGCGCACGATCGCAACGTGGCGATTTTCATGCCGCCCAACTGTGATCGTTGAGCACGTGTCGGGCTTGGGGCTGTCGACGGTGTTGAGATGCTGTCTGTGGGTCCGAGATCGCAACTGTTGCGCGCGCGAAGCGTTTCTGGTGTTGATGCGCTGGATTTTGGGGGCTAGGCTTGTTCGTCTGTTGTTGGGGTTGGCCGGGGCCGCGGTGGTCGTGTTGGGGCTCGTCGGGTCGACGTGGGGCGCCAGTCGTGCTGGAGGTGGCGCTCGGCTCGTGAGGGCGGGGCGGCTGCTGGCCTCTGATGCGCCACAACCGTTGTACGGCGTGGCGGTCTCGGGGCGGGCGGTGTTCGCCGCCGGGCCTGCGGACGTGGGTGGGCGTCAGCGTGGGGTGGTTCATGTGTTCGCGGAGCCTGCGGGAGGCTGGTCAGGTTTCGTGAAGAAGACGGGGGTGCTGGTCCCCTCGGACGGGAACGATGTGGGCGGCGCAGTGGCGGCGTCGGGTCAGACGGTGGTAGCGAGCGGGGAGGGCTCGGTGTACGTGTTCACCGAGCCTGCCGGTGGTTGGTCGGGGATCGTGCACGAGTCTGCGAAGCTAACCCCGTCGGGGGTATCTTCGGGCGGTTCCGGTTCGTTGTCGGTCGCGATCGACGGCCCGACGGTCGTCGCGGGCACTCCCGGTTCGAGCCCCGGTCCGGGTTCGGATACTTCGGGGGCGGCGTACGTGTTCACCGAGCCTGAGGGCGGCTGGTCGGGGAGCTTGCACGAGTCGGCGAAGCTGACCGCCGCACATGGGAGCCTCGGCGATGGTCTGGGTTCGTCGGTGGCGGTCTCGGGCCAGACGATCGCCGCGAGTGCGCCGTATGCGAGCACGGGGCGTTCTGGTGGAGGGCAGTCGGGGGCGGTGTATGTGTTCAGCGAGCCCGTGGGTGGCTGGTCGACCGAGACCGAAGCGGCGAGGCTGACCGCCTCGAGCACGGGGTTGGCCCCCGGGTCGATCGCGGTCGCCGGACAGAGCGTGTTCGCGAGCGCGGTCGGCGCCGGTGGCGGGGCGTACGTGTTCACCGAACCGGCGGGCGGCTGGTCGGGCCCGGTCCATGAGACCGCCAGGCTGACCGATGCCAACAACGACTTGTTCGGCTCGCTGGCCGCGTCGGGCCAGACGCTGGTGACCATCGGTCACGGTACGCACGTGTTCACCGAGCCTGCCGGTGGCTGGTCGAGCGAGACCGAGACGGCAACGCTCGCTACCGGCGGCGGTTCAGTGGCGATCTCGGGCCAGACCGTGGTGTCTGGCGGTGGCGGCATCGACGCTGCGTACGTGTTCGTGAGCCCGTCGGCGGGCTGGTCCAACCAGACGCCCGCGGCGACGCTGACCGCCACAGGCCCCGGCGGTCACGTCGAGTTCGGGTCGGCCGCGACATCAGGCTCGGTCCTGGTCGCGGGCGCGCCACAAGCGATGATCGGACCCAATCACAACCAGGGGGCGGTGTACGTGTTCACCAGGCCAGCAGGCGGCTGGGCGAGCGAGGACGAGGCCGCCAAGCTGATCGCGTCCGACGGCACCGCCGGCGATTACTTCGGCAGCATTGTGGCCATCTCCGGCGACACCGTCGTCGCGGGATCTGCAGGCCCGTCGGTTTGCACGACCGCTGAATGCCCGAGCTTGCTGCCCAGCGGGAGGGTGCTGCACGTGTTCACAAAGCCTCCGGGCGGCTGGTCTGGAACCGTGACCGAGAGCGCGAAGCTGACCGTCGCGCAGCCTGACGTCGGTGGGTTCGACTCGGTCGCCATGACCGCAAACACGATCGTGGCGCGCCCGCTACCCGCGAGCGGGACCAACACCCCAGAGCGGACGCTGTACGTGTTCACAAAGCCGGCCGCGGGCTGGTCAGGGACGGCCATGCCGAGCGCGACGCTGGTCGCCCCCCGTGGCGCTCTAAGGGGCGGGGTCGGCCCTTCGATCGCAATCTCCGGCCGCGACACCTTCGCCAGCGCATCGACGTCGCACAACAATGCGCTTGTGTTCGTGTTCCACCGGCCCAGCCGCGGCTGGACCGGCATCATCCATCAGCACGCAACGCTCACGGTGCCCTCGATTAACTGGGGCTCACCGCCGATAGCAACGTTCGGCTCGAGCCTTGTCGCCGGCGTCTTGGGATCAAGCACCCCGAGCGCCGAAGTCTTTAACAAACCGAGACGCGGGTGGTCGGGGAGGATCCGGCCCGCCGCCAGACTCGGACCCAAGCCGCTCCCCAACGACGGCGAAAGCTCGCGCTACACGAACTCGCTCGCTGCCTCTGGCGGGATGATCGCCGTTCTAGTGATCGGCCCCTGGAGTTCAAGCTGCGGCGTCACGCTCATATGCACCGAGACGCTGAACACCTTCAGCCGCCCACGCCGCGGCTGGAAAGGCACGATCCCGGCCGACGCCAGCGCAAGCGTCACGCCTCCGGACCTCAATGGCTTTCCCCTGGCAATCGCGGGACCGACGATCGCCACCGGAGGCCAAGGAGCGATCGACCTCTTCACGCACACTGAGCGTCCCTCTCCGCACCACTTGTGACGCGTTAGACACCACCACTCCGACACAGACGCCTCCGCGCTCACAACCCGGCAGTCAGCAGCCCAGGACAGAGTTGTGCGGGACTACTTCCGACATTCTGCGCAGCCGCTGTCGAAGCCGGCTGCGACAGCCGCGAGACCTCCTTTCGCACTGCGAGGGGGTCCGGCACAGGTGACGAGGCAGCCCTTTGGCCTGGAAGGCGGGAGCGAGTTCCCCTGCTTGCTTGCCGGCCTCGGCTTCGGATTATCCTCGCGCCATCGCTCCTCGGCACCAAGCGTCCAAGGTTCGGCTACCGCCGTGGATTCTGCGGCAGCCTCGGACGTGTGGTGCTCCACACTCTCCCCTGAGACTCAACGTACAGCCTACGCGTGCTGAATACCACGCCGCTCACCTCCTGCGAAGGGGCACGAAAGATCAGCCGACGAAGACTCGGTAGGAACAGGCCGTCGACCTTGCTGCTGATCCCATTCGTAGTCCATACGACGGCGTGCCGGTTGGCGGCTAACGGCCAGCCGTTAGGGTCAATCGATTTGCGTAGCCGCGAGCCGCACAGCTCAAGGTACGTGTCGAGATTCAAATTGCCGGGCGACCACACTTGGGCTACGGCGAACCGGCCGTAGAAGGAGATCGTTCCGGGGAGCGTCTGTTGGGTGGAGGGATCGGTAAATCCGGCGGGGACCTCCAGTGGCTTGCACAGTGTCCGCGTTAGGGTCGGCGAGCTGAGGTCGGGGACCTCGGTGCCGCCGGGCCTCCACTCCGCTGGCTGGTCATCGATCTGTCCGCTTTGAATGTTCTGAAAGGCGAAGGTTGTGGGTCCGCAGTGGTAGCCGCAGGTGATCCGGAACTCGATCCACTGGCTGCCGATCGCGGTGTAGCTCGCGCTGCACTGCGGATCACCCGTTCTGCAGTCGGCGTTGAAGGCGAACATCTGCTTCACGTCAGGGGTAAACGGCGTCCAAGTCGCGTTCGCGATGCTGTACAGCTCATACAGATAGCGAGGCCCCGGCGGGGGCGGATTACATGTCGCCACAACCCACGAGCCCCCGAGCGCCGGAGCATTGCCATCGAAGTAACAGCGTGTGGGGGGCGCCAAGGTGACACGCTTTCCGGTCTGCTCGTCGATCAATACCGCAGACCCCGTGGCTGCGCCGATGTAGACGTAGCGCCCGCTCACCAGGACGCCCCCGCTCGGAGCAACCGCGTGCCATTTCGGGTGAAGCACCACGGTCGCAGGTCGCTTTGGCGTATGCCTCAGCACCGTGGCCCTCCCCACGGAGCCAGCGGCCAGTATCACGAGCCCAACCAAAAGGACCACGGACCGCCGCGAGACAGGCACATAAGCGAGAACGCGCGCCAGCCACGAAAGTTCTGCTCAAACCGCGCGGCGCGACGTACCGCCCGGCTTTCGCTACGGGCTGGCTAATACCAACAGCGACAACTCGACACGAAGCGACGCAAGCCGGTGAAGCGCTGATCCGTGGTCGCAATGAGCTCCGGTGCTTGTGGCGGAGTGGGGTGACTGCGAGAGGAGGTCGCCCGCCAGCCAGGGACGGCCGGCGGAATGGGCAGGGACGAGCTACCGCACCACGAGCATCCACAGGATCGTCGGAGCGACGTCGAGCAGAGCTGCCGTGGGGAGCAGCGGCGCTACTTCGTGAGGATTCCGAGACCCCCCCGCGTCTCTGGATGGCCAAGACCCGGCGGGGGCGGGCCGGGATCGGGCGGTGGCGTGGGTGTCGGCCGGTCAGTCATCTTCAGGAAATGTTAGTCGCCAGTGCCCACGACCAAAAGATGAGCTGAAGGCCGAGGGCGATGGCGGCCCCGAGGTAGTACCGGCCGAGCTCGTCGATTCTGTCTTGGTTGGCCTGCCAGTATGCCTCGAGCCAGTACACGAGACGGCGCCGAACCTCTTCCTCGTCGTCGCGCACGGCGAAGAGCTGCTCATACATCTGCGGTGCGCTCAGGCTGAACGTGAACTCTTTCTTTGGAAGCAGGATGTAGACGGAGAGCGCGATCGAGGCGACGAGCGACGCCAGTGCGAGCACGCCGAGGACGCCAAGCCCGCTTCTGTGCGAGATCGTCTGGGCACCCAGGAAAGACGCGATCAACGACGAGGCCGCCAGCAGTGTCCCTGTTCGTGCACGGAGCTACTCGACAGCTCGTTCCTGAAGGTCCAGCGCACGAACGCCAGCGTCGTAGCTGAGCTCTGCAAGAACGGTCGACACGACGACGATTGTCCCGCTCGCCCAGGACGGTCACGGCGGGGTCCATCCGCCGCCATGCTGCGCACAAAATGCGCACACCTCACCCGCGAAACTGGGCTTTCCGGCGCTTGGTTCGCAAGACACAGATCCCGCTAATCCCCTTTGCAGACGGGGCTTACCAGAGCCTCAGCTGACCTCCGTTGTCGGGCTCGTTTGCCTCGACAAGGCGAAGGTCACTGGTTCGAGCCCAGTATCGCCCACTTCAGCTGGAGATCGCGATGCCGGCGATCCGGGGCCGCCCGGAAGCCGCTCTGATCACCAGATCGCCCATCCCGTCACGCGCGAGACGGCGGATTGGCAGCGGCACGTTGATGAGCTCGAACGCGCCGTGCGTGCTGGGCCCGTTGAGGGTGACGGTCGCCAGCTTGTGGAGCTTGTTGTGCGAGTTGCCCACGAATCGGTCAAAGTCGAACTCGACCACGCCACAGCTCGCGCAGCGCTCGGCGACCAGCGCAGCGTGCGTCGGCGAGAAGAAGAACTCATCGCCGATGTCCTGAACGAACTCGTAGCCCTTGTCGCCCAAGCGGATGTAGTAGCCGCGCCACGCCTTGGCGTCCTTGACCGGCGGCGGACCGATGTCACGAGGAGTGAACGAGACCGGCACTGTCGTGCATGCGACCCGGGTCCTGGACGTGTTTCCCGCCTTGTCCGTCGCGCTCACCTTCACGCAGACCGTGGTGCCCGCGTAGACCCGCAGGGTCAGCGCCGCCCGCTTCGTGTGCCTGTACTCCTGGTGGAAGTCGAGATCCTCGCCGTGGAAGCCCATGCCGGTCGAGTCCTGCGGGAACGAATCGACGATCACATCGAACGACTTGGCCGTCGAGTCGCTCGACCACTGGGCGTGAAGCCGGAGGGCGAGCGTGAACGTCGGCGTGGACAGCAGATTTGCCAGCGGGTTGGTGAGCACCAGTCCCAGAGCGGGAGTCTTCTGCGGCGTCGGCACCGGAGCGACCTTGCTGGCGCTGGCCGACGGGGCCGCGAAGATCGTCACCTTCGGCCGCTTGGGCGGCGTCAGGTCACTCGTCCAGCTATGGACTGCCGGCGTCGGGTCGACGTTTCCGGCCCCGTCGACGGCGCGTACCTTGAACACCTGCGCTCCGGAGCCTGGGACGTCGACAGCGTCCGGCGAGGTGCAGGCGGTGAACGGCTTGTTGCGGAACGAGCACTCAAACGTCGAGCCGGACTCGGTCGAGCTGAAGCTGAAAACGGCGACATCGTTTGCGGTCAGGTTGCCGGGGTTGGCGAGCGTCGTGTCCGGCGGGGTCGTGTCCACGGTCCAGATGATCGGCTGAGCCTGGGTGTCGACGTTGCCCGCGGGATCGACGGCCTGGATCAGCAACGACCGCGTCGCGTCACCCAGGCCGGAATAGACGACGGGCGACGCGCACGCCTGCGGCGCGGCGCCGTTCAGCGAGCAGCGAAAGCCGGCCGTGGAATCCGGCGAGCTGAACACGAAAGTCGACGTCGTCGAATTGCTCAACGACGGCGGCGCGGCGGTGACCAGAGTGGTCGGGGGCGTCAGGTCGACTGTCCAGCTGCGGGACACGGGTGCGGATGTGCCCGTGGTGACCTCTCTGACGTAGAACGTGTGCGCGCCCTCGGGCACGTTCATGAACGTCTTGGGCGACGTGCAAGCGGTGAAAGCGCTCGACACGTTGGAATCCAGGCTGCACTGGAACGATCCGCCGCTGGGAGTGGAATGGAAGCTGAACGTCGCCGTGGTCTGGTTCGTCGCGGCCGGCGGCCCGGCGTCGAACACCACGGCCGCGGCGGCCACCCCCGGCCAGCTAGCGCCAACCACGAAGGTGAGCATCGCAAGCCTTACAGCGCCGATCGTCCCGGCCCTAAAGCCCACATAAACATCGTGTCAGACAGCACAACCCGGCGCAACTATCGCGGCCGCCCGAGGCACCGCACAAGGGCTGTAGCCTCGTGCGATGGCGACGACACAGGTGATCCGCAGCGAACAGTTCCCTGACCTTGCTGATGAGGTGTATTTCCCGCGCCTGTCCGACGCCAAGCTGGCGTGGCTGGGCAAGCGGGGTCGACGCCGGACGGTGGCGCCCGGTGAGGTTCTCTACGAGCACGCCGTCCGCGACGCGCCGTTCTTCGTCATCGAGCGGGGGCTCGTTGAGTTCATAGATCGCAAGCCAGGCAAGGACGTCTACATCGCCCAAGCGGACAGTCGCACGTTCATCGGTGACATCGCGGTGTTCACGGGTGAGCCCACAATCAGCGCTTGCGTAGCCGTCGAATCGACGGACGTGATCGAGTTCGACCGGTCCAAGCTGCAGAAGATGCTCGCCCGCTGGCCCGAGTTCGGGGAGCACATCTTCGCCACGCTCCTGTACCGGCGTAGATGGCACGAGGCCAGGGGGCAAGGCGTTATGCGACTGATCGCCCCCCGCGGATCCCGCCGGGCCTTCGAGGTACGGGATCTGCTCGAGCGAAACCTTCTACCGGTGCGTTTCTTCGACGTCGACACCGACGCGGAAAGTGCCGCGCTGCTGGAGTGGCTCGACATCCCGCGGTCCGAGACCCCCGTCCTGGTCCACGCGACGGACGTGATGCGAAACCCCTCCGCGGCGCAGGTCGCGCGGTCGCTGCACCTGCGCGCTGATGTCGAGGGCGAGCGCTTCGATCTGGTCGTGCTCGGCGGCGGGCCAGCCGGCCTCGCGGCCGCGGTATACGGTGGCTCGGAGGGGCTGAGGACGTTTGTGGCGGAGGCCTGGGCGCCCGGCGGTCAGGCCGGGACCAGCACGCGGATCGAGAACTACCTCGGCTTTCCGACCGGCATCTCCGGCACCGAACTGACGCGTAACGCAACGCTGCAGGCGCGTCGGTTCGATGCGGTGCTGTCGAGCTTTCACCGGGTCGTCGAGCTGGCCGACGGGCCCGAGGGCCTGCTGCGCGTCGACCTCGACGACGGCCAGTACGTGCTGGCCCGCTCAATCGTGATGGCCACGGGCGCGCGCTGGCGCGAGTTGGATGCCGAGGGCATCGACCGCTTCCGAGGCGCCGGCGTCTACCACGCGGCGATGCCCACCGACGCGGAGCGCTCTCGCGACGAGGACGTGATCGTCGTCGGCGGCGGCAACTCTGCCGGTCAGGCGGCGATGCACCTCGCCTCGCTGGCACGCAGCGTCCGGATCGTGGTGCGTGGCAACGCCCTCACCTCAACGATGTCGCGCTACCTG
The DNA here is from genome assembly GCA_963725925.1 of uncultured Solirubrobacterales bacterium. Classification (GTDB taxonomy): domain Bacteria; phylum Actinomycetota; class Thermoleophilia; order Solirubrobacterales; family Solirubrobacteraceae; genus Palsa-465. Next base: position 36,271 of record CAVSAY010000007.1, read on the forward strand.
CTCGACCGGATCGAGCGCTCGCCGCGGATCGAGGTGATGACCGAGACCGAAGTCGCCGCCGTGCACGGCACCGCGACGGTGGAGTCCGTGAGCCTTCGCGACCGCCGCACGGGGACCGTCGAGCCGGTGGCCGCAACGGCGGTCTTCGTGATGATCGGCGCGGTCCCCTGCACCGAGGCGGCGCAAGGGATGCTCGCCGTCGATCCCGCCGGCTACCTGCTGTGCGGCAACGAAGCAGCGGGCTGCGACGGACAGCTGTCCTGGCCGCTGAAGGACCGCGCGCCGCATCTTCTCGAGACGATCCGCCCAGGAGTGTTCACCGCCGGGGACGTGCGCGCCGGGGCGACAAACCGAGTAGCGGGCGCGGTCGGCGACGGCGCGCTCGCCGTTCGATTCGCGCATGAGGTACTGGCGGGGTAGGCCTGCGTCAGAGGAATTCTTCGCGGTGCTCGTGAAGGAACTCGGCCACCGGGCGCGGGGGGCGGCCGGTGATCTGCTGGAAGGTGTCGGTCGTGTAGTCGTTCTCGCCGGCAAGGATCGACCACTCGCGCGCGATCAGCAGCTCGGCCGTCCTCGCGGGTAGCCCGGCGCCGGTGAGGCGGGCGAGCAACTGCGACTCGGCCGCGACCCGGAAGGTGACGGGCTCGCCGAGCTCCGCCGAAAGCAGTTCCAGCGCCTCAGGCCACGACATGGGAACCGGTCCAGTCACGTCGTGGTGTGCACCCCATAGCGCCGAGTCTGCGAGCACGCGCATCCCCGCCTCGGCCACGTCGCGATGGTCGATCAAGGCCATCCGGCCGCTGCCTGCGAGGCCGGTCCATGTGCGCGAGGTGCGTACCTCGCGCGTCGCGGCGAGCAGCGACGCCGAGAAGATCGCGGGACGGATCGTCGAGTACGGGACCGCCGTCGAGGCGGCGAACTGGTCGATGCTGTGGTGGGCGCGCTGGTTGATCCCAAGTGAGCCCGCCGAGGCGTTGAGCACCGATAGGCGGGTGACCTGCTCGATCGACGGGATCCGGAGGCGGCGTTGATCGCGATCCGCTGAAGGACACCCTCGATCCCGACCGATCCCATCGCGATGAAGACCGTGCGGACCCCGTCCAATGCCTCAGCAACGTCGCGCGGATCGTCCAGGCGGCTGGGACGGATGTCGAGCCCATCGAGTTCGCCGAACGCGCGGCGGGCTTGTCAGGCTCGATCAGTTCGAGGGATGCGCCGCAGAATGATGACGCGCGTGTGGCGCCGGGAGCGATGGTCGGAGGCCGTGTGCGCTACGCTCTGGGAGTCAGATAGCGAAGGCAACCAGAGGGCGAGACCTTCAACTGAACGTCCCCTTGCCGCGAAAGCCGCCTGATCTTCTGATGGCCGAGAGTCCACCCAAGGGTGGGCTTTCCGCGTTTAAGGGTCCCCGCGGAGCGGCGCCGGAAGGCGGCCGATCAGGGCAGGATGTCGTTCAGCTTCGCCGTGAACTCGTCGCCCGACTCCTCGAGCTCGCCCTCGATGTGCAGGCGCGCCGGGCCGGTCTCGGTCCACAGGTCGAGGAAGTAAGCCCAGCCCGGGTCCTCCGGATCGTCGGACTTGGTGATCGCCTCGACCTGGTAGATCTCGCGCGGCGGCAGCACCAGCGACTCGGGGCAGTCGTCCTCGACGCGACGACGCAGGTCCTCGACCTCGAGCCGATCGCCAGACGCAACGCGCAGGTCCTCGTACTCGCCGTCCACGACGAGGCCGACGACCTCCTCCAGCGCCCGGTACATCGGATCCGGCATCAGCTCGAGCGATTCGACGATCTCTGCCCGCCCGTCGAGCTCGTGGCTCGGCGCCAGATCGAGCCGGCTGTAGAAGTAGTCCTCGCACGCCGCGCGCGCCTGACGCCGGATGCTCTTGGACAACCCCGCAGCGCTGAGCGCAAAGACCGCCGCATCGATCGCCTCCTCAAGCGTTCCTTGGCGACGCGTCAGCTGCGCGGTGACCGCGCGACCGTGCTCCGTGTCGCGCGCCAACGATGAGCCGTCCAACAGAATCGACGGAGCGTCGTGGCGGCTATAGCCGGCGCAACCCCGCACCGCAGAATGAAGGACGATTAGATGGTCGCCCATTACGCCCGCGCAGACGATGGATCGCCGGGCGTCATGAGGATCGGCGAGCACGCCGAACGTGGTGATAGCGCTGCCACGACTATGCATCCTACGAAGCTGGGCTTTTTGTGAGCTGCCCCGTGCCAACGATGGCATGGCCCATCGCTCGTCCTCTACGCCGCGAAGGGCCGGCGTCCGCCGGCTCGAATCCATTCCCAGAGCAAGCCCGAGACCGCCATCACCGTGATCGCCCCAGCGGAGCCGAACACGACGTACTGGCGCTCGACGTCGACACCGATCGCCGTTGTCACGCTCCACCCGGCTGCCCACAGCGCCGGCATGGCGAGCGCCCAGGCCCACGCCCGCTGCCACCGCGGTGCAAGCACGAGCGCCTGCGCTGGACCGAGTATGACTCCGGTGATGGCACCCATCAGGGCCAGATCGCCGAGCCCGGTTTCGTAGCCGACCGCCGCCGCGCCGGCGAGCAGACCGACCCCCATCCCGCCGGCGCTGGCGCCGATCCACAGGGCCGGTTCCCCGACCTCGCGCCGGGAGGCCAGCCACTGGCCGGTCCCGATCACGGCACCCGCGACGCCACCGCCCACCAGCGCCGCGATCGGATCGTCCACGTTCCCGATCACGCCGCGGCCGGCTAGCCCGGCGATTGGAAACGCGATGAAGCCCGCCGTCCAGGTCGCCCAGCGCGACCAATTGACCCCCGGGCGCTTCCCTGCGGCGTGTCTCTGACGGTCGCTACCCAGCGCAGCGTTCTCCATCGCGTTGCCTTCCGTTCCGGCCTTGGTGGTTCCGTCCCAGCCCTTAGCCGCGAACATCTCGAACTGCCCCCCGAACCGCCATGGGGTCAGCCCCCCATCTTCACCTCGAGGCGACCGTGCATCGGGACCTGTCGGTTAGGCTGGCCGGGCGATGCGCCAGCTCACGTTCGTGCAAGCCGGACGGGTCGAGTGGGAGGAGGCTCCGGACCCTCAGCTGCCTGACGCACAAGGCGCGCTGGTTCGTCCGCTCGCCGTGGCGCGCTGTGACCTGGACCAGCCGATGGCGGCGTTCGGGATCTTCCCCGGGCCGTTCGCGGTCGGGCATGAGACGGTGGCGGAGGTCATCGCCGTGGGCGACGACGTCAGCGAGCGGCGGGTCGGCGATCGGGTGATCGTGCCGTTCCAGGTCTCATGCGGAATCTGCGCGGCCTGCCGCGACAGACGCTTCGGGGCGTGTCACACGTACCGTGCTCGAGCAGGCGGTGCGTTCGGTTTCGGCGAGGCCGGCGGCGGTCACGGCGGGGCGGTAGCCGATCTGCTCGCCGTTCCGGCCGCCGATCACATGCTCCTGCCGGCGCCGCGAGGAAGCGCCGCGGCGCTGTGCGCGCTGCCCGACAACGCCTGCGACGCTTATCGCGCCGTCGGTCCGCAGCTCGCCGAGCGCCCCGGCGCAGAGGTGCTGATCCTTGGCGGCGCGGCTGCGTCGATCGCGCTGTACGCGGTGGCGTTCGCGCGCGGACTGGGCTCAGGGCGCGTGCGCTACGTCGACCGCGACGAGGCGCGCTGCGCCGCCGCGGCCGCGCTGGGCGCCGAGGTCGAGCACCAGCAACAGGCATGGCCGCGCCGCTACGAGCGGGCGCCGATCACGGTCGAGGCAACCGGCGAGCTCGAAGGGCTCCACGCCGCCCTGCGCTCGACCGACGACTACGGCTTCTGCACGTCGGTCGCGATCCATTTCTCGCCCACCACCCCGCTGCCGCTGCTGGAGATGTACACGCACGGCATCACGTTCCACCTATCGCGCGCCGATTCGCGCCGGCTGCTACCGGCCGTGCTCGAGCTGTTCGCGGAGGGTCGCTTCGATCCGCTCTCCGTACCGACCACGATCGCGCCGTGGGAGCGAGCCGACGAGGTGTGGCTCGAACCTGCGACCAAGCTGGTGCTCGAACGCGACTGATCGCTGCGGTCAATGGCGGCCGTTGATCGCCGTCTCCAGCTGGGCCACAGTGATCGCCCCATGCGTCGCTCCCACGCACGCCTTGGCGGTGTCAAAGAAGCTCCGTGTGCGGATGTCGACTCCCGCGGCTCTGATCATCTCGATGGTCAGCTGACCGCTGGCGTTGGGGTCGGGAAAGCCCGTGACGCCATGCCCGCGCAGGCAGTGGGCGAACGCGAGCAGCACCTGCTTGCCGGGCCCTTGATCGCGGCTCCCGCCCTTGCCAGGCGCGGGCATGATGCTGCGGCAAGCCTTCTGCGCCGCGTTGAAAGCAGGCGACAATCCGGCTGCCGCCGGTACCGCCTGGCGGATCCCGACCGACCCTGGACTCGTGGTCACCTGCGGATCCGGGAATGCGGGCACACCATGCGCACGGATGCATCGGGCGTACGCGAACGCCTGCTCAGCGGGCGTCTTTGAGGACTGACTTTGGGACGCTGCGGGGGATCCCCCGCACCCGGCGGCCAGCAGCAGCACGGCCGCGGCCATCATTGCGGTGATTTTGCGTCGAGGTGGCATGGCCGCACTTCTACCGACGGGCCGGTCACAGCTCCGTGACCGGCGGTGTGACCTGGCTGTCACCTTCGATGCGGGATCCTTTGGGTCCGATGAGAGTGCTGGTCGTGGAGGACCAAGCCCGGCTGGCCAAGGCGGTCGCCGAGGGACTTCGCCGCGAGGGCATGGCGGTCGATATCTCGCTGGACGGCGCGGACGCGTTGATGCACGTGGCCGTCAACACGTATGACGTGGTCGTGCTCGACCGCGACCTGCCGGGCGTGCACGGTGACCAGGTCTGCCGCAAGCTGGTGGATCAGCAGACATCCACGCGGGTGCTCATGCTGACCGCGTCGACCACGCTCGGCGATCGCGTGGAGGGGCTCGAGTTGGGCGCCGACGACTATCTCTGCAAACCGTTCGAGTTCCCCGAGCTGGTGGCGCGCGTGCGAGCGCTTGGGCGGCGCTCGCTTCCGGCGGTGCCACCGAAGCTGACGTGCGGCGACGTCACGCTCGACTCGGCGCGCCGCGTTGCCTCCCGCGGCCAGCGGCCGCTGCTGCTCAGCCCGAAGGAGTTCGCGGTGCTCGAGCACCTGCTGGCGGCCGACGGCCGGGTGGTCTCCGCCGAAGAGCTGCTGGCCCGTGTCTGGGACGAAGCTGCTGATCCGTTCACCAGCACGGTCAAGACCACGATCGCGCGGCTGCGCTCCAAGCTCGGCGACCCGCCGATGATCGAGACGGTGCGCGAGGCCGGCTACCGGATCTGATGGCACGAAGCGCCCGCCTGAGACTCACGCTGCTGTACTCGGGCATGTTCCTGGCACTCGGCACGGCGATCGTGGTCGTGATCTTCCTGGTGGGATCGCACGGCACCGTCGTCGGCTCGAGCAGCGTCTCGGCGGTGCCCGGTCCGCCGGGCGCCCGGCCGATCGTCCAGGACGTCGTCTCGCACCAGCACTCCGCCGACGTCGACCGTCTACTCGCCGCCTCGTGGGTGACGCTCGCGGTGACCGCGGTTGTCGCCGCGGTGCTGGGCTGGTTTCTCGCCGGGCGGGTCCTGCGCCCGCTGCGCGAGATGACCGCCGCCGCGCAGACGATCTCGGCCGGCAATCTGCACGAGCGCTTAGCGCTCACCGGGCCCGATGACGAGTTCAAGCAGCTGGGCGACACGTTCGACGATGTCCTGGGCCGGCTGGAAGCGTCATTCGCCGCCCAGCGGCGCTTTGTGGCCAACGCCGCCCACGAGCTGCGCACGCCGCTGACGGTCGAGCGCACGCTGTTGCAGGTTGCCCTCGCCGACCCCGACGCCAGTGCAGCGAGCCTGCGCGCCGCGTGCGAGGAACTGCTTGCTTCCGGGCGCGATCACGAGCGCCTGCTCGACTCGCTGCTTACGCTGGCCACCAGCGAACGTGGGCTGTCCAGGCGCGAGCCGATCGGCTTGGCCGCAGTCGCCGAGGCGGCGCTCGAATCGTCCCGGCGCGAGATCGCGCAGCGGTCGCTCACGGTCATCGCAGAGCTCCGGCCGACCACGATCGATGGCGATCGTGCGCTGATCGAATCTCTGGTCGCAAACCTGGTCGATAACGCCGTCCGCTACAGCGAGCCCGAGGGACGCGTGAAGGTCGGCACATCCGTCGACGCCGGGCACCCGGTGCTGACCGTCGTCAACAGCGGCCCGCAGGTTCCCCCAGACGAGATCGAGCGGCTGTTCGAGCCGTTCAGTCGCCTGGCGACCGACCGCACGACGGCGGACGGGCACCACGGCGTGGGGCTGTCGATCGTCCGCGCCGTCGCGGCTGCACACCGCGCGACCCTCGTCGCCACGCCGGGGCCCGACGGCGGGCTCGCGATAAGCGTCACGTTCCGCAACGACGGCGAGACCGGGCTGTCAGGTCGCTCGTAGCGCCTCGGTGGGGCTGAGGCGAGCCGCTTTCATCGCCGGGTAGAGCCCGGCGATCGCACCGATCACGAGGCCCGCCGTAGGCGCAGCGATCAGCGCATACAGAGGGATGACGAACGGCTCGTTCCTGGCCTGGGCGTAGAGCGCCGTCGCACCCGCGCCGAGCAGCAGGCCACCGATCCCGCCCAGCACCGCGAGCAGCGCCGACTCGGCGAGGAACTGGGACCAGATGTGTCGCTTGGTCGCGCCGAGCGCCCGGCGCAACCCGATCTCGCCACGCCGCTCGAGCACGCTGATGACCATGATGTTCGCGATCCCGATCATCCCGACCAGCAGCGCGACGGCGCCCAGGCCTAGCAGCAGCGTTGTGAATTGGCCCTTGGCGGCGGCGCGCGCCTCGAGCGCGTCGGACGGCCGCGAGACCTGGACGCCATCGGGCTGCTGAGGGTCGGCGGTGGCCGCGAGCAATCCTGAGACTTTTTTCACGGCGCTGACGTCGGCGCGCACGTAGATCTCCGAGGGGTTCGGCTTGGTCTGGAACATCCGCTCTGCGACTGGCAGCGTGATGAATACATCGCTGTCCAGGGACGAGTCGAGCAGAACCGGCTTGAGAATCCCGACCACCGTAAACCAGGTGTTGCCGAGGTACACCAGCACGTGACCACCCACCCGATCGATCTGCAGGACGCCGGCGGCCTGTGCGCCGAGCACGACCTCGGGGTAGCGGTCGCCGACCGGGTCGAGGAAGTGCCCGGAGGCCATCGACGTTCCCAGCACCTCGGGCAGATTGTCGGCGGCGGCGTCGACGCCGATGCCGCCGCTTTCGGACTGCGGCACGAGCGGGCTGCGGTACACGTTCGCGCCGGCGACTTGATAGACGGCGACAGCGCTCTGCACTTGTTGCACGTGCCCGATCATCGGCACCGAGGTGTCCGGCAGGACTTCGTTCGCGCCGAGGAACGTCTGCCCCGGCGTGACCGTCAGCAGATTTGTCCCGAGCGCGTCGATCTCCGCCAGCAGGTTTGCCTGGGCCGAGGCAGAGACGCCGACGACGGCGACCATCGCACCGATCCCGATCGCGATGCCAAGCGCCGACAAGGCCGCACGCAGCCGTCTGGTCCGCGGCCCCTGAAGCGCGGTACCGAGCAGCTGCGAGACCGGCAGTCGTGCCCGGGCGATGCGCTCGCGCGGACGCGGCGTGACGGTGGCGGCGCTCATTGGCGTTCGTCTGAGACGATCTCGCCGTCTCGCATCTGAATGCGGCGCACGAAGCCGCGGGCGATGTTTTCGTCGTGAGTGATCAGCACGAGCGTCGCGCCGTCGGAGCTCAGCCCGTGCAGCAGTGCGACGACCTCCGCACTCGCCTTCGAGTCGAGATTGCCGGTCGGCTCATCGGCGAGGATCAGGAGCGGGCGCTTGGCGATGGCCCGCGCGATCGCCACCCGTTGGCGCTCGCCGCCCGACAGCATCGGTGGCCGGTGCGTCAGCCGATGGCCGAGACCCACGCGCTCAAGCGCCGCACGCGCAGCCTCTCGTCGCTGTCTGAGCGGCTGTCCCGTGTACAGCAGCCCGAGAGCGACGTTGTCGAGCGCGGTGATCGACTCCTGGAGGTTGAACCCCTGGAACACGAATCCCAGCGCGTGCGCCCGCAGTCCGGCCAACTCCCGATCCGACGCCTGCACAACGTCGTAGCCAACGACGTGCACACCGCCGCGCGTCGGCCGCTCGAGCGTGCCCATGACCGTCAACAGAGTCGTCTTGCCCGACCCCGACGGCCCCACCACCGCCAGTTGCTCTCCCTCACCCACCTCGATCGTGAGGTCGCGCAGCGCCACCACCCCGCCCGGGTATTCCTTGGTCACCGCTTCGAGCGACGACGCGACGGTCATCCCTGCGAGTCCGTTACGCGCAGACCCGGGTGGATCCCGTTTCCCGAGATCTGCACGTACCCCGCGGCGAACAGGCCGGTGGTGACCGGGATCAGCCGGTGCGGAGCGGCCGCCGCCTGGACCGCGTAGGCGCCTCCGGCCGTTGCCAGCAGCGCCGTCACCGGCACCGACAGGACATGGTTGGCGCGCGCCTGCGCGAAGTTCACGCTGACTGCCGCCTGGTTGAGTCCCCGGTGGGCATGCCTGCGCGACAGGCTGATCGTCACCGGGATCGTCGAGGCCGAGCCGCCCGAGTTGTTACCGGCCCCCGAGTTAGCGGAGCCGTTGCCAGTGTCCGAGTTGCCCGAGCTCTGCGCCACCGAGCTCACGGCGCTGACCCTGCCGCCAACCGTGTCGCCGGCGGGCATCTCCACGGTCACGCGCGCCCCCACCTTTGCCTCGGACTGCTTGCTCGGGTCGAGGTCGACGGTCACGATCTGCCGCGTCGAAGTCGTCTCGAGGATCGGCGATGCGGACCCGCCGCCGCTGTCGGTCGACGGGTTTGCGCCGTTTGAAGACGGGCTCGCGGTGTGTGAGGGGTTGCCGCTGTTCGAGGACCGCGGACGGCCGCCGTTCGAGGGGCCCTCAGACGGCGACCGCTGTGCCGCCTTCAGCGCGCCGATCTCGGCCTGCAGGAGCGCAATCAGCGCCTCGAGAGACTTCGTGCGGTGCTTGGCAGCGGGCTTGTGACTCTTGGCGGTTGCGCGGGCGCGGGCCCGTGACCGGATCGGTGCTTGGGAGCGGCGGGCTTCTGCAGGCTGACGAACTGCGGCTTGGGGCCCGATGTCTGATCGCTCGCGTTGCTCGACGAAGACGGATTGCCCGGGCCCGCGCCGCCGCCGGTCGAGCCGAGCGTCGCATCAACGGTCGAGACGAGCTGCTCGCCCGGCAGGAACACGACCTGCCCGAGCGACAGGCTGCCGGTCTCCGTCTCGCCAAGCGAGGCCTGGAAAGCCTCGACCCCGGCGCTCGTCGCCGCCTGCCACTGATCGCCGATGACGATCCCGTCGGGGTTGAAGCCGAGCGCGACGAGGTTTCGGTTGAGCTCCTCGATGTCCTGGCCCGCGCTGTCGGATGAGGTCAGGTCCCGGTAGGCGGGGGTCGTACCGTCCATCAGGATCACCGGCTTGGCATCGACCTTGAACAGCGCCCCACCCGGCTTGATCGCCTGGCCCACCCTCGGCAACCAGGTGAGCGTTCCGCTCAGGCGGTTGTAGACGGTCTGGGGGCCGGCGTAGCTGAGCGTGCCCGACTCGCTGTCGGTCTGCACCAGGTCGCGACGTTTGACGGTGGTTGCATCGGACGCCCTGTCGTTGCTGCCCGGGTTGCGCTTCGACGGTGAGGAGCTGATCTCGGAGACGATCGCGATCACGACACCGACCACGGCGAGCAACGCCAGCCCGGCGCCTAGACGCCGCCGGTTGCGGCCCCCGAGCATGCGGCGGACATCCGGCCTGCGCGTCACCCCTGGTTGCGGCACGCCCTGGGTGCCCTGTCGAATGCCGGACTGCTCGGGGTCGTGCTGGCCAACGGTCTCATCGTGTGTCCTCCTCTGAACTGCCTGCAGCAGTTCTAGACAGGAGGCGATGCCAGCGCGGTGACAACGGCTGTGACCTGGCTGTCACCTGGCCGGGCCAGCGGGTCGTGTCACATCGCACGAACCCCGGCCGTACAGCACCGGGTGGTCGCGGCCCGTCAGCGGGGTAGTGTCGTTGCGATGAACGACCCGTCCAGGCAGCGATCGCTGCGGATCGCCACGTGGCATCGATAACCGATCTCATCAGCATCGTCGACGCGGACCCCGATCTCGCCGATCTGCTCGACGATTCAGAGCTCGAACGCGCCCGTCGCGAGGCGCTCACCCGCGTGCGCCGACTGTCCCCCGGCGAGTGGGACCCTGCCGGCGCGATGGAGCCCGACAAGCATCATCGTGGCTTTTTGATCATCGAAGGGCTTCTGTCGCGAGAGGTCGACGTGCTCGGGCGCACATGCGTCGAGCTGCTGGGAGCGGGCGATGTCCTGCGACCGTGGCGGTGGGATTCCGAAGGCTCACATGTGCATGCCGAGGTGGGCTGGCTCGTGCTGGAGCCGACGCGACTGGCCGTCCTGGACCACGGTTTGGTCGTGCGCATGAACCCCTGGCCTCAGCTCGGCGTGGAGCTGTTCGCCCGGGGCACACGGCGCGCGCACCACCTGGCTGTCGCTCTCGCCATCGCACACCACCAGCGCGTGGACGACCGCCTGCTGCTGACCCTCTGGCACCTCGCCGAGCGCTGGGGCCGCGTCAGATCAGACGGGATCGCTGTGCCCTTGCCGCTTTCACATCAGCGCCTGGCGGATCTCGTCGGCGCACACCGACCATCTGTCACCACGGCGATGGGCGAGCTGGTCCGCTCGGGCGCCGTCAGCCGCGCCGGTGATCGCATGTGGATTCTCCATGGTTCTCCGCCGGCGCAGCTGCGTCATCATCGGCTCGTCGCCGCGATGACCTGAGCGCTCGATCACGCTTCGCTGATGGTCCGGTGATCCTGATGGCCCGGGCGTCAGTAATAGTGCCGCCGGCCTCCCACGGCGCGACCCATGGCTCCGAGCGCCATGAGGACCAGTCCGACGAGCACGAGGACGATCCCGATGGTCCACAGAATCGCGATCTTGGCAAAGAGTCCAATGAGCAGCAGGATGATTCCGAGGATGATCATTCGCTTCTCCTGACCGGCTGTTGCGGTCTGTTCGATTGACAGGCAGCCGCAATCTAGGACGCCATCCGCCTCGCTTGGGCCCGGTGCGTATCCGCGAGAACGTCAGCATTCGGACATCCCCGTCGAGCTACGATCCGGGGTCGGTCGACCGTAGGGAGGAATTCAATGTCGAATCGACGGCTGACGACGCGGCAGGGGTCACTCTGCCGACTGCTTGTGATCGTGGTGGCGGGAGCGCTGTTCGCCGGCGCTGCTTCGCCGCTGGTGCCCGGCTCCGCGGCCGCAGGCGATCAAAAGGCAAGCCCCGCCGTGCACGTGTGGCTGACCACCGCCGACGGCACGGACAAGCTGGCCCCGATGGACAACGTCCAGTTCGCGCGAGCCCAGCCGACGGTTCCGACGGTGGTCGTGGACCCGTCGCGCAGCTTCCAGTCGATGGTCGGCTTCGGCGGCTCGATCACCGACTCGTCCGCTGTCGTGCTGTACCGGCTCTCGCCGTCGGCACGCGCGACCGCGATGCGGATGCTGTTCGACCCGCGCACCGGAGACGGGCTGAGCTACTTGCGCCAGCCGATCGGAGCGTCGGACTTCGTCGCCACCGCGCCCTACACCTACGACGATCTCCCGGCCGGCGCCACCGACTATCCGCAGCGGCACTTCAGCATCGCCCACGACGAGCCTCAGATCCTGCCGCTGTTGCGCTGGGCCAAACGCCTGAACCCCAAGCTTCAGATCGTCGCGACGCCATGGAGTCCACCCGCGTGGATGAAGACCGGCGGCTCGTTGATCGGCGGGCGGCTGATCGATGACCCGAAGATCTATCGCTCCTACGCGCTGTACCTGACCAAGTTCGTCGAGGCCTACCGCGCCCAAGGCGTAGCGGTCGACCAGATCACGGTCCAGAACGAGCCGCAGAACCGAGCGCCGGCGGGATATCCCGGCACGGACATGTCGGCCGCCCAGGAGGAGAAAGTGATCGAGGACCTCGGTCCGATGCTGCGCGCGGCCGGACTGAAGACGCAGATCCTCGCCTATGACCACAACTGGTCAGAGCATCCGAACGACATCGCCACGACCCCGGCCGACGAGACTCAGGACACCAACCAGTACCCGCAAGAGGTCCTCTACTCGCCGGCGGCGCGCTGGGTGGCTGGCACGGCATATCACTGCTACTTCGGCGACCCGAGCGCGATGACCGCGCTGCACAAGCAGTTCCCGAACAAGGACATCTACTTCACGGAATGCTCCGGCAGCCAGTCGGGCGACCCGGCGAACACGTTCTCCGACACGCTCAAATGGCACTCCCGCAACCTGATCATCGGCTCGCCGCGCAACTGGGCCAAGACCGTCGTCAACTGGAACGTCGCGCTGGATCCGTCGGGCGGTCCGCATGTCGGCGGCTGTGGCAACTGCACCGGCATCCTCACGATCGGTCCCGGTGACCAGATCACACCCGATGCCGAGTACTACACGCTCGGCCACCTCAGCCGCTTCGTCGAGCCGGGAGCGGTCCGGATCGCCAGCACGTCGTTCGGGACGACCGGCTGGAACGGCCAGGTGATGGACGTGGCGTTCCGCAACCCGGACGGCACGACGGTGCTGGTCGCCCACAACGAGAACGACAACCCGCAGGCGTTCGGCGTACGCGAGGGCACCCGCAGCTTCACCTACAACCTCCCGGGCGATTCGCTGGCCACGTTCATCTGGAACGGAAGCCCGGGCACGGGCCGTGGGCTGACCGAGCTGGACCCGTCGGGCTGGGCGGCCAGCGCCAATCCCAGCGGCCCGACCGATCCCTGCTGTCAGGGAGACGTCGCACGCAACGCCGTCGACGACGACGCGACCACCCGCTACTCCACCGGCGCCGGCCAGCAGCCGGGTCAATACCTCCAGGTCGACTTCGGTCGACCCGAGCGGGTGCGCAAGCTGGTGTTCGACACCGGCGTCAACCTCGGCGACTACCCGCGCGGCTACACCGTCACGGTCAGCTCCAACGGGAGCATCTGGAGCTCACCGGTGGCCTCAGGCGCGGGCAGTGGTCAGCTGACCGCCGTCAGGCTTTCGGGCGCACCGGTCCGCTACGTGCGGATGACGCTGAACGCGCCGAACGGGAGCTGGTGGAGCGTCGCGGACGTGCGCGCGTACGTCGCCCGCCGGTAGAGGACCGGACCAGAGCCGCCCAGGTCTAATCGCGCAGGAACGCCTCGACGTCCGCGGCGAACTCCGCGGCGTGCTGGAACAGGAAGCCGTGGGCTGCGTCCGGATAGATCTTCAGTCTCGCCTGCGGGATCAACCCCGCCAGCAGGTATGAGTAGTGCGGCAGGATCATCGGGTCGCTGTCGCCGTTGGCGATGAACACGGGGTGGTCGATCGCGCTGACGCGCTGCAGCAGCGCGTGGTTGGGGATGCCCCATGAGCACACGGCGTCGTATTGCGCCTGCCGTGTCTGCCAGGTCGTGTCGGCGTCGCGGTCCTCGGTGCGAGCGCCGAAGATGCGCTGCAGCGACTGCTTGCCCGCCGCCTGGCTCGCCGGCGATGGCGCGTAGAAGACGGACAGGTAGCCCTCGGGAGACCCCTGGCGCTTGCCGACAGCGTCGATCACGTCCTTCGCCCAGCCGTGCATGCCGGCCGCACCCTGGGGCGCCGAGGATGCGAGCACGACGCGCCGCACCAGATCGGGTCGGGTCAGCGTGATCTCTTGAGCCACGAAGCTGCCGATCGAGAAGCCGAGGAGGTCGACCTGCGCCAGCTCCAGCGCATCGACGAACGCGATCGCGTCCTGGGCCATCTCGGCGATCGTGTGCGGCGTCATCCCGGTCGTGGCGCCGACGCCGGTGTTGTCGAACGTCAGGACGCGCCGGTTCGCCGCGAGCGCGTCAATCAGCGGAGGGTCCCAGTTCTCGAGGTTCCCTCGGAAGTGTTGAAACGCGACGATCGGCACGTCTCCCTTGCCGAGGTCGCGGTACGCGAAGCTGGTCCCGTTCGCCGCCTCGACCGTCTCAGTCTGAACCGTCGTATAGATCGCGCTCATGGGTTCCTTTCGTTCAACGTTGGGCGAAGACTCTCTCGAAATCGATGGGGCGCGGTGAATATGCAGTTCCGCGACCGCCGTCGCATCGCTCGATCGCGCTAAGGCAACGCGAATTTCAAGAGGCACTAGACAGACCTGTCTGTTCGGTGCTACGCTCCGCGGGACCGCCGCCAGACAGACCTTTCTGTCTACGACCCGAGGAGACGGAAATGACGACAGCGACCATCGCAAGACCTACCGCCCCGCGCTGGACGTCGCAGCGCCTCTCCAACGGCGTCGCGTTCGCGCTGCTCACCTCGATCCTCGTATCGCTGCTGGCGAGCTCGAGCGCCCCCACGCCTCTGTACGCGACCTACCAGGCGCAGTGGGGCTTCTCGCCGGAGACGATCACGGTGATCTTCGGCGTCTACGCCGTCGCGGTGCTCGCGTCGCTGTTGATCTTCGGCTCGCTGTCAGACCACGTCGGCCGCCGTCCGATGTTGCTCGGCGCGCTCGTCGTTCAGGCCGGGGTGATGGTCCTGTTCGCGACCGCATCCGGGCTCCCCGTGCTGCTCGCGGCGCGGGTCGCCCAGGGTCTCGCCACCGGCGCGGCCGCGGGCGCGGTCGGAGCAGGGCTCGTCGACCTGCACGCCGGCCGCGGGCCGGTTGCCAACGCCGCCGGCGCGATGGCCGGCACGGCGACCGGTGCGCTCGGATCCGCACTGCTCGTCCAGCTGCTCCCCGCCCCGACCGAGCTCGTCTATTTCGTGCTGATGGGCATCTTCCTGATTCAGGCCGCGGCCGTCGTGGCCATTCCCGAGACGTCGCCGCGCGTGCCCGGCGCCCGCCGTGCCCTGCGGCCCACGCTCGGACTTCCCCGCCAGGTCCGCCGCGCCCTCGCGATCGCCGCGCCGTCACTCGTCGCGGTCTGGGCGCTCGCCGGTTTCTACGGCTCGCTTGGGCCGTCGCTGGCCGGCCTCGTCGCGCACTCGCACTCGACGATCCTCGGCGGCGCCTCGCTGTTCGTCCTGGCCGGAAGCGGCTCGCTCACCGTTCTCGCCTTCCACCGCCTGGACCCGCGGAGCTTCGCCCTGGCCGGCACGGCGCTGGTGATCGTCGGAGTCCTGATCGTGCTCTGGTCGGTGTCGAACGGCAGCATCGTCGGGTTCTTCGGCGGGACCGCTCTCGCCGGAGCCGGCTTCGGCGCCGGCTTCCAGGGAGGGCTGCGCACGATCGTGTCGCTGGCTGGAGCCGCGGAGCGCGCCGGTGTCATCTCCGTCACTTACCTGATCTGTTACCTGGCGATGGGTTTGCCCGCCATCCTCGCCGGCGTCCTCGTCGTCCACGGCACCGTGACGACAACCGCCAACGAGTTCGGCGGCGCCGTGATCGCGCTCGCCGCGCTGACCGCAGCCGGTCTGCTGGCCGGAATCGCCCGGCGCCGCGTCTACGATCAGACGTGCCCCACCCCCGAGGTAGCGTGAGCCAGCGAGAGGATCGATCAACGATGCCCGCCACCACCAAGACATCACCGCGTGAGCGCCTCCTCGACGCCGCCAACGAGCTCTTCTACGCCGAGGGCGTGCACTCGGTCGGCATCGACCGCGTGATCGCGCGTGCCGGCGTCGCCAAGGCCTCGCTCTACAGCACCTTCGGGAGCAAGGACGGCCTGGTCCGCGCCTACCTCGACGGCCGTCACGAGGCGATGATCGGGCGCCTGCGCCGAGCCGTCGACGAGGTCGACGACCCGGTCGAGAAGATGCTGGCCGTGCTCGACGCCCAGGCAGCCCACTTCGCCCGCCCGGACTACCGCGGCTGCGCCTTTGTCGCCGCGGCGGCCGAGGCCCCGGCGGAAGGCCAGATCGCCGAGGCGACCGCCAACTACCGCAACGAGGTCCGCAATCTGTTCGCCGAGCTCGCAACCGAGGCCGGGATCGCCGACCCCGACCAGCTCGCCGATCAGCTCCGTCTCATCTACGACGGCGGCAGCCTCGCCGCCAACCTCGACCACAACGCGGCGATCGCCTCCTCGGCCCGGACCGCCGCGCGGATCCTGATCGAGGCGGCGCCGCGCAAAGCCACTGCTCAGTTCGGCGATAACGGCTAGGCGCCGCCATGCCGGCGAAGCACTTCCAGCAAAGCTCGGGCGGCCGCGGTTGCGCGGCGGTTTGACGGCGTTGCGATGCCGGTGACGAACTCCGTTGCGCGTCCCCGAATCGGTACGAACACGACCCCGCCCGTGTCGTCGAAAAACGATCGAGGGAGCAGTCCGACGGCGAGTCCGTGGCGGACGAATCCGATCAAGCTGCCTGTGTCGCCTACCTCGTAGGCGATGTGGCGGGTGGCTCCGGCCGCCGCGAACGCGCGGTCGTTGGCCATTCGGACGCCCCAGCCCTCGGGGAACTCGATGATCGTCTCGGACTCGAGCGCGGCCAGCTCGACGCCACGGCGTGATGCGAGCGGATGGTCTGCGGCGACCGCGAGCACGATCGGCTCGCTTGCCAGTGGAACCAGCTCGACGCCTGGAAACCGCTGATCGGGAAGCGCTACGAACGCCAGATCGAGCTGTCCTTCTCGGACCTTCGTGGTCATCTCGAGTGAGCCGCCCTGGCGGATCTGGACCTCGACCCCTGGGTGCTCGGAGTGAAACTCGGCCAGCGCCGCGGGAACATCGATGAAGCGCATCCCCTGTGCCTGCAGCGTCCCGAGCACGACGGTCCCGCCCACCGCGCCCTTGATCGCATCGACGGCGTCACGCGCCGCGGCCGCCGCCTCGAGCGTCGCGCGCGCCTCCGGGAGCAGCGCGCGGCCGGCATCGCTCAGCGCGACTTTGTGAGTCGAGCGGTCGAACAGGCGCGCCCCGAGCTCGCGCTCGAGGTTGCGAACCCCTGCCGAGACGGCGGATTGCACGACGTGGAGCCGATCCGCAGCGCGCGTGAAGCTGCCCTCCTCGGCCACCGCTACGAACATCGCCAGCTGCCTGAGCTCCACCCGCGCAGCTTATCGCCAGATGCGATAACAGTCAGCAAGCTTTTGCGTTGAACGTGATCAGCGAGGAGTGGACACTGGTCGCATG
Source organism: uncultured Solirubrobacterales bacterium (assembly GCA_963725925.1). Classification (GTDB taxonomy): domain Bacteria; phylum Actinomycetota; class Thermoleophilia; order Solirubrobacterales; family Solirubrobacteraceae; genus Palsa-465. The sequence continues at coordinate 53,449 of CAVSAY010000007.1, forward strand.
TCAAACACACCTCTCCCATCGACAACCGCTCGCGATGGCCGGTTCTGGTTCTGGGTCGTCGCGTTCGCGTTCACCGCCGTGATGGCGTTCACGACGGCGCCAACGCCGCTGTGGTCGCTGTTCGCCCAGCATGACCACTTCTCCTCACTGACGATCACGATCGTGTTCGCCGCTTACGCGGCGGCCGTTGCGTTGAGCCTCTTCTCGCCGGACATCTCTCCGACTGGTACGGACGACGGCGCGTGATTGCCCTGGGACTGGCGGTCAACGTGCTCGCGGCCGTGCGTGTTCGTAACCTGGCCCGAGTTGCCCGGGCTGCTCGTGGCCCGTGTCGTGAGCGGGCTCGGCATCGGCGTCGTGACCGCGACGGCAACGGCATGGCTGGTGGAGCTCGACGCTGCGCGCCGTTCCACGCATGCCCCGCGTCGAGCCCAGATGACCGCGGCGTCCGCGAACCTCGGTGGACTGGGGGTTGGAGGGCTCATCGCGGGGGTGCTCGCCCAATGGGCAGGGCACGCTCTGACGCTTCCCTTCGCTCGTCCTCGGTGGTTTGATCGTGCTTGCGCTGCTCGCGATCAGTGGCGCCCCTGAAACGCGCAGGCCATCATCGCCGCGGCCGGCGTACCGACCGCAGCGAGTGTCGGTGCCATCGTCGGCGCGCGCCGCGGTTCTTCGCCGCCGCCGTCGGCGCGGCGATCACGTTCGCACTCTTCGGGCTGATCACGTCATTGGCGCCCAGCTTCCTGGCCGAGACGCTGCACGAGCCGTCGCGCGCGCTCGCGGGCGCAGTCTCATTCGCGATGTTCGCCGCCGCCGCGCTGGCGCAGACGCTGAGCGGAGCCCGCCCGCCACAGCAGCTGGTCGCCGCGGGCATCCCCGCGCTGTTGACGGGCATTGCCCTGCTGACCGTCGCGGTCTTGCTGCCGACGCCGAGCTTCGGCCTGTTCGCGGCCGGTGATCTGATCGCCGGTGCCGGCGCGGGGCTCATGTTCAAAGGGGCGATCGGGACGGTGTCGGAGATCTCGCTGCCCGAGAGCCGCGCCGAGGCGTTGGCCGGCCTCTACCTCGCCGCCTACCTCGGGCTGTCAGGCCCGGTCATCGGACTCGGAGCGCTGACGCAAGTGGCGTCGACGCGCGTGAGCCTGCTCGTCTTCTCGGGGCTGCTCGCCCTCGGAATCTTTGCCGCGACCCCCGCCCTGCTCGGCAGCCGGGGCCACGGCACAACCACGCAACCACAACCCCTCCCCCATTGAAAGGCACGACGATGCAGACAGCACAGTTGCAGACCACACAACTCGGCCACACCGGACTCGAGATCACGCGCGTCGGGTTCGGCGCCTGGGCGATCGGCGGCGGCGGCTGGGAATTCGGCTGGGGCGCCCAGGAGGACGAGCAGTCCGTAGCGGCGATCCGCCGCGCGCTGGAACTCGGCGTCAACTGGATCGACACCGCCGCCGCCTACGGGTTCGGTCACTCCGAGGAGATCGTCGGGCGCGCGCTCGAAGGCCTCTCCGAGCGTCCGTACGTGTTCACGAAGGCCTCGCTGCTCGAAGGCCCGGGCCGCCGCGTCGTCCACAGCCTCAAGCGCGAGTCGATCATCCGCGAGGCGCACGCCAGCCTCGAACGCCTGGGCATCGATGCGATCGACCTCTACCAGATCCACTGGCCGATCCCCGACGCGGACATCGAGGAGGGCTGGTCAGCCTTCGCCGAGCTAAAGGAGCAGGGCCTCGTGCGGCACATCGGCGTCTCGAACTTCGACGTCGCGCAGCTGCGGCGAATCCAGGAGATCGCGCCGGTGGAGACGCTGCAGCCGCAGTTCTCGCTTAATCGAGCGCGACGCGGAACGTGAGATCCTCCCGTTTGCCGAGCGCAACGGAATGGGCGTGATCGTTTACTCCCCGATGGGATCCGGACTGCTCACCGGACACATGACCCGCGAGCGGATCGCGAGCATGCCCGACGACGACTGGCGCAAGCAGGACCCACGCTTTCGCGAACCAGAGCTCTCGCGCAACCTCGAGCTCGTGGATCGCTTGGCGACGGTCGCCGAAAGCCACGACACCGTCCCCGGAGCCGTCTCGATCGCCTGGACGCTTCGGAATCCCGCCGTCGACGGCGCAATCGTCGGCTTCCGCTCGCCCGAGCAGGTCGACCCTCTGATCGAGGCCGCGAACCTCGAGCTCGCCGACGAAGACATCAGCACGATCGAAGGAGCGCAGTAGCGATGCAGACGATCGGATTCATAGGGCTCGGGACGATGGGCGGGAACATGGCCGCCCGGTACCTGGCCGCCGGCTACGTCGTATACGGCGAGGCCCGAAACCGCGACGCCGCCCAGTGGCTCATCGACCAGGGACTGCGCTGGATCGAGACCCCGCGCGAGGTCGCGGAGGCAGCGGACATCGTGATGACCTCGCTTCCCAATGACGACGTGGTCGAGTCGGTCGCAAGCGGACCTGACGGCCTCCTCGCCGGTCTCCGTGAAGGCAAGATCTGGGCCGACCTCAGCACGATCACCCCGGCTGTGAGCCGTCGGCTTTCTGCACGGGTGCGCGACGAGCGACCCGGCGCACAGATGCTCGACACACCAGTGTCCGGAAGCGTCCCGCAGGTCCAGACCGGAGCGCTGACGATCATGATCGGTGGTGACGAGAGCGCCTTCCGGCGGGCCGAGCCGGTACTTCGCGTGCTGGGAACGCCGGAGTACGTCGGTGAGAACGGTCAGGGGCTCGTGCTCAAGCTCGCGATCAACATCAGCCTTGCAGTGCAGATGCTCGCGTTCTCAGAGGGCCTGCTGCTCGCCGAACGCGACGGAATCGATCCTCACCGCGCCGCTGAGATCATGACCGAGAGCCCGATCGGCTCGCCGATGCTCAAGGCACGTGTTCCGCTGGTGCTGGACAAGCCCGACGAGACCTGGTTCGACATCGAGCTGATGCACAAGGACATTCGCCTCGCCCGGCAAGCGGGTGACGCGGCCGCGACCGCACTGCCGACGGCCGCGGTCGCCGACGAGATGCTCACGCGGGCGGAGCAACTGGGATTCGGGCATCGAGACATTGCCGCCTTGCACGCCACCCTCGCGCACCAGTCGGTGTGATTTCGGGCCGCTGGCGAGTCCTCACGAGCGACTCACCACCACTTGCGCTCGAGCGCGGCTCGCGTCCCTCCTGTCCGATCGAGCGCGTCCAGTTCCCCCATCGCATCGTCGGGCAGCTCGAAGTCGAAGATCTGGGCGTTCTCCGCGATGCGTTCACGATGGGTTGACTTGCCGACGACCGGGATGCCGCGCTGCACGCACCAGCGCAACAGGATCTGAGCAGGGCTTCGCCCAAGGCGCTGCGCGATTCGCCCGACTACGGGGTCGCGCAGCTGTCTGCCGGTGCCCAGCGGGCTGTAGGCCTCGAGCGCGATAGCGCGCTCGTCGCAGGCGTCAAGGAGCGCCTTGCGATACGCCGACGGGTTGAACTGCACCTGGTCGACCACCGGAGCAACGGTCGCATCGGCAAGCACCTGATCGAGCTCGTCGGCGTCGAAGTTGGAGACGCCGATCGCCCGGGCGTAGCTGCGCGCATGCGCGGCCTCCATCCCGGGCCAGGCCCAGGTGGCCCCGCCGGCCGGCCAGTGCACGATGTACAGATCGACGTAGTCGACCCCAAGCCGCTCGATGCTGTAAGCGGCCTCTCTGAGCGGATCGCGCCGGCCCGGGTAAAACTTCGTCGTGATGAACACGTCGTCGCGCGCGAGCCCGCTCTCGCGCAGCGCGCGGCCGACGCTCGCCTCGTTTCCGTACGCCTGTGCGGTGTCGATGTGGCGGTACCCGAGGTCCAGCGCCGCGCGCACCGCCTGCACGCACTCCGGGCCGTCCGGGACCTGCCACACGCCCAGCCCGAGCAGCGGCATCACCATCCCGTCGGCGAGCACCCGACCGCGTCCGTCGGCGGTCAAGCTCGCTGATCGACCCGAATCAGGCATGCAGCGAGTCGCCCGCCGACAGTGCCGCGCGGGCCTGGGCGGCGATGTCGGTCTGAGTGTTGGCGTGTCCGGCGATCCCCCAGCCGCCCTCGGGGGACTCGGTGAGCAGCACCCACGTCCGCTGCGCGAGCGTCGCATCGCCCGCGGCCTGAGCGACGATCTCGGTCAGCTCCTTGACGACCCCAAGCTGCTTGTCGCGGTCCAGGACTCCCGCCGGGGTGAGCACCTGCACGCGGACGTAGTCGCTGCGTCCCGAGGCGGTCGAGATCGCATCGGTCGGGAGGTCGTGGATGAACGCGGCGGTGTTGTCGGCAAACAGCGGGATCTCGGGTACAGCCTCCCAGCGCATCACCGCGCGGGCGAGATCCTGCGCCAGCTGGTGCTTGTCGCCGAACATCGCGGCGTTGGCATAGACGTCAATCATTGGCATGAGCGCAACCTCACAGCCTCGACGCGCGTCCGCATCGCACGGCCATGTGAAGTGTTCCATGTGATGGCCATAGACTCGCTGACCTGGGCCGGGTTTTCTCTCCCACTCCGCTTGTTCGCGGTCGCGATGCCGAACTTGCGCTGATCGGCGTTGCGCTCGACAGTGTCCGTTCCGGCACGGGCGCAGTCGTTCTGATCGAGGGCGAGACGGGCATGGGCAAGACCCGCCTGCTGGCGGAGGCGGCACGGGTCGCGCGGCGGCTTGGGTTCAGGGTTGGCGTTGGGGCCGCCGAACCAGGCGCAAGAATCGTTGAGCTCGCTGCGCTGATGACCGCGCTGTTTGACGGCGCGGACCCGCTGCTCGAGCGATCCGGGTTGCGGGAGCTTCACTCGGCGCCGGAGCAGCGGTACTGGCTGCTCCAAGACCTGCAAACCATGCTCGAGCGAGCCGCACTCGACGGGCCGCTGCTGATCTCACTCGACGACCTGCAGTGGGCCGACAGCGGCACTGCGGCGGCGATGCGGGCGCTGCCCGTCCGTCTCGTCGGCATGCCGATCGCCTGGATCCTCGCCTCCCGCCCCGGGCAGGGCTCGGCGCAGCTGCTCAGCGCCATCGACCATCTGGACCACAGCGGCGCCGAAACGATCGTCCTCGGCCCGCTCGACGACTCGGCTGTCGCCCAGGTCGCCGAGGACGTCATGGACGCCGAGCCCGACGGCGCACTTCTCGACCTCGTCAAGGACGCGCGGGGCAGCCCGTTCGTGCTCACCGAGCTCCTGTCGGGGCTGCGGGATGAGGACCTGGTCCGGGTCGTCGCCGGTCAGGCCGAACTGCTCGAGGCGCGTCTGCCACGCCGCGTCAGCGTGACGATGCGCGAACGCCTGCGCGGGATGTCGGCGTCCGCTCGCGAGGCTGTCACGGTCGCCGCCTCGCTCGGACGCCGATTCTCGTTCGCCGACCTGGCCAACATGCTCGACCGGACACCGGCGAAACTGCTCGGGCCGGTGGACGAGCTGATCGACTGCGGAATGCTCGTCGAGAGTGGCGACCGCCTCGCGTTCCGGCACGACGTCACGCGCGAGGCCGTTCGCGAGAGCGTCCCGGTGTCGGCCCGCCGCGCGCTCGACCGCCAAGCCGCCGACGTGCTGCTGGCGGCCGGTGCCACACCACTCGAGGTGGCTGCCCAGCTGGCGGCGAGCGCGGAGCCCGGCGACCAGGAGGCAATCTCGATCCTGTTGCGGGCCGGCGAAGCGCTCGCGACGACCGATCCCGGCGCGGGCGCCGACCTCAGCCGGCGCGCCCTCGAGCTGGCACCACGCGCTCACGCCCTTCGAGGGCCGTTGCTGGCGCAGACCGCCGTACTGCTCCACTCCGCGGGCCGTGTCGACGAGGCACGCGACTTCGCCGACACCCAACTTCGCGACGCGCTACCGGCTGAGCAGGAGGCCGAGGTGCTCCTCAGCATCGCGGGCATGTTCAGCGTCCCGCCCGACGCGCGGGTCGCCGCGGGCCGGCAGGCGCTCGCGCTTCCCGAGCTCCCGGAGCACCTGCGCGCACACCATCTCGCCGCGCTCTTCCACAACCTGCTCGTCGGGGGCCGCACCGAGGAGGCGAAGGCGATCCGCGCCGACACGGCCGCGGCCGTGAGGTCAACCGGTGACACCAACTCGGCATTCGCGTTCGCGCTCGCCGAGACCGTCATCGCATACGTCGACGGGCGTTACCAGGACGCACTCGATCTGACCGAGAACGCGGCGCGCGCTGGGATCGGCACAACCGACTGGGCGCGCGAGCACCTTGCCCAGGAGTGGCGCTGCGAGACGCGCACGGTGCTGGACCACGTGGACGATTCGTTGCGTCTGGCGGCCGACAGCGTTGCGGCAGCCCAGCGCGACCGAAACGGCTGGGCCATCCGCATCTTCGAGATCTGGCGGGGCCGACAGCTGCACCAGCTCGGTCGGCTCGACGATGCCGGCGCAATCCTCGAAGGGCAGTTCAGCCCCGACACCGGCGACCAGTTCTTCGGCGCGCTCGACGCCGCCGGGATCGTCGCGCTCGGGCGCGTCGCACTCCATCAGGGCAACGGGCGCGTGCAGCAACGAACCGCCGGGCTCGCGCACGGGCTTCTCGAAGACGCGACTCCGAACCTCCGCCGCGAAGCGGCATGGCTTCTCGCCTTGCAGGCGATGGCCGCCGGGGATTCGACGGCCGCGCACGGTTGGCTATGCGCCCTCGGCGTCGATCAGCGCACCGCGATCCTGCCGCTGTTCCCGATCGACGTGACCGACGAGCCCCAGCTTGTCCGGATTGCGCTGGCCGCCGGCGACGACGAGCTCGCCGAGGTCACGGCGGCCCAAGCGGACCGGCGTGCGGAGCTCAACCCGCGCGTCGCAACGATCGTCGCGGCCGCGGCTCACGCCCGGGGGCTGCTCAGGTCCAACGTCGGCGACCTCGAGCGTGCCATCGACCTGTTCGCGACCGGGCCGCGCCCGCTCGCGCGCGCCTCGGCTCTCGAGGATCTCGGGGTCGCTCGGGCGCGGGTCGGCGCCGTTGACGCCGCAGTCGACGCGCTGGACGGTGCGCTCGTCCTGTACGCCCGGGCCGGCGCCAGGTGGGACGCGAGCCGAGTACGAAGCCGGCTTCGTGAGCACGGTGTCCGTCGGCGACTCGTCGCACGCGAGCACCCGGACACAGGCTGGGAGGCGATGACCGATTCCGAGCTCAGCGTGGCGCAGCTCGTCGCCCAGGGTCTCACCAACCGCGAAGTCGCCGAGCGGCTGTTCGTGTCCCCGCACACGGTGTCGAGCCACCTGCGAAGCATCTTCGCCAAGCTCGACATCAACTCGCGGCTCGCGCTCGCACGGATCGCAGCCGAGCACGACGCACTGGCCACTCGCTAACAGATCGCATGAACCTGCGATGTGCCTCCGTGTGGGCTGCGTGAGCCTGACGCGAACTGCCATCCCGAAAGGAGCTGCGCATGTCCGACCAGGGCAAGCCGAGCATCGTCTTCTGCCATGGACTCTGGGCCGACGGCTCGTGCTTCAGCAAGCTGATCCCGCCCCTGCAGGCCGACGGGCACCAGGTGATCGCAGCCCAGTACGGCCTCGACACGCCCGAAGGCGACGTCGAAACCGTCATTCGCACACTGGGCCGTGTCAACAGCCCCGCAATCCTCGTCGGCCACTCCTACGGCGGATCGGTGATCACCGCCGCCGGCACCGACGATCGCGTCGTCGGACTCGTGTACATCGCGGCGCTGGCGCCGGATGCGGACGAGACGTCCCAGACGCTCCAGGACAAGTTCCCCACGACCGACGTCTTCGGGCACATCGAGGTGGCCGACGGACGCATCTGGCTGCTCCCCGACGGCATCGACTGCTTCGCGGGTGATCTACCCGAGGCCGAGAAGCAGCTCGTCTGGGCGACCCAGTACGCGCCCGACGCCGGCCTTTTCAGCCACGACGCCGAGGGCGTGGCGTGGCGCTCCAAGCCCAGCTGGTACATCCGCGCCACCCAGGACCACACGGTGCACCCGGACCTGGAGCGCTTCGTGGCGGAGCGTATGGGCGCCACGTTGTACAACGTCGACTCAAGCCACGTCCCCATGCTCTCTCACCCCGACGTCGTGCTCGACGTCATCCGCACTGCCGCCGCCGCGGTGCAAGGATCCGCGACGGCCGCAGTCGTGTAGGGGGCGCTCAGCCGGGATGCGCGATGACGTGATCGTCGGCCACGACGGAAAGCGGCGGTGTGCCTGGGCCGGGGCCGAGGACACCGCCGCGGTGCGCTACCACGACGAGGTCTGGGGCACGCGCACCTATGACGACTCGGCCTTGTTCGAGGCGCTTACCCTCGGCGTGTTCGAGGCCGGCCTCAGCTGGTCGATCGTGTTCGGCAAACGGGACGCGTTCCGCACGGCCTTCCGCGGCTTCGACATCGCGCAGGTCGGGGCGATGACGGAGCGAGACGTAGACCGTCTGGTGGGGGACGCTTCGATCATCCGCAACCGGGCGAAGATCCGGGCCACGCTTGAGAACGCGCGCGCGATGATGTCCGCGTCCCCGAGCTTGGCGGCGCTCGCGAGGTCCCATCAGATCAGTCGCAAGGTAGCACCGGCCTCGATCGCGGACCTCCCCACGTCGACTCCCGAGGCGGAGGCGTTCGCCAAGCAGTTGAAGTCGCAGGGATACCGCTTCGTGGGACCCACGAGCGTGTATGCGTTCATGCAGAACGTGGGCGTGGTGAACGACCACCTCCGCGGGTGCTTTCGAGCCGTCGGCTGATGGCCCGTCGCAACGCCTCCAGCACGCATGTGATCGTCCTTCCGGGCGGCGGCTACTCCCAGCACGTGGCCCACGAGGCCGAGCCGATCGTCGGCTGGCTGGAGGGGCTGGGCGTGCAAGCCAGCGTGTTTCGTTACCCGCTGCTGGTGCGCCACCCGGAGCCGCTGCAGGCGCTCCGGGCCGAGATTCACCGGCTCAGAAACGGCGGCGCCGAGCGGATCGGGTTGATTGGCTTCTCCGCCGGAGGACACCTTGCCGGCCTGGCCGCGCTCGCTCCCGGCGCAGATCCCGGCCAGGAGGTCGAGTTCGCCGTGCTCGGGTACGCAATCACCTCGATGGAGACCGAGACATATCGCGCGGCGAGGCTGATCCTGCTGGGCGATGATGCGACACCTGAGCTACGCCGTGCGACCTCGCTGGATGCATTGGCGAGCGGGTCGTCGCCACCGTTTTTTCTGTGGCATACGGCCGAGGACCCATACGTCCCACCCGAGCACACCTATCGCCTCGCCAGGTCTCTCGCCGCCCATGGGGTCCCGCATACCGTTCACGTCTTCGCCCACGGCCCCCACAGCCTCGGCCTCGCGAACGGCAGTGGCGACGCGGAGCTCTGGACGACGCTCGCGGCGTCGTGGATCGCGGAACAGAGCCGCTCTCACTCCGATCCGTCGGCCTCCCAAGGCCGGTCGAGCACGCCCGCCTGATCGTAGGGGCCTGGGCTGCCGGGCGCCGACAGCAGCGGTCCCAGGCACGTGATCGCTCCCGCGTCCGCGTAACAGTCGCCGGTCTGCGCGCCGGCAAACCAAGCCGGCAGCACGAAATCTGACACGTACACACGCCGCAGCTGGTAGGCGTGATGCTCCACCGGGTCGGCGACTTCGAGCTGGTTGCTGACGAGGTCGCGGATGTAATGGGCGTTCACCGGGTCGACCAGCGTTTCCACGATCTCGTGCGAGAAGTCCGTCGACCATCCCTGAAGGGTCAAGGCTCCCGTCCAGACGAGCAGATATGGGAGTCCGCGACTGGAGAAGTGCTCGCCCCACGGCTCGCCCGCTGCGCCGGTCTTCAGATACAGCTTCCAGCCGCCGGGACCGAACACGACGCACGGCGTGCCCCACGCGGCGCGGACTTGCAGAGACTGCGCGACCACCGCGTTTTCGACGAGGGCCAGGGCTGCCGGACGCACGTTGGCCTGATTGACCACCGTGATCGTCTGCACGGGCGTGCCGCCCGGGCACGCCGCCTCGGCAACGTGCACCTGGTGCGAGCGCGCCTGCGCCGAGCCCGCGAAGACGAGCATCGCGATCGTGATGAGTGCCGCGCCGATCCGGTTCATGCCCGGTTAGTCGGCCCGGCTGGCGAGGCTTTGAGCGCTCGATCAGCACGGGCTGCTCAAGCGCAGTGACTCCGAGTTACCGCTCGGGCTCCTCCACATTCATCCAGACGATCAACCCGTCGCGCAGCCGATACACGTGAGCCACCTCGTCGTCCGCCAACAGCTCTCCGCTCAGCGAGCGCACGACCTGCCGCACCGCGACGGCCAGACTTCCGTCGGGTCGCTCGACCACCGAGAGCGGCTCGACGCGTGGGTCGATCTCGGCCCACTGGGCCGTCCAATAGTCCCGGACAGCCTCGCGGCCGACGAGGCGGCCGCCCTTCCACGCGTTCGGCCAGTCGACGTCGCCGGCCATCATCGCGAGCACACCATCGGCGTCGCGGCGATTGAACGCCGCATACAGCGCCTGGAAGTAAGCGAGGTGGTCCATATCGGTGCCTAGCTCACCGACGCCCCGATGAAGGTGAGCGTCTGAGCCTCGAGCCGCGTCTTCTCACGGTCTGTCAGCGAGCTTAGAGGCCCGCGCAGGAGGACGGCGAGGCCATGAACGGTGGCCCACGTCGGATATTCGATGCCCGGACGACGGGCGGGCGACAGGATCCCGGCAGCGACAAGGTTGTCGAGGGCCGATTGCAGATGCTGCAACGGCCCAGGTTCGCCCGTGCCCGGACTGGGCGGATGGCGGTCGGCGGCAGCGAACGCAGTGTCGAACAGGCCCGATTCGGTGCGTGCGAACTCGAGATAGGCCTGGCCCACCGCCCGGAGCCGCAGCCGGGCGCCCGTTGGCGTATGCGGGCCCGCGCGTACCTGGGCCATGCGTGCCGCCATCCGCTGGGCGAGCTCGCCGACCGCCTCGTCGCTGACGGCCGCCAGCAGCGCGTCGCGATCGGCGAAATGCCGATAGGCGGCGTTGGGCACGACCCCGACGCTGCGCGTGACCTCGCGCAGCACGACCGCGTCCGGACCTCCGGACCGCGCAAGCGCCATGCCGGCCTGCACGAGCGCCGACCTGATGGCGCCGCGAGGCCGTGGTCCGCGGCGCGCAGACGCCTCGGTCTTGTGCTCGACTGCCGGCATCCACGTCGATTCTAGTGGACAGTGTCCACAATTACGTTATAGTGGACAGCGTCCACATTTCCGGTACACGGAGAGTTCCCATGCATCACACGACGAACACGATCGACCAGCCCTACGCCACCGGCCTGACTCGCTCCAACATCGAACGCGCCCTGGCCGATGCCGGCAAGCACACGGGCAACCTCCAGCCATCGGACCTGGCGATGCTCGAGGACTTTCATAGCCTCGGCCGTCTCGCCACCGTGGCGCTGATCGACCTCGCACAGATCAGCGAAAGCGACCGCGTGCTCGACGCCGGTACCGGGATCGGCGGGACCGCCCGGCTGATCGCCTCAGACCGTGGCGCGCAGGTCACCGCCGTCGACCTCACAGCCGAGTACTGCGAGGTCGCGACATGGCTCAACGACGAGGTCGGACTCGGCGACATGATCACAGTCCGCACCGCCGATGTCACCGAGCTCCCCTTCGAGGCGGGCTCGTTCGACGTCGTCATCAGCCAGCACGTGCAGATGAACATCGCAGACAAGCCCAGGTTGTACGCCGAGGCGCGTCGCGTCCTGGCGCCCGGCGGTCGGCTCGCGCTGTGGGACGTGACGGCCGGCTCGGGGGGACCCCTGCACCTACCGGTGCCGTGGGCCAACGCCCCCGAACAGAGTCATCTCGTGACCCCCGATCGGCTCGCCGCGCTGCTCCGCGAGGCCGGCTTCGCCACCGCCCATTGGAACGACCTCACCGAGGCAGCCGGGCAGGGCATGCGCCAGTTCATCGCCGGCGAGCGACCGAAGCTCGGGCTGCACGTGTTCGTCCCGGACTTTCAGAGCAAGGCGGCCAACCTCGTACGCAACTTGAGCGAAGACCGGGCGCGCCTGATCCAGGCGGTCCTCACGGTGCCGTAGGCACCATCCTCCCTCCCGCGGGAGCCTCGGCGGCGCCGACGACGATCATGTGGACCAGCGGGCCGAACGTGCCCGGACGCCTGTCCACTGCGATCACGGGAAGAGGTGGCGATGAACTCCATGGCTGGGTCGCCAAGCGCTCCGCGCTTCGACGAAGCAGCGATCAAACGCGGAGCGGCGAGCGTGCGACACCCACTCACGCGGGCGCTGCTGGTGTTGACGTTTACGACCGGCCTGATCGACGCGGTGAGCTATCTGGCGCTCGGCCGAGTGTTCACGGCGAACATGACCGGAAACGTGGTTCTGCTCGGTTTCGGGATCGCGGGTAGCGGCGGGCTGCCCGTAGTCGCCCCGATCGTCTCGCTCGCCGCCTTCCTGATCGGAGCCGGCGCCGGCGGCGCGCTGGTGAGGCGCATGGCCGGGCGTCACCCGGTCCTGGTGGCACGCGCACTCGCGATCGAGGTCTCACTGCTCGCGATTGCCGCGGTCGTGGCGGCCGCCACGACGGTCCATCCCGGCAACGCCTCGGCGTACGCGCTGATCGTCCTGATGGCCTCCGCCATGGGTGTCCGCAACGCGACCGTCCGCCACATCGCCGTGCCGGACCTCACGACGACCGTGCTGACGATGACGCTGACCGGCTTCGCGGCCGACTCACGACTGGCCGGAGGCTCCGGCAACGGCTCGGCACGCAGGCTCTCGGCGACGCTCGCAATGCTCGTGGGCGCGATCGCCGGTGCGTTGCTCTTGAAGGCCAGCGTGTTCGCTCCGCTGGGTCTCGCCGCCGTGCTGGCGATTGCCACATGGCTGGTGTACGTCCCCGCCGCCGTCCGTCTGAGCAGCAACCCGGAATAAACGCGATTCCAGGGTCAAACCAGTGCCCTCACGGGCGCGACTGCGGACGCAGCCGGGCAGCCTGCGCAGATCACAGCAACCCGAGGAGTTCGCCCATGAGCACCACCGACACAAGCCCTTCCGGCGCACGCCTTCCATTTCGTGCGCCCGCGATCGCGGTTGCACTGTTCATCGTGTCGGCCGACGTTGAGCGCTCTCGCCGGTTCTACACAGAGGTCCTGGGCGGAGTGGCCGTCGCGACGACGCCGGTCACCTACATCGCGCTGGCGAACAGCTGGATCATCATCAACGAGGGTGGCGGCCCGACGGACGACAAGCCTACGGTGACGCTCGAGACCCCACCCGACCCGGATCGAGTCAGCAGCTTCTTGAACCTCCGGGTGGCGGACATCCACGCCGCCTATTCGGAGTGGAGCGCGCGAGGAGCCGAGTTCCTGACCGAGCCCAAGCAGCACGAAATCGAGATCCGCTGCTACATCCGCGACCCGGACGGCCACATCATCGAAGTTGGGCAGACGACCAGCCCAGAGGCCTACATGGTCGAATAGGCAACCGTTCAACTTGTCATCGAACCCAACGGAGGTCAGATTGAGCACCACCGACCGCGTCGCCAAGGGCGAGTTTCGCCTGCGCCAGTAAACCCCTCCGGGCTCGCCGTGCTCGATCCAGTTCGGCACGAATCGGCCGCGGCATCGAGGTGAGCGAGGTTTTCCACGAAGGCGCGATCGGCGGCCGGTTTGCCTGCGTCGGCTCGCCCGGCCGCGTGACCGGCCGCGCTCCCGAGGGGGCGACCTATGGCTCCTTCGCGACGTTCAGTGACCCGGACGGCAACGGGTGGCTGCTCCAGGAGATCACGACGCGACTTCCGGGACGCTGACGACGGTCCTCCATTGCCACGACACCGTGAGCGGGACGGTCCCCTGCAGTCAGCGCTGCAGCTGTCAGACCGCTGAGTCCAGCGCGCCGGCTGGCGCAGCGCGGGGAGCGATGTCCCGCTCGACGCTGGGCAGCGGATTCTCTGGGAGCAGGAACGAGACCCCGAGACCGGCCAGCGCCACGACGACGAGGACGATCATCGCGGCGACGTAGGTTCCGTTCCCGGACACGAGGTTCGAAACGAGAATCGTGCCGGCGATCGCGGTGCCGAACGACGAGCCGAGATTGGAAACGGCGCGCGACAGGCCCGATATCTCTCCCTGCTTGTTCTCGGGGAACGCGGATTGCACGAGGTTCACAGACGGGGTCAGCATCACGCCGACCCCGAGCCCGATCAGCAACAGCCCCGGAGCGAACGCCCACGCGCTCGAGGAGGCAGCGTGAACCAGACCGAGGAGCAGCCCGATGCCGACCGCCGTGACGAGGAAACCGCCGGCGATCAGCGTCTTCTGGTGACGCCTCGTGGCCATCCGCTCCGCTGCGAGCGACGAAGCGAGGATCCCGAGCGTGGCTGCGGTGAAGATCACGCCCGTCTTGATCGCGCTGTAGTGGCGCTCGGTCTGCAGGAACACCGAGACGACGAACGACACCCCCATCAGCAGCAGCCACTGAAGGTTCTGGGTGATCAAGCCCAGGTTGGATGTGCGGTTGCGAAACAGGTCGGTGGACAGCAGTACTTCCTTGCCCGCTCGTTCCCGCGAGCGGATGAAGACGTAGCACCCGGCCAGGAAGGCGATCCCGATCGCGACGAACAGGACGAACAGCGTCTTGTTCGTGTCAGCTTGGAGAATCCCGAAGACGACGCAGAACATGCCGACGCCCGACAGGACGGCACCAACACTGTCAAACGGGCGCTTGGGGTCCGGCGCAACCGGATCGACGACCCGACGGCTGAGCAGGATGATCACCGCCACGATCAGGGCCTGGAAGACGAACGCGGCACGCCAGCTGATGGCGGATGTGATCACACCGCCGATCAGCGGTCCCGCAGCCGCGCCGATTCCCCCCATGCCGCTGATCACGCCGAACGCCTTCGCCCGCGACTCCAGCGATGTGAACGCCAGCGTCGTGAGGATGTACACCGGCGGAATCAGGAAGGCCGTGCCGACGCCCTGGAACACCGAGTTGCCGAGGATCAGGATGCCCAGATTCGGGGCGATCGCGCTGAGGACGGTGCCGATCCCGTACAGCACCAGACCTCCGGTGAAGCAGCGCTTGCGACCAAAGCGATCAGTCAGCTTGCTGCAGGGGATCATCAGCACGGCCATGATCAGCAGGAACAGCGTGATCGTGGTCTGCACACCCTTCACGTCCGTGTGCAGATCCTGACTGATGTCGTTGATCATCACGTTCATGTTCGAGCCCGCGAAGCTGCAGATGAACTGCGCCAGGGCGAGCGGAGCGATGAACGCGCGGGCGGAGCCGACCCAGCTGGCTGTCGCCAGCCCTTTCTGTTGCCGCGATGCGCTCACCCTGCGCCGAACGTAGCGCAAGCGTGGCGACCAGCATCACCCGAAGCGAATGAGGGGTCGGCCGATCAGGCCGGAGCGGGCGAGGCGGCCAGCAGCGCGAGCAGCTGCTCGCGGTCCGGGCCTGGCATCTGCAACGCCTGCGCGTCGTGCGCCAGCTCGGTCATCCGCGAGAACAGGCGCTCGTCGGCACAGGCCTCCTCGATCCGCCACAGACAATTTCTTGTCCCGAGAAATGCGCGGAAGACGTCGGGGTCGTACGCGAACGCCGTGAACATCGCGCCGCGCATCGCGGCCGTCCGGTCGGACGCGGGCTGGGGCGCGCGTCCCGCGCGAAGCGCCTCGATCTGGCGCAGCCTCGCGCGATCCTCCTCGACCGTCTCCCTGTACCAGGGGGTGAGCTCGGACTCGGTCACCGCGTCCCAAGCCTCGGCGAACTCGCGCGGGTCGTCGAGGTGCGAACGGGCGGTGTCGCGCAAGCGGCGGGCGTGCATCAGCGCGAGCGTCATCCCGCGGCCGAGCGACGGGTTCGTGCAGGCCCAGGCGTCGCCTACCAGCGCCACCCCGGTGGCAACCGGCCGGGCGCCGTAGCGCAGCCGGCGATAGCGGTCGACGATCCCTCCCATGGCCATGACGCCGGTGATCGGCTCGCCGTCGAGCCAGTGCGCGTGCAGCGGACACGCCCCCAGCAGCCTGTTCCATGCCTCGGGGTCGCGCAGCTGCTTGAGCGGCTGGTCGCCGGACGCCGCGTACATCGTCACAGACCACGTCCCGCCGTCGGCCGGGACGGTCAGGATCGAGAACGTGCCGATCACGGTCAGGACCGGGGCTCGGAACTCGGGCGTGCCACCGTTGCGAGCACGGAAGAAGCGCGTGTAGTAGAGGAACCCCGAGTCCTCGGCCTCTTCGTGGATCGGTCCGGCGCCGGCCGCCTCCAGCCACCGGGGCAGCTGCGAGCGGCGGCCCATCGCGTCCACGACGAGGTCCGCGGCGAGCTCGTGACCAGTCTCGGTCCGCACACCGCTGATGTGGGGCACGCCGTCATAAGCCCCTGCGACGAGCCCGGTCACCGTCACCCCGCGGCGTATTTCAAGTCCGGCTTCGGCCTGCGCCGCGCGGGCCAGGACCTGCTCGACGGTCGAGCGCCGGGCGTTGACGGTGATAAAGCGCTCGTCGCCTTCGCGCGGCGCACGGTCCGTGATCGCGGGCGGCATCAGCTGCAGCGGATCGATGGTGATGGCCCCGGCTGCCGTGAGCTGTGCGCGGACGTCGGGGAGCACCACGTCGAGCACCTCGCGTCCGCGCGACGTCATGTAGTGGGTCTGGCGAAACTGTGTGACCCCGTCGCGCGGCCAGCGCTCCCAGGCATCGTCGGCCGACGAGGGCACTGACTCGCCGTCTCGCTCGAGCACGGTCACCTCGTGACCGTCGCGGCGCAGGAGGATCCCGGCCGCCAAGCCGCACACACCGCCGCCCAAAACGATGATTCTCGCCACCCGTATCCACCCCCGGCTGTTATCGCCTATGACTCCGGTGCAGCCTGCGCCAGGCTGCACCGCAAAGACTATGCCGACACAGTCTTAAGCAGGCAGAAAGTCGATCAGCAGGCGGTTGACCTCGTCGGGCGCCTCGAGCTGCATCCAGTGACCGGGCCCGTCGAGACGCTCATAGCGCCACGGCCCCGCCACGCTCTGCGCGGAGTTCGTCATCTGGCGCTCGGTGAGTGCCATGTCACCAGAGCTCCACACGCCCATCGTCGGACTTTGGATCGGCGGCAGCTCGCGCCCCGAGTGCAGCCAGGTCTCGGCCGGCAGGTTGGCGCGGTAGTAGTTGAGGCCCGGCGTCAGCGAGCCGGCCTCGAGCTCGGCGATCACCGCGTCGGCGTCGGGATGGCGCCCCCACGCCCTGAAGTTCGCCCAATCGTTGGCCGACAGCCACTCCTCGGCGACCCCCTCGAACTGGAACAGCAGCATGTACCACGACTTCTCGTACTGCTCGAAGCCGCCGGCCCGGAAGGTGGCCGGATGCCCGACCGACAGCGCCACGAGGTGGTCGACGCGATCGCCCGCCAGCGCACCGAGCCCCCAAGCCACCGCAGCGCCCCAATCGTGGCCGACCACGTGCGCCCGTTCCACGCCGGCGTCGCCCATCACCGACAGCACGTCGCCCGCCAGGGCGGCGAGCGAATATGCCTCCACCTCGGCGGGCTTGTCGGACCGCCCATAACCGCGCAGGTCGGGAACGATCGTCTGATAGCCGGCCTCGACGAGCGCCGGGACCTGATGGCGCCACAGTCGTCCGGAGTCGGGAAATCCATGGATCAACACCACCGGCCGTCCTTCGCCGGTCACCTCGTACTCGATCCCCACGCCGCCAACGTCGACCCGCATCCGGAACCCCCTTTCGAAGAACGGCGTCATCATCTCACGGGACCCGCCGTGCACTCCGATCCCGCCACCGACACGCTCGCCCTCCTGGACTGGAAGCGGACGATCGGCGAGCTGTACGCCGACGTTCGCGCGACGTCGGACGGCGGTGGCGCCTGGAGACAGTGGCGTGACACACGCGCACGGCTGTTCCGAGAGCACCCCGAGTCGCCGGTCCCGCCGGCTGAGCGCGATGGCTACAGCGGACCGCACCTGTACGACTATGACCCGTCGTGGCGCCTGCTCGGATCTGTCGACGCCGTCGAGCCCAAGCGGTTCGAGCTCACGACGAGCACGCAGAGCACGATGGCCTTCAGCCGCTTCGGCGTCGCGCGGTTTGCTCACGGCGGCGACGAGCTCAGCCTGGAGCTCTACTGGCTCGAGGGATACGGCGGCGGCCTGTTCGTCCCGTTCGCCGACGCCACCAGCGGGTCGGAGACCTACGGCGCCGGGCGCTATCTGCTGGACACCGTCAAGGGAGCCGACCTGGGCGCCGAGGATGGACAGCTCGTGATGGACTTCAACTTCGCTTACCAGCCGTCGTGCGCCTATGACCCGAGCTGGACGTGCCCGCTGGCGCCGCCCGCCAACCGTTTGGCGGTCCCCGTGCGAGCAGGCGAGCGCGTCTCGTCGGCGTAGCCGTTGTGCGAGGCGAGCTCGGAGGCGAGCTCGATCAGCCGTTGCAGCGTCGGCAGCGTGTCGCCGCGCCGCCACGCCAGCGCAATCCCCATCGTCGGCTCGGGTGGCGCAAAGCGCCGGTAGACCGCGCCTGCAATCCGCAGGCTGCGGGAACGCTCGAGCATGATGAATGAGATGCCCGCACCCTCGGCGACGGCCGACACGATCCGCTCCTCCTCTGGCTCGGTGCGAGCCAACGGCGGCCACGGCGGCTCGCCGCAGACCTCGCGGCGGACCTCGCGCCATGCACCGGGACCGTGCTCCTCGGGCCACCAGACCAGCGGCTCGCCGTCGAGGTCCCGCGGCCGTATCGAGGTTCGCCTCGTCAACCGGTGGCCACGCGGCAGTACGCACACCATCGGCTCACGGGCAAGCCGCAGCTCCTCGAGACCGGGGTCTTGCAGCGGCGGGCGCACGAACCCCACGTCGATCTCCCCGGCGTGCAACTGCTCGGCGTGCAGCATCGTCGTCCCCAGCCCGAGCACCAGCTCCACCTCGGGATAACGGGCGCGATATGCGTCGACGATCGCGCCGGCGATGCCACCTGTCAGCGAGCGCGTCAGGCTCATCCGCAGACGCCCATGGCGTCCGGTGCCGGTCGCGCGGGCAACGGCCGCGGCGTGCTCGGCACGCGCCAGCAGGTCACGCGCCTCCGCCAGGAACACCTTGCCCGCGGGCGTGAGCGCGGCGCCCCGGCGGTTGCGGTCAAACAGCGGCACGCCGAGCTCGGCCTCGAGCTTGCGGATCTGCTGGCTGACGCTCGGCTGCGCGAGGTGCAGGCGGTCGGCCGCGCGGCGGAAGTGAAGCTCCTCGGCGACGGCGACGAACGAGCGCAGCTGCCGCAGTTCCATGCGCGGATGATAGGCGGTGCCTTTCACAGAAGCGAGCTTTGGGTCTTGATCGCCCGCCTGCTCCGGCCGTACCGTCCGAGCTCGCGACGGATCTGAGAGGAGAGCCAAGTGACGACGACTGAACCAGGGCTTCGCGGCTTCATGAGCCCGTTCGAGGTTCCCGCGCCGGACGGCTGCGAGGGCTGGGAGGCGATGTATCCGTATTACGCCCTGTTCAGCGACGAGCGCCGCGACTCCGAGGAGGCGCGTGGATGGTTTCGCGACGGGATGCACTTCCCCGAGCCGATGTTCCCGTTCGACTTCGTCACGGCGGACTCGCCGTACATGTGCCTCGGCCAGGCGAACTCCCGGATCTTCGCGGTCCCGCCGGCGCTCGGGATCGATCACCGCGTGCTGTACGGCTGGGTCTACATGAGCGCCAATCCGGTCACCGATCCCGAGGAGATCGGGCGTCGGGCTGAGCTGTTCGGCCGGCGTGCGGGGTTCTACTTTCAGAACTGGGACGAGCTCTACGGCCGCTGGCGCACCAAGGTGCAGGAGACGATCGACGAGCTCGCGGCGTTGGAAGTTCCCGATCTCCCGGACATCGAAAACGAGGCCGTGGTCACCGAGGGACGCGGGATCGGCTCGACGCACACGCTGCTCGTCGCGTACAACCGCCTGCTCGAGAGCATCGACCGCATCTGGCAGTACCACTTCGAGTTCCTGAACCTCGGGTACGCCGCCTACCTCGTGTTCTACGAGCTCTGCAAGCAGAGCTTCCCCGACATCGCCGACCAGGCCATCGCCAAGATGGTCAGCGGCATCGACGTCGTGCTGTTCCGGCCCGACAACGAGCTCAAGCGTCTGGCTGGGCGCGCACTGGAGCTGTCGATCGCCGACGACGTCGCGGCCGCCGAGACCGAGGACTCGCTGACGCAGTCGCTATCGGCGTCGGCCGCGGGCCGCGAGTGGCTGTCTGACTGGGAGTCCGTCAAGCAGCCGTGGTTTCACTACTCAAACGGCAACGGCTTCTACCACCACCACCGCTCGTGGAGCGACGACGTCGCCGTCCCGCTCGCACATCTGAGCAACTACATCCGGCGCCTGCAGGCCGGCGAGGACATCTCCCGTCCGTTGGACGAGGTCACGGCCGAGCGCGATCGCATCACCGCCGACTACCGCGCGCTGCTCGACGACGAGGCCGGCACCGCATTCGACCAGAACCTCGGGCTCGCCCGGACGGTGTTCCCGTACGTCGAGAGCCACAACTTCTACGTCGAGCACTGGTACCACACGGTCTTCTGGAACAAGGTCCGCGAGTTCGGCGCGCTGCTCGCGCACCACGGCTTCCTCGACGACCCGGAGGACATCTTCTACCTGCAGCGCAACGAGGTCTCCGACGCGCTCGTGGACCTGCGGCTTGCGTGGGCTGCCGGATCGGAGGGTCGCGGCACGCGGTACTGGCCGCCGATCGTGGCGCGGCGCAAGCAGATCATGGACGCGATGCGCGGCTTCACACCGCCGCCCGCGCTCGGCGCGGTGCCCGAGGCGATCACCGAACCGATGACGATCATGTTGTGGGGCATCACCACCGAGCGGGTGCGCGACTGGGCAGCCGACGATCGGGGTTCAGGCTCGACCCTGACCGGGTTTGCGGCGTCGCCAGGCGCCGCCGAAGGGCCCGCGCGGGTGATCCTCGACGTCGCACGGCTGGGCGAGCTCAAAGACGGCGAGATCCTCGTCGCCCCCGTCACCTCGCCGAGCTGGACGCCCGTGTTCGGCAAGATCGCAGCGGCCGTGTCGGACATCGGCGGGATCATGTCCCACGCTGCGATCGTCTCGCGCGAGTACAGGCTGCCGGCAGTCGTCGGGACCGGAGACGCGACGAGCCGGATCAAGACCGGCGACGTCCTGCGCGTGGACGGCGACGCCGGCACCGTGACGATCATCTCCTGAGCCATGGCGGACGCGCGCTATGACGCGGTCGTGGCCGGCGGCGGCCATCACGCAACGATCATCGCCCCCTACCTGGCGCGGGCAGGACTGTCGGTGCTCGTCCTTGAGCGCAGCGCGCATCTCGGCGGCGGCGCGTGCTCGAGCGAGGGTCCCGCCGCCGGGTTCGTGATGAATCACTGCAGCCACTGGACGCGGTTCTACGGCCATCCCGCGTATCGGGATTTCGCGCTGCGAGAGCACGGGCTGCGGTACCTGTTCCCCGACGAGAACGAGGGCATGATCTTCGATGACGGCACGTCGTTGGTCGGCTTCTCCGCCTCGCGCGTGGTCGACACGGCCACCGGACGCACCGAGCGCTCGCAGGCGAACATCGGGCGAACGCACGAGCAGATCTCGCGGTTCTCGCCGCGGGACGCCGAGACGTATCTGGCGCTGCTCGACGCCTACGAACGGCACTGGAAGCAGGCGTTTCGGCGCCACCGGTTCGGCGCCCCGCCACCATGGGGCACGCCCGATCCCCTGGAGGAGCTGCTCGATGTGCCCGACAGCCGGATCGAGCCCGTCCACCAGTTCATGACGCTGCGGCAGCTGGCCCAGGACTTCTTCGAGAGCCCCGAGCTGCAGATCCTGTTCATGCGCGCGAGCACGACGTCGACGGGCTGCTTTGCCGACGACGTGCCCGGCCTCCAGGGCCTCGTTCACTGCCTCCCGCTGACGCTGTCCTTCGAACCCGCGGCGATCGCCGTCGGCGGCAGCCAGGCGATCACCGACGCGCTGGTGGCCGCCGGTCGCCGGCTCGGCGTCACGTATGAAACCTCGCGCGAGGTCGACCGGATCATCGCGTCCGGGAGCCGTGCCACCGGGGTCGAGCTCAGCGACGGTTCGCGGGTCGATGCCGACGTCGTGATCAGCGACCTCGGGCTTGCGCAGACGGTGCTGCGGCTGTTACGGGACGTCGGCGCGGCTGACCGGTTGCAGCGGCGCATCCGCAACATCCACTACGACCGGGGCCAGCTCCTGTGGGCGAACTTCGCGATCCACGAGCCGCCGCGTTACCTCGCCGAAGCGGACAACCCCGGCGTGGGTGCCCAACCCCGTCTGTACTGGGGTGTCAAGGATCTCGACTACCTGCACCTCCGCTACCAGCCCGAGATCTTCGTTGGCGGCTTCGCGCGGCGGCCCTACGTCCTGTGCTCGGTCGACAGCCTGTGGGATCGGACGCGGGCGCCGGAGGGCAGCCACATCGTCGGCGTCGAGGAGTTCTCCGCCCCCCGGCGGCTGTTTGGGACCGGCGAATGGCGCGAGATCGCGACCGCGTTCACCGACAACCTGCTGCGTGAGTGGGCACGCTATGCCCCGAACATGACCCGCGACAACATCATCGCCTCGCGCGTGTACACCCCGGACGACATCCAGCGAGAGCGCCCCAACATGATCGAGGGCGGCTACTCGACCGGCAGCACGATCGCGTCCCAGACGGGGCGGTTCCGGCCCGTTCCCGGCCTGGCCGGATACAGGATCCTCTTGGACAACGTGTTCGATTGCTCGGCGAACCTCCACTCGGGCCCGGGGATCGGCCGAGGGTCGAGCTACAACTGCTTCCGGGAGATCGCCGAGGCATTGCACCTCGAGCAGCCTGCAGTGGCCGCATGACGCTGTCGGGAAAGCGCGTTGTGGTCACGGGCGCGGGCCGAGGGCTGGGGCGCGAGTTCGCGCTGCACCTCGCGCAGCTCGGCGCCCGCGTGCTCGCGGTCGACCTTCACGAAGAGCTGCTGCGAGAGACGGCCGCGGCCGCCCAGGCGCAGTCACTCGCGGTGGTTACGTCGGTCGCCGACGTCAGCAGCTCGCAGCAGACCGGCGCGCTCGGCGACGCCGCGCGACGCGCGCTGGGCGGGCTCGACGCGCTGGTCAACAACGCGGCGATCGTCGAGGGCCTGCGCCGCCGCGGGTTCGACGAGATCGACGAGGACGAATGGGACCGCGTGCTCGCGGTCAACGTCAAGGGCACGTGGCTCTGCGCGCGGGCTTTGGTTGGGCTGATGCGGGAGGCGGGCGGCGGCTCGATCGTGAACATGGCGTCGGAGGTCGCCTTTTCAGGCTCCCCGGGCCTCGCGCACTACGTCGCGTCGAAGGCAGCGGTCGTCGGGTTGACCCGCACGCTCGCACGCGAGCTCGGGCCATCGCAGATCCGCGTCAACGCGATCGCTCCGGGGTTCATCCCGACGCAGGCAAGCCAGGGGATGCTCGCCGAAGCGCGCTACGACACCAGCGGCACGCCACTGGGCCGTGTCGGGCAGCCGGCCGACCTGCTCGGAGCACTCGCCTTCCTCGTCTCGGACGAGAGCTCGTTCGTGACGGGCCAGACGCTGCTGGTCAACGGCGGGCGACTCGTGCGCTGAGCCGCCCGGCCCGGTCGCCGTCACCCCGGCCGGGTGATGTACGTTCACCCCGGGCTTTCTGAGAATCGCCCGCGGTCCAAACTAAGGAGCGAAGTCGATGGCGATAGACACGCTGATTGCATTCGTCGGGGTCTACGGGAGCGTCGAAGCTGCCGAGGCCGACTACCAGCTGGTCAAGGACCTGCACGTGGAGGCAGGCCTGATCGATGGCTATGACGCGGCCGTGATCGAGCGTCGCGATGGCGGCAAGACCAAGATCGTCAAGAAGCACGAGACGCCGACGCGGGTGGGCGGCGTGCTCGGCGGCGGCGTCGGCCTGGCGACCGGCCTCGTGGTGGCGCTCTTCCCGTTTGCCGCGATCGGCGGCGGATTGCTGGCGACGACCACCGCAGGCGGGGCGATCCTCGGCGCGGTCGCGGGTCACGCAGCCGCCGGGATGAGCCGCCACGACCTCAAGGAGCTCGGCGAGCAACTCGACACCGGCGAGGCCGGCCTGGTGGTCGTCGCGGTCTCCGACATGGGCGCCAAGGTGCAGCGCGCAATGAAGCGCGCCGAGAAGCTCGAGGAGAAGCAGCTCAAGGCCGACACCGAAGAGCTCGAGCGCGACGCCAAGGCGGCTGGGGCAAGCGACAGCTGATCAGCGGCGCCGCGCGACGACGACGTCCTGCAGCGTCAGGCCCCCGTGGTCTGAGCGCCACGATCCCGGGTGGATCGCATCGAGCTCGAGGCCGTTGGCGTCGAGGCGCTCGCGCAGCCACGACTCGGGGTAGGCGACGGCGGTCTCGGGCGCCGCGGGGTCGCTGGTCGCGGCCGGCGACAGTTCGGGATCGGGCGCGAACGGAGGCGGCGGGGACTGGTGGTCCTCGGTCAAGAACCAGGTTGCGAACAGGCGTGCATGCGGCGCCAGCACTCGGGCCGCCTGCGCCAGATAGTGGTCGGCGGCCTCGGGCAGCAGATGCGTGAACACGGAGGTCGCGATCGCGAGGTCAAACGAACCGTCGCCGTACGGGAAGGCGTAGGTCTCGGGGGTGTCCCGTCCAGCCGGGTTGTAGACGCTGTTGTGCACGTCGGCGTGCTTGAAGCGAAACGGCGCCGGGGTGTCGCCGTAGTGCGCCTGGCACCAGCGAATGCCGGGCTCGGCGATGTCGAAGCCGTCGTAGGAGCCCGGCGGGCGCAGCACCGGCACGAGCACGCGCGCCATCCGCCCGATCCCGCAGCCGATGTCGAGCACGCGGTCGCTCGGTCTGAGGTCGGCCACGGTTTCAAACAGCCCCAGGAACTCCTCGCCGGTCGCCCGGAAGTCTCCGTGACCGACGTACAGCGACAGCCGGCGCGGCGGCGTCAGGCGGTCGCGACGCCCGCTTACGGTGTCGAGCAGGTCGGCGGCGCGCAGGCGGATCGACACCAGCGCGCGTGAGATCGCCGGCGGCTCCGGTGGTCGCGACTCGCCGACCGTGGGGACGTCGGATCGAGCCGTGTCAGCGCCAGCCATGGGCCACCAGCCTGCCCCACTGGTACCGGTATGGACGGCGCTGGAGTCGGCGGGCCACAGCGCGCGCACCGCGGCGCGCGCGGCCGTCGGCGAACATCTCGACGCGTCCGAAACCCTCGTGCGAGAGCATCGCCTCGAGCAGCGGCGCGTTCGGTCCCCACCAGTTGGACGGGTCGCCCTCGACCTCCCCGGGATAGAACGCCATCGCCGGCCGCCACAGGTCCTGAAGGTCGGCGTGGGTCTCGACGATCATCAGCCGCCGGCAGACGCTCGCCGCCCGGCGCAGGATCAGCCACGGGTCGGGCAGGTGGTAGAAGAGCCCCAGGAACAGGACGAGGTCGAATTCGCCCACCGACTCAGGCGAGAGGTCCGCGAGATCGATGTCCACGTCCTGCACCGACGAGCCGAGCGTGCTGCGGGCGAAGTCAAACGGCTGCCTGGTCCCCCAGCCCTTGGGTCCCCAGGCCGGTTCGCGCCAGCACTCCGGGTCGACCGCGACCACTCGCGCCGCGCCGCGGCGCTCTGCCTCGAATGAGAAGAAGCCGTCCCAGGCGCCGATATCCAGGACCGACCACCCGTCGAGCCGCTCGGGCATGTGGATCCGCGCCAGCTTGTCCGCCGACTCGTCCTCGCCGGGCGTGACCACGCCGTTGCCGAGATCGATGCGGTGAAACCAACGGAACTGATCGACCTGCGGGCGAAGCTCGGCGGCCGCGATGGGGTCCTCCTGCACGGCGGGGAGCATACGATGGTCGCCGATGGTGGACGCCGTGATCTTCGACCTCGACGGGGTGCTGATCGACTCCGAGTCGGTCTGGGACGAGGCGCGACGCGCCGTCGTCGCCGACAACGGCGGCAGCTGGACCGAGACGGCGACCCGGGCGATGCAGGGCATGAGCTCGCCCGAGTGGTCGCGGTATCTGCACGACGAGCTGGGCGTGTCGCTTGATCCCGGCGAGATCAGCCGCCAGGTCGTCGAGCGGATGCTCGCCGCCTACGAGCGCGAGGTGCCGCTGCTCCCGGGCGCGGTGCAGGCGGTCAGGCGGCTCGCGGAGCGCTGGCCGCTCGGACTCGCCTCCTCGTCCAATCGCCCGGTGATCGACGCCGTGCTCGAAAGCGCGGGCCTGACCGGGTGCTTCTCGGCGACCGTGTCGGGCGACGAGGTCGCCCGTGGCAAGCCGTCGCCGGACGTCTACCTGGCGGCCGCCCGCAAGCTCGGCGTCGAGGCCGGGCGCGCCGCGGCGGTGGAGGATTCGAGCAACGGCCTGCGCGCCGGCGCCGCGGCCGGGATGCTCGTGATCGCCGTCCCCAACCGCGAGTTTCCGCCCGCCGACGACGCGCTGGCGCTCGCTTCGCTCGTCGTCGAGTCCGCAGGCGAGCTGACGCCCGAGTTGATCGAGGACGCCGCGGTCAGGCGGGGATAGGACTTGCTTGGCGGGCCGGCGCGTCCCGCAAGAGCTCGCGGGCGAGGCGCGTCAGCAGGCTCGACAGGTCCTCGTTGTCCTCGGGCGACCAGCCGTCGCACAGCTCCGCGATCGCGTTGCGGCGCGCGGTGATCAGACGCTCGACGATCTCCTCGCCGTTCGCCGTCACCTCGCGTAGCACCGGCTGGCCGTCGACGGCGGGGTGTTCGAGTACCAGACCGCGATCTCGAAGCTCGGTCAGCGCCGGCCACGCGACATCTCTTGGCACGTCGAAGCTGTCGGCCAGCGCATCGATGTCGCCGGCCGGATTCTCGTGCATACGCACCAGCAGCCAGCTGGCGGCCGCCGAGAGGTCCACACCGGCGCGCTGCGCGAGCAGTTCGACGGCGCGGCGCCGATCCTCGCGGCCCAGCGCGACGGTCAACGCGCGCGCAGCCTCTGCCAGCGAGTCGCCGGACTTGGGGACCGCGAAGCTCTCCCCCACCCCACTCCCGTCCACGACTGTCTCGCGCAGCGGACGCTCGGGCAGCAGCCAGCTCAGCAGGAACGCCACCAGCGCCACACCCGCCGCCACCGTGAACACCGTGCCGAGCGCGTTTGTGAACGCGTGGATGTAGGTCGTGTGCAAGGCAGTTGGAAGCTTGTCGATCGCCTGCGGGTTGGCGTTCGCCGCGCCGAGCCCGTGCGCGGCGGACGCCGGCAGCGAGGCCGCGAGCCCTGAGTTCAGACGGCTGGTGAAGATCGAGCCGAGCACCGCGACCCCGACCGAGCCGCCGATCGAGCGAAACAAGGTCGCACCGGACGTCGCCACCCCCAGATCGGCGTAGTCGACGGAGTTCTGGACCGCGAGCACGAGCACCTGCATGACCGAGCCGATCCCCAGGCCGAGCACGAACATGAAGGCAGACGCCTCGAGCTTGCTCGTGGTCGCGGTCATGCCCGACAGCAGCAGCAGGCCCACGACCATGAGCGCCGTGCCCACGATCGGAAACGGCTTGTAGTGGCCAGTCCGCGAGATGATCTGCCCCGAGGCGATCGAGGTCACCAGCAGCCCGCCCATCAGCGGCAGGATCTGCAGCCCCGAGCCGGTCGGCGACGCCCCGTTGACGACCTGCAGGAACAGCGGCAGGTAGGTGACCGAACCGAACAGCGCGAAGCCGACGATCAGCCCGATCCCGCTGGTCGCCGCGAACACCCGGTTGGCGAACAGCCGTGGCGGCAGCACGGGCTCGGCCGCGCCGCGCTCCACGATCATGAACACCACGAGCAGGACGACCGCCGCGACGATCAGGAAGATGATGAAAGGCGAGCCCCAGGAGTAGCTCGTGCCGCCGAGCGTCAGCGCCAGCACGATCGCGCTCAGGCCTGCGGCAAGCAGCCCGGCACCGAGGTAGTCGACGCGGTGATGCTTCTTCTCGGTTCTGCTCGGAAGCGTGGCGGCGAGCACTCCGAACGCCAGCACGCCGAGCGGCAGGTTGATGTAGAAGATCCAGCGCCAGGACAGAGTCGTGGTGAAGAACCCGCCGAGCAGCGGGCCGATCACGCTCGCAAGGCCGAACACCGCCCCGAAGAAACCCTGGTACTTGCCGCGCTCGCGCGGCGGCACCACGTCGCCGATCGCGGCCATCGTGCTGACCAGCAGCCCGCCGCCGCCGAGGCCCTGGATGGCGCGGAATATGACCAGTTGCGTGAGGCTCTGGGACGCGCCGCACAGCGCCGAGCCGGCCAGGAAGATCACGAGTGCGACTTGGAGCACGACCTTGCGGCCGTACAGATCGCCGAGCTTGCCGTAGACCGGGGTCACCGCCGTCTGCGCGAGCAGATATGCGGTGACCACCCAGGAGATGTGGTCGAGGCCGCCGAGGTCGCCCACGATCGTCGGCAGCGCCGTCGCGACGATCGTCTGATCGAGCGCGGCCATCAGCAGTACGAGCATCAGGCCCGCGAATACGACGAGGATGCTCTTATGAGCGTCGCTGGGCGCGGACCCGTTTACGACAGCGGTGCCGCCGGGGGTGGCTGCGACGTTTGAGCCTGGACCGTCAGCCGTCATGAGCCTGAGGAATGGTAAGCGCGTGCGAGCGTCAGGCCGCGTCGGCGACGAATTTGCGCAGCGCCGCCTTGCCACCGGTCACAACCGGCCGGCCGTGGGCCAGCAGCAGCGCGTCGAAGTCGAGCTCGAGCAGCCGCTCGTAGGCCTCGCGCAGGCCTCGCTTGGTGTCCTCGGGTTCGTCCATCAACGAGTCCGGTACGAACTCGAGCTCGCCGCCGGCGCTGGAGCGGATCACGCCGTCGGCGCATGCCAGCGCGCCGTGGCCGGTGACATGAAGTGCCGTCTCGTCCGGGCAGATCGCGTCGACCTCGTGTACGACCACGCCGCCCGGCAGCTCGTCGCCGAAGTCAAACGGCTCAACCGGTCCGCGGCCTTCGAGCTCGTAGAGCCCGTTGCGCACGCAGTGCACCGAGCAGCCGAACGCTTCACGCAGACGCCAGGAGTCGCGGTCGTGGTGGCGGTTGGTCAGCAGCACGTGCTCGGGCGCGCCGTTCTGTTCGAACCACTCGAGGCCCTCGGACGGGAGCATCGGATCGATCAGCACGCGCTCGGACAGCAGGTAGTACGAGCTGACTTCCCAGCTGATGTGGTGGTGCTGCGCGGTCCAGTGCCACAAACCGGGTGCGATCTCATTCATTGAAGGCCTCGCGTTTGCGTTTTTGTTAAGCGAAGAACTGCCCGCAAGATCCGACCCTGCACCTACGATGGTTCCTCAGATCCACCGATTGCGGTTGATCCGTCAACTATAATTGTTTACATCATGGAAGCAATTGCACCTGCGCTACTGGATGGGGCCGCACTTGATGCGTGGCGCAGCTATCTGAAGAGCCACGCGACAATATTGCGCGCACTCGACGCCGACCTGATCGCTCAGCACGGCATGACCGCGCGCGACTACGAGGTCCTGCTGTACCTGTCTCAGGCTCCGGACCGCAAGCTGCCGATGTCGGCGCTGGCCGAGAGCACGATGCTCACGCGGTCGGGGATCACGAGGCTGATCGACGGCCTCGTCGCGGCCGGGCTGATTGAGCGGGTGTCGTGTCGCAGCGACGCGCGGGTGTCCTACGCCCACCTCACCGACGCCGGCTACGAGAAGCTTCGCCAGGCCGGCTGCACCCACGTCGCCAGCATCCGCGAGATGTTCCTCGAGCACTTCACGCCCGAGGAGATCGAGCAGCTCGCGTCGCTGCTGAGCCGGCTGCCCGGTGGCGGCGGCGTCGGCGCCTGCACCGCCGAGTAGGTCCCTTTCGGCGAAGCTCTGCGATCCGGGAGCAACGTCGCACGGGCGAGCGGCCGCGGAGCGCGCATGTAACGAACGTCCCGCCCAGCGGGCATAACGTCGAACGCGGCCTCGGGGACCCCAGCCGCGTGTGACGTTGTTCCCGCTTGCTCGCCCACACCTGCTCGCCGGGGGCCGTCACCTCCCGATGCTTGACGACGCAAGCAATCATGCTAGGATTGATTGTTGTTCACTCAATCATCTTGCTAAGGAGACCGATGAGCACCCTTTCAATCGAAGCGATCCCGACCGGCACCTACGCCGTAGACCCCGCGCATTCGAGCGTCGCCTTCGAGGTCCGCCACATGGGCATCGCGACCGTCCGGGGCAAGTTCGGCGAGTTCCAAGGGACCGTTGACGCCACCGGCGACGCGCCCGCGCTGTCAGGCAGCGTCGAGGTCAAGAGCATCGACACCGGCGACGAGAACCGCGACACGCACCTCACCTCGCCGGAGTTCTTCGACGTCGAGCAGAACCCGCAGATCAGCTTCCAGTCGACCGCCGGCGAGTCCGCGGGCGACGGCAAGCTGCGCCTCAACGGCGAGATCACGATCAAGGGCATCACCAAGCCGATCGAGCTCACCGGCCAGGTCGCCGAGGGCGGCACCGACCCGTGGGGCAACGAGCGCATCGGCTTCGAGCTCGAGACGGTCATCGACCGCCGCGACTTCGACCTCAAGTGGAACCAGACGCTGCCCAACGGCGGCCTCCTGGTGTCCAACGAGGTCAAGCTGCTGATCAGCGTCTCGGCGGTGAAGGCAGCGTAATGACGCGAATCCTGGCGATCTCCGGAAGCCTGCGCCGCGCTTCTCACAACACCGCGCTGCTGCGAGCAGCCGCGGCCAACGCCCCCGAGGGCGTCGATGTCGAGCTGTTCGAGGGCCTCGAGCGGATCCCGCCCTACAACGAGGACCACGACACCGACGACGTGCCCGCCGAGGTCGCCCGTCTGCGCGAGGAGATCGGGGCCGCAGACGCGGTCCTGTTCTCCACGCCGGAGTACAACGGAACCCTGCCGGGCCAGCTCAAGCAGGTCGTCGACTGGGCTTCGCGCCCCTACGGCCAGGCGTCTTCGCTGTGGGGCAAGCCGGTCGCCGTGATCGGCGCGAGCGTCACCGACTACGGCGCGATCTGGGCCCAGGACCACCTCCGCAAGGCGCTCGGGATCGCGGGCGGCCGGGTACTCGACGCCGAGTTGCTGGTACCCAAGGCTCCCGATCACTTCGACGTCGACGGCGAGCTCACCGATGCCGAAATGCGCCAGCAGCTCAACGATCTGGTCGTCAAACTGGTCGAGCACGCACACTCCTCATTGACCACCGCGTAAGCGAGCCGACGATGCCCTCCCCCACTCCCAGCCCGACAACCACGTCGATTCATCCGGCCACGACCTTGGGTCCGGTTGCGCTGACGGTGTCGGACCTGGCCGGGTCGCGGCAGTTCTACGAGCAGGCGATCGGCCTGCGGGCTTCCGACCGCGACGACGGCACCGTCGAGCTGGCCGCGGAGGACGGGCGGCCGCTGGTGGTGCTCCACGGAGACAGCGCCGCGCCCCGCCTCGATCGCCGCGCCACCGGTCTCTATCACCTCGCGATCCTCTTCCCCACCCGGCTTGACCTGGCGTTCGCGCTCGCGCGACTGGCTGAGGCGAGGTGGCCGCTGGACGGCGCCTCCGATCACCTGGTCTCGGAGGCTCTGTACCTGTCAGACCCTGACGGCAACGGCATCGAGCTCTATCGCGACCGGCCCCGCGACGATTGGCGCTACGACAACGACACGCTGCAGATGTCGACCCTCCCGCTGGACCTGCGGGACGTGCTCGGCGAGCTCTCGCAGGCGACCGGCCCGCAGCCGAACGCTGCCGCCGGCACCACGATGGGCCACGTGCATCTCCAGGTCGCCGACATCGCGGAGGCCGAGGCGTTCTACAACGGCGTGCTCGGGTTCGACGTGACGGTCCGCGGATATCCCGGCGCTCTGTTTGTGTCCGCCGGCGGCTACCACCACCACATCGGGCTCAACACGTGGCACAGCGCGGGCTCCGGGCCTCCGGCTCCCGGATCGGTCGGCCTCCGCCACTACGAGGTCG
The DNA here is from genome assembly GCA_963725925.1 of uncultured Solirubrobacterales bacterium. Taxonomy (GTDB): domain Bacteria; phylum Actinomycetota; class Thermoleophilia; order Solirubrobacterales; family Solirubrobacteraceae; genus Palsa-465. The sequence continues at coordinate 85,341 of CAVSAY010000007.1, forward strand.
AGCTTCCGGACTCAGCCGAACTCGCCACCGTGCTTGGACGGGTCCACGCCGCGGGCATCGAGACTGCCGACGTGCCGGGCGGCACGCTGGTGCGCGATCCCTCCGGCAACGGCGTCCTGCTGACCGCGCGCTGAGCCGTCGGCGCTACGCTTCAGGACTCCTGGCGACGTGGCGGAGTGGCTACGCAGCGGCCTGCAAAGCCGTCCACACCGGTTCGATTCCGGTCGTCGCCTCTCGTTTCGTAGCGCGGCTTGCCGCTAGTGGTGGTGATGTCCGGGGCCACGGACGGTGTTCCAGCTCTGCCAGGTGATGCGCAGGATCACCAGGGTGATCGCCAGGCCGATCAATGGGTCGGCGATCGGCGCACCGAGAGCGACCACGATCGCCGACGCGACGACCGCCAGGGAGACGTAGGCGTCGGCGGCGGCGTGGTTGCCGTCGGCGATGAGCGCGGGACTGTCCAGCCGGCGACCGGCGCCTAAGCGAACCTTGGCCGCGATGAAGTTGGCGGTGTAGCCGATGACGCCGGCGGCGGCGAGCGCCCACAGATGCGTCGGCGGCGATGGGTGGATGAGCCGCTGGATGGCTTCCACGCCCGCGACGCACGCGCTGATGAAGATCGCGAGGACGACGAACAGCCCTGCGGTCCGCTCCGCGCGCTCTGAGCGCATCACGAAGGCGATGCCGAGCGGCACCGCGGTCAACGCGTCGCCGAAGTTGTGAATCAGGTCAGCCAGCAGTGCGACCGAGCCCGACAGCACGAAGATGACCGCCTGGGCGACCGCGGCGAGCCCGAGAACTGCCAAGGAGATGAGGACCGCGCGGACACCGGCTCGCGACCGCTTGATCGACGGGTCAACCAGCCCGTGCGAGTGACCGTGGTGGCGCTCGTGGTCGTGGTCGTGGTCGTGCTGGACCTCCCCCTCCGGGGCGGCGGCTCTCGTGCCGGTCACGCTCATGCCTCCTGCAGAGCCGCCGCGGGAGCGGACCGGCTGCGACCCAGCCGCAGGTGCTCGACGTGCCCGATCGCCTGCTCGAGGAGCTCGCCGACATGATCGTCGTACAGGTCGTAGACGATGCTCCGGCCGTCGCGCCGTCCGACGACCAGGCCGAGATGCCGCAGGACGCGCAGTTGATGCGAGACCGCGGATGGCTCCATTCCGACCGCGGCCGCGAGCTCGTTGACCGACGACGGCCCCGAGTGCAGTTGCCCGAGGATGCGCAGCCGGCTCGGCGTCGCGAGCGCCTGCATCGTCTCGGCGAGCGCCCGGGTGAACTCCGGGTCGAGCTCCGAGGGGGCGTGCTCAATACCACCGTGTGCCATAAGACGAGAATAGCTGAACGGACGTTCAGATCTCGCCTTACACCGCAGCGCCCGCGGCGGCCTCCGCTTCGACGTCGACCGGGTTCATGATGCGGCCGCCCAACGCGATCGCGAGCGCAGTACCAAGGGCCGCCCAGACCACCAGCACGAGGATCGGGCCCACGATCCGCGCGCCGTCGAAGAACAGGGCCGATCGGGCCAGGTCGACGCTCGCGCCGGGCGGCAGCACGCCGCCGATCGTCCTCCACAGGCCAGGCAACAACGGCCGTGCGAAAGGTCCGCCAGACGCGGAGTTTCCGAGGATCACGAACACGAGAATCACGAGCCCGGTCCCTGCCGGCCCGGCGGCGGCCTGGATGCCGGCGGTGGCAGCGCCGCCGGCGAACACCGTCAATGCGCCGATCGCGCACATCGCGACCACGTGGCCCGAGAACGTGTCAAAGCACACGCGCAGCATGACCACGCTGAGGATCGCGGCGACGATCGCAAATCCGCCGAGCGCTCCGACCCGCGCTGCCGCGCGCCGCCTGCTGGTGCTCCGCGGGCTCCCAATCAGCCCAATGAGCGTCGCCCCGATGTAGCCACCGAACACCCACGCGATCACCGCGTAGAACGCCGCGGTGCCGTTCGGATCGCTGAGCGGCAGCGGTTTGACGTCGGTGACGCGGGCGGGCGCCCGATTCTGCGCGGCGGCGACGCGATCGAACACCTGCTCCAGCGCGACGGCGGTCGCGCGGTTGGCGGCCGAGGCAACGAACAGGCGGTTCGTGGCCGCCTCGTAGGCGCCGTAGACCTTGCGATCGTTGATCTGGGACAGCGCGTCGGCGCGGGTCGATGCCTGGCGGGCATCGAGCGGCTGTCCCGGCAGCCGGTTGAGCTGTGCCGCAACGGTCGGCGGGCCGACGACGGCCAGCGGGACGTGGTGTGGCGTCGGCTGGTGGAAGGCGCCGACGTAGAAGAACGCGAACGTGAGCATCAGCACCAGCGCCGGCAGGAGCACCAGTGCGACGGCCTTGGGGGTGGGCGCTGTGTTCGCCATCGGGCTCCCTCAGCAGGCGGGTCAGGCCCGGATCTGAATGCTGTCGTCGACCTCTCTCGCCTCGTACACGTTCAGCGGGTCGGTCGCCGGACCGTTGATCACCGCGCCGCTGACGATGTCAAAGCGGGAGCCGTGGCACTGGCACATGATCGTCGTGCCCGTGAGCAGGCCTCCGGACAGCGGGCATGCCCGGTCGGCGCAGGGGCACAGGTCGTCAAACGCATAGAGGTGGTCGCCGACACGGGCGACCGAAACTCGGAGCTTGCGGTCGCCCAGGTAGTAGGGAACGACGAAGTCGTTCGGGACCGCATCGGCGGGCCCGACCGTGCGGAACGCGTCGGAAGCGAGGTCGGTCATCGGTGTTCTCCTTTCGTTGACCGCACGGTTCAGTACGGGTATGCGGGGACGACGTCTTCCTTCTTCGCGTCGAGTCGCAGCTCGCCAGGAGCGCCTGAGGGCACGAGTGGACGGTGCGGCATGGTCGGGTCCATGCGCTCGTACCCGGACCCGAGGGGCGGCCTGGTGTCCTCGTCTCCCTTGTTGGGCCAGAGCGAGATCGCGCGCTCGACGAGGGCGGTGATCGACAGTGACGGGTTCACTCCCGGATTGGCCGGCATCACGCTCCCGTCCATGACGTGGAGTCCCGGCTGCCCGAACATGCGCAGGTAAGGATCGACAGCACCGGTCTCACTGCTCTCGCCGATCGGGATCCCGCCGACGAAATGGGCGGAGGCGTTGCGGTTGATGACCTCGGTCGCGAGTGCCGCCTCGTGCGCTCCGAGCTGTTTGGCGATGCGGTCGACGAAGTCTTCGATCGCGGGGACGTGGACCGATGGGGGTGTTCCGGATGGCTTGCTGTGCAGCAGCCCGTCGTGCCAGTACAGCTCGATCGAGGTGTCGGTCGTTTGCGAGCAGAGCGCAACGAAGGACCGCTCGGACCAGTGGCGCGGGTCGGCGGGCAAGATCTCCTCGCTTGGGTGCTCGAGGATCTCCTTGAGCCAGGACTCGAACGAGTGCTTCTGCTCGCCGTGCTGGTGGTAGGTCCCGAGGAACGCGAAGACGTTGCTTCCCAGCCCCCAATAGGTCGGCTCGATGCTCGTCACCGGATCCGGCCACGTGCCCGAGGTGATCGTGACCGACCCCGGCATGATGTGGATCCGCTCCCGATCGCGCTCCCACTCCTCGTGGGTGCGCGTGATGTAGAGCAGCTGTTCGGAGTTCGTTCGCGCGCGTTTACCGAGCTCGCTCGACAGGCCGGTGAGGCGACCCTTGTGCTGCATGTGATGCAACAGCTTGGCCGACCCATACGCGTGTGCGGCCACGATCACCTGCTCGGCGGTGTACGTGTGGTGGTGGACGTGCCCTGCGCGTTGCGCCCAGCCGGGGTGACGCGCGTGCACCTCGAACCCGCCACCGTCGAGCGGCACGAGGTCGAACACCTCGTGCATGTCGTGAACCGTCGCGCCCAGCTTCTCAGCTAGGTAGAGGTAGTTCGTCGTCACCTTGTTCTTGGCGTTGCGCCCGCAGCCGTTGTTGCAGTTGCCGCACGACACACAGCCGGTCCGCCGCGGACCGACCCCACCGAAATACGGATCCTCGGCCTCGACCCCCGGCGTGCCGAAATACACCGCCAGCGGAGCCTTGTTGTGAGTCTCGCCCCGGCCGATGTCGATCGCGACCTGCCGGATCGCGCGGTCGACGTCCGTGGGCATGTACGGATAGCGCTCGACGCCGAACATCCGCCTGCCCTGGTCGAAGTACGGCGCCAGCTCGTCGGCCCAATCGGTGATTCCGGCCCACTCGGGTGCGTCGAAGAACTGCTTCGGCGGCACGTACATCGTGCTGGCGTATACATGCGAGCCCCCGCCGACGCCGGCGCCCGAGAGGACGAGCACGTCATCGAGATACTCGATCCTCTGGACTCCGTAGAGCTCGGCCGCGGGGAACCAGACGAAGTGCGCCAGGTCCCACTGGCTCTTCGGGATCTTCTCGTCCGGCCAGCGTGGACCAGACTCGAGGACGCCGACCCGATAACCCTTCTCGGCAGCGCGGAGCGCGGCAACGCTCCCACCGAACCCCGATCCGACAATGACTACGTCGTAGTCAAAGCTCGCCATCCTCTCTCTCCCTCCTGGCCGGCCCGGAGCCGCCGATCAAAGCGGCGGCAGGAACGGCCGGTCCGTGACTCCGCTCGGCACTGCGCGTGGTGACGTGGGCAGCGTGGCCCCATCGCCCAAACGTCGCGCCCGTGTGCCCCCTGGCTTACTCACTGGTGTGCCGCGCAGTCCATATCACGGGCGTGCGTGGATACGCTCGGGCGATGATCACATCGGTTCCCCAGGCCGATCCGCCCAAGCTGGGCCTGCGGATCGTGCGTTTGTTCCGGCCCCATCGCGGCACGCTGGCGGTGATCGTCGCGATGATCGTGACGACGTCGCTGTTGAGCGTGATCAGCGCGCTGTTGGTCCGTCGGGTGTTCGACGACGCGTTGTTCGTTTCCGGCGGTCCGGACCTCGGGTTGCTGTATCCGTTGGTGGCGGCGTTGATCGCGATCCCGATCGTCAACGGAGTCCTGAATGTCGCCCAGGCGTATTTGACCGAGGTCGTGGGCAACCGGGTGCTGCAGGAGCTTCGCAACCAGCTGTTCGTGCACCTGGAGCGACTGTCGCTCGCGTTCTACACGGCGACTCGCAGCGGCGAGGTTCAGTCGCGGCTCGCCAACGATGTCGGCGGCGTGCAGACGACCATCACCTCAACCGCCTCGTCGGTTGTCAGCAACGTGGTCACGCTCATCTCATCCGTGATCGCGATGCTGCTGCTGTCGCCGCTGCTGACGGCCATCTCACTGGCCGCGACCCCCGCGTTCGTACTGTTCAGCCGCCGGGTCGGACGCGCCCGGCGACAGGCGCGCCGCGAAACCCAGGCGTCGCTGGCGACGATGGGCTCGATCACGCAAGAGACCCTGTCGGTGTCGGGGATCCTGTTGGCCAAGGTGTTCGGGCGCCAGGAGCACGAGGTCGACCGCTACCGCGCCGAGAACGCCCACCAGGCCGACCTTCAGATCCGACAGGCGATCGTCGGGCGATCGTTCTTCGCGGTCACGCAGTCGTTCTTCGGGATCGGCCCAGCGCTCGTTTACCTGGTCGCTGGGCTTCAGGGCGCTCACGGCGATCTCTCGGCGGGGACGTTGGTGGCCTTCACGACCCTGCAGAGCCGGCTGTTGCTCCCGATCAACCAGCTGCTGCAGGTGTCAGTGGACGTCCAGTCATCGCTGGCGCTGTTCGGGCGCATCTTCGAGCTGATCGACCTTCGGCCGCAAATCACCGACCGACCGCGAGCGCTCAGCCTCGACGCGAGCGAGATTCGCGGCGAAGTCGCACTCGATCACGTGTCGTTTCGCTACGGCGGCGGCGAGGATGGCGGCCCGCCCGCGCCCGACGAGGCGCTGCGCGACGTCTCGATGCTGGTCTCGCCCGGGCAGCTCGCGGCGCTCGTCGGCCCCTCCGGGGCGGGCAAGACGACGATCTCGTACTTGATCCCGCGGCTGTACGACGTCGAGCAAGGTGCGGTCAAGATCGACGGTCACGACGTGCGCGACCTCGCCGCCGCGACGATCTCACACGCGGTCGGGGTCGTCACGCAGGAGAGCTATCTCTTCGGTGGCACGGTGCGCGAGAACATCAGTTACGGGCGGCCGACGGCGACCGACGAGGAGGTGGTGGCCGCCGCAAAGGCCGCGTTCATTCACGACCGCATACTCGCGCTCGAGCACGGCTACGACACCGTCGTGGGCGAGCGCGGCTACCGCTTCTCTGGCGGGGAGCGCCAGCGACTGGCGATCGCGCGCGTGATCCTCGAAGACCCACCGATACTGGTCCTCGACGAGGCCACCTCGGCGCTCGACACCGAAAGCGAGCGCATCGTTCAACAGGCGCTCGAGTCGCTCATTCAACGCCGAACCACGATCGCCATCGCGCACCGGCTCTCGACGATCCGTAACGCCGACGTGATCTTCGCCATCGAGAACGGCACGATCGTCGAGCGCGGCACCCACGACGAGCTCCTCGCCCGGGGCGGCGTCTACGCGCGCCTGTACGAAGAGCAGTTCGGCGGCGGCGTCGTGGAAGCCCATTGCAACGACGGCGTGATTCTGGCCAACGGCCACGCGTGCCGACCTTCGAGCCGGCGACCGCGGTCTGACGCGCAAATCCCGGCGCTGCAGGTCACCGAACCACCGCAGTCGGTAGCCGAGGTCCCGGTCGAGCTCCGCACGGTGCTGACGGCCTAAATCAGTCTGGCGCTGCGAGCCGATTCGCTCTGAGGGGACCGGCCAGGGGTAGAGTCGGCGCGTGCCCGCGCTCAGCGAGATCGACCACCCGCCGGCCTCGCTGGCGGCCGACCTCGCGCCGCTGCGCGCCGGCCTGGACGCAGATCTCCCGGCGCGGACCGCCGGCACGGTGCTGATCGGGACGTGGAACATCCGCGACTTCGCCGGCCTGACTGCGGCGTGGCAGACCGGTGCGCGCGACAGCCCGAAGCGCAACCTGGCGGATGTCTGTGCGATCGCCGAGATCGTGAGTCGCTTCGACGTCGTCGCAATCCAGGAGGTGCGCAGCGACCTGACGGGGCTACGGACGCTGATGCGCCGGCTGGGGTCGGATTGGGGGTTCGTGAGCACCGATGTGACCGCGGGCCAGCGCGGCAACGGCGAGCGGCTCACCTACGTCTTCGATCGGCGCACGCTTCGCGCCTCGGGGCTCGTCGGCGAGCTCGTGATCGACGAGGCGACGTTCGGCGACGCCGCCACCCCGCTTCGCCACCAGTTCGCCCGCACCCCCTACCTCGTCAGCTTCGCCTCGCTGGACGCGAGCATCGCGTTCACGCTGATCACGCTGCACGTCGACTACGGCAAGAAGGCCGGCGACCGGACACCCGAGATCGCCACGTTCGCCAACCGCCTGAAGGACGACGCGGCCGACCCCGACGAGTTCTCTCGCAACCTGATCGCACTCGGCGACTTCAACATCGACCGCTGGGACGATCCGAACGGCCAGGCGTTCGTGTCCGCCGGCCTGACCCCGCCACAGGAGCTTCTCGGCCAGCCTCGATCGATCTTCGACAGCTCGAAGACACAGCACTACTTCGATCAGATCGCGTGGTTCACCAGCGGCGACCAGGAGGAGCTCACGCTGCACTACACCAACCACGCCGGCCGCGTCGAATGGACGAAGTACGTCCTCACGGACCTGTCGACCACGGCGAAGTCGTGGCGGATCTCAGACCACTATCCGCTGTGGGCGCAGTTCGCGCGTCCGGACTGAATTACGCCACCTTCGAGCCGTGGGTAGGACACGCGCCCGGGTTCACGCGGCGATCTGCAGACCGGCGTGCTCGACCTCGGCCGCCGGCTTGCGCCGTGCCGACATCGCCAGGCCGGTCAGCGCGGCGAGGCCGGCGAAGACCGCGCACGCCCACAGCGCCGGCTTGAATCCGGCCGTCACCGCCGCCGGGCTCGCGAGGCCGCCGTACGTCGCGAACACGGTGCTGCCGATCGCGACGCCGAACACCGCGCCGAAGCGTTGCGCCATGTAGTTGATCCCCGACGCCTTGCCCATGTCCTGCTCCGGGACGGCGCTCAGAACCGCGGTCGGCACCGTCGGGAGCGCCATCGAGATTCCGACGCCGGCGACCAGCAGCGCGACCACGAGCTCGATCCAGCTCGCGCTCAGCGATCCGCGCCACGCGACCCAGACGAACCCTGCGGTCAGCATGCTGAGCCCGACGACGATGATCGGCCGCCGGCCGATCCGGTCCGACAGAGCGCCCGCCACGGGCGAGACGAGCATCGGCGTCGCGAAGAACGGAAGCAGGTGCAGGCCGGCGCCGACGGGCGAGTAGTGGCGCGCGAGCTGAAACTCCTCGGTGACCAAGAGCCCACCCGCGAATATCGCGCCGGACATGAGGAATGTCGTGACGTTGCCGACCGCGAAGTCCCGGGCCGCAAACAGGCGAAGCGGCACCATCGGCTCTCGCACGGAGCTTTCCCACACGACGAACCCGCCGAGCAGCGCCGCACCTGCGATCAGCGTGCCAACGACCTCGGCGCTCGACCAGCCGACGTCGCTTGCCCGGCTCAGCGCCCACACCAGCGAGACGACGCCGGCGGTGACAAGCCCGACTCCGACCAGGTCGAGCCGCTCCGGCGCGCCGTAGCTCTCCGGCAACAGCCGCACGCCGAGGATCGCGGCGACGACGCCGATCGGGACGTTGATCCAGAAGATCCAGTGCCAGTCGATGCTCTGCGTGACCGCGCCGCCGACGATTGGCCCCATCGCGACGGCGAGCCCGGCGAGGCCACCGTAGACCCCGACGATCATCCCGCGGCGCTCGATCGGGAAGGCCGCCGTCAGGATGGTCAAGCTCAGCGGCAGCACCACCGCGCCGCCGAGTCCCTGCACGGTGCGCGCGACGATCAGCGCAGACAGGTTCGGCGCCAGCGCGCAGGCGATCGAGGCGAAGGTGAACAGGGCGAGCCCGACGGTGAAGACCTTGCGCCGTCCGAACCGATCGCCGAGCGCGGCCGCGGTGATGATCCCCGCGGCGAACGCGATTCCGTAGGCGTTCAGCGTCCACTGCAGGGAAGCGAGGCTGACGTGCAGGTCGCGCTGCATGCGCGGCAGCGCCGTGATCACGACGACCGAGTCGAGGACGACCATGAAGTAGGCGGTCGACGTCAGCGCCATCACCCAACCGAGATGGGTGTTTGCCGGCTTGTGTGTCATCTGTCCTCCTCTGGTCGTGGCCGGCTCGTCGGCCGGTTCTGCCTCGGTGACGAACGAGCACACGGCAGACGGACAGCCAGAAGAGAAAATCGGCAAGGTGTCCGTCTCGGGACGCCCCGTTCGTCTAAGAAGCGAACAATCCGGTCACCCGCGCGGGAAGGACACGTCTTGAGATACGCACTCTTGGCCTACAGCAACGTCGACGCTCGCGAGCAGCGAACCGAGGAGGAACAGCGGCGGATCACCGCCGGGATCGCCGAGGTGCTGGCGCGACCGAACGTGACCGGCTGGCTGCGCCTTCGCGACATCGATTCGGCGACGACGGTGCGCCACCAGCAGGGCAGGACGCTGCTGACCGACGGGCCGTTTGTGGACAGCAAGGACTTCCTCGGCGGCTTCATCGTCGTCGAGGCGGACAACCTCGACGGTGCCCTCGCCGTCGCCGACGAGCTTCAGGAGCTTCAGCGCGCCGGCGCGATCGAGGTCCGTCCGGTCCTCGAGGAGCCGCTGACCGGTGCTTGAGCAGGTCTTCCGGGATGAGTGGGGCCGCGTCGTGGCCTCACTCGTCGGCTTTCTCGGCGACATCGAGCTCGCCGAGGACGCCGCGCAGGAAGCGTTCGCGATCGCGGCCGAGCGCTGGCCGCGCGACGGGACCCCGGCCAACCCGACCGGCTGGCTGATAACGACCGCTCGCAACCGTGCGATCGACCGCATCCGTCGCGAGCGGGCACTGGCGGCGAAGACCGAGCAGCTGGAGCGCGAACTGCGAGAAGGATCGGAGGAGGCGATGGAAGAGGCGGCGACGTTCCCGGACGAGCGGCTCGAGCTGATCTTCACGTGCTGCCACCCGGCGCTCGCGCTCGATGCGCAGGTCGGGCTCACGCTGCGCACGCTCGGCGGCCTCTCGACCGACGAGATCGCCCGCGCTTTCCTGGTCCCGTTCGAGACGATGAGCAAGCGCCTGACCCGCGCCAAGCACAAGATCCGCGACGCCGGCATCCCGTTTGCCGTCCCGCCTGACCATTTGCTGCCCGAGCGGCTCGACGCCGTGCTTGCGGTCGTCTACCTGATCTTCAACGAAGGCTGGGGCGGCGGCCGCGTCGACCTGTCGTCGGAGGCCATCCGCCTGGGCCGGTCGATCATCGAGCTGATGCCCGACGAGGCCGAAGCGCACGCTCTGGTCGCGCTGATGCTGATCAACCACGCGCGCACGGCCGCCCGCTTCCAGGACGGCGAGCTCGTCCTGCTCGACGATCAGGACCGGTCGCTGTGGGACGAGCACCGGATCGAGGAAGGACGCCGGCTGCTGGACCATGCGCTCACCCTCCACGGCGGCGGGCCGTACGTCATCCAGGCGGCGATCGCCGATCTGCATCTACGCGAGCCGCGCGACTGGGAGGAGATCGCGGTCCTGTACCAGAAGCTCGAGCACCTCACCGGCTCGCCGGTCGTGACGATGAACCGCGCGATCGCCATCGCCGAGCTCGAAGGACCCGAAGCCGGACTCGCTCTGCTCGACCGTCTGGCGCTTGACGACTACCGCTACTACCACTCGACGCGCGCCGACCTCCTTGGTCGCCTCGGCCGCGACGACGACGCGCGCGCCGCGTACACGAGAGCTCTCGAGCTGACCCAGCCCGGGCCGGAGCAGCGGTTTCTGGAGAGCCGCCTCGCGGGCCTTTCGGAAAGCGCCGGTCAGCGGACGAGCGGCCTTCGGTGATCCGGGAGTTCGATGCCAATGCGTTGTATGCCGCGCTTGACGCAAAGCGCCGCGCGCCAGCACGTGGGTAGGCCGGCCGGCTGCGGACTTCATCTACGTGGCGCGCTGGTGAGGCGCGGCACAACACCCTGGAAGGTTTGGGATCCATTCGCGTCCATAGCCCCGACAGCGTCAGCCCGCATGATGATTCTCCCGTCCGTCGCAACCACCCTGCTCAAGCGCCTCGCCCCCGTTGTTTGCTGCGCGGCCCTGCTTTCGGCATGCGGAGGTCATTCTTCGATCGACCCCGGCGCAACCGCCGGCTACGTCGAGGGCTTCGTGTATCAGCACACCGGCTTTCGTGCGACCGACGTCCGCTGCCCGTCCGGCGTCCCGGCGACCGCCGGCGGCCGGTTCAACTGCCACTTCACCGGCCCCGAGGGGCCGTATACCGCCTACCTGCGCATCCTCAACGTCAAGGGCCGCCGGGTCCTGTTCGACGTCAAGACTCAGCCCTCGAGCTGGCCCGCCCCCGATACGTCGATGAGCTGACGCCAGGCGCCGTCAGGACCCGGTTATGCGGAAGACCGGATGATCGGGTGCGATCCGGCGCAGTTCCTCATCCGAAGACTCCGGGCCCACGCCGCCAAAGAACGCGCCCACCTCGAACTTCCATTTCTTCAAGTAGGCACGAAGCAGCGCCGGCTTCTCGTCGTCGGTGAGCTCCACCGCATGAAACGGCTCGGCACGCCTGCCGACACGCAGCCGTCCTTCACCGCTGGCGCGAAGGTTCTTGACCCACTGCGTGTGACCGCGAGGCGCAACCAGATACTCGGCGCCGTCGTAGCGCAGCAGGTTCACCGGCGTCTGACGCCACTCGCCGGACTTGCGGCCTTTGACCTCGAGCACGCGGGATCCGTACACGCTGACGCCGAGGCGCGTCAGCCCGGCAACGAGCCGGTTGAAGACGTTGGTCGTAAACCAGCCCGGTCGCTGGTAATGCTCCATCAGCTCACCGCTTGTTTCACGAGTGCGACGATCCGCTTCTCGTTGGCGGCTGTCAACTCCTTCAGCGCGTAGTCCGTCGGCCACATCCCGCCGTCGTCGAGGTTCGCCCTGTCGCTGAAGCCCAGCGTCGCGTACCTCGACTTGAACTTCTGCGCGCTTTTGAAGAAGCACAGCACCTTGCCCTCCTTGGCGTACGCGGGCATCCCGTACCACGTCCTGGCCGTGAGCTCAGGCGCGGTGTCCGTGACGATCGCGTGGATCCGCTCTGCCATCAGGCGATCGGGCTCGGGCATCTCGGCGATCTTCGCCAACACCTCGCTTTCGCCGTCGGAACCGCCTGCCTTCATCTCCCGGACGCGCTCGCGCATCGCGGCTCGTTCCTCGGCGGTGAAGCCCTTGGACGACTTGCCGGCCGTGTTCTTGGCGGACTTCTTCGTGCTCTTCGTGGGGCTCATGGAAACCTCCTCATTCTGTTGATGTCATGTATGTCAAGGCCGGGCGGCTCGGCGCAACCACCTGCTCCCACGCGAACCCGTCGGGGTCGGTGAAAGCTCCGGCGTCGGCGCCAATCACGATTCGGTGCGAGCCGGTGCCCTCCGGGGAGACACCGGCGTCCTTGGCCAGCGCGCCGCGCCCGTAGAGCGCCAGCTTGATGTGCCCCGTGTCGAACTGGACGTACTTGCGGCCGAAGCTCTTGGCCACCTCAACGCCGTGCTCGACGTAGAAGCGCTTGCTCGCGGCCACGTCGGCGACGCCCAAGAGCAGCACGACCTCGTCGATCTCCCGCGTGGCGGGCCCGGTGTCTTTCTTCGATGAGCTCGCGACCTTCCAGATCGTGCCGTCCGGGGCACGCACGACGCCGCCGTAGCCCCAGAAGCTCTTCTTGGCCGGCTTCAGCGGGGTCGCGCCGGCGTCGAGCGCGGCACCGATGAATCCGTCGACGGTGGCCGGCTGGGAAACCACGAGCGACAAGGTGAATCCACGAAAACCGGTCGTCGGCGCATCCGAGCCGCGCAGCGCGAGCAAGTCGTCCAACCCGAACGCAGCCGTGTAGAAGGCGCCGGCGACAGCCGGATCGGGCACTTCGAGGTTGATGGATTCGATGACGGTCACGGCAGGTCCTTTCGTGAAGGAATTGAATTGCCGGGGTGGCGGATCATCATGGTAGTCAACAATGATGGTGGCTGTCAATCATTGTGCCCTTCCAGCGAATCTGCCACACTGCGGCCATGAGCGCATCCGTGTCGAGCGACCTCGAAGTGGCCGAGTTCGCCGGCCAGCTGTTCTTTCGCCTGTGGCGCGCCTCGCATACGCGAACCGCGGAGCGGCTCGAGTCGATCGGCCTGACCCCCGCGCTGTTCGCGCTGCTCAACGTGCTCGGCGCCCGCGAGGGCACCATCCAGCAGCAGCTGAGCGCAGACATGGCCATCGACCCGAGCGCCATGGTCAAGCTGATCAACGAGCTCGAAGACGCCGGACTGGCCGAGCGCCGCCGGCGCCCGGGCGATCGCCGCGCGTGGGAGGTCTCGATCACGCCGAAGGGACGGCGCACCCTGGAGCGCGCCAAGCGACTGGCAGCGGAGGTGGAGGACGAGGTGCTGGGTGGCCTCACCGCGGCCGACCGCCGCCAGCTGCTGACGCTCCTGCGACGCGCGCTCGTCTCAGCCCCTCCGCAACCGCCATGGCACCCCGAGGAAGGCGACTGACCCAGTCGGCGGTCCGTCCGGCACCGGGACGAGTCGCACGCGCGCCCGGGCACGAACCAGGGATTACACGGGTGCGACGCACGAGCGCAAGCGCGAAGCTAATGCCGGCGCACAACTACGGAGGTCGACATGAGCACAGCAGAGGCCAAGCATCAGGCCTCAGGTAAGACGACGGTTGGTCTCGGCTACGACGTGTTCGTCAACGAGGCGCCGCCACAGGAGGGCGTTCTGCCCAACGGCGAGCCGAAGCGGTTCTCGCCGACGGCCAGCACGCTGATCTTCGGTAGCAGGGACGCGGTGCTGACCGACCCCGGGCTGACCGCAGACCAGGCGCGCGTCCTCGGCGACTGGGTCGCCGCACATGATCGGAATCTCACCGACATCTTCATCACCCACGGGCACGGCGATCACTGGTTCGCCGCGGGACTGCTGGCGCAACGGTTTGGTGCACGTGTCGTCGCGTCGGCAGGCACGATCGCCCAGATGCAGGCCGGCGTGGCCACCCGGCCGTTTCTATGGGACAAGATTTACACCGACATCCCGCCGTCACCGGTCACCGCGGTGACCGTGCCGGACAACCGGTTCGCGCTCGAAGGACATGAGCTCGTGATCGTCGAGGTCGGCGACACCGACAGCAGCGACACCAGCGTCCTCCAAGTGCCGGATCTCGGCCTGGTCGTCGCCGGCGACGTGATCTACAACGGCGTCCACATGTATCTCGCACAGGTCGGGATCCTCGGCGACTTCGGGCCATGGCGCGACGCGATCGACAAGGTGCAGGCGCTGGCGCCCCGGCACATCGTCGCCGGCCACCAGAACAAGGAGCTCGACGACGACGCGAGGCGCACAATCGCCGAGACCCGCCAATACCTCGACGATGCCGAGGAGCTGCTGCGCACCGAGAACACCGCCGTCGACTTTTTCAGCGCCAAGATCGAGCGCTACCCCAACCACCTCGGGCGGTTCGTCCTGTGGGTCGGGGCCAGCGTGCTCTACGGCATCCGCGAGCACCCCGACCAGGACATCCCCCAGATCGTTCTCGCCTCCTGGTCTTAGAACCCGCGCGACGGCCTTGAACGACAAAGCTCAACGCACAAACGAGGGAACGGACATGTCAACTATTCACTACAGCCACACGACCACCGCGACGCCCGAGCAGTTCATCGCAGCGCTGACCGACTTCGGTCCGGGTCGCGAGAAGCTCTTCGGCAAGAGCGCAGACGGCGACCTCAAGGTGCATAGCAAGGGTCAGCATGATGCCGACGTCACCGAGGGCTCCGGCGGCGTCTGGGAGCGCCTGCACTACGACTGGTCCGACCCCAACCGGGTCGTGTTGACGGTGACCGACTCCAACACGTGGGGAGGCCACTCGGGTTACACCTACACGTTCACGCAACGGCCCGACGGCATGACCGAGGTGCACGTCGTCAACGTACGCGAGGGAAAGAACCTCAAGGGACGGGTGCTCGCACTCGTGCTCGGGACCGTCGGCAAGAGCGTCTTGGTCAAGGAATTCGACAAGACCATCAAGGCGATCGAAGCCGGAAACGCCGCGGCGACGCCGGCCAACTCAGGGCCCCAGACGTCGAATACGGCGTCATGACCGAACCGGCTTAGCCGAACACCTCTGCGGTGAACGTTTCCGTGAGCCGCTCGCAGTCTCCGCCCAGGGGACGCGGGCGGCTCACCGGCGGGAAGGCGCTGCGGATCTGAGCCAGCAGCGGGCGAAGCGGCGGCGGCGGCTCGCGCGCGTCGGCGTACAGAGCCTGCGAGGCGATGGCGGCGAGCACCGCGAGTGCCGAGTCCAGGCAGCGGCCGATCGCGGTGGCTTTGCGCCAGGCCAGGAAGTTCAGTGCAGGGACGTCGTTCTGGCCGAACCCGCCAAGCGACAGAGTCGTCGGAGCGGCGATGGCACGGGCTTCCTCGGCCCAGCCGTTCTGGACCATGTGCAGAGGCTTCACGGTCCACTCGTCACCACCGACCAACGGCGCGGTGGCCGGATTCTGGAACAGGTGATCGGTCAGTCGCTGCGCGAGCTGGCAAAGGTCGGTGTGCGCGAAGGCGACCCCGTCGATGACGGGCGCCGCCTGCGCGTTGTGGTAGCCGCCGTTGGAATAGACAGCCCCGAGCGGCCGCTCTGCGTCAGGCGGCAGATAGACGGGGTTGTCGGTGACCGCGCTCAGCGATACGGTCGCCGCGCGCTGCGCCTCCGCCTGTGCCCTGCACGCCGCGCCCAGCACTCGCGGCATGATCCGCAGCGACACCGAAGCCTGATGGTGCTGGCGGACGCGGCCGCTCCCTTCCAGCATCGCGCGCAGCGAACGCAGCGCCTGCGCCTCGTGCTCGTCGCCCCACAGCTCCTCGAGCTCGGCCGCGTAGTGCTCGTCGGGCGCACCGGCGACCTCGGCGGCCAGCGCGAAGATCGACTCGGCGAGCGCCAACCGCCGGCGGCCCGCCAGCGCCACGTCGGCGATCAGCGCCGCCGCGCATGGGGAGCCGTTGATCAGGGCCATCCGCTCCTTTGCCGTCAGCGACAGCTGCTCACTGAGCCCGTAAAACAGGGTTCCCAGCGCCAGTACCTCCCCCGAGCCGCCGTTGGACTCCCCCGCCACGGCGGGCAGCTCGGAGGCATCGAGCATGTCGGCGACGGCCTGCGCGGTCTGACTCCGGACGGCGGCATGTCCCTCGAGGAAGTTCGCCAGTCGCGCGACCACGATTGCGCGGACGACTCGCTCGGGCAACGCTTGGCCAAATGACATCGCGGTCCACAGCCTTGTCGGTCGCTCCTCCCTTCCGAGCTCGCCGAGCGCCGCGCCGGCAGCATCGCCCGGAGCCGAAGTGACGCCGTAGATCAGGGATTGCGGATCGTCCCGCAGCCGCTGCGCGACCAGGTCCTCGAAGGTCTCATGACAGCGATCCATCAGCGCTGCAGCCTCCGGGGCGATCTCGAGGCTCGACCCGCGCCATGCGACCTCCTGGATCAGCTCCAGCGTGATGTCGGTTCTATGCCGTACTCGCACCGTGCTCACGGGCGCGATCGTAATGTGCCGCTCTCGGCGGGGCGTTTACGGTGCGCGAAGCGCCAGCAAGGCGGCGATCGCGTCGAAGCAGTCGTCCTCGAGCGTCGGCACCGCGCCGGCACGGCCGGTTGCCACGAGCTCGTAGACGAGATCGTGGACGGCCCCGACCGCTGCTGCGTAGCGCTTGGCAGGCACCTCCGGCAAGCCGGTCTGTGCGGCGCGCGCCGACTGGTGCCACTCGCGCAGAAGCACCGCGATCTGCTCGTGCGCCGCCAGTCGTGCGCGCAACCCGGTCGGACCGATCGCCGGCAGCTCGATCAACATGCAATGCGCGAACTCGGGCTCGGCGGCTGCCAGGTCCAGGTACGCCCTGATCCCGGCCCGGAGCTGCGCGCCCGGATCGAGCTGCTGGATGTCCTGCGCGGACAGCGCCACGCGCTCGAGGATCAGCTCGATCCCGCGCCCGTGTGCGGCCAGGAAACACGCCTCCTTGTCGGGGAACTGCTCGTAGAACGACTGACGCGAGACGCGGGCGCGATCGACCACGTCGGCGATGCGCACGTTGGCATAGCCGAGCTCGGCCACGGCCGCGGTCATTGCACGCAGCAGCCGGTCGCGGTGGGCCCTGGCCACCTCGTCGCGCGGCAGGCTGCCGCGACCACGGGGCAGGCCGCGTGTGGTTTCCAGCTGCGCCAGTGTGCCCATCGACCTCTACTGTACTAGAGCGTTCTCATGTACTCTTCCGTTCAGATGACATCGATTGACGCGTTGCCACGCCCCGCGGGCCTACGGGTGGGCCTCGGCCGCTGGTTCGTTCCGCAGAGCTTCCTGCGCTGGACCGCGCGCACGCCGGAGCGCTACGTCGTCAAGGCGCCGCTGGCGCCGGCGCTGCTGATGACCTCCTCGGCGGAGGACTGCCGCGCGATCTTCACCGAGCGCGACGGGAAGCTGCTGTTCGGCGAGGCGCTGCGGCGATTCGCGCCGCACGAGGCGATGTTCGGCCATGACGCCATCAGCTCGCTCGACGGCGACGACCACACCCGCTTTCGCCGCCGCTTGACCGCCGCATTCCATGGAGAGGCGTTGCGCTCATACGAAGACGGGATCGTTGCGCAGACCGAGGGCGCGGTGCGCGGCTGGCCGCTCGGCTCGCCCGTGCAATTCGCCGAGCTGACGCACCGCCTGGCTCGTGACGTGATCGTCGCCGCCGTGTTCGGCGTGACCGACCCGGCGCGGGCGCAGCGCCTCCAGACCGCGCTCGATCGCCTCGACGAGATGCTCAACTCGCTGGAGCTCGGCGTCCGCTTCGCCGCGGCGATCGTGATGCGCGGGTGGTGGGCGCCGTATCCGCAAATGCGCTCGATCCATGCGGAGATCGAGGCGATCGCGCGCGAGGAGATGAACGCCCGCCGCGCCACCGGGACGCGCTCGACGGCCGACTGCCTGGGCCGTTTCCTGGCGACCGCAGAAGCCGATGACCCGCTGGCCGATGACGAGATCGTCGTCGCGCTGCGCGTCCTGCTCGTCGCAGGCTGGGGAACCACCGCCAACACGCTGGCGTGGATGGCCGAGCGACTCGCGCGCCACCCCGACGCGCTGCGGGAGTGCCGCCGTGACGCGCTCGACGGTAACGGCCGGTATCTGTCGGCGGCCGTGCAGGAGACGCTGCGCATGCGCCCGCCCGTCCCGGTCACGCTCCGCTACGTCGCCGCGGATTTCGACCTCAACGGCCTGGCGGTCCCGGCGGGAACGGTGATCGCGGCCGACATCGAGCGGATGCACCACCGTGCCGACATCTATCCGGATCCGCGTAGCTTCCGTCCCGAGCGCTTCCTCGAGCAGCGGCCGGGCACCTACACCTGGATCCCGTTCGGGGGCGGCATCCACCGCTGCATCGGAGCAGGCTTCGCGTTGACCGAGGCACGGCTGGTGATGCGCACGATCCTGCGCAACCTGACGTTTGCCCCCGCCCCCGGGCGCGGCGAGGCCTCCAGCAGGCGCACGCTGATCACGGTCCCGCGGGACAAGGCGACCGTGACGCTGCTTGCGGCCGGCGGCTAGGCACCTCAGCACCGATCAATTCTTCGCGGACGTACGGTCTCAGGAATGAGACGTACACCGTCCACGAAAGGAGAGGCCGTGTCCTCGACCGTTCTCTACATGTCGATCTCTCTTGATGGGTTCATCGCTGGTCCAAACGCGGGGCTCGGCAACGGGCTTGGCGACGGCGGCCACCGTCTTCACGAGTGGGCCCTGACCAGCACCGATGCCGACCACGAGCGCATCGGCCGCCCGCCGGGCGTCAACGGCCAGGTGTTCGACGAGATGCTCGCCACCGGTGCGGTCGTGGCCGGCCGGGGAACCTTCGAGCCGGCGGGCGGTTGGCGCGGTGACCATCACAACGGCGTCCCGATCTTCATCCTCTATCGCCGCGAGCCGGAAATCGATATCGGGCAATGGCCGCTGGTCACCCCAGTGAACGACGTCGCGAGCGCGATGACTCAGGCCAAGGAGGCAGCGGGGGCCAAGGACGTGCTGGTCCACGGTGCGGGAGTCGCACGGCTCGCACTCGCCGCCGGCGTCCTCGACGAGCTCGAACTCCACGTCGTGCCGGTGCTGTTCGGACAAGGCCGGCGTCTGTTCGACGGCCTCGCCGCCGAGCAGATCGAACTTGAGCGCACCCGGATCCTCGAGGGAGAGAACGGGATCACGCACCTGCGCTATCAGGTCCGGCGCTGAGGTCGACGCGGCTACGATCGGAGAGTGGGCTCACTAGACGTACAGCACCTCGTGCATGAGTACGGGTGCCTGCTCGTGTTCGTGGCGGTGGCACTGCAGGCGCTCGGCCTGCCGGTGCCCGGAACGACCGTGCTGATCGCCGCCGCGCTGTACGCGGCCGCGGAAAACGGCCTGCCGATCGTTGCTGTCGTCGCCGCCGGCGGGATCGGCGCGCTGGCCGGGGCGACCGCGGCGTTCGGGATCGGGCGTTACGGCGGCGAACGGCTGCTGTTACGCGTCGGCGGTCGCCTGCGCCAGAGCCCAGACCGTGTGCAACGGCTTCGGCGCGAGTTCGCCGCCCACGGCATGGCGTGGCTGTTCATCGGCCGGTTCATCAGCGGATTGCGCAACGTGACCGGATTGCTGGCGGGTGCCAGCGGCATGACGCTCAGGCGCTTCCTTCCGGTCAGCGCAGCCGCCGCGCTCGCCTGGGCGCTCCTCAACGCGCTTGGCTACTACTGGTTCGGGCACGCCGTCGTCGGGGCGAGCACATGGGTGCGGGTCGGCATGGTTTGCGCCGGCCTCGCCTGGCTGGTGGTCTCGGTTCTGCTGTTGCGCCGCCGAGCCCTGCGAAACTCCAGCGCATGGACCCGGGACGCCGAGCGCGCGTGACTCTGCGCGGTGATGTAGCCGGCGACTACGTCATCGTTGAGGAAAGACCGGACGGGTCGCTCGTCCTCGCGCCGGACACGGCGAATCTCACCGGCGGCACCGCGCATCGCGCAGGCGGCAGCTCGCGGCCGCCGACGTCGGGTGTCGGCGCACTGCTCTCGGGCTTACTTGTCTCGCCGAAGAGCAAGCGAATGACGACCGAGGAGATTCTCGACGAGTGGGGAGTGCGCCTCAGACACGACGAACTGCCCGGCGAGATGTTCGTGGCCGATGTCGATGAGAAGGCCGGGTTCGTGACGATCACGAGCCAGCGGTTCATCTTCGTCGCCGACACCGGCAAAGGGCTTTCGGTCGTTCAGGACAACCTGTTGTCCGCTGCGCGCAACGTCGAGTTGATCCGGCGCGGGATGAGGCAGAGGCTTCGCGTCACCTGGCACGGGACCGAGAGCGTGATCGTCACCCCCGACCGGAAGTCGCTCGCGCGCCTGCAGCAGTACCTCGAAGACCGCGCCATAGCCTGACGGCGCGGCTATTGCGGTGGCGATGGGGTCAGGGCGACCCCGGCCGGCAGCGCCCTTGTCAGGTCACGTCGGGAGCTGATCCCCAGCTTCGTGAAGACCTTGCGCAGGTGCCATTCGACCGTGCGCGGGCTCAGAAACATCCGCGCGCCGATTTCCGGGTTGGAGAGACCGTCGCGTGCGAGCTGGGCGATCTGGCGCTCCTGGGCCGTCAGCTCGTCGCGCGTCTCGGCGTCGCGGCGGCGCACCTTCTCACCGGTTGCCAGCAGCTCGATGCGAGCGCGCTCGGTGAAAGCCTCCATGCCGATTGTCGTGAACATCTCGTGCGCGAGACGCAGCTCGGCGCGCGATTCGACGCGGCGGTTCTCGCGACGCAGCCACTCGCCGTACAGCAGGTGAGCGCGCCCAAGCTCGGGACGCAGCCGGGTTCTGCCGAGCCGCTCGATCGCCTCGAGGTAGAGGCGCTGCGCCGCCTGCCCGTCGCTGACCAGGGCCCGCGACCGAGCCTGGATACCGAGCGCCCAGTCGTTGCCGGCGACGGCCGTGATCGCGGCCAGGCGCTTGACGCCTTCACGCGCCAGTTCCGGTTCGTTGCTCCTGGTGGCGGCTTCGATCAGCTCGCTCAGCGCCCAGGCGGAGACGAACAGCTCCGGCGTGTCGTCGCCCGCCGCGCTGGCGGCCGCCAGCGCCTCCGGGTAGCGGCCGAGACCGTTGAGGACGACCGACCTCGCCCAGCGCGCATACTGAACCGCCGTCCCCTGACCGACGGCGGTCGCCTCCGCGATGGTCGCATCGATCAGCGTCGACGCGTCAGGCTCGCGTCCCAGTAGGCCCGCGAGCACCAGCGCACCGTAGGGAGCGACCTGCGCGCCGGTGGCGTCCCGAACCGCGTGAGCCTCGGCGATCAGCGACTCCGCCCTGTCGAAATCTCCGCTCAGCGCGACCGCTTGCGCCAGGACGTTGACGGCGACCACCAGCACGGTGAGCGCACCCGAGTCGCGCGCCAGCTGAACGTCGCGTGCGGCGACCGCGACGCAGGTCTCGTAGTCCCACACCATCACCGCCGCCGCGGTCGCAAGCCACCCCCAGCGGAGCACCTCTTCGACCGAGACCTCGTTGCCGGCGAATCCCCGGGCAGCGCGCTCCAAGACAGGCCCCGAGGCGGCTCTCCCCTCCACGAGGGCAATCGCGAAGCCGTCCAGCAGCAGGTCGGCGGGACGCGGCGGGTACCCGCCTCGTGGTGAGTCGAGCGCCGCCCGGGACACCTCGTGCAGGCCCGCGCTCGTCGCCAGCTCTCCGGCGAACAGCGCGGCGCTCCAGGCATCCAGATACGTATCGCGCGCGAGCCTCTGGTCGAGCGGTTCGAGCGTCCTCGCGGCGTGCAACAAAAGCGCCGGTGCGTCGCTGCCGCGGCTCTGGGAATACGCCGCCTCGGCGCGCAGCAGCTCCACCCGCGCGCGCTGGAGCTCGTCGAGCGGCGCGACCTCCGCAGCCGCGAGCAGTTGCAGCGCCACGTCGAAGGCGCCCGCCTGCAAGCTGGCCTGGGCGGCGGCCAGCGCTCGCTCGGATCGTCGTGCAGAGTCCTCGGTCAGCGCGACCGCGCGCCGCAGGAAGGCGGCTGCCGCGGCAAGGCCACCTCGCGCCTGCGCTCGGTCCGCCGAGCGCTCGAGCTCCGACGCAACGTCCTCGTCGGGGCCGCTTGCCGCCGCCGCCAGATGCCACGCGCGGCGGTCGGGATCGATTCGCCGGTCGGTGACCTCCGCCAGCGCGAGATGCGCCGCTCGCCGGTGCTCTGGCGATGCCGTCCGGTAGACCGCCGAGCGCACCAGCGGATGGCGGAACGTCACCTGTTCGCCGATCTCCAGCAATCCCTCCGCCTCCGCACTCTGAGCGAGCGCCCCGATCCCGAGCCGGTCGGCGGCACGCCACAAGAGCAGCGGGTCCCCCACCGGATCCGCCGCGGCGATCAGCAACAGCATTCGCGTCTGGTCTGCAAGCGCCTCCAGCCGGCGCTGGAAGCTCTCCTCGATCCGCCCGGACAGGGCCTGCGCGCCGAGCAGGCCGAACCCGCCGGCCAACTGCGTTGCGGTCAGGCCTCGCGGCAGCTCCAGCAACGCCAGCGGATTGCCGCGTGTCTCCGCAACGATGCGATCGCGGACCCGCTCATCGAGCACGAACCGGATCACCGTTCCGAGGAGCGCCTGCGCGTCTCCTTCGCGAAGTCCGCCAACCTCGAGCTCCGGAAGCCCCACGAGCGCCTCGTCGGTTTCGCGCGCGGCGAACACCAGCGCGACGGGCTCGGCCAGCAGCCTCCGGCCTACGAACGCGAGCGTCAGCGCCGACGCATGATCCAGCCACTGCGCGTCATCGACGACGCACACCAGCGGACGCTGGTCGGCGGCTTCAGACAGCAGACTCAACACCGCCAACCCGACGAGGAACTGATCGGGCGCGTTCCCGCTGCTCAGTCCGAACACGATTCTCAGCGCCTCGTGCTGAGGCTCCGGGAGGCGTCCGAGGCGATCAAGCAGCGGCGCGCACAACTGGTGAAGGCCCGCGTATGCGAGCTCCATCTCGGACTCCACGCCGGTGGCGCGGACCACGTGGAGATCGGAAGCGGCGTCCAGGAGGTATTCGAGCAACGCCGTCTTCCCGACGCCGGCTTCTCCTCGGACCACGAGCGCGCGTCCTTTGCCCGTACCGATGTCGGAGACGATCCCGTCCAGCGCGCAGCACTCAGCATCGCGCCCGCGTAATCGCGTCAGCCTTCCCCGTGAGGCACTGCGACTAGCCATATGAGTAGCACCATCCTAGGGAGCGGCGGCGGCCGCGCATAGCGTGCGTGCACGAACACCGACCAGCGCGTTCGGCTACTGCCGATAGCCCACAGTCACCCATCCGGCGATCATCGCCGCGAACTCGTCTGACGCCTCCTCCCACACGAAGTGACCGGAGTCGATCAGGGCCAATCGGCTACGAGGGATGCGCGCGGCCAGGAACTCGGCGTTGACGAGCGGAACGACCCGGTCGCGCATGCCGGCGAAGATCAGCACGGGCGTCCCGAGTTCGGGCAGCAGTTGCGCGAGCGCCGGCAGCTCATCCGGGTAGCGACGGGCGTAGCGCATCGACTGAAAGAAGCGGTCGCCCGCGTAGGACTCGAGATAGTCCTCGCGGATGGCGTTGGGGAATTCGTAGCCGGCGACCGTCTCGAGTGCAGTCGTGACGATCGTCGCTGAGTCGACCGAGCGGAACCGCTCGACGTCGGGGTCGAGCACCCACCCCTTGAGCGGCTGCCCGAGCTCGATCGGCACCGCCACCCCGCCGCTCCCAACGACCACGCTTGCGACCGCCCCGGGTGACGAGGCCGCCGCGAACAGCGCCGCCGAGGTGCCGACGTCCGGTGCGACGAGATGCGGACGTCCGAGCTCGCACTCGTCCACGAGGCGGACGAGAAACGCGCCCATCGCGCGCGGCGAGAGCAGATCGTCGCGACGCTCGGACGCACCAAAGCCCGGCAGGTCGACGGCGAACAGACGAAACCGCCGGCCGAGCACGCCCCAGATCGGAGCGAACGCGTAGACGCTCTCCGGCCACGGACTGGTGAGCACGACGGTCCTGTCCGGCGGCCCGTCGCTCTCGGCGCAGCGGACGCGTACGCCGTCGACTGTGCGATAGCAGACGCTCATCGTGTTCGAGGCCGTCCGGGCTGACTCCATTTCGCCTTCCTTTCGGGAGTCGCGGTCGATAGCGTCGACTCTGGACTTCGGCTGGCGCGCTTGCGCCTGGGAAACCCACTGGTGCGCACGCGGGCCGGACCGAAGACCAGGGACCTGACCGGGGAGTCGCCGGGCGCGAGAAAAACACCTGTCAGGCAAGTTCAGACTGCGTCGTCACCCCGATACCAGGAGCGGACCATGCGAAGTGACACCGATGGGGACATCCAGAGCACCGCGATGGAGATGACGAGATGAGCGATTACGACTACGACGTGATCGTTCTCGGCGGCGGCGCACCGGGCGAGCACTGCGCGGCGGCGATCTCCGCGCGTGGGTACCGTGTCGCGATCGTCGAGCGAGAGCTCGTCGGCGGCGAGTGCTCGTACTGGGCGTGCATCCCGTCGAAGTCGCTGCTGCGCCCCGGAGAGGCGGTTCACGGTGCCATCGAGGCAGGAGCGCGCGCGGAGGTCGACGTCCAGGCAGCGCTCGACTGGCGTGACTTCATGGTCTCCAATCACACCGACACCGGCCAGGAGCGCTGGCTGGCGAGCGCCGGCATCGATCTCCTGCGCGGCAACGGCCGGCTGGCCGGCACGGGCACGGTCGAGGTCGACGGCGCGCGCCACACCGCCGAGCACGTCGTCGTCGCGACGGGCTCGGACCCGATCACGCCTCCGCTCCCGGGGCTGAGCGAGCTCGAGGGCGTGTGGGGCACGCGCGAGGCGACGAGCATGAAGGCCGTCCCCCGCCGGATGCTCGTGCTGGGCGGCGGCTCAGCGGGCGTCGAGCTCGCCCAGGTCGTGAGACGCCTCGGCGGCGAGGCGGTCGTCGTCGAGGGCGCCGACCGGTTGATCCCCCGGGAGGCGCCGCCGCTTGGCAAGGGCCTCAGCGAGGCGCTTCGCAAAGACGGGATCGAACTGGTGCTGGGGATGCACGCGAGCGCCGCGCGGCGTGATGGCAGCGACTATGTCCTCGACTTCGAAGACGGCCGGGAGGTCCGCGGAGACTGCCTGCTGGTCGCGACGGGCCGGCGTCCCCGCGTCGAGGGGATCGGGCTGGAGACCGTCGGGGTCGAGCCCAACCCCCGTGGGATCAAGGTCGACGAGTACATGCGCGCGGGCGAGCGGCTGTGGGCGATCGGCGACGTCACTGGCATCTGGCCGCTGACCCACGTCGGCGAATACGAAGGCGACGTGGTCGCGGCGAACATCGCCGGCGAGTCTCATCCGGCCAACTATGAGGCCGTTCCTCGCGTCACCTACACCGATCCGCAAGCCGCGGCCGTGGGCGTGCTCGAGGCTGAGTACAGCTCCACCACACTCGTGTCGGAGGTGCCGAAGACCGCCACCTATACGCACGCCTACGCCGAGTCCAACGGGTTCATGACGCTGCTGAGCGACGGTCAGCGACTGACCGGGGCGTATGCGCTCGGCCCAGAGGCGGGCGAGTGGATGCAACAGGCGACGCTTGCGATCCGCGCGCACGTGCCGATCGACGTGCTCGGCGACACAATCCAGCCTTTCCCCAGCTTCTCGGGCATCTACGACGCGGCCGTCAAACAGCTTCAGATGACGATCGCGGACAAGCCGCCGCGCATGCGGCCGATGGACTCCCAGATGGCGACCCTGTCGACCCTTCCCGGGTGAGGAGGCACGATGACCGCGACCACTCCAGCCGTACACGAACCGCAACTGCGCGGCCAGACCGTCGTCCTGATCGGCGGAAGCGCCGGCATCGGACTCGAGACCGCCCGCCTGGCACGTGCAGAGGGCGCCGAGGTCGTCCTCGTCGGGCGCAACGCGGAGCGGCTCGAGCAGGCAGCGAAGGACGTCGGCGCGCGCAGCACCTCGGCCTTCGATGCGACCGACGCCGCAGCGCTGAAGCGGTTCTTCGACGGACTGCCCGATCCGATTGACCATGTGTTGGTCACGGGCCCCGGCCCGAGCTATGTGCCTTTGCTCGAAATGACGGCTGATCAGCTGCGCGATGCTGTCGGCGGCCACCTCGTGCTGGGGCTCGACGTCGCCCGGAGCGCCGCCCCGAAGATGCGGCCGGGCGGCTGCCTGCTGCTGATGGGCGGCACCGGCGGGCGGCGGATCAGCCGCGCGCTCGGGATCGCCTCCGCGGCGACGGCCGCGCTCCCGCCCTTCACCGCGACGCTGGCGCTCGAGCTCGCCCCGGTTCGTGTCAACCTGATCGCTGCGGGGTTTGTCGACACGCCGTTGTCGGCGTCGTACTTCTCCGACGAGGGCCTGGAAGCTAGGCGCGAGGAGCTGCGCAGCACGCTTCCGATCGGCCGGGTCGTCGGTCCGGAGGACGTCGCCGCCCTTGCGGTTCATCTCATGATCAACACGGCCCTGACTGGCGCGACCTACGACATCGACGGCGGCCAGCAGTTCGTGTAGAAAGGCGAGCCGGCTTGTTCTCTCTCCCCGACCCCCGCCTGACCCCGGTGTACCGGCTCGAGGCCACGCTCGGCCAGCCACTCGACCTGGGCGAGATCCCGCAAGGCCACCGGCGCATCGTCCCGCTGACCGGCGGGACGTTCGTTGGTCCGGAGATCAACGGGACGCTCGTGCCGGGAGCGAGCGCCGACTGGCAGGTCGTGCTGGCCGACGGTACTGCGCTGGGCGACGTCCGCTACACGCTGCAAACCGATGGCGGCGATCTCCTGTACGTCCAGTCGCGCGGAGTTCGCCACGGCAGTCCCGAGGTTCTCGCTCGTCTCGGCCGCGGCGAGGACGTCGACGCAAGCGAGTACACGTTTCGCACCGCGACGCAGATCGAGACCGCCGCGCCCGCGCTCGACTGGCTGAACAAGGGGATCTTCATCAGCGTCGCGGGCCGCCGGCCCGGAGGGGTGATCTACGAGACCTACCTCGTCGGATGACTGTCGCTGGCGCCGGTCGCAAGGTCGCGGTGATCACCGGCGCCTCGCAGGGGATCGGCGCCGGGCTTGCGGACGGATACCGCAGCGCCGGGTATGCCGTCGTGGGCAGCGCGCTATCGGCGCCGCCCGGTGGCGATGGTGACCTCGTCACGGTGGCCGGCGATATCGCCGATCCGCAGACCGCGGCCCGCATCGTCGACCAGGCGCTCGATCGGTTCGGCCGGATCGACACCCTCATCAACAACGCCGGCGTCTACATCGGCAAGCCGTTCACCGAGTACACGCTCGACGACTACCGGGCGATCACCGCGGTAAACCTCGACGGCTTCTTCCACATCACGCAGCTGGTGATCCCCCAGATGGTCAGCCAGGGCGGCGGCCACGTCGTCAATATCTCCACGAGCCTGGTCGACCATGCCGACGCCGCGAGACCCTCCGCGCTCCCGGCACTGACCAAGGGTGGGCTCGTAGCCGTGACCCGGTCGTTGGCGATCGAGTATGCGTCGCGCGGCGTGCGCGTCAATGCGGTGTCGCTGGGGGTCATCAAGACTCCGGCTCACGATCCGGCGTCGTACGACGGGCTCGCGGGCCTGCATCCGCTCGGCCGTGTGGGCGAGGTCGACGACGTCGTTGACGCGATCCTGTATCTGGAGCGGGCCTCGTTCGTCACCGGCGAGACTCTGCACGTCGACGGTGGGCAGGCCGCCGGGGGCTGACGCGACGCGACGGCCGGACTAGCGGCGCTCGACGACCGCGGCTCGCGGCCAGCGTATGTCCGTCGCCGAGTGACGCCGCCGATCGGTGGCGCTCGAGTCATCCGCCTCGGGGCGATCGCCCGCGACCGGGATCCGGCCGATGGCCGACATCGTCGTCACCTCCCAATGCGGCGGCACCTCGAACTCGCCGGCCAGTCCCTCACGATCGAACGCCCGGAACTGCCGCACGTGCAATCCCAGCGATTGCGCCTGAAAGGACATGTGGGCGACCGCCTGGCCGAGGTCGTAGAGCGAGAATTCCGAGTACTCCCAGTCGGTGTCCTCGACGAGGCGATGCGACAGATTGGCGACCAGCACCCCGGCGGTGCCGGCCCACCTCGCCGAGCTCTTGGTCAGGTACCGCATCAGGCGCTCGTGATCGAGATCGCCGCGGCGCCCGACGATGAACGCCCACGGCTGGGAGTTCCCGGCCGACGGCGCCCACCGGGCCGCCTCGAGCAGCGACTCGACCTCCTCAGGCGTGACGACGTCGGATGGATCGAACTCCGTTGGACTCCACCGGGCTGCGAGCAGTGGATGCAGACGGGCGGCCGGCTCGCTGGACATCGACATCGATGTTGGCAGACGGTCGTTGCGTCACCCGATTGGGGCGATGCGATCGCTTCGGCCCCGGACTAGCCTGCGCTCGCGATGCAGCCGGTGGGTCTCGATCTCGCGCTGGTGGTGTTCAAGCACACCGAGGGTGCCGAGCAGGCCTACTCGCGTGCGCCCCGCGAGGTCGACGGCATCGCGTGGGCCGCAGGAGGTCGCGTTCGTAGAGCATCACGGGCCCGGCCGGATCGTGGTTCGCGGGACGTTCGCCGGCCATTACGTGGACGCCGACGACTACGAGGACTTCGTGGGGCGCAGGGTGACCGAGGGCGCGGTGGCCGGCGGTACGGTCGGGCTGCTGCTCGGTCCGGCGGGACTCGCGGCGGGATTTGTCGCGGGCGGGGTCGTCGAGGGCCTCGCGAGCGAGCACGCAGGTCCGCAGCTCCGCGGCGAGCTGTTCGACGAGGTCCGCAAGGAGGTCCCCGAGAAATCCTCAGCGGTGATCCTGCTGGCGCCGGCGGAGCACGTCGACGCCATGGCCGCCGCACTCGACCCGCTCGGCGGGCGACTCGTGCGTCACCACCTGACCCCAGAGGCCACCCAGGCGCTGCAAGCGGCCGTCGCCGACAGCCCGAGCGTCGCGGGGGCTTGACGTGGCGGTCGCCGTCCACATCTGCCCGGACCAGATGTCGAAGGCCGACTACGAGCGCGTCATCAAGGATCTCGAGGACTCCGGCCTCGGCGAGCCCGAGGGACGGACGTTCCACGCCGCTTACGGCGGCGACGAGGTGTGCATGTTCGAGGTCTGGGACTCCCCCGAGCAGTTCGACGCGCATCGGGAGCGGCTGTTCGAGACCCTCCAGGCCGCAGGCGTCGGCGCCGGGACCGTCGACGTGCACCCGGTGCATTCGGGCCACCCGGACTAGCCGCGCGCCATCTCGTCGATGCAGACGGTCGCGGCGAGGATCAGCGCGTCGTTCTGTCCCGGGGCGATCTCGATCCCGTATGTGTCGCGAATCCGGAACCAGCGCTTTGAGATCTCGGCGACCTTGTGCCCGTCGCGCTCGATCTCGTACTCGTGATCGACGATATTGCCTTTGGCGCTCAGCTCGTCGTCGTTTTCGACCTCGATCGCAAAGCGATCACGCAGCGGCGTGATCAGCGCCTTCTTCACCGTCGCCACGGTGTCCCCGTCGCGCTCGATCTTCATCGTGTCGCGAATCCGGATCTTCTTCTCTTGGATCTTGAAGAGCTCGTCGCCCGACGGGCTCTCCAGAACGAACGTGTCGCGTACTCGCAGGGCCTTTCCGTTGACCTTGAATGCGCGCTCGCCTTCCTCGGTCTCGATCCAGAAGTCGTCGCCGATCGAGAACAGCTTCTCGCGCATCTGGTAACGCGTTCCAGCTTGCTCATCATGTCTGTGCAGAAATCCCATGCTCACATCCTCCAGCCCTATCTGACCGCCCGCGTCGTACATTCCGGGTGACGCCGCACGGGAGCGCACCCCAACCCGCAACGAACAGGAGCAGATGTGACTGGCAAAGCTGACTTCACCGAGGAAGAGTGGAAGCTCGTACTCGAGGGCCCGCCTTCAGCCGGCTTGATCGTGGCAGCGGCTCAGCGGGGCGGGACGTTCCGCGAGGCGTTCGCGATCAGCAAGGCGTACGTCGATGCCCGCAAGGAGCACGGCGAGAGCGAGCTGCTCGACGCGATCGCCTCCGCCAAGCCCCAGCTCGACCGACACCGGCTCGGTTCCGGCCCCGAGCTCAAGGACAACGGCCTGCAGATCATCCGCGAGGCGGTCGCGCTGGTGGAAAGCAAGGGCACGCCCGAGGAGGTCGACGAGTACAAGCGGTTCGTGGTCACGCTCGCGCACAAGGTCGCAGCCGCGCACCGAGAGCACGGCACCGACGTCAGCCCGGCCGAACAGGCTGCGATCGACGAGATCTCGGCGACGCTCGGTACTTGACGCCGATGCGAACATATGTTCGTGACGAGCGACGGGAGCGCCTACACCCGGTTCCGCCGCGCGCTTGAGGCCGGAAACGAGCTGCTGGTGATCGCCGCCGCGCGCGAGCTGCCGCACATCTCGCTCGACGACGCCCTGAGGATCTGCCTGGTGTTCCGCAACGGAGACCGGCAGCGCTACGAGCGCGCGGCCGTGCGGTGGCTGGGCAGGTTCGCGCTCGAGGCCCGCGGGGTCACGATCGACACCCTGCGGGCCGCCGCCGACGCGCTCAGCCAGCTCCCCCGCGACGCGCCCGCGGCGATGGAGCGCCTGCAGCGAATCTGCTTCGAGCATGGGCTCGCATGACGCCTCCCCTTAGCGCGAGGCGCGGAGCGGCAGCGGCGACGCCGGCTTGAGCTCCTCCAGAACGAGCAGCGTCGTTACACGGGCGGCTCCACCCCTGGTCGACAGCCGCACCAGCACGCGCTGGAGCTCAGCGACCTCCCGGGCCACGACCATCAGCATCGCGTCGGTCTCCCCCGTCACCCAGTCGGCTGAGATCACCTCCGGCATCGCTCGCACGGCCTGCCGGAAGCGACGGTGATCTGCATCGCCGTGGCCCTCCAACGCCACGGCGACATACACCTGAAGCGGGAAACCGGCGGCTGTCGAGTCCAGCCGGGCGCCGATGCTGCGGACGATCCCGGACTCCTTGAGGCGGCGGACGCGATGCAGCGTGGCCGCCGGCGAGAGCTCCACGAGCCGCGCGAGCTCGACGTTCGGGCGGTCTGCGTCGATCTGCAGTTCCTCGAGCAGCCTCAGATCAATGGAATCAAGTGAAATCGGCATCTCACAAAATATTTGATCGTGTTATGCCCTAACTGTCAAATCTTGGCTGTGCGTTTGACGATTCTCGCCGATCATGGTTCATGTGATGAATCAGAACCGTGCCGCCATCTGCTCCCTTGCCGCTGCGGGCGTGCTGTGGGGCCTCAGCGTGCCGCTTTCCAAGCTTTCGCTCGCCTGGCTGACGCCTGGCTGGCTGACGGCCATTCGGTTTGCGGCGGCTGCGCCGTTGCTCGCGTTCGCGGGCCGGCGCGGGCTTCGCGAGGCCATGACGCCGTGGATTGCGATCTCTGGCGCGATTGGCTTCGGCGCGGTGATCATGCTGCAGAACGCGGGAATCGAGCACACCAGCGTCAGCCATGCCGCGGTGCTCGTGGGCGCCGTGCCGCTGCTCGTCGCGCTGATCGCGGCCGGCCTCGGCCAGTCCTCGACCAAGCCGCTGACCTGGGCCGGGTACGGGCTGGCGCTCGCCGGTATCGCGCTCGTAGCGGGTCATGCCGGCAGCGGGGCCACCGGTCCGGGCGACGTGCTCGTCCTGGGCTCGGCGGCGCTGTCTGCGGCCTTCATCGCGGTTCAGCCGCGGATGCTCGCCGGTCGTGACGCGACCGCGGTGACCGCCGTGCAGTTCGCGGCGGGAGCGCTCGTCGCGCTGCCGGTCGCGGCACTGACCGAGGGCGCACCGCACACGCCCGCGCACGCCGGCTCGGTGCTCGCGGTCGCGGCTCTATCGGTGGCCGGCTCGCTGGCGTTCCCGTTGTTTGCCTTCGGGCAGGCACGCGTCCCCGCCGAGCTGGCGGGTGCGTTCGTCAACCTCGAACCGGTCGTAGGCGTCGCCGTCGGGTGGATCGCGTTCGGCGACAGCGCCGCGATCGGACAGCTGTTCGGAGCCGCTGCGGTTCTGCTCGGGATCGCCCTCAGCACGGTGCCGCCCGACGACTGGGCGCGGTGGACGGCCGGCTGGCAGATCCGGCTGCCCAACGGTCTGCGCGCGCTTACCAGCCAGCGCTGGCAGTAGCTCAAGCGGGGCGCCTTAGCGAGCGCGCGATCCCGCGTTAGGCTGCGGCGATGGCGACCGGGCGATGCCTCTGTGGAGCGGTCCGCTACGAGGTGCGCGGACCGCTGCAGGACGTCCTGATCTGCCACTGCGAAGAGTGCCGGCGGTGGCACGGCCACATCTCGGCGTTCACGGCGGCTCGTCGCGAGGATCTCGCCGTCGTCGACGGGCGCGCGGTGCGGTGGGTCGACAGCCCCGCCAGCGATGCCCACGCGCGGCGCGGGTTCTGTGGCGAGTGCGGCTCGAGCTTGTTCTGGGACGCGCCGGGGCGCGAGACGATCAGCATCGCGGCGGGCACGCTCGACGGTGACGCCGAGTTGCGCGTCACCGGGCACATCTACGTGTCCGAGCGGGCCGGTTACGACGACCTGCCCGAGGACGGCCTCCCCCGCCACGACCGCGGCGGTGCCCGCTAGCGCCGGGGAGCTTCCACCCTGCCGGTGTCAAATACGACACTCGCGGGGACCGCATCGCGGATTAGCTTGATCGTGTGTCTCCTGGGCGCTCCCGATCGAGCAAGCCTCTGCTGCCGGACGCGGAGAAGATGGATTTGGCACCCCCGCCGCCGGCGGCGGGCTGGAAGGTCCTGACCCCTGATCACGTCAACATGGGGTGCCGACCCCATTCATCACGCCCCCATGACAGGGCACGATCGGGAAGCTCGGTGATAAGCGAGAAGGAGCCACCGATGATCGACGATCGCCCGCCTCTCCCACAGCTCGAACACCGCCCGTTCTTGACCGACAGCGGGCTCGAGACAACTTTGATCTTCATCGACGGGATCGACCTGCCCGAGTTCGCGGCTTTCCCGCTGCTCGAGACGTCCGACGGGCGCCGTCGGTTGCGCCACTACTTCGAACGCCACGCGAGCATCGCGCGCGAGGCGGGCTGCGGCTTCATCGCCGAGGCCCCGACTTGGCGCGCCAATCCCCACTGGGGCGGTGCGCTGGGCTACGACCGCGAGGAGCTCGACTCGATCAACAAGCACGCGATCACGCTGCTGGCGGATCTGCGCGACCGCGACGGACGCGGGGACGAGGACTACGTCATCAGCGGCTGCATCGGGCCTCGCGGAGACGGCTACGACCCGTCGTCGCAAGTGTCCGCGGAGGACGCCGAGCGCTACCACGCCCAGCAGATCGAGTCCTTTGCCGACACGCAGGCGGACCTCGTGTCGGCGATGACGCTGACGCACGTGGAGGAGGCGATCGGCGTGACGTGGGCAGCCCAGGCAATCGGGATCCCTGCGGTGATCTCGTTCACGCTCGAGACCGAGGGCCGCCTGCCTTCGGGCACGACGCTCGGGGACGCAATCGAGGAGGTCGACGAGGCGACCGACGCGGGCCCCGCGTACTACATGGTCAACTGCGCCCACCCCACGCACTTCGAGCACGTCCTCGCCGACGGCGGGTCGTGGCTCGCGCGGCTGCGCGGGATCCGCGCAAACGCCTCGTGCAAGAGCCACGCCGAGCTCGACGCGGCGACCGAGCTCGACTCCGGCGACCCCGTGGCCCTGGGATCGCAGTACGCCTCGCTGGTCGCAAGGTTTCCGCAGCTGACGATCCTCGGCGGCTGCTGCGGGACCGACGAGCGCCACGTCGAGGAGATCGCGCGCACCTGCGTCGTCTCCGCGTGGCCGCGCAGCGACTCGATCTGGGTTCGCCGGGCGCACCCATGCGCCTGACCCGGCAGAGATGGATATTCGCCCCCATTCCAACCCCGCCCACCGTCGGCGATCGTGGTGCTCATCACAAGCAAGGAGAATCAGGTTGACCGCCATCTACGAACACCACGCTCAGCTCGACAGTCCCGAGACCGCGCCCGACGCCTCGGACTGCCCGCTTCGCGTGCTGGTCGTCGACGACCACCCCGCTGTGCGCATGGGGCTGCGCGAGCTGTTCGAGGATCAGCCGGACTTCGTCGTGGTCGCCGCGGTCGACTCGGCTGACGCCGCCATGGCGCTCGCCGAACGTGAGCCGATCGACGTCGCGGTTGTGGACTACCAGCTCGGCTCCCGGAACGGCCTGTGGCTCAGCCGCAAGCTCAAGCGCCTCCCGCAACCACCGCGCGTGGTCATCTACTCGGCCTATTGCGACGGACCGCTGGCCGCCACGAGCGTCGTCGCGGAGGCCGACGGCCTGGTGAGCAAGGGCGGGGTGGGCGCGGACCTCTGCGAGGCCGTGCGCGCGGTGGCGCATGGGCAGGTGCGGCTGCCCACGGTGCCGCCTGCGCTGGCGAGCGCGCTGCGCCGGCGGCTGGACGCGGAGGAGCAGGCGATCTTCGGGATGCTGCTGGCGGGAATCCCCGCCGCGGAGATCTCGGTGATGCTGAGCATCTCGTCGGCGGGCTTGGAATCGCGGCTGTGGACGATGCTTCGCAAGCTCGAGGCGCTTCCCGGCGAGTCGATTTCCGTGCGCCGTGCCCGGCCGCACAACGGCCGGCGCCGCGGATCGCCCATCTGACAGGGTGCTTCACTGACCTCAGAAGGATGAGCGCTGAACCCTCACAGCGAAAGGAACGGCGCCGGTATGTGCCGCTGCTCTATCGCGTAGCCGGTGTCAACGCGCTGCTGCTGTTCGTCGCGGTCGTGGTCACGATCGCGGTGCTGGCGCCCACGCGCGTCTCGTCGCTGCACACCGACGAGGAGGCCATCGTGCTGGGCGTCGCGCTCGTGCTCGTGGTGGCGCTGAATGTGTACCTGGTGCGGCGCGTCGTCCGTCCGCTTGTCGCGCTGACGGAGCTCGCGCGCCGCGTCGACCTCACCGCCCCGGGCCAGCGGATGCCCGCGGCATCCCCTACCTCCGAGGCCGGCGAGCTGACGATCACGTTCAACGAAATGCTGTCGCGGCTGGAGGCGGAGCGCCGTGAGGCGACCGGACGCGTGCTCGACGGACAAGAGGCAGAGCGTCTGCGAATCGCGCAGGAGCTGCACGACCAGATCGGCCAGGAGCTGACCGCTGTGCTGCTCGCGCTCGCGCGCGTGGAGCGCCGCGTGCCAGACGACCTGCGCCAGAGCCTGCTCGAGGTTCAGGACGCGGTGCGCGGCAGTCTCGAGGACCTGCGGCGCATCGCCGTCGAGCTGCGGCCCGAGGCGCTGGACGACCTCGGGCTCGAGAGCGCGCTGGCCGTGCTCTGTGAGCGGTTCGCCGAGCGGTCGGGCCTCGAGGTGACTCAGCGGCTCGCTCCAGGCTTGCCGATCCTCACGCCCGAGGCCGAGCTCGTCGTGTATCGCGTCGCGCAGGAGGCGTTGACGAATGTCGCCCGCCATTCCGGCGTGGCGACCGCCAAGCTCGAGCTCGCGCACCGCGACGGCATGCTCACGCTGACCGTTATCGATTCCGGCCGCGGACTCCCGCAGGGGCATCAGCCCGGAACCGGGATCCGCGGTATGAGCGAACGGGCTGCCTTGATCGGCGCAACGCTGGCGATCGAGAACGCGGGTACCCGAGGCGGGGTCCGGGTGCGGCTCGAGGTGGCGCTCGACGAAGTCGAAGAGCTCGAAGAGTTCCAGTCCCTCAACGGAGCGGTCCGACCTCACGAGCTGGGCGAGACCCGATGACTCCGCTGAAGACCCGCATCCTGCTGGCCGACGATCATGCCGTCGTGCGCCGGGGCCTGCGGCTCGTGCTCGACGGAGAGCCCGACCTCGAGGTGCTTGCCGAGGCCGGAGACGGCGCGGAAGCGCTGCGGCGTGCGCTCGTGGCAGACATCGACCTCGCGATCCTCGACATCTCGATGCCGCGGATGACGGGGCTGCAGACCGCGCGCGCGCTCCATCGCCGCCGCTCGGAATTGCGGATCCTGATGCTGTCGATGCACCAGAACGAGCGCTACCTGTACGAGGCACTGAAGTCCGGCGCCGCCGGATACGTGCTGAAGACCGTTGCCGACCGCGATCTCGTCGAGGCATGCCGCGCCGCGATGCGCGGCGAGCGGTTCCTGTATCCCGGAGCCGAGACGCCGCTGATCCGCGAGTTCCTGCGCGGCGCGCGTAACGACGAGCCGCTTCGAGAGGACCCGTTGACGCCGCGCGAGGTCGAGGTCGTCAAGCTCATCGCCGAGAGCTACAGCACCAGGCAGATCGCGGACGCGCTCACGATCAGCGAGAAGACCGTCGATCGCCACCGCGCCAACATCTTCGAGAAGCTGGCGATGCACGACCGCGTCGAGCTGACCCGCTATGCGATCAGGCGAGGCCTGGTCGAACCCTGACCCGCCGCCCGTGCGGCGATTCTTCTCAGGAATCTCTCAGGTTCGAGTTCGATAATCGACGCCGATGGTCGGCGAGCAGGAGCAGTTGCGGGTCCTTGTCGTCGACGACGAGCCCAACATCGTCGATGTCGTCTCGATGGCGCTTCGCCACAACGGGTTCGACGTCGAAGCCGCCGGCACCGGGTCCGGCGCGCTGTCCAAGGTTCGAGAATGGCGCCCGCACGTGCTGGTGCTCGACGTGATGCTCCCCGACATGGACGGCTTCGAGGTGGCAAAGCGGCTGACCAACGACCGTGCCGGCGTCCCGATCCTGTTCCTCAGCGCGCGCGATGCGACCTCGGACAAGGTGCGTGGCCTGACCACGGGCGGCGACGACTACGTCACCAAGCCGTTCAGCCTCGAAGAGCTGATCGCAAGGCTGCGCAATCTGCTGCGGCGGTCGGGCGCGCTGCACGAGATGTCCGGACGGCTGGTTTTTGCCGACCTCGAGCTCGACGAGGAGACGCGCGAGGTCACGCGCGGCGGGCACCCCATCGAGCTGACAGCGACCGAGTACCGCCTGCTCAGGTATCTGCTGCTCAACCCCCGGCGCGTGCTCACCCGTGCGCAACTGCTCGACCATGTCTGGAGCTACGACTTCGCCGGCGACGCGCGCGTGCTCGAGACGTACATGAGCTATCTGCGCAAGAAGGTCGACAACAGCAGCGTGCCACTGCTGCATACCGTGCGGGGCGTCGGCTACTCGCTTCGCCTGCCGAGGGACTGAACGATGTCGCTGCGAACGCGACTGCTCGCCGGCGTGTTCTTCCTCGTGTGCGTGGCACTCGTCGTCGCCGCCGCGGCGATCTACGCGGAGCAGCGGTCGTTCTTGCTCAACCGCCTCGATCAGCGAGCGATCGCGGCCGCCACGCCGATCTCGTATCAGCTCGGAGTCGACGCGCGGACGCTGAAGCGTCCCGCCGGCAAGGGCTCCGGTGACCATGACGAGGTCTCGGGCGTCCGCTCGCTCGGTAGGGGCCTGACCGGGTTCTTGCCGTCCGGGACGTACGGCGCACTCGTCGACCCGGAGGGTCGGATCCTCCGCGGACCCGTGACCGTCAGAAACGGCGAAGCGCACCTCTCGCCGCCGGCGTTCTCGTCCACTTTCCC
Source organism: uncultured Solirubrobacterales bacterium (assembly GCA_963725925.1). GTDB lineage: Bacteria > Actinomycetota > Thermoleophilia > Solirubrobacterales > Solirubrobacteraceae > Palsa-465. The sequence continues at coordinate 122,949 of CAVSAY010000007.1, forward strand.
GGTCTCGCGCCTGGGCCCCAACCCCACGTTGTTCACGGTCAACTCCAAGCGCGGTTCGGGCCTTCGCTACCGCGTGGCGGTGCTGCCGCTGGACTCCGGGGCCGGCTCGGTGATCGTCGCGATCCCCCTGACGGAGGTCGACGAGACGCTCGACCAGCTGCTGTTGGCCGAGTCGCTGGTTGTCGGCATCCTGCTGCTGACGCTGACCGGAATCGGCTGGATCGTGATCCGGATCGGGCTGCGGCCGCTCGAGCAGATGGAGCGCGTCGCCGGCGAGATCGCCGACGGCGACCTTTCACGGCGCGTGACCCCGGCGACACCGCGAACCGAGATCGGCCGGCTGGGGCTGACGCTCAACAAGATGCTCGGCCGGATCGAGGAGGCGTTCGCCGACCGGGCGCGCAGCGAGGAACGCCGAAAGCGCTTTCTCTCCGACGCCTCGCACGAGCTCCGCACGCCGCTCGCGTCGTTGCGCGGCTACGCCGAGCTGTTCCGGATGGGGCCTGCCCAGGACCCTGTCGCACTGAAGCGGGCTATGGCCCGGATCGAGTCGGAGGCCGCGCGCATGGGGGCCCTGGTCGACAACCTGCTGCTGCTGGCGCGCCTCGACGAGGTGCCCGAGGCGCAGCATGTGCCGGTCAACCTCTCAGAGCTCGCCGCCCAGGCGGTCGCCGACGCCCGCGCGATCGCCCCTGAGCGCGAGATCGCTTTGCACGACGGCGAACCGCTCACGACGATCGGCAATCCCGACGCGCTTCGGCAGGTGCTCGCAAACCTGATGAGCAACGCGCTGACGCACACCCCGGACGGCACCCGTGTGTCGGTGGACCTGCGACGGATGGGCAACCAGGCGATCGTCGACGTACGCGATCACGGCCCCGGCCTGCCGTCGGGCACCGGCGAGCGGGTGTTCGACCGCTTCTGGCGAAACGACGAAGGCCGGACCCGGGGCCGTGGCGGGGCCGGCCTCGGCCTGGCGATCGTTCGCGAGATCGTGCAAGCCCATCACGGCACCGTCGACGCGGCCAATGCCCCCGACGGCGGGGCGGTGTTCACCGTCCGCCTCCCGTTGGCGCCGCTGTCGGTGCGCCCGGCCAACGGCGACGGCACGCCTGCGCCGGTGCTCGGCACTGTCGTCGGTCGCTGAGATCGCCCGCCTGCGCGGCTGCGCAACAGGCTCAGGGAATTCTCAGCCTCTTCCAAAGGTCGGCTCAGGCAGGCGGTCGATAGTGCGCCCATGGCCATCTCGCTTGTGTTGGCGCTGATCGGACTCGCGCTGGCGCTCTCGGTGCTGATCCTGCTCCGCGTGCCACGCCGGGGGTCCCAGGCCGAACACAACACCGAACACGACCTGACGGCCGCGCGCGCGATCGTCGAACGGCATGGACACGACTCGATCTCACCGTTCATCCTCCGGCCCGACAAGTCGTTTCAGTTCGCCGACGGCGCGGTGCTGGCCTACAGGGTGATCGGCGAGACCGCCATCGTCTCCGGCGATCCGGTGGGGCCCGACGAGTCAGTCTCGCTCGTCCTCGGCAACTTCCTCGCGCTCGCGCGTGCCCGCCGGTGGCGGGTCGTGTTGTGGGGGACATCCGCCCGCCACCTGGCGCGCTACCGCAGCCTTGGACTCGCCATGCTGTGCGTCGGCGAGGAGGCCGTGGTCGAACCGGCGCGGTTCACGCTGGAGGGCCGCCCCGTGCGCAAGCTGCGCCAGTCGGTGCACCGGCTCGAGCGCCGCGGCTGGGAGATCATCGCCCGCGACGGCCGTGACCTCGACGCCGGGCTCGAGCACGAGATCGACGGATTGGAGCTTGAGTGGCGGGCCAAGCGATCGCGTCTGATCGGCTTCGCGATGGGCATGGGGCACTTCGAGTCCACGGTGCGACCCGGCGATCTGTACCTGCTGGCGCGGTCTCCCGACGGACAGCTCGGCGCGGTCATGCACTTCATCTCGCACTGCGGAAAGCTGTCGCTGGACACCATGCGCCGGGTCGGCGAGACCCCCAACGGCGTCAACGAGGCTCTGGTGTGCCGCGCGCTGGAGATCGCCCGGCGCCGCGGCGTCGCCGAGGTGAGCCTCAACTACGCCGGGCTGGCGCACCTCGTGCGCACCGCGCCCGCCGGCGGAGCGGCCAGCCGGCTGTCCGGGGCACTGATCGTCAGGCTGCTCGGCCGCCGGTTCCAGATGCAGCGCCTGGTGACGTTCAACGAGAAGTTCTCCCCGGCCTGGCATCCCCGGTATCTGGTCTACCAGTCGCGCCTGTCGCTCCCGCTCGCGGTGCTGCGAGTGCTCCAGGTCGAGGGCTATATCCGTCAGCCGAGATGGTCGCGGGCGGGCGACGGGTCGCGTGTCGCTACCGCGCACCCTGCCGCGGACGCACGCGGAGCGGCCGGGCATCGGAGATGCCCGGTAGATGCTGTTCCTCGGCCTCCGTCGCACGATCTCGCTCGTGGTCGCGCTGACGACGACGGTCGTCGGCCTGATCGGCGCATGGAGCTACGGGCAGGCGTACTCGCAGCACCGAGGATTCGCGGTCGTGTTGAGGATCCCGCGCGCGGGAGCTGGGCGCCTGCTCAACGTCGACTTCTACTCGCGTGCGCTGCACCGCCGCGACTACTACCTCGTGTATCTGCCTCCCGGCTACAAGCGCGTCAAAGCACTACCCGGTCCTCTACCTGCTGCACGGGATGCCCGGCAAGCCGGAGGTGTTCGTCGACATCGCCAACCTCGACGTGCGCCTGGACAACCTGCTCAGCGAGGGCCAGTTGCGCCCGATGATCATGGTGTTCCCCGATGGGCGGATCGACGGCAGCGTGTACTCGGACTCCGAGTGGGCCAACACGCCGTCGGGTGCGTACGCCAACTCTGTGCTCGACGTCGTCAGGAACGTCGACCAGCGCTTCTCGACCGTTCGCAACCGCCAGGACCGCGTGATCGGTGGCTTCTCCGCCGGCGCCTACGGCGCCATCAACATCGCGCTGCACCACCTTCCCGTGTTCGGCTCGGCCGAGGTGTGGTCCGGCTACTTCACGCAGACCCGCAGCGGGGTGTTCGCGAACGCGAGCAGACGTGCGCTGCTGAACAACAGCCCGCTTGACTACGTCTCGCGCCTGAAGCCCGAGCTGGCATCCAAACCGTTGCGGGTGTTCATGTTCGTCGGGCGCGACGACGAAGCCAGCGTCCAGATCGCCCCGATGGCCAGCGCGCTGAACCGGGCCGGCGCGCAGGCGACCTACGCGATCTATCCCGGCGGCCACGACTGGGACGTCTGGTACCCGCGCCTGGACCAGATGCTGATCCTGGCCTCCCACGACTTTTCCAAGCCGCTCACCGCACCCCGGGGCACGACACGGCGCCGAGGCCGAGCGGTCGTACTCGGCGCTCACAGGCGGGGCCCGCGCAAACCCTCCCGCGCCGTGGTTCGCAGACGTCACGCGCGCGCGGTCGCGGATCGCGGGCCCCGCCCCGTTCCCACCCGGTCGCAACGAGCCTTCGCTCCCTTGACCCGGCGACCCGCCGAAACCCTGCGCGGCCCGCCGAATCGGCTGGCGCTGGTCGGCGCGCTGCTGCTGGCACTGGTGTCGGCCGCCGCGATCAACATCGGGTTCCTGCTCCAGCACCGCGCGCTTACGGGGCAGGCCGAGGGCGGCTCGCGGGCGTTGATCGCAATGCTCTCCAACCGGACCTGGCTCGCGGGCCAGGCGGTCGGCTGGGCGGGGTTCTTGGGGCAGCTGCTCGCGGTCGCGCTCGCCCCGCTGACGCTCGTGCAGGCGTTCGCCGCGGGCGGGCTGGCGATCTCGCTGCCGATCGCCGCGCGGATGTTCGGCCAGCGGGTGTCTGAAAGCCAACTGCTCGCGATCGTGCTGATTGCGGTGGCGCTGACGTCGCTGCCGATCGCGCTGGCCTCCCACAGCAGCCTGCACGCCGGGACCTTGTTGCTGATGTCGCTGGTCCTGCTCGCGATCGCGGCCGCGATCGGCGTGACCGGCGGACCGGCGGCGCAGGCGATCGCCGCGGGCTGCTCCTACGCCGTGGCAGACGCCGCCGTCAAGGCGATCTCGACCGGCTGGCACACGCACGGTTTCGCCGGCCTGGCCTCGGTCTGGACCGTGCTGGCCGCCGTTGGAACCTTCGGCGGCTTCCTCGCTTTCCAGTCGTCATTACGACGCGGCAGCGCCGTCGTCGCGATCTCGCTCATGAACGTGTTCGCCGCACTCGGTGCGCTCGCGTGCGGCATTTACGCGTTCGGCGAGGCGCTCGGCACCGGTCCGAGCGCGACGGTCGTCCACTTGCTCGCGATCTCGCTGGTTCTCACGTCTGTCCCACTTCTGGCAACGGGACAGCAGCGGATCGCGGGCAGTGGACGAACCTCCGAGCCGGCCGGCGTTGGGCCGCGCCGGCTCGCCGTGCCGCGCTCCGGCGCTTTCCTCGGAGGCGCGCTCCGCGGTCTCGGCGCGGCGCTGCTGGTGCTCCTGTCGGTGTTCGTGGGGATCGGGCTGCTCTACGCAATCCGGGGCCTGGGCTGGGTCGCAGCGGGGCCGCAGGTGCCGGACTCGCTGCCGTTGCTCAGGCTCGCCCACCACGACGCGCAGCCGCTCGCACGGGTCGCTCTCACCTGGGTTGCGGCTGGAGTGGCGTTCGGCTTGCTCACCCGCTGGATCTCCCCGCGGCGGCGGACGCTCGTCGCGCTGCTGCCGGCGTTGATCCTGCTCGTGGTCGCGTCCGACGCGTCGTTTGCACTCGCCGAAAACCTGCGGCTGAGCGGCGTTCTGTCGACGCGCGTGCCTCCGTCGGGCGCCTGGTTTGAGGCGTTGCTGTTCGCCGCCGGGGCGGCTGTTGCGGGCCTGGAGATCGGGAGGCTCCCCAGGCTCCTAGGCGCTCGGAGCCGGGAGCTGTTGCCGCGGACGCGGCGCGTGGGAACGCGGCCGGCTTAGTCCTCGGCGCAGGGGCGGGGCTATACTCACCCCCTCTTGCGGCTGTAGCTCAGTTGGCTAGAGCGTCTGCTTGCCATGCAGAAGGTCGAGGGTTCGAGTCCCTTCAGCCGCTTCAGAAAAGCCCCGCTAAAGCGGGGTTTTTTGTTGCCGAGTCGCGACTTATCGGCGGCCGTAGGGGCATTTTCAGCGCTTCGTTCCGGATTGGTTCCGGAAACCCGATGCACCGCGACGCCGATTCGCGCCCCTGGTGACCCCGTGAGCGGCCGATCGCGCTGTATCCAGTGGTTGGTTCCGGATTCGTTCCGGAAACCCGGGGGCCGTTCCGTGCGCCCCCGGGTCAGGCGTTGTTGCCGCTTCGAGCCCGGGTCGTCGCGGGAACCCCGCCGGCGAGGGCTTCGCCGTTGTAGATCGCGCGAGCTTCGGCGAGCGTGCACCCGACCGTCTCCTCGAGGATCTCGACGGCGCCCTTGCCCATGTCGAGGACCTGCTGGTAGACGGCGAGCGTGAGCGTCGGGTCGGTGTGACCCATCAGGTACATCGCCCGCCGCGGCGGCACATCGCACACCGCCAGGATCGAGGCGAACGTGCGCCGCAGCGTGTGCGGTGTCATGTGGCCGATCGGTAAGTGTCCCTCGGCCTCGAGCTGCTCGTTTGCCCGCGCACGGATCGGCGCGAAGATGCGCGTGCGGATGTTGTCGGGGTGCTGTCGGGTGCCGTTCCGTGTCGGGAACGCGGGCTCGCCGGGGCCTCTCGGATATTGACTCAGGTGCCTGGTCAGGCTTTCGCGCAGAGCCGCGACGATCGGGATGTTGCGCTCGCCCGCGTCAGACTTCGTTGCCGATCTCGGGACGCGCAGCCGGCCACCCGCGACGTCGACGTGTGGGCCGTCGAGGCCGCACAGTTCTGAGACGCGCAGCCCGCCGAGGATCAGGGTGTCGATGACGACGCGGCGGGGCACGTCGTTGCGGTTCCGTGGAGCGGGCGTCCCGTTCCAGAGCTCGCCGCGGCGGACCTTGCCGATCAGCGTGTCGGAGACTCCGAGCTCGCGTGCGAGCGAGACCGCCGAGCGGCTGGAGCGTCGGATCAGATCGACGGTCTCCCACGTCAGCCCGCGATGGTCGGCCTCGGTCAGTTCGGCGGCGCGCAGGACTGCGGCGATCTGCTGGGGCTCCAGGAAGGAGCGGCGCGGACGATCGGCCTTCGGTGCCGCGGACTTCAGCGCCGGCACCTCGCCCGCGAGCACCCCGCGGTTCTTGGCGTCCCGCAGTACGCGTTCAGCTGCGTCGAGTGCCTTTCGGATCGATCCGTTGGACACGCCTCGCCGACGTGCTTGGTGGCTGCGGCCCGTGCGCGGGTCGCGCACAGTTCGTATCAACGGCGCCCCTTCGGCCGCCGCGCGCTCGATCGCTGCCCGCTCTTCGCACAGTTCGACGACGAGCTCATCGGCGAGGCCGAAGTCAACGGTATCGATGGGTTCCGGGCCGAACTTGTCCATGACCACCGACAGGCGCCACTCGAGGTCCCGGATCGTCTTCGATCGCCCCTCGAGGTCGCCGGCTCTGACCCTGCGGCGGTGCAGCCACTGCGAGGCCTCGACCTGGAAGCTCGGCGTCGCGTGGGTCGCGAGCGCGCTCGCCGGATCGGGCTTCGCTGACGTCCACTCGCCGCGGTTGACCTTCTCCATCAGGAACCGCTGCTCCTCTTCGGCGCGCTCTTCGTCCCAGCCCTCCCACTCGCCGCCGAAATGCTCGTAGAACTCATGGCCGCGATACGTGAACGCGACGCCGTAGCTGATGCCCTGCTTGGTCGGGCGACGCTTGAGCGTGCCGCGTCGCGGACGCGCCATTACTGCCCACCCCCGCAGGAGCCGGGATCTTGCATCGGATCAACCTCCGCTCTCTAGCCGCTGGGCGGAGAGACACGACCAGCGGGGCAATCTTGTGCCGAGCATCGGAGGATGGCACGGTCAGTGATCACCGGCTGGACCTGCCTTGAATGAGGGGCACGCCGGTAGGTACAGCCTCCCGTCGAGGCCGTCCACGCTTGCGCCGCGTCGCTCCGTTGCTCGGTGGCTGCGTGTCCTCGGGGCCTGATGCCAGCGCCCGTCGTGCGAGCTCGACGTCGAAGCGCAACCGCGCGCGCGGGCCATCGCCGAGCCGCACTCCGCCAAGATGCTGCGCGTTCGCGTAGACCCAATCACGAGCGACGCCAAGCTCGTCCGCGAGCTGCTGAGCATCGATCAACCCAACGTTCGGAAGCGCGGAAACGGCGAGTTGGGCGATGTGCTCCGCCACAGCCGCGATCTCCTCGTTGTCGAACGCCCCGAGGCGACCGTCTCGCGTGGCGAGCAGCTCGATCTCGCGCGCTATCACGCGGGCGAGATGTGATGACGCTCGAACTCCGCCGGGTGTTCCTGTGTCTCGCCGCACGGTCAAGGCCCTTGGGTTCTAGATACAGAATCTCCGGCTCTGAGTCCCGCTCTTCTGCATCGCAATGGCGCCAGCGACCAGGCCTGCCGGCTGGTTGCTCACGGCGATCGCATCGCGGCCGCGGGCCTATGGACTACGTCTGGTCGCAGCTGTGGATCGCCGGCCTCAGCGACGGTTGTTGCTGCAGCAGCGCGCGCCTGTCCAGCTCCCCGATACGCCCGTGACGAGGCTCGCCGACGGCCAGTCGCCATCGCTCGGGCGCGCAAGGGCGGCACCGCCTCGCCGTAGGGCGTGCGTGCGCGACCAGTCATCCGAAGAGGGAGCCGGCCGTACCGGGAGCGCACGTGCGCATCGCATCGACCACTCGCCCGCGTGTCCAGCGCCGCTCGATCGCGCCCGGGTGGCATGCCTTGCAGTAGGCGTACGCGTCGCCCTTGCCGGTGCGCGCCTGCGTGTAGGCGCCGCAGCCGCGGCAGACGCCGACATACCGGGCCTTGACCGCCCGCGCCTTCTCCCCAGTAGGGTCGTAGAAGTACGCCTTGATCGTCGCCGGCGAGCGGCCGAGACGACCCGCGATCTGCGCGATCGAGAGGCCTTCCGCCTCGCGGTAATGGTGCGCGAGGGCGACCGCACGGCGGCGCTCGAGCACACGGTCATACGCGGTCTGGGCCCCACGGTGCGGCATGCCGTCCAGGTATTGCTCATCGCCGTGTCTGCCCCGGAGATCCGTGAGCCGCTACTTCCGACGTGGCGGCCCGCTCGGACAATCGACGGTCAGCGCTGCGCCCGATCGGCTACCTCAGTCGACGCAAACGTAGGGAGGCGTCGTTCGAGCAGTGTCGCCATGACAGCGCTTCCATTATCTGAACTTCCGGGTTATGTGGAATTGGGCTCGTGGTCGAGTGTGCTGCGTTGGGTGGCGTGGTACTCGGAGTCCGCATAATCGGGGCGCTCTGACGACCGGGGCGGGCGTGCCCGAGTGCGCTGGATCTCGATCAAGGTGCTAGGACCCAGCTCTGACCGACAATCTCACGCGCACCGCGTGTCCTGGCGCGATTAGACTCGCACTCAACCGGGGTCCGAGGCTAAGGAGCGCACATGGCCAAAGAAAAGGCAGACAGCGACAAGCAGGCCTGGTTCGCTCGTTGGCGCGAACGGCGCAGGCGCAAGAAACTGCGCGCCAGCGAAATGGAGCATCGTATGTACGACCAACGCTTTAGGGACGAGGAGCGGAACGCTAGGGTAGGGAGCGGTGGAGGCGGTGGCGGCTGAGCGCCGCCTTAGAGGCGCTTGGATTATCCGAACCTGCAGGGTCGAGATTTCCTGACCCCGCACGGATCCAAAGGCTCAATTCCGCATAACCCGGGAGTCCAGATAATGGCTTTAATGCCGAAGTCGACATTAAATCCACTTGCGGACACTCCCGCATGGGCAGGGGTCGTTGCGGCCGCGTTGAGCTCGCGTGGAATGGACGGACATGACTCGGCGGGGACGCGATCCTCGGCGAGCAGCTCAGCGATCGTTCGCATCGGTCGGTGCACGTGACCAAAGAAGCGCTTGAAGAAGGGGCAGAGGTGGTTCAATCCCGGTTCGCCGTCGGGGGTGGTTGTGAAACGGTCTCTTGGGCAGCCGCCGTGGCATGCGAAGCGGGATGCATTCGCGGCAGTAGCGCCGGAGCGTGTCGCGCTTGTCCCGGCCGAACGTTGTTGCTGGCTCGGAGGCCACGCTGGACAGAAACCCAGCCCCAGCAACAACCGGCCCAAGCGGACTCTGAGGCCGGCGCCACCAGGTGTACGCACCGACAGCCCACATACGCCGACACGAACATGCTCCTCCAGATTACGTCTCCCGTCCGGTCGACCAGTATCGGGCTGCTCGCGACCGCCCAAGCCGTCACGACGCTCGCCAGGGTCCCCGCCACCGCGGCCGCAACCAGCACGGCCGCGCGCAACTCGTTGCGCCGACCTACCTGCGGTGCGGAACGGAGTCCGTGGTCACCTCAATTCCCTCCCACCGCCAGCTTCGCCGATCCACGAGAGGCCGTCGTCAGCCCAACGGATGCTCCGCGCGGCCGCGGCCGCGGCGGCGTCGGCGTCGGCGACGTCGCGTCGGCGGCATGCCCAGGGTGATGCGCTGCGGGCGGCGGCGTTCGCACATCCAGACCCAATGCTTGTAACGGGACGGGTGTCATGCGAGGGCTCGCCCGCCGACGTTGGTGCCGATAGGACGACCACCACCAACATCCTCAGAGTGCATGTTTCGCGGAATCCCGAGAACTTCGGGGCGCCGTTGCCAGCCGTCTAGGCGACCAACCACGTGCTCGAAATTCACCCGACAACGCAGATCATCTAGCGTGTCGGATTCCGGCTAGTGGGCGTGGGCTGCGAGCCATGACTCGGCGTCGTCGATCGCTTGTTGGGTCGATTCCAGGATCGTCTCGGTTGCGGGGATCACGGTGACGGCGTCCTCGAGGTCGACGCGGTGGGTGTCGCGCAGCTGCTCGGCGAGTTCGACGGTGACGCCACTGAGGTACATGTGACCGCCGGCGGACCGCAACCGCTCCGCGTAGTCGGCCAGGACGATGAACGCGGTCGCACCGAGCGTGGTGCGCCCGCGCAGACGGACCACGACCACCGCCAGCTCCGATTCGGCGGGATCCGGGAGGAGCGTCTCCAGCGTCCGGGCGCCGGCGAACAGGAGGCTTCCGTATACGTCGAGGAGCGTGACCTCGCGGCTGGGAAGCGTCGCCGGCGCCGGCGACTCGATGAGGTCGTGCTCCTCGTCGCGACTGAGCCGGACGACCGTCAGATCGACGGCCTCCTGATTGACCTGCAGCAGCAGGGAAAGGAGCACACCGAGACCGACTGCAGCGGTCACCGATAGGAACAGCGTCGCCGTGAGGGTGGCGAAAAATGCGACCTGCGACGGCAGTCCCGTGCGCAGGACCGTGTCGATCCGTGCGAGGCGCAGCGAGCTGGCTGCGGCGAAGATCAGCACGGCGGCGAGCGTCGGGATCGGGATCTCCCCGACCACCCCGGAGAACAGCACGAGGATCAGCAGCATCCAGATGCCGGAGAAGATCGACGCCCAGCGAGTGCGCCCGCCCGCGGCGACGTTCAGCGCAGTCTGGCCGACCGAGCCGCCGACCGGCTGGCCGCGAAACAGCCCCGAGGCGATGTTCCCAACCCCCTGCGCGATGAAGTCGCGGTTGGGGTCAGACCGCGATCCCCCGGGGTTCGGCGCGGCCTCCGCCACGCCGGTGCCCTGGACCAGCACGATCACAGCGACGGCCGCCGCCGCGGCGATCAGATCGAGCGATGAGAGCAGCGACAGCTGCGGCAGGTGCGGCGTCGGGAAGCCGCTGGGGATCTTGCCTGAGTCCTCGACGCGGACCAGGTCGCTGGCCCCAAGCGTCAGCACTGTCGGGATCGCCAGCGCCACCAACGAGGCGACCGAAGCGATCCGCGTGCGACTCAGCACGATCATCAGCAGGAGCGCCGATACACCCACCGCCGCCGCGGTCAGCGACATGTCGCTCGGATGGGTGACGACATTCCAGGCCTTACGCGGAGTTCGAGGTACATCGCACGATGATCCGCGACCGCGTCCGCACCGAGGCCTTCCGGCGCGCGATCGACTCGGTGGTACGCCCTGGAGACGTCGTTCTCGACGTCGGCGCGGGTAGCGGCATCCTCAGCGTGTTCGCGGCGCGCGCCGGTGCCGCTAGCGTCTACGCGGTCGAGCGGACGTCGATCGCCGTCCTGGCGCACGAGCTGGCCGCCGCGAACGGAGTCGCGGACATCATCCACGTGATCCACGGCGACGTCATCGACATCGAGCTCCCCGGACGAGTCGACGTGATCGTCTCGGAGTGGCTCGGTGGGTTCGGGATCGACGAAGGGATGCTCGCTCCGGTGATCGCCGCCCGCGATCGCTGGCTCAAGCCCCGCGGGGTCATGATCCCCGACTCGGTCACGGCGTGGACCGCACTGGTATATGACCGCTATCTCGCGCAGACGATCGAGTTCCTGCGAGACAACCCGTTCGGACTCAAGCTCGAGCTCCTGGTCGAAAAGACCGTCAACGAGATCATCTATTCCGGCACCCTCCGTCATCTCGAGGCGGATGACAGGCGCTCCGAGCCGAGTCGATTGTGGACGACGAACGCCAACCGGATACCGCTCGAGCAGTCGCAGGCGCCCCACCAGGCCGAGACGCTGTTGCCAGTCCACGACTACGGAACGGCCAATGCGCTCGCGCTTTGGTTCAGTGCCGAGCTCGCGCCCGGCATCTCGCTCTCCGTGGGACCCGGCGATCCACCGACGCACTGGGGGATGACGACGGCGCCGCTACACGCACCGCTTGAGCTCAAACCCGGCATGGCCGTGCGCGCCAGGGTCAGGACCGCCGCGGCTCGACCCGTCGGAACATGGACAAGCTGGGCCGTCGCGATGCCAGGCGCCGACTGGGAGGAGCACGACGAGCAATCGGTCTGGGAGGAGATCGACGACTGATGGTGAGACGGCGGGAGCCGGACCACCCTGAGTCGATCATCTCCGTACTGGCCAGCCGTAACGCTGGGGAGAAACACGTAGGCCGCGGCCTTGGTCGTGACGAAGCTGGAGAGACCCGTCACCTCGATCGGCGGCCGCCATTTGCCCGCGGTACGACGAAGATGCTCTCCGCCGGGTTCTGAGTGCCAGTCACTGGGTCTTTTGACTTTGGTGCGACTCGGAGGCTGCCGGTGCACGTCCGACCGACATGGTGCACGGCGATCCGGGTCGGCCTGCTCGAGTGAACCGAATCACCCGGGCCCTGCTCGAGTGAACCGAATCACCCGGGTGATCCTGGACCGCAAACACCCCTAGCTCGACAGCCGTCGGGCATGCTGGGGATCGAATGTCAGCGAACTGCTACCGCGTCGTCGTCGAGGAGAGGTCGGGCCGCGTTATGCGTCCGCGTTCGACGGAATGACGCTCCCTGCCCACGACGATAGGACGGAGATCACCGGGCCGACCGTCGACTCGTCGCACCTGCATGGGCCGCTCGAGATCGCCGGCCTCGGACCGACCCTGTGCAGCCTCACCCGCTTGATAGCGATGACGCGCAGCCTGATGCGCCGCCGCACACCAAACCAGCCAGGGTAATCGACCGCCCTGGCGTAAATCAGAAGGGACCGACATGACCGTTCTCTGGATTCTGCTGGGCATCGTCTACATAGCGTGCTGGGTCTACTTCGGCCTGGGGACGTTTCGCAACGGGCATTACTGGATGTTCTGGATCGGCTTCTTCATCCCGATCCTGTGGATCATCGGGGCATTCATAGCCCCGACCGAACGCGCCGCGTCACGCGCCGCTACGGGTGGCGTGTAGGGGCGTGCTCGTGAGCGCACGGGCGCCAATGATCGGCGAGCTGATGACGACGACCACATCCGGGGCCACGCGGCCTCCGCGGAGCGCATCAAACATGATGGGCTCCTTGGCGGTGCGCGCTCCTGCATGGATCCCAACGCCTGACAACAGAATCTGCAGGAGCGTGTTGATGGGTACGGACGTTGAAGTAGCGCGGCCTGGCTCTGACGGAGCAGATGTAAGCCGCAGAAGGCGCCCGACGGGGCTCCAACGAGCCGTCCAGCTGCCGCAGCGGCCGCCAGGCGCGGCGCTCCCGCGGCGCGGTCCGGGGCGGATCAGGCTTGATCGCCGTTGGCGATGGTTGGTGCTGGGGGGCAGCGCCGTGCGCGCTGCGGACGGGCCGACCGGGGTCGGGTGATGGCCGAGGTTTCCGAAGCAACGTCGTACGCCGAGCCTGTTAGCTGGGAGGTGGCTCGACCGCGCTTCAGTCCGTTCCGTCTCGTGCTGGCGCTGTTTATCGGCGCCGTCGCGGTCGGGCGGACGAGCTGGCCTCCGGTAACGACATCATCCTCGACCGAGGTCAGGCGCGGTTCGTCGCGAAGGTCCCTGACGAGGTCGCTGTGAAGATCGAGGGAACCCGCGGCCGGCGGGGCTCGAACGCGAGCCCGTCGGCTACGAGAGCCAACTCGATCTGGTGGCGGAAGACCTCTCGGAGACGAGTGACAGGAGCCTGCAAAAGACAGCTACCCGGCGCCCGCCACCGCCTGGCGGATCTCCCTGGGAAGCATGAACCGCACATCCTCTTGGACGACCTCGAGTTCCCGGACATCGCTGGTGCCGCGCGCCCGGAAGTGCTCGATCAAACGCTCGACGAGCTCCTCGGGAGCACTTGCGCCGGACGTGATCCCTACCACCCGCTTGCCGGTCAACCACTCGTCTCGCACCTGGCCTTCGTCGTCGATCAGGTGTGAGTCGGCCCCATGCTCGCGCGCGACCTCGACCAGCCGATTGGAATTGGACGAGTTGCGCGAGCCGATCACCAGCACCAGTTCGCACTGCCGCGCAAGCTGCCTGACCGCCGCTTGCCGGTTAGTGGTGGCGTAGCAGATGTCATCGGTGCGCGGGCCGATGATGGCGGGGAAACGCTCACGCAGCCGCTCGATGATCGCACTGGTCTCGTCGACCGACAGCGTGGTCTGCGAGATGTAAGCGACCCTATTTGGGTCGCTTACATCGAGCCTGTCGACGTCCTGCGCGCTCTCGATTAAGGTGATGTGGTCGGGCGCCTCCCCCATCGTCCCTTCCACCTCCTCGTGCCCGGCATGGCCGATCAGCACGATCGTGTACCCGTCGGCGGCGAACTTTCTTGCCTCGACATGCACCTTGGTGACGAGGGGGCAAGTCGCGTCGATCGTCTGGAGGGCTCGCCGGCGCGCGTTCGCGTGCACAATCGGCGCAACACCGTGCGCCGAGAACACCACAGTCGCGCCCTCGGGCACCTCGGTCTCAGACTCGACGAACACCGCCCCCTGGCAGCGCAGCTGCTCCACCACGTGCTTGTTGTGGACGATCTCCTTTCGCACGTAGACCGGAGCGCCGTAAAGCTCGAGCGCGCGCTCGACGGTCCGCACAGCCCGGTCGACGCCCGCGCAATAGCCGCGTGGTGCCGCCAGCAGCAGCGTCTGCGGAGCCATCGCGCACAGTGTACGCCGGGGGAGCTATTAGGCAGTAAGGCCGCCGTCGATCCGGTGAGGCGAAGCTTCTGCTGTCACGCCTGTTGGACGGCTGCGGCCAACGACGCGTACGAACGCGCGAGCGCAGCGCGTTTCTGTGCGATCAGCGAGCTCTCAAGGTCACAGCCCGCTCGCACCCACTGATCGCAGTACCCCATTGCGAGCGCACGCTGCTCGGCAGCTATCCGAACGACCGTCTCGGGCACCCCAAACGCGTACGCATACAGCGCAGTCAACGCATCGACCAGCGCTCGTCCATCGCTAGCAGCGTTGCTGTGCTGATGCACGCGGTGCACACGCCACCATTCAACCTCCAGCCGCGCCGCCTCAGCGGGATCGAACGGCTCGTCGCTGTGTTGCTTGAGCACACCGTAGAATCGCTCCATCGCGCGACGCGCCGCGACGGGGTCGTTGTCTGGGCATGGGGCCCACAGCTGAGTCGCGCGCAGCAGAAACCATGACGCGCGGATCGTTGACAGCCATCCCAGTTCAGGGACGTGGTAGATGCCGGAAACCGCAGTGCGAATGAACCGCATCCACTCGCGTCGATAGTAAGCGACCCACAGGGTGCACTCGTGCTGCGCCACACGTTGTGGATCCAACGACCTGCATGGTCTGAGCTGGCTACGGCCATTCAGACGCCAGACGCGCGAAAAGGGTCCTGACCGAGCCACTTGACGCGCGCGGACGCGGCAATCTCGACTGTCCTGGATCGCCCGGTGAGGCCCCTCGCGCACTAGTAGTGCTCCTACGCGCCCCGCGTTTTAGGGATGATGAATGGGTTGGCTACGGTCGTCGCTGCGCCCGTCTGGAACTGCAGGAACGTCGGCCAGCGGGCTCCCCCGCATTGCCCGTGAAGCCCGAGTCGCGCGTTCACCCCAGCGTCCTCTTAGTCACGGTCGACACCTTACCGACCAACGACAAGCTCCTCACTCGCCCCCGAGCCTCCTCCAGACGCGAAGCTCTGAGCTCCGAAGCATCTGAGTTGGCGTTGTTCTGCTGGAACCATCTTGACACCCTTCGGCGACTCGGACCGCGATCCTATCCGACATCAACAGCAGCGAGCTCGCGCTGAAGTCATGGCAATCGTTACGGCGCCGGAGCGGGATTGGCCGCCGGCGCCGTTGTCGGCGCCGGCGGGCGTGTCACGACGAGCGTCACGACGTATGAGACGACGACGCCGACGATGATCAGCGGCTCGACCTTCGCCCCGGCGTGCGACGTCAGCAGCGTCGCGAGCACGACCGCCGAGAGCGGCAGCCGGAGCACGGCGACGATCGCGACGCCCATCCCTACCGGCACGGCTGCCGACAGTGGGAAGCCCGGGAGATGCGAGCACATGATTCCCGCGGCGGCCCCCAGGTAAAGCGCCGGGAACGTGGGACCGCCGCGGTAGCTGCCGAGTGACAGCATGTACGCCAGGCCCTTGAACACGATCAGCCAGGCCAGCGCCCCCACCGACCAGGTTCCGGCCTGACCGATGAGTCCCGGGAGCTGGTCCTGGCCGGAGAACAGAACCTCGTCCACGCCCTTGCCCGTGATCTGCGTGAACGCGATCGCGAGCCCGCCGATGATCAGTCCGATCGCCGGCAGGAGCAGCAGCATTTGCCGACGAGAGACGAATTGATACGTGAGCAGACCGCCGCGCATCACAAAGCTCGTCACGACCGCGACGGCGATCGCCAAGGCGATCGTCCACCCGAACTGACTTCCCGTCAGGTGACCGAGCGTCGGCAGCTGTATCGGACCGAGCGCGTAATCGTGCGTACTCAGCCCCGACAGCGACCCGATTCCAAGTGACACGAGCGACCCAATTCCGGCCGCCAGCAGTCCGGGGACCAGCAGGAGCCGGAGCCTGGCGCCGCCGATCGCGGTCGCCTCGATCAGGATCACCGCGGCGATCAGTGGGGAAGCGAAGATGAACGACATCGCGGCGAAGCTCCCGGAGGCGGTGACCAGGGTCAGGGCTTGCGGCGGCGTGTCGCGGCGAGCGAGGCTGATCATCGCCCCCGCGACCCCGGCGCCCAACACGATCAGAGGGGCCTCCGGGCCGAGCACCAGCCCGAACCCGATCGTCGCCAGACCGGCCAGGACTACTCCCGGCACGATGTCCACGCCCGACGCCCCCTCGGTCGTCAGGCCTCGGGCCGGGATGTGCCCGCCGTTGCCCGGAAGGCGCGTGATCGCCAGCGCCACGAGCAACGAGCCGACGGCGAGGACCGGCAGCGGCCACCATTTCGGCGGGCCGTTCTCATAGCCGACGGCATGCGGGAGATGCACGTACAGCTCCTGCTGGATCTGGAAGATCCCCTCCAAAAAGAGCCAGGCGGCGATCGAAACGACCACGCCGATGACCGCGACCGCCACCAGCAGGCCGACGAACTGCTTGCTGCGGAGCGTCGCGTCAGCCTGCTCGGCCGACAGCTCCGGGGGGGTAGCCGCGTCGGACATACGGTTACGTGCCGTTGCTCATGACCAAGGTTTTCTCGGCCTGGTATTCGTCGTTTGGTGATCGCACCGCGGTCTTTGAGCGCGGCCAGTCGCTCAAGTGTCTGTACGCGGCCCAGGGCGCCGGCCCGCTGCTGCTCGATTCCCGACTCGCTGACCGGCGCCGCCGGGAGCGGTGAGACCGCGGCCGTGCGGGCTTGGGCTCGCTGCGCTCGGTAATCGCCCAGCGCCTGCCCGTGTTGGATCCCGGGGAACTCGACGGCGGCCTGGCGTCGGAGCAGCGTCACACCGAGCGCGAGCAGTGCCGCGAACACCAGGATCCACCAGATGTTGCGGAATGCCGGAAGCGGACCCCATAGCACCACGAGCAGCAGCGCGGCGCCGACCACGGAATAGGCGACCGCGGGGCGGTCGCGCAACGACGGTGCCAGGAGCTTTCGCACCGCGGTCGCCGGCCGAGTTGAGCCGGCCAGCCAGGCGGCCGCCACGATCACAATCCCGTACACGATCATCGCGCCCGCGATGTTGTAAAGCAGCGACGTGCCGATGCTCCATACGTCGTGGACGGCCGGCTTGTTCGACGGAACCCTGACCAGCCCGTTGACGAGCGCGTCGCCACCGACCCTGCGGATCAGCAACAGCACGACACCGATGACGACGAAGCACCAGCCTGCAGCTCGTAGCGTGCGCCGGCGGCGGCCGCGTGCGAAGTACACCGCGAACGCGAACATCAGCAGAGCGATCGCCGGCAGCACGATCGCCAGATGCTTGACCGCATTTGCGATGTCTTGCGCCGCCTTGAGCTGATCTGAGCGCATGATGACCAGCCGGCCGTTGGCGGGCGGCGGCGTGATCCCGAGCTTGTTCTGCGCCGTGGATCGAACCGAGGCCCCGGTCGATCCCGCCAGCTTCGATCGCACCGCGGCGACCTGGCTCGAGAGGCCGAGGGTCGCCGCGAGCTGAGTGACGAGCGGGTGCAGGTTCAGGGTCACGACCCCGGACTTAGTTGAGACGCCCTGCCCGCCCCCGTTCAGCACCCGCAGGAGCTCCTTGTGCGCGGCCGTGTTGGCCTGAACCCACGCCGCCTGGGCCTGAGGGCTGGCAAGCAGCTTCGGGGCCCGGCCGCTCGCCAGCTGCCGCAACCCGGCGGCAGCCGGCCCAGTCAATGGGTCCAGCTGCGGGGGCAGCACCTTCTGCAGGTCCGCGGAGACGTTGACGTTGTGGAACAGCTCGTTCACCAAGTAAGCGCTCAGCGCGGTCTGGACCTGCTTGTTTTCCAGGATCTTGCTGCTCGTCGATGACCAGTTGGCCGTATTCAGCGCCTGGCGATTGACCCACACCGCGAACGCGGCGGGAATCCCGATGATCGTCGCGAGCACCAGCAGCACCGGAACTAGAAAGCGATGAGCCCTGGTCGTAGGAGGCACACTCGAGACGCGGCGGTACGTCGGTCGCCGCGGCCCTTTGTAGACCCGGTTCGCCGCCACCGTCCGGGTCAGAGCCGCTCAGTTCTGGGTCGTCCTGGCTCGTCATCAGTCGCGAGTTCTCGATGTCTTTGTTGTCTGTCATCGGCCCTTTGAGGATTGGGACGTCGGGTCGAGGCACCGGTGGTCCGAGCTTCCAGCGGGGTGAGCCTGTGCAGCTTCGGCCGGGACTGAGCATGGCTTACTGCGGTCACGGTTTGGGTTACCTCGGCGGAGGATCACCCGGGTGATTCGGTGTCGACATCGTTGCGCAGCCCCGCGACTTCGAACCCATCCCGATCAGGCAGATGCACGTCGAGCGGCACGGCTGCGCCCGCAGCTGCTCGACCTGTGGCCGGCGCGCTCGGGTCGTCTACCGCAGGATGCAGCGAAAGCCGATGTGGCTGGTCGAGGTATCGATCGCCTGGGCTTGGCGGGCGGCGGGGCGGTAGCGCAGGCAGTAGTTGGGGGCGCAGAGGTGCGAGCCACCTTTGATCACGCGGCGGGGAATGTGCGCGCCGGGCTGGCCGAGGTCGTAGCTGGCCTCCGGAGTCTCGATGCGAGGGTTCCGCGGCAGCGTGCAGCAAGGACTCTTGTTCTGCTCCGAGCCCGCACCGCCAGGGGCGTAGTAATCCGACGTCCACTCCCAGACATTCCCGGTCACGTCGTAGAGCCCGTAGCCGTTGGCGGGGAAGAGCCCGACTGGTGAGGTTCCGCGCCATCCTTTCGCGCCGGTGTTGCGCCAGGGAAAGTCTCCCTGCCAGGAGTTCGCCATCAGCTCACCGCCGGGGTGGTGGTCGTCTCCCCACGCGAAGATCGAGCGTTCGAGGCCGCCGCGAGCCGCGTACTCCCACTCTGCCTCGGTCGGCAGGACCTTGCCCGCCCAGGCGGCAAACGCCTCGGCATCTTCGTAGGCGACATGCGTGACCGGGTGATCATGGCGCCCGGAGTTGTCGCTGCGCGGTCCCCAGGGGTGGCGCCAGTTGGCCCCGGGGACATAGGCCCACCAGCGACCCGGGTCCTTGAGCGAAACCGGCCCGGGCGTGGGGTGAAACACGGCCGAGCCTTCGACCAGGAGTGAGGGATCGGCCTCGGGGTAGTCGGCCGGATCGAGCGGGCGCTCGGCGACAGTGACGTACGCGGTCTCCTGCACGAAGCGCCCGAACTGCTCGACCGTGACCGGTGCCCGGTCGATGGCAAAGCCGCCGATCTCCAAGTCGCGCTCGGGCGCCTCCTCGGCGTAGAAGGCGGCCGATCCCATCCTGAAGCGACCCTCCGCTATATCGATCATGCGCATCTCGGCGTGGCCGGCCCCATCTCCGTGCCTCTCAGCGGAGCGGACGCCGGTCCTGGCGCCCGTCTCGCCGGTCTTCGCGCCGATCGCTTCGACGGCGAATTCCCCGCGTCGCGACGACGGCGGTACCCGCCACCGCAGCGGTTCTCGCGACCGGTCGTCCACCAAGCAAACCCGGCCTGCCAGCACGACCTCTTCCCAGCATCTCAGACTCCTTCCTTCGCGGTTGCCTCATCTGCCTCGAACGCGCCGACAAGCGCCTGGATGGGGATCCGGCCACCGGCCACCAGCTGTCCCCCTGACCGCCGGACCGCGGAACCGAACGGCGCGGCCCAGACGTTCTCCCAGACCAGCACGGCCGCGACGGTTCCCGGCTCAAGCGCGGCTCCGATCGATTCGACGTCCTCCTCGGCGAGCAGCATCGCGAGCTCCGTCTCCATCGCACGCAGCTCCTCGAGCCCGCCCTCGCCGAAATCGTGGGACTCGAAACCCTCCACCGAACCGTCGGGGTTCTTCCTCACAAACAGCAGGTCAAGCACGCGGACAACGCCGCTCTTGACCACGGCATCGAGCTCCGCTGCCATCTCACCTGAGAAGTCGGCCTGATCGGCCGGGAACTCCACCACCACATAGTCGACGGGCCCTAGCGCGTCTACATCGTTGTCGTTCATCGTCATCCTCGATCAATCGTTCCTGCGTCGCGTTGGACATGCCAAGAGTTGCCCACTCATCGCCCCACCATCGGTTGGCATCGCGAGGAACGGATGATCCGTCGATTTCGGCGACACGTGCGGAACCGGGGGCATAAGGAATGCGACAGATGTTCCCGGCAAAGTGCCCCCGTGTCATCGACCGCAGGGACGGTTCACCCGGGTGATCGACGCTCACGCGGCGCGATCCCTCCGTTGCCGAGGATCTCACTCGTTTTGGGTGATGAAGTCCGCCGATTGCGCTGACAGGCTCGATCGTGATCGACAGGTCAATCGTATGGGGGTGGTCTCCGCTGAATCAACCGCCGGCTTCCCGCAACCGCCGGGGCTACGGAGGCGCGTGAGATGAGTTCAGGATCAGCGCAAATGGATAGCCCAGCTTCTCGGGTCATCGAGCCGAAGCTGATGCCGCCCAGGGTTCATCCTGGGATGCTGCGCCGGGCGCGCCTGCTCGAGATGCTCGGTGACGAGGCCTCGTTCACGATACTGAACGCGGCGGTGGGTTATGGCAAGACGACGCTGGTGCGGTCGTGGTGTGTGGAGCGCCCCGAGGCGGTGATTTGGGTAACGCTCGACTCGGCCGACGGGGACCCGGTGCGGTTGTGGACGCACCTGGCGACGGCGGTTGAGCGCCTCGGGGAGGGCTTTGGACGGCGTGCGCTTTCGTGCCTCGCGGTCAGGGGCGGGTCGGTTGAGTCCGCGGTCGATGAGGTGATGAATGGCCTCGTCGCGTATGGCCGGCGGGTGACGATCGTGCTCGACGACATGCACGCCGTCCGCGGTGATGCTTCGGTGCGCTCGATCGCGCAGGCGATCGAGCGGTTGCCTGCGAATGCGCGCCTGGTTGCCTCGACCCGCTCGAACCCGGCGATCGGCCTCGGGCGTCTGCGGGCGGGCAGGGGGGTAACGGAGGTCCGCGCTCGGGAGCTGGCTTTCACAGTCGAGGAGGCGGGCGAGCTCGTCGTTCGTGAGGGAATCGACTTGTCCACCCAGAGCGTGGAGTTGCTTGTCGATCGCACGGAGGGATGGCCCGCGGGCGTCTATCTGGCCGCTTTGTGGCTCCGGGATCTGCGGGACCCCAACCAGGGAGTACGGGAATTCGCGGGCAGTACCCGCCAGGTTGGGGAATATCTGGCCGAAGAGGTTCTGACGGCACTTGCGCCGGAGATCAAGGACTTCCTGGTGCGTACATCGGTGCTCGGGCGCTTCACGCCGGAGTTGTGCGACGCCGTTCTGGGGCGCGAGGACTCGCTTGCGGTGCTTGCCGACCTCGCGCACTCGAACATGTTCCTCGTCGCGCTGGACAATCGCGGCAAGTGGTATCGCTACCACCATCTGTTCGGAGAGGTCCTGCAGCTCGAGCTCGGCCCCGAGGCAGCACGCGAGCTCCGCCGCCGCGCGGCGGCCTGGTGTCGCGCGCAAGGGCTCGTGGAGGAAGCAATCGAGTACGCCGCTGCCGCTGAGGATGCCGATATGGTCGCCGACCTGCTGATCGAGCGCCACCTCGAGTTCATCTGGGGCGGGCGGCTCGGGCAGTTCCTTGGCTGGGTGCGTTGGCTTCCGGCCGAGATGCTCGTGCAGCATCCCGTGCTCCCGGGAGCCGGGGCGGTGGCCGCGGCGTTGCTCGCGGCCCCGGAGATCGAGGTCCAACAGTTTCTGGCGATCGCAGAGCGCGCACGCCAGCTACGGCCGGACCTGTGGTCCCCGTATATCGAGGCCGGCCTGGGAGTCGTGCGTTCGGAGACGATCCAACGGGGCGACGTGGGCGCTGCGGTGGCCCACGCTCGTGGCGCGGTCGCCGCGGCTCAGACGGGTGCGGATGTTTTGACCGTGAGTGCCCTCACGTGCTTGGCGCACGCGCTGTTTTTCGCCGGCGAGCCCGACGAGACGCGCCGGATCGCACAGCAGGCGGTCGAGCGACCCGATGCGCCCTATGTCCCCGACGCCTACGTCGCCGCTCTCGGGCTGCTCGCGCTGGTCGACGCCGAGCAGGGGCGGCCCGAAAGCGCCGAGGCGTGGGCTCGTCAGGCACTCGGCTTCGCGCGCGAGCATTTCCAGGCGGACGCGTGGGTCGCGGCGCTGCCACACCTCGGTCTGGCGCTCGCTTGCGCCGCGACCGGACGCCTCGACGAGGCCGAGCGCGAGGCACTCCGCGGCGAGCGTCTGCGACGCGCGCCACAGCCCACCATCGGCCACGCGCACGCGCTACTGGTACTTGCTCAGGTGCGGCTGGCGCGAGTGCGGCTGGCGCGCGCCGCTCGCGACCTCGAGCGCGCAGAACGTGCGATCGCGGAGTTTCCCGATCCGGGGCGGTTGCCGGCGATCGCCGCCAGGATCGAGCAGATCTTCGTTGCGGCTCGCGCTAACGCCGGCAGCAGCGATCTCGTCGAAGAGCCCAGCCCGGCCGAGCTCGCCGTGTTGCGAGGCCTCGCCGCCGGTCTCTCGCGCCGCGAGATCGCCGCGCAGCTCTACATCTCGCTGAATACCGTCAAGAGTCACACGCGCGAGCTTTACCGCAAACTCGGCGCCACATCACGGACCGAGGCTGTCGCCCGCGCGGAAGCGCTCGGCCTGCTCGAGCCGAGTCATTCACCCGGGTGATTCTGGGCCGGCGCGGTTCAAATCCGGGCCGACGTCAGGCATGGTGGGCATCGCTGTCGCCCACACACCACCGGCCGGTGCTGGCGAGCTCAGCCCGGCGCTCACGTGAAGGGATCGTGAACCCATGACGTTTGTCTGGATCTTGCTGGCCGTCTTGTATGTAGCGTGCTGGCTCTACTTCGGCATGGCCACATGGCGGAGGGGGCACTACTGGATGTTCTGGATCGGGTTCTTCCTCCCGATCCTGTGGATCATCGGGGGGTTCATAGCACCTACTGACCGCGCCGCTGCGCGATTCGCCAGCAGCGCGGGGTGACATCAAACCTCAGCACGCCGAGCTCGGCCACTTCAGGTTCTCTCGCCCCGTGCGGTCAGCTCCTCTGAATCATCAGCGAGGACCGTATAAGCAGCTGCAGTCAGCAAGGACCGTAGACGCAGCCGCAGTTGATCCTCGCGCCGAAGCACGAAGTGACCACTCTGAGACCCAAGGAGAACGCTATGACCCAGAGCCACCTTGTCCTCGACTTCCCGATTAAGGGTCCAGCCAACGCCGAGGCACTACACAAGGAACTGCCCCCGTTGATGCCCGATCTCGCGAAAGCGCAGGATGATCTCGGTACGGTGCATTTCTCCCGGTTCATGATCGAGGGAGACGAGAAGCTTCTCTTCCTCGCCGACATTGATGACGAGGTCGACGAGCATATTGAGCGGCTGGTGAAGAGGGCGGGCCCAGTGCTTGACGTCATCTTCGAACACGTCGATGATCCTCCACCCACGCCCGTGACTAGTAACTCCCAGAGGGTCACCAAATGGCTCACGCGCCATGTCCGTGAGCCGCTAGATACGTACTTCGCTTACGACAACGCTTCCGTGCAGGACATCAAGGCCTGCGCTGATGCGGCTGGCTTCACGGGCAATACCTCGCAGGGCGTCTTGCTGACATACATGGCCTTCAAGTCACGTCTACAAGCTTTCGCTGTGAAGCTGGCCGCTGGCGCGCTGGTGGGAGAAAAAGGACATAAGGCCTCCGATTCGATCGGGACGCTGCATGTCGCCCACTGGGTGCCGTTCGAGCACAACCACATAGGCTTTTTCACGGTCTTCGACGGTGATATGGAGAAGTACTTCCAGGACTTTGCAGACAAGGCGGCGTACGTTTTCGATGCTCTCTTTCCCCATGTGGTCGGCGCGCCACCAACCCCGGTGGCAAAGAACGCCTCGGCCTTCTATCAGTGGGGCCTGGACAACAACTATTCGCCCATTGGGTTCTACAGCGCCTATCCAGGACTCTCGGTTCAAGACATCCAAGCGCTGCTAGCCGATCGCAAGTCAGAGTTGGCCACCGCCGGCTAGCCCTAGGCGTCACATGATCACGAGCCACTCTCAACCCCGAGTTCGGCGCTGGCCAAGCAATAGAACTCACGGGAAGCACGGGCGATGAAGGCTTCGGGCCTCCTCCGCCGGATGCTCGGCCGAAGCCGACATGGATCTCCGGGGACCAATGGCGACTCGGCAACCGGGCAAGCGCCCGCGCTCGCCCTCGCGGACATTCAGGGCTTCATTCTCCGTGCTTACAGAATGCCGATGGTCCGCCATTTCCTGTTAGCGGTGGCAGCCCCGGCACAGGCGCGGAGCCAACTCGGCCGGCTGGTGAGCGGCAACGAGTCCGAGGTTCCACAGCTAACCACCGCCGAGGATTGGCACGTGGGATTCGGGCCGGGACCCGGGGACGACCCCGCGGCCGGACCCGGCCACAAGCCTGACTATTGCCTCAACGTCGGTGTCACGTGGCGCGGACTGGTGGCGCTGGAGCTAGAGGAACGCGTCTCAATGCTGTCGTTCAAGTCCTTTGGTGCGTTCGTCGAAGGGGCCGCGCGACGAGCGGACTCGGTCGGAGACACCGGAGCGAGCTCGCCCGATAACTGGGTTGGCGATTTTGGAACCGGGCACGATCACATCCTGGTGACGCTGCACGCCCTCAGTCCGGAGGCGATGCAGGCTTACACCGAAAAGGTATGCGCCTGGTTTTCCGAAGGAAATGCTTTTCGAGAGATCTGGCGCCAAGACGGGATGGCGTTGATGGAGATGCAGGATGGCCAACCCGTGCCGACTGCCAAAATTCACTTCGGTTATACCGACGGAATCACGATGCCCACGATTCGCGGCGGCCCGGAGCAGTATCGCCCCGATCACCAGCGCCCGTGCGCGCCGTGGCTCTTCGTCCTGCGGGAAGACGCGGAGAACTACGACGTACCGGAGCCCCGCGAACTCGGCCTGAACGGCAGCTTTGCGGTCTTCAAGAAGGTCGAGACCGATGTCGTGGGCTTTGAAGACTTCCTGCGATCCAACAAGGACAAGATCGATCCCGAGCTGCTGGCCGCAAAGATGTGCGGGCGATGGCGCAACGGGGTTCCGCTCGCCTTGTCACCGGACACGGATACGCCTCCCGGAGGGATACCGCCTGAGCAGCTCAACGATTTCGAGTACGTAGATGCCGACGGTTCCGGAGATCCGAGGGGGATGCGCTGTCCTGTCGGCGCACACATACGCCGCGTCAATCCGCGAGGGCAGCCTGTCGCCGGGCAGGGTGTGCCGGGCGGGAGCAACAACTCCCACCGGCTGATCCGTCGCGGGCTGCCGTATGGGCCGGCCTATGACCCAACGCAACCCTACGACGGCATCGAGCGCGGGATGCTCTTTCACTTCATCAACTCGAATATCGAAAACCAATACGAGTTCGTGCTGCGACAGTGGGCCAATGACAGCGAATTCGCCGGAGCGGTCAGGCTTCACCCCAAGTCGAAAGATCCGCTGATCGGCACCCAGAATCCGGCGGACAGCATTTTCGTCATGCCGCAGGCAGATGGAGGGTCGCCGGTCGAGGTGACCGGTCTGTCGAGCTTCGTTACCACCAAGGCCGCTGCCTATGTGTTTCTGCCCAGCATCACGGCCATCAAATTCATCGCCGACCTGTGACCTGAATGGAGAGTCGTAATGACTGAGACACCGACAGACGTGTTAGTCGCCGGATACCAGGACATCGAGGAGGCGACGCGGGACTTCGAGTCGCTTGTCGCGCTCGTCAGCACGAAGCAGATCTTGATCGAGGGCGTCATCCTGGTGACCCACGGCCACGATGGAAGCGTCTCGGTGCGCCAAACGGGCGACCACCGCGGTCGCAAGGGCTTGGGGTGGGGCGGCGGGGTCGGGGTCGCGGTGGGTCTGTTCGCGCCGCCGCTGCTGGCGTCGGCGGCCGTCGGGGCGGTCGCGGGCGGGGTTATCGGCAAGTTCGTCGACCACCGAGTCGAGCACGACATCCACGACAAGATCGGCGAGAACCTGCCCCCGGGATCGGCCGGAATCATCGCGATCTTCGACGACGAGCAGCGCCTCGGTGTCGAGCAGGCGCTCCCGGGTGCGCTGCTGCGCTCAGTCGTCCAGGGCGACAAGCAGGGCACCGCCGCCCTGAAGGAGTCGCTCGCCGAGGCGATGGGGAAGTTCAGTCCGGACCGCACCGTGCTGCCGATCGCCGATCCGAACTTCGGCGGTACGGCCGGGCGCACGCTCGACGCGTCGGTAGCCGACTGGACGATCAACATGACCCCGTCGCCGCCCGAGGGCGCGCCGAACGTCCTGCTGGTCTTGATCGACGACGCGGGCTTCGGCAACCCGTCTACCTTTGGCGGCCCTGTCTCGACGCCCAACATGACACGGGTCGGCGAACAGGGGCTCACGTACAACCGCTTCCACGTCACCGCGTTGTGCTCACCCTCCCGGGCCGCGCTGCTGACCGGCCGCAACCACCACACCGTGGGGTTCGGGTCGATCGGCGAGCTGCCGGGTCCGTTCCCGGGCTACACGGCCTCGGTTCCGAAGGACTGTGCTTCGTTCGTCCGGGCGCTCCAGGGCAATGGCTACAGCACGGCCGGTTTCGGGAAGTGGCACCTGACTCCCGACCACCTCCAGGGCGCCGCGGGGCCGGTGGACCGCTGGCCGAACGCCTGGGGATTCGATCACTTCTGGGGCATCCTGGGCGGCGAGGCGGGCCAGTACGACCCCGTGATCACCCAGGACAACACCACGCTGGGAGTCCCCGAAGGCAAGGACGGCAACGAGTACTACTGGCCCGATGACCTGACCGACCAGGCAGCGAAGTGGCTCCACGCCGTCCGGGCACAGGACCAGACAAAACCGTGGTTCATCTACTACTCGACCGGATGCGCGCACGCGCCCCATCAAGTGGCGATGGAGTGGAGCAAGAAGTACCGGGGCAAGTTCGACCAGGGCTGGGACGCGCTGCGCGAGGAGACCTTCGAACGCCAGAAGAAGCTGGGCGTGATCCCGCCGGACGCCGTGCTGACACCGAGACCCGACGAGCTCCCGGCCTGGGACTCGCTCTCGGACAGCGAGAGGCGACTCTACGCGCGCCAGATGGAGGTCTACGCCGGCTACGAGGAGAACGCCGACTGGAACGTCGGGCGGCTGCTCGACGCCGTCGAGGAGCTGGGCGAGCTCGAGAACACGCTGGTGTTCTACATCTACGGCGACAACGGCGCGAGCATGGAGGGCACGATCACCGGCTCGTTCAACGAGCTGACGATGCAGAACGGGATCGCGCTGACGCCCGAGCAGCAGCTCTCGCTGATCGACGGATACGGCGGCCTTGACGCCTGGGGCACCGACGCGTTCGCGCCGCATTACGCCAGCGCCTGGGCCTGGGCCGGGAACACGCCGTTTCAATGGGGCAAGCAGGTCGCCTCGCACCTGGGCGGCACGCGCAACGGCATGGTGGTCTCGTGGCCAGAGCGGATCCGCGACGCGGGCGGCTTGCGGTCCCAGTTCACCCACTGCATCGATATCGGCCCGACGATCCTGGAAGCGGCCGGGATCCCCGAGCCCAAGATCGTCGACGGCATCACACAGAAGCCGATGGAGGGGACGAGCTTCCTGTACAGCTTCGGTGATGCGAATGCGGCCGAGCGGCACACCGTGCAGTACTTCGAGATCGTCGGCAACCGGGCGATCTACAAGGACGGCTGGTGGGCCGCCTCCAAGCTCGACCGAATCCCCTGGGACCTGTCGCCCCCGACGATGGCGAGGTTCGCGCCCGGGTCATACGACCCAGAGCAGGACACTTGGGAGCTCTACTACCTGCCCGACGACTTCACACAGGCCAACGATCTCGCCGACAAGCACCCGGAGAAGCTCGCCGAGCTGAAGGAGCTCTTCTGGGAGCAGGCCGAGCGCCACAACGTGTTGCCGCTGCTGGGAGCGTTCTCGGTCTTCTTCGGGATCCTGCCGCCGATGCCGACGATCACGACACAAACGTTCTACGGCGATGTCGAGAACATCGCCTCCGGGATGATCCCCCGCGTCTACGGGCACTCTTACGCGATCGAGGCCCAGCTATCGGTGCCCGAGCAGGGAGCCGAGGGCGTGATCGTCGCCGAGGCCGACGAGATGGGCGGGTTCTCGCTATGGGTCGACGAGAACCGGCTCCTGCACCACAGCTACTCGATGATGGGCGTCGAGCAGTACAGGCAGGTCTCGACCGCGCCGATCGGGACGGGGGACGTCACGGTCCGCATGCAGTTCGACGCCGACAGGCAGGAACGCTCGGCGGGCGGAACGGTGTCGCTGTATGCGGATGGCGCGAAGATCGGCGAAGGACGAATGGAGAGGACGGTCGCCGTTCGCTTCTCCGGGTACGCCGGAATGGACGTCGGCCGCGACAACGGCTTAGTGGTCGACCGCGCGTACGCGGCCAAGGCCCCGTATGCGTTCACTGGAACGGTGAAGAAGGTCGTCTTCGACCTCAAGCCGGCGGCCAGTCACGACGACGAGGAAGCCCTGCACGAGGCCGCCACCCACGGTGCGACGGCCCACGGGATCAGCGCCTAGGCATGCTCCGGGCGATGACATGCCGATCGAGCCGATTCCGCGGATGGGTGAGACCAAAGTGAGCGAGAGGCAAAACCCTCAGACGACCGAGGTCGAGCGTGGCCAGACTCCGGTGGTCGAAGACGGGTCGGTTGATCGCTCGGGGAAGGTCCCGCTGACGGCCCGCTTGTTGCTCCACGACTCCCTGACGGCGCGCCGGGCGGCGGGGATCATCGCCGTGGCCACGGTGGCGATCACAGTGGGAGGCGGGCTGCTGGAGAGGTTGTTCGACCATCAGGAGTATCCGACCATCGGCCGGGGGCTGTGGTTCGCGCTGCAGACGGTCACCACCGTGGGGTACGGGGACGTCACTCCGGCGCAGTCCGTCGGACGGTTCATCGCCACGGTGTTGATGCTGACCGGAATCGGTTTTCTCGCTGTGGTCACCGCGGGGGTCACTGCGGCGCTGGTCGAGAGCAGCCGGCGTCGCTTCACCGCAGACGCCGAGTCCGAGGAAGTCCGGCGGCTCGATGGGATCGATCGCCGTTTGGCGCGGATCGAAGCGGCCCTCGAGGACCAGAACTCCGGGAGGGCACCCCATGGGGCCGGCTGACGAGACAAGCTCGATCGCGGGCGAGCCGAGCGGGGAGCCGGCTCCGGTCGTCCCGGCTGCCCCGATGGATGGGCCAGCCCCGCGGGGCCGCATAAGACGTATGTTCTCTCGGTCACGTGAGATGTGGCACGTGGTCTATCGCGACCCGGAGCACGTCGCCGAGCGGCTCACGCTATATACGGCCGGTCGGCTGGGTGAGCCGTCCCGAGAATGGGCTCGGTCGGTGCGCAGCGCACGACCCGATACCCACGTGGCCGAGATCGCTGAGGAGCTGCGTACGCACTCGGCGCATGTCGCGCGAATCGACGGCGCGATCTCGGGAACTCCGTTCTTCATCGCACTCGTCCCCGGCTATCTCACCTATCTGCAACAGGAGATGCGCATGACGCTGCGCACCGCCGCGCTCTACGGCCGCGACCCGCGGAGCCTGCGAACCTCGGCGGAGATGCTCGCGCTGCGTGGCGTGCACCCGGACGTAGAGGCGGCGGAGGCCGCCCTGGTTTTGGTACGCGACAAGCGGGTCCCCGATCGTCCCGACCACCGGCGATCGTGGCGGACCTGGGTTCACAGCATCTACCTGCTGCTGATCGTCGGCGGCTTCATGTCCCCTTCGGTCGCCAAAGAGGACAAGGGCATGCTTGGCAAGCTCAGGGCGGCGTTCGGGGTCGCGCTCGGGTTGGGGATCTGGGTGATGACCTGGGTGCTTCCGCTCACGTTCATGATCGCGATGGCGTGGGGGTGTGAGACGCATGCTCGCCAGCTTGGGCGCAGAACGCTGCTCTACTACGACGGCGAGGCGGCAAGCGTCCTGGAGGCGATCAAGGCTGCCGACCAGCGACGCGACCACGGTCACGACAAACGGGCGATCCTCCGCGGCGTGGCCCTGTTCCTCTCCGTGGCCGTCCCGATCGGCTTCGTGGGCTACGCCCAGCACGTTCGCCACACGACCGGGATCAATTGGCTGAGTGCGCTCGGGGTGCTCGTCGCGCTCTCGCTGGTGATCGCGATGGCGGCGATCTCCAGCCGAAAGTAGCCAGGGCCGCGGCGGTGGCAAGCTCGAAACCGACGAGCGCGACGGTCGGCCCGGGCGCTCCAGGGCCTTCTGATCCCGCCGAGCATCGCCGTCCGGCGACTTTCTCCGCCCGCGTTCGCTCGCTGGTACGCGCGATCGAGGAGAACGACGAGGCCAAGGTCGAGGAGGCGATCCTCCGGCTGAGCCGCTCGCGCCGCGTGTTCGCCCCGCTCGCGTTCGTGATCAGCGCATTCGTGATGTTGTTCACCGGCCTCAGGCTGCTGGTGTCCAACTGGCGGCTCACGCTGGTCGAGATCCTGCCCGCCATGTGGATCTGGCTGGCCATGTTCGACCTCAAGGCCCACACCCTGCACGGCCAATCGTTCACCGTGCTCCGCGGCCCGGTCCTCATCCCGATCGGCCTGGCCATCGTCACGCTCACCGTGGCGAGCTACTCCCTCAACGCCGTGTTCGCGTTCGCGGTAGCCCAACCAGGCCATGTCGAGATCCGGCCGGCGGTTGGGCGAGCACGCCGACATTGGAGGCCGATCGTGCTCTATGGAGCCGTGGTCGGCGCGCTGCTCGCGTTCTCTACGACGGTCGTGACCCGCTGGGGTCGGCCGTGGTTCACCCTTTCGCTCGGGATCATCGTCGGGGTGATGATGGTCAGCTACGTGGCCGTGCCCGCGCGGCTGATCGGGGCATCGAAGCGCGAGCAGTCAACGCGCGACAAGCTGTCAAGCAGCGCTGTCGGGGGGGCGTTGAGCGCGACCCTGTGCACGCCTCCGTACATCCTCGGAAGGCTGGGGATCCTGATGCTCGGATCCAGTGTCTGGTTCATCCCTGGGATCTTCGTCCTCGCCCTGGGAGTGACACTGCAGGCCGGCGCGACCGGCGCCGTCAGGGCGATAAAGATGAGCGCGACGCTAACGACCGGCGGCCATCGCGCCGACAGGCCACCCGCAGTAATCGAGGAGCGCCCGCCGACCTGATCGAGCGGGAAGCCAGACGGATCGCCCAGCGCGAATCACGTGCAACTCGATTCGACATCGGATGACTGTCATGCAGGAGGGAATCGGGCGCCCCGGCACCCTGATGATGCGATCAAGTCAGCTCACAGCCGCGGAGACATTGCTAATCGCGTCAACAACGCGGTGGGCGTCAATCACCCGGGTGATCACGGGCCGGAGTGGTTCATATGCGGGAGGGATGGGGTGATGATGTCGCAGTCAATCAATCGGAGCGTGCGTGGAGATCCGCGATCCTGATCTGGAGAACGGATTTATCCGCCACCTACCCCCCGCCTCGAGGAGGACAGAGTGACCGTTCACGCAGCTCCCCCATCACAGTGCGCCAGCCGAAGCTCGAGCGGACGCTGAGACCCCGCGCTATCTGCGTCATCAAACCACGGAGAGACAACGTGTTCTTCCGGTCAAGACACCAAGAGCCTGCGGGTGAGAGCCCCTGCGTCGCCGATATCAGCGACGCAGGGACCGACGAAACGGCCCGACGGCGGACCCAGCAGCTCGCGGAGTGGCGGCGGTCGGCGCAGAGGGTCACCCGCGCGTGGAACGGCTGGCTTTCCGCGGAGACCCGCGATCAAGCTGCGTACTACCGCGCATTCGTGACGGCGCTAGCCGGCGAGGAAAGCGCCGCAGCCGAACTCGAGCGGCTGACCAACCCTGCGGAACCGGCGACTTCGGTCAATACGATCGGCGCGCAACACAGCGGACTCGGCGCGCGGTGAAGTTACGAGCCCCCGCATACCTGCGCCCGCCTCTTGACCCGGCCGACTGGGCCGGCGCCCGGCGGGATCGAAGCTGCCCATTGTGGGCACGGTGGAACGACGAGTTGGGGCAGCGATATACGCTCGGGGTCGAGGAGGAGGTGATGCTCCTCGACCCGACTGACTGGTCGCTGGCCCAGTCGAGCGACCGCGTTCTCGAGCGCCTCTCGAGCGAGCTCTCAGCGCGCACGTTCCCCGAGACCCACGCGGCGGTGATCGAGCTCACGACCAGCATCCACCCGGACGTGAGCGGGGTCGTGGCAGAGCTGGCCTCGCTGCGCGGCCGGCTCGCCCATGAGTTGGGCGCGATGGGGTTGAGCGTCGCCGCCGCGGGCACGCACCCGCTGACCTTAGGGGCCGAGACAGAGCTTTCGGGCGCGGCGCGCTATCGCGCTGTCGACGCATCGCTGCGCATGCTCGCGCGACGCGAGCCGACGATGGCGCTGCACGTGCACGTTGGCGTGCCAGCGCGTGAGGATGCGATCCGGCTCCTGAACGGTCTGCGCCGCAACATCCCGGTTCTGCTGGCCCTCTCGGCCAACTCTCCGTTCTGGCAGGGACGCGACAGTGGGTTCGCGTCCGCCCGCACATCGATCTTCCAGGCATTCCCCCGTACCGGCCTGCCGAAGGTTTTCGCCGACTATGCCGACTACGTCGAGGCGGTCGACGCGCTGATCGCGCCAGGGGCAATACGCGATCCGAGCTTCCTGTGGTGGGACGCGCGGCTTCAGCCGGCGCTTGGGACCGTCGAGGTGCGCGTGATGGACGCGCAGTCTCGGGTCCGAGACGTCGGACCGTTGGTGGCGTTGATCCAGTCGCTGGCCTGTCTCGAGCTCGAGGCAGAGCCCTCAGCGGTGGTGCCGAGCCCTTTGGTTCTCGCCGAGAACCGCTTCTTGGCCGCGCGAGACGGGATGGACGCCCGGCTGATCGACGCCGAGGCGCATCGCCTCGTTCCGGCTCGAGAGATACTCGCTTCCCTGCTCGCCGATTGCCGCCCGTTCGCGCTCGCGCTCGGGTGCACCGGTGCGCTCGATCAGGTGCCGCGACTGGCGGCCGCAAACGGCGCCGACCGACAGCGCGCGCACGTCGCCACCAGCGGACGCCTCGACCACCTCGTGATGACGCTCGCTGACCGGTTCGTCGTGCCATCTCTACGCACCGCGACGGAGACGAGCACCGTTCACGCATCTCACAACTCGACAGAAAGGAGCGGCACATGTGCCGCTGGCTCGCATATTCCGGCTCTCCCATCCTCATGAAGGAGGCGCTCTACGGGGGCGCGAACTCACTGGTCGACCAGAGTCTGCACTCACGGCTCGGCGCTGAGCCCACCAACGGTGACGGGTTCGGCGTCGGCTGGTACGGCGCGCTCCCCACCCCGGGCGTGTTTCACAGCATCGAACCGGCCTGGAACGACAGCAACCTACGGGAGCTCGCCGGACACATCACCTCCCCGCTGTTCTTCACGCATATCCGCGCGGCGATCGGCAGCGCGGTCCAGCAGACCAACTGCCATCCCTTCCGCCATGACCGCTGGTTGTTCATGCACAACGGCTATATCAACGAGTTCGCCACGATCAAGCGCGACCTCGTACTCGCCGTCGACCCGTCGCTGTACCCGGAGATCCAAGGTCAGGCCGACACCGAGGTCCTGTTCTTCCTCGCACTCACCCTGGGCCTCGAGGACGACCCGCCGGCCGCCGTCGCGCGAGCGATCGGGCTTATCGAAGCGATCGCCGGTGACCACGGAGTCCCTCACCCGTTCCAAGGCACGATCGCGACCACCGACGGCGAGAGCATCTGGGCGTTCCGGTACTCCAGCGAGAGGAAATCGCGCTCGCTGTACTACACGACCGACGTCCCGACGCTACGCAAGCAACACCCGGAGATAGAGCTACTCCACCGGCTCTCAGACACCGCGCGTCTGATCGTCTCCGAACCGCTCGGCGACGTCGCCGGCGTCTGGAATGAGGTACCCGAATCCACCTACGGTCACGTCGGCCCAGACCACGCCGAACTGCTGCCCTTCGAACCCAAGGCACCGGCGAGCTCCGTGCCGGTCGTCGGGTGAGGAGACCGCCGCGACCTGCACAAGAGGTGGGATGTAAGTCGTCGGCAGCCGGTTTCTGAGTGGATTTGACGCCGGGACGGCTTTCGCGCGGCCGGCGACCCGGGTCCGCTGGGGAACAAGGGTTAGTCGTGGCTAGGCAATGAGTCTCCGGGCGGCCCGCTCGTGCGTTCGAGGCCCCGGCCGCGAACCCCGCCGCGCCGCGGTGCCCGGGGGCCAGACTCTCACGACGCGACAGCGGCGCGCGGTCCTACATCTCGCTCAGGCCGCTCAAGACTCATACGCGTGAGCTGTACCGCACCCGGCCCAAATTCACAAGCAGGCCGATCACCCGCGCGGAAACGCTCGGCCTGCTCGAACGGACCGAATCACCCGGGTGATCCTCGACCCGAAGCACCCAAAACGAGCAGCCGTCGGGCATGCTGGGACTCGATGTCAGCGCACTACTACCGCCTCGTAGTCGAAGGAGAGCTCGGGCCGCGTTACGCGTCCGCCTTCGAAGGAATGGCGGTCTCCGCCCACGACGGCAGGACGGATATCACGGGGCCGATCATCGACTCCTCGCACCTCCAGGGGCTGCTCGAGCGGATCGCCAGCCTCGGACTGACGGTGCACAGCCTCAACCCGCTCGAGGCCGAGGACCCGCGGGCCGATGCGCCGCCGCCCAGCCGACCAGCCGGAGTCGGCCACCACGGCGCCGGCGCAGATTCGAAGGGACCGACATGACCCTTCTCTGGATTCTGCTGGCCGCTCTGTGCGTGGCGTGCTGGATCTACTTCGGGATGGCGACGTTTTGCAAGGGGCACTACTGGCTGTTCTGGATCGAGTTCTTCTTGCCGATCGCGTGGATCATCGGGGCGCTGATCGCACCCACCAACCGAACCGCGGCACGCGCCGCCACTAGCGCCGCGTAGGCGCGCGCGCACGAAGGCACCACACCAAAGATTGGAGAGCTGATGGCTACGACAACATCCAGGGCCGCGCGCCCCCGGGCACGGGCATCAAAGAATGGGAGCGCCGTGGCGGTGCCGCATCTGTCGGTGGCCGAGCGGATCGCCCGCGGCAAGGCGGCGCGGGCGGAGGTTCCACGCTCCCGCCAGGCTGTCTTTGAGCCGTCGCCCGACCGCGTCGATCCGGTGAAGCTGCTCGAACGCCAGGCCGAGACCCGCGTCCCGGAACTCGTCCCGCTCCGCTACGGCCGGATGCTCGTGTCGCCGTTCACGTTCTATCGCGGGGCGGCGATGATCATGGCGCAGGATCTCGGGCCGACGCCTCGATCGGGGCTGAACGTGCAGTGCTGCGGCGACGCGCACCTGTCGAACTTCGGCGTGTTCGCATCTCCCGAGCGGCGGCTGGTGTTCGACGTCAATGATTTCGACGAGACGCTCCCCGGACCGTGGGAATGGGACGTCAAGCGCCTGGCCGTGAGCATGCTGATCGCCGCCCGCGACAACGGCTATCGCACCAAAGACGAGGAGCGGATCGTGCTCGACACGGTCGCGCGCTATCGGACTGCGATGGCGGAGTTCGCCGCAATGAAGAACCTGGACGTGTGGTACGCGCGCCTGGAGATCGAGAGCGTGCTCGCGGAGCTCGCGCCGCAGTTCAAGCAGAAGATGGTCAAGCGCACCGAGAAGGCGCTCGCGAAGGCCCACACCAAGGACAGCATGACGGCCTTCTCCAAGCTCACGCAGTCGGTCAACGGCGATGTACGGATCGTCGATCAGTCGCCGCTGATCGTGCCGATCGAGCAGCTCGCGGCGGGCCACGAGCGCGACGAGCTGTTCGAGGCGCTTCAACAGCTGATGCGCGGCTACCGTCAAACGCTCGAGTTCGACCGGCGGACGCTGCTCGAGCAGTTCAGGCTGACCGATTTCGCGCGCAAGGTGGTCGGAGTCGGGAGTGTCGGCACCCGCGCATGGATCGCGCTGCTGCTCGGCCGGGACGGCCAGGACCCCCTGTTCCTGCAGATGAAGGAGGCCGAGGCGTCGGTGCTCGAAGAGATCCTCGGCCCCAGCGAGTTCTCAAACCACGGCGAGCGCGTGGTCACCGGGCAGCGCCTGATGCAGGCCACCAGCGACATCTTCCTCGGCTGGCTGCACGTCGACTCGGGGCTCGATGAGCAAGCCGCGCGACTTCTACGGCCGCCAGCTCAAGGACTGGAAGGGCTCGGCGGAGATCGAGCTGATGATCCCGAAAGGCATGGCCACATACGGCACGCTGTGCGGCTGGACGCTCGCGCGTGCGCACGCCCGCAGCGGCGACCGGATCGCAATCGCGTCCTACCTCGGCAACGGCGACAGCTTCGACCGCGCGATCCTCGAGTTCTCAAAGGCCTACGCCGAGCA
Organism: uncultured Solirubrobacterales bacterium; assembly: GCA_963725925.1. Taxonomy (GTDB): domain Bacteria; phylum Actinomycetota; class Thermoleophilia; order Solirubrobacterales; family Solirubrobacteraceae; genus Palsa-465. The sequence continues at coordinate 159,621 of CAVSAY010000007.1, forward strand.
GAACGAACGCGACTACCAGCAGCTCGCGGCGGCGGTCAAGTCCGGCAGGGTCATCGCCCAGACAGGGCTCTAACCGCAGCGGCTCTCGACGCGACATCGCGCGAGGGACGCTCGGCGCGCGTCGCGCCAGCGGCGCGCGGCCCAGGCCCGAGGTGTGGAAACGACCGGCGCCGACTCGGCCCTTGCCAGCATCCTCATCCGAAATGGGGTGTTCGCGCGCGCGCCGCGTGAACCACCTGACGGAGTAACAGCGCCGTCGGATCGGGGCCGGATCACCTGATCGTGTACTTCCAACTGATCCCACTGGCCGTCTTGTCGGCGATCACAAGCCCAACGGCAATGGCGGTCGTGTTGGTCATCCTCCGACGGCCCCGTCCTGTCAGGCTATTGAGCGCATATGTGATCGGAAGCTTTGTCACGTCTGTATTGGTGGGGATTGCGGTAGTCGCAGGACTGAACGCAACATCATTGGGCGCGCGGCAAAAGGGTGCGGCTATCTCGATCTTCGACATCAGCATTGGTGTCCTGATCTTGGTCAGTGCGGGCTGGTTGCATTCCGAACGCTCGGCCGCCATGAGGCAGCGAGCCGCCGATCGACTCGCCCGGCGCAAGGCACAGAAGAACTCGCGCAGCGGCGACAAGCAAAGCCGGTCCTCTCAGATCCTGAGCAGCGGATCGGTCGGGCGTCTCGCGACGCTCGGGGTGGTGATGCATCTCCCGGGGTTGCTGTATTTGGCCGCGCTCGGGTATATCGCGCACCTCAACGTGAGCACCTCTGACGGGCTGCTCCTGATCGTTCTGTTCAACATCGTCATGTTGACGCCGATCGAACTGCCGCTCCTCGGCTACATCGTCGTTCCACAGAGAACCGAAGAAACGGTGCAAAGCGCGAACTCGTTCATCAACGAGCATCGCGCCGACGGGCTGCTGCTCCTGTCCGTTGTCGCCGGGGGCTACTTGATCGTCAGCGGAATTGTCGGGCTCGTGGACTGAGTTCTCGACAAGTGCATGAACCTCGGCCTCCCGCCTCCGGCTACACGCGACAGCGAGCACTGGGCGTCCCACGGGCGCGTCTGCAACATGCAGCACACCGCTGCTGGTCACCTGGGCGACGCGCCGGCGGTCGCCAACCCGCTGAACCGCAGCAGACGCGATGCGGCGCCTGCCTCGCAGCACGTCAGGCGATCGCGACACGCTTCGCCGGGCGTTCGGCTCGGACGCCGCGTGGCTGGTGCCAGCACCGAGCGGTGAATCCTGCGCCAGGTATCGAGCAGTTCGAGGCAGCCGGTGCTGGGTCGAGGGGAATCCCTCGCGACGATGGGCCTAACAACTTCGACGTCGGCGCGCTGGCGGGGGCCGAGGGGCTGGCGACTATGTCCTACATGGTGCTCAGGAGGTGGTTGCTGGAGCGCGTGTCGGCCGCCAGGCTGCCAGCGAGAGGGCGAGGAGCCAGACGGCGAAGATCAGCCCGACGAGGATGGCGAACCAGCCTTGCGGTGAGAACGGCCCGGTTCCGGCCTTCACGGCGAGCGGGCCAATGAGGCTGATGACTGCGATCGGGACTCCGACCCATGCCGTCCAGCGCGGCAGCACCCGGTGGCGGAACGTAGCCGCGACGACAATCGCGATCCAGGCTCCGAACGCGAACCCGGCGGAGTTGTAGGCCAGCCAGCCGGCGTCCCACAGAGCCCGCGCGACGCCGGGATCGGTGGCGGGACGGTAGGCGATGGTCATGAACAGTGCGGTGCCCGCACCGAAGGTGCCGGCACCGGCGATCACGGTTGCCAGCGAGGCGATCGCAAGCCAGCCGGTCGCGCGCTCGGCGCGACGGATGAGGCGGTACAACCCGGCGGCGAAGATCATCAGCAGCGGCACACCGACCGCGAACAGCAGGTAGCTCGCGAGCAGCTGATCACGATGCGCCGTCGCGTAGCGGACGATCTGGGCGCCGGACGAAGCAGAGTTGGGTGAGCCCGGAGGGGTAAGCCCGAATGCGCCGAGGTAGACCACCACGGTTGCCAGGCCGACGATCGCCAGCGGCTTGTCGTTGCGATCTGACGAATTCATCACGCGCCGTCCTTTCGCTCGTCGAGCCGGTGGTTAGGCAACCGTGGCGGGGGCATGTGATGCGCCGAGGACCGGCAGCGGCTTGATCAGCGGCTCGAGCAGCTTTGCCGACTCGCTCGGCATCAGCACCTGGTCGGGGCGGAGCTTGATCAGCTCGCGCTTTGAGTCGTCGATTTCCCAGACGTCCTCGCCGATGAGCCGGCCCTGGTCGTCGTAGGGCCAGATCATGTGCTCGACGTTTGCGACCAGGTACATGGCTTCTGGATCGACGTCCTCGCCGGTGGCGGCGAGCACCGCGCCGGGGGTCTGCTGGTAGATCGTTGCGGTGGAGCAGATGATGTTGTCCCCGACTGCGAGCTTCTCGTCACCGTTGGTGTAGAAGACGCACTGGGCGGTCCTGGTCCACTCGGCGTATACGGCCTCGACCTGCTCGCGGCCGTCGAGCGTGACGTTCATGCCGAACACGTTGAAGTGGTAGACGGGGTGCGCGACCGTCATCTCCGGCGCGAAGATCTCCTTGTAGCGGCCTGCCATCTCGAGGTAGCGATGGCGGTTGTAGGCGTGCAGCAGGTACAGGTGCCGAGGGTTCTCGGTCGTCTCGATCAGCCGCTCCACGGCGGCGTTGGTCTGGGTGATGTCGAACCGGATCATGTCTGGTTGCTCCTTGTCTGTGCGGGGATGTGAGTCGTGTGCGTTTCGATGTAGGGCTTCAGGCCCGTGCGCAGAACGCGTGCGAGCAGGCGGGAGAGCAGGGCTGCGAGTGGGCGGCCGGTTCCGGGCAGCTTCGGCCGGAAGCGGATCGTCCATGTCAGGTCGGTGTGATCGCCGTCGGCTCGCAGCCGGATCTCCCCCTGGTGGGAGACGAACGGAGAGCCGTTGGTGACGCGGTAGCGGTACGAGCGCGGTGGCTCGTATCCCACCACCTGTTCGGTCACGCTCAGGCCGAGAAGCGTGAGTAGCCGTTCGGAGCCGCGAGCGTCGGGAACCGGTGCGCCGTCGACGGTCCGCCGGACCGAGCCGGGGCCGATCCAGTCCGACATGCGTTGATGGTCTGCGATCACGTCCCACGTGGCCTGCGCGGGCGCGGCGATGCGCACTGTTCGCTCGATCGCGTGCGTGTCCGCGCGTGGCCGCTCGGAAGCCGGTCGTGGCGTAAATCCCCAGTATCGGCGCATCCTCTGGGACATCCACAGAAGCTCGACCGAGAAGCCGTCGGTGTCGTTGACGTAGACGACGCCGCCCCCGGGAGTGTGGAGCGGCCTGCGGTTTGGTCGCGCTCCGGCTGCGGTCGCCCGGTCGTAGAGCTCGCGGTGATCGCGCCGGTGTCGGGCGCCGAAGGCGATGTTGAGGATGCCCTGATCCGAGATCTTTTGGCCTGGCGGGCGCGGCCGCCCGATCGGATCGAGGTACTGCACCAGCTCGACGAGGAACGCGCCGGCGTCCAACACAGTGCCCTGAGTGCGGGCGCCCGCCAGGCGCCAGAGCGCTTCATGCTCGGGCTCTCGCAGGGCGACAGCGGAGCGCTGGAGGCCGAGCCCGTGACGGAAGAACTCCTCGGAGCGGGCGAGGTCCGGCACCGACAGCGTGACCGAGCGTAGTGCGACCGGACAGGCCGAGCGTCCGGCGGCGGGACGCCAGGCGCGCGGGTCGTTCTCCATGATCTCGACGTGTACGCCGTCGGGGGTGCGCACGCACGCGCGGCGCTCGCCGGCGGGTCCGATCGGGTCGCTGAGCGGGCGTGAGCCAACGCGCGCCAGTCGCGTCAACGTCCCGTCGAAGTCGGCGGCCCACACGCCGATCCGCGCGTACCCGATGTCGCACGGCCTCGCGTCATGTGGCATCAGCCGCACCGAGGGCCGCTCGAACTGGAACATCTCGAGCTGGAAGAACTCGTTGCGGTCGACCATCCACCAACACGTCGAGGCGACGTGCGGGAGGCCCTGGACCGACGACGCGAGCGGCCCGCGCATCATCCGCCGCGAGCCGCCTGCGGGCCAGAACCCAAGGCCGTCCCGGAACCAGCGCTCAGTCGCTGCGAGATCGACGACCGAGAACGCCACTTGGACCAGCGAAGGCGCGGGGCTTCGGCCGGTCATCGGTGCTCGCTCAGGTCGCGCGGCGTGATCCCGTGCTCTCGGCAGTACGCGAGGTAGCGCTCGAGCGAGGTGAGGTGATTCTCTCGGGCGATCACCGCCCCGTGCTCGTCAAGGAACAGGAGCTCGCCGACGATCACGAAGAACACTTCGGCCTCCTCGTCTCCGCAGCTCTCGGGTGTGTGCGCCGCGCCGGCGGTCTTGTAGACGGTGCCGCCGGCGCGCGCGACCCAGTCGTACTCGAGGTAGCGCCATGCGCCCTTGATCGTGTGGGAGATCAGGGTGCCGGTGTGGTAGTGCGTTGGCAGCCGCACGCCGGGCGGGAACCGCATCGAGACCAGCACCTCCCCATGCACCGGGTTGATGTGGTGGTACTTGAGGCAGACCTCGTCGGAGTAGGGAGTGAACGGGACCCAGGGGAGGTCCTTCCCATCGATCGCGGTGGCCGGGCTGAGCTTGGCTTCGGTGCCGCGGCTCATCGCCGTGCCTCAGTGGCCGATGCAATGGTGTCAGTGTCTTGTGACTCGGCGTTGGTGAGCGCGCGTAGCCCGGCCAGGGCGTCGCTGAGTGCGGCGATTAGCTGCCACGGATCGCAGGGGTCGTACATGCCGAGCGCGCTCACGTGCCCGTGAGTGCGTCCGTCCTCCAGAGCCAGGAACTGCTGGTCGAGGCTGGTCAGCTGTCGCATGGCCGGATGATCCGCGCCGGCATGCCGCGGGCGCTTGTCGCAGAGCGCCAACCGCGTCCGCGCGGTTTGTCGATTGTCCGCTGTACGGTTGCGCGCATGGAGCCGGAGTGGAGCCGCGCACAGGACACCGCGCAGCGGCGCGCCTGGGAGCAGGTTCTTAGACCGGTCGCCGCAGAGCTGACATCCGCGGCGCCAGAGATGTCAGCGCAGCTGGCGCATGCGATCGGCGACCGTCTTCCGGACCTGCTGCCCGACTCGGAGTCCTTCGAGGCCAACCGCGCCAGCAACGAGGCGAGCATCCTCGGCTTCGCGCAGATCCTCGAGCAGGGCGCGGATCCGGCCGCGACGAGCCTCGGCGAGGCGACGCTCGCCTACACGAAGCAAGGCGCGCGCCGCGGCGTCCCGCTGACCACCTTGATCCGCAGCTACCGGCTCGGGCACGCCGCCGCCTGGGAGGCGATCACGCCGCTGATCGCGGCGCACTCGGCCGACCACGAGCAGCGAGCGATCGCGATCGAGCTCTGCTCGGCATGGCTGTTCGCGTATGTCGATGCGGCCCTGTGTCTCGCCGAGGACTTCTACGGCGTCGAGCGAGAGCGCTGGGTGCGGAGCACCGCCGCGACGCGCGCCGAGACGATCGAGACGATCCTTGCGGGCGAGCCGATCGATACCGCGCTCGCCGGTCGACGCCTCGGCTACGAGCTGGACCGCCAGCACACGGCGTTGGTGGCGTGGCTGCAGGCTCACGAGGAAGGACGCGACACCCACGCGGCGATGGAAGCCGCGATCGCGCAAGTGCAGGAGCGTCTCGGAGCCACGGGCGGTCTCGTGCAGTCGCTCGGCCTCCTATCGACAGCGGCGTGGATCGGGACCCGCGAGCCGGTCGCATCTCGCCAGCTGGATGATCTGCGGTTCGACCTGCGGGCCGCGCCCGGGGTTCGGATCGCGATCGGCGAACCCGGTCACGGCATCGCCGGGTTTCGCCAGAGCCACGACGAGGCAGTACAGGCCCGCAGGATCGCCGAGCTCGCGGCCCGGCCGGCCGGGACCGTGACGCTGTATGCACGCGTCGCCTTGGCCGCGATCGCCACCGCTGACCTCGACCGGGCCCGTATCTTCGTCACGCGCGAGCTCCGCGGCCTCGCTGCTGATGACGATCTCACCACCAGGCTCACGGCCACGCTGCGGATCTACCTCGAGGAGCACTCGAGCCGAGGCCGCACCGCGAAGCGGCTCGGGATCCACGACAACACGGTCAGCTACCGAATCAAGCAGGCCGAGGAGGTTCTCGGGCGCAGCGTCGATCAGCGCACGCTCGAGCTCCGTGTCGCGCTTGCGCTCGCGCACCTCGTCCGCGGTTTGTAGGACCTGCACAACCGCGGTCGGCCGCGTCGTCGGGATCGGACGAGCCGAGGGCCGCGTGCGGACGTAGCTTTGGACTCCCCGTTGCCCGAACTCAGGAGACCCTGCCCTGTCATGAACCGATTCATCCCACGACTTCGACGCCTGTCCGCCGGCGTTGCGCTTGCCGCCGCGGCGCTGTTCGCCTGCGCCGCGGCCGCGTCTGCCGATCCCACGTCCGACTACAACACCGGCCTGACGCTCGGCGCGCAGGCCTACCAGTACGGCGTGCCGCTGCTCGATACCGAGCGGATCTTCAAGTCCAGCACGAGCGCCAGCGTCTGCAACCCCGTCACCGGCCACGGACCCGTCAACCAGTTCTGCAGCATCCGCAACCTCGCCGGCGCCAGCCAGCACACCGTGAACGCCCCCAACAACGACACGCCGTACTCGCTCGCGTGGCTCGACCTGTCCAAGCAGCCACAAGTGCTGCACGCCCCGCCGATCAAGAACCGGTTCTGGACCTTCGAGCTCGTCGACCCGTGGACAAACAACTTCTTCAACATCACCTCGGCCCATCTGAGGATGGGCGCCGGCGACTTCAACGTCACCCGCGGCGGCAACTGGGCCGTCGTCGGCCCGCACTTCAAGGGCAAGTTGCCGCACGGCGTGATCAGGGTGGACTCGGCTTATAACCGCGTCTGGGTTGTCGGCCGCACGTACCTCCGCGGCCCGCAGGATCTCCGCAACCTGCACCGGATCCAGAGCGAATACTCGATCACGCCGCTATCGAAGTTCGGCACCGCCTACAAGCCGGCACGGCCCAGGAAGATCATCACCAAGTCAACCGACGCGACGATTCCCGGCACTCAGCCCGGACAGGACCCGCTCGCGTTCTACGCCGCGCTCGGCAAGGAGATGCCGAAGTTCCCGGCCCCGGCCGCCGATCGGCCGCTGCTCGCGCAGCTCAAGACGGTCGGGATCGGACCCGGGCTCGATCCCGCAAAAGCCCACCTCAGCACAGACACGCTCCGCGGCCTGCGCGACGCGGTCAGCCAAGGACCGAGCAAGGTCCAGGCGGCTGCGCTCGGGCTCTACCTCCAGGGGTTCGCCACGCACAACGGCTACCTGATCGCCGATCTCGGCGCTTGGGGCACGAACTACACCCTGCGCGCGATCGGCGACAAGCTCGGCGTCGGCGGCCAGCGCGCGACCATCGCCACCTACCCAGTCGCGCTGCTCGACGACACCAAGGCGCCGCTGACAGGATCGAGGCGGTACGTGGTGCACATCCCCAAGAGCAACCTGCCGATCCCGGCCAAGGCGTTCTGGTCGCTGACGATGTACGACACGGACTCGTTCTTCGTCCCCAACCCGCTCAACCGCTACGAGCTCAACAACCGGTCGCATCTGCACACCAACCCCGACGGCTCGATCGACATCTACATACAGCACGACAAGCCGTCGAACCCGGAGCAGGCACGCAACTGGCTTCCCGCACCCGCCACCGGGCTCGGGTTCCGTCTCGTCTGGCGCCTCTACGACCTCGAGCACGCCGTGTTCGGTGTGCTAAACGGCTCGGGCTGGCAGCCGCCACCCGTCCAGCCGTGTGACGGCACTGGCCATGCGCCCGACGGTACCGCCTGCGCGTCCCGGCAGTGGCGCGGAACTCGCGGGGTGATCGTGGCGACTCGCGTGAGCCTCTGTGGTGGTAGTCGTCGATACGCTTTCAATTCATGGGCGCCTCACTTGGGCACAGCGCCGTGTGGGTAATGCCCGCGGTGCCATCCGTCGTCAGTCAGCTGCGACACCGTGCCGCGGAGTTCGCCGCCGACGCAGGCGCTTCGGAGGAAGTGACGGACGCCATCGCCCTCGCTGTGTCCGAGACTGTCACCAACGTGATCGTTCACGCCTACGATGGCGAGGAAGGCGAGGTCCGCGTCAGCTGCGACGTTGACGGAGAGCGCGTCATCGTCGAGGTGGTCGATTACGGCAGCGGCATCGCGGCCCGTCAGGACTCTCCGGGGATCGGTCATGGTCTCGCCACGGTCGGAGCCGTGGCCCAGTCGCTCGACATTGCTCTAGGCCCCAACGAGCGCGGCACCGTCGTGACTATGGCGTTCGGTCGCGTCAACCCGTTTGACGCGCCGCCCGGATTAGAGGCGCTGTGTGCGCTGGCCCTCGCGACTGTCGCCGACGTCTCGAGTGTGCACCTCGTACGCGAGGGGGTCCTGCGCCGCATGGCCGCAGAGGTTGCGGGCGAACCCGCGCTGAGCGCGTGGCTGCGCGAAGCGTTGCCTCCGGCGAAGCCGGGGACCGCGACGTGGGCGGCGCTGCACGAGGGCGCGGCGCGACTGGTCGTCCACGACCCCTCCGTACGGCGATCGCCGGGCGGCCCCGGAGAGCGCCTCGGCCTGACCTGGTGGGTCGCGATCCCAGTCGAGAAGCCCGCCGGAACGCCGGCCGCGTTGTGGGGCCTCGGCGGTCGCCTGGGAGGACGGTCGGTTCCGTCCGAGAAGGTGATCCACATCCTCGCTGACGCCGCAGGCGGCGACTTGGCGCAGCCCGCCGGGCGCGCACTGCTCCGAGCTCGGCTAGCGACTGGGTGCGGTTAGTAATCACGTCGCGCTGAGCGACCTGACTCACCAACGGGCCCGCTGGACGGCGCCACTCAGGCTCGCCGGACATGGCCGTTCTGACCACCGGTACCAGTGCCAGTACCGCTGGGAAACCACAGAGGGTGCGCGGGCGGCCCTCGCGACCGGCTCCGCTGGAAGCCTCCAAAGCGTGACCGCCCAGCGAGGTCGCGCCTCGCAGACAGTTTGGCCCCGCCGTGTCCGAACTGTCACCGCTGCACTCCCACCCAAGCGGCGACGGTCCGCCGGCGCTGGTACGCGCAAGCTTGTGGTGATGGCGCTGCGGACAGGTGCGGTCAAGCCCTCGCAGCGTCCCTGCCCGACTAGCACGACTGCGGCTCTCGCGTTGCGACTGACACGGGTATCGCAATTCGCCCAACACCACGGCGGTGACGGACGGGCCAAACATCGCGACCTAGGAGTGGTCCGCCGGCGCGAACGGGGACCAGCGCTTTTGCCACCGACGGCAATGGGCCGCAGCCTCCGGCCCTGCTAACTGCAGAGACGACGCGCGATCGCACAGGAATCTGCTCGAGCTCACCGAATCACCCGGGTGATCCTCTGTCCTTACGGCCCACACCGCGCCAGTCGTCAGGCATGCTGTGGCACGTCATCGCCTCTTTACCGCTTTCGTCGTCGGAGGTGAACTGGGACCGCCTTATGCGTCCGCGTATGACGGGATGACGCTCCGCGAACACGACGGCGGCACGGAGACGACCGGATCGATCATCGACCAATCGCACCTCTACGTTTTGGTCCGGACGAACTCACATACAACCAACCGGGGTCAACCACAGCGTCCCTGGCATCTATTCGAAGGGACCGTGAAGGCATGACCTTCTCGGATTCTGCTGAGCATCTTTTACATAGCGTGCTGGATCGATTTCGACCTGGCGACGTTCCGCAAGGGGCACCGTGTCGATCGCGAGAAAGTGTCGCTTGTTATCCCAAGCAAAGGAGAGGCAGATGGACAACGAATCAAGGGTGACGGGATGGTGGGTGTTCGCGGGGATCCTGCTCGGGATCGCCGGGTTTCTGAATGTCGTGTGGGGTATCGCCGGGATCAGCAACTCGAAGTTCTTCACGCAGAACTCGGTGTACGTCGTCTCGAGCCTCCACACGTGGGGCTGGATTACCCTGATCATCGGCATCATTCAGGCCACTGCTGCGTTCTCGCTGTTCTCCGGTGGCGGCTACGGTCGCGTGATCGGGGTCATCGCCGCTGCGCTCGGCGCGATTGTCGCGCTCGCGGGCACTGGCACGACGCCTTTCTGGTCGATTTGCGTGTTCGCTCTGTCGGTGACCGTCATCTACCAGCTCTGCAAGTCGTCCGGCGACGTCGCGACGTAATCGAGCCGCGGGACAGCAACATGATTCCGATGAAGTGGGTCGCAACCGAAGCCGATAGGAGCAGCCGAGCGGACCCTAGCCAAAGCGCGGCCACGAGACCAATTCGCCCGAATAGTCGTGCTCCTCACCACAAGCGCGCACGCTCCGCGCCGCGCACGGATTGGTCCGATCGCGGCGCGGGACGCTAACTGAACGTCGGGGAGCTGCAAGCGCCTGAGCGGTCACGATGGCCGTCGACGACACGACTGCCGCTTCGGCTGATGCGGCAGCGCTCGGTTGGTCGCGCTGGGAAACGAGTGATTGGTGACGAGAGCCCTGCTCTGCGACCGCAGGCGAGCATCTCGGGCCTGACGCCAGCTTGTGCATGCCTTGCGTGGCGCGCGCCTCGCTCCCCGGATCAGACACTTGAACGGGCGGCTCGCTGCATCCCGGCCACGGCGCGAAGCAGCTGCGTCAAGCGGTCGATCGAGACCACCACGACGTCGTGCTCAACGCGTTCGACGCCCTTCGCGCGGACAAGGCACACGACGCCAAGAGCGCCGTTGCTTGCCCATCTTCGCCGGCGCCGTGACAGCCACGCCGCCTGCGCGCACACCCGAGCGAGATGACGGCTGTCGTACGTTCGCGTCTTCGTCTCGATCGCTACCGCAATCCCAGTCGGGGAGATCGCCACCGAGTCAATGTCTCCCCGACCCTGCCACGGCAGCGAATGCCGCAGCCGCCAACCCTCTGCCCGAAGCCGCGCAAGCGCACGCCGCACGTCGTCCTCCGAGCGAGCACCGATGCGGCTACGACCGGCGAGTGCAAGCCACCGGCGAGCGGAGAGCCCCATCCCAAGCGAGATCAGAAGCAGCAGCCCGGCGAGCGGCGCCGCTCCCGCGGCGCCGACAACCAGCGCGAGCAGCAACGCTGTGACGCAACCCGCCACCGCGCGGCCGGCGCGCGACAGGCGCCGGTACTGCTGGTGACGCGCGTAGTTCACGCGGCGACCGCCTCGAGCTTGTAGCCACCGCCGAGCGCGCTCTCCCTCTCGGTTGGCTTCAACCATTGCTCGATCGTCCCACCGGCGCCAGACGGTCCCCGTAGCGTCCGGTACCGGGCCGAGCTACGACCCTTCGCTGCCACTCTTGCGAGACTGGTCCGCGATTGGACCGCGTTGCCAGCCGTTGTTCTGTGTATTTGCTGGCGTTTTGTCGATACCGCTACCGGGATTCGAGCCTGAGCTTCGGAGCGGGCAACCCTCGCGACCAGGGCTTGCGTGGTGAGACGGAAGCGTCGAGGTCCGGCGGCGGGTAGCCCGTGCAACGACGATGACGGCCGTCCGCATCGCTCGCACATCCACGCCAACCGTGGCACCATGAAAGGAGGCGGCTCAGAGCCCTCCCTCTCCACCCCGAAGGCGATGCTGCGGACGCGCGCGGCACACGCTCGCTTCGTTCCGGATTGGTTCCGGGAACCCGCTCGAAATGTGCCCAATTTGCGAGCACCCGAATTCCGTCACCAGGCGCGATGAACTCCTAAATCCATTGGATTTGCAGGTAAAATACGTACGGTAGCGCGCTCGCCATTCCGATTGCCATGCAGAAGGTCGAGGGTTCGAGCCCCTTCAGCCGCTCTCAAAAAACCCCGCAAATCGCGGGGTTTTCTTGTGGGAGCCTTGCCCTTCCCAGGTGGCACCTTGGAGATTTTCGCGCCACGGGGTTAATCACGGCGTTAAACCGCGTCGCATCATTCGCCGCGTCCCAGATTCTCGGCGCCTTCATTGAGCAGATCGACGTCACGGTCGAACTCGCCCTTCTCGAGCCCCAAGAATCCCCGCGCATCGTCCCGCTGGATGCGCGTGATTTGGCGGCTCGGCACGCGCTCCGCGGGCTCGTCCGCGAACCGCAGCAGTGCCCATACGGCCTGCTCGTCGATGTACCGGCGGGTCGCGACCTGCTGGTAGACCGAGAAGGTGAACTTCGGGTTGACGTGTCCGATCTGGGCCGCAACCCATTTGGGGTCGCGGCCGATCATCGCGCAGAACGTCGCCCACCTCCGCCGCATCGAGTGCGGCGTGATTGACGGCAGCGGCGCCAAGCCGTTCTCGGCGCGGTTCGCGTTGGCGCGCGTGACGGCGCGGGCCAGGATCCGGTCGCGAAATCGGTCGGGGTCGCGGCGCCTGCCGCTCGCGGTGCCGAAGAAGTGGTCGGAGGGCGTTCGCGGCAGCCCGCGCGCCGCGCGGTCCATCGCGAACGCCAGCAGCTCATCGCGTAGGTAGAGCGTGATCTCCACCTCCCGCACGTCCGCCTCCGTCTTCGCATCGGCCAGGCTTGAAACGGCGCGCTGCGAATCGACCTGGCCACTCTCCTTCGGCGAGACGTCCTAGGGCCTCTCCCCCACGCCGGCGTGCGTGCGTCCTCGACCAGTCATACGACGTCGGCAGGCGGTCGTACCTGGCGCGCCAGTCCCACATCGCCGCAAGTACACCTTCGCGAGTCCAGCGCGCCTCGATGGCGCCGGGATGGCACGCCTTGCAGTACGCATAGGCATCGCCCTTGCCGTTGCGCGGCTGCGTGTACGCCCCGCAGCCCCAGCAGACCCCCAAGTAGCGCGCCTTGACCGCCCGCGCCTTCTCCCCCGTCGGGTCGTAGAAGTACGCCTTGACGGTCGCCGGCGAGCGACCCAGACGCTCGGCGATCTGCGCGATTGACAGGCCCTCAGCCTCCCGAAAATGCCGGGCCAGCGCGACGGCGCGCCGCAACCCGTTCGGATGGCGCGTGCGACACGTTGCCCGTCACAGCTCGGAACGCTACCTCTGTCGATTGGGGTTTCTGTCGAGCCCACCAGTCACCTAGGGGGACCCGGCCGGGTTCCCTCGTATTCGCATTGCGGGTCGGTCGTTCGATCGGGCGACGTTCGCCTCGCGGCGCGAAAGGAGGTCTGCCTGCTCGTCGGTGGTCCCTCCGACAGAGTTTGGGAACAGCCCGAAGCCGAGGCGAATATGCAGCGCGAGGGAGACGGACCGGGTCGCGGACCATGGTTTTCACGGCGCGAAGCGCTGGGGATACGAGCAGGCTTGGTGGCCTCACCCGCATCGGATGATGCGAGCCTCCTAGCCGCCGGAGACGCTCGGGTGTGTGCCGTCACCGAAGGAGGAGTGCCGTTATGTCCATCGCGCCGACAGCGATCAGCCCGTTTCAAATCGAGGTCCCGGACGAGCAGGTCGGTGAGCTGCGGCGCCGCATTGCCGCGACGCGCTGGCCCAGCAAGGAACTCGTCGCCGACCGCTCTCAGGGCGTCCAGCTCGCGGTTCTGCAGGCCCTCTGTCGTTACTGGCTGGACGAGTACGACTTCGGGCGTATCGCGGAGCGGCTGAACGCGCTGCCGCAGTTCGTCACCGAGATCGACGGGGTGGACGTCCACTTCATCCACGTGAAGTCGCGGCACGAGAACGCGTTGCCGCTGATCATGACTCACGGCTGGCCCGGCTCGGTGATCGAGATGCTCGACACCGTCGGCCCGCTCACCGACCCGACCGAGCATGGCGGCCGCGCGGAGGACGCGTTCGACCTCGTGCTGCCGTCCGTGCCCGGTTACGGCTTCTCCGTCGAGCCGGCCGAGGTCGGCTGGGACCTCTTCCGGACCGCACGGGCCTGGGCTGAGCTGATGCGCCGTCTCGGCTATAGCAACTATGTCGCCCAAGGCGGCGACGTGGGCGCCGGCGTCACCGACGCGATGAGCCGCCAGGCGCCCGAGGGCCTGATCGGCGTCCACACGAACCTGCTCGTGCCTGCGCTGGACAACCCCGCGGCCCTGCCGGCGGACAGCGAGCAGGAAAAGGCGGCGCTCGCCGCGATCAAGACGTTCGGGACGAGCGGCAACGGCTACTTCGTGGAGCAGTCCACCAGGCCCCAGACGATCGGCTACGCGCTGCTGGACTCCCCCGTCGCGCTCGCGGCGTGGATGGTGGACCACGATACGGACGCCTACTACAAGATCGCGAGCGCCTTCACCGACGACAAGCCGTCGGGCAACCTCACCCGCGACCACATCCTCGACAACATCACGACCTACTGGCTGACCGGCACCGGCGCTTCAGCAGCGCGGTCGTATTGGGAGGCCTACGGGCCAGACGCGCCTGCCGCCGGCCAGAAGCCTCCGCCGGCGTCGTCGATCCCGTTCGGCTTCACGACGTTCCCGGGCGAGATCTGGCGGACGCCGCGCAGCTGGGTCGAGGCGTCGTACCCGAACGTCGTCTACTTCAACGAGGTCAACAAGGGTGGCCACTTCGCCGCGTGGGAGGAGCCCGAGCTCTTCAGCAAGGAGATGCGCGCGGCGTTCAAGTCACTGCGGTAGAAGGAGCCGACATCACCATGAGCGCCATCGACAGGAGATGGTCTCGGCCCACTTCACCGGCTCCGGCGATGTCGAGCGTTCGCGCCGCTTCTACACCGAAGTCCTTGGCGGCAAGACAGTCATCTCCGGCGAGGCAAATGACGGGTGACGTACGTCGCGCTCGCCAACAGCTCGATCATCATCAACGTCGGAGGATGTCCGACGGACGACAAGCCGACGGTCACGCTCGAGACGCGGCCCGAGCCGGATCGGGTGAGCAGCTTCCTGAACATCCGGGTTGCGGACATCCAGGCGGTGTACGCCGAGTGGAGCGCGCGGGGCGCCGAGTTCCTGACGCCGCCGAAGCAACATGAGACCGAGATGCGCTGCTACATCCGCGACCCCGACGGCTACCTCGTAGAGGTGGGTCAGACCACCCTGCCCAGAGGTTGGCGTCCCCCGTCGTGACCACGGCCGCTCAGAGATCGAGCACTGTGTCACCGTGTGGCTGTGAGCAGCAGATAAGCGCGCTCCCGCTGGCGGGCGGCTCTACGGGATCTGGGTTGTAGTCGAGCTCACCGGCGATCAGGGTCGTCTCGCAGGTGTGGCACACGCCGGTGCGGCACGACCAACGGACGGGTACGTCGCATGCTTCGGCGAGTTCGAGCAAGCTGCCGTAGTCGCTGCTCCATGGGATCGCCAGGCCGCTGCGGGCGAACTGGATCGTTGGCCCCTCTCCCGGTTGGCCCGCGGGTGGGTGAGGCGCCCGCGCAGGCGTTGCTGCGATGCCCGGCGTCAGGGCCGGCGCGGGTCCAAACGGTTCGGTGTGGATGCGTGAGGCGTCGATTCCCATCGCCGCCAGAGCGGCGCTGATCTCGTCCATGAAAGGTGCGGGTCCGCACAGGTATGCCTCGGCGTCGCGCGGCGGGTCGAGTTCGGCGAGTACCGACGCGGTGAGGCGACCCGGGCTGTCGAAGTCGCGGCCTTTGAGGTCGTGCGGACCGGGACGGCTGTAGTACACGTGGCTGCGTGCGTTCGGCAGCGACGCGAGCAGGGCCTGCGCCTCGGCGGCGAACGGGTGCTCGGCCTGGTTGCGTGCGCCGTGAATCCACCAGATCTCGCGGTCGGAATGCTCCGCCGCCAATGCCTGCAGCATCGCGAGAACAGGGGTCGCGCCGATCCCGGCGCTGATCAGCAGCGCGGGTGCATGCGTCCGATCGAGGATGAAGGTGCCACGCGGCGCCGCGACGTCGAGTTGGTCACCGACGGCGAGGCGGGTGTGCAGATAGCCACTGGCGACGCCGTCGTGTTCGCGCTTGACGGTGATCCGGTAGTAGCCGCCGCCGGGCGGCCCGGAGAGGGAGTAGTTGCGCAGCACCGATCCCTGCTGCATGGCGGGCTCGACTCGCAGCGTGAGCCACTGACCTGGGCGGGCGGCGGGTAATGGCGAGCCCTTGGGGTCCTCGAGGCGTATGGAGATCACCGATTCGGTTTCGCGGGTGATTGCGGTAACGGTCAGCTGACGGAAGCCAGGCCAGGAGGGAGGCGGGCTCGTCGCCGCCAGCCCAGCGTTACCGCTGCCGGGCTCTTCGTCGAGCAACGCTTGGAAAGAGGCCTGCCAGCCGGGGCTGAGGGCAGGGATCCGGAGCGCCCGCAGCAGTTCCTGGCGCCCGTGCCCAGGGAGATAGAGCAATGCATCCGCCTCAGCGACCGGCATCTGTTCGGGGCCGGCGGCAAGCTTGACGATCTCGTCTCCCGGTTGCACGTCGCCCTCTTCGAGCACGCGGAAGTAGAAGCCTGGGCGATGGTGTGAAACGAGCAACGCGGGAATCCGCGGGTCGTTCATGCGGATCCCGACGCGGTAGCAGGTGACGCGGGGTTGCGTTACCTCGAAGGTGGCCGTCCCGATCCGATACCGGTCGCCGATGCACACCTCGTCGTCACCGAGTCCTTCGACGGTGAAGTTCTCGCCGAACTGGCCGTAGACGAAGTCGTCTCGGCCGAGCTCACGCTCCCAGTACCGATACGAGTCGAGCTGATAGACGAACACCGCACGCTGCTCACCGCCGTGCCCCGCCAGGTCACCTTGACCATCGCCCTCGATGTTCAGCTTGCGGACTCGTCGATGGCCGCTGACGGGGTCCTTGAAGACGCCGGTATAGACGTTCTTCCCCTGCCAGGCCACGTTCTTCGGCATGCCGACGTTGACCGACACCAACGTCCCAGCCGACTGGCCGATGGGCTGTGCCGACTCCGGCTGCTGGGGCTTAGCGTGCACGCCTACGCGAGCGTCAGGAATGGTAAGAGGACGGCATCGAGTCAGGGGACCGCTTGTTCCAGCCGTGAAATGGCGAGTAGTCACCCGCATCCCACGCTTCGTGCAGCCCGGGTTTGCTCAGGTCCCAGTCCGGGCGGATCTCGCGGGTCACGGCCCGTAGGTCGCGCCAGAGATCCGCGAAGGAGGGACGTCCCCAGAACCAGTAGCCGTTGTAAATGCTGTAGATGACCAGCCCGGGCTTGAGCACGAGGGTGTGGGGGATCATCGGATCGTGCTCGGGGTCGGTGTACTCCTGGATCTCGAGGTCCTTCTGGACGGTCCGCTCAGGATCGGAGAGGAACGGCCATTGGGCGCCGGTCGATGCGCGGAACTCCTGGTTGGTGTGATGGGTGTCGGTCGAGATCGTCGCGACGTTCGTATAGGCCACCGCGATCTTGGGATAGTTAGCGGCGAGCTCGAGGTGCTGCTGATGCTCCTTGGGGCAGTAGTGACCGCGCGCGAGCGTGAGGATCAAGGGGTCGTCGCCCTGGATCTCGCTGAGCTTTCGAGAAACGCTCTCGTGATCGGGCAACTCGTAGTCGGGGAAGGTGCCGCCGGGGGCGATGTCGCTGCGCATGATCTGCTCCTGTTTATGGTTGAGGAGTGACGAGATCGATTGCCGCCGTCCCGTCCACTTCCCGCCCCGCGCTCCACGGATCCGGGCCCCCGGTCCGCAGTCCGAGTGTGGACCAGTGGTGACCCGGGCGCCGTCGGAGCCTTTCGGGTCGACGTTGAGCCTAGTCAACCGGTGCCCCGGGCGCCAGAAAAGGGGGACATCCCAATGAGTGCCCAAACACCGGTGTGCGAGTTGCTGGGGATTGAACACCCGATCGTCGAAGCGCCGCTGTCTGCGGATCCCCGTCTGCCTGCCGCGGTCTCAAATGCCGGCGGCCTCGGCACGGTGGGGCTGGGGTGGGCCGATGATGCCGGAGACGTGGTCCGGGAAACGGCCGCCCTCACCGATCGGCCCTTCGCCGGCAACTTCGTTCTCGCTTTCGATCAACACCGTCGAGTCGATCAGGCACTTTCGGCGGGTCTGCGGATCGTGTCGCTCTTCTGGGGTGATCCCCGGAGCTACGTCGACTCGGTGCATGACGCCGGCGGGCTTGTCATGCACACCGTCGGCAGCGTCGAGGAAGCACGGCGCGCTGCCGGATGCGGCGTGGACGTCGTCGTTGCACAGGGTTGGGAGGCCGGGGGGCACGTGTGGAGTGGCGTGGCAACGCTCCCGCTGGTGCCGGCGGTCGTCGACGCGGTGGCGCCGGTACCGGTCATTGCGGCTGGTGGGATTGGCGACGCTCGAGGGGTCGCGGCCGTGCTCGCCCTCGGCGCGCAGGCCGCCTTGCTCGGCACGCGGTTCCTGCTGGCCGACGAGATGCCGATTCACGAGGAGTATCGACGTCGCCTGATCGCCGCGACCGAGATAGACGCAGAGTGGTATCCCAACCTCTATGCGGTGGGATGGCCAGACGCGTCGCACCGCGCGATACACAACTCAACGGCCGAGATGTGGGAGGCCGCGGGTCGGCCGGCGCCGGGCAGCCGGCCTGGGGAGGGCGAGGTGCTAGCCCACTTCGCTTCGGGCGAGGCGATCGTTCGATATGAGCCCGCGCCGCCAATGGTGGGAACGACCGGTGAGATTGAACCGTTATCGCTGTGGGCCGGACAAAGCGTCGCGCTCGCGAACCGGACACAACCGGCAGCTGACATCGTCGCCGAACTCGTCTCACGCTTGTAGCCCCGCGCCCAGTCAAGCCTCCGCTCCAACGTCTTGCTTCAGGGACCAGGGTTGGACTGTGTCTGGGCCGCTACGGGCGCGAGTGCTCCGCCCGCGAACGTGCTTTCGTGGGGCGGCAGCGGTGGGCTCAGCTGCCGGGGCAGGGGAGCCGTTCTTCGGTCGGCCCGGGGACTGGTCTCTGCGTGCGGGTGCGCGACCGGCGGTTGCTTGGGTCGCTCCAGCGCCGGCGCGGGCGCGCCGGTCAGGCCGCGATCACCTGCCAGCCCCTGGAGCAAGATGGTCGCCGCGGCGATCACACCGACCTCCGACGCGCTGATCGTCCTCACAAACGGCGGGAAGCTCTCGAGAGCGTTGGGCGTCCACGGGCTCACGGCAGGACTGCTCGTCGCGGCGGGTCTAATTCTGGCGCTGGGATGAGCGAAGCCTGCGATGACCGCCCCCCTGCTCACCGCCGCATGGCGCTCATCCTGCGTCGGTGAACCCGTCCATGCGTGTCCCGCGCTGATGCTCGGGAACGCGGGTCTCACGACGCGCACCGAGCGAGGTGACCGATGACACATGGCGCGAATGACTCGAGGCCGGCGGGGGCTCGCCGACCCATCATCGCAAGGCTGACCCGGACGCGGGTTCCGCGGTCACGGTCGCTGTGGGGTCGTGGTCGACGGCGCGGCGGGCGCAAGGCCGCTGATCATCAGGTCGATCTGACGACGCGCGAGACGTTCCCAGTCGCCGGTGCCGGGGAGTGGCCGGGAGAGCAGGGACGCGGCCACGATCAGGTCCTCCGGACTCAGGTCTGCGCGCAGTTCCCCTGCGCCCTGCCCGCGCTCGATCAGTCCGCGCAGCACGGTGCGAACCTGTCCCTGGCGCTCGCGCGTGGCGGGGGTGAGGATCACGGGCCCGCCGTGGAGCGGCAACACGAATCGCTCGCGGTCGCGCAGCGTGGCGAGGAAGAACGCGCGGACGCCTTCCAGGGCCGATCCCGGGTACGCGGCCGCCGCTCGTGCGTTGTCGACCGCGAGGCCGAACGAGCGGTACACCAGCGCGCCGAGCAGGTCCTCGCGGGTCGCGAAGTGCCGGTAGACCGTCCCGACTCCCACGCCGGCGTGCTCGGCGATCCGGGCGATCGGAACCCTCTCCCCGTCGCGGCGGATGAGCTCGGTGGCCGCGTCAAGCACCCGTTCGCGGTTGCGAAGTGCGTCTTTGCGCGGCTGACGGGCGGCGGGATGCGGCACCTGGTCACATCATTACCGATCAACCGGACGATATCGTCCGTATCATAAGCGGACGATATCGTCCGAAACGCATGACTGCCCAAGGAGATCCGATGGCAACGACACGACTGAAGATGGGTGTAGCCGACGAAGCCGTGGCAGTCCGATGACCGCTCTGCCGGAGGACGACCGCACCCGCGAGCCGGCGATCGCACGCCCCGAGGACCCTGCCCTACTGCATCTGGCGGTGGTGGGCGACACCTACACCGTGCTGCTCTCCGGCGAGCAGACCGCCGGGCGGTTCGCGATGCTCGACATGCTGATCCCGCCGGGCGGTGGTCCGCCGCCGCACCGGCACAACTTCGAGGAGTGCTTCCGCGTCATCGACGGCTCGCTCGAAGTGTGGGTGCGCGACCTTCCGCCCGTCCGGCTGGAGGCAGGCGACACAGCCAATATCCCGGCCAACGCCCCCCACGCGTTCCGCAACCCGGCGCAGGTTCCCGCACGGCTGCTGTGCACCGCCGCCCCGGCGGGCCTGGAAAAGTTCTTCGCCGAGTTCGGCGACCCTGTACCCACGCGCACCTCGCCAGGCCCGTCGCTCAGCGACACCGAGCGCGAAGACCGGCTACGCCGCGCCATGGCGGCGGCGCCTCGGTACGGCATGGAGATCCTGCCCCCGCCCGCCACATGAGCACGGCTGCCGATGCCCGACGGCGGCGCACCACCGCCGAGCGGGGCGGGGTCGAGCGCAGGTGATCACGCACCGGCGCGAGCAGATCGGCCATGGCCTTGGCGTCCTTGCGCGACAGCGACTCGGAGAGCAGTTGGTTCAGGACCTCGATGTGATCGGGGAACACCTTCGCCAGCAGCACCGGTCCTGTAGGGGATCGTGAGCGTCGCGACCCGCTCGTCCTCGCGGGCGGGCGCGCGCGTCACCGGGCCCGCGTATTCATCAGATGCTTCGATTCAAACAGACAACGACCATCAGAAACGGAGACTCCCATGAAGGCAATGCGTTTCCACGAGTACGGCGGCCCCGACGTCCTCCGCTACGAGGACGTCGAGCCGCCCACCCCCGGCGCCGGCGAGGTGCGCCTCCGCGTCGCCGCAACGTCGTTCAACGGCGTCGACGCTGGCATCCGTGGCGGCTACCTGCAGGGCCCCTTCCCGGTGACGCTGCCCCACACGCCGGGCATCGATGTCGCCGGCACGGTCGACGCGCTCGGCGACGACGTCGAGAACGTCACGGTCGGCGACGCGGTCGTCGCCTTCCTGCCGATGACCGCCCCGGGGGCGGCCGCAGAGTTCGTCATCGCGCCGACCGAGGTCCTCTCGGCGGCGCCCACGAGCATCCCGCTCCCGGACGCCGCGGCACTGCCAATGGTCGGCCTCACCGCGCGGCAGGCGCTCTTCGACGACGCGGGACTCCAGGAGGGGCAGCGGGTGCTGATCAACGGTGCCGGCGGCGCGGTCGGCGGCTACGCGGTGCAGCTGGCCAAGCGCGCCGGGGCACACGTGATCGCCACGGCCAGCGCACGCAGCGCCGAGCGTGCGCGGTCCGCGGGCGCCGACGCGGTCATCGACCACACGAACAACTCGGTGGGCGACGCCGTGGCCGAGCCGGTGGACGTCCTGCTCAACCTCGCGCGGATCGCCCCGGAAGAGCTGGTCGCGCTCGCCGCCCTCGTCAAAGACGGCGGTGTCGTCGTCAACACGGTGCCGACGATCGACACGCCCGCAGACGAGGCGCGCGGCGTGCGCGCTGTCGGCGTCTTCGTCCGCAGCGACGCCGAGCAGCTCTCGCGGCTGGTGGCGCTGGTCGACGGCGGCGAGCTGCGCGTCGACGTCGCGGAGCGCTTCCCGTTGGCCGAGCTGGCGGACGTCCACGCCAAGGCCGACGCCGGCGATCTCTCCGGCAAGGTCGTCGTCGTGGTCGACAACAGCAACTGACAGACAGGAGCCATCAACACGTGTCTGTGGCCTTCGATTCTGAGATCGCCGCCGCGCCATGCGGGTGCCGATCATCGGCGCGGGCGAGCACCGCCCAGCCGATCCAGGCCGACGTGACCCCGACCGAGCACTACGCGACCGCCGACAACCGACTCGCTATCGGATACAGGCAGCCACGCCCAGCCCGGACGGACGATGCCCGCCCGAACACAAGCGCAGGGCTCGACCGGGCGGAGGGTGAGCGCCCTGCTGCTCGCCAGGAGCGAGACTGCCGCTCTCAGAGAAAGCAGCACGTTCGATGGGCGATCCTGATACGCCTCCTGCGGGCTACGACCGTCAGCTCAGCTTGTCGATCATTCCGGCAACGAACTGACTGTTCCGGGTGTCCCCCTGGGTGGCTCTTGTGAAGCGTCTCGCACCGCCTCGACGATGCTGGAGACGAAGCGCTCCAGGTTGTCCCGTCCCGCTTGCGGAGTCGCAGCGATCACCTCGTCCCGCAGGTTGTCATCAGGCGATTCGACGTCGACCAGCTCCGGACGCAGCGCAAGAATCACCGAGGTGAGCCACCTCCCCGAGTGTGCTCCCGGGTCGGTGCCGACATCCCCCCGAGGTACGCATACAGCGACATCCAGATGCTGCCGTTTGAGTTCCTGTGCAGCCTGCTCAAGGGCCGCCTGGTTGCCGCCATGGGTTGAGAGCAGCACGATCACCCGAAAGCCGTGGACGATCAAGCTTCGAGCCATGTGCAGTGCCACCTCACGCAGCGTCTCAAGGGGCATCGTGACCGTTCCTGTACCCCGCATGTGCTCATCCGCCGACCCAACACGCAACGTGGGCGCCAGCACCGCATCCAGACGATCAGCGACCGCCGCTCCGACGACATCGGCCAGCAGCGCGTCAGACCCCAGGGGCAGATGGCGCCCCTGATTCTCCACTGATCCGAATGGAACGACCACAGTCCTCGCACCGCGTTGGACCAGCTGCTCCAGCTCCCGACTCGTCATTTCCTCCAGCACAACCACGCCAGCACAGTACGTGGCGGCAGCTCCACGCTGCAACCGAGAGCCACTACAACCAGCTCCGAGAGTGTCGGGCTACGTGCTGCGCTGTTGAAGATCGATCAAGGCGTTAGCGAAAGACCAGCGCGCGAAGTAGTACCAAGCGCCAAGTCCAACGCCCGCACCTCGGGTCAGAGCGACCACTGCCGCTGGCCGGGTATTTGGCCTCAAGCATCAGGGCGTTCAAAGATGCGGCCCGGATGCTGGCGGGGCCGCTTCTGAGCTGTGCCTGCGGGTAGAACCTGGTAAATGCAAGGAGGACCCATGACCACAGAACAGCCCGACCCTGCCGTTCCCGGGGGCGTCCCGCCAGCCGACCCCGCAGCCCCGCCCGTCCAGCCTGTCCCTGAGCCGGACGCCCCACCCGATCCTGCCGTCCCAGCGGGTGTCCCGCCCCCTGAGCGGCGCGTGCCGCCGGTGACACCCCGCGAGCCGTAAGCGGCCCGGCCGGGGCGGGTCAGGGCTCGAGCCAGTTGAGCTCCGGCGGCCGACCCGGCGCTGCTGCCCTTATCGACGATCGAAGCGACACTGTTGGCATGCCGCCGACGGTTGCCACCGGCGCGGACGATTGCGACTCAGCCGCCGACCTCAAACGAGGTGATCTCGGCGCGCCAATAGGTGAATGGCCCGCTTGGTAGTTCCCAGCGGACCTCGCCTCTCGTGGGTACAACGACGCCTCCGATCCGAGTCGCGATACTCGCCAACCCAGCGTGTGATGGCGTTCTCCGCCTCGACTCGCGGGCGCTCGGCGACGGTCCGTGCGATCTGACCATCTTCGTCGAAGATCAGGTGGACGCCGATCCGCTCCGTGCCCACCAGCGTTGCAACCTCAACCGTGCTCTCGTCGACGTCGACCCACTCCAGCGCGGCGTTCGCAACGATCGCCTGCGGCGCCCACGCAAGCTCAGCGAGGTAGCGACAGGCCTCGCCTCGCGAAAGCTCTGGCCCGCGCTTGCGCTGCACCGGCAGTCTGCCCAGACGCACCTCCAGCAGGCCGTTCTCGTTTTGGTAGCT
This sequence comes from uncultured Solirubrobacterales bacterium, assembly GCA_963725925.1. Lineage (GTDB taxonomy): Bacteria > Actinomycetota > Thermoleophilia > Solirubrobacterales > Solirubrobacteraceae > Palsa-465. The sequence goes on from CAVSAY010000007.1 coordinate 183,401, forward strand.
GTCGATGACTTGCAGCGAGATCGGACCAAGCATCGGAAACTTCGCACGCCAAGCGAACGAGACCCGGTCGGTCGCCAGATCCTCATGGGCCGTGAAACGACGGGCACGGGCGCCCGGCTTTAGCACCATCTCACCCACCTGCTCAATACGCACGACCTGACCGGCACCCCGTCCCGCCGGAAGAACCCGTTCGATGTATCTGCGGACCAGCGCTGGGAGGGACCCGCTCACAGCCGCGAGTGTTGCAAAGGGCTAGCGGCGACTGCTGGTGCTCGATCAGAGGGGCGCTCTGGCCAGAGAGCAGACCTCGCTTCTCCTTCCGCGCTTAGCAGGACGGTCCGTTGGAGCAACCAGATACTCGTTACGCGAGCGGTGCGGGTGCGACCGAGGTGCCGTCGCGGTTATCGCGTGGCTTGCCGGTTTGCGGCGATCCACGTGTCGAAGTCGACCTTCCCGATGCGAGCGCCCTCCCCCGGCGTCAGCTCGCCGCCGTGCAGCTCCGTGCCGTAGTACCGGGCGTGCGGGTCAGCGATCACTGCCCGGTTATCGCCGGTTGCCGCGAACAGTCGTCGCGCCCAGGCGTCGATGCCCAGCGCCTCGGGTCCTCCCAGCTCGGTGCGGCCGCCGACCGGCGCGCCGATCGCGAGCTCGGCCACCGTCGCCGCGACGTCGTCGGCGGCGACAAACTGGATCAGCCCGGTCGATAGCCGGACGTTGTCGCCGTCGGCGCCGGCCTCGACGATCTGGGACAGGAACTCGAAGAACTGCGTGGCACGCAGGATGGTGTAGGGGATGGCCCCAGCCTCGATTTCGGCCTCTTGGGCGACCTTGGCGCGGAGGTAGCCGCTGTCTGGCAGGCGGTCGGCGCCGACGATCGATACCGCGAGGTGGTGGCCGACGCCGGCGTCGCGTTCGGCCGCCAGCAGGTTGCGCGACGAGGTGGTGAAGAACTTCATGACCGCGTCGTCGTCCCAGACCGGCGCGTTGGAAACGTCGACGACTACGTCGGCGCCGACCACCACGTCTGCAAGGCCCTCGCCCGTGATCGTGTCGACGCCAGTGGCGGGCGAGGCTGGCACCGGATCGTGCCCCTGTGCGACCAGCCGGCTGACGACGTTGCGGCCGATGAGCCCGCTCCCACCGATGACGACGATCTTCATGACACTCCTTCCTGTTTTGGGAGATGTCCAGGATCTCTGACGAGCTCTGAGTGCGAAGCAGCGAAGCCAGGCGCGGCAAGCGATCCAGGTGCGATTGTGCACTACGCTTCGCGGATGAGCCCTCCCGCGACCCTTCTGATGTGGTTTCAGCTGCGCTCCCCGGAGTGCGCCGAGGACTTCGAGCGTCTGATGTCGGGGGATCGGGACATCGTCCGCGGGTCGCTGGACACGGTGTCAGATTGGCATCTTGCGCGGCCGGCGGACGTGCCCGGGCAGACGATCGGTTCAGCTGATTACGTGCTGATCGCGGAGATCGTCGAAGTGGAGCGCTTTGAGCAACAGGCGAGCGAACACGTCCAGCGGTTGGCGGACGACTTGGAGCATCTCGTCGCGAGCCGGGGGATGCTCGTCGTTCGTCCCGTCCTCTGAAATCCGCGGATTGGTGGAGGGCGATCAGACCCGGTCTCGGTCCGCGGATTGAGACTGCCCCCGGATTTCCGCCGCGCTCGCCTCGCACAACCAGCTCGCCCCGGGGTCCGCCGAGCCGCCTCAACACATGGCAGATCGGCGATCCTGGCGTTGGTCGGCATCGGTTGTCCCAGCGCACAGACCCTGACATGCTTGACCAATGCTGCAGACGAGCTTGCGTGGGGCGGTTGCGGGCGCGGTCGCGGCGGTGGTCATGACGCTCGAGCAGCCACTCGACAAACGCCTCTTCGACTCCAAGTACGACGACGTCGAGATCTTGGGCAAGCTATTTACGCGTGGCGACTACTGGCGACCCATCGGCTTCACGCTCCACGTGCAGAACGGCGCGATCTTGGGCGCCGCGTACACGCGGCTCAAGCCATCCCTGCCCGGGCCGGCGGTCCTCCGTGGCCTGCTGGCGGGCCTCATCGAGCACGTCGCGGCATGGCCGTTGACCGCGGTGTTCGACCGCTACCACCCTGCCCGCGAGGAGTTGCCGAAGCTCGCGACCAACTCTCGAGCCTTCGGCCAGGCGACGATCCGCCACGCAGTGTTCGGGATCGTCCTCGGCCTCCTCGAGGACGTGCTCAACGACCGCAGCGCGTAGCACGTAGAGCCGGCGGGCTCATCGCTTTCATGCGCCTGCCGGGCAGGTCGGCGCATGACCTCCGGTCCGGCGCGCCGGTCCCACGAGGAGTTCGCGCGGGTGCTCCGCCGACCGGGGTGCTCGGATGAGTTCATCAGTGACGTCCTGAGTCAATTGCCCGACCCGATCGACCTGGAACACGACCAGGAGATCCTCACACGCTACGGCTTGAGCCCAGAGCGACTGATGGTTCGCATGGGAGGCAGCCCTTGACGGCCGACTGGACCGTTACACAGGCTGGCCCGCCTATCACCAGCTGGAAGCTCCGGCGGCAAGCCGTGGCGGCGTCGAACTGGGTCGCCGGACTCGAGCGGGTCAGCGGGAGCGCCGCCATCGGGCCGCGCGACACGTTCAGCAGTTGGCGCACCGCGACCGCACATCTGCATCTTCCATGCGATGGCTCAGTCGCCTTGTTCGGCTCGCCGGAGCAGAACGAATTCCCGCACGGGCACCGGCGCACTGCAGACTCCCTCGTCGCGACGATTGCAACGCGCGCTGGGATGCTAGTCATGCCAGAACAGGACCGAGACGCGACGCTCGTCCGGATGAGCGCTTTCCTCGCAAACAGACCGGAGACCGCGCGCGGCGAGTTCACCCTTCCGATGCTCACCGGCGTGCTCCGCGTTCGGCGACTGTGAACGCCGTCTCAAACACGGGCTGCACCTCCGTCGTCGCCGATCCGGCAGCGAGCCACAGACTGCCGGGTTGATCGACGTGCAACACACTCTCGGTCAGGCGAAAGCGCTCGTTGGAGCGCCCGCCACCCCCGTCGGCGGACGTATGCGCGTTGTCGCCAACGCGATCACCAACTCCGTGGGCGATGGATGCCGAAAGTGAGCGTTGGCGAGATGCTTGTCGCCACTCAAAACACCGAAGGATGAGGAGGCTGGCCGGGGCGACGCTGCATGCTCGCGCGTTCGAGTCTTGTCCGGTGCGAGGTCCATTTGGCACGTACCCTGGAGTGGTCAGGGGGGCGTGGCACGGCTCTCCCCCTAGGGCCGATTTGGCCAACTGAGCGCTGAGGGATAATGCGTTGGTCATGAGTTCACGCGCGGCTGTGGGTCGTCCTTGGGGCTGGCGGCGCCGTTGACCGCGCATGATCTGTTGGAGCGTGAGCGCGAGTTGGCGCGTATCGAGCAGTGCCTTGATACGGCTCGCGCAGGAATCGGCGGTGTGGTGCTGATCAGCGGTCAGGCCGGTGTCGGTAAGTCGTCGCTCTTGGCGGCCGCGTCGCGGTGCGCTCGTGAGCACGACATCGTGGCATTGCGAGTTTGGGGGGACGAGCTCGTCGTGGACTGTCCCTTCGCCGCGGTGCGGGAGTTGCTGTGGGCGGAGGTTCGGACCGCCGGGCCAGACGTGTGGGACGGAGCTGCTCAGCTCGCCGCACCGGTGTTCCGAGGTGATCACGCAGGTGGGGACAATCGCGACGTTGTGGCTTCGGTGCTGCACGGCCTCTACTGGCTTGTCGGGAATCTTGCCGAGCGCGCCCCCTTAGCGTTGCTCGTCGACGACGCGCAGTGGCTGGACGAAGCGTCGACGCGATTCCTGGTGTACCTAGCGCGTCGCGTGGAGTCGCTTCCAGTGCTGCTGGCAGTAGCGATGCGGAACGCTGTATGGGACACCGCGCGTTCGGCGCTCTCCGGTTTGCACGACCTGGGCCCTAGCGAGCTCAGAGTTCGTCCGCTGAGCCAGGAGGCAAGCGCCGCGCTGGTTCGCGCGCGGCTCGGAGCGCGCGCCGACGACGAGCTGTGCCGCTCCTGCCATGAGGCGACGGGCGGCAACCCGTTCTATCTGCGGGAACTGACGACGGCCCTCATGGCCGAGTCGAGCCGTCCGGATGTGGAGTTGGCCAGACGCGTCCGCGAGTTAGGTGCAGGCACGATCGGGCGCAGGGTGCTCCTGCGCCTGGAGCGGCTCGGTCGCGACTGCGAGCGCCTTGCCCAAGCCGTAGCAGTGCTCGGGCCCGGCTGCGCACTGCGTAGTGCGGGGCAACTCAGCGGGCTTGACCGCGAGCGGGCCCAAGGGGCAGCCGATGTGTTGCGGGCCGCTGATCTGCTCGCGGCGGGACGGTCGCTCTCGTTCGTGCATCCGATCGTAGGCGAGGCGCTCATCGCCGAGTTCCCACGCTCGCGTCTCGCCGCCCTACACGCGGAGGCGGCTCGTCTGCTGGCGGCCGACGCTGCGCCCGCCGACCGCGTTTCGGCCCATCTCCTGTCGGCCGAGCCGTACGGTGACGCGTGGGTCGTCGAAACGCTCCGAGCGGCGGCGGGGGCGGCGCTCGCGCGCGGCGCGCCAGAGGTCGCGGTCGCCTATCTGCGGCGCGCGCTGTCCGAGCCGCCGGCAGCCGAGTCGAGGCTCGACGTGCTGGTGGAACTGGGGCATGCCGAGAGACTCCTGCCGGACGCAGGCGCGTTTGGGGCTCTGCGTGAAGCGCTGGCGCTTGTCCACGACCCCGAGCGGCATGCCGAGATCGCATTGGAGCTGGCGCTGGCGCTCTTTGGGATCATGCAGAGCCACGCCGCGCGAGTCGTGCTCGAGGAGGCGCTGGCGCACGGGGACAGCCTCAGCCCGGGGACTGTCGAGCTGTTGGAAACAGCGTTGATCGGGGGTGGCCTCGACGAACTCTCGGCGACGCGCGCATTGCGCGAGCGGGCTGCGCCGCATTTCGAGCGGAGCCTACGCGGTGAGGTCCGCGATCCGCGGATGCTCGCCGCGCTGTCGATCCTCGGTGTCGTGGTCGGGACGCCCGCACACGAGTGCGCTTCCTTGGCTCAGCAGGCGCTCGAGGACGAGCGCCTGCTCGCGGATTGGCTCGACTACGGGTACGTGACCGCAGCGGCCGTTCTGTGCGAGAGCGGATATCTCGAGGAGGCGGCGCACGCCCTGGATGCCGGGATCGCCGAAGCCCAACGTCGCGGTCTGGCTCCGATCGTCATGCAGTTGGCGGTCGTGCGGGCGGAGACGGCCGTGCAAACCGGGGACCTCGACGCTGCCGAGGCGTTCGCCGCGCATGCATATGACCTGGGCCGGGAGCTCGGCGCCGAGCGTGTCGCGGTGCAGTGGCTCCCCATTGTGCTGATGGAACGTGGGCAGATTCGGGACGCGTCCCGGCTTCTCGAGCCGGTGCAGTTCAACCGCTCGCTGCTCGAGGGGTCCTTCGGCGTCCAACTGCTCGCGCATCGAGGACGCGTCAGGATTGCTGCGGGCGAGCTTGACGCCGGGACCGCCGACGTGCTCGACGCGGACCGCCGCATGGCTGCCGCCGGCTGGCAGCTGAGCGTTGCCACTGATTGGGTTCCGACGGCCGTGCGCGCGTTGGCGGAATCCGGTCGCTCGCGGGAGGCACGGGAGCTGGCCGCGCGGGAGCTCGCAGAGGCCGTTGCGTTCGCAGCCCCGCGGCGCCACGGGATGGCGCTGTCACTCAGCGGGCTGCTCGATCCGGGCGAGGCCGGTCTCGCCCGACTGCACGATGCGGTCGCGATCCTCGAAGCCACGCCGGCGCGCCTTGAGCTCGCTCGCGCGCTCGTGAACCTCGGCGAGGGCCTGCGCGCGCGGGGTGAACGTCCAGCAGCCCGCGAGGCGATCACCAGAGGGCTCGATATCGCTCATCGTTGCGGCGCGATCGCGCTCAGCGAGCGTGCCCGCTCTGAGCTCGTCGCGGCCGGCGCGCGACCGCGCCGAACGGCGCTCAGCGGTCCCGATGCGCTGACGCCCGCGGAGATGCGCACCGCTCGGATGGCCGCCGCCGGTTTGACGACACGGGAAATCGCCCAGGCCCTGTTCGTCTCGACCAAGACCGTTGAAGGGCAGCTGTCCCAGTGCTACGCAAAGCTGTCGATCCACGGTCGCCGCGAACTCACCGGAGCGCTCGATCGAACGCCGCCCGAGATCGATGGCTCAACGTGAGGGGCGGCGCCTCTTGTCAGGAGCCTCTGATCTCGACGCCGGCCATGTTGTACGGGTCGTTGCGTGGCTTGGTGTCGCGGATCGTGACGGAGACGCCGGGGGCTATCGCTCGTGCGGTCGTCTGGAGCCAATATGTGGCGTGCCGACCGCTGAGCACCTGCTGGAGCAACGCCTGTTGGGGCGCCGGTGTCCTCGGCGTCGCGCTGGCCGAGTCGTCGCCGACCGCAAAGACCTTTGACATCGTCCCGGTCGTTGTGAGGGTGACCGAGGGCCGCCCCTTGGGTGCGCTGGACGCTCGCGCCGCGCCGGCTCGAGCTACGGGTCGGAACGCGATGACTGTGAGCGATTCGGTGTAGCCCCGCCTGGCCAGGCGGGTGGTTATGGCTGCGCGGGTTAGCCGCGCGGGCGCGACGGTGGTCCAGACCTCGGCGTCGCCGCGGGAGCGATTGGCTCTGGCGACCAACCTCCACGAGAGAGACCCACCGCCGATAAGTGAGGTCTGCTTTCCGCGGGCCGGCCCGCTTGCGGCGACGAATGCGACGAGCAGCTCCCCGCCGGCTCGGGTCGAGACGCGGACCCGGGCCATGCCAAGACCGTGGGTACTGGCCTGGGCATCGATGACTGGACCTGCCGCGGCAGCGTTGACCGTGAGGGTGAACGGCTGGCTCGCATTTGGCGTGACGCCGTTGGCGGCGTGGATGACGAGGTGGACAACTCCAGCCGCGGCGCCAGAACTGACAATGAGCTGTGCCGTGCCGTCTTGGTTGTCGATGAACGTGACGCCCCTCGGCAGCGTCCCGGTCTCGCTGATGGCCGCGGTCGGGTGGCCGGTCGTCGTGACCGTGAAGGTTCCGCCGCGTCCGCTGCTGAACGTTGCGCTGCTCGGACTGGTGATCGCGGGTGCTAACGCTGGCGCCTGCACCGATATCTGGAACCTGGCACTCAGTGCGTCAGGGGCGATGCCGTTCGCAGCGACGACCGCAAACGCGAACCCGGTCGTCCCGGTCGGTGGAATCCCGGACAGCCGGCCGGTTTGCGGATCGACTGAGAGCCACGTCGGTGCGCCGGCCGCGAGCGCATATGAAGGAGCTGGGTTTCCGGACGCGGCGAACGTGTACGCGTAGGGACTCCCGGCGGTCGCCGTCAAGGGCGGTGCGCTCGCCGTGAACTGCGGCGCGACCGGCGTGGCGAGAACGGCATTGAAGTCGGCGAACTGCGCGGTTCCCGACTGTCCGGGGCTCGCGCCCGACGCGCCCCCCGTACCCGCGTTGCCGGGAAGTCCCGTCTTGCCGACTCGTCCGGCGGGGAGCCCGGCGCCGCCGATGCCCGGGGCGCCCGCGCGACCACCGCTCCCGCCGCCGGCGCCGGGCCGCGAAACGCCGGCGCCCGCTCCAGCGGTCACGCCGTCCAACGCGTACGTATTACCCGAGTCGGTCGTGAGCGCCACAGTCGTATAGAGGCCTCCGCCGAAGGCGTCACCACCGTTGCCGCCGCCGCCGTTCGCGCCACCGCTGCCGCCGTTGCCGCCGTTGCCGCCATTGCCGCCATTGCCGCCCGGCAAGCCGTTGGTCGGGTCGCCGACGCCGCCGTTGGCGCCGTACCCAGCGGCTCCGCCGGCAGCTTGGCCGCGCCCACCGTCGGCCGCAGTTCCTCCGGCCCCTCCGCTCGCGCCGTCGGAGCTGAACGCGGCGCCGATGAGCCGGAGCGTCGCGGTGTTGTAGACCGCCCCGCCGCGGGCCGTGCCGCCGTCTCCACCTCGGCCACCGCTCCCGGCGGCACCGGCGCTTCCACCGCTACCGCCGTTGCCGCCTGCGCCCCCGGCCCCGTTAGCGCCCTCAGTACCGCCGTTGCAGCCACCGCCGCCCACGCCACCTGCGGCGCTGGTCGCCCCTCCCGACAGAAGCGGGCCGCCGCCTCCGGCTCCGCCGACGCCCCCCGCTCCGCCGCTGCCGCCGGTGGAGGCCAGGCCGCCGGGAGCGCCGTTCGCCTGATTGCCGCTGAGGTGCGCGGAGAGAGACACGGTCGCGTCGCCCGCGTTGTAGAGGCCGCCTCCCTCGGCGGCCCCGCCGGGATTCCCGGCGCCGCCGGGAGCACCGGCGCCGCCCGCACCCCCGTCACCCGCGTTTCCGCTCGAGCCGCCGCTGCCACCAGGTCCGCCGTCATGAGAGGGGCCCGGCGGGGGCTTCGGGCAGGTGCCCGCACCGCCGCTTCCGGCGGACCCGGGAAAGCCGCTGCCGATCCAGCCTGGCGAGGCTCCGCCGCCGCTGCCCCCATTTCCGCCGGGCCCGCCAGCCCCGCCCGGCCCACCGGCGCGGGCTGGACCTCCCGTCGCGGTGTTGTGCTCGAGCGTCGTCCCGGCGAGAAGGAGGGTCGCTCCGGCGGCGTTGAAGAGGCCCGCTCCGCGGGCGGCACCGCTCGCCCCGCCGGCGCCGCTCGGTCCGCCTGCGCCACCGGCGCCACCGGCGGATGTATCGCCGCCTCGTCCACCGTTGCCCCCGACGCCGCCGTCGCCGCCGTCGCTCGGACCGTCTGCGCCCGGGCCGCCCGCTCCGCCACCTCCGCCGTTGATGCTGACGCTGAACTGGCCCGCGCCCGCGCCGCCGCCACCGCCCGCGCCGCCGATCCCACCGGGCCCGGCGGCTCCCCCGGTCGCCGTGCCGAACGACAGCACGCTCGCGCTGTCAAGCGTGGCGCTGCCGGCGTTGTCGATGCCGGCGCCCTCGCCGCTTCCACCCGTGCCGCCTGGGCCACCGGCACCGCCGCTACCGCCTTGACCCCCCGGCGCGCCATGACCGCCGTCGCCGCCGTCGCCGCCCGCGCCGGCGGCATCGTTGATGACGGTCCCGCCCGGGGAATCGCCGCCGCGACCACCGAGACCACCCAGACCGGCCAGACTCGGCGCTCGGCCACCTTGGCCGCCTGAACCGGCTGCGCCACCCACCGAGATGGAGCCGGTGACGGTGCTCTGGGACGCGATGAGGACACCAACATTTTCGATTGCACCGCCTCGCGCCTGCCCGCCCGCGCCGCCTGCTCCTGCATTCCCGGCATCGCCGTTATCGCCTCCGCGGCCGCCCGATCCGCCGGCGCCGCCGGAGGTTGCCTTGTTGACGGTGTCGAAGAGATCCGCCTGAGCGCCCGGACCGCCGTCGCCGCCCACCCCTCCGGTGCCACCTGCTCCGCTCGAGCCGCCGGTCCCGCCGTCGCCACCTGCGCCGCCGACGCTCCGATTGCCCGTCAGGATCACGTTGTTGAGCGTCAGGCTGCCGGCGTTGTAGATGGCGCCGCCGAGGGCGTCCCCGCCGCGCCCACCTGCGCCGCCGGCCCCGCCGGGACCACCAGGGCCGCCGGGACCTCCCGGTGAGCCGGGATCGCCGGGTGTCGACGGGGTCACGAGCGTCGCCTTCTGTCCGGCTGCGCCCGCCGGACCGGCCCCCCCGATCCCGCCGGCCCCGCCGGGACCACCCGCGCCGCCCGATCCGCCAGCGCCGCCGTCAGCTTCGTTACTGGACAACGTCACGCCGTTGAGCGTGACCGTTCCAGAGTTGATCAGGATCGACCCACCCTCGGCGACCGCGCCCGCTGTTCCGGCGCCGGCGATCCCGCCGCTCCCGCCGGCGTCGCCGGAGGATCCGCTCGCCCCATCGCCTCCTTTTGCGCCGGATGCTCCGAAGCTCCCGGGTGTTCCCGTCGCCCCGACCGCAAGCCCCGACTGGAGCTCAAGCCCACCGACCGTCAGATTGCCGCCGGAGACAACAAAGTGACGCGTGGTATGACCGCCGTTGAGGAACACCCTGAAGCCGCCGGCCTCCACGTCAACCGTTAGCCCGGAGCCAACGATCACAGGACTCGTCAACGTCACCGTGCAGTCGACCCCGTACTGGACGGTCCCGCCGCGCGCGACGGCAGCCTTGAGGCTCGCTTCGTCGCACGTCGTCAGGGTTGTTGTGGGCGCCCCGAGGGCGCTAGATGTCGCCAGAGCGACCGTGGCGCAGATCGCCGGCACCATGATCGCCAGTGCACGGGCGACTCGGGAGGACCGGCCTCCCGCCGTAGAGATTGTTCCGGCGACGGACCGCACAATCCGCTCAACCAGCGCAACACCCTGCGCGAATTTCGGAGAACCCACATCGCCCAGGATCTCCGGTCGCACCCCCGCAGCACATCGGAGGACACCCTAGAGTTTTGGCTCGGCCCCCTGTCGTTAACAGAGCTTCGCGCGCCGAAAGTGCTGCATCGACGAAGCCTGCCCCCGCTCGCGCTCCTGCTGACCTCGGCGAGGCCGCAAGCTTGGCGCGGCCACCCCAGTAAGGCTCGTCTGGAACCGGCCGGCATCGAGCGGTTGCTGAGTTCCGAGTTCGCCCATCAGGCGGCACGCCTACTCCCGGAAGCTGACGAATGCTTCGCTCGGTGTGCCGTTGCAGAGGTGACGATGCCTATGGCGACGAGGCGCTCGTCGGCGGGCGCGGCTCACAACGGTGCGCCGCCTGGGCCGCGGCTGGGGAGTTGGAACAAGGGCTCGGAGGGTCCTCCAAGATGCGCCCAGCGAGATTCGTACTCCGACGTTCGGTCTGCAGCCGCGTCGCGGCCGGTGTCAGGTTTCCGAACCGACCTCCGACAGCGCCTGCAGGATCACGTCTGTCACAGCCTGGGGCTGGGAGATCATGATCACGTGAGAGCCCTCGAGCTCGGTGATCTTCGCGCCGGCCCGTTCCGCCATCGAGTGGATCACGTCGGTGCCGGCCGCCGTGTCAGCCGAGGCGACGGCGGCCCAGCACGGCAGGCGCTTCCAGGCGGGTGGCCCTGACTGCTCGGCGAAGGCAGCTTCGGCGACGGGCCGCTGGGTGGCCGCCATGACCGCGGTCTGCTCCGCGGGCAGGTCGGCGGCGAATGCGTCGCGGAACTTGGCCGGATCGATCGCGAACTCAACCGCTGGCTCGCGACCGTCGCCTGTCGGGTAGTGCAGCGGTACAAGCGCGGTGTTCAGGACGCTGTCCTTGGAGCCTGCGGTGACCTCGCCCAGCACCTCGCCCTCGTCGGGCGCGAACGCGGCGACATAGACGAGGCCGACGACGTTCGCCGCGTCGGTCGCCGCATTGGAGAGCACCGCGCCGCCATACGAGTGGCCGACGGCGAGGACGGGGCCCGGCGTCTCGTGCAGCACGCCGGCGATATAGGCGGAGTCAAAGGCGATCCCGCGCAGCGGGTTCGCCGGCGCAGTGACCGTCAGGCCCTTCGCCTGGAGCAACTCGACGACGCCGTTCCAGCTCGACGCGTCGGCAAATGCCCCGTGCACCAGCACAACGGTCGGGATCTCTTCAGACATGCGGGCTCCTTTGCAGCCGCGAGGCCCCGGTGTCGCTCGCGACACCGCCATCGCGTATGGGCAGTCCATACCGTCCGGTCGGGCCAGCACACCTGTGCCCGCAGACGCGATGGTCGTCTCACCGGACGATCGTTATGGTCGCAGATCCCGACCCTCGGAGGTTGCCATGAATACCACGCCGGTCCCCGGCCTCACGCGCACCGATCTCCAGCGCCACGATCTGAGCATTCCCGGGCACGAAGTCATTCAGAACCGCGTCGAGATCACTCCCGACGCGCCGCCGGTCAGGCACAGGCACCCGGGCGAGGAGATCATCTACGTCCTTGAGGGGACGCTCGAGTACTCCATCGACGGCCGCGAGCCCGAGACGTTCAATCCCGGCGAGGTTCTGCTGGTCCCCCCTGAGACGGTCCACTCTGTGCGCAATATCGGCGGCGGCAACGCGGCCGAGCTCGCCACCTACATCGTCGAGAAGGGCAAGCCGCTTGTCGTGCTCGTCGAGTGACGGGCGCGGCCGAGGGCACTTGTGTTTGGGTGACGTTTGACCGGTTCGAGCCTGAGGATCAAACCGTCGGCCCAGGCGAGTGCTTTCATCTCAAGCGCGGCCGCACGCTGACGAGCGGATCGGCGACATTCCACCCCCGCGGGCTCAGGCGGGCTCAGTGTTGCCGCCGGCCGCGGAGCCCAGCCACGCAGGCGTCCGGGTCGCCCTGCCGAGTCTGTCCGATTCCGGTCGTCCCTCAAGCCGGCAGTGAGCTGCCACTGCATGGCTCCTTCGGTCGATGAGCAGTAGCGCGGTTGACGAAGTCAAGTCGGATGAGGTGGTGTAACGCTGGGAGCTCGTCGACGTTGACGTTGGCTTCTCAGGCGGCGTTGAGCTTGGCGACCTCCCTGTTGTTGTTCGAGCGAGTTCTCCTCGACCTGCCCAGCGTCGAGGATCAGCGCCATGGATTCGACGGAGAGGTAGCGGCGCTGGACGAGCCACTCGTCATTCTGTTCGGCCGAGGTCGGCGCCGAGCGGGGACGAGAAACGTGTAGGTGTCCCTGCCAACGGTGTGAGCGGAGCTGACCCGGCAGCGCGAGAGCGTCTGGACGTGGACGCCCGTTGGTTTTGGCGAAACCGCCTTGCGGGGCTCCCGCTACCTTCGTTCACTCGTGAACGAAGGTAGGGCGGGGAGGGCCATATGCGGCTAGCTCGCGAGCCAACACACTGGTGATTGCGTGGGGCACCTGTTCAGGACGTTCGACCTGTCGGCTCGCCGGCTTCGCACCTGGGGAACGGCGTTGTTGGTCGGGGCCGGTTTGGCGTTCGTCGCGTCCTCGCAAGCCAGGACCCAGCATCAGCCGGTGAAGAAGTGCCGGGCGGGCTACGTGCGGCGAACCGTTCGCGTGCCCAAGCGCAAGCACGGTCGCATTGTGCGCGTGGGCGGCAAGATCGTCTACATACACGTGGGGCGGTGCGTGAAGGTCAAGCCTCACCGGCCGAAGTGTCGCGCGGGCTATGTGTTGCGTTCCGCCTGGGTGCCCGTGCGCAGCCATGGCCGGATCGTGCGCAAGCACGGCAAGATCGTCTATAAGCGCGTATGGCGGTGCGTGAAGGTCAAGCCGAAGCCGCCGCCGCCACCACCACCACCACCGCCGCCACCCCCTGTCACCGTGGTCGCGGTTGGGGATATCGCGTGTCCTGCCGGCGACATGACGAACCCCTGTGAACAGCAGCAGACGGCGACGCTGGCGGCGAGTCAGCATCCGGCCGATGTCCTGGTGCTCGGCGACACCCAGTACGACCACGGGGCGTTCAGCGAGTATCAGGGGGTCGGTGCTTATAACGCGACCTGGGGAGTCTTTAACCCGTTCGTGCACCCGGTTCCAGGCAACCACGAGTACGACACGTCGGACGCCTCGGGCTACTTCCAGTATTTCGGCGCGGCGGCGAACCCGCCGGACGGCTATTACTCCTTCAACATCGGCACCTGGCATATCGTTGCGCTCAACTCCGATTGTTCGGACTCCGGCTGCGAAGACTCGCTTGCAGGCGCGACATCATCGAGCCAGGTGTCGTGGTTGCAGGCGGACTTGGCGGCGCACCCGGCGGCGTGCACGCTGGCGTACTGGCATCACCCGCTGTTGTCGTCGGGGTTCATGTCGAACAGCCCGGGCGTCGGTCCGTTGTGGACGGCGCTATACAGCGCCCACGCCGACGTTGTGCTGAATGGCCACGACCATCTCTACGAGCGTTACGCCCAGCAGGACCCGTCAGGGGCCGCGGCGGCCAGCGGGATCCGCGAATTCGTTGTCGGTACCGGCGGCGAGAACCTGAATGCGATCTCGACTCCCGAGGCCAACCTGCAGAGCTATGACACGAGCGATTTCGGTGTGCTGGTGCTGACGCTTCACGCCGCCAGCTATGACTGGGCATTCAAGAACACGAGCGGCGCGGTGATCGACAGCGGCTCGACGGCCTGCCAGGGCTCCGGGACCGGAGCCGTCGGCCATGCCGCTGCGCGTCACGTCGGCGCGCCCCGCGCGCTACGCCTGGGCGGGCCGAAGCTGCTGTTCGATGCCCGCCCGCTGCGTTCCTCGCTGACGGCGGTGGCGCGTCGGGGGCTCCCGGTGGCGGTCCACTGCTCCCGAGGCTGCGACGTCTCGGTGACCGCGTCACTGCGGCGCGGGAACCGCCTGCAGTGGATCGGAGCGTTCCGCGAGACCGAGTCGGAGGTTCCCCAGCCGTACAGCCAGATCCTCCTTCGTCTACCTGCACGCCGCCTGCAACGCCTGCGTCACGCCACGCTCGTCCTGCGCTTCGCCGCGATCGATGCGGCTGAACACCACCGCGTCGTGACTAGGATCGTCGCCCTGGAGCGCTGAGGTGAGACCCGAACGCCACCGCATCCGGGCGGACTGGAACGCCGTCGGCCCCGGAGGGCCGCTCCTCGCGGGACTGACGGAGCGGCTGCATCCAGCCCACACAGCACCGGCGCGATTCGATTGTCGCCAACGGGGTGGCCGGCGCCGGACCCAGTCGGGACAATTGCTCTTGCGGAATGCGATCGTCGCGCTCGCGGACGCCGTTCCGCGGAACCTCGCCGCTGAGCTTGGGCGACTCTGGTGGCGGAGCCTTGGCGTCTGTCGCAGGAGCGGACGAGCAAAGCAGGCGCCTGCCCTGTGGCGCGCGGGGCCTCGAAGGAAAAGGCCGAACTGCGTCGTCGTACGGCTGTTCGCCCGGGGGTTGCGTTCACGCGAAAGCACGGTTCGGGCTGGGCGACCCGGGGGCCAGGAGGCGCTTCCGGCTTGGCGCGAGGCCGAGGACCATGTAGCCTTGGGTTCGACTCGGGGGCCTTCGAGGTATCGGGTGTTGAGGGAAGTCTTGCGAAGGATCGGGTATCGCGGGCGACGTTCTGTTTCGCGCCCGCGTCAGTGCGCAGGCACGGTGTGGCTAGTGCTTGGGGCGGTTCTGCCCATTGCTCTGAGTACCTGCTTGCTCCCAGCTCGTGCGGAGGCGGCGGGACCGGTGGAAACCATCACTGTGACGCTGTCGCCAAGCAGCATCGTTGCCGACGGCGTCTCGACTAGCGCTGCGACCGCGACCCTCGCCTTCGGGGGAGTCCCCTTGCCCGGTCAGACCGTTGCGTTTTCCTCGAGCGACCGCGGCGTCCAGTTCGGCCCCGCCATAGACAATCTCGACGGAACCTACACCGCAACGCTGACGGGCTCGACGGCGGTTGGGACCCCGACGATCACAGCCACGAGTAGGTGGGCAGGGCAGACGGCCTCGGGCGAGGCCACTCTGACGCAGACCCCTGGTCCGGCGAAGAACATGACCCTCAGCCTCACGCCGCGGTCGATCATCGCTGACGGAAACTCGTTTGCGATCGCAACTGCCACGGTTGCCGACGCTCACGGCAACCCAGTTCCGATGGATACCGTCGTGTTCTCCTCTTCCGATTCACGCGAGCGAGTCGCAGAGAGCAGGAATAACGGGAACGGCACGTACAGCGCGGTGATCAGGAGCTCGACGGCGCCCGGTCCGGTTGCGATCACAGCAACCGACACCGCCGCCAACCTAAGCGTCCGCTCCGAGCTAAGTCAGACCGCCAGCGGCAGCATGATGTCGCTCGTAACAATGCAGTGGACCTTTCACTACACGCCCGCTTACACCAAGGTCCTTGCGCTCGTCGTGGATGGGGCGCCCGCCGGCACCGAAGTGCTCATCGGCTGTCACGGCCGAGGATGCCCATTCACCAAGCTCCTCAGCGTGATTTCTGGGGCTAATCGATGTGGGCCGAAAGGTCGGCGCAGGTGCGCAACCGATAAGACGATCGAGCTCGCCCACGACTTCCGGAAGCGTAGGCTGCGCGTTGGAACGCGGATCACGGTTGCGATCACCCGACCTCAGTGGATAGGCAAGTACTACGTGTTCGACACCCGGGCGGGCCGCGCACCGCGAGTTCAGGTCACTTGCTTGGCACCTGGCACAACCCGCCCGGGCGCACCGTGCTAAGCGAGAAGCTCTCGCTACTTCTGACGGCGGCCTCAGCGCAATCGCAGTGCCACTCAGGTCACTCGCCTTTCGGAGCGGCGGCCGCTACCCGAGGAAGGGGTTGGCGGCCAGCTCCTGCCCGTGAGAGCGGGCGGAGTGCTCGGGCGCCGCATGCACCTCGGTCAGTCAGAACCCGAATTTACCGAGCATCGAGTTGGCGGAAGCGGCGTTGCCCAGTAGGGGCAGTCCGAGCAACTGTTCGGTTGTCCGCAGCAGCGAGTAGTGGGTGTACGAGGTGTCGTCCTGCACGGCGTGAGTGTAGGGCGAGATTACGAGCGTCGCCACGTGATTGTTTTCTTGCGGACCGCCCGACTGCGACCCATCCTCGTCCCAGGTGATGAAGATCACTGTGTTCCCTTGCTGGTATTGGGGTGTACCGATGAGCGCTGGGACGTAGCTCCTGAGGAAGTTGTCTCCATCGGAGACCGGCCCGTCGTGCATGTCATCGGTCATATTCGGCGTAACAAACGTGAACGCCGCGCTGAGATCGGGCGTCGAGCCGAACGGCACGTCGTAATTGCCGCATTCCGGCCCGAGGTTGGTGTAGTACGCCATCGGGTTGTGATGGACGACGTAGTTGCCCGCGTCTGACGGTGCGCAGTTCGATGGCATGCCCTCCTGCAGCGACCGAGACTGTCCGCCTGGTAGTTCGCCGAAGATCGACTGCGTGCTCACAGCATCAGCGGAGGGACTGCCGTCGTTGCTGATGCCCTGCTCGCTCCCGCTCGTTACGGCGATGTAGTTCGGCAGGCTCGGATGGTCGAGGGCGAAGTAATTCGTCGCTAGCCCGTACGTGTTCGCCAGGTTGTTGATGTACGGAGCCGAGCTTGATCCAATGATCTGCGAGTAACCATGGTTCTCCATCATGACCCAGACGACGTGCTGGATCTTGGGGGCCGCTGGAGCGGGTGTGGGACCCGCTGGGGGTGTGCCGGGCTGCGGTCGACTGCCGTGATGATGGCGGTGACGGTGATGATGGCGGTGACGGTGATGATGGCGGTGACGGTGGTGATGACGTCGGCCCGTGCGATGATGGTGAGTGTGATGGCCGGCGGCCCGCGCGGTGGCCGGGCCGCCAACGAATCCAGCCATTGCCAAGCACACCAGCATCCAGAGTCGTCTCATTGGCTTCCTCCTTGGCGTTGCGGTTCGATGCCTTGCAGCACTCGCCCAAATCGGATGCTTGATGTCGGCCTGATCGCGTCACCGGCCGAGCCCGCCCCGCGAACCGCAAGCAGACAAAGCCGCCGGGCGATGGGCACCCGGTACTGCAACGCGTAGGCACACGCGCAACGACTCACGACAGTTCTCGGTCCTCTTTGTCGTTGCCTACGGGGTGAGCTGCCGGGCTCGCGGCTTTTCACCGCTACGGTCCAAGGCGGGACCGATTCGCCCCTGCGGATTAGGGGATCCGCAAGTGGTTCCCCCGCCGATCATCCGCGGACAGACGATCGCTCGGCATGAACGGCGAGCATCCTAGCGCAACCTCTGGTCGCCGACGCCACAGGGCGTCGGGACGGACAAGGAGCATGGACAGTCTCGCGCCGCTCCGGTGTCCGTCGCGAGCGCCTGCCCCACCGCCAAATGGTTCAACGCCTCCGGCACGTTCCCAGCCGACACGCCGGCGACGACTGATTTCTCCGTTCAGGTAGCACGTAGCGTACGAGCGCTTCGGCGACGCACGGCTCGTCCGCGACGCTGGCGCCGCAATTGCTTCGCCACCGAACGCGATGGCCCACTCGTGACTTGCCGGGCCACTCCGTTGTCGCCAAGGGAGTCGTCCGCTTGCGAGTGCGCGAATCGTGAAACCAATCGCCACCGGGAGTATTTCGAGGGCGCCTGGCCGGGTCCGGCGGCATCGTAGTTGGCGTGCTGGGGCGCGCGGCGTGAGGCCCAACGCCAGGTCGATCGAAGTGCCAGATATGCTCGATCTCGATTGGCGGCATCGCGGGCAATGCTACGTGGCACCCGTGGCGCAGGCTGGATGCCGCGCAGTCGCGCGCCTTGAGGCCGGTGGGTGCTGTTATCGAGTGTGAGCGTCTGGTTAGGGGTCCGCGCGACAGTCGCTGTCGCAACTGACCAGAGGCCCTCCGGTCGTCGAGAGTGCGGCGGGCCTCGCATTCAAGGAGGTGCGTCAGACCAACACCGCTTCTGGTGATGGCTTGTGAGCCCGACGCTCCAAGCCCATCACAGCTTGTTGATCTCTACATCCTTAGGAGGGTGAGATTCGATGGTACGAAAGCTTCTTCCGCTTGCAGCGTCCCTCGCGGTGTGCAGCGCAGCCGCCGCATCGGCGCAGGCGATGACCATCAGCCTCGGCGAGGCAAGCTTGTCAGGCCGCGTCGCGGTCACCGAGCCTGTGACGGTGTCATGCACGCCGTTCGATCCTTCACTGACGCTCGTCGGCGAAAGCATCAACGTGACCGCCGAGCAGGCATCGGGTCGTTCGATTGCCCACGGCACCGGGGGCACGATGGTGTTCGGTTCATCCCTGTTGTTCCCCTGCGATGGCAGCCAGACCACGATCCCGGTCACGATCTCCGCCGATCCGTCAGGACCCCCGTTCCATGGCGGCACCGCCGTGATCACTGCTTCGGCATCCGCGCAGGCCGGAATCCCGTGCGTGGGCTTCCCGAACTGCTTCCAAATCGTCGACTCACAAACGGCGAGCACCGGCGCCACGACGGTGCACATGCACTGAGCCAGCGATGACGACGCTCCGCCCCGCGGTCACGCCGACGAGAAGCGGCGCCCCGCTCGCGGAGCGTCAGTCGCTTCCGCCTCGGACGACGAGCGACAGCTACGAAGACGGGATGTGACCGCTGCTTCGGGTCTGAGCCGGCGCAACGGGCCCCCCGCACCCTGGATCGCGCGTGTCGGCAAGCTAGCCGACCGCGCTCCTGCTCAGCGACCAAATGAGCCATGCCATCGAGGCTCACCGGCCCCGCGAGAACGACCGGAATCGGAACTGGATCAGCTGACGGACGCCTGGCGATCCTTGCGTCGCCAACGCAATCGCACGGCACGAGGCGCCGAGACGACGAAAGGGATCGTCCGACGCCGGCGGCGGCGATGCATGCCCTGTGGGCGGTAGAGGTGCGCGGGCCTGGACGCGCTTCCTTATCCGGCGCCATGTTTGGAGCGAGGCCGACTCCCGACGCCGGCGACTCCGCTGATCAGAGCGCCAGTCAGGACTTGTAAATCCCCTCTCCAGGCTATAGACGCATGGTAACCCCGTGAAAGCGAATCGAGCTGGGCCGCATCACTGGCTGTCCGCCTAGCGCGCGCTCGATCGCGACATCGCCAACCGAGAACGGCCTGCCGAAGTGACGATCGCTAGGACCAACACTACGCCGGAGGCGATGATTAACTACGCGCCGGATAACGCTGGGATGGTCGCCCAACGGTGACGGACACTGCTGCTGCGGTCCAAGGCAGCCACGACACAGGGCCTGGTCCGGGCTGCCGCGACCCTCAACCACGACCATGTACTTCCGCTGTGGCCAACTGTCACCGTCAAGTGATTGGTTGCTTGGGCGGTGACGTCCGATCCGACAACGTGCACTTGCGGTTACAGAGCCACATCGTCTGAACGTCAGTACGTGTGGCAGCGTTGCGGTGTCGCGGCTACCGGTCGCGGGTGGCCGATACCCGGCCTTCACCGGCGGTGTCGATGCTCCCGCGCGCCGAAGTAGTGATCGAGAATCCAGTCCGCGACCCGTTGCCCCATGTCTACGCCGCCTGTGTCCGCGGTGCGGAAGTGGATCCCTAGCCACACTCTGGCGTCCACGACATCGTTACGCAGCGACTTCCCGGAGTCGTAGCTGCGGACGGCGCCTGGAACCGCGGTGGAAGTGAGGGTCACCTGCAGATGCCGGGTGTCGAGCGCGTCCTGTAACGCCTGGGTGAACGCTCCGGTGAGACCGGAGTAGCCGCTCACGTAGTCTGGATAAGGAGGCGTCGTCAGTAGCGGCGTCCAGTTTGGGTCGGCGGTGGTTGCAGGGTTGCCGTCGGTGTCGGCCAGGTTGATCGCGGTGATCGGTCGCCAGAAGCCGTAGAGGTACTTCGCGTGCCACACGGATATGATCGCGTCGGCCTCGCTCATGTCGACCGCAGCGAACATCCTGGCGGCGTCGACGATGTCTGGCTGCCGCACGGTCATCTGGTCCCGCAGCGCCGCGTTGAATTGGACGGCGGCGTTGCCCGAGAAGAACAGCGCGATGTTTGTCTGCTCCGGTGTCCGTGCTGTCGAGGTCACGGAGCCGAGTGCCTTGACCTCGTCGAAGTCGCGGGTGTAACGGGCCGAGGTCAGCGCCGGCGGTGGCCCAGGCTCGCCGAACTGAGCGCCGCTGCGCAACAGTAGCGGGGTGACGCTCCCCATCCATGGGACGGCCATCGGGAGGAACGCCGGCGGCGTGGGCCGCCAGACGCCGGCAGCCGGCGGCTGGGTGAACAGCACGGGCGCGTTACGCCCGTCGTTCGCGCGCATCGCGATCAGGTTGTCGGCGGCGAGGGTGCCGAACGCTATGCCGCGTGTCTTGGCCTTGCCGTCGGGAATCTGCGCAAGCGACATGGCATAGGCGGCGTCGAGGTTTACCTGCGCGTACGGCGAGTACGTCACTAACACCTTGTGGGCCGCAGCCACTGCGGCCGCCTGAGCGGAGGTTCTGCGTGGCGCGCGGGCATCGAAGCGGTAGGGCTCGTAGCGGCCCTCGATGCCCACGACGGCGTCGTAGACCGCCGCCTGGACGAACCCCATGTAGAGAGGTGTCTCTTGGGGCACCTTCGTCGGATCGGCGCTGAACGTAGTTACGGCAAGCGCGTTCCAGTCGGAAATGACGCTCGGGTTCTCTGCGCCGACGGCCGTCTCAGCCGTCGCCGAAGACGCGACTCCCAGAAATGTCACCAACAGAACGGCCGCGCAGGCGAAGAGTCGGAGGCGGCTAGGTGTGTGACGGCCGCGCGTCGATGTAACGGCAGCCGGGAAGGTGGCGTGCACGGCATGCTCCCACGCTAGAACGATCCCCATGGTCGGACGATGGACGTCCCCGTGTTCCCCTCCGTGGGACCAGAATCCAAGCACTTTAGCAGAAGACGGTCCTGCCTTCTAGTGACTTTTCTTAGACGAGCTCAACGACACACAATCGTCGACCACGTTTTGACCACGTACTTGGCTGACTGTCCGATCATCTGTGGTGCGAGAGCGACATGCGTACGGGAAGCTAGATCCGCCGCGCTATATGCACATAGCGGAGGAAGTCAAACACGACGGGTAACAGCAACAACGGAGCAAAGCCAGTCCGGCTCCTATCGCCCATTGGCATACGTCGGCCACCACGGCGCCGGACGATCCCTTTCGTCGTCTCGGCGCCTCGTGCCGTGCGATTGCGCTGGCGACGAAGGACTGCTCGGCCTCCCTCAGCGCCGGGCGATCCACATGCCACGAAAGGGATAGTGGGTCGAGATGCCCGGCGATGTCCCCACTCCCCCGGGACGCTCTGACGACTTCGCCGGCGGACGTCTTGCCGGGGTCGATTTGATTAACGGCGCGGGGCCACCCACGCCGTTAAACCCCCAGAACTGTCCGCAAATCAGCCGAATTTCGATTTTCGGTGTTTCGCCCGGATAACCCTGGCTTTCCAGGGATTCTACGGCGATTGACCCCGGATGCAGTACCGCTTGCCATGCAGAAGGTCGAGGGTTCGAGCCCCTTCAGCCGCTTGAGAAAGCCCCGCTCAAGCGGGGTTTTCTAGGTGTTGACTCACCTCGCAGTGTCGCCTCTGGCCCCGAAGGGAGCAACCTACGAATGACCGGTCTTGATCCGACCGGCGAGATAAGAATCGACCGCCCACCGGTGGGCGATCACGTCTTCGTCCAATTGCCGCTCGCTGTTCGCTCGGACGCTTGGATACATGAGTTCAAGCCGCTCGCACGGACCAAAGATTTGTGGGCCGACGTGCGTGACCGCCAGGAAGGGACTTTTTCTGACTGTGCACGTGCCGGCTGCTGCGAGCCGCGAGGAGACGGCGGACTGCTCGATCGGGCGCTTCGCCTGATCGACGAAGCACAGGCACTGGCCAATGCGAGGCGCTCCGCCTCGGCGCCGACCGAACCGCAGGTCGCAGACTGCCGTCCAGTTGAACGGCCCCCAGTTGCGCTAACCGACCAGTTCCTTGAACGCGGGATCGTCGCGTATCGGATCGAAGTCGGAGTCCCTGGCGGCGAGTGAGGCGCAGCTACGCGAACGCTCGATGGCGAGCCGAAGGTGCTCGATCGCGTCGGCCGTTCGTCCGGCAAGACTCTCGCAGCACGCGACGTTGTAAAGCAGCCCGTGGTACTCGGGGTGAGCCTTGATCAGCTCACGACCTCGGTCGGCGGCCTCGGCGTACTCGCCTGCGTTATAGAGCGGCCCGAGCGGCGCCCAGACCTCAAAACCACTGGGTTCGTACGCCTTCCCCGGCGTGCCGCCGAGGGCAACGATCGTCGTCCCCGGCTCCTCGGCGAACGCCGTGCGCTTGACATCTGGCGGGACGAAGACCAACGTGCCGACGGGCGCCTGCACCGGCTCGCCGTCGAGCTCGAACCTGGCACGGCCGCGCTGCACGAGGTAGAGCTCTTCGTCTCCGTCGTCCTGGCCCTCGTCGTGCTCATTGATGATTCGGTCACCCGCCTCGCGACCGGTCCAGGCGTTGACGCCGAAGGACGTAATGCCGAAGTGGTGGCGGATTGGTCGAGACGGACAGCGGCCGTCGCTGATCTCGTCGATCTCGTCGAGGTGCGCCACTGCGTAGCGACTCATCGGGCCTCCTGGATCGTCGTCCTGTGAAATCCGGGCTACTGAGTCGAGGCTAGCGATTACCCGCCCACCTGGGCTCGCGTCTCGAGTCGACCTTTCCGCGCTGTGCAGAGCAGGACACGACGCCGACCGGGTGGGTGCGGCGTGGTGAATCCGGGTGCCCCGACGCGGTCAGTCTGCGCGCTGGCTTGCCACGCCGAGTGGTTCAGCTCGGTCGGCGTCCCCAGGCGGAGATCAGCAGGTGCGTCGCGACGCCGACGCCGGGTTCCTCGAGCAGTTCCAGCGCGGATCGCAGCTCGCCGCTGGTGCACAGACTCCGTCGAATCAGTTCTTCAGCAACCTGGGAGTAGTTCGCCGCCGCCAGTCGCGACGCCGCCGACCCACCGCTGCCGAACACCATCCGACCCTCGCCGGCGATATCCCTCAGTCCGCGGGCGCGCAACAGATCGGGAAGCCGACGCGCGTAGGCGAGATCGGCTCCACGGTCCTGCAGCAGCCGCTTGAACGCGAGCGCCACCTTGCGCACGACCGCCTGCTCAGGCGTTGCCGCGGAGCCGACGTCGAGAAACATGTTGTCGAAGTCCTCAATCACGATCCATCCGCCCGGCCGCAGCGAACGGACGAGCGAGTCGACCACCCGTTCCCGCTCGGGAAGATGCACAAGCAGCAGACGGGCGTGAACGAGGTCATAGGCACCAGTCGGGACCTCGTCGTGCACGACGTCGTGGCGCGTGACCGTCAATCGGGGCACCGCGGTCGCCGACAGTCGACGCACGTCAAGATCGGTGGCGAGCACCGAGCCTGTCGGCGCCACCGCACCGGCGAGCCACTCGGCGATGCTCCCGCCGCCCGCGCCGACCTCCCAACATGACCACCCCCGGGTCACCCCAAGCGCAGTCAGATACTCGATCGTGCGCGCGTCAAACAGATCCCCGAGCGCGTCGAAGCGGCGCTCGGCTCGCGGATCTGCGTTGTCGAGCAGGTAATCGGTGTTCTCGGCCCCGGTAGACAGCTCACCACCAATCCGAAGCGTACCCTCCTGGCTCAGCGATCACAGGCAGCCAACTCTCTCAAGCCGGCTTAGCCAGGAGGGGTCGAGCGTGTAGGGCGGGTCGGCGTTGTTGTCGGTGCCCAGTCGCGCTCGGTGTCGTTGTGACTCAAGGCAAGTCCAGCGATCGAGCGCCTCGGCTGCCGCAAGTAGTCTTGAACCTCGTCGGCGGGCAACGGTGGACACAGTAGGAACCCCTGGATCAGGTCGCAGCCGAGCCGAGTCAGCTCGTCGCGGATCTCGTCGTCCTCGATGCGTTCGACCACGATCTTCAGCCCAAGCGAGTGCGCCAGCTCGATCATCGCCTTCAGAATCCGGTTGGTGCCGCTCGCGGACGGCAGGCCAATCAAACCCAGATCCACCTTCAGCATGTCGAACGGCAGCTGGCTAAGGCGGGTAATCGAGGAGTACCCCTCGCCGAAGTCGTCGAGCACGATTGTCACCCCTAGCTGCTTGAGCGCGTCGAGCGCATGTGCCGCCCGTTCCGGACGTCCGACCAGGGCGGTTTCGGTCAGCTCTACCGCGAGTCGTGACGGGGCGAACCGATGCTTCTCGAGGATCTGCGAGAACGCCGTCGCCAGATCACGCCGGCCGAGGCTGACGGACGAGAGGTTGATGAAGATCGTGACCTCGCTGGCCACCTCTCCCCAGGCGGAAACGTCCCCCAGAGATCGGTCGACTGCGAGCAGTGTCAGCTCCCAGATCGTCCGCTCGTCACGCTCGGCGAGGGGGATGAACGTTTCCGGCTCAGTTCGGCCTCGATCGGGGTGTTCCCACCTGGCAAGTGCTTCCAGGCCGACCACCCGACCGGTCCGTACGTCTGCGAGCGGCTGGTAGTGGAAGACGACCTCACCGAGGTGCATCGCCCTGCGAAGCTCTGCGCGCTGCACGGCGTGGCGCGGGTCGCAATCCCCGAACGCGCCATGCGCGTAGATCCCGGTCAACAGGCCGAACATGAAGAACACCGCTGGTTCGTCGATCTCGTCGACAGCACCGAGGTCGCCTTGCGTGAACGCCCAAACGAGCAGCACGCCGGAGGCCACGCTCGCCCCGACAAGCCCGCCACGAACTCCGTACATCACCCCGAAAAGCGCGATCGGAACGACGGCCAACAGCATGATTCCGGGGTCGTCGACCTCGAAGCGCAGGATCGAGATGCCGATCAGCATGCCGACCGCAGCCGCATTGAGCAGCACAGACCGCGACACAAGAATTCTGACGATCATCTGGCTAGGCGGTCGCCTATGCGATGACGCCAGCCTAACCGCCCGGAACCGTGCCGGCAGTACCGCAGGACGGGCGGTGCCGAAGTGCTCCCACGATTTGAACTTGGCTAGGCGCGCCTCGCCGAGCCCCGCTCGAGCTTCGTTACTACGCCTGTGATCATTTTGATCGGCGTCGCCGGCTTCGTAGCTGGAGCGCTGGCCTTCCTCGGCGCGCGTAGACGCGGGAAGTAGCTGCCGCCCACATCCCTCGACCAGGGCTCGGCGCTCTACGAGAAGGCGCCGCCTGTATAGGCCTTCGACGACCTGCTGCGTGCGCAGGCGAGGCGGCTGTCGCGCCGACTCGAGGCCGCCGGCGGTGCCGGGCTAGCGGCGACACAGATCAGCTCGCTGCGCCGCATGTTCGCGTTCCGCTTCGCTCCCGAGCACTGACCGCTTCGCCAGAAGTCGCGAGCCGTTGGGACGCACGGAAGCCGCGGCGAGGGGATAGCCGTCCGGCGGCGAACACATGCGCGTGGCCGAGACCAATCGCTTTGAGGTGTACATCTACGTTGCGGACGCGAAGGATGGCGACGACCTATGCCGATACACCATCCAACACTGGTTTCCTAACCGTCCTGACATCGACACCATCAGCGCCCTGTTCGCGGAGGCGAAACTCGACTTTGGGATTCTTTATCCCGACGCGGACGCGGAGAATTTCGATGTCGAGATACGTCGACTCGGGCCCCAGCACTTCACATTCAAAGAAGGCCCCGAGAGCGACGACGACTGAGTCTCGTCGGTAGTCAAAGCCCGTAGCGCGCACGCATCGCGACGATCATCGCAAGTGCGGCAACGCTGATCAGCCAGCCCAAGCTACGGTTCCGCGATGGCCAGCACCGAGCAACGTCCGGCACCATCTCACAGGTCCGGGTCCGGGTCGCTTGACCGCCTGGTCGGAGACGCTGCCCAGCGGATTACGCGGTTCACCCCTCCGGAGGCCTTGTCGGCCGCCGCCACCGGCGGCGTGATCATCGACATCCGGTCGCAGCACGCCCGCGAGCTCCATGGCGTGGTTGCCGGGAGCCTGCACATCCCGCGGACCGTGCTCGAATGGCGGGTCGCGGTTGACAGCCCGTGGCGCAACCCCTACATCGGCGGCCTCGATCAGCGGCTGATCCTGATCTGCGACCACGGCTACTCGTCGGTCCTCGCCGCCGCCAACCTCGTTGGGCTTGGCTTCCACCGATCCGGTGACGTCATCGGCGGGTTCGAAGCCTGGGCGCACCATGGCCTGCCGATCGCACCGTGGCGACCCCGGCCCTCCGCGCCAGGCGCGCTGCCCGGTACGGCCCCTCCGGAGGAGTAGTTACGTAGTCGCCTACGCAGGACGGGACGCCGTCTGCCTCACGCACGAGACGCGCTTGTTTGGTTGGACGGTCGCGTGACCCGTCCAAGTACGCGGCCCGCGAACGGCATCTTGCGCGAGCGCCACACACGTCGCTCCTCGTAAGGCCAGGCATAGACTGGGTTGCCGTCGCGAACGAGCTCGAGCACGCGCGGCTCGGCGAGCTCATCGGCCGACCACTCGTATAGCGGCTGTAGCCGAGGGGCGAGCACCGCGTAATCGAGCAGTTGGCCTAGACGTTGTTCGTCGGCGATGTAGTTCTCGACGTCGAACGCGAGTGGATAACGGGTCGGTAGCACGCGATGTAGGGAGAGAAAGACGCCCGCCATCCCGAGCCGCGGGTCGCCGACAACGCGCCCGAGCGCTGCCAACCGGCCCAGCGCCAGTCGCGGGGCCGCGTTGAGTGCGTGCGCGTACAGCACTCGGGCCAGCGCAACGTCCATGAAAAAGCGCTCCGGCGCGCTCTCGGCTTCGGCGCTCTCCTGATACTCCAGGTAGGCGCCGACGATGCTCGCGTTGTGAGCTCGGTACCAGTTGCGCCCAACCGGTTTCGCGCCGAACTCCAGCCAGAGTCGTACGGCAGGCGACGACGGTTCGCCGGCCAGCCCGCTCAGCAGTGCGACCGTTTCACATCCGTCGCGCAGCAGCCGCTCGTTGACCGCCCGCCACCACACGCTGCCCGGGGGTGATGCGTCGAGGGCGTTGAGCACACCGCGCCGCGCCTGCCAGCGCATGAACGACAGCGCCGCCCGTCGGAACGGCAGGTGTTGCGGCGCATGGCCCGTCGGGCCCCGGAAGACGCGCGCCATCAATGCAAGACGCCCCGCTGGATCATCGCGTGCGGCGGCGACCTGCGCCTCAGCTACGCCGAGCGCGCTCGAGCGGTCACTCATCGCGTGCTCTGGGACCCGTTGGCCTGGAGGTCAGCGGCGGGGTTGGGGTGCCGTCTGATGTGCGCCGGACCCACTAGTAGCCGACGTGCACATGGTTGGTGTGCTGCTTCATGGTCTGCAGGCCGTAGAAGCTGGGCTTCGGGATGGTGAAGCTCTCGATCGTCTGGTCGAGCACGTTCCCAACGCCGCCTGTGATGAGTTGGCGGGGGACGAGCGCGCCGGCGTTGTGCAGCTCGGTGTCAAGCTGTATTACCGCCGCCCGTGCCGATGATGAAGCAATCGAGTGGCCGTCTATCGTCGAGATGTCGACGGCGCGACCTCCAGCGTGACCGTGTGGCCCGTCATCGTGGTGATCGGAGCAGATGGCGAACGTCCCGATCGTGTGACCATTTCCGATCAGGTGCACAAGCACCTGCATCACGCGCGGATCGATGCGCACCATTCGGCCGCTTTGACTATGCACGGGACGGCCCGCAGCGGTCGCCTGAATGTCGTTGAGATCACCCGGGTTGTCTGCGTGATACCTACCCTGTGCCTGAAACTGGAGCAGCTTCTGTGCATTTGCTGCCGCGTCTCCAGACACTGCGGGCGGTTGCGGCTGGCGGATGGCCGCACTTTCGTAGAGCGCCTCGTCATCCGGCGTGAAGTGCGGCGCAATGACGTCATGCGTGTCGCGTCCGTACTTACCGTCGATCTGCAGTCCCCCGTCTGCTTGAGCGCGTTTCAACGTTGCCACATACGCGCCGCCGGCCTTTTTGGTCATGGTCATGGCATCGCAACCCACGACGTCCATCCGGCGGAGTGTGCGCTTGACCGCGAGAACGTCAGAACCGACGTCCCCCGGGAGAATCAGCTGCCTGAAAGCAATCATCGCTCTCCGACTCCCTTTCGCTTGCGCGGCACCCCCGCAGCGCAGCTCAATTGCGGATCCTACGCCAGCCGACGCCGGGATTCCACCGGGCGGTAGCTGACGCGCACCACAACGCGAGCCGGCCGGGTCGGCAGCGCCAGCGACAGGAAATCGCGCACGGGAGCGCGGTGCCGGCAATAAGGGCAAACCAGCTGCTCGAGGACCGACACCGGCTCGGGGCCGATCGCGATCGGCGCGTCACAGCGACCGCACGCCAGGGTGCCGGCTCCCAGCCGGCTGGAGCGAACGGCCGGGCGCTTCTGCTCGTGGATGAGCTTGTGGCTGCCGGTGGCCGAAGAGTTGCCCTGCTCGAACCGGCTGTTGCCCGAAAGCAGGTCCATGCTCATCAGTCTAGGGCCGAGCTGATCTACACCCAGCCCAACGCCCGCTCGACCACCAGCAACCCCCCCAAAACGATCATCGCGACGCCCGATGCTCGGGTGACGGCGTAGGCAGCTGACGGGCGTCTGACGAGCGCGTTGCGGGCGAGCGTCCCCAGACCCAGGTAGGCGACGGCGCAGTTGGCCGTGTGGATCGCGCCCAGGACGGCGATCTGCGCAGCGACGGGCACCCCGCCGTGGCGGTCGACGAACTGTGGCAGCACGGCGACGAACAGCAGCAGGGCCTTCGGATTGAGGCCGCTCGTCGCCGCGCCTCGGGCCACGACGCCCAACACCCCGGCCGCACCCGGCGCAGTCGGGCCCGACTCCGACAGCCGGGAAACGACGGACACCCCGAGCCAGATCAGATACGCCGCGCCGACGAGCGTCACGGCGGTCAGGGCACCCGGGCTGGTCACGATCAGCACCGCCAGCCCGGCGGCGACAGCGACGGTCAGGACCATGTACCCCGCCACGATTCCGGCGACCGCCGGGAGGACGATCCGGTCGCGCAATCCGACCGCGATCACGTACGCCCAGTCGGGCCCTGGGGTGAGCACCAGCACCACGTCGATCGTCAGGAATGCAGCCACCGCGCCCGGTCTCATCGCGACCATGGACGCTACGGCGGGACGTCGAGCAAGTGGTTGCGAATCTTCCACGAAATCGCGCACTGGCAGGTAAGATCTTGCTCATCGACGCCGTTGACCGCAAGATTCTTGCTGAGTTGGAGGAGAATGGTCGGCTCACGATCACCGAGCTCGCCGCGCGGATCAATCTCAGCGTCTCGCCCTGCCATCGTCGTCTCCGGGAGCTGGAGCGCACGGGCGCGATCCGCGGCTACCGCGCGATCGTGGATCCGGTCGCGGTCGGCCTTGGGTTCCAGGCTCTCGTATTCGCCTCGTTGCATCACGCGGACCGCGAGACTGTCGCGACGTTCGAGGACGCGCTCCAGACCATCCCGCAGGTGCTTCAAGCTCAGCGGCTGTTCGGCGATCCCGACTACCTGCTCCAGGTGGTCGCGGCCGACCTTCCGGGCTTCCAGCGCTTCTACGACGAGCGGCTCGCAACCCTCCCCGGGCTACGGCGCCTGACCTCGACGATCGTCATGAAGGACGTCGTCGATCACCGGCCCCTCACGGCGGACTCGCTGCCGTCGAGGGCCTCTTAACGGCGACTGCCCACGCCGATAGCCGTGGGCAATCCGCCCGCTGACAGCCGGGTCTTGCCGCTACTGCATGATGCGTGGTCGTGCGCCTGTACGTGCTGAGCGACCTTCACCTCGAACGCCAGGGGTTCACGCCACCGCCGGTCGACGCCGACGTCGTGGTCCTCGCCGGCGACATCTCCGTTGGCACCCGCGGCATCGAATGGGCACAGGAGTGGGCTGACGGGCGCCCCGTGCTCTACGTCGTGGGCAACCACGAGCTCTATGGCCACTCGCTGCCCGCGCTGATCGACGAGCTGCGCGAGTCCGCCGCCGGAACATCGATTCACGTGCTCGAGAACGACGAGTTGATCGCTGGCGGTGTGCGCTTTCTGGGATGCACGTTGTGGAGCGACTTCGAGTTCGCCGGCGCCGAGCAGCGCGCTGCGGCGATGCTCCTCAGCGAGCGGGTGGTCAGCGATTACGGGCAAATCAGGACCGACGGGCGCGCGCTTGCTCCGGAGGACACGCGCCAGATTCATCTGTCCAGCCGGGCGTGGCTCGAGCAGCGGCTGAGCGACGAGCATCCGGGGCCCACGGTCGTCGTGACCCACCACGCGCCGCTGATCAGGTCGCGCCCGTCATCCCCCGTGCTTCGCGCGCTGGGCGGCGCATTCGCAAGCGATGTGACCGCCCTGATGGGCGGCGAGCGCGTGGCGCTGTGGATCTTCGGCCACACCCACCGCGTCGCCGACCTCGAGTTGAACGGAACGCGCGTGGTCAGCAACCCGCGGGGCTACCCGCATCAGCCCGTGGCGGCCTTCGATCCCGCCCTTGTGATCGAGCTGGCTACCTGAGTCCTGCCTCGACCGGGTCCTCGCCGTATGCGAGTGCTTCGGCCACAGCCAGCGGACGCGCACCACGCGGAAGGACGAGCAGCGGACTGTGGGCGTTGTGCACGAGCTTCCGGTGCGTGCCGCGGTCCAGGAGCCGGCCCAGCGGGCCGTGGCCGTGGGATCCGACGACCAGCAGCTCGGCGGCTCCGCTCGCAGACGCAAACTGCTCGGCCGACCGGTCCCGGAACACCCGCACCCGCCGGATCTCCTGGGCGCCCTGGCCATACGCGGCAGGAGCCACGGCGACCGCGCACGGCGCCCCGTGCAGCGCAGCGAGCGTGTTATCGCGTCGCAGGGCCCGATCGAGCAGGTCGTGCGGTGACATCCCGACGACCAAGAGGTCGGCTTCGAGCGTCTCGGCGATCTCGTGCAGTCCCCGGCTCACCGAAGCCGCGCCTCGCCAGCGCGCTCGCGCCGGGATGCCGGCTCGCACCCGAGCGCGCTGCAGAAGCTCCGCGGCGCGTGCTCGCTCGAGCGCCTCGATGTCGCGGCTGTAGCCGCTCGAGAGGTGCGGCTCCGCGCCGAACACGTACACGTTGGCGAGCGTCAGCCGCTCCTCCGCGCCGAGGAGCTGCCTGGCCAGTGCGACCGCGTCGTGCCAGCTCTCGTGGCCGCCAATACCTACGACAACGTTGTTGAACATCGGTGCTTCTCGTCCGTCTCCATACGCGTAGTACTCCACAGGGTAATGCGGCAACCCCACCTGCCAAGGCACTCGCCCGGGTCCTAATGTCGATCCGCGATGCCAGGCACCACGTCAAGGCCGGTCTGCGGCCGATGCGGGGACCGCATCGGCGTGTACGAGCCGATCTGGCTGGCGCTCGACGACGGGACGCTCGTCGCGTCGGCGCTGCTGAATCTCGACGACCACGGCCCGAGGATCCAAGGTGATCCGCGCCTGTTCCACGTGGGTTGCCTCGACCCCGACGGGGGCATGGCGATCACGACGCCGTGAGATCGCGGCGCTCGAATAGCCAGATCGCCCCGAGCGCGCCCACCACCCCGAGCGCGACCATCACGGCAGCGCCGGCGGCGTCAAAGGGCTGAGCGGGGACCAGCCCCACGTGCGCAAACGGCGTCACGTCGACGAGCCACTTGGGCGCGCCCAGCAACGCGCCGAACAGCTGCCACAGAAACGCGACCGCGACGAGCCCGTACGCGACCCCGGCAGCCTCGCGCGGGACCGCAGCGTAAGCCAGCGCAGCGAGGCCCAGAAACAGAACCGCCGGCGGAAGGCAGTTGGCGCCGGCGCCGATCATCGTCGCAAGCGAGACGCTGACTCCCTGTGAGTGCGCCCCGGCCCACGCCAGCACTCCAGCCGACACCGAGATCGCCGAGGCCGCCGCCGCGGCCAGCACCAGCCGGCCGCCGAGCCAGCCCCCGCGCCCCACCGGGAGCGCCAGCAGCGTCTCCAGGCGCTGCTCTGCTTCCTCATGGCGGGCCGCCGCGATCTGGGAGCAGACGAACAAGCTGACGACGAGCACGAAGAACAGGAAGCTGAAGCCCATGTATCCCTTCGGGGTCAGCACCGAGCCCGAGCCGAGCTTCGAGAGCGTCTGGTCGAGCTGCCTTGAGATGCCCGCCGACGAGATGCTCTTGGAGATCACGCCGACGACCGCGGCGAACACTCCGACACTCGAAAGCCAGACAAGCAGGCTGGCTCGCTCGCCCCGCAGCGCCTGCTGCGCGGGCGATGAGAGCAGCGCGAGCCGTGCCGGGGCCGTGTCCCGGACCGCAAGCACGCCGCTTCCGATGTCGCGTCCGAGATAGATCCACGCGGCGGCCGCCACCAGCACCATGCTCACAACGACCGGCAGCAGGAGCACCAGTGGCATGGCGCCCGTGAACGGCCGCAGCTCCTCCGCCCAACCCAGCGGTGTGGCCCACCGCAGCCATCCGGCGCCGGCGGACGTGTCGGCGATCACGCGCAACAGGAACACGAGACCGGTGACGGCGCCTCCCAGTTCGAGGGCGATCCTGCGGGTGGGCGCGAGCTGGCTGGCGATCGCGCCAACGCCGACGAACACCGGCGCGGGCGACACCACGGCGAGTGCGAGGTACGCCGAGCCGCCGACGTCGAGGCCGCCCGCTACCGACCCGGCGAACGCCGCCAGCCACAGCAGCACGATCGCAGCGGCGATCGCCCCGACGGCCGCCAGGTACCCGCTGCGGCGTCCGATGATGCCCGCGAGCACCAACTCGGCGCGGCCGGTGTCCTCGTCTGCTCGCATCGCCCGAACGGCCGCAAGCAGACCGAACACCGCCGCAAACAGCGAAAGCGTTCCGCCCACGCGCCAAGCGCTGTAGCCGCCGACGCTCAGCAGGTCGTACGCCTTGCCGTAGAACAGGACGACGGCCTTGTTCGTGCCGAAGGCGTGCGCGAACGACAGACGATCGGCAATCGTCGGATACGTGTGGCGGTAGCTGATCGGCTGGATGAACGCGACCGCTGCGAACAGGTAGGCGAACGCGATCGTGCGGACCCGCGCATCGCGCAAGGTGCGACGGGCGACGGCAGTTCGCGCCAGCCGGCGCGCTGCCTGCCACTCAGCGCTGCGGTCCGCCGCGATCGTCGCCATCGTCGTAGTGGTGCAGGAAGATCTCCTCGAGCGACGGCTCGCGGCTGACCAGCGATACCACGGGGTGACCGCCCAGCGCCGCGATCACAGGTCCGATGCTCCCGGACACCTCCAGTCGCAGCCCCGACGGGCCCATAGGGGCTGCGGTGACACCCGGCAGCCGGCCCAGGTCCGGCACCGGACCCGAGAACGTGACCTCGACCGTCTGCGCGCTCAGATGCCTGAGCTGCTCAAGCGTGCCCTGGTCGACGAGCCTGCCGGCCCTGAGGATTCCCACGCGGTCACATACCGCCTCGACCTCGCTGAGGATGTGCGACGACAGGAACACGGCCTGCCCGCGCTCCTTGGCCTCGGCGATCGAGGTGCGAAATGCCATCTCCATCAAGGGGTCCAGGCCACTCGTCGGCTCATCGAGCACCAGCAGCTCCGCGCGCGTGGCGAGTGCCGCGATCAGCTGCACCTTCTGCCGGTTGCCCTTCGATAGCGCCCTGACCTTCTTAGACGTCTCGAGCGCGAACCGATCGATGAGGAGATCGCGGTAGGCGCGGTCGGTGCCACCGTGCAGGCGCGCGAGGAACTCGAGCGTCTCCGCTCCGGTCAGCGACGGCCACAGAAACGGCTCGCCCGCGACGTAGGCGACCCGGCGATGAGCCTGCACCGGCTCTCGCCAGCAATCGACCCCGAACAGCTCAGCCCGTCCGCCGGAAGCGCGGTGCAAGCCCAGGAGCAACCGGATCGTCGTCGTTTTGCCGGCGCCGTTGGGACCCAGATATCCGTACACCTCCCCCTCGGCGACCTCGAGACTGAGCGAGTCCAGGGCAAGGGTGTCGCCGTAGCGCTTGCAGAGCCCCTCGGTGCGGATCGCAGCCACTTCCGATGGACCGTAGCGCCGTCGGCCCACGGTCAGATCCGCGGTCGGGGGACGCCGGCCGGACATCGACGGTCGACCCGTCGGCAAGCGCGATCTTCGCCTCGTGCTCGGTGGGATATGCGGCTTCGGGCGCGCTCACCCGCTTGGCAGCCCCTTCATCAGGTGTCTCGAAGTGGCACGGTGATCACGGGGCACGGCGCGATGTGAAGCAGGCGCTGGGGGACGCTGCCGACCAGCAGCCCCGTGAGCGCGGTGTGGCCACGCGTCCCGACGACGATCGCGTCGGCTTCGTGCGTCTCGGCCACCGCCACGATCTCGTGCGCGGCGTTGCCGACGAACGCTCGGGTGGTCTCGAGCGTCGCCTTGATGCCATCGCCGGCGAGCTCCGACACCTGGCGCTCGATCTTCGACTTCAGATCCTCCTCGTTTGCGGCGAGCGAGCGGCTGCCGCCACCCTTACCGGGCAACGTCCGCTCTTCGCAGTGCACCGCCACGAGCTCGCCGCCGCTGTCGGTGGTGAGCATCTTGGCGACGGCCAGCGCCTTGTCGGCGGAGTCGGATCCGTCGGTGGCCCACACGATCCTCTTGAACATGGCAATCGACCTCCGTTGGGTTCGTGTCAGCGCGATCCGGAGCGGTCGTGCCGACGTTTACGCGAGCTTGCTTCTGCAGGAGACGGCACAACGATTACCGTTCTGTCCGCGCGCTGCAACACCGCGCGCGAAACGTTGCCGAGCACCCCAGCCCAGCGTCGTGCTCCCCACTTCGGCGAATTATCGATCGGTCGGGCAGCGGGTGTGGGGCGGGCGGGGGCGTTCGGCCAGGCCTCGCTCGCGCGCAGCGTCGATGATCTGCACGACCTCGCTGGGGCTGGTGGCGATCGTCAGGCTGCGGAGGTCCCCGTCATCGATGCGCCGGTCGGCCAGCACGGCAGCGCGCAGCCACTGCAGCAACCCCTCCCACTGGCGCCCGTCGAGCAGGATCACCGGGAAGTGGCGGATCGTCGCCGTCTGGATCAGCGTGAGCGCCTCGAACAACTCGTCGAGCGTGCCGAACCCGCCCGGCCCGACCACGAAAGCGCACGCGTAGCGCACGAACATCACCTTGCGCGCGAAGAAGTGACTGAAGCGTAGGGGCACGGTTACGTACGGGTTCGTTGCCTGCTCGCGTGGCAGCTCGATGTTGCAACCGACCGACACCGCCCCGACCTCGCCGGCGCCGCGATTCGCGGCCTCCATCAAGCCCCCGCCACCGCCGGTGATGACCGCGTAGCCGGCGCGCCCGAGCGCCGCCCCAACCTCGCGCACGAGCGCGTAGTTGGGATTTCTCGGTGGTGTGCGCGCCGAGCCGAAGACCGTCACGGCAGGGCCGATGTCGGCCAGTGCGTCGAAGCCCTGTGCGAGCTCTGCCGCGATCTGACGGATGCGCTGCGCATCGGCGTCGCGAACCGACGCGGGCTCGTCGCCCAGCCACCCGAGCAGCTCCGCGTCGAACGTCTGGCGTTCGACAGTCACGGCCGCGGTCCGCCTTGCAGGACGCGACGCGTCTGCTCCGC
>CAVSAY010000008.1:0-83987 GCA_963725925.1 uncultured Solirubrobacterales bacterium
AGGCATGCGCAGGCGCTGGTCTGCACGGGTCAGATGCCGCGCTTTGCCGGCAAGACGACCGATCGTGAGCGTACGTGGTGCCTGCCAAAGTACCTATCTTGAGAGATGAGGCTTCCAAACGGCTTCCACGACGGACGCCTCACCTGCTCTCAGTTAGCATGCCGGCGAACTCCGGCACCGTGGCTGCGAGAAGATCGAGGAGTTGCGGCACGGTGAGCGGCGGCCGAGAGAGCGCCGCCGCTTGTGGGCGAGGCCCTCGGCCACGGTCTCGGACCACCATCGCCGATCCCGATCCCCGTCCGCGACCGGCGCGGCGGCCGTCCTGTCCCCGTGACTCCGGCGCCTCCAGCCCGAGATGCCCCAAAGCCCCGCGGTTCGCTCGCACTGCACCGGGCCCACCGCGAGCGCGCCTACGTCCACGCGTACGACGCCGCGCGACGCAGCGACGAGCGACGCGACCGCCTCGCCGTGCTCTACGCGACAGGCGACGAGGCGGGGAGGCGGCCGTCACCGCGCTTCCGGGCTCGTAAGACCAAGCGGTTGCAATCGCAAGGCCTCCGCCGTTTTGGACAGCCAGCGGCGCACCGGGAGCGCAGGGCGATCGGGCAGCGCACGAAGGACGGGCTGCAGTCGATGCGCGCGCGGGCTCAAGACCAACGCTGGGCAACGTCGCCGACGATGGCGACCTGCACGCGCTGATCCTTGCGATGCGCGACGAAGGCAGGACGCAGCGGCAGATCGCCGACTACCTCAACGCCGAGGGATTCGCCACGATCAGCGGCGGCAAGCTCTGGCGGCGGTCGGCGATCCAGCGGATCTGCGGCTATCAGCGCCCGAGGCGCGCGCACCGGCCGGCGGCGCTGCCCGAGCTCCCGCGCCGGCGCTGAAACGACAACGGGCCCGTCGAAGCGGGCCGGTGGTGCTCCACATATGACCGCGCTATCGGGCGCGAGTGACCGATTCGCGGGCGGCGTAGGCGTCCAGCAGTTTGCGAACGATGACGCGAATGCTCTCGTACTCCTCCTCGCTTATCTCGCGGTAACCACGCTTGGCTTCGCTCTCGTTGAGGATCAGGTAGCGCGGGTCATCTACGCGATCCCCGCACTCGACTTGGAGGGCGAGGATCGTCTTCCGCATCGCTGCGGCGTCACGCGCGATTACGCGCGCCTCGCTGGTCGTGATGACTCCGTTCTTCTTGACAGGCAAGTTCTCTCCTTTGTTTTCGTAATGCGCCTTATCGCTCGCTACAGCGGCCAGTAGCGGACGTGCTGCAGCTCGGTGTCATAGGTGTATGCCTGCTGGCGACACAGCAGCTCGGGCCGCTCGCCGTACCCCGCGGTGCCCACAAGTCGACCACGAGGTGCCTCTCGCGTCGGCGGAAGCCGCGCAGCGCCCAGGCACCCAGCTCGGACGCCGCCATCCAGCACAGGTACACGAATGCGGCGACCGACGCGAACAGGATCCCGACGATCACCGTCATCAGCGGTGCCCCGATGATGTAATAGATCGCGTCGGGCCAAACGCTCGCTAGCTGCGTCATCGCCCGACACCTCCAAACGTGACTTCCTCGAGGCGGCGCAAGCGCTCCTCGAGCTCGGCGTGATTCTCGTCGCCGGTCGGCTTGTCCAGCGCCTTACGCAGCATGAAGTCTGTCCTGGTCAGGCCGGCCTTTTTGGCGCGGCGATCGATCTCCCTGAGATCGTCGGGCAGGGTCTTGGATCGCGGTCAGCTTGCGGTCGGGATTGCAAGGTGCCCGCCTGGGAGTTCCGTTGGTTTGTGGCATGTTGCCTCCGTTCAGACCGACAGAGTCCACTTCATCGTTCGTTGCGCTCGCCGAACAGTGGGCGCGCCGGTTGAGGTGAACTTGCTCGCAATTCCCGGCGATTCGTTCTTTGTGTTCGAGCTTGTCGCTCACGTGGATTGCTTCTTTGTCGTGGAATAGGTGTGGCGGGCCGAAGCCCGCCCCCAGCGGCCTCGCTGGCGTTCCGGCACGAAAAGGGCCCGCCGGAGCGGGCCCGAGTCGGTGGGTATGTCGGCAATGATTAGCCGGCGATGTCGCCGGTGTAGCCGTTGCCCGACTGGACCATCGTCTGCGACCCCGCGTGGTACACGAAGTCGTAGTTGTTGCCCACGCCGCCACGGTCGCGATAGCCACTGTCGCCGAAGAACGCCTGTGTGAACGCCGCGTTCTGCGACTCGTTGCCTCGCATCCGGCTAAGGTCGGGCGTGGCGGTCGGGTCGAAGTTGCCGTGGGCGACCCAGGTCTCCACGCCGGTAATCGTCCCAGTCACGCCGCCCTTCTGAGTGCCGTCAATGGTGCCGTTCGGCGACGTCGCGCCCGCCACCGTCTCGAACGTGCCGGTGATCGACTTCTCGATCAGGTACGACCCGCCCGTCTGCGGGATCACCCAGAATTGCGTGTCGAACTTGTCGTTCGCCCACACGTCGCCCTTGACGTTCGTATCCGCGCCGTAACCGCCCGTGTAGCTCCACGTCCACGGGCTGCTCACGCCCTGCGGACCCTGCGCACCGTCCCGGCCGTTGCTACCGTTGACCCCGTTGGTGCCATTCGTCCCATCAGCGCCCTTCGTGCCGATGGTCCCGTTCGTTCCGTTGGTACCATTCTTGCCGGCCTGACCCTGGATGCCCTGCGGGCCGCCGATGGCCTTCAGCCAGATCGTGACGCTCCGCTCGTAGCGAGTGCACTTCTTCGCGAGGCGGGCCTTCGTGCCGTGCTTCGTGACACGGACGCAGGTGTGGACCGGCACCTTGGCCGGGCGGTTCGTGTTGAGTGACCCCGACGCCGACGCAACGGCAGGCGTGATGAGGGTTGCGGCAGCCGCAGCAGCCAAGATGAGTTTGCGCATTGCGCCTTCCTTCGTCATTGGTTTTCGGTAGCGGGTTGTCCCCTCGAGGGGTCGCCCCACGCTCGGCGCCTCCAACCAGACGTTCAGAGCCTCGTTGACTGCCGTTTCTTGGCTTGCGCTCCGACAGCGTGCGTGCTGTCGTTATTGCTAGCATCGGCGCTAGCGGCCGATACGTTGAGAACCTCTTCGCTAACTCTTCGTCACGCCCATGACCCGCACCACAATCAGCTTCACCCGCGACGGGATGAAGCTGATCCAGGAAGCAGCCAAGCGCCAAGGCTCGAGCGTCTCTCAGTTCGTTCGCGAAGCCGCGCTGATGCGCGCGGCGATGGCCGCCGATGACAATCCGTACCCGATGCGCGCCCTCGCCGCGACTGCGGGCGATCGGCGATCAGGGGTACGCGCTGGCGGAGAAGGCGCTCAAGGTTGCCGAGCAGGAGGCTGGTCGGAAGGCGTAAGTCTCAAGAGAAGCTTCGACAGTCTCAGAGGCCCGGCCGGACGGGTCGCGCGTGATCTTCGCGGCCAAGACCATCCCACCGCCTGGCTTGGCTGGTCATGGTTCACCTCCCGTTCAACTACGGCGTTCCAGCGCGCGGGCAAGCCGACTCGCGGCGCTGGCCAGCGACCTGGGGAATTGCTACCGCGGGAGTAGCGATTCTGTTGTGTAGCGAATCGGCAGTGACCAGTCGCTGCGAAGTGTCACACAATAGTGTCGCCAATTATGTGTAACTCGCAGCGATTTATCACACCAAGCGGACCAAAGTCAATGCTCACAAAGCCGGTGGCACTAGTGCCGATTCTCGCTGTTCTTCGCGCACGAGGCGCAGTCCCCATTGAAGGTTTTTGGGCTTCGAGAGGCTACCCCCGCCCCCTTAGCTTCGCAGTTGAGAGACCGCCGAGCGACAAGCGATATATCCGAGTGAGTGTCACTTGAATATGTGTGAGTGACGCTCGAGGAGTGACACGTGGGGTCAGGCTCTTCACCCCCCCACGTGAGGGGTGGAGCGCCACAAGATGCACCCAACATCCCGTGGCGCTCGTCACGAACCGCCGCTAGTCACACCACCCGCGCCGAGCCCCTTGCAACGTGTGAGTAGATCGCGGTCATGGTGTGAGCACACGGCGCCCAGAGGTGAGGATCGGGGTAACCGTGACCCGCGTTGTCATACGTCCGTCGTGGCTATCTGAACCCGAACGTCGCATAGACATCGTATTCCGCATTGTCGCTACCCGCGCTTGGCACCCATATGTCTTGTACAACTCCCCCCGAGGGGTATGTCTGAGGGGACTCACAGTCCAGCGAACCGCCGATCCCCATGTTGAGCGGGGTATTGATCGAGGCAACGGAAGTGGTCATCGGGACGCGCGAGATTGTGGCCGGGGTGCTGCTGTTGTTGGATCCATCGGCGTACTCACAGAAGTCCTCAGGCCCACCCGAGAATTGCTTGTAGATCAAGACCCTGGCATGAACAACGGCCGAGCCGGTCGTGTTAGAGAGGACGGCAGCGGCAATCGAGACCTTGCAGGGCGCCTGTGCATGTGAGCACGTGAAGCGGAACGCTCCCCCCGTCGTGGTACCGATCGGTGAGCCCATCGTTGCCGAGTAGGTTGCCCAGATGCTTGGCGCAGCATTTCCTCGACTCACGAACACGTTGGCCACGGCGTACTCACCGGCGGTCGAAGGACCGGCCGGGCCAGCGGGACCAAGAGGGCCGTCTGGTCCGGGAGGTCCCTGGGGACCAGCGGGACCTGTACTGGCGCCCGGTACTGGGTACAGACCGAGCTTCAGTGCCTTTTGGCCCTTGGCACATGCTCCGCGCTTGACGTTGAGATCGCCGACGCTCTCCTTCGGTCCTTTCCGCTGAACGCAGGCGGGGACGAAGGTCGGGGTTTTCGCCTCCGCGGGTCGAGCTGGTCGTGCGTCTCCGCTCGTTACCACCAGCGTCACGCCTAGCAGTGCCGTGGCGCCCGCCGCCCCGAGAAACCGATCAAGTCTGCTCATCGCTGCACCTCCACGCAGGTGGGGTTAACCGCCGCGCCTCCCCTAACCGATTCGGAGTCTACGCGTCCACAAGTGCGCGTTGGGAAAAGCGGCTCCCGCGTCGATGTGTGTGTGGTCGGGGCGGGGGGCTCGGAGGGGCTTAGACGGGCTCCTGTGGGCCCGTGGGCGCCGGATCGGGGGACTCGGTATCGCGGCGGGCTTCGTATTCCTTCGCCGCCCACCCCGGGTCGATGGCCCGGAGTCTCGCACGCTCGGTGACACGCGGGATCACGGGCGGTAGCGGTCAGGAGTCGATGACGGCGCCCTCGGCATCGAGCATCTGTACCTCCGCCCATGCGGCGCCGCGGTGACGGAGCCGGATGCTGAGGTGCTGCTTCGGCACGACGGAGCGCAACCGGTCGAATTGGTCGCGGGTCAGGGTGAACTCGGCGCCGGGGGTGTCATCTTCGGGCCCGGTGGGGCCCTTGGCGGCGGCGGGGCATGACCGGAAGCTACCGGCCGTGCCGGTCGGCGCACCGTGGCAACGGGTGGCGACACCGGGTGTTGCCACTAGCGTTGCCACCGAGCCCGACAGGGCGCCCATGTGTCGATGTGCGAGCACAAAAAAACCCCGCGGTTGCGGGGCTTTTCAGTGAAGCCGACGCCCGGACTCGAACCGGGGACCCCTTCATTACGAGTGAAGTGCTCTACCAACTGAGCTACGTCGGCGCTTGCAGAGACTTCCTGGATTCTGCGCCTCCCGAGCGCGGTTTCGGGCTGCCCGGCGGCTGCAAAGAATCCTGGTTCGGTCGCTGCTCGAGGCAAGCGTAGCCGACGTCCGCGCGGCGTGACGGGACTCGCATGCCGGTCCTGCTGGCGGTGCTCCGACTCGATGGTTCGTGGTGCGCGTGGGCGAGGACGTCGACACCGCCTTCTTGCCCGAGCGTGTCGACCCGGGCCGGCCCCAACTACACGATCCGCGGCGCGCCCAAGGGCGTCGGCGGTGTCACGCCCGCCTGCACCGTGATTCTCGACATGCTTGGAAGCCGCGACTCGACCCGCTGGTACCGTTGGGTCGACATGCCGGCGACTGGACAGCTCCGCTTGCCGTCGGCGTGTCGGTCAGGGTCTGAACGCTGTCCTTGGGGGCACACGGGCAATTGCAAGCAGCGTCCCGATTCGTCGTCCTGAACATCGTTGCGTGGCTGTCGGCAGCTGTCGCGCTCGGGTCGCTGTTCGCAGGCTGCGGGTCAGGGACGGGGTCGTCGCCTGTCGTGACCACCGCGGCCGCGGTGTCGACGGTTCCCCCAGGCCGAACGGTGCAGATCGTGATGCGAAGCCTGGCGTTCAATCCGCCTACGGTTCACGCGAGAGTCGGTCAGAAGGTGACCTGGATCAACGAGGACAACGCGCCTCACAACGTCACGTACGTCAGCGGGCCAAGATTCAGATCGTCTCGTCCGAAGCTGCAGCCGGGCTCGAGATTCTCGCTCACGCTCAATCAGGCCGGCACGATCCACTACTACTGCTCGATCCACCCCTGGATGACCGCGACGATCATCGTCGCGGGGTGATCGCTCAGGTTGCATCACAGAGCCCGACGGTCGCCGACCGTCGTCGGGTCGATCCCGAGCAGATGACACAGCAGCACGTAGCCGGTCCCTGCCGTCGCCACCGGCAGCTGCGCACGGTGCAGCGAGACGGTGTAGACGATGCCCCCGCCAGGGGCCCAGCGCGCCTGTGTCCGCGGTCTGGGTCGGAACCAGCGGGCCACATAGGGCCGGAGCGGTTGCTTCCCCGGGCAGGTTGTGTGTTCAGCTCGCTTCGATCGAGGAAGTCGTCGTAGATCCCGTTGTCGTTGTAGTCGATCCCGTGCACGACGATCACAGCATTCCCTGCACGGATCGCCGCGGCGATCCCAGGTGGAACCGTGATATCTCGTGTGTATCTGATGGCCCCCACCGTCGGGTAGCGCGCGAAGTCGACGATGCTCTTCGGGCTGGTGTCGCCACTCGACGTCAACGATACCTGCGGGGGCCCATAGAACTTGATTCCGTCCGTCGTGCTGATCGCCAGGTGCCCGTTGTGCAGGCGGGCGGCCGATGCGGGGGGACAGACCCCCTTACCACCGGCGTGTATGTGCATCGCGTGCGGCGATCCATTGAGCAGTCCGTTCGTGTCAATCGTCACCGAGGCGACGTCGCCGTTCAGCCGCACGTTCGCGGTGCCACTCCCGGTCACATGGTTAGTCGGAACGGGCTGTGCGGCCGCCCCGAACGGCTGACCTTGCGGCTTGGAGGAACCGCCGGATCCGACCGCGATCACGAGCACGACCGCGGCGACGATCAGCACCAGGGCCGCGAGCGCTGGCCAGCGGTAGCGTCTGAGCGGGCCACTCGAGCCGCCTACGTCTCGGCCACCGTCACCAGCGGCCGCTGGAGGAATCGTCTCTGCGGCCCGAGCCTCGCTCGGCGCCGCCGCGGAGATGGACTGTCGTGCGGGGGCTGAAGCTTCCCCGTCGCCGGCGCGACCTGACGTGCGCCCGAATCCGCGTGCGCTACGGGCTCTGGCACCGGCTCGGCCGGCGGCGTCGAGCCGACCAGCGCAGTCGGCGCCCCAGTCTCTCTGGATGCGACAGTCGAAGGGGCGCTCTCGGCCGGCGAAACGGGCGCGGCCTCGCCGGTTCCGACGATTGTCGGAGGCGCGGTGTAGCCCAGTCCCTGCAGGGCGGCGGTCGCGGCACGGGCGAAGTCTCCGGCGGAGAAATAGCGGTCGCTGGATTCCTTCG
The DNA here is from genome assembly GCA_963725925.1 of uncultured Solirubrobacterales bacterium. Lineage (GTDB taxonomy): Bacteria > Actinomycetota > Thermoleophilia > Solirubrobacterales > Solirubrobacteraceae > Palsa-465. The sequence continues at coordinate 7,637 of CAVSAY010000008.1, forward strand.
CCATCGCCTTTTCCAGCACGGGAGAGAATGCGGGGTGGGTGTCGCTGACCTCGCCCGCGAGCTGAGGTGGAGGGTCGTTCACGTGCGCGAATAGCGTCGCGACCGAGTTGTCGCGTTCGTAGGGAACCTTGCCCGTAAGCATCTGGTAGAAGACGCAGCCGAGGGCATAGACGTCGGTCCGCGCGTCGGTGTGAGCGCCGGTTATCTGCTCCGGCGCCATGTAGTCGACGGTTCCGACCAAAAGCCCCTTGGCCGTCAGGCCGGTGGCGGTGTCGAACTTCTTCGCAAGCCCGAAATCGGTCAGGTACGCATGCTCCTGGCCGTCGCGCACGGTGATCAGGATGTTCGCGGGCTTGACGTCTCGATGTACGAGGCCGCGGCGGTGTGCGGCGTCAAGCGCGCGACGCGGACTGCTCGAGCAGATCAACCGCGCGTCCCGGTTCGATCGCTCCGTCCTTCAGCAAGACCTGGCGGAGGTCCGTGCCGGTGACGTAGTCCATGACGAAGAACAGCAGCCCCTCATCGTCGCCGGCGTAATGGATCCCCACGATGTTTGGGTCGTTCAGCGAGGCCGCCGTTCGAATCTCGCGTCTGAAACGCTCGCGGAACTGCTCGTCCTCGCCCAGTGCCGGGTCCAGCACCTTCAACGCGTAGATCCTGTTGAGCGCGACGTGTGTCACGCGATAGACCAACCCCATGCCGCCGCGGCTGATCAGCTCGTCGACCCGATAACCCCCGATTACTCTGCCCCGCTCCAGTTCATCGCCTCTGACTGGCATCGATGATCCCCTCAGGCCGCCCTCACCCATCACGTCGGAGCTGTCTCGAAACCGCGGGCCCCGGTCAAGTCAAGCTTACCCTAGCCCTTGTCAGGAATGAGTCAAGAACCGAGCTTCACGTGCGGTAGTCGGCGGCGGTCGGGTCGATACCCGCGAGCTTGATCGCGTCGAAGAGGCTCCACGCGGGCTGGTGCCTGATCTGTCCCGCCTATGCAGGCGGCCGTTCGCTGCTCGCCAGGTGCTCCGTCGGCGCAGAAGCGGTCTATCGGCAACTCACGAAGCCCTTTCGAGCATCTGGCGAGCGTCGGCGCGCGTGCGCCAATCATCGGCCAGTAACGCCCAGCGCTCGTGGTCGCGCCAGCGCCCGCCAATCTTCAGATACCGCGGCGAGAAGCCCTCGCGGCTGAAGCCGGCGCCGCGGGCCAGGGCCAGCGAGGCGTGGTTGCCGGGCTGGATGTTGGCCTCGATCCGGTGCAGGCGCATCGTCACGAAGGCGTGGCGCAGCACGAGTGCAAGCCCCTCGCGCATGTACCCCTTGCCCGCGAACGGCTTGCCCGCCGCGTATCCGAGGTACGCGCTCTGCAGCGAGCCGCGCTCGATCTGGGAGAGGTTGAAGAAACCGATGATCGCGTCGTCCTCGCTACGGCAGATCAGCAGCGCCTCGAAGTCCGGACGGCGGGAGTCGGCGAGGTAGGCGTTGAAGCGCTCGTTGTCTGTCGGCGCAGTCGCCCAGGGGCGGTGGAACGACCGGCTCGCTCGCATCAGCGAGATGAACTCGTCGCGATCCGAGCTTGCGGGCGCTCGCAGGTACACCCGCGGCGCGTTGTTCACAGCGCCAGCAGTCGTTCCAGTCGATACGCGAGCGCTTCGCACGCAAGTTCCTCCGACACGTTGAGGATGAAGCGCAGCCTAGTGTCCTCAACCAGCTCGATCGCCCCACGCAACCGTGCTGGATCGACATCCCCGGTCTCCTTCAGCTCAGCAATCCGGTCGGTGTTGCGCACCAGGTCCTCCGCGCCCCACGCCAGGCAGAGCAGATCCGCGTACCACAGCGACACAACCTGAAGCGCGAGGTCGAGTGCGCCTGTCTCGACACGTCGCCGCGACCGCCGGATTCGCTCCGTCCACTCCGTCTCGATCCGCTTGTGCTCCTTACGGGGATAGAGCTCGAGCTCCCCGGTCTTCTGAACATCAAGCTGCGCGTGAGTCGCCTCACCACGCGCGCGCACGCCCGCGAGCATGTCCCGCCACGGCGCGGCGCCTGCGACTTCTCCGGCCAGCGTGGCGCGAGCGAAGCTCTCGGCCGCGTCGCGCAGCACCCGACCCTCCTCCCCGGCGAGCTCTCGCGCCTGCTCGGCGTCGCCGAGCGACAGGCGCGCGCAGGCCATCGCCGTGTCCCGATCCGCGCCGGCCAGCTCGACCTGCCGCGCCACCTCCTCGATCGGCGGCGCATCGAACCGCACCACCTGGCAGCGCGAGCGGATCGTCGGAAGCACCTCGACCAGCCGCGTCGTCAGCAGGATCAGGTGCACGAACGATGCCGGCTCCTCCAGCGTCTTGAGCATCCTGTTGGCCGCCTCGTCGCCGAGCTCGTCCACGTGCTCGATCACGAACACGCGGCAGCCCGCCTCGAACGGGGTCTTGCTCGCCGCCGCCACGACGGGCCCGTCGATGTCGCCCACCAGGATCTCGTGCGCGCCGCTCGGCGCGACCCAGGTCAGGTCCGGATGCGCGCCCGACATCGCGCGCCTCCGCGAGCTCGTGGGATCCGGCGAGTCCTGCGCCAGCAGCTCGGCGGCCATCGCCCGGGCGACCGAGCGCTTCCCTGCCCCGCCGGGGCCGTGAAACAGATACGCGTGCGAGGCCTTGCCGCCCGGCGCGAGCGCGGGGCCGAGCACCGCCCGGGCGTGTGGATGGCGTTCCAGTTCCGCGAGCACATCTCGATGCTAGCCCCCGATACGCTCGGACCGGATCATCATGGATCCGGGCAAGCTGATCACGATCGAGGGGATCGACGGGGCGGGCAAGTCGACGCTCGCCGTCGGCCTCGCGGAGACCCTCGCCGAGCGCGGGATTGCCGTGCAGCTCCTGCGCGAGCCAGGCGGGGTCCGGGCAGCCGAGCGCATCCGCGAGCTGGTCACCGATCCCGAGCTGCAAATCGGCGCGCGTGCCGAAGCACTGCTCTACGCCGCCGCTCGCGCGCAGCTCGTCGAGGAGGCGCTGCGTCCGCTGTTGGACGACGGGACTTGGGTGCTGCTCGATCGGTTCGTGGACTCATCGCTCGCCTACCAGGGCGGCGGCCGTCGGCTCGGTATCGACGCGATCCGCGACATCAACGAGTTCGCGATCCAGGGACTGCGACCCGATCGCACGCTTTTGCTCGTGATCGACCCAGGAGACGGGCGGGCTCGCTCGCAGGCCCGCGGCGGCCCCGCGGATCGTCTCGAAAACGAGCAGCGCGACTTCTTCGACCGGACCGCGGACGCCTACGGGACGCTCGCCGTCCGAGACCCCGAGCGCATCCGGACGATCGACGCCGCGCAGCCGCCCGCGGACGTGCTGCAGTCGGCAATTGACGCAATTTCCGACTTGATTTGATCCTGCAAATTCCGGCTATTGCAGCCCGGAGAAGCGATCGCGACGGAGTAAAATAGAAGGCCGTAACTCCTCATAGATCCGCGGTTCGCTGCGCCAGGTGTTCCGTCCGGACCTTGCGCAAGGATGCGCAGTCCACCCCCTCGGCGAAGAGGAGCCGAGCACAGCAGAGGAACTGGCGGAAAATCCGAGAGGAGCAGGTCGGTATGGAGCAAACTTCGCAGACCCAACTCACCCCCGACGCGACCGGCCAAGGCCTCTCGATCCGGCGGTATTTCACGAACCCGGGGGTCCATCCGTTCGATGCGGTCGAGTGGGAGCTGCGGGACGCGCGGATCGGCCACGGGGACAAGATCTCCTTCGAGCAGCGCGGCGTCGAGTTCCCGAAGACGTGGTCGCAGAACGCCACGAACATCGTCGCCCAGAAGTACTTCCGCGGTCAGATGGGGTCACCCGCGCGCGAGCACTCCGTCAAGCAGATGATCGGCCGGGTGGCCAACACGATCACCTCTTGGGGTCGCAAGGGCGGCTACTTCTCGAGCAACGACGACGCCGAGATCTTCGAGGCCGAGCTCACCCACATCCTGCTGCACCAGATGGCGGCGTTCAACTCGCCGGTCTGGTTCAACGTGGGATTTGAGGACAGCCCGCAGTGCTCGGCCTGCCTCCCGTACCACGCGCTTGTCTCGACGCCCGAAGGCATGGTCCCGATTGGCGAGATCGTCGAAGGTGACCAGGTTGGCCGCGAGGTCTACGACTCCGCCGGCACGACTCGGGTCGTCGCCGTAAAGGCAAACGGCCGCAAGCCGGTCTGGCGGGTTCGCCTGCGCAATGGCGGCTTCATCGAGGCCACACCCGATCACGTCGTCAAGGCGTCTGATGAACGGCGCTCGACTCCTCATTGGCTTCGCGTCGATCAGCTTCGGCCCGGCATGCGCCTGCACCTGCACCCCCACCGCGCGAAGGTTGAAGCTCACGCGCTGATCCCCGCCGGTGCTGGTGTCGGCTTCGACAACGAGCCGCGGGAGCCGACCGACGCCGATCGTGTCGCCGTCTCTGAGGCGGCCCTCGCAGGCTGGCTTCAGGCCGATGGCTTTGTGGGCCAATACGAGCATGGCACCAACCGCTCGCTGACGATCGAGTTCCAGGTCGCCAACGACGACGAGTTCGAATGGGTGACAAGCCACCTCGACGTGGTGTTCCCCGACGTGCACCGAAAGGTGCGAGACGCCGACACGCGGCACGTGAGAGTGCAACGAATCCGTCTCTACGGCGAGGTGCTTCGCGACTTCGTTGAGCGCTGGGGGCTGCTTGCCCGGGGTGTCGACATTCGCGTCCCCAGGCGCCTCTGGACAGCGTCGCACGACGAGATCGGTGCCTACCTCCAGAGTGTCTTTCAGGCTGACGGCTATGTCTCGACCCGTCGGGACAACGGCTGCGAGAACGCGCGCGTCGCGGTTGCGGTCATCAGCGAACGGTGGACCGAAGATCTTCAGCTGCTGCTGATGGTGTTGGGGATTTATTCGCGTCGCATCCACAAGACCGAGTCCCGCGACGACCGCCACGATCTGCACGAGGTGATGATCGGTATCGGCTCCGAGAGAGGTCGCTTCGCCGAACTCGTCGGCTTCCCGGGACGCCAGAAGTCAGACAAGCTGTTGCAGTCGCTGACCCTGCGCAACTGGAAGCACTGCCCGGACCTCCGCGAGGAGGAGATCGTCTCGATCGAACCCCAGGGTCTCCACGAGGTCTACGACATCCAGACGGAGTCCAACGAGTTCCTCACCAACAACGTCGCCGTCCACAACTGCTTCATCCTGTCGGTCGAGGACAACATGGAGTCGATCCTCGACTGGAACACGAAGGAGGGCAACATCTTCCGCGGTGGCTCAGGCTCGGGGATCAATCTCTCGAAGATCCGCGGCTCGAACGAGCCGCTGGCCAAGGGCGGCACCGCCTCGGGACCGGTGAGCTTCATGCGCGGCGCCGACGCTTGGGCGGGGACCATCAAGTCGGGCGGCAAGACCCGCCGTGCCGCGAAGATGGTCGTGCTCGACGTCGATCACCCCGACATCCGCGAGTTCATCTGGTGCAAGGCCAAGGAGGAGGACAAGGCCGCGGCGCTGCGCGACGCCGGCTTTGACATGTCGATCGACGGGGACGGCTTCTTCTCGATCCAGTACCAGAACGCCAACAACTCCGTTCGCGTGACCGACGAGTTCATGGAGGCCGTCGAGCACGACGAGGACTGGAACCTGATCGCGCGGACCACCGGCGAGCCAACCGGCGAAGCCATCCCCGCGCGCGAGCTGATGCGCGAGATCTCCGAGGCCGCGTGGCGCTGCGCCGATCCGGGCGTCCAGTACGACACCACGATCAACCAGTGGCACACCTGCCCCAACTCGGGCCGGATCAACGCGTCCAACCCGTGCAGCGAGTACATGCACGTCGATGACTCGGCGTGCAACCTGGCGTCGCTGAACCTCATGAAGTTCCGCCGGCCCGACGGCACGCTCGACGTCGAGTCGTTCAAGCAGGCCGTGGACATCATGTTCCTGGCGCAGGAGATCATCGTCTCGCCGTCGAGCTATCCGACCGAGATGATCGGCGAGAACGCTCGGGCGTTCCGTCAGCTCGGGCTGGGCTACGCCAACCTCGGCGCCTACCTGATGGCGGACGGCGTTCCGTACGACTCCGACGACGGCCGCGGCACGGCGGCTGCCATCACGGCGCTGATGACCGGCCGGGCGTACCTCAGCTCGGCTCGCATCGCGGCGGCGATGGGTCCCTACAAGCACTATCCCGAGAACCGCGATGCGCACAACACGGTCATGCGCATGCACCGCGACGCGTCCTACGCGATCCCGAACGCCGCATGCAAGGACACCGGGCTGCTGGCAGCCGCGCGCGGGAGTTGGGACGCGGCGGTGGCCGTCGGCGACGAGCACGGCTACCGCAACGCACAGTCAACGGTGCTGGCACCGACGGGCACGATCAGCTTCCTGATGGATTGCGACACCACGGGAATCGAGCCGGACTTCTCGCTGGTGAAGTTCAAGGAGCTCGTTGGCGGCGGACAGATGACGATCGTCAACAAGACGGTCCCGCTGGCGCTGCAGACGCTCGGTTACAGCGAGGAGCAGGTCGACCAGATCGTGGCGTACATCAACGAGAAGGGGACGATCATCGACGCTCCCGGCCTGGCCGACGAGCACCTGCCGGTGTTCGACGTTGCGGTCGGCGAGCGCGCGATCTCGCACATGGGTCACCTGAAGATGATGGGAGCGGTCCAGCCGTTCATCAGCGGCGCGATCTCCAAGACCGTGAACATGCCCCAGACGGCGACCGTCGAGGACATCGCAGACGCGTATCTACGCGCCTGGAACCTCGGGATCAAGGCGCTGGCGATCTATCGCGACGGCTCGAAGACCGCTCAGGCTCTGCGCACCGACGCACAGAAGGACGCGCCCGCCGACGCGGGCCAGCAGGCCGCGCTCGAGGCACAGGCTCCGCCCCAGGAGATCATCCAGGAGGCGGTGGCTGACGCGCTGGCCAAGGCCCCGCCGAAGCGGCGCAAGATGCCCCGCGAGCGCCAGTCGCTCACACACAAGTTCTCGATCGGCGGTCACGAGGGCTACATCACCGCCGGCATGTACGAGGACGGGACGGTCGGAGAGATCTTCCTGACCGACATCGGCAAGGAAGGCTCGACGCTGCGCGGGATGATGAACTCGTTCGCGACCGCGATCTCGGTGGGGCTCCAGTACGGCGTGCCGCTCGAGACGCTCGTCCGCAAGTTCAGCTACATGCGGTTTGAGCCAGAAGGGATGACCTCCAACCCGGAGATCCCGTTCGCCAAGTCGATGCCCGACTACATCATGCGCTGGCTCGCTTCACGGTTCCTCGACACCGACCTCCAGGAGGACCTCGGGATCCTCACGAGCGAGGTTCGCGCGCGGATGGCCGCTCAGGACGCGGCGAGCTCGCACTACGGCGACACGGCCGGGCCGGCAAAAGGCGCTGACACCGAAGCCGACGAGGACGACGACGAGCACCACGACAGCGGTAACGGAAACGGCAACGGGACCCGCAGCCAGGGTCGCCCCGCCGCTGCGCCCCGCCCTGCCACGTCGGCGCTGACCGACAGCCCGCCGGTGCTCCCGACCATGCGAAAGGGCCTGGACCTCGGGCCGGCCTGCCAGCAGTGCGGCGGGATGATGCAGCGCACGGGCAGTTGCTACACGTGCTCGAGCTGCGGGTTCAACACCGGCTGCGGCTAGTGAGCTATTACTGATCAGTAAATAGCTAGGCGATCTTCAGGAGCTCCGTCGCAGATGGCGGAGCTCCTCAGTCACTGGGGGTCGCTTCGCCAAATATCATCAGCACGCGTGATAGCGCAGCGTGCTGATGAGGTGATACCGCCGTTTTGTCGTCGCGACGATCCTCACGACGAAGTTGCCCGACTTGGGGAGGTGCGTCAGCGTGACGTTGTGCAACCGGCCGCGCTCCCGGAGCACGTGCCGGCCGTTGAGATACACATCGACCTGGACCACCTTCCGGTGGTGACGCGCGAGGTTCGTCAGACGGAGGAACAGTTTCCGCTTGCGTACGCACCCAGGCTTGGTAGGAAGACCCGCAGCCGGCGGTGACAGCGGCGTTCCGATCGAGCTCACCGGTTTAGACTGAGGAAGGCCGTTCGGCGGCGCGCCCGGCGGGTTGCTTCCCGGACCCCAGCTCTGGTTGAGCTCGGAGTACCACATCTCCGCCAGCCAGTCCACGGAGGGATGAGCGTTCGAAGGGCACACGTCGTTGGGGGCATTCACGCACAGCCATGGATCGCTGGCCAGCGCCTTGATCATGTCGGAATCGAAGCCGTTGTAGATGATTAGGCCGTTGTTGCTCGCATAGGCGAGCTGCGCCCCAGCCTCGTTCGTCGCGTTGGTTCCGCTTGCCGCCGCGAACCAACGCGGATCGTCGGACACCAGCAGGTTCGCATCACCGACCGCGTCGGTGTATTTGGTGAGCTCAGCGATGCTGACATAGCTCGGATCGGTCGGATTCGCGCTGATGAGCGAGCTGTTCGCCGTGATGTTCGAGGTCCCCGACGTCAGCCCGCAGGCGTTGCAACCTGCGCCGATCTTGCTCGAGTAGGGCCCAGGCAACAGCCACGAATAGTCGTTGAGGGACGTCTCGTCGGAGTCGTGGATGATGAGCTTTCCGCCATTGGCGACGAACTGTGCCAGCGCCGCCTTCGCCGCGGCGGTCAAATCACTGGTGCGAACCTGGATGAGCGCCACCGTGTCGAAGGTCGACAGCGTCGCGGTCGTGATGTTGTTGAGCGCCAGGTATTTGAAGGTGAACTTCTCGAAGGAGTCGTTGGGGCGCCCGGTCACATACGAGGAGATCGGCATCACCCCCAGATTCCCAGGCGAGGAAGGGGGAATGTTCGACGGGATCAACGCGATCTGATTGCTGGACGTAGCGGCCATGGCCGCCGTACCGGGTAACGCCGCCGCGGCGGCCAACGTCGCCACGACGAAGCGCATTACCACGCTCTTCATGCTCTCACCCCCTGGGGGACCCGCGGGTCCCTCTGGACACCTACAACATGTTGAGACTCACGCCCCGGCTGCCCCGCAAAACGCGACCGATCCACCACGCCATCTCACGCAACTATGCTGAAGGATAGGGCACAACTGCCCATGATGCGAGTCCGTACTTTCCCACAGCTCCGCGAATCGCCAGCTTCCGTTTGGCACCCGGTCATCCGCACGGTCGTCAGGTGCGAGCCGCGGCAAACCGCGTCGCCCCTCGGCTGCGATTGCAACCAGATAGGCGATGCGGCAGCGTAATTGCCGATGAGTGGGTGGGGCCGTCGTTTCGCTGGCGACCCATCCTCTCCGGGGCGGAAGTCCGCCGCCGCTGGCACGGCAGGTTGACAACCGGCGCCTCCTGCTCTTGACCTCAGATGACCGGCAGTGGACGATCAAATGACCAGCGTCGGACAATCCGATGACCGTCTACAGCTAGTACCCAGCTCGCGCCGCATCACGTAAGGCTGCACGTGAACCCCGTCGAGGCAGGCGGGGTTCACGTCTGTCAGGGGGTCCAACGGACGGTTGCGAGAATCAAGCCGGGATTCTTCGCCTGCGGATTGATGTCGTAGACGTTGAACGCCGACCAATCGAACCTGCGCGCCACATCCGCCAGGGAGTCAGCCTCGACCAGCTCGTAGGCCTGAATCGCGAACAGCAGCTTGTTCTGATCGAAGACGCCGATGGCTAGGTCGACGATCTCCGAGACCGGAGGGGTTGTGCGCCGGAGATCCAGCCCGGTGTCCTCATCGAGCGCCACGCCCCAGGGCGGCGATACGAACACGATCACCAGAGCGTCATCCGAGACGCTCAGCGCCCGGAGGCCGGGCTCGTAGCCCCCGCGCAGAACGTCGATTGCAAAGCCCGTGATCGACAGGTTCTCACGTGTCAACGCGAACACGACATCGTCGAGCTCGAAGCCCACGCTGCGCTCCGGCCGCACATGTCGCGTGATCCAGTACAGCGTGTTCCCCGAGCCGGCGAAAGGGTCCACCACGACCGAGCCGCTCACGCCGGTCGCTTTCATAGCGAGCTCCGCGACATCGCGTCCGATCAGATCGCCAAAGCGGTCACGCGTGCACTCAACCGTCGTTCGCCCCAGCAGCCGCACGCCACGCGCGTACCAATCCGTGGGCTTTAGCCCGTAGATCGACACGAAGTCCGGATCGCCGAACGAGTCGCGGCCATAGCCCTCCACCTCGGCCAACTCGAGCACGGCGTTGCGCTTATCGCCGAGCAGCAACCAACGGTCGTAGCCACGCGACTTGGGTGTCTCTCCTGCCACCGCGAGGGATTAAACCTTGCCGAGTCGTCAAACTCCGATGCCATGAACGAGATCGGCGACAGCCTCTTCCACAAGGGCCAGCCCGTCTGGGTGATCCAGGCTGACGGCTCGCAGCGCGCGGCCGAGTACGTCGGCGAGGGTGAGCTCAGCGCTTGGTTCGGCGGCGCGCCGACGGTGTTCGTCGTGTACGCCGACACACGCGACGGCGAGGCCGTCGAGGTCGATCGGGTGATCGCGCGCGATCCCTGATCGCCGCCCCGAAGCAAAAGCTCGCTCAACCTCCGCGAACCGCTTCATCTCACGCCCGCGTGACCAGACCTGGCAGCGCGCCGGAGCAAATCTTCACCCACCGGCGACAACGACAGGCGTAGTCTGAACCGTGACCGTCGGTGCGGCGTGGGGCCCGCAGTCCGTCGGTCGTAGGCCACGCCATCCACCCAGGAGCGATGATGTCTCGAGTGTCGAAATCAGCCGTGCTGGCGCTCGCGACCGCGGTTTGCGCGGTCATAATCGCCGTCCCCGCCCAGGCCAAGACCGAGCAGATCAAGAGCGGTCAGACGACCGTCAAGCTGTCGCCGCTGGTCAAGGCCCTGCTCGCGAAGACCGGGCTCACGGTGACGCCGGTCGGGCCGGCGAAGGTCGGCGGCGGCTCGCTGTCGATGCCGATGTCGAGCGGACCGATGTCGGTCCCGAGCATGAACGGCAAGATGAAGAGCAAGGGCGGACTGCGCTTCCGGTTCGGCACGAGGACGCTGGTGATCCGCGATTACATGATCAACCACCACGGCAAGAACGCGACCGTGTCGGCGATCGTTCACGGCAAGCGGATCACGCTCGCGAGGATCACCGCACATGAAAGCCAAGATGTCGGGCAAGCACGGCAAGATGACCGGCACTCTGCGGATCACGGCGGCGTGGGCGCACCTCATCAACAAGCTGTTCGGGGCGAACATCGCTCACGCCGGGCAGGATCTCGGCGAGCTGACGATGGCCGTGAAGATGGCCTGACGCCGCGCCGATGCCCGAACCATCTCACATGGGTGGCGTCAACCTGCCGGGGCTGCTGTCGGTGATGCTGATTCTGGTCGTCGCCTTCGCTCCCGTGCTCTTCGGTCGCCGAGGACCGGCGTCCGAGCAGGACGATGGCGAGAGCGACGACGGGGGCGGACCCGGTGGCCCGAAGCCGCCCAGCCGCCCCCCGGGCCCGTCACCGGGTGGCATCCCGCTCGACGACGCGCGGCCGGCGCGCGTGCGACTGCGCGCGCATGAGCGGCTCGTCGACGGCCGCCGCATCGGCGAGCGGCGCCGCAGCCGCGAGCCCGACCACGCGCCCGCCGTCGTCGACCGCCCGACACCCCGCACCTAAGCAACGCCAACACCCCTCGTCAGGCCGCGACGGTGCTGGCATGCTTGCGCGCATGATCGACCGACAGCGCCTGGAGTCACTGCTCGAGCAGGAGCGGACTCGCTACGCCGACACCCACCCCCGCTCCGCCGAGGCGTACGCACGCGGACAGCGCAACCTCTTCGGCGGCGTGCCGATGACGTGGATGAACAAGGCCGCGGGCCACTTCCCGCTGTATCTGAGCGGCGCCCGCGGCAGTCGCGTGACCGACGTCGACGGCCTCGAGTACGTCGACTTCGCGCTCGGCGACACCGGCGCGATGGCCGGGCATTCACCCGAGCCGGTCGTCGCCGCGATCCAGTCACGGGTGCAGGAGCACGGCGGCCTCACGACGATGATGCCCACCGACAACGCGGCCTGGGTGGGCGCCGAGCTCGAGCGGCGCTTCGGGGTGTCGCGCTGGTCGTTCACGTTGACGGCGAGCGACGCCAACCGGTGGGCGATCCGCCTTGCGCGGCAGTTGACCGGCCGTCCGAAGATCCTCGTGTTCGCGTGGTGCTACCACGGCAGCGTCGACGAGACGTTTGCGCTGCCCGGGCCCGGTGGCCAGACGATCTCGCGGCCGGGCAACGTCGGCGCCACCGGTGCCGCTCGCGCAGACGACCCGCGTCGCCGAGTACAACGACCTCGCCGGGCTGGCGCAGGCGCTGGCCCACGGTGACGTCGCAGCGGTGCTGATGGAGCCGGCGCTGACGAACATCGGGATCGTGCTGCCACAGCCCGGGTACCTCGAGGCTGTCCGCGAGCTCACGCGGACCAACGGCGCGCTGCTGATCAACGACGAGACCCACACGTTCTCAGCGGGTCCGGGCGGCGCCACGCGCGCGTGGGACCTCGAGCCCGACATCGTCACGATCGGCAAGTCGATCGCCGGCGGCATCCCCGTCGGCGCCTACGGGCTCGACGCCGCGCTCGCCGACCGGATCGACGCGCTCGACGACATCGACCTGATCGACACCGGCGGCGTCGGCGGCACGCTCGCCGGCAACGCGCTGTCGATCGATGCGACGCGCGCCACGCTCGAGCACGTTCTCACCGAAGCGGCGTTCGAATCGATGATCGAGCGCGCCACCCGCTACACCGCCGGTGTCCAGGACGTGATCGATCGAACCGGCGTCGAATGGTCGGTGACGCAGCTCGGAGCTCGCTCCGAGTACCGGTTCGCAGCGCCCGCACCGGCGAACGGCAGCGACTCGGCCGCCGCCGGCGACGCCGAGCTCGAGGACTACCTGCACCTGCACATGGCAAATCGCGGCGTGCTGATCACGCCGTTTCACAACATGGCATTGATGTCGCCGGCGACGACCGATGCCGACGTCGACCGGCACACCGAGTTGTTCTCAGAAGCGGTGCAGGCGCTGCCGGCAAACCCGCCGGCTTGATCAGCAGGCCGCGTGCGCAACCGGGCCACCGACGCGACCTCCGAGCCGCACCGAAGCCGGGCAGGTGGTACTCCTGGCGCCGTAGTTTCCATATCTCAAAGCGCTCATCGCGTCACGGTCAGCACGACCGAGCGTGACCTTCCAGCGCCGTGCGCATCTGACGCCGTCGCGGTCAGCCGGTACGTGCCTGGGCGCATGCCTCGGCGGCCGCCGACCGGCAAGGCGACCGTCGCGTCGAACCGCTGCCTGCCGGCACCGTGACCCCGCTGGGCTCGCGACCGGGCGCGCCCGCTAAGCGCAGTGCGCCCCGACCCCGAGGCCCGGCGGATCGAACCTCGGCAATGCCCAGGCGCGGCATGCGGCTGTGCCAACAGCTGCCACCGAACGATCGCGGCCTGGTCGGTGGCGATCAGCACCCGGTTGCTCGAGCCGGCCGCGAAGCACAGGCTCGACCCGGTCGCGCTCAGGCCCGTGACCGACGGCAGCGCGAACGCGGTTGCGCGGAGCGCCACCTGCAGCGGGTTGCCGTCACCGTGCAGCGTCAGGGTGGCGCCGGCGACCCCCGCTCGCCTGGGCTCGAACAGCACGTACACCAGACACCGGCCACCGGGTGCGAGCTGGACTCGCGCGCAGTCGTTGGGGCGGATCGCGAACTGACGCGCATTCGCTCCCGACAGCGCCGCATCCGTCAGCCGAACCGGCGTGCTCAACGGGTTTGTGAGGGCCAAGACCAGCCGTTGGGTGTGGCCCACGCCGTCGGCGCCATCGGTCGTCCTGAACTCCGGACGCAGCAGCTGGGGCGAGCTCAAACTCGACACCGACGGCGCCACGGCCGTGACCGGGACGCTGAGCGTGCCGGCGTCCGAGGGGACCAGCAGGGTCGTTGTGACGGCGCCGCCGGCCACCGGCGCAAACCGCAGCGCGACCGTGCACGGGTGGTCGGGCTCGAGGATCTGACCCGAGCAGCCGTCGCTCTGCACCGAGACCGGACTCGGACCGGCGCCTGCGAGCGTCACGGCACCGAGCCGTACGGGCCCCGTCCCGGGGTCAGACACCGTCACATACGACACCGCGACCGACGCGCAGCCGGGTGGCGGGGATCGCCAGCGACGACGGCGTCGCGGCGGGCAGCGGTCACGCCGCAGTTGCGTCCCAGATTGGAGTAGCAGTCGGCCAAGCGCCCGGACCGTCGCGAACGCGGGTTTCTCGATCGGCTGCGCGTCGGCCGGCGGCGGGTCGAGCACGTCGCCGCCGAGGACGCCTTCGGACGCGAACTGCCCACCGAGGTTGTCGCGCTCGGTGACGAACACCTTGGCGGCGCCGGCGTCCAACAAGGTCGGGATCGACGCTCCCAGGAATGCCGCCTGCGAAGCGCTGCCACCCGCGTACGACGGGTCGTACTGGAAGGCCGGATCGGACGGGTACCCGTGCTCGGTGATCCACAGCGGGCCGGCGAAGCCGTTGGCGGCGAAGAACCACCGCCACGCCGCGACGTCGCCAGCCAACAGGTCGAGTCGGTCGCGCTCGTGGATGTTCGCGATGTCGAACGCGTGCAAGGCGTCGGGCCCCGCCGCCGCGAACACCTGCGTGAGCCAGTTCTCGCCGGAGAGACCCGAGATCCCTCCGAGCAGCACGTCGGCTTGGGGATCGACCGCCTTGATCGCGTCGTGTGCGGTGCGCAGCATCCACGCGTACTGAAGGGGCGTGCCGGAGAAGAAGCTGCCGAGGTCGGGCTCGTTCCAGATCTCCCAGTCGTGGATGGCCGGGTCGGCGCGGCGCACGATCTCCGTGATCTCGGCTCGATAGTCGGCGAGGTCATCGGTCCCGCACAGCGTCATCTGCGATATGTCGCGCGGCGTCGCACAGGCCGAGATCCACCATGGGATCGTCGTCAGGTCGGCGACGACCCGGAGGTGGTAGGTGTTGGCCAGCGCGACCACCTCGTCCAGGCCCGTGAAGTCCGGCGGCTGCAACGGGTCGTGGAACACCAGCGCGGGCGCGATGTCGAGGCGGATCGCGGAAGCGTGCATCGCCGCCGCTTCTTCGAACATCGACTGCATGAACGGATACGGGCTGTTGAGCTGCAGCATCGAGTGGGCGCCGATCGGGCTTTCGGCGGCGCGCGCGGAGCCCGCGCCCGCGCCGAGCAACGCGAGGCACGACGAGATCGCCACCACCCCGGCCAGAGCGCCTCGACAAACCGCCGTCTCCCACCCGCGCACCAAAAGGCGATCTACAGCAACACGCACAGCCCCATTCATCGATCCGAACGCTCAGACCTTAACGCGGGACCGGTGCGAACGGTTAGTTGTCTTACAGAATGGTCACATCACCGACTGGAGCGCCGACTTCAGGCGATCGAGATCGGCGGCGCCGAACACCACCCGATTGCGAGTGGCGACGTACACAAGGTCGAGATCGACACCTGCCTTGGCGATCGTGCGGGTCAGATCCGCAAGCACGCCCGGACGATCTTCGACGTCGACGACCACGACTTCGCGCTCGCGGCTGACAGCGAGATGCGAGATGCCCAGCGAGTGCCTGGTGGCCCCCGGGTGAGGTACGAGGATGTGCAACTCGGCCTGCTTGCCCGACCCGAGGCACGTGGCCGCAGCGATGTTGACACCGGCGTCGCTGATCGCCGCTGCCACCTCCGCCAGCGCACCTGGCACGTTCTCGATGTCGATCACGAGGTCGTAAGCCAAGACGGTGGCAGCCTAGCCGACCCGCTACGCGGCGCGGGCCGAGCGGGGCGCGGCCCGCAGCCACTGCTCGATCTCCCGGCGCGGCATCGGCCGTGCCAGGAGGTAACCCTGGGCGATATCGCAGCCGGAGTCCTGAAGGCTCGCCAGGATCAAATCGGTCTCGACGCCCTCGCCGACGACGCGCAGCTCGAGGTTGTGCCCGAGGTCGATGATCGACCTCACGATCGCGGCGTGCGCCTGGTTGTGCAGCATGTCGCCGACGAACGTCCGGTCGATCTTGAGCTCGTGGATCGGTAGCGCCGACAGGTAACCGAGCGATGTGTGCCCGGTGCCGAAGTCGTCGAGGCTGATGCGCACGCCGGCGGCCGCCAGGCGCGTGAGCACCTCCGCCGCCCGACGAGGATCCGAGAGCAATGCGGTCTCGGTCACCTCGATGATCAGCCGGTCCGGCGCCACGTCGAGATCGTCGAGCGCTTCCAGGACATCGTTCGCGAACGACGCGCGCCCGATGCTCCGGGCCGAGACGTTGACCGCGACGCACATGTCCCAGCAGCCGGTCGTCAGGTCGCGCACATCCGCGAGCGCGGTTCTGAGCACCCAGCGCGTCAGCTTGTCGATCGCGTCGGTGGGTTCCGCCAACGGCAGGAACTTGTCGGGATAGAGCAGGCCGTGCGTGGGGTGCTGCCAACGGACGAGCGCCTCGATCGAGCGCACGTGGCCGTCGGCCAGAGTCGCCTGGGGTTGGTAGTGAAGGAGCAGCTGACCCTCGTCGACCGCGCGCCGCAGGTCGCTGACGAGCGTCAGGCTGTCGGCGTCGTACTCGTCGAGCGTCTCGTCGTAGCGCGCAACGCCGGCGTGCCTGGCTTTTGCCACGTACATCGCGACGTCGGCGCGCTGCAGCAGCGTGTCCACGTCAGTGCCGTCCTCGGGCGCGATCACGAAGCCCATGCTCGCCTGGACAGACAGCGGGAGGCCGTTGATCTCGACCTCGCGATCGATCACCTCGCGCAGGCGTTGCAACGCGGGCTCGGCATCCTCGACGTCGCGCACGATCAGCCCGAACTCGTCGCCGCCGAGCCGCGCGACCGTGTCGCCGGCGCGCATGCTGGCCGCCAGCCTCGCCGCGAGCTCCCTGAGCAGACAGTCGCCGTTGTGGTGACCGAGCGTGTCGTTGACCTCCTTGAAGCGGTCGAGATCGATGATCGCGAGCGCCACGGACTCGTTGTTGCGCACGGCGAGCGCCACGGCATCGCTGGCGCGGCGATGAAAGAAGGTCCGGTTGGGCAGCTCGGTGAGCACGTCGTGCTCGGCCAGGTACGCGTTCACCGCCGCCTCCCGGCGAAGGCCACGGCTGACCGAGGCCGTGATCACGACGAGCGCCAGGTACAGCGCCGCCAGGCCCACGGCGAGGTCGACGTATAGCTCGTGCAGGCCGGAAGCGATATCGCGGCTGATCGGCGCGTAGGGCAGGTAGAGCTCGAGGACTCCCACGGTCCGCTGCCCGGTATGGAGCGGCAGATACAGCTCGACGGTCGCCGGCCCGGCGTCGCCGGTGTCGTCGGAGTCCGCGTTCAGGTGGGTCAGGGTCGAGACGACCTCGCCGTGGGCGGCCTCGAGCGCCTCGTCGTCATCCTCGTCCGGGCCCAGACCAGAGCCATCGGGGGAGAACACCACGTCGCCGTCGAGATTCCTGATCCGGAGCCGCAGGACATCGCCGCCGTGGATGACGGTCGTGGCGACGCGCCGGAGATCGCGGATCTGGCGCACGCTCAGCCCACGACCCTCGATCGGACTGCCGTCGAGCGCGGGCTCGATCGCGGAATGCGCGATCAGCGCAGCCTCCGAGCGACCCTCGGCCAGCCCTCGTCGCTTCGCCTCGCCGCGCAGGCTGACGGCGAGCACGAGGCCGAGCACGAGCACGGGCACGAGGCTGATCGCGGCATACAGCGCGAACGTCCGAGTGGCCGACCTCGGGTTGCGGGCAGGGGAAGTCACACACGCGCTTTCGGCTCACCCCCGACTCACCTTGACGACCATCCGCCGGCGTGGACAAAAGAGGTGCTTACCTCGCGAAACGCACCGAAATCGGGTGGCTAGCACGCTTGCCGCTCGTTGACGTCGCGGTAAACCCGACGTCCTGCACCGTGGGAACTACTGATCAGAGCCGGCCGGATGCCGACGATGAACGTGCCCAACAACAGGAAAACCCTGCTGTTGGCGACTGCACCGGAAAAAAGCTCGGGCCGATCGCAGACAGCAATCCGACCGGCTAACCGTGCGAACGGGGGGCTTTCACAGGAGGTTCAGATGAAGCGCAGGAGCAAGAGGATCATTGGTGCGATCGTCGTGATTGCCGCGATCGCCGCCGGCGGCGCCGCTTTCACCGCCAGCAACACGGTGCCCGACACCGTCGCCGGGTACGGCACGTCGAACATCACCGGCGCGACCGTCACCGCTCTTCACTACACGCTCAACGCCGACGGCACGCAGATCACCGACGCGTCGCTGACGTTCCAGGGCGACCAGACCGGCAACGTCGTCAAGGCCGGCTTTGGCACCGACGCCCTGACCACGTGCGCGGTCGGGTCGTACGACGGGACTTCCACGCCCGCTACGTGCACCGGCTTCACGCAGTCGACGCACGACTCGGCCACCTTCAACGTGGCGGTCACCAACTCATAGAGCCACTTGAGCTAGCGATTGGGGGAGCGCGGTGATGGTCTGCCGCGCTCCTTCCATTTCCCGCTCAGAACACCCGGCGATGAAGAGCCCCCGTGAGACGCCCGAAAAGACTGCGCTCCGGCCTGTTCACAGCCGCCTTCGTCTGCTTGGCGATCGTGGCGTGGCTCTACCTCGCCCCGACGCAGATCGGTGGAACGACCCGCTATGTCACGACCAACGGCATCAGCATGGAGCCGAGTTTTCACACAGGGGATTTAGCTCTCGTCAGACCGGCCGATCAATACCGCGTAGGGCAAGTGGTCGCCTACCACAGCACCCTGCTGCACGTCACCGTGCTTCACCGGATCGTCGCCCACCGTGGCGGCCGGTACTTCTTCAAGGGAGACAACAACAACTTCATCGATCCGACCCACCCCACCCGCAACGAGCTGATCGGAGCGCTGTGGCTGCGCGTACCGCACGGAGGCCGAGTCCTGGCCTGGCTGCATTCGCCGCTCACAGCCGCAGTTCTGACCGGGTTCGCGGCACTGCTGCTGCTCTCCGCCTTCGGCGAGCGACGACGGCGCCGCAATCGACGCAAACGCGCTAGTGAATCTGGACGTCAAGGAGCCATCCGCATGAACAATCAAAGTCACGGCGCCGGCCGCCTTATCAACGTCCGCGCGCTTCTCATCGCCTCGGTCGTGGCCATGGGCGCGTTCCTCAGCCTCGGGGTGATCGCGTTCACCAACCCGCTGCACCGCTCGGTCGCAGTCAAGACCACCTACACCCAGCAGGTCACGTTCGGCTACCACGCCAGCGCGCCTGCCGGCCCGGTGTACCCGGGCGGCGTCGTCCGCACCGGCCAGCCGATCTTCCTGCAGCTCGTCCACAGCGCGCTCGTGCGCGTCGGCTACCGCCTGAACACTTCTGCTCCGGCCTCGCTGTCGGGCACCCAGAAGGTCATGCTGGAGCTGACCGGCCCGACCGGCTGGACGCGCAGCTTCCAGCTCGTCGGCCCCACCCACTTCACAGGCAGCAGCGCCTCAAGCGTCGTCACGCTTGACCTCAAGCAGCTGCAGTCGGTGCTTGCGCGCGTCCAGAAGCTCACCGGCGTCTCGGCCGACTCCGGCTACACGATCGCGGTCGTCCCCAAGGTGCACGTCACCGGCACGGTCGCGGGCCAGCCGGTCAATTCGAGCTTCGCGCCGCGGCTCAGCTTCCAGCTCCAGGGAATGCAGCTGCAGCCCGGCGCCGGCAGCGGCCAGTCAAGCGGCGGCTTCACCCCCAGCCAGAAGGGGTCCGTGGCGGGCATCGCCACCACGAACAACACGCTTGGCATCGCAGGCCACTCGCTGCCGGTCCAGACGATCCGCTGGGCCGCGCTCGGCGGCTTCCTGCTCGCTCTCGCGGTCGCGCTCGCCACGCTGATCTTCCGCCGCAGCCAGCCCTTCGAGGAGGCGGCGCGCATCCAGGAGCAGTACGGGCACCTGATGGTCCCGATCATCAACGCCGAGGACCTCGGATGGCCGCCGATCGACGTTCCGAACATCAAGGCGCTGGTGCGTCTAGCCGAGTCAGGCGAGCGTCTGATCCTGCACCACCGCGGCGCCGGCGTGGATACCTACCTGGTCAACGACGAGGGCACCGTGTACCGCTATCAGGCCAAGCCGATCAAGGTCGTCTGGCAGGAGTGGGCCAAGGCTCCCGTGGAGGCGGCCGAGGCGCCCGAGGCGGCTGAAGAGCCGGTGGAGGCCGCGGCCGCGTAGGCACCATCGTCGCGCCTGCGGGCGGGACGATTGGGATCTACCAAAAAAGGGAATCTCGGCTGTCGACCGGTGCATCACGGACAATGCCGGCCGGCAGATCTTTGTCCAAATGTCGATATTGGTTTTACCTCCCCGCGTCGATCCTTAAGACCATGAAGCCACTCATCGGTGTCACGACTTCGGAGCTCCGCCCCGGCGAGCTCGCGACACTGCGCCGCCACGGCGAGCCGCCGCACGCTGAGATGGCACTCGGGATCACGTACGCGCGCGCGGTCGAGGCCGCGGGCGGCGTGCCGGTCGTGATGCCCCCGCTCGCATCGGCCGCGATTCCTGCGCTGCTCAGCCGGCTGGACGGGCTGCTGCTTTCCGGTGGGCCCGACCTCGCTCCGGCCGCCTACGACCAGCGGCCGCACGTCGAGCTCGGCTCGACCGAGCCGCACCTCGACGCGTTCGAGTACGCGGTCGTCCGCGAGGCGCTGGAGCTCGGGCTGCCGATCCTCGGCATCTGCCGCGGCGCCCAGGCGCTCAACGTCGCCCGCGGAGGCACGCTGCACCAGCACCTCCCCGACCTGCCTGCCACCGCGCTGACCCACCGGCAATGCGAAGCCGGCGAATCGCTCACGCACGACGTCGACGTCGTTGCGGGCACCAAGCTGCGGCGCATCGTCCGCTCGGCGCGACTCGGCGTGAACTCCTTCCACCACCAGGCCGTGGACCGGCTCGGCGAAGGTCTGCGGGTGTCAGCTCGAGCGTCCGACGGAACGGTCGAGGCGATCGAGGACCCGAGGCGGCCGTTTGTGCTCGGCGTTCAGTGGCACGCGGAGATGCTGCTCGAAGAGCGGCCGCACCGCATGCTGTTCGAGGGGCTCGTGACCGCAGCTGCCGGCGTCACGCCGCTGCCGGTGGCAGAGCCGCTCGCCGCGTAGGGCGTTCTCGCGGGTTAGCTCCACCAACCGGTGAGCGCAACCATCACGCTCGCGAGCACAAGCATCGCGAGGGCGAAGCAGATGAGGATCCGCGTCTCTTTCCAGGCGGTAGCCGACATGCTTGCGTGATCGGCTGATCGCGTACGGAACTTGACAGGTCGCTGGCGCATGGTTCACACCGCGCACCACATAGGATGCGCGTCAATGAACGTCGCACGGGCCGCCGGACTTGCATACCGCGAGCAGGGTCCCGCGGACGGGCCGCCCGTGCTGCTGGTCCACGGCTACCCGGAGTCTTCGTACATGTGGCACCACGCGCTGTCGGCGCTGGGTGAGGCGGGCATGCGCGCAATCGCTCCGGACCTCGCGGGCTACGGCGATTCGGAGCCCGACCCGCCGGGCACCTGGGAGCGCCACGTCGAGTCCCTGCAGCGGCTCGTCGACTCGCTCGGGCTCGGCCGCGTCGCCGTCGTGACCCACGACTGGGGAGTCCTGATCGGCCTTCGCTGGGCGTGTGACCACCCGGCCTCGGTGACCGCGCTGGTGGTCTCGGACGGCGGCTTCTTCGCCGATCGCCGCTGGCACGACCTCGCCAACGTGATGCGCACGCCGGGTGACGGCGAGCGGCTCGTGCGCTCCTATGAGCGCGAGCCATTCGGCCAGGCGTTGCGAGGGCTGTCGCCGGGAATGAGCGATGAGGCGCTGGCCGAGTACTGGAAGGGGTTCGCCGACGACACCCGGCGCCTCGGCCACCTCGAGCTCTACCGGTCGGGCGACTTCGAGAAGCTAGCCCCGTACGAGGGCTGCCTGGGCAAGCTCGACGTGCCGGCGCTGATCCTGTGGGGCGGGCAGGACCAGTTCGCCGGGGTGAAGATGGCGCAGCGCTTTGCCGACGAGCTTCCGGGATCCGAGCTGAAGGTGTTCGAGGAGGCGGGGCATTTCGTCTGGGACGACGAGCCGCAGCGGACGACCGAGGCGCTCGTCGAGTTCCTGTCGCGGCATCTGGGCCGCAGCGGTACCTGAGCCCTGTGGACGTGACGGCGGTCCGCGCCGTGTGCGAGGCGACGCTGCGCAACAACTGGCGCGAGGGGGTGCGCCACAGCGACGGGCTCCCGTTCGCCTACACCTCCCCTAGCCCGCGTCACTACCCATGGCAGTGGTACTGGGACTCGTGCTTTGCCGCGATCGTCTGGCGCCGCTTCGACTCACAACGATCGCGCCGTGAGCTCGAGACGCTGCTGTCCGTCCAGCGCGACGACGGCTTCATCGGCCACACGATCTTCTGGAACACGCCGTTGCGGGGACTGCGGCGGTACACCTACAACGTCACCTCCGCCGACGCCCAGATGACCTCGAGCATCCAGCCGCCGGTGCTGGCCTGGGCGTGGAGGATCGCCGTCGGCGACCCCGCCTCCGAACCGCGGATCATCAAGCACTACGACTGGCTCGCCGAGCATCGCGACCTCGACGGCGACGGCCTGATCTGGATCGTGCAGCCCGACGAGTCCGGACTCGACGCGTCGCCGCAGTTCGACGTGATGTGGGGCAGGCGCTCACACGGGTTGCCGGAGTTCCCGCTGCTGGTCGCGCGCAACCGCAGGCTCGGCTACGACCTCAGGCGGATCGATGCCGCCGGCGGGCCGGTGTGCTGCGAGGTCGCGACCAACGTGCTGCAGTCGCTGTCGCTGATGGCGCTCGGGCGCCCGTCGCTGACCGACACGATCGTGCGGCGCATGTACGACCCCGACAGCGGCCTGTTCTGGCCGATCGCGCGCCCGGAGCCGTCCGCGCGCCCGGCGCTGACATGGACCGCGCTGGCACCGCTGGCGCTGCCCGACCTGCCGGAGGAGATCGGCCGCAGACTGGTTGAGGAGCATCTGCTGGACCCGCGGCGATTCTGGCTGCCGGTGCCGCCGCCGTCGGTGGCCGCCACCGAGCCGACGTTTGCCGCAGACGTGCATCGCCTGCCGGTGTTCAGGCGGATCTGGCGGGGACCGACGTGGATCAACTCCGCGTGGCTGGTGTGGCTCGGGTTGCTGCGTCTGGGCTACGACGAGCAAGCCGGCGAGCTGGCGCGCCGGATCGCGTCGACGATCGCCTCGCCGGGCGTGCACGAGTACTACAACCCGTACACCGGTCGCGGTCTCGGCGCTCCGGTGTTCGCGTGGTCGACGCTGGCGCTTGAGATCGTCGACCCCGACCCGGCTGCTGCCGCCGGCTACCTGCCTCCGGTAGGGTGACGTCCGAGTGGTAGACGAGGGGTTGCCGATTGCCTACGAGGTCCTCGAGGAGGGCGTGCTCGTGTACGCCGCCGACGGCGAGCAGGTCGGCACCGTCGAACACGTCGTCGCGGCGCCCGAGCTCGACATCTTCCACGGGATCGTGATGAAGACCGGCGTCGGACCGCGGTTCGTCGCCGCCGACCAGGTGGCGTCCCTGCACGAGCGCGGCGTCGACCTGAGCATCGACGCGTCCGAGGTCCGATCGCTCCCGCACCCGCATGGCGCCGCGCCGGCGTGGCACGACCGCGAGCCGGGAGTCAAGCCGCATTCCTGGCAGAAGTTCGTCGACAAACTGACCGGCAAGGGCCCGCTGGACCGCAACTGGTCCAAGGAAGACTGACCCGGGCAGCGCCGGTCCTCGACGTCCTCGGCTAGGCCGCATTTCGCGACAACGGCCACAGTCCCGCGGAGGTTCGTCGTGTTCTGCGGCCCCTGGGGCTCAGATCACGACAGGCCTCGGGATCTGAGGAGCGATTGACGCGTTCTGCGGCTTAAGCGGCCCTGTCGGTGGGGGGATTTCACGACAATCGCCCCCGCGTTGGGGGAGGTGATCCGTACAGACCACCGCATGGGTGGCTGGCACGGATCACTTCGCCAATCCCGCGGCGATTGTCGCGTTGTGCCCCTCCCATCCCGCTCCTCGATGGGCCGTTGATGTTCGTCGCCCGCGCGGCCTACGAACCGCCGGCGTACTCGCGAGCGGCCGCGGCGAAGCTGTCGAACGAGCTCTCGACCTCGCCGCGCCCGTGCGCCGGCAGCCAGAACACCACCCGGTGCACGCCGCCCTGCTCGACCCGCTCGATCCGGGCGGCATCGGGCTTCATCCCGACGACGGTCACCGGGATCGAACCCCGGCCCGCGTCGGCCGCGAGTGACTGCAGCTCGGCGACCCGCGCGATCGTGTCCTCGTCGGACATCCGGTTGGGCATCCACTCGTCGCCGAACGCCACCACCCGCTCGAGCACGCGGCGGCCGTTGCCGCCGACGAGCACCGGCGGGTGCGGCTGCTGGAGCGGCTTTGGCCAGCACCAGATCCGCTCGAAGTTCACGTAGCGCCCCGAGTAGCTGGCCTCCTCCTCGGTCCAGATCGCCTTCATCGCCTCGATCCGCTCGCGCATGACCCCGAAGCGCTTGGAGGAGTCGGTGCCGTGGTTGGCCATCTCCTCGGCGTTCCAGCCGGCGCCGACGCCGAACAGGAACCGTCCTCCCGACAACCGGTCGACCGACGCGACCTCCTTGGCCGTGACGATCGGGTCGCGCTCGATCACCAGGCAGATGCCGGTGCCGATCAGCAGCTTGTCGGTCGCCGCCGCGGCGGCGGTGCAAGCCACGAACGGGTCGTAGGTGCGGCTGTACTCCGGCGGCAGCTCGCCGCCGCCGGGGTACGGCGACTCGCGGCTGACGGGAATGTGGGTGTGCTCGGGGAACAGCAGGGACTCGAACCCGCGCTCCTGCGCCATCGACGCGAGCTCGGCCGGGTCCTGGACGTCCTCGGTGGGAAATATCGCAACGCCGAATTTCATGGTCCGTTCACCTTATCCGCAAGCGCGCCGGACGCTAACGTTGACCACAGCACCCCCCGGAACAGGAGACCGCGAATCGATGAGCACCACGCGCGATGTTGACCTGACTGACGAGCAGTGGCGGGAGCGCCTCTCGCCCGAGCAGTACGAGATCCTCCGCCGCCACGGCACCGAGCGGCCGTTCACGGGCAAGTACGTGAACGTCAAGGACGACGGGATGTACCACTGCGCCGGCTGTGGCGCCGAGCTGTTCAGCTCCGACACGAAGTTCGACTCCGGCACCGGCTGGCCCAGCTTCTACGAGCCGGCGATCGCGGAGAACGTCGAGGTTCGCGAGGACCGCAGCCTCGGGATGCGGCGGACCGAGGTCCTGTGCCGCCGTTGCGGAGGCCACCTCGGACACGTGTTCAACGACGGCCCGAACCCCACCGGATTGCGCTACTGCATCAACTCGTGCGCTCTCGATCTGGGGTCTCAGGACTCGTAGGGCTCGAACCCGCGTCTTCATACGGGCGCTCGGCGTCCTCCTCATAGAGGCGCTCCATCCGGCGCTCGCGTCTGCGCACGTACACGTAGGCGCCGATCAGCAGCACGATGAAGAAAGCCGCTCCGATCAGGCCCGCCTCGGCGAGCACGTTCGCCGCCGCCTGCCCGCCGAAGTAGCCGACCAGCCCGAACGTCAGCCCCCAGGTGATCCCGCCCAGGGCGTTCCAGGCGAAGAACTTCACGAACGGCATGCCGTTGATCCCCGCCAGCCACGCCGCGGCCACGCGCACGAGTGCGACCCAGCGCGCGAGGAACACGGCCTTGCCACCGTGGCGCTGGAAGAAGCGATCGCCGGCGCGGATCACCATCACCCGCCGCTTGCGAAGCGGCCCGGGCGCCTCGAGCACGTCGCGACCGAGCTTTCGCCCGGCCAGGTAGCCGATGTTGTCGCCGACGATCGCCGAGGCGATCCCGATCACGAGCACCAGTGTGATGTCGAGCTTGCCCTGGCTGGCGAGCACGGCGGCCAGCACGAGCGCGGTCTCACCCGGCGACGGGATCCCCATCGACTCGAGGCCGATGATCGCGGGCAGGATGTAGCCGAGGTTGTTGGAGAGGTGAATGATCGCCGCGAAGGCGACGATCACGTGGCCGGTCCGGGGTTCTCGAGCAACGCCATCAGCGACAGCCCGACCGGAAGCGTGCGCCCTCGGGCCAGCCAGGAGGCTTCGAGTGACAGCGGTCGCTCGAGGACCGAGTTCAACCACGCGGGTCCCAGGGCCAGGTCCGGCTTGTAGTCGGTGCTTGGTCGCCACCGCTGGGCGATGCGAACTGCTGCCGCGGGCCCAAACAGCAGGCTGTTGAACGACGTCACCCGGTGCACGCGCCAGCCGCTGTCCAGCGCCGCGGCGCGCAGGGTGCGGCGTCCGTAGCGGCGGAAGTGGTGGTTGAAATCGTCGTGCTGCGACCACAGCGCCTGATACGCGGGGACGGTGACCAGCAGCCACGCGCCCGGCCTGCTGACGCGCCGCAGCTCGTTCAACGTGACCCTGTCGTCGGCGGTGTGCTCGATCACGTCGAGGCAGGTGATCAGATCGAACGTGTCCGCGTCCCAGGGCAGCTCCTCGAGCCGGCCGATCTGAACCTCGCCGGCGTTGCGGTCGCGGGCGACCTTCGCGGCGTCGGGGTCGAGCTCGATCCCGAACACCTCGCCGTACGGGGCCAGCTCGGTGAGTGTCCGGCCCGACCCGCAGCCGGCGTCGAGCACCTTGGCGTCGCTGGGGAGCGCGAGCCGGTCGAGCTCAGAGCGGATGATCTTGCGTCGGCCCCGATACCACCAGTGGTGGTCGTCGAAGTCGAGCATCGCTTGCATCAGGCAGTCGTCCATCGCGATTGATGCTGTCAGGTCGTGGCCGTCGGCGGCGTCGTCAGGCGACCGGGACCGGCCCGGAATCGGTCGCGCGCGCCACCGGGAGCGTCAGCGTGAATCGCGCTCCGGGGCTGAACGACGGATCGAGCCCGAGCTCTCCGCCCATCCGCTCGGCGAGCTCGCGGCCGATCGCCAGGCCCAGCCCGAAGCCGGCCTGTCCGGCGGTGTCGCGGCCGCGCTGGAAGCGCTCGAAGATCAGCTCGCGCTCTTCGCGCGTCACCCCCGGGCCCTCATCGCAGACGGTGAGCGACGCAACGGGTCCGTTGCGCGTCTGGATCCTGATCTCGGCGCCGTCCGGGCTGGCCCGCACGGCGTTGTCGAGCAGGATCCGCAGGATCCTGGCCACGCTGCCGGGATCGCCCAGCGCCCACACTGGCCCGGCCGAGTCGTCGAGCTCGGAGACGATCCTGCGCTCGGCGGTTCCCAGCTCGAACTCGGCCATCACCGCCCGGCTGAGCTCTGAGAGCTCGACCGGCTCTGAGCGCAGCTCCACCTGTGCATCGAGCCGGCTGAGATCGAGCAGGTCGGCGGCCAGCCGCGCCAGCCGCCGGGACTGGGCGCGAGCGCTGTCCAGCAGCGCCCGCGCGTCGCCGAGATCGGTGCCGCCCTGCAGGTCCTCGTCGAGCATCTCGAGCATCCCCTCCAGCGAGGTCAGTGGGGTGCGCAGCTCGTGCGATGCTGTCGCCACGAACGCCCGGCGCGCCTCTTCCTGCTGCTGGAGGCGCAGCTGCATCAGTGCAAACGTGCGCGCCAGGTCTCCGACCTCGTCGCGTGCCCGGTCGACCTCGACCTCGACATACGGCCCTTCCTGAGCCATCCGCAGCGCCGCCTCGCGCAGGCGCCGCAGCCGGGCGACGATCCGCCCGGCGAGTGGGATCGCCAGGATCAGCGTCAACGCGAGGCCGGCCAGCGCGGCGGTCAGGAACGCCGTGCGGACCGCGTGGACGGCGCTCGGGATCTCGTCGATCGGCCTGCGCACGACGAGCACGAAGCCCTTCTTGATGGGAAGCGCGGCACGCGCATTGTCCACCCCGTCGATCGTGCCGAAGCTGAATCTGCCCTTGCCGGTGCGGAACACCTCGGTTGCGTCGTCATACGCGTCTCCCTGTGCGATCGAGGCGTCGCGGCGCACAACCGGACGGAAACCGAGCCCGTTGGCATCCGAGAAGCCGAGCAGGGTGACGCTCGCGCCGAGCCGCTTGCCGAGCGAGGTTTCGCCCTGCTGCACCTCGTCGCGCACGTGGGTCTCCTTCCCGAGCTTCTTGTCCTTGGACGTCGAAGGTGACACCGGGAGGAGATTGAGGTCGAGATCCTTGAAGCCGACGACCTGGCCCTTGACGTCACGCTGGAGCGTGGCCAGCGCGGCGTGGCGCAGTGAGTTCTCGAGCGGTCCCAGCAACGCGATCGCGGCGACCGCGAGCGTCGCGACGGTGGTCACGACCACCGCGCCGACGATGCGTCCGCGCAGACCGAAGGCACCCCGCCTCGGTCGCGCTCTAACCCCGGGCACTACGCGCCTCTTAGCCGGTAGCCGGCGCCCCTGACCGTGAGGATGTGTCGGGGCTTGTCCGGCTCGGGCTCGAGCTTTTCACGCAGGTGGCGGATGTGCACGTCGATCGCGCGCGGGTCGCGGTAGGCGCTGTCGCCCCAGATCGCACGCAGCAGCTCCTGGCGGTTGAGCAGGCGGCCGGGATCGGCCATCAGCGCGTCGAGAAGCTCGAACTCCGAGAACGTCAGCCGCACCGGCTTGCCGCCCATCTTCACCTCGCGCTGGGCGCGGTCGAGCGCGATCGGCCCGACGATGAGCACCTCGTCTCCCAGCGCCCGGGTGCCGGCGCGGCGGAGCACCGCCCGGATGCGGCTGCGCAGCTCGGCCAGGCCGAACGGCTTGGTGACGTAGTCATCGGCACCGGCCTCGAGGCCGAGGACCGCGTCGGCCTCGGAGTCGAGCGCGGTCAGCATGATGATCGGCACGACGTTGCGCCGGCCTCGGAGGGTCCGGCAGACCTCGTAGCCATCGGGGCCCGCGCCGAGCGCCACGTCGAGCAGCACGATGTCGAAGTGGTCGGTGCTCGCTCGGTCGATCGCCGCGCGGCCATCGGGGACGGCCATCACGCGATGGCCCTCGCGTGAGAACGATCGCGTCAGCATCTCGCGCAGATCGGACTCGTCGTCGACAACCAGGATGCTCAGCGAGGCCTCGGCGCTGCGGGGTGTGGCGGGATGGGTAGGCATCGTTCGCTGAGTCGCCATGTGCTGCAGCGATCGTAGCGCCGTGCAACCACGGAGAGGGGCCGACGAGCCAATGACGGGTGCATACGACGGCGAGTCGCTGACATCCTATCCTGTGTCAGGTGACCGCTTCAGAGCTCATCAGCTCCGCGCGCCGGCGGCATGGCATCTCGCAGAGATCTCTGGCCCGGCGGGCCGGCACGACTCAGGCATACGTCTCGGCAATCGAGCGCAGCCGCGCCCAGCCGACGGTCGAGATGCTGCGACGGCTGCTGCTCGTGATGGGCGAGGAGCTCGTGCTCGACTCGCGGCCATCGCCCGGCGACGCCGATCACGACCCCATCGCGTTCGCCGAGGCGCGGCGCCAGACCCCTGAGCAGCGCCTCGCCGAAGCGCTGTCGTGGATGCGGCTGACGGTCGAGTGACGAACCCGGGTCCCGAGGCAATCTTCGAAGCGCTGATCGGGCACGGCGTCGAGTTCGTGGTAATCGGAGGCCTGGCCGCGGTCGCCCACGGGTCGCGCAGGATGACTCGCGACATCGACGTAGTGGTCTCGCCCGACGATGAAAACCTCACCAGGCTCGAAGCGGCCTTGAGAGACCTCGGCGCCGTTCAGCTCGTCGAGCATCCGGGCGAGAAGGAAATCGAGCCCGCCGACATCGCGATGATCGCGCTCGGGACGACGCTTCACACGAGGTCTCCGGCGGGGCGGCTCGACATCGTCGGTGCGCCCGCGGGCGCCGCGCCCTATCCCCAGCTGAAACGACGTGCGATCAGCAGCAAGGTCGGCGGCGTGCAGGTGATGGTGGCCGGCCTCGATGACCTGATCGCGATGAAGCGCGCGTCGGGCCGACCGCTCGACCTGCAGGACATCGCCGATCTCACCGCCCGACCGACTCCAAAGGACGTGCCTCGGCCCTAGGCTCGTCGGCCGGCAGCGGCGCCACGCGCGGCACCAGCCTGCCCGCCGCCGCAACCGCCCACAGCACGGTCAGCCACGTGACGGTCGCCAGCGCGACGTGCACCCAGACCATGTCGGACGGCAGGTGCAGCTCGTACTGGACGCTTCCGACCAGCCCCTGAGCGGCCAGCAGGATCCCCAGCACGGTCAGCGGCTCGAGCATGCGCTCGGTCGCGCCACGATGGCGGCACAGCAGCCACACGCCCACGACCGCCACGCCGAACAGCGCCGCGACCGTTGCGTGACGGTGGATCACCCACATCAGCGTGTCGGCGCCCCTGAAGTGCAGGCGGTGGATCCGCTGGCCCGACGAGCCGCCGGCGTGCGGCCCGGCGGCGGTCGCCGCGGTCCCCGCGAAGATCGTGAGCGCTCCCAGCGGCGCCAGCGCCCGAATCGACCAGACCGACACCCGGTCGCTGGAGCGCGGCCGCGACCCCGGCTCGTGGGCGCTGCGCCAGGCGAGCGCGACGGCCGCGATCAGGGCGATCATCGACAGCGCGAAGTGCGCCATCACGAAGCCCGGGCGCGAGGTGCTCGCGCACCGTGAACCCGCCGAGCACCGCCTGTGCGAGCACGAACAGCGGCAGGCTGCAGGCGAGCCACGCGAGGTCGCGGCGAAACGGCTTGCGGGTGAACGCGAGGACCGCGGCGACGATCGTCAGAAGTCCGACCACCCCGGAGATGGCGCGGTTGCCGAACTCGATCAGGGCATGAGTGCTGAGCGGCGGCAGCGGGCTCCCCCCGCACTTGGGCCAGTTGGAGCACCCGAGGCCTGAATCGGTCAGGCGGACGGCCGCCCCGGTCAGCACGATCAGCGTCAGGGCGCCGAGCGTGACGTAGGCGACGAGCCGGTACTGGGCGGGCGTGACGGTGAGGCGGTCGCGCATCTGCCTGTTCAAGGATGCCGCATCGAGCGGTCTCGGTGCTAATCGCCGAGCGCTCGACGCCGAGCTGCGGGCAGGTAATCGCCGGTACCACTCGACGGTCCGCGCCAGCCCCTCCTCCAGCGAGACCCTGGGCTCCCAGCCCGACATCGTCCGCAGCTTGGTCGAGTCGACCCATTGGCGTGCGATCTCGCCGGGCGGGTGCCCGTCCCGCGCACGTCCGGTTCGACGCCGGTGCCGGCGAGCCCGCACGTCAGCTCGGCGACCTCTAGCACCGAGTGCGGCCGTCTCCCCGGCGTTGAACGCCTCGCCGGCGCCGCGACCGTCCTCGAGCAGATCCCAGATCGCCAGATACGCCTCCACCGCGTCCTCGACGTACAGGTAGTCGCGCTCGTGCGTGCCGTCGGAGCGGATCACCGGCGCCCGTCCCTGGATCGCCGCCAGCACGCATTCGGGCACCAGGCGCGACAGGTTGAGGTCGCCGCCGCCGTAGATGTTCGCGAACCGCGTGACCGCCACCGGCAGCTCGAACGTGTGCCAGTAGGAGCGGGCGATCATGTCGGTCGCTGCCTTCGAGACGTCGTAGGGATAGCGCGGCTGCAGCGCGAACTCCTCGCGGTACGGCAGCTCGTCGTGCGGCCCGTACGCCTTGTCCGACGCGGCGACGACGACCCGCTGCACGCCGGTGCGACGACAGGCCTCGAGCAGCGTCCAGGTGCCCCGGATGTTGGTCTCAAACGTCGATACCGGCGAGTCGGTTCGCCGTCCCCACGATCGCCTGCGCGGCGAGGTGAAACACGGTGTCGACCTCGTACTGCGCTCAGCACCCGCTCGATCAATGCTCCGTCGCAGACGTCGCCGTGCACCACATTGACCCGCTGCCTCGGTGCCCTCGAGCGCGAGCGCCGACGCGGCCAGCGGAGTCGCGCTTGCAGCACCGTGGTGCGCGCGCCGCGCTCCAGCAGGGCCTTGACCAGCCAGCTTCCCAGCAGGCCGTAGGCGCCGGTGACGAACACCGAGCGTCCCCTGAGCAGGCGGTCTGTCACCTCGCGCCCGAGCCTCCCGCTGGGCCTCCAGGACCGTGCATGAACATCGGGGGATCGTAACGAGCCCTTGCCTTGCCTAGATGTCGCGGGTCGCTGAGAGCGCAACAGCGGCCACCGATCCGCGTTTCACTCGTACGGCCCGCCAATCCGCGTCCGGCCGCGGCAGCCTGCGCACCCGGCGACAGCCCGGGGTACAACACAAGGACGTCGATGCAAAGACTCAGTTCCATGACCCCAAGTCAGGCGGACCGCTAGCGATGTGCGGGATCTGCGGCGCAATCGACCTGACGGGCAACCCTATCCCCGACCAGGCACGAGCTGATCTGCGTGCGCGACAGGTTCGGGATCAAGCCGTTCTACTACGCGACCGTCGGAGACGTCCTCTACTTCGCCTCCGAGGCCAAGTCGCTGCTCCCGTTCCTGGGCTCGATCGAGACCGACCTCAACGCGCTCAAGGACTACCTCGCGTTCCAGTTCTGCCTCGCCGGCAAGATGCTGTTCAAAGGGGTCGAGGATTTCCTCCCCGGACATTTCCTGCGGATTGGGCGATGCGGGGCCCAGCCGAGTCGGTGGACGCGCTGGCCCGAAGAGCCGCCGGCGTGCGGGCCGGCGACCGTCGCGGCCGTGCCGTCGAAGATCGTGACCGCCCCGAGCGGCGCGAGCAGGCAGATCGTCCAGAACGAATACCCGGTCGCTGGAGCGCGGGCGTGAACCCGGTTCGTGGGCGCAACGCCAGGCGAGCGCGATCGCGATGATCAGGGCGAGCATCGTCAGCCCGAAGTGCGCCATCACGAACCCGGGCGCAGGTGCTCGCGCACCGTAAACCCACCGAGCACGCTTGGGCGAGGACGAACAGCGTCAGGCTGACCGCAAGCCGGGCCAGGTCGCGGCGAACGGCTTGCGCGTGAATGCCAGCACCGCGGCAATCACGTTCAGAACTCCGACAATGCCCGAGATGGCGCGGTTGCCGAACTCGATCAGGGCGTGGGTGCTGAGCGGCGGCAGCGGGCTGCCCCCGCACTTGGGCCAGTTCGAGCACCCGAGGCTCGAATCGATCGGGCGGACAGCCGCCCGGTCATCACCGATCAGCGTAAGAGCGCCGAGCGTGACCGTAGGCGACGAGGCGGTACTGGGCGGGCGTGACGGCGAGGCGGTCGTGCAGGGCCCCGAGTCTACGAATCGCGCCCCAGCGAAGCGTACGACCAATCAATCGACGGCCGCTGTCCGAACGAGCGTCGACCGCCGGTCAACGGCCCTCCGCGCTCGAGGTTTGAGCCGGAGCGCGGGCGCCTCGATCAGCCGCCAGGACAAGAATGCGAGCCCGTAAACCGGTAGCGCAACCACGCCGAGCATCCCGAACGGCCCGAGCTTAGGGCCGAAAGCGTAGGCGGCTACCTGCTGGGCCGGAAACGCGTACACGTAGATCCCGTACGAAAGATCGCCAGGACGGGTGATCACACTGACCGACCGGGGTGTGCGGTACGCCAAGATCAGCACGAGATACGGGATCGCGATCATCGCCGCGGCACGTACCCACTCGGTTCCAAACGCGGCGATCCACAGGAACAACAAGCCGGCCGCGATGTCCCAGCGGAGAACGACTCGATCCCGCAACACGTAGAGCACGACGCCAGCGTTGAACAGACCGCCGAGGTAAAGCACGTCGCTGAGGTCGCCGCCGGCGGTACCTGTCACGTGAAATGAGCTCGAGGTCAGCGGAGTGCTGAGCACGAATAGGAGGGCGAAGCTGATGGCTGCGAGTACCCAGCGACGGTTGAGCGCCCCGATCACGCCGAGCGCCGCGGCGCCGACGTAAGCGGTGGCCTCGACTGGCAGGGTCCACAAAGATCCGCTGACCGCGTCCGGGTAGACGTTGTGGACGAATACGCCGGGCAGCCGTCCATTGATGGTGTCAAGGACACTGTTCTCGACGATGTACCGATAAACGCCGAGATTGGCGAAGTAGCTCGACGGCGACAACGTGGTCACGACAGGACCAACAATCAGTGCGGTCACCAGGACTGCAACGATTAGTGCAGGGAGCAGTCGCAAGGCCCGCTTGAGCGCGTACCGCCACGGCGCCGGATCGGTATGCCAGCTCTTGGCGATCAGGAATCCGCTGATCGCGAAGAAGATCGAGACACCCAGCTCGCCCAGCGTCTGACCAGACAGCGAGGCGAACGGCTCAGCGCGCCCGGTCAGCGCGAAGCAATGCGAGACGAGCACCATAATCGCCGCGATCAGACGCAGCGCGTTGAAGTTGTTCTGACGCGAACTGACGAACTCGGCAATCCTCATGTCAGCTACCTCGGTTACCGATCTATCGTGGCGTGAGAACTCGCTGGCGTGTCTCAGCGCGTCGCGTAGTACGTGGTGCTCTTGACGCCGGCATTCAGCAGCCCGGATGCTGACAGTGTTTCGACGTGCAGGACCCGAACTCCCATGGACTCAAACAGACGCACGATCGCCGATTCGGGGATGTAGCTCATCGCGATCGGCAGCAGATGCAACCGTCGATAGAGGAACTCGGCATCAAGGCCGAGGCGACGCAGGCCCGAGTACAGGCGGCGCCGCCACTGGAGGCGGAAGATCGCAGGGATGTGGCTCGGCAACTCAAACGCAACAAGCCCCTTTGGGCGCAGCAGACGGCAGAACTCCATTATGTAAGCCTCGATCGTGCCTCGGTCCGGAACGTGCTGAAGCGCAATTGCGGAATACACAAAATCGAAACTGCGGTCACCGAACTGGCCGAGATCGCTGGCACGGTTAACGATGAACGACACGCCCGATATGTCTGCGTTGTAGCTCCTGGGCCTGTCGCACCATGTTCTCGGAGATATCCACTCCGACGCACTCGTCGAAGTACTGGGCGAACGCGCGCGTCATCCGACCCAGACCGCAGCCGAAGTCCAGCGCACGCTGGCGCTGTCGGGGATGCCCGAGCCGCACCATTTCGTCAACAATGGCGGCGGCCGAGGCGGTTCCGGTAGCAAAAAAATCGCCCTCGTCCCAGCCCCCAAAGCGCTTCCCGGGTCTGGTCAGGATCGCCCAATAGGGGTCGAGCGTCGCCAGTTCGTTCCACTCTTGTTCTTGGCGTTCGATCTGCACAGAGGGGCAGCATACGACTCGCAGCGGGCAGCCCGGCGCTCCCCTTTGCGTCAGGGCATCTCCGCCATGGCAGGCTTCGCGCCGGCGACGATGCGGGAGAATGCCGCGGTGCCCCGCGTCAGCGTAGTCATCCCTGCCCACAACGCCGCCCCCTACCTCGAGCAGACGCTCGCGTCGGTCCGCGCTCAGACACACGACGACTGGGAGGTCGTCGCCTGCGACGACGGGTCTAGCGACGGCACCTGGGAGATTCTCAGCGCCGCCGACGACCGAGTCCACGCCGTCCGCAACCAGCGCCCCGGCGGCCCGGCAGTGGCGCGAAACCGGGCGCTCGAGCTCGCCACCGGAGAGTTCGCAATGTTCCTCGACGCTGACGACCTGATCCTGCCGCCGTACCTCGAGAGCCAGCTTGCCGCCTACGAGCGGGCGAGCGCCTTGCCCGGCGCTCCGGTCGGGCTCGTCGCCTGCGACGCCAAGTTCCTGATCGACGGGGAGTTTGCGTCGTACACGTACCTCGATCTGCTGCCCGATCGCAATGCCCCGATCACGCTCGAGCGGCTGCTCCGACGGAACATGGTCTACGTCGCGTGCCTGGTGCCGATGACGGTCGGCGAGGCCGTGGGCTGGTTCGACCCCGAGCTGTTCGGCACCGAGGACTACGGGCTGTGGATCAAGATCCTCGAGCACGGCTACAGGGGCGTGCGCAACGACGAGCCGCTGGCGGTCTACCGCCGGATCGCCGGGTCGGTCTCGTCGAACATCGCCAGCCAGGGCGTCAACAACCGCAAGGCGTACGAGCTCGCGCTCGGCCGCGGCAACCTGACCCGCAAGCAGGCCCGGATCGCCCGCAGCGGGCTGCGCTACAACCGCGCCATGGAAGAGGTGGCGCTCGCCCGCTTCTCGGACGGCAATGCGCTGCAGGCCGCCTCGCGCCTGCCGCGGCTGCTGCCGCTGCTCGCCTGGGTGGCGGTCACAAACGTGCAGATGTGGCCCGAGTGGGCGCGGCTGCTGCGTACCGGGAGGGCCCCAGACGCCGCGCGGCTCCGCGCGCGCCCATGAACGACGACGTCACGATCGTCATCACGTGCTTTAACTACGGCCACTTCCTGGCCGAGGCAGTGCACAGCGCTCTCGACCAAGAGGGCGGGGAGCCGCACGTGACCGTGGTCGACGACGGGTCGACCGACGAGACCACGCTGCGCGAGCTTGAGCGCCTCCCGGAGCGCGTGCAGCTGATCCGCCAGGCCAACGCCGGCGTGGCCGCCGCGCGCAATGCCGGGCTCCGGCTCGTGCACACAGATTACGCACTGGTGCTCGATGCTGACGATCGCCTGCCGGCGAAGGCGCTGAGCACGCTGCGGCGCCCGCTCGAAGCCGACCCCCGCCTGGGGTTCAGTCACGGCCTCATGTGCTTCTTCGGCGAATGGGAGGGGGTGCTGACGATGCCGGAATACGATCCGTATGGGCTGTTGTTCCGCCACACGATCGGCACCTCCGCGCTGATGCGGCGGCGGCTCGTCGACGACGTCGGCGGGTTCGACTCCGAGCTGGCCGGCTACGAGGACTGGGACTTCTGGCTCGGGGCGCTGCGACACGGGTGGCGGGGGCAGACGGTGGGCGAGGTCACGCTGATGTACCGGCGGCACGGCGACAGCCGGCACCTCGGCGCCCGCGGCCACTACCGGGCCGCGTTCGCGCAGCTGCGGCGCAAGTACCCCGACCTTTACAGCCGCGCTGGCAGGCGGCGCCTGGCCGCCGAGTCGAAGCTCAGCCCCTCGCAGCGGTTCGTGTACCGGTGGTGGTGGGGGCTGCGTCCACTTCCGGCCCGAGTCGAGCTCGCGTTGCAGGCGCTGCGTTGGCGCAACTCGGGCGTCGAATCCGGGCCCGCGACGCGGTAACCTGCGCCCGAACGGAGGCCGCCATCTGGGCATCGGCCCAAGTCGACCTGGATGTCCGTAACCTTCCGCGGGTCCAACCGTTCGAGTCTGTGACGATGAACCCGCACACATACCTCGCCGTCGTGCCCGCCTACAACGAGGTCGCGACGATCGAGAGCGTCGTCGAGTCGATCCACGGCGACGCGCCGCTGTTCGACGTGCTCGTCGTCGACGACGGCTCCACCGACGGCACGGCCGACGTCGCCCGCGGGACGAACGCACACGTGCTCGCGCTGCCGTTCAACCTTGGAATCGGTGGGGCGGTCCAGGCGGGATTCGTCTACGCGCGCGACAACGGCTACGACTACATGGCCCAGATCGACGGCGACGGGCAGCACGACCCCGGCGAGCTCACCAAGCTGTTCGACGCGATGGGCGAGGGGAACTCGGTCGACATGGTGTGTGGCTCGCGGTTCCTCACCTCCGACTACGAGTACCCGGCGCCGATCAGCCGGCGCACCGGCATCCACTTCTTCGCGTTCCTGCTTTCACGGATCGTGGACGGCCGTGTCAGCGATCCGACATCGGGCTTCCGTCTCTACAACCGGCGTGCGATCGAGCTGTTCGCCCGGGACTATCCTCACGACTATCCCGAGGTTGAGGCCGTCCTGATGCTCCACCATCACCGGCTGCAGATGTGCGAGGTGCCGGTGCGGATGTACGCGCGCGGCGGCGGCAGTTCGTCGATCACCACCGGCAAGAGTGCGTACTACATGATC
This sequence comes from uncultured Solirubrobacterales bacterium, assembly GCA_963725925.1. GTDB lineage: Bacteria > Actinomycetota > Thermoleophilia > Solirubrobacterales > Solirubrobacteraceae > Palsa-465. The sequence continues at coordinate 45,345 of CAVSAY010000008.1, forward strand.
AAGGTCCTGCTGGCACTGCTGGTCGGATTGGCGCGCCGGCGACCGGTCGTCGAGCCCGGCGACCAGGCTCCCGTCGCAGCCGAGCAGGGCGTCTGATGCAGTCCCGGACTCAGATCGTCGCGATCATCGGCGCTGCGGTTCTGCTGCTGGTGGTGCTCGAGCTTGTCCGTCGACGCCGGCTGCTCGAGCGATATGCCCTGCTGTGGCTGCTGTCAGCCGTGGTGCTGCTCGGATTGGCGAGCTGGCGCAACGGACTCGAGAAAGTGGCCCGGACGATCGGAATCGCGTACCCGCCCAACGCGCTGTTCCTGATCGGAATCGGCTTCATCCTGCTGCTGCTCCTGCACTTCTCCTCTGCCGTGTCGCGACTGAGCGATCAGACCAAGGTGCTGGCTCAGCGGCTCGCGCTGCTCGAGGAGCGCGTGCGCAGGTCCGAGCAGTGGACGCCGCCGGGCGACGAGGCCCCCCGTCCGTTCGACGATCAACTGCTCGAGCGGACCCACCGCGACTGATCCGGAGCGTCAGCCGCAGCGCTCGCGCTCGAGGCGAAGCAGCCCGGCGTCGTCGCGTCCACGGGGCGCGAACCCGGCCCGTGCGAACGCGCGGCGCGACGGCTCGTTGTCGGACTTGACGTGCGCAATCAGCCGGTGCATCGTCGCGTCGGCCAATCCGCGCGCCGCGGCCTCGATGATCAGCTCGGTCCCGACACCCCGCCCGCGTGCCTCGGGTGCGACGGTGACATGCAGCTCGGCGGCGTCCGGCGGCTCACGCGTGAGCCGGATCTGCCCGACGGGCACGCCGTCCGCCTCGGCGATCCAGAGCAGCACGCCCGGATCGGACAGCACCCGCTCGAGCCATCGCCGATGCTCCTGCGCCGAGACTTCGTCCTGCGAGCGCGACCAACGCCTCGTGTCCGGATCGTTCCGCCACGCCAGCAACCGGTCGGCGTCGGAGGCGAGCGCGCGCCGGAGCTCGACTCGTGGCGCGATCGTGACGCGCCTGCCCTGATCCGAGGAGGCGCGGACGGTGTCGATCACCGCCAGCGCCCCGCGCGCCTCGCGCGCCTCGACGACCCCGCCGGGCGCGCCGTCCGCACCGCCGACAGCCGCGAGGAAACACTCCATTTGGCGCGCGTATGCCGGCGCGACGTCGGCCACAGCCTCGCGCTCATGGGCGGTCTGCGCACCTGCGCTCCCCGCCGACGACCCTGATGCGCTCGCCTTCCCAGCTCCAGTGCGCCGTCGCCCGCTCGCCGACGATCCGGCAGCCGCGGTGGTAGGACCGGTCGAAGTAGTCGACGGTCAGCTCCGCGACCGCGCCGCTCCGCAGTTCGAGCGCGATCATCGCGACGTCATCGACGGTCAGGCCGAGCCCAGAGACCCGGCGGGCGACCGCGGTGACCGCCGCTGCGGGACCCAGCAGCCATAACAGATAGTCGAGCTCGTGAATCGCGACGTCGAGCAGCACGCCGCCTCCGAGCGTGGCGCTCGCGCTGTACGAGGTCCGGTAGTCGGTTCCGGGCCGCCATCCCGGCAACCACGATCCGCACCACGCCGACGCGCGCAGAACCCGTCCGACCTCGTCCCCGGCGAGCAGCTCCCGCAGGGCGACAACGCCCGGATGGTGACGGAGGTTCATCGCGACCCCGAGCAGGACGCCGCGCTCGCGCGCGAGCCGTTCGAGCTCGGCGCCGCGGGCCGAGTCGGTCGCGAGCGGCTTCTCGACGAGCACGGGCACGCCGCGTTCGATCGCGAAGCGCGCTTGTGCCGCGTGCATGCTCGACGGACTAGCGATCACCGCGGCATCCGCTCCTGCCAGCGCCGCCTCGACGCTGTCCGCGACCTCGACCCCCGCCGGCCGCTCTCGCGCCGGATCCGGGTCATAGCCGACGGCCTGGTGACCGAGCCCGACGCACGATCGCCGCATGTCGTCGCCCGATCGAGCCCTGCCCGATCACCGCGACTCTCACGGGATCAGACCATCTCCCAGGTGATGATGTCGTCCTCCTCGATGTCGATCCGTGCCGTGCGCCCGACGACGTGGTCGATGTGCTTGGGCTTGATCCCGAAGCCCGGCCGCTTGACGACGAGATCGTCGCGGGCGATCACCGTCCCGGCCGGGATGTCGCGCGCCGCGATCAGGCTCCGCCGGGCCAGCGCGTACATCTCCTCCGCCTCCGCCTCGCTCGGTCCCTCCAGGCGACCGGTGCCGAGCGCCTGCCTCGATCGCCCGGATGCCGGCGACCAGCTCCTGCAGCTCGTCCGGCTCGATCGCGAACGGGTGGTCGGGCCCGGTCATGCGTGCGGTCGAGCGTGAAGTGCTTCTCGAGCAGCTGCATGCCCGAGCGCCGCGCGCGCCGAGCGGGACGGCGATGCCGGTGGTGTGGTCGGACAGGCCGACGGGCACGCCGAACGCGCTCCGCATCGTCGCCATCGCGCTGCAGGTTCATGATCTCGCGGCGGCGCCGGATAGAGCGACGCGCACTGCAGCAGGGCGACCTCGCGGTTCCGCCGGCGCCGCGCGACGGCGTCCAGCGCATCGTCGATCTCGCCGTAGGTCGCCATGCCGGTCGAGATGATCAGCGGCAGGCCCGTCGCCGCAGTCGCGGCCACGAGCTCGAGGTCGACGATCTCGAACGACGCGATCTTGAACGCGGGGACGCCGACCTCGCGACAGCTCGTCGACCGCGTCGGCGTCGAACGGCGTGGCGAAGAACTCGATCCCCCGGCTCGCGCGCGTGCTCGACCAGGCCCGGCCGTGCCACTCGCGCGGCAGCGCGATCGTCCTCGAGCAGCTCGTGCACGGGCTGGTCCGAGCCGACGTCCTCGAGGTACTCGAAGCGCGGCGTCTTGGTCGAGTACAGCGATCGCCCCGAGTAGACCTGGAACTTGACCGCGTCGGCGCCGGCGCGGCCGCGACGTCGATCAGCTCGCGGGCGATCCCGAGGTCGCGGTTGTGGTTGGCGCCCGCCTCGGCGATCACGTAGCACGAGGCGCCCGCCCCGATCGGGCGGCCGGCGATCTCGAAGCTCTCGGCGAACGCTGTTCCGCGGCATCGCTCAGCTCGGGGTTCTGAACGCCGCCGACACCGGTGGCCCATCGAGCCGGCCGAGCACGCCGTCGGGCAGCGCCGTCGGCGAGGATCTCGAGCGACTCCGCGTATGCGTCGATCGCGAACTCGATGTCGGCCGCCGTGTGAGCGTAGGAGATGAAGTTCGAGCCGTTGTACAGCACACCGCGCTTCAGCAGCTCCTGCTGCAGCAGCGACTTCGCCGGCAAGCAACCCGCCCTCGGCATGGGGCTCGCGGACGGACACGATCGTCCACGGACACGCGCCCGCCGCACGTGACCCACTCGCTCGAGGCCGTTAGCCCGGATCGCGGCCCCGACGCCGTCCTGGAGTCGTCGCCCGAGTCCCCACAGGTGCTCGTGCACGGGCTCGCTGCGCGAGAACGTCGAGCGTCGCCCGGGCCGCGGCCAGCGACAGCGTCTCGCCTCCGTGCGTCCCCGAGAAGAACACGCTCGTCAGCCCGTCCATGATCTCGGCGCGGCCGACGAGCGCCGAGATCGGCATGCCGTTGCCGAGCGCCTTGCCGAAGCACCCGAGGTCGGCGAGCACCCCGAAGTGCTCCTGCGCGCCGCCGGGGGCGAGCCGGAAGCCGGTGATGATCTCGTCGAACACGGCGAGCGCGCCGTGCGCGTGGGCGCAGATCGACCATCGCCTGGAGCGTGTCCGGCGCCGGCTCGAGCGCGCCGACGGGCTCGAGCACCACGCAGGCGACCTCCCCGTCGGCCTGCCCGAGGGCGGCCTCGAGCGCCGGCGAGGTCGGCGAACGGGACCGTCGTCGACCAGCGACCGGACGGCCTCCGGCACCCCGAGCGGCCACGACGTCGAGCCGATGTACCAGTCGTGCCAGCCGTGGTATCCGGCGACGATCACGCGCTCGCGGCCGGTGTGCGCGCGCGCCAGCCGGACCGCGGCGCTCGTGACGTCCGAGCCGGTCTTGGCGAACCGGACCCGTTCGGCGCCCGGGACCACCGACGCATCCGCTCGGCCACCTCGAGCTCGAGCGGATGCGGAAGCGTGAACGTGATCCCCGATCGCAGCTGCTCGACGATCGCGCGGTCGACGGCCGGGTTGCAGTAGCCGAGCAGGACCGGCCCGAGCGCCATCGGGAAGTCGAGGTACCGGTTGCCGTCGACGTCCCAGACGTGCGCGCCCTCCGCGCGCTCGAGGTACGTCGGCGCGACGCCCTGAACCCACTGCGTCGGGCCTCTTGCTCAGCGTCTGGCTCGCTCCCGGGATCACTCCCGCGCCCGCGCCAAAAGCTCCTGGGAGCGGGTCAGCGTGCGCGCCTCGCCAGCGCTCCGCCCGCTCATGGCAGCGGCACCTCGAGCGCGCCGCGGAGCGCCTGCGACCACGCGGTCGACGTCGTCCGCGGTCATCGTGGGGAACATCGGCAGCGACAGCGCCTGCTCGTGGTACGCCTGGGCCTGCCGGCAGGCCGTCCATCGAGTAGCCGAGCGACCGGTAGAGGTCGTGCGCCGGGATCGGGATGTAGTGCAGCTGGGTGCCGATGCCGTCCGCGCGCGGAGCTGGTCGTAGACCAGCCGGCGCCGCGCGGCTCCCTCGGGGAAGCGCACGACGAACAGGTGGTAGGCGTGGCGCCCGCCGACGGCGCCGGCTCGCGGGCAGGCACGATCCGCTGCACGCCGTCGAGCAGTTCGCGGTAGCGCGCGCGCCACCTCGTTTCGGGCGGCGATGAACTCGTCGAGCCGCGCCGAGCTGGTGCTCGCCCGAGCGCGCACTGGAAGTCGGTGATCCGGTAGTTGAAGCCGAGCGTCGTCGATGTCGTAGTGCCAGCCGCCGCGCATCGACGTCGCCGCGTCGTGCTCGCGCCGGCGGATGCCGTGCGTGCGGAACGTCGCGCAGCGCGTCGGCGAGCTCGTCGTCGTCGGTGGTCACCATCGCCGCCCTCGCCGGTCGTGATCGCCTTGACCGGGTGGAAGCTGAACGACGTCATGTCGGCGCGCCCCGCGCCGCCGACCGGACGACCGCCGCGCCGGCCGCCCGAGCGCGTGGCACGCGTCCTCGATCACGATCAGCCGCGCGACGCGCGCCTCCTGGAGCGGCTCGAGGTCGATCGGCAGCCCGGCCATCGAAACGGCGACGCACGCCTTGACGCCGTCCGGTCAGCCCGCGCCGCGGCCGCGCCGGCAGGTCGAGGTTCGCGGTGACGGGGTCGATGTCGACGAACACCGGCCGCGCGCCGACGAAGAGCGCGCAGTTGGCCGAGGCCACGAAGCTCATGCGGCGTCGTGAGCATCTCGTCCCCGGGCCCGAGGCCGGCGGCCGCAGCGGCGGCGTGCAGCGCCGCGGTGCCGTTGGCGAACGCGACCGCGTGCCGGCGCCTCGACGTACTCCGCGAGCGCCCGCTCGAACGAGTCGATCCGCGGCCCCTGGGTGATCATCGGGTCCCGAGCAGCGCCGTCGCCACGGCGGCGACGTCGCTCGTCGTCGATCGTCTGGCGGCCGTACGGCAGGAAGTCGCTCAAGGCACTGCTCTGCAGCGACGGGCAGCATCGCGCGCAGCTCGGCCGACGCTCAGCCGATCGGGGTTGGTGTCGCTCGCGTAGCGGAAGCCGTCGGGCACCGGCGTCCCGCCCTCGTACGGGCTCCGAGCGCCAGGTCGGGAACTCGGGGTAGATCACGTAGCAGTCGTCGAGCTCGAGCGCGTGGCGCGACTCGTCCTCGGTGACGCAGCACCTCGTGCAGCTTCTCGCCGGGCCGGATGCCGATGATCACGCGCTCGGCGTCCGGGGCGATCGCCTCGGCGATCGTCCACGACGCGCATGCTCGGGATCTTCGGCACGAACATCTCGCCGCCCTCCATCCGCTCCAGGCGCGAGAGCACGAACTCGACCGCCTGCTCGAGCGTGATCCAGAAGCGCGTCATTCGCTCGTCGGTGATCGTGATCCGCCGGTCTCGGCCTGCTGCCAGGAAGAGCGGGATGACGCTGCCGCGGCTGCCGACGACGTTGCCGTAGCGGACGCACGCGAACCGCGCGCGGCGAGTCGCCGGCGTAGGCGTTGCCCTGGGTGACGATCTTCTCGGCGCAGAGCTTCGTCGCGCCGTAGAGGTTGACCGGGTTGACCGCCTTGTCGGTGCTGAGCAGCAGTCGTGCGCGGCACCGTCGTTGTCGATCGCCGCGTCGATGACGTTCTCGGCGCCGATGACGTTGGTCTGGACCGCCTCGAACGGGTTGTACTCGCAGGCCGGCACCTGCTTGAGCGCGGCGGCGTGGACGATCACGTCGACGCCGCGCGTCGCGCGGACCAGGCGGTCGCGATCGCGGACGTCGCCGATCAGGAAGCGCAGCCGCTCCTCGTCGCGCGTAGCGCTGCCTGCAGCTCGGACTGCTTGAGCTCGTCGCGGCTGAAGACGCGGATCACCTTCGGGATCGTGGTGCTCGAGCAGCGTCTCGATGCACGCCTTGCCGAACGAGCCGGTGCCGCCCGTGATCAGGATGGTCTTGCCGGTGAGGTCCATGCCAGTGTCGAGCGGCGGAGAGCCTTACAGGTGCCCCGCCAGCTTACGGAGAGCGGATGGTAGCGGCGCAGGACGCGGCGGTCGTCCAGCGCTGGAGCAGCCCCAGCGCCGCGCGATCGGCTCCGTGCCCATCGAAGATTCTCCGGCCAAGCTCTCTCTGCGCCTGACGTCGACCGCGATCGCGAAGCCGTTCGAGCGCCGGCGCTGCGGCCTCGAGCCGCTCCCCGGCGTAGACGTCGATGCAGTCCGCGAGCCCACTGCGCCGCAGGCCTTCGGCGACGCGCCGTTGGTTGGCGACGATCGCGACCGCCACCAGGGGCACACCCGCGCAGGCCAGCTCGTACGCCGTCAGGCCGGCGGCCGTGACGGCCAGATCGACATCACAGACGAGATCGACGAGCCGGACCGGCAGGCCGTCAGCCCCATTGCCGCGCGGGACGAGCTGCTCGGCGTTCGGGAAGGCCCGATGGACTAGACGCTGGAGAGACTCGACGTGGGTCAGGGCCTGCTCCGAGCCACCGACGGTAACGAGCACCGTCTCGACATTCGCGCCGGCGCGTCCGGCGCCTGCGAACGCGGGATCGAGCGGCGCGTACGCCGGCCCAGGGAGCAGTCGTGCCTCGGGCGGCCGCCCGATGATGTCGAGGTGGTAGTCGATCACGACGCCGGCTTCCTCGCACCGCCGCGCCTCGCCCAGCGTCGCGATCGGCAGCTCCTCGGCGAGCTCGCACAGCTCGGCCGTATCGAGCGCGTAGGAGTCGACGATCGCCGCGGTCCAATCCGCCGGTTCCAGGCCGCAAGCGACGCTATCGATAGGCAGCGTCGTCTCGCGGCCGGCACGCTCGATCAGCCACGCCGCGAGCCCCTCGAACCGGCCGACGAACACGACCGACCAGCCTCGCCGGGCGAACGCCTCAGCAAGCGGCAGGCAGCGGGCAACGTGACCAGCCCCGATCCCAGCGCCTCCGTCGCAGCGCACCGCCAGTCGCGATCCTTCGCCGAAGAGCTCCTGGCCGGACATCGGCGTCAGATTAGCGGCGATACGGTTCCCGCGGTGTGTACTGATGCTGGCCCCACTGCCGGCCCCGTCGCGATCGTCCAGGCACGGATGTCCTCCTCGCGGCTTCCCGGAAAGAGCCTGGCCGATATCGGCGGCGAGGCCGCGCTCGCGCTACTGCTTCGGCGCCTGCAGCGCGCCCGTAGCCTCGAGGAGATCGTGGTCGCGACCAGCACCGACCAGATCGACGACGCGATCGCCGCGCTCGCCGCCGAGGTCGGTGTGACAGTCGGACGCGGTCCGCGGGACGATGTACTCGCGAGGTTCGTGGACGTGCTCGGCGACCGCGCCGGTCCCGTCGTGCGCATCACCGGAGATTGCCCGCTGATCGATCCGCAAGTCGTGGACGCCACAATCGCGCTGTTTCTGACGACCTCCGGGTGCACGTACGCCAGCAACCTCGAGCCCCGCGGTTTTCCGGACGGCCTCGACGTCGAGGTGGTCGACGCGGACGCGCTCCGCGCGATCGCCGACAAGGATCTCTCGCCCGCCGAACGTGAGCACGTCACGGCAGCGATCCGCTCACAGCCCGAGCGTTTCTCCGCCGCTTCGCTCCGCGGCACCGAGGAGCTCGGGCGGCTGCGGTGGACCGTGGACACTCCCGAGGACTTGGCATTCGTGCGCGCCGTCGTCGATCGGTTGGGCGCCGGCGCTACACCGCCGGGTTCGAGGAGATTCTGTGCGCGGTACGAAGCCCACCCTCGTTGGCGGACTTCGGCGGTGCCCACCGCGGTTAGTCGGGAAGCCTCAGCTTCACCAGTGCGGCGCTGATGGTCGATCACGTCGTCGAGGATCTGATCGAGCGACTGCTGCGGCCGCCAGCCGATCGCGCGCTCGATCTTGCGCAGGTCCGGGACCCGCCGGGCCATGTCCTCGAAGCCCGCCCCGTAGGCCTGCTCGTACGGGATCACGTGGACCGGCGCGGACGAGCCCGTCCTGGCGCGCACGCGCTCGGCGAGCTCCGCGATCGAGACCTCCTCGGTGGAGCCGACGTTGAACACCTCGCCGAGAGGCTCGCGCTCCATCAGCCCGACCAGCGCACGGACCACGTCCGCGACGTGCAGAAGCAGCGCCGCTGGGTGCCGTCGCCGTACACGGTGATCGGCTGCTCGGCGAGCGCCTGGCGGACGAACCTCGGGATGACCATCCCGTAGCGACCGGTCTGGCGCGGCCCGACGGTGTTGAACAGGCGCACGACGACGGTCGGCAGCTCGCGCTCGCGCCAGTAGGCCATCGCGAGGAACTCGTCGATCGCCTTCGAGCACGCGTACGCCCAGCGCCCGAGGCTGGTCGCGCCCATCACGAGGTCGCCGTCCTCGCGGAACGGCAGCCGTCGCTCTTGCCGTAGACCTCGCTCGTCGAGGCGATGAACACCGGCCGGCGGCGCCGCGCGGCCTGCGCGAGCACGACCTCGGTGCAGTGGACGTTGGTCTCGATCGTCCGCACCGGGCTCTCGACGATCAGCTCGACGCCGACGGCCGCGGCGAGGTGGAAGACGACGTCGGCCTCGTCGACCAGCTCGGCGACGATGCGCTCGTTGGCAGCCGAGTCGATCGTGTACTCGAACCGCGCGCCGGCGCAGATGCTCGATGTTCGCCATCGACCCCGTCGACAGATCGTCGAGCACGTGCACCTCGTCGCCGCGTGCGATCAGCTCCTCGGCCAGGTGCGATCCGATGAACCCGGCGCCGCCGGTGATCAGGAACCTCGTCATGGGCGGGCAGATGCGACGCCGGACGGCGTGTCGGTGGTCGGCCGGAGGTCCACGACGAGGCAGCCGTTCAGCGGCGCGGGAGCGCCCGGCGTGTCGACCATTCGCATTGCGTCGCCCTCGATCCCGAGGCGGCGCAACGTGGACGCATAGTCGTGGCGCCACCCGACCGTCGCGCAGGAACCGCGAGCGGTGGCCTTCCCGGGCATGCGGCTCGAGGAACAGGAGTCCGAGGCTGGCCACTGGCGCCTTCGTCGCGCAACGCGCCTCCGATCTGCCCCGGGGGGGTGTACGCCAGCGCGTAGCACGAGAACACGAGGTCCTCGCTGTTCGACGGCAGCCGCGGCAGGACGTCCACAATCGACCCGACTGTGAACTGCACCGAAGCGATGCCATCGACCCGCAGAAAGCTGCGGGCTTGCTCGACCACGTCGCCGTTGATCTCGACGCCGCTGACGCGAGCCTCGGGAAACGTCCGGGCCAGGAGCCTGAGGTTCGGGCCACTGTGACTGCCAAGCTCAAGGAAGCGTTTCGGTGAGTCGAACGACCGCATCTGCTCGAGCAGGATCTGGCGATGCGGCTGATCGACTGCACCCCAGTAGCGCTCGGCATCCGCACCGGGACGTCGGGCCCAGTCTTCGGCGGTTAGATCGCCCGGGTGCATCCGCACCCGGGTACGCCGGATCGCGGCCTGGACGCTCGCCGGAAGCCGCGAGTAGATCGTGGCGATGGGCTCGCGGATGCGCGTCACCGAGCGATCAAGTGGAGGCCAGCGCCGGCACATGGGCCGCCAGCTCGTCCGGGAGGGCAAAGTCTGCGCCGTCGAGGATCCGGTCGCAGATCCAATCGAGGTATGGGTCGGCGCCCGCGGCGATCTCGTGCACAGCTGCCGGCACGCGGGTCACGCCCGCGGGACCGCCCCGCATCGCCGGGAACGGCACCATCGCCCGGAAGAAGAACGCGAACGCATAACGAAGCGCGAGCTCGACCTCCTCGTCGCCGAGCGGCCCGTGCAGTTTGGAGAGCACTGCGCCGAGCTGCTCCGGGCCGTCGACGTCGATCGTAAAACCGCGACCGCGGTAGTGGTCTCGCCGGCCACCGCCACCGGTTTTCCGCGGCATGCCGCTTCGAGCCAACGGTCGTGGTGTACGTGAGGATCAGGTCGCTGAGGTCGACCAGGGCATAGGAAGAGACGCCTCGGAGCCCGGGACGATCCGCACGTTGTCGGGGAGGTGCCCGAGTGCGTCGAGCAACTCACGCTCGACCCACTCTCGCGTCCCCCCAGATCTCCTCGCCCGGATGGATCCGAATGATCAGCACGAGCTCCCGATGCTCAGCCGCACGCTTGACCGCCTCTGAGATCCACTCGAACATCGACGAGAAGCCGACGTCACGGGCAAATGTCGCGCTGTCCCACGACACGTTCGTGAACAGCGTCACCACCCGCTCCGCACTCGACAGGCCGAGTCTCCGGCGCAGGTTCGCGGCGTCCGCCTCGGGGGCCTCGAAGTAGCGTTCGTGAGCTCCGACCCCCTGCGCGCGCCCATCGAGCAGGGCGAGCGCGTCAGCCCGCTGCTCCGAGTTCAGAGGGCGGTGACTCACGTCGCCCCAGAGCGCGTCGGTGTCGTAGTATGGCGCGGGCGTCTGCTGGGACAGTACAAGGCACCCGGCCCGGGGAGCGATCTCGTATGTCGGAGCGCGGAGACCCCGGCCAAGCGCGACGTCGCGAATCGTGTGCTCGGCGGCGAACAGGCCGTTCAGCAGAAACACGATGTCGGGCTCGAACCGGTCGAGAACCGCCTCGGTCGCCCCCCACACCGCGTCGGAGGCGATCGCGAAGTCATCCCGCGCTGCCGGCCCCTCGGGCAGCCGCTCGACCTGCGTTGTCCGCATCAGCCAGGTGAGGCTCACCCGCGAGCGGTTATACGGATCGCCCGAACCGGCGGGCGTGCCGCCGCCCGCGGCTCGCCGCGCATCGCGACCCCACGGGAAAAAGTCGCTCAGCGCGAACTGCTCGAGGCCCGATTCATCGGCCATCCGCCCGGTTAGCCAGGCGCAGCGGTCGCACGGTCGTGGGTAGGCGCGGCGCGCCCAGCCGACCTCACACGCTGGCATCCCACCGCCACACCTCAGCAGCGCGACCTTCGCCCCACGGACGCGCAGCGCGTGGGCGATGATCAGCTCGCACGCGCTGTGCGCGGACCAGCCTCGTAGCGTGGCCACCAGCACGCGCGGCGCCGAGGCCGGCGGCTCCGCTCCGGGGTTGCCGAGCCGAGCGAGATCGCCCAGTCGCGTCGCGCGAGCCTCGTACATCCGGTCGGCAGGCAGACGGACCCGCGCCGCCAGCCGATCCAGCCGGCTTGGGGCGAGATTGTTGAGGCGGCCGATCGTTCGCAGGTTCTCGATCACGGGCTATCGGCCGCCGAGAGTAGCGGCACAGGGTCGGACGAGGCGGGTATCGTGGCCCGAATGAGTGCGCCGGTTGCTGCTGCGAAGCTCGTGCGCAACACGATCGCCAACGGCATCGGAAGCATTTTCGGGATCGTCATCGGACTCGCGCTGACGCCGTTCATGATCAACCGCCTTGGGCTGGCGGCATATGGCGTATGGGCGCTGGCGCTGACGCTCACGTTCTCCGGGGGATACGCCTCGCTGTCGGACGTTGGTATCGAGGGTGCGACCGTCCGGTACGTCGCCGAGTCGGTGGCGGACAACGACCTCGAGGGGATCAACCGCACGGTTTCGACCAGCCTCGCCGTGTTCTGCGTGATCGCGGTCGTGCTCGGGGTGGTCGCGGCCGCACTGGCGCCGCTGCTCGTGAGCGTGTTCGGCGTCCCCGGCCCACCTGCGCGGACCGGCCACCGTGTGCTTCGCCGTCGTGGGCGCGCAGCTCTCGCTCGAGCTGCCGGCGCGCGCCTTCGTGGCGGTATTGGAGGGTTCGCAGCTGTTCATCGCGTACCAGGGGATCGAGCTCGGCAGGAGCCTGCTCCAGGCGGCTTTGTACGTGACCGTGCTCCTGACCGGCGGGGGCATCGCAGGCCTGGGGATCTCGCTCGCGGCGAGCTCCGCGGTGGCGCTGATCGTCTACTGGGTGCTCGCACACCGCGCCGTCGCTGGGCTCCACGCGAGCCCGTTCCGGGCCCGTCGCGCCGAGCTCCGCCGGCTCGTGCGATTCGGCGGCGGATGTTCACGCTGCGGATGGTCAGCACGATCTACAACCAGATGGACAAGGCGATCATCGGGATCGTTCTCGGCCCCCGCCAGGTAGGCCTGTACGAGATCGCCAACAAGGTGAACCTGAGCGCGTCCACCATTTCCTCTGTGTCGGTGTCGGCCGTCGTTCCCGCGGCGGCGTCCCTTCGCGACGAAGCCGCGGTCCTGCGAGACATGTTCCTGCGTCGGGTCCTGTTACGCGACCGCCGTGTCGCTGCCGTTCGCCGTGGCGGCGTTCATCTTCGCCCGGCCGTTGCTGCTGTCGTGGATCGGGCTCCGCGCCGCGCCGGCGATCGGTGCTGCGCGCCTGTTCGTGATCTATCAGGCGCTCCAGGTCCCGCAGAATGTCCCGTCAACGATGATGTACGGGCTGGGTCGGCTCCGCTTCCTGTTGACGGTCACCGCAGCCGCAACGTTCCTCAACCTCGTGCTCTCGATCGTCCTGGTGAGGCCGCTCGGCTTCTCCGGTGTCATCGTGGGCACGCTGATCGCCAATGGCCTCGCGTGGCCGATCCTGCTCTGGTACTACCTGAGGGTGTTCGATTGTCGCCTCGTGACCTGGTTTCGGCGGCTCATCGCCCCGAACATCCGGGTTTCATATTGCAGGTCGCAGTGTCGATCGCCCTGTATGTGACGCTCGGGCACAACACGCGATCGCTGGCGCTCGCGGCCCTGATGTTCGCCGTGTCGGTGGCAGTGTCACTCGCCGGATTCACACTGTTCGGCGTACGCGGCGAGGATCGCCGCGTGCTCGTGGAAACGGTGCGCCGCGCCGCGCGGCCGTCCGCCACGTGAGGTCCCGGCGTGAGCGAGAACCTCGTTCGCGACATCCACGACGCCGCCGCCAACAGCGCGATCCCCGCCGAGGCGAGTGTGCGCCCCTCCGGGACGACCTCGCGGGAGCTCGCCGCGATGCACCGCGATGTCCTTCGGAAGCTCGCGCTCGAGCCTGGAATGAGCGTGCTCGAGATCGGGTCGCGTCGCCGTCGTCGGCCTCCCCGTCGCCGAGCGCGCAGCACGGTACGTGGGTCTGGACTTCGCCCCCCACGCGGTGGACGCTGCGAATCGCCGGTTCCTCGAGGCGGGGCTCGCGGATAAGGCGGCGGCGGTCAACGTCGACGTGCTGGCACTCGGAGATACCGAGCTTCGCGAGCTTCGGACCGTTCGACCGTGTCCTCGCCTATGCGGTGCTGCGTTACGCTCGCTCAGAGCAGGAGACTGTGCGCTTCCTGCAGGTCATTCGCGATCTCCTGGCGAGCGGCGGGCGGGCGTTGATCGGCAACCTGCCGCTCGAGGATCTGCGGGCCGACTGGCCCGCGCCGCCGCCGCGGACACCGGGACTCGCAGCACGCCTCGCAGCCGTTGCGCGCTGGACAACAAGCGCAGGCAAGTCGCCCGTCCCGCTGACGCGCGGGTGGAAGGCACGCTACGTGGTCCAGTCGGTCACCAAAGGCCGCTCCCGCGACCCCGAGTTCGTCTCGCCGCAGCTGCCGCCGAACTACACGCTGCCGCTGACGACGGCTGTCTTCGAGCGCTGGCTGGCGGCGTTCGACGACCTCGGCCACCGGTGGGCCTTGCCCGCTCCCGGGGTTCCCCTCGCGGCGGCCCGAGCCGACCTCATCCTCGTGCGGCGGTGACCATGGTTCTGGCATCCCCACGGTTACGACGCTCGCTGGCTGAGCAATCCGGATGACCGCGAAACGGTCGAGAAATGGACCGCTGAGTCCCCGGAGGCGTCCGTCTACCACGCTGCTTCGTACATCGAATTCGCGCGTGACCAGAACGGCAGTGGTGATCTCCTATGGCTCGCGCGGGACGGGAACCCCGTGGTCGGCTTACCGGTCCATGCAGCCTCGAGGCGGCGGTTCACAACCGGTTACGCGGGATTGCTGTTCCCACCAGGGCGACGGGAACGGCCCCTACGAGACGGAGTCGCGGCGGTGGGCGAACTGCTGAACGCGAACCGCAACACGGCCCTGCACGTCCTACAAGCTGCCCAGTCCCGCGCGTATGACATCCCCGGACGGATGGTGGCGCTCGGCCGCTACCTCGAGGAGCAGCGGGTCGCGCTGATGCCGGTGTACTCGCGCATCCTCGACCTGCCCGACGCCGGCGTGGCCGTCGCGCGACCGGCGCTGGGCGAGGAGGAGCTGATCGCCACTGGTCTCGAGCCGTACGAGGCGGAGCTCCGCAACCAGATCCGAAAGGCTGTCCGCAACGCGATGAAGGTGACCTATGAGCTTCCGGCGGACGTGACCGAGGTACCGGCGGCGTATCGGGACTCGTCCCGCTTCACCGCGCTTCATGGGAGCGGACCGGAATGCCACCCCACGACGAGCCGTACTGGTCGGCACTGTCGCGCGCGGTGCTCGGCGGCGGAGGCCGCGACCTCGTCGCATACGTACGCGACAGTGACGGTGCGGCCGCCGCCGCCGTCGTGTCATGTCCGGGACGGCCACACGCTCTACTGGGCCGGGTGCAGCAGCGAGCACGGGATGCGCGCGAACGCGAACCCACTGTGTCTCCACGCCGCCATCCAGGCCAGCCGGGCGATCGGTGTGCACCGGTTCGAGCTCGGTCGCTTCTTCGCGCGCGAACCTTCAGCGAAGGAGCGTGCGATTACTCCGGTACAAGGCTCAGTTCGGCGGCGAGCTTGTCCGCATCGTCGGATTTGACAGCGGTTCGGGTCCGCTTGCGATACTCCGCGAGCGGGTCTCGCGACTACGGGCGCGACGGTGAGACGGGCTCGCACCGCCGCGGGGCTACTGCTCGACCGGGTGGACTCATGGCGCCGGCGCGACGCGCCGTCGGACCGTGTCCTCCTCACTCAGGGCTCGGTCGGGACGGTCAGCCCGGACGATCGAGCATCGCGGGAGTTCGACCGCGAGTCGGGTGTTGCGCGCCTGCGGCCACACGGCCGCGGATCGAAGGGCGAAGCTATCCCTACGTCCTGCTCCCGGGGAGCGGTCGACACGCTCTGCGTCCACTACTCGGCGTTCTTCGGCGAGTGGGGAGACCGCCGCGAGCGACGCGTGCGCAGTTCGAGGGGTGGTTTCATCGCCTTCGGATGTTCTGGCCGTTCGCCGAGCCACCACTTCCTGTTCCTGTGCGACACCGTACGGCGCCGATCGCAACGGCACCTATTACAAGGGCGAGGCCGGCGATTTCTTCGTCGAGCGCGCGATGGACGCGATCCAGGCGGACGTCGCCGCCGAGCTCGGGATCGGGCCGGGCAGCACGGTGACGCTCGGTTCCTCGATGGGCGCTACCGCTGCCCTGCGCTTCGCGCTGCGCCACGGCTACGCGGGAGCGGTCGCGGTCAGCCCGCACATCGATCTCGATATCAGCGGGCTCCGCCAGGGACGGCTCCGTCACGTCGCCGCGATCGTCGGCCGGGACGACGTCGACGCCGAGGAGCTGCGGCCGGTCACGCGGGAGGTCGCGCGGCTGGCGGCGACCGTCCGTCCGCTGCCTCGCCTGGTGATCCAGTCGATGCTCGACGACGACGGTGTGCACGACGAGCAGGTCGTGCCGCTGATCGAGACCTGGCGCGCCGGCGGCGGACAGGTCCGCACCGACTTCCATCCCACCGGCGGTCACACCAGTGACAACGCCTCGCGGAATTCTTCTCAGCTGCGATCCGGTGGTGCCTTCGGCTAGGATGATGGCGTGCGAGTGCTCCTCGACGACCTTGCGCAGCCGCTGATGCCCCCGCCCAGCGTCATCCAGGACTTCGATCCGCGCTTCTTCCGGCCGTGCACGTTCCCGCTGCTGCGCGAGCTCGGATACGGCACGCGGGTGAGCGTCAACAACGGCGTCCCGGCGGAGAGCCCGATGGCCACGCCGATGACCGTTTCGATGAGCGTGTACGACAACGAGGGCGGCGGATCGGGACGCACCGACCCGTTCGTCGACCTCGCCCCCGGCGAGATCGTCAAGCTCGACATCGACGCCGAGCTGGAGCGCGTCCCGGGCCTCCCCGCCGACGGAGCGCTGCTCGTTATGCTGCACGTCGTGCCGGTGAAGTGGGTCGGCGCCGCATCCGTCGACGTCCCGGCTGGCGAGATGATGGCTCACGTCCGCTCGTCCGACGACTTCATCGAGTACCACCAGCGGCCGAAGGGCGTGGTGACCGGCGTCGCGTACCAGACGGGACCACTCAACGATCCCCGCCTGTCCTCGACCCGGACGACCGTCTGCCAGGCACCGAAGGTGATCGTCACCGAGCCGGTGGACACGCTGCTCTCGCTGATGAACCTGTCGACACGCGCTGACTACGCCGACACGGTGCGGATGGACTACTGGATCCTCGGCCCCGGCGGCGAGCGGATCGTGCGCTCGAAGATCGAGGTTCCGCCGTTCTCGTTCCGGCTGGTTAGCGCCACCGAGACGCTCGAGCGGGCCGGCCTGCTCGAGAGCTACCGCGAGCGCGGCGGCGTTGGCATGTTCCTCGGCTTGTCCCAGAACGGGACGGTCGTGCCGATCTCGCTGACCCGCAACCGCCGCACCGGCGCGATCGCCTGCGATCACACGCTCCCGCCGGTGTTCTACCTGAGCACCTGGGGCGGCGACGCGCGCAAGCGCGCGAACGCCCGGCTCGCGCAGGAGTTCTTCGCGGACGTCCTCGAGCCCGAGCGGGCGCAGGTGGCCGCCCACACATGAGCGTCGTCGCCGACACCCGGACGCGGATCGCTGAACGCGTGCCCGGATCGCGGAGTCGGCGCGCCGGCGCGCGGCCCTGTCCGGCAAGCCGCCCCGGCTCGCCTACACCCACTACTTCATCGAGACCGAGGGCTTCCACAGCCGGATCCACCTCCAGAACTTCTATTCGACGTTCTGGCCTCAGGTGCACGAGCCGGCCACCGCGCACATCACCGCGTTCGACGCCGGCGGCCGGCGCCAGGGGAACGCTACGCGATCGCTGCCGCCGTTCGGCTCGCTGTTCCTCGAGGTATCGGAGCTGCTGTCAGAGCTCGGGTCGCGCGCGACCGAGGGCACGGTGGCGATCGACCTCGAGCCGTCCGCGGAGGTCGCCGCCCAGTTCCACGAGCTGCCCGACGCCGAGCAGATCGAGGTCAAGACACCGTTCTGGATGGCCTACTACGACGAGGCCGAGAACTTCATGTACGTCCACTCGATCGACACGCTCGGCGGCGAGGTGTTCGGCGCCCCGGCGCTGCTCCGGTGGTCGATGACCCGCCACGTCGGGATGGGCAGCCCGTGGCGCAGCTGGAGGCTGCTCGAGGCCGATCGCCTGTCCGATCTGCAGATCGTGTGCATGAACACTGAGCCCCGAGCCGCGGTCCACCGTCGTCGGCGTGTACTCGTCCGACGACGCGGTCACGCTCTACCGGCAGTCGTGTGGAGCTCGCGCCGCGCGCGGTCGCTCGGGTGCGTGTGCCCGCCGAGGAGCTCCGCGTCGTGGCCCGATCGCCACCCCGAGATCAAGCACGCCCGGATCGGCCTCGATCCGCTGCTCACGGCCAACGGCAAGCCGTACGTGATCATGCGCTACGCCGACGGGCCGCCGAGCCTGCACCACGGCTAGCTGTTCGTTCGCGCGGCTCTCCGACGTACAGCCACAGCGCGCTATGGACCGTGTCGTACTGGCCGGGCGCGAGCTCCCAGCGCAGCGTCTTGACTCCGAGCGACTCGAACAGCCGGCGATTGTCCCGGCTGTACTTGTACAGGCCCCGCTCGGCGTCCTCGCCGTCCCACAGCTCGAAGCAGATCACGAACCGCGCCGTCGCGGACATGTTGCGCGCGAGGCGCTCCGCCGCGTCGTCGGGGACGTGATCGAGCAGCGACATCGTCAGCACCCCGTCCCACGCGTGCGGGGGCTCGGTCCAGTCGTTGGCGTCCTGGAGGGCGAATTCGACGCCGGGGTACTGGCGGCGGGCATGCTCGAGCGCGCGCGGGGTTCACGTCGATCCCCTTGGCCCTGATCGACGGATGGCGCTGCTTGACGATCCCGAGGTTGCGTCCGGTGTTCGTCCCGACCTGAGCAGCGAGCTCAGGCCAAGCTCCGGCACGAGCTCGTCGCGATGAACTCGCTGCGGCCCCGAGCGGGTGGTCGTCGTTGCTCTTGTGGTAGGTGCGCAGCGACGCCCAGTACTGGGTCGCTCGTGCCGCCTCCCCTCCCGGCCGAGCCGGGTGGCGAAGTGGTGGCGCTTCTCGAGCAAACGGTCGACGAATGACATCCGCCGATTATCCAGCCTATCCTCTCGCGGCGTGCGCTTCCTCGTGCTCGACCACTACTTCTCGCAGGACATCGACTCGCTGACCGCCGCCGCCGGCGACGAGATCTCGCTCGACGTGATGCCGTTCGAGGACCTGCGCGCCGAGGCGCTGCGCGTGTTCCCGATCGAGGTCGCAACCGGGCTCGAGGCGTTCGCGCGACCCGAGCTCGAGCCCGCCCGTCGCCGCTACGCCGAGATCCTGCGCGAGATCCTCGAGGACCGATTCACGCGCGCGCCGTTCGACGCGATCGTCCTGCCGTCCGACACGTTCTTCTACGTCCGCGCGGCCCCCGACGTCGCCCATTCGCTCGGCGTTCCCCTGGTCGTGGCCAGAAGGAGACGACGATCTCCGAGCACACGATGCGCGTCCACTCCGAGTCGGTCCGCCGGTACGCGCCGCCGCTGGCCGACCGGATGACGGTCTGCAGCGAGCGCCAGCGCGAGTTCTGGCTGCGAGCCGGCGCTGAGGCCGCGACGGTCACGGTAACCGGCCAGCCGCGGTTCGACTACTACCTGCGGCCCGAGTCGTGGCCCACCCCCGGCGGGCGATCTACCGACCGTGTTGTTCCTGTCCTACGCGGTCGACGCCTACCACCCTGAGGAGGGCGGCCGCGCAAACCCCTGGGAGTCCCTGCACCGCCAGACCGAGGCCGGGCTGCACGAGCTTGCCAGGCAGGGGTGGCGGGTTCTGATCAAGCCGCATCCCCAGCAGTCGCCCGAGCACGTGCGAGCCTGGCGCGAGCGCGCCGGTGAGCTGTGGGACCACTCGGTGCTGCTGGTCGACCCGGACGCCGACGTCCGAGAGCTGATCGTCACGGCGGACGTCATCGTCGGCTTCCAGAGCACGGCGCTGCTCGAGGCGATGCTCGCGGGCCGGCCGGCGGTGTACACGGGCTGGGACCAGAGCGCGATCGAGATGGGCGGCGACCTGATCCCGTTCCACGAATGGGGCGGCGAGATCACCGTGCTCCGCGCTCCGGGCGAGCTTCCCGCCGCGGCCGCGTCGCTGCGCGGCCGGCGCTTCGACGGGAACGTCCAGGCACGACGCCGCGCGATCGCAGAGCGCTACCTCGGCCCGCTCGACGGGAGCGCGTCGGACCGAGTGCTCGCAATCCTCGCGGCCGAGGCAGCCGACTGGGTAGGGCGCCGGGGCGCTGCGGAAACGGAGCTCCGGCGGCGCCTGACGGCGCGGCGGCCCCCGCTACGCCTGTCGAGGCGAACGCGCGCCGGCCTGCGGACGACGCGCCGCCGGGTCGGAGCGATGTTGGGCCGCTAGGCTCGCGCCGCTCGCAAGATGCGCTGCATAGCATGCTGGTAGCACACCATCAGCGGATTCAGCTGAGCGGCGAGGCGGCTGCGAACGAGCGCTGTTTCGAAGCGACCCCACATCAGGTCGACGATCTGGCTGTCCCCTACGCGCCGGCTGGCCTGCACAGTCCGGCGCCATCTCCGCAGCTCAGGCAGCGACCGGACCGTCGATACCCAAGCTCGGACCAAGCTGCGAGCCCAGCCCTTGCGGAGGGCGAGGCCTGCGACGACCAGTTCCGTCCCGAACAGCAGCGGGGCAACAAGCCACAGGCCTAGCGTCGAGTAGTTGGACAAGACGGACCACAGCCGGTTGCGCTCCAGGAGGTACCACTTCTCGGACCCTCGCCCGAACTCATACTCGTGCCAAGCAAGCGCCTCCGGGCAGAACACGACCTCCCATCCGGCAAGACGCATTCGCCAGCACAGATCGGCATCGTCGTAATACATGAAGAATCGCTCGCACAAGCCGCCCAGCTTTCGGTAGGCGCTCGCGCGCGCGAGCATCGCTGCGCCGGACACCGCAGCTACGCGCCGCGGAGGGCCGTGTTCCTTCGGTTCCCCAAATCGCCCCGCCCAGCCGATTCCGGTCAGATGCAGCGGATTGTCGCCGGCGTTTGTGCGTCCGTCGGGCAGCAGTACCTGTGCTCCTACGATCGCCGTGTCGGCGCCGGCAGCTCCCAGCAGCACGGTAAGGCATGTCGAATCCGCGTGCGCATCAGGATTGAGAAAAAATAGCCAGTCACCGCAGGCTTGGTCCGCCGCCAGGTTGCACGCCGACGCGTAGCCAAGGTTGCGTCCACTGTGCAATAACCGCAAGCGAGGCTCTTCCGGCCAATCGGCCATCGCCGATGCCGTCAAGGCGTCCGGATGGTTGTCGAGCACGAGTATCTCGGCCGGCGGCTCGGACTGCGCCATAAGGCTCTCGACCGCACGCTGGGTCGCCTGGGGATCAGAGAAGCTGACGACGATGGCCGAGACTGAATCTGGCGGCGGTAAACCTGGTCTATCGTCCATCTAACTCGCCCGCCACCGACCGGTTCACGAGTTGGCCTCGCCAGAGACAAGCGAGGCGATCGGAAGCTCCGCTTCGCGCAGCCGAAGCGCGTGACGTAAACCTGTTTCGACGTCGGCCGCAGCGCGATCCCAGGTTCGCGATGTCATCAGGTCGATTCCCTTACTCGACCGTCGCTCCCAAAGCTCTGGGTCGTCCAGAAGCCGCTCGAGCGCGTCGGCTATTGCGACCGGTTGGAGCGGAGCCAGCTCCAACGGCCCCGAAGTGTCAAAGATCGATTCGGCGCTGACTCCTGCCAACTCGACGCACGGTAGGCCGCAAGCCAGCATTTCCTTCGGTATCAGCGAGAAGTTTGTCATCGACAGTGACAGGCCAACCGTTGCCTCCGAGTACAGCCACGACAGCTCTTCTGCACCTAGGATCCCCATACGCTCGTACGGAAACGCGGTTTCGATCTCGAGCTCGCTGCCGAAGAGCACGATCCGCGTCGCCGGGCGTCGTCTGTGGAGCTCCGCCAGAGCCATCAAGCCGATGGCTACCGCTCGTCGCGGAGTTTCTGGTCGGGCGTAGTACACGATCATGTCGCTCCGGCGGGTAATCGGCCTCGGCCGGTAGACAGCGTCATCGACCCCGTATTCGAACGCGTCCGCAGTTGCGCCGTATCGATCGATCAATAGGTCTCGCAGCCAGGGACTTCCGGCGATGCAGTGCAACCCCTGGCGATACGTGTCCGCGGCCAGCGCCGATTCGGTCGAGGTCGCGTAGAACTCGGGCTCGTGGTCGTTGACCACATATGCCCGTGCGTAGCAGCGATCGAGCCGTAGAGCCGGATGCACCGTTTGCCACCCGGTCGCGAGCACGATATCGGCGCCATGCCACTCTTCGAATCCCCTATACACCGGCGCGTCGATTGGTGCGAAGAATTCGCGAATATCGTGGCGCAGTACCGCGGGCCACACCGTGTGGAAGTCGGACGTGTAGTCGTTGACCCACACCGAACAGATGTGCCCGCGGCGCTCCAGTCGCTGCAGGATCTGAAACAGCAGCATGTGTCCCCCGCTTCCCCGTTTGAACGAGGGAACGATCATCGCGATGCGGAGCCGGTCGCGATCCGCCATCCGTGGCACCGGCGGCAGAAGTGGAACCGTACCTTCGTTCCACACGCCTGCCACGGCGTGGTATGTCGGCAGATTCAGCTTGGCCTCGACTCTCTCACCCGGTGGCACCATGATGACGTCACCCTCGACGGGCAGCGGGATCGGGGCGTCGCCGCGCCGTTCGAGTGACAGCGCTCGCCGGACGGGTGCAGGCAGAACGTCGGAGCGCGATCCAAGGGCTGAGAAGATCCGCCGGCCGCCGTGGTGAGATGCTGAGCGCAACGACATTCCGAACCGCGAGCTTGGCGAGCCAACCTGTTCCCGGACCCAGCGGCGATCGTCCGCGACCGAGCGCCGTATGTGCACCAGCGTGCTCCGTACCCCGAAGGGTTCAACGTGACCGATCGTCTCGCGTAGCCCTCGATATTCGTCGAAATACCGGCGCATGAATTCCATCCAGCCGTAATCGTGAGCGTGCAGCACCGCGGCCGCAGGCTGGTACACCTTGCACCAGCCGGCGGCGAGCATGTCCGCGCCGAACGCCTGGTCTTCGGCGTAAGCCACTTCTCGGAAGCGGATCTCCTGCCAGCATCGCCTTGAGTAGCACGCATTCACGTTGGACAGGAACGTCGGGCCGCCGTCGCATTGGAGTGCCGGCGTCCCCTCCGGCGAAAACGTCGCGAAGAACTCGGTGAGCTCCCGCGCGATCATCGGACTGGTGGTCGGTCTTGGGCGATGGGGTCCGTAGGCCGCGCCGACGTTTGCCGCAATCGTGAACGCCTCGCGATACGCGGCAAGCCAGCCGGGTACGGGGGTGGCATCCTGCGTCAGGAGGCAGACGAAGTCACCTGTGGTCTGTTCCATGCCGAGGTTCCGAGTCCGGCCATGTCCGAATTCCGCAGCCGGGATCTCGATCAATCTCACGCCGGCCGCCCGAGCGATCGCGACCGACCGGTCCTCGGAGCCCGAGTCGATCACCAGCGTCTCGTCGGCGCCCTCACGCCCGACGGCCGCCAGCACTTCTTCGAGAAGGCGCTCCCCGTTCTTGACGGGGATGACCACGGAAACCGAGCTCACGGGCACTACCCCCTCGTCAAGCGGCGGACTCGGCGCACGACCGCTCGAACGGCGCGCGCGGCCGCCCGTGCCCGATCGGCGCTCTCCCGTCTCATCAGCTTGTTGAGATCGACATGCCAGCGGTCGAGCCAGTACGTCTTCTCCTGCGCATCCGCCACCGCGCGGTTTGCCCAAGCCTCAGTCTCGGCAAGCTGCGCCTCGAGCGCAGCTACCTGGGCCCGAAGCCCTTCGATCTCATCCCGCTCAGCGTTCACCTCGGTGTTGCTCACAGGTTCTCGGCGATCCGAGGCGCTTCTCGATTGAAGAACCACAGCCCAAGCGCGAAAACTCCGACGATGATCCCTAAGGGCAGAAGCAGTCTGACGGCGCCCCCGATAGCGGCTGCAGCACCCGGTGCGTTCGGATCGACGAACGCTTGATGCATCTGCGTCAGAATCGCGGCGATCGGGTTCACCATCGCCAGATGCTCCGTCTTCACACTGACCTCGCGGTACTTCGCCGCGGTGTAAATGATTGGCGACGCATAGAACAGCACCTGGGTAACGACGTCCCAGATCGGCTGGACGTCTCGAAAACGCACGTATAGCACCGACAACAGCATCCCGACCCCCACCGCTAGGGCTGACAGGAGCAGCACGAGCGGAATCAGTTCGAGCCAGCCGATCCGCGGAGTCACTCCGTTAGCCAATGCGAACGCGAACACGACGATGAAGTTGATCGCGAGGTTGAACATCGCCGTGAGCCCAACTGAGAGCGGGATCACCAGCCGAGGAAAGCGCATCTTGCGCAACAGTCCTTCCCGAGTCAGGAGGCATTGAACGCTTCCCGCCGTCGTCTCGACGAAGAAGGTCCAGAGCATGATCGACGTCAGGAGATAGACGGCGTAGTGAGGAACCCCGGCACCGGCGTGAAATACCTTGGTGAACATGACGAACAGAACCGCAAAGAACAGGAGCGGCCTGACGAGGGACCACAGATAACCGAGCACCGAGCCGAAATAGCGCAGCTTGAAATCCGTCGTGGCGAGCGTCCATGTCAAGTTGGCAAACCGCCGAAGATCGTCGCCGAACGCCGATGGCGCGACCCGGGTGGCTGTGAGCTCGGTACTCATCTCCGCGTGATGTCGAAGGTGTGCGGCGGGTGGGTGACCCCGCCCGTGAATGGTCCGCTGTGAATCTGCAGCGACGAGACGTCCTCCCGGACGTCGAGCACGTCGGCGCCTGGGCCGTTGCGGGCCACCGAAGGCGTTACCGCGTAGCGACTCGGCGTTAGCCAGTTCTCGAATCGGAGCCGCACGATCACCGTCTCGCCAACGCCGAAGTGACCAGTCGGCTCATGGCCCATCGCGGTCGTGGTCGCGAATACCGTCGACCCCACGTCATTTCGCAGCGTGATGCCAAAGATCGGGTTATCGAGGGGTTCGTTGAATCGAACCTCCATGCACACTTCACACGGGTCTCCGAACCCGAGCGTGGCGATGCGTTTCCCCGAAATATCCTCGAACCAGGCGTCGACCACCTCGGCGGGCGCCTGAGCCGAGCGTGAGCTCCGGTCCTCGGCGCCGCTCAGTTCATGAATGGTCTGCCCGAAGTTGATCTCGTTGTACAGCCGGGCGATCCGACCTGGCTTGTCGATCTCGACCAGCCGGCCCTTCTCGAGCAACATCGCGCGATGGCAAAAGCGCTCGATCGAACCCATGTCGTGGGTGACAAACAGAATCGTGCGGCCGTCCCGCTTGAGCCGCTCGAACTCGTCGAAGCACTTCTGCTGGAATGACGCATCGCCGACCGCCAGCACCTCGTCGATGAGGAGAATCTCGGCGTCGATCTGGATGGCGACGGCGAATGCGAGCCGCACCATCATCCCGGATGAGTAGTTCTTGAGTTTGAGGTCGAGGAAGTCCTCGAGCTCCGCGAACGCGATGATCTGGTCAAATCGTTCGCGCGTCTGCTTGCGCGTCAGGCCGAGCATGATCGCGTTGATCAGGACGTTGTCCCGCGCCGTGAGCTCGAGGTTGAAGCCGACGCCGAGCTCGATGAACGGCGACAGACGGCCGCGCACCTGAAGATTGCCTCGATCGATGCCGTAGATGCCGGCGATGCACTTCAGGAGGGTGCTCTTCCCGCTCCCGTTGCGGCCGATGATGCCGAAGAACTCACCCTCGGCGATCTCGACGCTCACGTCGTTTACGGCCTGGAGGACATCGAACGTCCGGCTGCGAAACGGATGTAGAACTCGTTCCTTGATCGTGTTGTACTGCTGGTGTGGAAGCCGGAACGACTTGGAGACGTGCTCGACCGAGACCGCGGGCGCAGCGGCTGCCGCCGCCCGGGGTCGGCTTACCGGTCGTGCTGTCGCGCTCATCGGGACCGGTAACGCTAGCAACGCCGGCCGCGGCTGGGCCGGGGTTGGACCCTAGACGCGCTCGAACACCCAGAGGTCTTGGTTCTTCTGATAGCGACCCGGAGCGAACGCGCGAACGCGCCACGCCGGAGTCAGGTTCGTCAGGACCCACTCCGGGCTCAGAAAGGCCGTTCCCCACGACTCGTTGATCACTCCCCAGTCGCCCCGCTTCCCGAACTCCGGCGCGTACCACCATCCTCGTCGGTAGAGGGCTTGCACGATCTCGCGGCACTGGTCCGGTCCGCGCCGGCCCTGAGCTGCCGCCAGCGCGATCGATGCGAGCCCGTGGGTCGTCCAGACGAGATGCGCACCGGGCCGTAGCAGTCGGCGCATCTCGTCGAGCCAGCGCAAGCCGAGGACAGCAGGGCAAAGTGAGACCAGATCGACATTCCGTAGACCAGGTCGAACGAGCCGTCCTCGAACGGGAGCGGCGGCGCCTGGTCGTTGGCGAAGAACTCGATCCCAGGCAGGTTCGTCGTTGCCCACGTGATCGCCTGCTCGTTCGGGTCGCACGCAAACCAGCGCACGCCAGGGTAGGCGGCAGCGAGCACACGCACGACTCGGCCAGACGAGCAGCCGAAGTCGAGCGCGCGTTGTCCCGGATCGAGGTCGGACCCGACCCTTCGTAGGGCGTCGATCGTCATGTCGGCCTCATACAGACCGCCGGCCGCCGCGAGCGGCCCTCGGGCCATCGCGTGAATGTGCTCAAGAGGCTGGACCGAGGGAAGCTGCGTCTTCTCGGCGACCGCCGGCATGCCGAGCCACATGGCGTAGCTCAACAGTAGTGGCCGGCGGCGGGAGGGATCGTCCGGGTCATACTCAGGCAGCTCGAGCTCCGGCGTGGTTTGCACGCGCCGCTCAATCTCGGCCTGGTCGGACGCAGCGAGTCGCGCCCACAGCATGCTGCTCACCGACCGCTCCTCCGCGACTGACGGCCAACGCAACTCGCGCTGGAAATCCACAGAGTCCGGCATGTGTCGCACCGGACGCCGCCGCGTCATACCGATCGCGCGCCTAACCCGCGCCCGATTCGTGAGGCTCAACATCGGGCGGCAACCTAGCAGGCGATCGCTAGGTATCTTGCCTGGAATGACGATCCCCGCCGAGGCGGCGACGACGCAGCTCGGCGTCGAGCGCCCGCCTGAGCCGCGGGGTCGCTCGCGCGGCTGGAAGCTGCGGCGACGGCTCCCCAACATTCCCGCCCCACTCGTGGCGTTGCTCGGGATCGTGCTGATCGTAGGACTTTGCTGGGCGTTGATCGTCCCCGCCATTCGAGAGCCCCGACGAGTCAGATCATTTCGCATATTCGCAATCGATCGCGGAGCGGCTCACGCTCCCGGGTGACCCCCGCCGCCTCGGGTGGTCGAGGGACGAGTACGACGGGGCCGTGCTTTCGGGCGCGTTCGCCGCCGCCCACTACTCCGCCGAGTTGAGGTTCGACTGGAGCAAGGCCGAGCTCGCTGGTTATGACGCCGCGTTCGCTGCGCACCCATCGAGGTCTGACGGCGGCGGTCCCGTCCCAGCGTCGGGTAATCCCCCTCTGTATTACGTCTTTGCCGACCTTGCCTACTGGGCTACGTATCCGGGCAACGCGTTCGATCGCCTGTATGCCATGCGGATATGGACGCTGACCCTGCTGTTGCTCACGGTCGTCGGCGCTTGGTTGCTTGCCGGCGAGGTCCTGGGTCGCAGGCGATTGCCTCAGCTCGTCTGCGCGGCGGTCGCGAGCCTGATCCCCATGGTGACCTCGATATCGTCGAGTGTCAACCCCGACTCACTCGTGATTGCGATGTCCACGCTCGCTCTCTGGTTGGGGGCGAGAGTGATAATCCGGGCGGCGCGACCTGTCGACGTCGTGGCTTTGAGTGCGGTGACGGCTGCGGCAATCCTCGGGAAGGCAAGTTCGTGGGCGCTTGTGCCCGCCATCGCGTTAGCGGTATTGGTCGGCTGGCGACGACGCCCACGAGCGGAACGTCGCAAGGTCTGGGTGCCGATCGGGATAGCCGCGGTCGTACTGGTCGCGCCGGTGCTCGCTTGGATCGTCTACGCGCGCTCGCGTGGTATTTCTCCGATCAACGCAATCAGCGTCAGCACCGGTGCCGCAGCTCACGCCCATCCATTCATCGTGGGACAGTTTCTTAGCTACGTGTGGCAGTTCTACTTTCCTCGGTTGCCGTGGCTCACGCCGTTTCGCACCACGCCTGGCCTTCCCGTGTATGACATGTGGATTCGAGAGGGGTGGGGTGTCTTCGGGTGGCTGGAGATTGCCATGCCACCCTGGCTCTACGTGATCCTCACCGGATTCACCGTGATCGTCGCCGTTTGGAGCGCGGCGCTCATCGCGAAGATGCGCGATCGACTCCGTCTTTCGCTTGTCGCGTTCTTTGCGCTCGCGCTGGGCGCACTCCTGGCTGGACTGCATCTCACCGAGTACCGGTCGTTGATCGACGGACAGGGAGCGCTTCTCCAGGGCAGGTACTTGCTACCCCTGATCGGCCTCTTCGGCCTCGCGGTCGGGCTCATCGTTAGTCGCATACCCGCCCGGTGGCGACCCTCCGTCTGCGGCGCCGTGTTGGCGGGGTTGCTGCTGGTCCAGGTCCTTGCGCTTGCGACCGTAACCCAGAGGTACTACACGTGAGACCTCGTTCTGGAGTGATCGCGTTCTCTGCCGTAGCAGTGCTCGGCCTAATCGGCCTGCTTGCATCCGCCTCGGTGCCGCGACGGTGGACGGCGTTCTCGGGCCGGGTTCCCGCGGCCGGATTCGTCAGCAACCTGACCCCCGGGCAGGTGGCCTGCCAAGGCCCGATCGATCCGCCGTCGGCGTTCAGCGAGATGGAGTTCTGGGTCTGGCCTGTGCCGACCCCTGGTCCCGGTCTTGACCTGATCGCGAAGAATGCACGAACTGGCGCGATTCTCGCTACCGCGCACGTCGCGGGGGGGTATTCGGCCCCCAGCCCCCCGACCGGGTACCCGAATCCGAAAGCTCTCCAGGCACGATTCAGCGCGGATTTGCCGGCAAGACAGAAGACCGAGGTATGCATGTCCAATTCTGGCTCGAGCTCGGTCCTGCTGATGGGCTCGGCACCCAGCGGGGTGTCGGGAATGCTGAAGCCCGGCATTGGCGACGGACACTACGGGGCACTGGCGATGAGGTTTCTCACCACGCGCTCGCAGCCGCTGCTGTCTCTGTTACCGACAGTGTTTTCACGGGCGGCCTTGTTTCGCCCTGGATGGGTCGGCGCCTGGACGTTCTGGGTGCTGGCCGTCGCGCTGCTCGGCGCGTTTGGACTCGGCGCGTTTACCGTCAGTCGCGCGAGCAGGGCCGATCTGGGCGGTCAGGTTTCGTCGCCTCCAACAAGCTCCCGGGGTTCTTGAACTTCCTGGACGGAAGTATCCCCGCACGGTGTATGACCAGGCGAAAAGCAGCCCAGAGCGTCTTCAGCCCGTAGACGGTCCCGGCGCGGAACCGACTGACGAGGCGTCCTCGAAGTACCTGCAGGTCGCCGGCACCTCGAGTGATCCGAAGGTCGAAATGACGCCGCCTGCATGATCAGCTCCGAGTCGAACGCGAAATCGAGCGAGTTGCGCAGGAACGGCACGGTCAGCAGCAGCCTGGCGCGAGTACGCGCGGTAGCCCGTGTGCGCTTCGGTCAGATCGGTCCCCATGAACCGCGTTCTCGACGGTCGTCAGCGCCCGGTTGGCCACGTACTTCCAGCGCGGCATGCCGTTGCGCAGCGCCATGCCGGGCTCGGCGAAGCGCGAGCCGAGCACCAGATCGGCGCGATCGTTGAGGATCGGCTCGACCATGGCCGGGATCAGGCTCGGCTCGTACTGACCGTCGGGGTGCAGCATCACGACCGCATCAGCGCCACGCTGCAGCGCCTCGAGGTAACACGTCTTCTGGTTCGCTCCGTATCCGGCGTTGTGGGGGTGCCAGACCAGGTGAACCGGTAACCGGCGAGCCAGCTCGACGGTGCCGTCGGTCGAGTGATCGTCGACCAGGATCACCTCGTCGACCCAGTCGCGGGGAATGCTGGCGACCGTCTGGTCCAAGGTGGCGGCCGCGTTCATCGCGGGCATCACGACGATCACCTTGCCGGGGGGTCGCTGATGCGTGCGCGCGAGAGCCTCGGCGCGTGGCGGTCGGCACGGCAGTCAGACACGCCGCGCCTCCACGTAGACGGTGCCGCCGCACCGGACCGCGATCTCGACCGCGGCTGCCAGCACGGCGAGCGGAGCCAGCAGTGTTCCAGGGCGAGGGTAGGGCACGCCCGGCCGCGAGTCGATCGCTTCTCGCGGCGCGCCTCGGGCCGGCGAATCGCGTCGTAGAGATCGGGATGCCCCGGCAGGATCGCCACCAGCCCGTGCAGCCATCCGAACACGACCTGACCACCGCGCCAGTAGCTGACGCGCTCGACCTCCAAGGACAGCGCTCTCCAGCCGCTCGATCAGCGCTCGCGCCGGGAGGTGGACGAGGTGACGAGGAAGGTCGAGCGCCAGCCAGCGATCTCCGAACGCCCTGGCCTGCAGGCTGCTCGCGTTCGGCACGGCGATCACCAGCACGCCCCGTGGAGCGAGCAGCGCGGCGGCGCGGTCGATCTCCTCGCCGGCGTCGGGAAGGTGCTCGAGCGAATGCCAGAACACGATCGCCGCCCAGTGGCCAGTCGATGTCCGCGAGTCGCCCGCGCGTACGTCCGGACGCGTCGCCTCGCGCTCCAGACCCGAGTGCCTCGCGCCCGCGCGCGCGCAGAGCGTCGAGCAGGACTCCCGTCGCCAGCCCGACGTCGAGCACCGGACCAGGTGGCGCGATCCGGTCGAGCCGGCGGGCGAGGCGACCGCGAGTGCGGCGCAACACGCGTCGCCGATCCCCGAGAAGCGACCCGATGACGGTCGGTACCAGGTTCCGTATGCGGCGTCGAGCTCGGCGTCGGACGGCCATGGATCGGTCGTTGCCACACCGCAGTTCTGCACACGCACCCGCCCGGTCAGATACTCGGAGTCAGCCGTGATCGGATGTCCGCACCAGACACAGGCGCGAGCTGTCGGCTTCGGTGGCGAGCCGCGATGTAGCGGAGGGGAGCAAATGACGTGGAGAGGATCTACCCGAACCCGAGGGCCCTCGACGTGCCGCCGCCGGCTGACGAACGGGGAGCCTGTGCCCGCGGCACCGTAGTGCCGCGCGGGACTCTACGCTACGGCCGCGTGATGGGTGACAGCGCCAGCCGACCCGATCGTCGGCGGCTCGCCTTGCTGATGCTTGGCGCTTGTGCTGCTGGTGGCGGCATGGATCGCCGCTACGCGCCCGTTTCGATGCACCAGACGAGGCCTCGCACTATCAGCGTGCGCTGACCATCACCCACGGGCAGATCCTCGGTCCAAAGGTCGACTACCCGAACGCTGCCGATGACGCCGACGCAGCAGGCGTTCATCAACCACGACACGCACGGCGGTGCTGATGCCGGCGCGTCTGTCGCCGCCGGACGTCGTCTGCATGGACGGCAAACCGGACCTCAGGGGCAGCTGCCTCGAGGCGGACCCGAACGGCAACTTCCCGCCGCTGCCCTACTTGCTGCCCGCGGCTGCGCTCAGCGTCTCGCACGACGCCACGACACGGCCTCTGGCTCAGCCGTGCGGCGATCGGCGCTGCCGTCGCTCGGCTTCCTGCTCCTGGCGGTCGCGCTGTTGTGGGACCGGCAGCGGCTGGTCGCTCCTCGGGCTGCTCGCTGCGACCACCCCGATGGTGCTGTTCATCTCGTCGGTGATGAACTCGAGCGGGCCTGCAGATCACGGCCTGCCTTGCCTTCGCCGCCGCCGGGATCCGGATCACCCGTGCACCCGGCCGCGCGCCACCGTGGGTGTGGGCGGCATTCGCGGTGAGCGGCGGAGTCGGGATCCTCGCCGGACCGATCGGCCTCGAGTTCGTCGTCATGAATCTGGTGGCGGTTGGCGGCCTTCTCTGGCGTCCCGGTATCCTTGCCGTACGCGCCGAGGCTCCGCGACGGTGGCTTCGCATCGCCGGCGGCACGTTGCTGGTGGCCGCTGTGATCTCGCTCGTCTATTCGCGCATCGCGGGCTTCGCACCGACCTTCGGGATATCGCCGCTGCTCGGCAGCCTTCACCAGGGCATCGGTCAGCTTCCCCCGGTACTGCGACGACGCGGTCGGAACGTTCGGTCCCTGACCGTGCCGCTGCCCCCGACCGCCTATTGGATCTGGTGGGCGCTGGTTCTCGGCATGGTGGCGGCGGCGATGGTGGTGGGCACCCGGCGCGAGCGGGTGTTCGTTGCCGTCCTCACGTGCTTGCGCTGGCCTTCCCGGTCCTGTTCTACGCGTGGGTCGACCGCTTCACCGGGTTCGGGCTGCAGGGCCGCGAGGTGCTGCCCGCGCTGATGCTGATCCCGCTGGTCGCCGGCGAGATCATCTCCCGACACCGTGCGGTGATCGCCCACCGAGTCATGGGCGAGACCTCTGCTCGTCGCCACGATCGCGCTGATCGCCGGCTTCCAGGCCTACGCGTGGTGGTACGACGCAGGCCGAGCTGCCGGGAACCCGCAGACGCTTGATTTCTGGCTCACGCTGGCTGGATCCGCCAACGGGCTGGCTGTCGTGGCTGCGTGTGCCGCTCTCGGGATCGCGGCGCTGCTGGCGTTCGCCGTGACCGAGGGCCTCGCCGGGGTCAGGCTTCGCGCTTCTGACGCAGGCCTCGAGGCGGTCGATCAGAGCCCGGCCAGGATCCTCCGCAGCCCGTCCCGCAGCTCGAACCGTCGCCTCCCAGCCGAGCTCGCGCTTGGCGCGGGTCACGTCGAGACAGCTCCTTCGCACCTCGCCCGGTCGCTCCGGGGCGAACTCCGGCTCTGGCATCTCCCCGCCGGTCACTTCGTCGAGCGCCGCGAGCAGGTCGAGCACCGAGGTCTCCTGACCGTGGCCGATGTTGATCGGACCCGACGACGTCGGACTCGGCGGCCAGCAGGTTCGCGCGCACCACGTCGGAGACCTCGACCCAGTCGCGCGTCTGGGTGCCGTCGCCGAACACGATCGGCGGCTTCCCGTCGACCAGCCGGCCGCAGAAGATCGCGACCACGCCGGCCTCGCCGTGCACGTCCTGGCGCGGTCCGTAGACGTTGCCGTAGCGAAGCGACACCGTCGAGAGGCCGTGCAGGCGCGTGTACAGCCCGCAGTAGCCCTCGGCGGCGAGCTTGCCCTGCCCGTACGGCGCCATCGGCCGGATCGGCGAGTCCTCCGGGGTCGGGAACACGTCGGCGTCGCCGTACAGCCCGCCGCCGGTCGAGCTGAACACGACCCGCCTGCTCTGCACCTCGCGCGCCGCCTCCAGCACCGCGATCGTCCCGAGCACGTTGGACTCGGCGTCGCCGACCGGGTTGGCGACCGAGTAGCGGACGTCGATCTGGGCGGCGAGATGGAACACGACCTCGGGTCGCGACTCGGTGAAGATCCGGGCCACCTCGGCCGCGTCGCGGATGTCGGCCTCGTGCAGGATCGCGCCGCCGGCCGAGCGCGTCCTCGAGGTTCTCGCGCTTGCCCGTCGAGAGGTTGTCGATCACGGTGACGCGATCGCCGCGGGCGATCAGCGCGTCGACGAGATTCGAGCCGATGAACCCGGCTCCGCCTGTGACGAGGCAGTCCAAAGCACCGATCAGCTTGCCAGAAACAAGTCGGGCCCGTACCGCGCATGGCGGCACGGGCCCGACTCAAAGGACGACCCTGGTAGGGCTGGGGGCCGTCCGAGACCCGCGAGAAAGGGGGCGATGCTCGCGGGCCCGCTCGACTTCCTTATCGAGACCCACAGCATACCGCTGTCGGGTTCCGGAAAGGGAAGAATTCGCAGGGAGAAGCAGACAATTTGCGGAGCTTGCGACCCAACAGCGCAACCTTTGTGCGTTCGCCGACGTTGGTGCTCGTTGGTGTCCCTCCGTCGAGCTACCGAGCGCCGCCACAGGCGGTGCAAGGGTTCTTGCGACGAATCGACACTAAGGTGTGTTTCGGTTTCCCGACCGCGTGGAATCCAGACCAACTGAAATGCGCCCCGAGGGTTCCGTCCAGCCCCGTCCCGTCCAGATCGAGACGCCGTCCACGGTGGACGTGGTCGGCGTGCCGCTTTCGCTGACCGACTACGACCAGACGCTGGACTGGATCGACGCGATGGTGGCCGGCGGCGAGCGCGGGTACGTCTGCGTCTGCAACGTCCACACGGTGATGGCCTCCGAGCGAGGACCCCGCGCTGCGCGCCGCGCTGGACTCGTCCTCGCTCAACGTCCCCGACGGACAGCCGCTGGTGTGGGCGATCAACGCCCTCGGCCATCAAGCTGCGCGACCGGGTCTACGGGCCGGAGCTGATGTCGCGCGCGTGCGCGCGGGCCGCGCAGTCCGGCCAGCGCTTCTACCTCTACGGCGGCCGCAACCAGGGAGCGCTCGTGCAGCTCGCGCTCAACCTCCGCCAGCGCTACCCCGGCGTCAAGATCGTCGGCGGCTACTCGCCTCCGCACCGCCCGCTGACGCCGAGGAACGCCGGCGGTCGTCGAGGAGATCAACCACTCGCGCGCCGACGTCGTGTGGGTCGGGATCGGCGTGCCCAAGCAGGAGAAGTGGATGGCTCAGATGCGGCCGCTGCTCGAGACGCCGGTGCTGGTCGGGGTCGGCGCCGCGTTCGACTTCCACGCCGGGCTGGTGCCGCAGGCGCCGCCCTGGATGCAGCAGGCCGGGCTCGAATGGGCCTACCGCCTCACGCGCGAGCCGCGGCGGCTGTGGCGGCGCTACCTGCGCTACAACCCGCGCTTCGTTGGCGCGTTCGCGCTGCAGCTCGCTTCGCGCGAGGCTCAGCCGCTCAGCGGTAAGCGCGTCCGCGCGCCGTGGATGGACAATCCAAGGCGTGTCAGCAGCGCGCTCCAGCGTCGATCGTGATCCCCAGCCATGGGCGCCCGGAGTACCTGAGCGTTGCGCTCGCCTCGCTGATGCCGCAGGCCGAGCGCGCCCAGGCGCCGAGGTGGTCGTGGTCAATGACGGGGCGGACGCGCGGACCGCGAGCGTCGCCCGGCGGCATGGCGCCAAGCTTGTCTCGCTGGTTCCGCGCGCGCGGCCTGAACGCCGCCCGGAACGCCGGGATCGCGGCGGCGGCGGGCGAGCTGATCGTGTTCGTCGACGACGACTGTCGAGCGCCGCCCGGCTGGCTGGAGGCGCTGCTCGCCGGAATTGCGGCAGCGCCCGACCGCGACGTGTTCGGCGGACCCGATCCGGGCGCGGCTCGAGGGCGGCGGACCCCGCGCGTGCGGTCGCGAGGCGCCGCCGATCACGACGCTCGACAGCGGCCCGGAGGACCGCGACGTCCGAGCTCGTGTGGGGCGCGAACATGGCGATCCGGCGCAGCGCGCTCGAGCGGGTCGGCCGTTCGACGAGACGATCCACGGCCGCGGCGACGAGGAGGAATGGGAGCGCCGCTACGCCACGCCGGCGGGCGCATTCGCTACGTCGCCGGCGCCTGGCTCGAGCATCGCCGGACGCCGCCGACGCGACCGTCCGGCGCCCTCTCGCGGGCCGCCTACGCACCTGGGAAAGACCGCGCGTCGCAACGACGTGCGCACGGGCCGCGCACCGGCGCCTCGCTCGCGAGCTGCGCATGCTCGTCGGCTGCGTCTGGCACACGATCAGGCGCCGCTGCGCGAACGGCATCGTGATGGCCGCGCACAGCGCTCGGCCGGCTCCGCGAGGGCTCGCGGAGAGCGCCGGCCGTGACCCCGCTCGGTGGACGACTTCCTGTCCGGCAGCTCGGACGGTCGTCGGCATGCGGGCGACCACCAGGGCGCTTGTCGCCGACACGGTCGCCGATGCCGTGCGGGCTGCTCACGCTGCGGCGCACGCGGCTGCGGCCGCGGCCGCGCCGCTGGCCGCGCCGGCGGGTGCTCGCGCTCGCTGTCGAGCGGACCGACGTCCCGAACCTGCTCGCCGCCGCCCGCGCCGAGCTGCTGCGCTCGCGCCACGAGGTCACGTTCGCGCAGCACCGACGCGGGCGACCGCGGACGCTTCGAGAACCTCAACGCGCTGCTGGCGGCGCATCCCGACCGGGCCGACGACTGGCTGCTGGTGATCGACGACGACGTCGCGCTGCCGCGCGGCTTCCTCGACGCGTTCGTGTTCCTGGCCGAGCGCTTTGACCTGCGTGCTCGCCCAGCCGGCCCATCGCCGTCGCTCGCACGCCGCCTGGGAGGTCACCCGCCGCCGCCGCAGACCGTCGTCCGCGAGACGCGGTTCGTCGAGATCGGGCCGGTCGTCGGCTTTCACCACACAACGTTCGACGCGCTGCTGCCGTTCCCGACGCTGCGGTTCGGCTGGGGACTGGACCTGCACTGGTCGGCGCTGGCGCGCGAGCACGGATGGCGGATCGGCGTCGTCGACGCCACCCCGATCCGACACGGCCTGCGGCGGATCGCCGCGTCCTACGACCGACGACGACGCGATGGCCGAGGCGCAGGCAGTTTCTCGCGCGACCGCCCCTACACCGACCGCCGACGAGGCGCAGCGGACGCTGGTCATGCACCGATCCTGGACGTGAAGGCGCTGATCGTCGCCGAGTACTACCCGCGCGCCGGCGACCCGGTCGGTGGCATCTGGGCGCACCGCCAGACGCTCGCCGCACGCGACGCCGGCGCCGACGTGCGGGTGCTCGTGCTGCACCGGCCGGTGCCGCCGCTGTCGGCGGTCCGCACGCGCCGACGTCGGGCGCGCGCTGTCGGTGGTCCGCCAGCCGGCGAGCGCCGAGCTCGACGGGCTGACGCGTGCGAGTACGTGCGCTACCTGTCACCGCCGCGGCCGTGGAGCTACTCGAGCTGGGGAGCCTGGGCCGCGCCCGCTGTTGCGCCGGGCGATGCGCCGCGCTGCGCCGGGAGTTCCCGTTCGACCTGGTCCACGCGCACTACGCCGTGCCCGCCGGCGACGCGGTCCGCCGCGCCGCCGGTTCCGCGCCGCTGGTGGTGTCGGTCCACGGCCACGACGTGCAGGGCGCGGGCTCCGGCGGCTCGGCCGTCGCGACGACGCTGCGGCACGCCCGGCTCGTGCTCGCCAACAGCGCCGGGACCGCGCGGCGCTGCGCCGCGCTCGGCGCGCGCGACAGCCGCGTCGTGCACCTCGGCGCCGACGTCCCGCCGGACGCGCGCGGCGCCATCGGATCGCCCGACGCTCGTGACCGTCGGTCATCTCGCCGCGCGCAAGCGCCACGCCGACGTGATCTCGGCGCTGGCGCTGCTGCGCGACCGCCATCCCGAGCTTCGCTACGTGATCGTCGGCGACGGACCCGAGCGCGAGCGTCTGCGCGAGCTCGCGACGTCGCTGGGCGTCGCCGACCGGGTCGAGTTCCGCGGCCAGCTTCCCAACGACGAGGCGACCGCCGTCGCGCGGAGCGCCGTCGCTGTTCGTGATGCCGAGCGTCGACGAGGCATTCGGCGTCGCCTACATCGAGGCGATGGCGGGCGGGGTTCCGGCGATCGGCTGCCGCGGCGAGGACGGCCCGGAGGAGATCGCCGCCGCCGGCGGCGGGATCGTGCTCGTGCCCGCTCGCGACGTGCGCGCGCTCGCCGACCGCATCGACGCGCTGCTCGCCGACCGGGCCGTCGCTGGAGGCGCTCGGCGCCGTCGCGCGCGAGACGGTCGTAGCGCGAGTTCACCTGGGATCGCTGCGGGGTGCAGACCGTGGCGGCGTACGAGCACGTGCTCGGAGCGCGGTTGAGGTGCCCGCCAGCGAGCCGTACACCGAGCACAACCTGCTCGACCGCCTCAGCCGCCGCATCGACGCTCGACGTCCACTACCGCCAGATGATGCGCCGCGAGCAGGCGCTGCTTGCGCGCAGGCTGCCGCTGCAGGGCGGCGACGTGGTCTCGATCGGGGCCGGCTGGCATCCCGGACGCCACCTGTTCCCGTCGCCGCAGTTCCGCCTCGTGGCGGTCGACGCCGACCCCGACAAGGTGGCCGGGGTGATGGCGACCGGCCGCGCGGACGAGGGCGTCGTCGGCTACGCCGGAAAGCTCGACCAGCTAGCCGGATGGCTCCTTCGACGTGGTGCTGTATCGCCTGGTGCTCCACCACCTGGCGTTACCAGGGCCCGCTGTCCCCGTGCTTCTCGGAGGCCGCGCGGCTGCTGCGGCCCGGCGGCGCGCTGGTCGCGATCGAGCCGGGGCTGTGGCATCCGGTCGGGCTGGGACTGGCGCTCGCCAACCGAGCCGGGGTGGCGAGCGCGGTGCACGGCACGCCCGACGACATCCCGCTGTCGCCGCGGCGGCTCGTCGCGTGAGTCGCGCGCGGCCGGCCTGGTCCCCGAGCTCCACGCGGTCACCTACACGTGGAGGCGGCTGCCGCCGGGGCTGCAGCGGTCGCTGCAGCCGCTCGATGCGCTCGGCTCGAGGCCGCGAGCGGCGGTGTTCGGCCATACGCTGATGCTGATCGCGCGGCGATCGGACAGATGAGGCGATTTCACCTCGACAGGTCGCAAAAGGGCGCTGATACCCTCGCGGCCGTGTCGTCAGTCGCCCCGGCGCCCGATCGCGCCGTGTCTCAGCCCGGACGACGTCGAACCCTCCGGCCGCTTGCGCCTGGCCGGGCATGAGCATCGACGCGGCCGTCGGAGCCGTCCTCGCCGCCGGCTTCGTGCTGGTCGCGTTCCTGACCGCCGGAGGCACCGATCTGGGTCCCAACACCTGGGTCGAGATCGCGCGTCGTGCTCGTCGGCGCGGCACTCGCCGCGGCGGTCACGGTGTTCGGTGCGCCCGGACGCGCGTGGGGCGGGGTGACCCTGCTGCTGTTCGCGGCGCTCGCGGCGCTCACGTACGCCTCGATCGCCTGGTCGGTGCAGCCCGACAACTCCTGGACCGAGGCCAACCGAACGCTCAGTCTACCTGGCAGCGTTCGGCGCGGCGATCGCGATGGCGCGCATCGTCCCGGAGCGCTGGCCGGCGCTGCTGGGGGCCGTTGGGG
>CAVSAY010000009.1:0-79214 GCA_963725925.1 uncultured Solirubrobacterales bacterium
CCTTGCCGTTGCGCGCCTGCGTGTACGCGCCGCAGCCGCGACACACGCCGACGTAGCGGGCCTTGACAGCCCGCGCCTTCTCGCCGGTCGGATCGTAGAAGTACGCCTTGACCGTCGCCGGCGAGCGCCCGAGACGATCCGCGATCTGGGAGATCGAGAGGCCCTCAGCCTCCCGAAAATGTCGGGCGAGTGCCACGGCGCGCCGGCGCTCTGCAACCCGATCGGATCCAGCGTGCGACGCGTTGCCCGTCACAGCCTCAGACGCTACCCCCGTCTATTGGCGTTTCCGTCGCGCCCGCCGGTCACGTCCCGGGCCCGGCCGAAAGCTCCCCTCCTATCCTGCAACCGCGTCTCTTGCCGAGCCACGGTCGCGTCCAAAGACTGCTGTAAATAGGCGACGGGTGCTGTCAGAACGACGGCGTAGGTTCCCTCAAGTCCTGACAGACGATGAAGGAGGGCTACGCCGTGAGACGCACCGTACCGCCGTCGGCGGAGATACAAGCGAGCATCGACAAGCTGATGTCCGGGCGGCTGGTCGATGACCCGCAGAAGATGCTGTCCGAGCTCGGCAGGTTGGGCGCTCGGTTGATCATTCAGCGGGCTGTCGAGGAGGAGTTCGATCAGTGGCTTGGCCGCGCTCGCTATGAGCGCCGGCCCGAGCGCCAGCGCGGCTTGCGCAACGGGTTTCGGCCGCGACACGTTCAGACGGCCGAGGGTGAGCTGCGGATTGAGATCCCGCAGGCCCGCGAGGCAGCGATGCCGTTCGTCTCGAAGCTGTTTCCGAAGTGGCACTGCAAGCGGTTGTTGCGGACCGACCCGCTCAAGGCGCTGGTGATCGGCGGGTTCGTGCGCGGCCTGTCGATGCGTGACATCGAGTCTCTCTGTGAGGAGGCCGGGCTCGGGCGGACGTCGAAGTCGACCGTCGCGACGATCTGTGCGGAGTTGCACGAGCGGTTTGAGGCGTTCTGTCGCCGCTCGCTCTACGACATCAACCTGGTCGTGCTGTTCCTCGACGCGATCTACCTCCCGGTCCGGCCGAGCGGCCCGAAGGAGGGCGTGATCTGCGCCTGGGGCATTACCGAGAACGGCGCCAGGGAGCTGGTTTCGGTGCGGCTGGGAGCGCGGGAGGCCAAGGAGGACTGGCTCGAACTCGGGCGCGTCTCACCACCCGCGGACTCGCGGCCCCGCGACTGGTCGTGGCTGACGGCGCGCCCGGGCTGATCAGCGCAGCCGAGGAGATCTGGCCCGCGCGCCGATCGTCCGCACTGCGCCGTGCACCGCCTGCGCAACCTCCTGGCCAAGCTCCCGAAGCTCAGAGCAGGACCGGGTCCGGTTCAACTACTGGTCAGCGCTCACGGACGCAACCTCGGTCAAGGACGGCAAGCTCCGACTCAAGGTCCTCATCTCAGAGCTCAGCACGGCGGCTACGAGTCCGCCGCCCGCTGCCTCGCCGACGACCTCGACGCGCTTGTCGTGCACTTGCGCTACCCCCTGCGACATCGCGAACGGTGGCGAAGCACGAACCTCCTGGAACGATCGCTCGGCGAAGTCCGCCGGCGCACCAAAGTGATGGGCCGCTTCCCTGGTGAGACCAGCTGCCTCTCAACTCGTGTGGGCCGTGCTCGACCTGTTCTTCAGCCACGCGAGCAACGGCGCGACGTTCACCGACGTCGACCGCCAACACCTCTACCGCATCAAGTACCAGCAAGCCGACCCCGACACCCTCGACGAGGAGGTCACAGCCGCTTAGACTCAACAGCGGGAACCTGACCGCGCGCGAATTTACAGCGGTAATTGGACGCCACCCGAGCCACAGTGGAGTTGCGTCGCAACGCGAATGCAGGTCTCGGCCCGCGTGGAGGCCGACCGCGTGCGTGCCGCAATCCGACAGAGGCAGAAGCGTCCAGCCCGATCGGTGCGGCTCCTGAGAGTTCCCTTTGTTCGTGAAACGGGCACTGAGCTCCTGGATGACGGTCGATCACTTCTGGCGCGAGGCATAAGCCGGCTCGGCCTGGCTTTGCCCTCCACTTGCGAGGCGCCTACCTAGGCAGACCGGCGGGTGGACCTTTCGGGCGCAGCGTTGCGCTTGTGGCGAATCTCGGGTCTCTTGTCCCGCATGCCGCGCCTCCCTGGGTTCGTGTTCGGGCGGCTATTTGCGGCGGCCGCGCTCCCGGCTGCTTATGTCCGAAGCGGTCGCTGTCGATGTGGCGACCACTGCTGGCGGGTGGCTCGTTTGGTCACAGAGCAACAGCGTGGTAGGCGAGGTACCGCCGGCGCGTGATGAACGTGTCGAGCCCGATGTCGGCTCCTGCTCCGCCGGCTCGAACAGGAAGCGGCGGGCGCGTCGAGCAGCCGGTTCGTTGCGTGTTCCTGGTCGTCTGATCCGGAAGCGCGGCCCGTCACGACCGCGTCGCTGGTGAAGCGCCAGAGTCATGCTCACAGCCTGGCGAGGGGTCGGCTAGCACGTGAGCCGAGCCCGATTGGCGCGTGTCGAGAGGCAGAACAGTTTATTGATGGGCGCGTCGCGAGTAGGGGATGTCGTCCATCTGAGCGGCGAGGCGGTCGCTCGCGGCGGTGCGTGCCAGAGGAGTAGCTCGCGCGGCTTGCGCACATACGCCCAGCGGACCGTGCGCACGTAATTCGCGACGTGCCTCTTTGTGGGACTCGTCGATTTGACCACACTTTTCGTCGGCGGTGTGCCGGGTGTGGGTTGGCACGACCGCCGCATGCTTAGTCCGACGACGCGTCGTTCGCCGTCACGGTGGCTTGGGCGAGGATCACGCGCGCATGACGCTGAAGCGCGCGCAGATAGTCCAGATGCGCGGCGTACGCCGCCTCCGCCGGATCGGCGACGAGCGCGACGGTGTCACTGTGGGCGTCGAGGAGCTCGTATACGAGCTCGTGGAGCAGCCGCGTCGCAGGGGCCGCGCTCATCGCTGCGCCGTCTCCTGCCAGCGCGGGTGCGCAGGCGTGTGGCCCACGCCTGCGCACCCGGTCGTCGGTCACTCCCGGGGCGTGATCAGGTCGGTTTGCACTGACCAATCACGCTGCCGCGCACCTGATTTGCGGCCTGTCGTATCCCTCCGTCGGCGGCACACGACAGGTTTCGCTTCACGTGGTTGTTAGACACCGTGTTGCTGTGCCCTCGATTGCCGTGGAAGTCGAGGTTGCCGTCGATGGTGTTGGCTCCGCATCCACCGATGTTCCAACCGACGCCGCCGTGGCTGTTCTGCACCTCGAGGTTTCCGTGCACGGTCGTATTGCAGATGACGTTGCTGCCCGCGCTGAGCGGGTCTGCGGTTCCTGTGGCGTTCTTGGCCTTCAGATCGCCGTAGACCGTGACCCCGAGGATCCGAGCGCCGGCCGTGTGGTCGAGCTTGAGGTCGCCCCGTACCGTGACGTCGACGAGGTCGCACCAGGCCCCGTTGGGAACCGTGAGGTCGCCACGGATGACCGTCGCGTTGATCTGCTCGTCCGCGCAGATCGTGGCCTGGTGGCTCCATCGATGTTGTCGTCCACCGAGAGCGGAGCGGAGCGGCAGGTGGGATAGAGCGTCCGCGTCACCCACGAGCACCTGTCGGCCGTCGGCGTCGAGGATCCATTTCTGGGCCTTCTGTGACCAGTAGGAGAGCTGACGTGCCGGGATGTGAAGCGTGAGCTTTTCCGACTGGCCGGCGTCGAGCGACACGTGGGCGAACTGGGCCAGCGAGCGCACGGCAAACTGGATCCCGGACGGCTGACGTGACGGCGGTCCGACGTACAACTGGACGGCGTCCGCGCCGGCGGTGTGGCCGGTGTTGCGCACCCGGAAGCTCACGTCCGCGCCACCGTCGCTCGTCGAGCGGAGCTTGAGGTTGGAGAAGCCGAACGTGGTGTAGGACAGGCCGAAGCCGAACGGGAACTGAGGCGTGATGCCCTCCCGGTCGAAGAACCGGTAGCCGGTGAAGATGCCCTCGGTTTCCGTTGTCTGGGTCGCGGCGGGGCACGTGGCGCTCGAGCCGGTGACGACGCCGCAGCCGCCGTCGCCGTTCAGGCGTTCGGGATGCTGGCCGAGCGCGTCACCGACGTAGAGGGGCTTCGTCTCGTTGTAGCCCCAGATCGTGTCGGTAGCGTTCGCCGGCCACGTCAGGGCCGTGTGGCCGCTCGGGTTCGCCAGTCCGAGCAGCACCCGCGCCATCGCGGTACCGCCCTCCTGACCCGCGAACCACGACTCCAGCACGCCTCTCACGTTCGGGAGCCACGGGGTCAGCACGGGGTTCGCGGTGTTGAGCACGACGACGGTGTTCGGGTTCGCCGCCGCGACGGCGTTGATCAGGTTCGTGCTGGCCGTCGACAGTTGGGTGGGCGCGGACATCGTCGTCCCGGGCAGCGCCGGGTTGGGAGTGCTCGAGGTCGCGCCGGTGCCATCGTTGACGAACACGAGTGCGAGCTTCTTGCCGACTGCCGCCGCCGCCGCGTCGGTGATGTCGCCGTTCGCCCGCGAGTACGCGAAGCGGAAGCTCGCCGGCGTGCACGGTGCGGGAACCGCGGCCACGGCCGGGTTGGTCCCTGCTGCCGCCGCCGGTGGCGTCGAGACGCAGTTCGTCGCGTTGTCGACCGTGAGCTTGATCGAGTGGAAGCCCGGGGTCAGCGCCGATTGCGTCGCGGTGCAGTTCGTCGTCCCGGGCTCCAGCGCAGCGGTTCCGGTCGCGCATGTGCGGCTGATCAGCCCTTGGTCGACGGAGCCCGCGGTCGTCGGGTTGCTGGGGACCGAGGCCCCCCTCCCGCCCGGGTAGACGTCGGCGGTGGTCGCGTTCAGGTTCAGCGGCGCACCGTCGAGCGAGAACGTGACCGCGTCCGGCGGGGAGTTGGTCTGCGATGCGTTCGCGGCCGTGAACGGGCTGCACAGCGTGAGCGTCGGGTTCGACGGGGGCGTGTTGAACTGACCCGTCTGCGGGCAGTTCAGGGTCGTCGGGAGCGTCGGGCTCTGTTGGATCGCGAACGTGTAGGTGTCCGCGGCCGGCACGTAGATGTAGCCGCTCCATGTATACGTGTGTCCGGGGGCGAGCTGGTTGCCGCTCACGGCCTCATGATCGATGGCGGTTGTGTCCTTTGTCGCGGCGGCGCCGTCGACCGACAGGTTGAGCCCGCCGAGTCCGCTCGCGTCCGCGGTCGTCGACAGCGCCGAGGTCGGCACCGTAATCCCGTCGGGGTCGTTAGCGGCGACGAACTTGAACGCCCCTGAGTTGCCGCTGAACGCCTTGAGTTGCTGCAGGGGGTTGATCGCGTCACGTCCGATGAAGCCCGTCGAGGCCTCGGCGGTCGGGTCGGCAATGGTGTGGTTCGCGCTTGATCCGGTGACGAGGATGCCGCCGGACAGATCCGAATGGGTGATCGGCAGAACGTTGCCGTTGTTCTTGAGAAGCGTGGCGCCTTCCTCGGCCATCCGCTCCACGATCGCCGCATCACCCGTCGTCGTCCCGAGCTGGC
Organism: uncultured Solirubrobacterales bacterium; assembly: GCA_963725925.1. Classification (GTDB taxonomy): domain Bacteria; phylum Actinomycetota; class Thermoleophilia; order Solirubrobacterales; family Solirubrobacteraceae; genus Palsa-465. The sequence continues at coordinate 5,470 of CAVSAY010000009.1, forward strand.
CGGTGGAGCCGGTCGGCAGGAGCGCAGTTCCGGTGCGGTCGCTGCCCACGCCGCCTGGGTTCTTGCACGACGCCGACGGCGGGGAGTCGTTGCAGCCAAGCATCCCGAACCGCTGCTCCTGATAGAGGATTCGAGCCAGCGACTGGTTGAACAGCGAGACCGGCAAGTTGCCGTCCACAACCGAGCTGACCAAGGTACAGCCGAATGTGTTGGGGCAACCCGAGCCGCCCGAGCCCTGGAAGTTATTCGGGATCCCGGCGACGTGCACCGCGCCGGCCGCCGTGCACGGCTCGTAGTTCCCCGACGCATCGGCGCACGTGCTCCCAGTCTGATCGAACGCCGACGGCGGCCCGCCGAACCCGCCCCCCGAGGTCGTGCTCAGCGCATCGTTGGCGCTGAAATAGCCGGTCTGCGTCGGCATCTCCTGGTCTTCGCCCTGCACGATCCCGGAGGTGCTATGCGTCGCCGGATAGTCAGACCCAACGAGAGCTTTGGAGCCCCACATGTCACGCAACACGTAGTTGAGGCTCAGCGGCTGCTCGCACGAGAAATGCGACTCGTTGAGCGGCCAGGTCAGCGGAGCCTGCCCCGCGCCAGCGAACGGGCTCGGCTGGGTCAAGGCCGAGACCGGGCCCGGCAACGACGTGGATGTATCGCGCCAAATCTGGTAGGAGCACATCGTGGCCGAGGCCCGGCCGTTGACGAAACCGCCCTCATACGGCGTCAAGTAAAGCTCGTGCAGCCCCTGGTCTGTGATGTCGGTGTTGAGGTTCTGGTTCTGGCCGTTGTACACGACGAAGTGCTTCATCTCGGACATCGCACCCGCGCCCTGCATGCCGTTGATCTGCGCGGCCACCATCTGACTGCTCAGGAGCGGATCCTCGCCGGTGGTCGTCAGGTTTCGACTCCAGTTGGGCAGCCGGTCGAGATCGGTCTGCGGGCCGAACATGCCGGTGACCATGAACTCCCGACTCTCAGTGCCTTCCAGCTGTCCCCACGCGTTGCCGAGCGAGCGGTCGAACGTGGCGCCGAGTGACATCAGCGTCGTCGGGCCGGTCGACCCTCGCGCGTTGTTGCCCGACGTGTTGAGGACCCCCTGGGCGTCGGTCCAGCAGGGCGGCGCGATGCTCGGCGTGGTGCCCGTCGGCGCGCTCACCGGACCGACGTTGTGGCACGTCGAATTGGGTCCATCATGAAGCAGGGCAGAGGCGTTGGCCAGCTGCGCCTGCGTCGGCGGGTTGCTCGGCTCGAGCTGCGCGATCAGGCTCAGCACCGCCGGCGTATACGGCGCCGCGGCGTCCACCGACGGGGAGCTGGCCGTTGACGGCAGCGGCGCGTTCAGCGAGTACGGAACGTTGCTCGGCACCGACGACGGCGTCGCGGCGGACATGCCGAGCCCAAGCGCCAGCGATGCGACAGCGACGACGATCGCAACGAGTCCGATGCGAACGACAAAGCGCCGGCGATTTGGCCGGTGAGCAGCGAATCCGCGCATGCTGAATCTCCCACGTGACTTGAACGTTTATCTGGGCGACACGACCGACTCGCGCCGTCCCAACAACACCTGTGACATCCGTCGTGGCGCTCCCTGCCGCATCATGAAACCCCCCAACTGACGAGCAAACGTGTCAGCCCTGGACCGGCATCAAATGGCTTACGGTTGGCCGTGACCGCATACCAGTACAGCGTCCGCGCCACGTCGACCGCCTCCGGCACCGAGGCATGGCGGCCGTAGCTGTAGAAGAAGAAGATCAGCGGAGCACAGGCCAGGACACGAGACGACTCGAGCGCACCGGCGGACTTCTCCGGGCCGCCCGAATGACACACGCGCAACACCTTGTCCCGAGTCGCCGTTGTGTAGTCGACATCGTTGAACGACGCACGACTCACCGCGGGATGTGACCGATAGAGCGCGAACAATGCGGCGCGCGCCTGCACAAACGTGGTCGGTCGTACCGGCCCCGTCAAAATGCTCGGTGCCGGGACGCTGGCCGTCGGTGAGCTCGACGCGCCCAGGCCGCTGAACGCCGCCAGCGCCGCGACAGCCATCACAATCAAACTCACAACCAGCACGCCGCTGATCAGCAGCGATCGTCGCGCGGCTGGACGTGCCACGCCTGGCCATAGTCGATTGGCCGACACCTTCGATGCCGACATCAAACGTAGAACCCTTCTCTATTCCACTTCCCAACCCGGCGGTTGGCCGGGAGAAATACACCCGCAGCGTTCGGCTGTCAAGCGGCGGAAGCAAAATACAGTTAAGCCGCTGAGCGGATTAACTTGTTAGGCTTCCGATCGCGATACCCAAGGCGCCTTCCCGATCCATCTCCCCGCCGACTGCGCACACAGCCAACAGCTGCTAAGCGCGATCAGCCACCACGCGGGCATCACGCGCCGGGACCTGAGCCGACTGACCGGACTCTCGCGCAGCACCACAGCCGTACAGGACCTACTCGCGCAGCGCCTGATCGCCGAGCGGCGAAGCGATCCCGCAGCCGGCATCGGGCGCCCCTCCGCGCTGCTCTTCCCAACCGCCCCGGACGCACTGGTCGGGGCGGTCGACTTCGGCCACAACCACGTATCGGTGGCGGTCGCCGACTCCGGCGGCCGGCTCCTCGCCGAGCGACGTCAACCCGTTGACGTCGATCAGGAAGCGACCCATGCGCGCTCTCGCCGCGCAGCTCCGGGCGATCGGCGAGGACCCGAGCGCATACCCCGCCCGCGGGTTGCCCTCGCTGACCGCCGCCTCGTAGGAGGCCATCAGCCTCGCTCGTTGGGCGGCGAGCGCGTCTAGCTTGGCCCGCCCCAGCGAGCAGCCGCGCGCCTCGCCCCCGGGCCTCAGCGTCGCGCTCCCGAGGCACGCCGCCGATGCGGCCGTCGACGGAGCCGACGAACGACAACAGGTGGTTGAGGAAACGGCTCTCGAGAGTCGGCTGAGTGCCGGTCTGTCGCCAAACGGGCAGCGCGGCGAGGACTGCTCCTGTGGGCTCCCCCGGCAGTCTCGAAGCCAAAGGCCTCCGAATCCCCACGCTACCGATGGACCACTGGCGCTCCGGCTGTGAAGAGACCATTCCCTGCCGCCAACCCGAGCGCAGCTTCGCTTCCGCCTCTCGATCTCAGGGAAAGCTGGGTGACGGTTCGGTCTAGGTGGCGCGGGTCATAGCTCGCCGTGATCGTGGCGAGCGCGTGCAGCGCCAGGGTCGCAAGCCGGTGCGGCGTTGCCTACCGCAGTTGCGTGAACTTCCTGGCTTCAGCGCAAGCTCGATGAGCGCTGGCCCGATATATGCCAGGTGAGCAAGGATGCTCGAACCTGATATGCGCGATGGAGACGCGTCCCAGCCCACAGGAAGTTGGGCGGTGGGGGCGCGTTGGCGCACTACGCGGTGTTCGCGGGCTGCCCGAGCTGCTTTGCGGCGAGGGCAACCACGATTGCCGCAAGACAACGATAGGAGCATCTTGTGAAGCGACTTGGATCGCGAATTGTCGTATCGAGCGTTGTGGCCGCCTGCGTGGTCGGGCTGGCCGGAGTAGCTGGAGCGAGCGCGGCGGCGACGCTGCCCACGCTCAACGTCGCGGTGACTGGGAAGACCGGGATTAAGGTCTCGGGGTCGGAGGTGTCGGGGGCCGTGAACGTCACCTCGACGTTCAGCGGCAAGGGCCTGGGCGCCTACGGGCTCGTCCGCCTGAACCAGGGCGTGTCGTTCTCGGAGGCGTTGCATGCCGTCCAGGGCCATCACGGTGACCCCAACGCGCTGACCCCGTTCGGGTCGATCGTTGTTGCCGCCGATGCGCCGGGCACGGTCCAAGCGGACCTGACACCAGGCAACTACGTGGCCCTCAACCTCACCGGCAACGGGCCGGCGGCGAACGTGGCGCAGTTCACGGTCACGCCGTCGTCCGCGCCAGCAGCACTGCCGGCGGCCGCGGCGACCGAGACCTCGATCGAATTCGGCTTCAAGGGCCCCAAGGTCCTGCACGACGGGACGATCGTGCGGATGGTGAACGGCGGCTTCCTGGTCCACATGGACGTCCTGATCGGCGCCCGCAACAAGGCCGGCGCGAACAAGATCGTGGCGCTGCTGAAGGCCGGCAAGGACCACCAGGCCCAGAAGCTCGCGACGGGCTTCGTCGACCTGATGGATCCCGCCTCGCCCGGCGCGATGCAGCAGCAGGTCCTCAACGCCAAGCCTGGCTACTACGTCCAGGCTTGCTTCATGGACACCCAGGATGGGCGCGAGCACACCCAGCTCGGCATGGAGCGCCTCGTTCGGATCGCCAAATGAACGACGGTGGGCAGGCCGTGCGACTTCGGTCGCGCGGCCGCCGCGCCGGGCTGCTGGCGCTGGCGGTCATGTTCAGCGCCGGGATCCACGCGGCGCTGGTTCCCGAGCATCTTCAGGAGATGCCCCCGCTGGGATGGTCGTTCATCGGCGCCGCAGCGCTCGGTGTGGCGCTGGCGTGGGCGCTCGTGGTCAAACCCGAGGACCGGGTGTTCGCGAGGCTAGCGGCGCTGTTCTTGGCCGTTGAGGTCCTCGCCTGGGTCCTGTTCGTCAGCGCTGCGGTGCCCGGCTTCACCGGGACCCCGGAGCCGGTCGAGACGATCGCGCTGATCTGCAAGGCAGGCGAGCTGATCGGACTCTGGCTGGCGGTCGCGATCGGCTGGCCTGACCAGCTCGCCGCCTGGACCGCGCTCGTGAAGGCGCTGGTGCGGGGCGCGATGCGAGATTCGCGCGCCGCGGATACGCGACCGTCAGATCTGCCAACACTTTGACCAGCGCCGGTACGCCGGCGCCAAACGCGCGCTCGAGCGGGCCACAACTCGGACCGCTCGCGCACGAGCTCGCCGTGGCACCCCAGCGCTCCGGCGAGCTTGTCCTAACATGCCTCGGATATCTGGCCGGCGGCGATCGAACAGCCATACACCTACTCCATCGGGTTCTTCCCGGGCCCCAGATCCCGTTGGTGTCAATCACGCTGACGACCGCTATGCCGCAGGCGTACGACGAGACGCGCCGGTCCCGCCTCGAGGACGTATCCGAGGCGTGACGTCATAGCCCTAGCGAGACACCCGCTTCGTCGCCAACACGGGTCTGGCCGCGGCGCTGCCGCTCTGCATATCCGCCAAGCCGAAGCAGAAGCCCTGATCGCCGGAGTCAGGAAGCTCGACGCGCCCCGTGATGCGGCGGCGCGCAGTCGGTGTCTGGGGGCGGCCGGCTGCGTCGGTCGCCTCTGGTACCGGACGTGCCTTGGCTGACGGAAGGGATGCCGGGCTGTCGCGCCGTTGCCGGTGAAGGCTGGTGCGGCCGGTGCCGAGGAAGCTACGTGGTGCTGCTGGCGGAAGAGGTCCGCGTGCGCGTAGCTCTGTCATCTCGGTCGTGCCGCAAATTGTCGGTGGAGTGAAAGATTCGCTCGTTGATCGTGGATAACGCAATATGAGCGTGATCATGGATCGCCGCGCCGTCGCGTTCGGGACGGTCTACGAGCAGCACTACGGTGCGGTTTATGCCTACGCGTCGCGCCGTGTAGGGGTCGATGCGGCGGACGAGATCGCCGCCGAGACGTTCCTGATCGCGTGGCGGCGCTCGGACGCCGTGCCCGATGAGCCGCTCCCGTGGCTCTACGGCGTCGCACGTAACGTCGTGTTGCGCCATCACGAGATAGCCCGTCGACAGGCTCGCGCTCGGGAGGCTGCCGAGCACGAGCGCCCCGCGCCTGTCCCTTCGGAGGCCGCCGGGGATCCGGCCGTGTGGGAGGCGTGGAACCGCTTGCGGCCTGCCGACCGCGAGGTCCTGGCGCTGATCGTGTGGGAGGAGCTCTCGGTAGCCGAGGCGGCCCGGGTGCTCGGCTGCCCGGCGCGGCAGTTCTCCGTGCGCCTGTTCCGCGCGCGCCGCCGGCTCGAGCGGCTGCTGGCGACCATACCCGGAGCGAGCAGCGCCGAATCTTCTAACCGGACCGAGGCCCGACATGCACCTTGACGCAATCACTCGCCTGCGTGCCGTCAACCCGGCCGTCGTCGACCCTGGGCTCGGGCGTGAGGCGGTCGCCCAGGCCACCCTGCGGCGGATCCTCGACTCACCGTCTGAGCCGGCGGCGCCCGCGGCCCGCCGCCCCCTGACATCCCGCGGCCTCGTCGTTGTGCTCGCGATACTCGTGCTCGGGGTCGGCGGCGCGCTCGCCGCGACCGACCCGCTGGGCTGGTGGAGCAGCAACCCGACCGAGGCGCACTACCGCGTGAATCCCAACTCGCGGGTCGCTACGCCCGCAGCGCAGCAGATCCGCTGCACTGCTGGTGACGGCGGGCGGCTCCGGTGCACGCCCCAGCAAGAGCGGTGCTACCAGGTGGGGCAGCACGCTCCGTACTGCAAGCTGTCTGGGACAGGCCTGCCGTACCAAAAGATCGACGCGATCCAGCCGCCGCCGCCGAGCTCGGTGTTCAGCCGCGCCGGATTCATGAACGCCATCACCAAGGCGCTCGCCGCTCGGACGATGACCACTGCGCAGGCGGCCCAGTTCCGCGACGATCTCGCTCGCGTGCCCGACGGTTTCTTTTCCGAGTTGCGCCTCGCCGGGCAGTACGGGACCTACGGCGGCGGAGACGAGACGAAGAACGGCAGGACACGAGTGCCGCCGGTGGGCCAGCCGGCGATGCTCGTCTGCACCGACGCTGGGCGCGGGCTCAGCTGCCGAGACCTGAACGGCGACGCCGACGCGCCCATCGGGGCGGGGGTATATAGCGCAGTGCTGGGCCCCGGCTGGCGTACCGTACGCACGCCACGGTACATCGGCGGGCTGCCGCCCGGCGTGCACTTCACGCACGCCGAATATCAGGTGCTGATCGACCTCCTCCGGTTCGGCACAACGACAAGCCGGTCGAGCTCACACGGCGGGCGGGCAAAGCCGGCGCACATCATCCACCTGAAGCGCTGAGCGCCTCCAGCCGAACCCCGGCGACGCCGCCGACCCAGCCTGATCGCACGACTCACCGGTCGGCGGCGTCGCCCAGACCCACGCCTGCCGGTGGCGCATCGAGCCCGGCGCTGCTCTTTGGTCGCCCATGCGGCCACCTGGTCGCCACTGCCGCTCCTGCCGACCGTAGATTCGGAGCAGAAGTCCAGAGAGGCCAGAATCACTTCGCCCAGGTAGCTCGGTCTTCGTGATCGGGGAAGTGTCGTGAGCGAGACTCAGGTGTGTGGGCGATCGGTCTTGGCGAATCCGATCGTGCGCCGCGCGCTCAGCGGAGCGATCATCTGGTCGCGGTTTTGGGGGAATCTTCGCTGGCTAGGCCTTGACGTGCGGGTGGAAGAAGGTGCTGCCGTGGTGGGTGATGCGGACCGCCTCGCGCAGTGAACTGCCGTGCAGCCAGCGGTTCCACGGCAGGAACCACATCGTCCAGCCGTTGTCGAACACGCCGGGCCTGGGGCTGCCGGTGATCGTCACTGGGTCGCCAGGGAGGGCCATCTTGTAGTAGATCTCGGCGTCGGCTGGCGGCATATTCACGCACCCGTGGCTGACGTTCGTAAAGCCCTGTTCTCCAACGGACCAGAACGCGTCATGGAGGTAGTCGCCGCTCCATGTGAAGCGCACGGACCACGGCACCTCGATGTTGTAGCCGGGGCCCTTCATGTCGACCGGGTTGCTCTTCTCGATCGTGAGGTAGGTCCCATTTGGCGTGTCGTCCCCGGGTCGGCCGGTGCTGATCGGCCACTGCGCAAACACCTTACCGTCGCGGTAGACGGTCATGTGGTGGCCACTCGTGCTCGCGGCGACGCTTAGCGCGCGGCCGATGTTGAACGACTGCGTCAGCGTGTGGAACCCATACACGCCGGGCGCGCCCTGCACCCCGTCGAGGTGGGCGACAAAGCTGATCGCGGTGTGCGCCCGCCAGTAGTGGTGGGGGCGAAAGTACAGGCACGTAGGGGCCGTGCCGCACCCATCGTCCCAGTACCACGAGCCGGTCACGGGCCTGGAGCTCTTGAGCTGAAGCGCCTTCTCGATCGCCCTACGGTTCGTGATCGTGTGGTTGAAGTAGAGGATGATCGGCATCCCGACTCCATAGCTCTGGTGGTAGCCCTCGACGGTCTGGGTCACGAACGTCCGCTTCGGCATGAACGTGTGAAACGAGGCGGTCTTCACGACCGGCCCCCCGGAGGGTGCGGTGCCGGACGCGGTGACCGTGTAGTCCTTACCGACGCCCAGCGCCCAGGTGCTGTGCCAGGCAGTGCCGGCCCGGTTGATCATCCCGTCGACCGCTCTGCCGCCAGCGCTGGCCTGCACCTTGGTGAGCGAACCGCCGGCCGCGGTGACGGTGAGCCCGCGATCCGGCCGGCGGTCGGTGCCGCCCGAAGGCGTGATCACAATCCGCACGGCACTCACGGTCCTCGAGGCATGGGATCCGGAGCCTGCGCCGCCGCCGGCCGCGTGCACAGGGCCCGCTGCGGAGCCGCCTCCGCAGCCGGCGAGGATCACCGCACCCAGCGCGCACGCGAAGGCGATCGCGACCACACGCGGGCGAGGCGAGGGCGATACGTCAAAGCTAGCGCTATCAACGGGTGCTGCTCGCAATTCGGACCTCTGTTTCGCCTCCGACCAAGCTTACGCACCGCGACCCTTCGCTCCCGCCAGCACCATTCTCGAAAAGCGGCTTACACAGCGAGCGATTTGGCCCGACCTGCCCTCGACGTCGTCCGAGGCTGTGGGGCCCTGTGATGGGCGAACCCACCCGGTGAAATCGCGGAGCCGTGGGGCACACGCACAGGACGATCAGTTTCCTGCCAGCTCGAGGATGCCTTCTAAGGATGCTCGCACGATCGTCACGTTCCCTCGGGCGCGCCGCTCGTGATCGCGTTGGCGACGGGGATCGCGCGCTCGGCGCGCTGGGCACGATCGAATTCACCCCGAGGAGTCGTTCACATCGAGTCCTGCGCAGGGCCCGCGATGGCCAAGACTTCACCGGTATTCGGCGACGTCGGCACGTTGCTGCTTAGTCGCCGCAGCAGGCGCACACCGGAAGCCTTCTCCTTCTAGGCCCGGTGGCCGGGAAGCGGAAGTCGCGGGGATTCTGCGGCTGATCGCTGTGGGCCGGGGCTATTAGCCCCAAAACACGCAAATGGGATCTTCCGCGACTTCACTCAGGAGGTCGGCGAGCCGGCGAGACGGCCCGAGCAGCGGATAGCGTTCCCAACGGCCCATGTGACGGTGGTAGTAGAGGGTCCACAGACGCTTCGACGCGACGTATCGCAGCCGCGCGATCGGCAGCCGCGACCACTCGGGGCCGTAGTCCTCGCGCCACGGCGGTCGGCACTCAACGATATTCACCGCTTGGCGTTCTTGCTCGAGCTCGACTCGGACGTGCTCGCGTGCCTCCGGAGGGACGCGAGCATCGCAGAGCGCTTCGATTCTGGCCATGTCGGTCGGTGAAAGCACGAGCGTCATAGTAGAACCGGGCCCAGATGGGACTCCGTGCCTGCCCAGCAGCAACATCGCATCTCACTTCTGGATCGTCGCTGCAGCAGGCGCGTGCTGTTCGCTTCTGCCTGAGCGTGTTGGCGACCGGCGGGAGAAGCCGGAGCCCGGCCTCGAGTGTCGCGGTCTCGGATGTTCGCTGCTTTTCTTGTCGCCGCTCAGCTCAGAAGGGGCTGTCGCGCCCCGGCGGCAGTGCATCCCAGTGAGAAGAGTCCTCGTCTCCGGGTCCGACCATCAAGTCGCCGTCGACGGGCAGCTCATCGGGAAACACGAGCTCGCCACCAACGATCTCTACGCGAGGGCCAAACGGCGCGCCACCCGGCGTGTAGCCGACCGCGAGAAACAGGTCACCGCCGGATTCGAAGAGATCCTCGAGCGGATCACGCGGCTCGGGCAAGCCCGATGCCGCTCGCCGACGAGAACCGCCACGGCCCGACCGACGTCGCTTGCGAGCTCGACTCACGACGGGCAAATCTAACGTCAGCTCTCGGATCGATCGAATCGGAGCAGTCGGTCTCGCGTGGCTCCTGCTTTGTCGCCGCCGGGGAACCCAGCCGCCGACTGCCGCTCCGGCGGGTCGCCGATCTGGAGCAGCAGCGAGGGTCGGCAACGACCGAGCCGCTCAGATACCTCGGCCTTCGTGGGAGGGACACCGCCGCGAGCGGAGGCGTCCGCAATTGTTGTCGCGGCACGCCACAAGACGCCTCCCGAATCCATGGTTCGGTGAGGCGGACGCGCGGAGCCTGCCTTCCACCGCGCCCCGGGAGCTTCTGCCCTTGGGCCGCTCTGGGCGTCTTGTGGTTGCGGGCGACGAGAGCGCTGCTTTCGCAAGGGATCCGCAAGTCCGCCGCGCCGTGGCGGTCGATGATGCTGGCTTCTGCATCCTCACCAACGCGGGGACCGTGATCGACCAGGGCGAGACGCCCGAGCCGCCGACGTGCGCTACCTCGGTGTGGAAGCGCAGATGCCCTCGGCGCCGAGACCAGCGCGTACCGTGTCATGTGGTGCTCGCGCCAACGTCGTGGTGCTCGATCGGATCGGGGTCCTGTTCGGCGTCTCGGCGTTGGCGGGCTTCGCGGATCGCGCGACGGAAGCCGCGGATCCCGAACATTCGCCACAACGCGATGAGTGCCACGAAAAGCGTCGATATCGCGAATGCGAGCTGCTGGCCGACCGAGAACGCGGCGACGCGGTCGGCGCCAGCGGCGGTCGCGAACACGGACACGATCAGGGCTTGCTGGATACCGACCCCTGAAGGCGTGAACGGCACGACCGAGGCGAGGACGTATATGCCAAGCACGTCGAGGACGCGCCCCGATGTCGGCGCGATCCGAAAGGCGAGCAGCATGTACCAGTACGAGGCCGCCCGCGCGGCCCAACTCGCCGACTGCCAGGTGACCATTCGCGTGAGGTAACGGCCGCTGCGCAGGATCCGCGTTCCTCGGCGTATCGCGCGCCAGGCGCGGTCGGCGTGCCCGCGGTACACGGTCCGCAGCAACACCAGTGCGATCAACGCCGCCACCGCGATACCGATGAGAACGTTGCGGGTCAGGTACAAGCCGATGTCGAACGAGCTCAGCCCGGCGATCTGTGCGAGGTGCGGGAATGAACGCGTAGTGGTGAAGCACACGCCAAGCACGACGAGCGACATCACGCCGTCGAACACCGCAGCGGAGGCGATTGCCACCACGACCACCGGATAGGTGGCGCTGGGAATCGCGTCACGGGTGAACACGTACTGGAACAAGTTCCCAGTGCCGGCCGGCAGCACGTTGTTGAGCCCGAAGCCCGTCACATATGCGCCCCAGACACGCCGCCACTGGAACACGTCGTCGGGATAGGCCTCGCGCAGCGCATTGAACAGCGCCCGGCTGCGCAGTAACAGGTAGGCCTGAAACAGGACCAGCGACACCCCCAGCCACTTCGGGTCCAGCTGCCCGACCTGCGCGAAGAACGAGCCGACCGCGTCGCCGACATCCCGGACGTTCGAGCTGATGGACGCAACGATGGTGGGAGTGAGAGCCGGTGATACCGCCATTTGGTTAGCCGTCGACGAACAGGCCAGCAGACGGTCCGCGCAACCGGTCGGTGCGTTTCGAGATGCTGGGCAGTTCGATCAGCCGGTCGGTGGCGGGGCGCGCGCCTCGCACCCGTTCGAGCGGGTCTTGGACGCACGCCGGCCGAGGATCTCGACGTCGCACGCCGCATCGGTCTGCAGCCAGATCGTCGCGAACTCCGAGTCCACATACCGGACCATGGGTCCGAGGACGAGCGCCGGCACTCGGCGAGCCTACATCGCCGGGGGCGGGCGGCTTCAGATCTTGCGGTAGCGCGCGTCGCAGATCGAGTACACGGCGAACGTGACCAATCCGGTGGCGACGATCCCCAGCAGTACCGGTCCGTAGGAGCCGTGAGCCAGGCGGGCGAGGACGCCGTCCAGCCCGACGGCCTGGGCGGGGCTGTAGTCCAGCGCCGCCTTGACGAGGAAGTAGCCGACCATGCCGAAGACGACCATCCGCGCGAGGTGCCCGATCACGCCAATGGCGGTGAACGCGCGCTTCCCGCTGGGGCTCATCTCGCCGGTCTTGGAGTCGTCGAGGAACTTCTTCGAGACGCCTTTGTAGCCCTGGTACGCCGCGATGCCGAGAAACGCGATACCGGCCGCGCCGACCAGCCACGTCCCGGCCGGCCAGCCGAGGACGCCTGCCGTGGTTTTGTGCGTGTTGCTCGACTGGCCGTTCGCCGAACCGCTCAGGATCTCGATCGCCAGCACGCATAATGCGGCGTAGACCACGCCGCTGGCCAAGGCGGCAATACGGTCGAAGGTGCTGTCGCTCGCCTCCGGGCCGTGGCCGAGTGCGGCGCGCGACAAGCGCCACAGGGCGTATCCGCCAAGGCCGATCGCCACGGCGATGAGTAGGACGTGGCCGAAGGATTGGTGGGCGACTGTCGCCAGGGCACCCTGTTGGTTGGTGGCTCGGCCGCCGTCACCGAGTGCGAGTTCTAGCGCGAGCAGGCCGATGATGCAGTAGATGACTCCGCGAGCGACGAAGCCGCCGCGAGCGAAGAGCTCGAAGCCGCGCGTGTTGACGACCGTGTCTCCGCGGGCCTGGGCACCGTGGATGGTGGGCGTGGCGACTGAGCGCATCGTCATCCGATCCTCTCCGCCGTCCGGGGTACGCAAACCTTGATCGCCCCCGGTTCGACCTTGACCTTGAACGACTTGACCCTCGTGCGGTCGCCTCCGTCGAGCTCGTAGAGGACCTTGCGATCGAGCTTGACCTTCACCGAGCGAGCCTTGGTGACCCGGACAAAGGGGGACTTGTGCGCGGTGCCGGCGGTGGCGCGCGCGATCGTCCGCGACCACTCCACGATGCCGTCGGCGCTGATGATGCCTAGCTCGAGCACGCCGTCGTCGGGTCGAGCATCCTCGAACGCGTCGATTCCGCCGAACAGCGCGCCGACGTTACCAAGCAGGATGCAGGTTGCCTTGCCCTTGTAAAAGCAGGCGCCGTCGACGTCGATCTTGGCGTGAAACGGCTTCATCCGCAGGTTCTTCGAACCGCTGAAGATGTAAGCGCCCCGCCCGATGCGGTCCTTGAGGCTGCGGGCATCGCGGATCATCTTGGCGTCGAAGCCGGCACCCGCCATCACCGCGAACCGCTCACCGTTGAAGCGGCCGAGGTCGAACTCGTGGCGCGCGCCGTGGAGGCCGACGTCGACTGCGCCCTCGACGTCGTCGGGGATGCCAAGGTTCGCCGCAAACAGATTCGCGGTGCCGGCCGGGATGATCGCAAGGCTCGTCCCGGAGCCGGCGAGCTCGTCGACGCAGCGCTGCACCATCCCGTCGCCGCCCCAGGCGAAAATGAGATCGGCGCCCTTGTCAAGGACGCGGCGAACGCGCGAGGGCGCCTTGCGGCTCTTGGGCACCTCGTGCCAAAGCGGGTCGCTGATACCCGCCGCGTCGAGAACGCGCCGCAGCTGCGGCAGTCCGCCTTCAAGTTTCTTGCCGGAGTGAGCGATTACGGCGACCTTCATGAGCGCCTGGCGGCGACGGCGCCCGAGACGCGGCAGGCGAACACGACTATCACGAGCACGGAGACACCGATCGTGACGCCGGCGAGCGTGTCGATCGGGTGATGCATTCCCCGATACATCCGCGACCCCGCGACGAAGACCGGTATCAGGATCGCGACCGTCCACGCCACGATGCGCACGGTGCGGTCACGGATGCGCGACGTCAGCAGGAGCACGAGACCGGCGTACACCGCGATCGATGCGGCCGTGTGTCCGGACGGATAGCTGGCATTTGCCGGCAGGTCCTCGAGGCGGTGCACGGTCGGTCGCTGGCGATGAATGAGCAGCGTGACGGTCCGGTAGAGGGCCGATTCGAGGGTGAGGGCAAAGACCACGAACGCTGCGATCCGCCACCGGCGCATCGCGACGCAGACCACGGCGACGGTCGCGACGAGCACGGGCAGGACGAATCCTCCCGCGAGGGCGGAGCCGACAACGGAGGCGTCGGTACCGGTCGGTGAGCGGTGTTGGACGAACCAGACGACGACGTTCTCGTCGGCCGAGCTCACCCACGCGACATGCAGCAGCACATGGATGACCAGCCAGCCGATCGCGACCGAAACCGCCGCAAGCATCAGATAACCCGCGGCCAGCACGACGATGAACGCCAGCGCGGCCGGCTTGCCGTCGAGCCGTGCCGCCAGTCGCTCGGCGATCCCGCCCGAGCGGCCCTCGAGCACCGCGGGTGTGGTTCGTGAGCGCCGCGACGTCGCCCCGGTGGTCGCCCGGCGTGACCGAGGCCCGGTTAGCTGGGTTCTCGGCTCAGCCAATCGGGTATCGGAACTCATGCTGCGCGTCCTACCCAAAACCGCGCCGACGCGAACCACCGACCAGCTTGCCTCTCCTAGTTCTCATCCTCGTATCCGTCACCGTCGGCTGTGCCACCGTCCTGGTCAGCCGGCGCTTGACCGAGCGCGCCGCAGCGAGGCGCCCGCCCGTCGCCGCGGCGGCTCAGGCCGCCGGCGAGGTCGTGGCCGAGCACGCTGGGCTACGGGCCAGGCTCGAGGCGAGGGTCGACCCACAGACCGCGACGGGTCTTGCTCTGACCGTCGCGCTTATGCTCGCGATCGGGGGCGGCCTCCTGGTCGGCGTCCTCGCGTTTGTGGTACGTGCCGACCCGAACCTCCTCGGTATCGACGCCAGCGTCGCGCGCTGGGGACACCGTCATGCCACCACGCTCTCCACTCACGGACTCAACGCAATCACCCAACTCGGCACTACGACCACCGTCCTGGTTGCCGGAACGGCGATCGTGCTCGTGAACTACCGCAGGACTCACAGCCTCTGGGCGATCCCGTTCCTGTTCGTCGTCGTCGCCGGCGAGAAGCTCCTCACGACGACGATCAAAGACCTGGCTGACCGGGTTCGGCCGTCGCTCAACCCGATCGCCGCGACGCTCGGCCCATCATTCCCCAGCGGACACTCCGCATCGGCCGCCGCCTTCTTCGCCGCCGCCGCATTGCTGCTCGGCCGACATCAGGGACCGCGCGGGCGCGCCCTGCTCGCTGGTCTCGCGGCGGCGATCGGCGTCGCCGTCGCCACGAGTCGCGTGATGCTCGACGTTCACTGGCTGACCGACGTCATGGCCGGCCTCGCACTCGGCTGGGCCTGGTTCTCGGTCAGCGCGATCGCCTTCGGCGGGCGCCTCCTGCACTTCGGCGCGAGCGCCGAGATCGTCGCCGACGCTGCCGATACCAAGCACAGCGGCCCACCGGCTACAGCCGCTGGCCGTGAGTTCGATCAAACCCGCTGATTGCGCTTCCACGTGAAGGGCAGCATGCGCGACCCCAGCGTGCCCGACGCTGCCGCACGAGGTACCAAACGGGGACATCGGGAATGACCCGACTGCTGCTCTCGGAGCTCGTCGGCCCAAGGCAGAACTTTCGGGTCCGGAGTCTGTCCCTGGCGACACGGCTCAGTTTTCGTGAAACGAGAAGCGAGCCGTGGCCCTGGTTCTGGCGAGGAGGAATGTCTAGATCGGCGGTAGCGAGGCACCTGGCCTGAGGTAGACGCGGTAATCGGCTGGAACGCGGCGGCGTTCTCGGCGCTGCTCCAAGTAGTCGTGTTCCGGACGAAGGGCTCGAGGCGGTCGCAGGCGGTCTGCGCGCGTTCTCGCGTTTTGACGCTGGGGCGCGGATGATCGGTCGGGTTCCCGTGATCGGCTCGATTAGAGGGAGGGGGCCGACGGACTATCGAGCCCTAGAACGCCGGCGACCGCGCGCGCGGCCAAGTGCTCGTCGTGCGGTGCTTGTCCGGCGAGCGTGATGACAGCCCCTTCCAACGCGCCGATGAGTGCGAGCGCAACCGCCCTGGCGGGAGGGCCTGGTGGAATCAATCCGTCTTTGCGGCCCGCGTTGATGAGACGGACTAGGCGCTTGACCAGGGCTGCTTGAACCCGATCGAGCTCGCGCCCAACCGGATGGTCCTGGCCACTGAACTCGACTCTGAGTGCCATCGCAACGCGAGCGATGTCTCGCCGGCAGAGGATGGCGTGGCCGCGTGCCATCGCGAGCAGCGCAGCGACTGGATCGGATGCCTGGTTCGCCGATTCGCCGACCTCAAGCTGCCACGTCTCGTCGGCCCAGCGGAGTACCGCCAGCGCAAGATCCTCCTTGTCTTTGAACTGGTGATAGAGCGCGCCGCGCGTGTACCCGGCCTCACGTGCAACCTCTTCGAGGACCAGGTTTCCGTAGCCGTAACGGGAGAGGCCTCTCGCCGCCGCCTGCAGCAGCGCGCTGCGCGTGCGGGCGCTCCGCTCAGTCTGGGTTGCGGGGCGTCGCCGTGCCGACCCAGCGTCTGTCTCCTCATTCACATACATACATGTACGTATTATACTGTGCTCTCAACCAGCTAGAGGGGTCTTCGTATGCATCCTTTCGGTGCCGCACTCGAGGCGCGCGACGTCGAAGCGGCGGTCGCGCTGCTCGCGGACGACGTGGTCTTCAGTAGCCCGATCGTCTACAGGCCCTACGCCGGCAAGCGCGCAACGACTGCTGTGCTCTTCGCGGTCGGGCGGGTCTTGGAGGACTTTGCCTACGAAGCGGAGTTAGCGTCCGAGGATGGTCGCAACCACGCGCTGATGTTCCGCGCTCGCGTGGACAGGAAAGACCTCCAGGGATGTGACTTCCTGCACCATGGCGAAGACGGGCTGGTCGACAAACTCACGGTGATGGTCAGGCCCCTGTCGGCCGCTCTGGCTCTCCGGGATCGGATGGCTGCTCAGTCGGGGGCTCCCGAGGCCGCGTGATCGTTGCCTCGCGGCGGTGGCGTGTGGGCCCTGGGACGGAGTTCAGAATGAGGCTCCCGGCAAACGCGCACAGTTCTCGGCCCTGGCGGATCCACGAGCTCACCCCGGATTTCCGGCTCGAAGATGTGTGGCGACTGCCGACGCCGGGCGGCCCGCAGGACTTCCCGCTGCTAGTGCAGGCCCTCGCCGCGGGCGACCCGGCGCAAGGCTCATCGCGCGCCGCTCGGATCCTGTGGGCGTTCCGGTGGAAGCTCGGAGAGCTGCTCGGGTGGGACAGCGCCGACGCGGGCCCCGGGTCAAGGGTGCCGACTCTTCGCGACCGTTTCCCGGCTGATCTGCGCGCCGCACCGTCCGGCCCGGAGTTCGAGGCGCTCCCCTTGACCTCGCTTTACCTGCTCGAGGACGAGTGGGCCGCTGAGATCGCCAACCGGACCATGCACGGGGTCATGCACGTCGGCTGGGTACGCGACGAGAACGGCGGCTACCAGGGACAGATGGCCGTCTTGGTAAAGCCCAATGGGCTCTTGGGGAACAGCTATATGGCCGCGATCAAGCCGTTCCGCCACCTAGTCGTTTACCCGGCCGCGATCGGCCAGATCGAGCGTACCTGGTGGGCGGTCAGTCGCTCTCAGAGTAAACCACGAGGAGGCGTTCGTCTCCCCGATTGAAGAAGCGTCCGCAAAG
The DNA here is from genome assembly GCA_963725925.1 of uncultured Solirubrobacterales bacterium. Classification (GTDB taxonomy): domain Bacteria; phylum Actinomycetota; class Thermoleophilia; order Solirubrobacterales; family Solirubrobacteraceae; genus Palsa-465. The sequence continues at coordinate 22,940 of CAVSAY010000009.1, forward strand.
CTGCCGCTTGAAACGAAAATCGGGAATGGGATGACCACGGCCCGTTCGCGGCTGCCTTTGATGAGTGTTGCGCCGCTGGCGCACTGAGCCTGCGCCACGAGATCACGAAGCGCGTTACCTTCGACTAGTGGTCCGACCGCCGCAGTCGGACAGATCGACCCTGACTCGTATGCCCGCTCAGCTCAAAGACTGCGTTCGCGACGGCCGGAGCGATGAGCAAGGCGGCGCTCGCGATCGCAAGCCAAGCCACCAGCCTGCGCACGAACAGCCTCGAGCTCACACCCACGGTTCGGTGTAGGCCGCCCCGAAATCGTGACGATCTTCCGCGCATGGGAACCAACTTGCCCTCGCGCCGAGTCTCACCTCGCGTCCGAGAATATGCCACCCAAGTCGAAGCGCACGGTGCCACCCAAGTCGAAGCGCACGGCGGGAGAGCTGGGACCGGCCGGGAAGTCGCGCCACCGGAAGCGATCCGTGTGGTCGATCCCGACCGCGTTCGAGTCGAATCGCCGGAGACACTGAACCATGGTCCTCTCACTCTCCGATCCCTAGCCTGACCGAATCTCGGACATCCGAGCGCTTGTCCGCGCTGGCTTCCGGCGCTGGCTCTGGAAGTAGTTCGTCCGCCCGAAGCATCAACGGCCTCTCCCGCCGCCCAGGGGTGAGGGGCAACTGCCTGCCTGGCGGCTAGCCGCTGCCGCCTAGCTCTTCGTCCGGTGTCGGCGTGGACCGATGGAGCTTCCACGTGTTGTCTTCTAGGTCGGGATGGCGCACGAGTTCGGCCCGGCACTGCGGGCAAGTTGCGCGTTCGTATCGCGCATCATGTTGGCCCATCGTGTACTTCCCCATATCGAGGACTGGCTCCCCGCAATTAGGACACGTAAGGTCTGCTGCCATTCCGACACCGGTACGCAGGGAATGTTCGCCGCCGCGACCCAATCGCGACCTTAAACGCCCGAAACCCGCCCTGGTCGCTCCTCGCCGGAGCGTCCGTCGTACCCCGCAACGTCGCGTCGGGTCGCGGACTCAGACGTGCGCGTTTCTGGCGCTCGCTCTGGAGGCAGTTCAACCACGCCAACGACCGACCGCCTTGCGCTCGTCCACCGCCGCTGGCGATGAGGCTCAAAAGCTGTGGCTAGGCGACCCACTCAGTTCTGGATCGCCGGCCGCGCTCGCGAACCCAGCCCGCGTCCTCCTGCGCGCACGCCCGGCGCTTTAGGTCGTCGACGAACGCCTCGACGCGGGCGGCCGCGTCCGCTAGGAACTCCCGCAGCTGGCCCTCATCGACCGCCTCCTGGACGCGGCGCGTAACCCTCTCCCACTCCTGATACGTACACATGCGTCAATCGTATCTCGACAGCCGTTTTAGCCACCGCCGTCGGCCTGTGCGTGTCCGGTCTCAGGACGCGGTAGTGCGTCCGTGCCGTCGGGCCCTTTGGCCTGCCTTCACCGTACGTCACCTGCCTACCACGGCGAAACCAAGGAGCGGTCCGTAAGCCCGCTGCGGGCAGGGCTCCGGCACGCCGGCGTAACCGAGCCGCGGCGCCCAAGCGAGAGGCGCCAGCGACGACGAGCGCACCGGCCCGGCGAACATGCCAACCGGCCAGTCGCTCCGCTCGCCGGACGGCACCTGGCGCGACGAAGGCCTCCGTGCTCGCTGCGCTCGCCGGTGGCGAGGCGCTGACCGCCGGCCAGGTTGCAGACAAGACAGGCCTAGCGCGCCCGACAGTCTCGACGACACTGTCCAAGCTCGCCAAGAACGGCGAGGTACAGAAGGCCGAGCGCGGCTACCGGCTCGCGCCCGCCGCCGGCTCGTCGCCGGCTGCACCGGCACAGTAGTCGGTCGCGCGCTCCTCGAGCCAGACCCACTGATCCGGATAGAGCCATGACGGCGCGCGTGCGCCCGCTCGTAGACCCTGCGCGTCCCCTTCCGCGCGTCGCGCTCACCGAACGCCACGAGCCTCAGACAGACGTCCGCTCCCCGGCGGGCCGGCGCGAACACGAACGCCAACGGGCGAGCGGACAACAAAGCGTCCTAGATCGGCGCGTAGACCTTGTACAGCCCCCTCAGGCGCGTGCCGTCGGCTCCCGTCTCCGAGCAGGCGTGCCGTTGCGCCAGATCGACGCTTGCGTCTTCGAGCCTCCCGCGCGTCAGAAATGCCCGCTCATCATGAGAGACCGCCTTCCCATCGATTGTTCTTAGGGCTCGCGCGCCGGCTAGCGCGCCGAGTGTTCGCTCGGAATGCGAGGAGCCGCGCGCTCGGGCCGGAGCCCCACGGAGCGTAGACTCAGACCTGCAGTCTCCACCGCTGGGTGTCGAGCTCTCGCATTCTCCTGTGGCCGACGTTCTAGGGAGCACTACAAGGAGCGCACACCCATGGCTGAGCCAACCAGCCCGGGTCGTGGCCGATCGACGTCGGAGGCGGCGCTGAGCGACCTCAAGAAGCGGATCGCACGCGGTAACGAGGAGACCCAGAAGGCGGCGAGCAGGTTGCGCGCGCGAGAAAGAGCAGCTTGCGCAGCGGCGCAAGTGGGATCGGCTTTGACGCGCAACCACAGTCACTCTTGCGCGTACGGCTAGATCCAACAATCTTGGCGTGCCCGCCGGTCGTTCGCGGATCGTTAGGGGCCGCAGTCGTGCGCGTCGGTGGATGCTTCTGCTTGGCCAAAGTCCGACCGTCTGGACCAGAGCGATGACGCAGCGACCACGCGTACCGGTTGTTCGAGGCCATGCCAGCTGAATTTCGGAAGGTCGAGTTCCGGTTAAACCCCGGTGACGACGATCCGAGGACAGACGCCGCGGAGAGTATGTGGGCTGTTCCCGAGGGCGGCGACGTGTACAGGCTGAAGAACAGTCCGTGGTGCGTGTATGGCGTGAGCTACGACGATCTCGTCTACGCGCCGATCGTCGACGGCAGGCCAACCGTGGAGCGGGTAGTGAAGCATGGGGGCCACCTCACGCTTCATGCCCGCGTCAACGACATCGCCGCGGTTGCACTCATCTGCGCTCGCTTGAACGAGCTGGGCTGTGGTGTCGAGACCGACGCGCAGCACGCAGGACCAACCAAGCTGATGGCGATCGATGTTCCATCGGAGTCCGCGTTAACCCCCGTGCGGAAGTATCTGGACGCGGAGCTGACAGCGGGACGCCTCGACTACGAAGAATCGCCATACCGTTGAAGTAAGACCCGCCCCCGGCGCAGACTGCCCCGTGGCCCAGATCCGACGGCCTTCACTGACCAGCTTCGAGCCGCGGAGACTGCTCGCTTCGGAACGACACCAAGCACGCCATCAACGCCGGGGCGCGCTCTGCTTCGTCGCCCACCCAGCCACCGCGCCGCGACTACTGCGTTGCCTCCTTGCTGGCGGCAAGCAGCAGCACGATGTCGAGCAAGAGCATTGTCCGTACGCCCGGATGTTCGTGAGAGGAGCAGTGCGGCGGAGGAGTGCAAACGTGGCTGGTTTCGTTCGAGGTTGGCTTGTGAATCCCCAGGGGTAGGGCAGCTTCGCCTGCTCGATTGTCAGCTGGGTGCCGCGTGCTCCTTGCCCGAAGGGACGCTATGTGCCGCAGGGAGGAGCCTCCCAGGTATGAAGCTGGCTTTCGCGCTCATGGCAGCAATCAACGGTTCCACAGGCTCCTGCGCCACGCTGTCGCACGGGCTCTCACTACCGCACCAAGCCTCGCCGGCGTCAGCCCGGCGGCAGAAGGTTCTCACTCTTCACGGGCGAGGGCGCAAGCGCCCTCCGTTCCGGAGCGGCAGCCGGTGTGGCTCACCGCTGACTTCCGGCGCTCTACCGCAGTCGGCGCGAAGCAGCCGTGGCGAGCTGGACCAACGACTCGTCGGCAGTGCCGCTGCTCCGGGCTAGGCGTCGAGCAGCTGGGATCTGAGCCGTGGCGCTGCACCGTTGACGCGAGCCTGTTGTTGATCGACGACATCGACTGTCCGCGCGTGCGAAGGTCGCTAACGTGAGTACCACGATGATGACCGCAGAGCCAATGGTTACTCGTGGCGCCCACTACACGGCGCTGCTCGACATGATCGATCACCGGGGAGCCACCAAACTGCACGCCAGGGAGCGGGAGCAACTGCTGGAGGCCGCGGATGTCTTACTGTTCGGCGAGCCTAACAGCGAGCTCACGGTGCGGTCGGCCGAGGTTCTGATCGAGGCGTTGCAGACCAGTGAGCGATGGTCAGTAGACAGCTGTGATCAAGCGCGCGAGCACCTATACGGCTGTGCTGCTCCGACCGGGGCGTCGTAAGAACTGAGTCGTCGGGGCCGCCGAGCCTCGAAGGGTAGGGCCTGCCCGGTGGGCGCCGTCGCTGGGCGACGAGCAACCACCGTCCGACACGCGGTCCCCAAGCGTGTGCGACAACGTCGACGTCCCAACGTTCCGCTACCCCGGGACAGGCTTCGGGTCTATGTGATCCAGTCGACTATGGCCTTGACGATCGCTGGTTCATCAATGACGTCCCGGGCTCACGGTGAGCGATCGGGCAGCTGGCAGGGCCGGGCCGCAGTCGTCAGTGTGGGAGAGTTCGCGAGGAGCACCTTCGAGCAGTCCACCGCCCGGCTCGTGGCCGTTGCTGACCTTGGTCCCACATAGGTCGTCGTCGTGGAGCAGACGCCACCCGGCGCTTTAGCGGGTGGCATCAGCGCGGCAACGGTTCGCGATCTCTAACGGCCGTCGTCACCTGTTCGCCTCGCTGGGCAACGGGCGGGTAACCGATGATGGTTGCCTGCGGTGCCCATGGCACGCGGCGGCTCTAGACGTCGATCCCGGCGCGATAGTGCGGGGTCCTCAGGGGCCTGTTTAGGCCGCTGATGGGTGACGACCGGCGCCCGACCGCTGAGGACTTTCCCCGGTCGAGATGCGCGACGGCGCGATCTGGTTGGTCGGCTGAGCGACGGTCTCACCTCGTCGGCGTCGGGCTCAACCCCCCGGGGTCCAGGATCACGTTGACGGGCGGCTAGGTGCGGTGCCCGGGCGTGCGCAGCGGAAAGCCCGAAGCGGCCTCGATGTCGTCGTGCAGCTTCTCGGCTTCGTGCAGCTTCTGGAGCTTCGTCAGCGAGTGGTGTTCGATTTGGCGGATGCGCTCGCGCGTGACGTTGAACGTGCGCCCGACCTCGTCGAGTGTGCGCGGGTGCTCGCCACCGAGGCCGTAGCGCAGCTCGAGCACGCGCCGCTCGCGGTAACCGAGGTTCTCGAGCGCCTTGCGCAGGGCTTCATGGGTGAGGATTTCGACGGCGCGCTCGTAGGGAGACTCGGCGTGTTCGTCGGCGATGAACTGCCCGAATTCGGATTGCTCCTCGTCGCCGACCGGCTTCTCGAGCGAGATCGGCGCCTGAGCGAAGCGCTTGATCGAGTCGACCTCGTCGGGCTCGATACCGGTCACCTCGGCGATCTCGTCGGCCGTCGGCTCGCGACCGAGCCCGGTCACGAGCTTGCGCTCCGCGCGCCCGATCTTGTTGAGTTTCTCGACGATGTGGGCGGGGATCCGGATCGTGCGCGCCTTGTCGGCGAGCGCGCGGGCGATCGCCTGGCGGATCCACCAGGTCGCGTAGGTCGAGAACTTGAACCCCTTGCGGTAGTCGAACTTCTCCGCCGCACGGATGAGGCCGATCGTGCCCTCCTGGATCAGGTCGAGAAACGGCAGCCCCTGGTTGCGATAGTTCTTCGCGATCGAGACCACCAGCCGCAGGTTCGACTCGACCATCTTCTGCTTGGCGTCCAGGTCCCCGCGCCAGATCCGCTTGGCGAGATCAACCTCCTCCTCGGCGCTCAGCAGCCGCACCTTGCCGATGCCCCTGAGGAACAGCTGCAGACCGTCGGTCGTCCCCTCTGGGTTGAGCTCCGGCGGAGCCTTGCGGCGGGCGCGCTTCACGGGCGCACGCTCGATGATCAGGCTCGCCGCAGCGCCCGGATCGACCTCCTCGACCAACTCGATTTCACAGTCTTCGAACAGGCCGTACAGCTCCTCGACGTCGGTGTCCTCAAGCCCGAGCTCGGCCGTGGCGGTCGCGATCTCGGCGTCCGTCAGGACGCCGACCTGCAGCCCGCGAGCGATCAGACCCTTGACCTCTTCCAGCTCCTGAAGTTCCGCTGCTGACATGTGGCCGCGTTTCGCGTTCAGCCAGCGTGGCTCAAACCGGCCGACGTCGCTGCCAGGCCTGCGCCGAGCGCGAAGCGCGAACCTGAGTCTGGCCGCACGGTTCGCGCCGATCACGCGCCACATCGAAACGTTCAAGGACGGGCGGCAGTCGCGGCGGCGCGGCAGCGCTGGGCGCGCGGCGACGGTGTCTCATGCTTTCGTAGCCGCTGCCGGGAGCGCGAGAGCTGAGCCTTGGACTTGTGGGATCAGAGGCTGAGCGTCGCAGCTTTCGATTTCGAGCCGGACTCGTGCGTACTTGAGCTCGCGTCGAGCGATGATCTCGCCGACCGCATCGGCGATCAGCTGCCCCGCTCCTGATCCGCCGCGTGACTCGACTACGCGGTACCCGGACGATTTCACTCAAGCTGCCGACAGGCGCCAAGAGCGAGCCGCAGACGAGGCATAAACCCCCGATCGGATCGGCTTTGGCTTTCAGTGTTGTGTAGACGCGTCTTGCACGCCGGACATTCGACATGCGCCAGCGACAAGCCGTGCTAGTCGTACGATCGCGTCAGGTACGCGTAACGGGGGTCGCTCGGACGGCGCGGGTTTGAATTGGTCGGGGTGCCATCCGCTGGCCGGGTGTTCAGGCGTCGTCGGGCATCGATTGCCGCCGAGAGCCGCCGCGATCCGCGATCGCGACTCAGCTCGCCACGCCTGCGCGCTGCCGAATTGTGTTCGGTCTGCGTCATGGTCTTCAAGCCTTCCCGTCCCTCTGGTGGGTCCGCGCGGAAAGGAAGAGGGCTAGAACCCCCCCGCGTTCAATCAGATAGGGACGCGGCCACCGGGCCGGTGGGGTAACGCCCGTAGAAGTACCGCACCGGCCCCGCAGTCAAAACCAGTAACCCTCGCCTCTCGCCTCGTGGCGCAAGAAGCGCCGTTGGTGGCTGCCGGGCTTGGGCTGAGAATCCTGGCCGCAGGGCCAGCTCGTCTCCGACTGTACTCCTGTTGCGGGCGCTTATGTGACCCTGCCCTGAAAGGTTTGCTCGGGTGCGTCCGCGAGCGCGGGCATCGGCCGATTGGTCGCCCGCGGCTGGCTCGTCTCCCATGGAGCACGCCCGCGCCGGAATCGTCGACCGAGACTCCAGGAGCCCCCATCGACAACTGGGGTATCCGCTCACCGGCTATTGACCGCGGATCGCCCCAAGGTGCTGCGCGCCGACGACGAGACCCGAGCAATCGCCATTCCGAATGCCCGGCGGCAAGGAGCCACAACAACATCAGGTCGATCAGCGCACTCAGCCGCTCGTCGCCGACGTCGCAGGCGGCCTGAGCGGCGAACGCGAGCCGTGACCGCAGGGCTGGCACGGTTAGCCGGCCGCTCGCAGCACCGCGAGGATCCGCGGGTGGCCAGCAATCTCGAGCTCGTCGACGATCTCGATCTCGTCGAGGCCAGCGATCCGCGCCAGTCGCCGCAGACCCTCCGCCGAGAAGCCCCAGTAGACAAAGTCATCGCGCGCGTACACGTCGCCCCGCTCGTGAACCTCGATCGCGGGCGCGTCGGCGCCCAGATGCGACCCGTAGGTCTCGAGCACGATCTCGCCGCCCCGATCCAGCACATCCACCAGTGCCCGCAGCAATCCGATCGGGTCGGTCACGCGATGCAAGAGACCGAAACACAACACAAGATCGAACCGCTCGCCCAGCTCGTTCACATCGACCGCGTCCATGCGCCGGTACTCGACCCGGGATCCCACCAGCCCCGCGATCGCGCGGAAGCCCGCGCCGCCCTCAAGCGTCACGCCAAAGCGAGCACGCACCCAGTCGACGTACTGCTCATTGTCGACGGCGACAACCCGGCGCGCACCCCGGGCCTCCGCGAGGAAGCTGTAGAAGCCGTCAAACGCGCCCACGTCGAGCACATTACGGCCCGCAAAACGATCCGCGCCAAGCTCCCCAAGGCGGTAGCCATGATCTCGGGCGATGCCCGGCGTGTAGATCCCCGGCGCGAGCGCGAACGTGTGAAACCAGAGCGGAACCGAATCACGCACGCGTTTGGCGTTCAAAGCCGGTGCTCCGATCGCATAGACGTCCGCGATAACCCGCTCGGCAGCCGACGTCTCGGGGATCGCCTCGATCGCCTCGACCGCGTCTGCATGGCCCGCCAACGCATCAACTCCCGTCTCTCGTTCACACGACGTTCACACCTTGACAGCCTGACCGCCCCGACGCCGCGAGAGCGCCCCCGCGACACAACCTCGGCTTCGGCGTCTAGCCCGGCACCCTCGCCACGCCAGTGGCCACGACCCCACAGCGCGCGACTCGGCTGCGGCGCGACGCAGCGGTCGGGCGCGACCCAACGCCCAGTCGCCAAGCGTCCGGTAACAGCAGCGCGGCTTAGAACGCTCGAGCCGCCCACAATCCCGCTCGAGGAGGACAATCCATCGATGACGCCCGCTGACGCCCAGCAACAGCGGCTGCTGGAGGACCTCCGCGAGGCCGGCGACGAGGCGGTCGCGTTCGCCGAGCTGCACGCCGCCGGGATCGCGTTCCCGGCCGGCGTCGTATCAGAGCTCGAGCTGAACGGATACGTCATCGAGCGCGTCTATGACCACGGCAGGCTGATCGGCGTCCGCCTGCTCCAACCACAACCCCCGGACGCGCCCGCCTCCCGGCGGCGGCGACCGCACCGATAGCCAGCCGCGGTACATCTCGCGATCACCGGCGATGGCCAGGCTATGAGTCTGGTGCGTGCTCAGGCCGCTCGACGCGGCGAAGGCGCGCCGGTTCACAATCATCGTTCGCGCGGTGCGGTCGAGCGGCAGTGGTCGCCTCTGCCGCTCCGCGTCCGTGGACTGGGTCGTCTCGGCTACACGCCGAGCGGACGATCCGCGCCAAGCTCGCCCGCTCGCTCCACGGGCGCGGGTCGTGCCGCTCACAGCGTAAGCAGTACGCTCACAAACCCCATGACAAAGTTACGGCGAGCCGTCAAGCGGCGGCTGGCCTACGCCCCGCGATTCCTGCGCCACTACCAACATCGACGCCAGATCGGATGCACGCCCACAGTTGCTTTCCGCAGTGCTCGAGAACGAATGCGCCAACCCCACCCATGATCGTGTCGCCGCGTTTCGCCAAATCCGTCCTAGTCGTGCGATCGCGCAGGACCTGCTAGTCGTGCGGTTGCTGACGCACGCGTGGCGTGGGTCGCTCCGAACGTGCGGGTTCTGCCTTGGTGAGGGTGCAATCGGCTCGCCGGCGTGTTCAGACGTCGTCGGACATCGATAGCCGGCGAAAAGCCGGCGCTGTTAGCCGTCGCCAGGGTCGACAAGTTCAAGCGCGCCGAAGCCGGCCAGCGGCGCGTCCATGAGGAACATCTCGATCGTGAGATCGGGCTCGACGTGGGCCTGGCTGAGGAACGCGAGCACCTTGCGGCCGGTGAGCTCCTCGATCATCTCGCTGTAGCGGACCTTCATCATCCGTTGGAAGTCGCGGCGCATCTCCAGCACACGTTCCGGTTCGCCGCCGCCCATCATCGTGCGCTCAATCGCGGTCAAGCCACCGTCGGTGAGCACGCAGACGACCAGGTTGTCGAGCACGTAGGTCTTGGCCTTGATGGGTCCGCGTCCGTAGTGCTCGCGCACCAGCGAGACGATCCGGTTGGTGATCTCAGCGAGCAGCCTGCCGCCCGCGAGCGGGTAGAGCCCAGGATCGGCGCGTGCGGGATCGATTGACCCGGGTTCGCTCACTGCCGGCCCTCCGGTGCTCCGCCTAGCTGCTCTGCTGCTCACTGGCGCTGCCGATGTTCGCGTCACGGGCTCGCGGCCCCAACCTCGGCGACCTGAAGCCCAGCGGCAGCAGCCTAGCACTGCGCACGGCTTCGCCGGGGGCGCGTAATCAGTCGCGCATTGCCGTAGTGTCGTTCGTGCTGAGGTCCGGCCGCGCCGTCCTCGGGCGGGGCAGCCAGGCACCAGCGCCGTCAGCAAATGCACGCGCCGCGGCCAGTTGGGCAGCATGAGGGGTGTTCACAGCAGCGTCCACCACCGACTCCCCGAGGACTGCCGCGCGTCTCCTCCGGGCTTAGAGGAGCCACCAGCCCGCGCGCCTCCCGCTGCTCCGTCGAAAGGTGCAAACGGACGGCGTCGCGCTCAGCGCGACGGTGGCAGCCGCGTACGCATGGTAAGTCGAAAGCACAACTAGCGACCGGCGAGGGCAGGCGACCTGCTCGTCGCCACGTCCGGGTCTGTAGTGCCGTGTCCGCAGAAGGTTCTTGGGGTCCCGATCGCACGCCGATGAGAACCGCTGATCCGTTGAAACCCCGCACCGGGCAGACCTGCTCCTGCGAGGTCTCGGACATTCGGCCTCTACGCGCACGCGCCCTCGTCAGCGCGGAGGGCATGCACCACAGGCCCGGCAGGTTCGAGGGTCTGATGCCTAGGTGCACACCGAACGAGACCAAACGACGGCTGGCCTGCTCCGGGCGAAATCGAACGCCGCCGGCGACTTTGGCCGGTTGCTCTCCACTTCCGCAATGTCGCCGACGCGGTGGTGACGCCGGGAGTCCTGCTTCGCGAGTTCCGGCGACCGAAGCGGAAGCTTCGCAAGGCACCCACTGCGTCCGCAAGACAGTCCAACCTTCGTGATTGCAGAAGCGGTTCGGTGTGCGAGCGGCGTTTGCGAGACGCTCGGTGATCGTCCCGGCTCCGCCGCAGTTGAGCGGAGGTGGTCTTGGAAGCCGGCCGGCCGTAGGCGCGTCGGCGAGTGGCATCGCGGACGCGCTTGCCGTATCGTGTGCGCGCACATAAGCCGAGTCCCCGGTCAAGCCGTGTCCGGGGAGCGGGGAACCCAAGTCGTTTGGGGCGAATTCCGCGGTAATCCGTGGGAAGCGCTTCGCGTAATGCAAGCGCTAGCCCGTCAGCTAACCCCGCAGGCGTCAGGCGCCGCTGTGATTCCCGTTGCCGCCGAGGAAGTCACGTGTCCAACCTTGATGTCGCCGTCGTCCCGGAGCCACAACAACGGCCCTGGAGTGCGCCGAGCCGTGGCTGCCGGCGGGCTTCTGTGCTGCCCTTGGTCGCGATTGCGGTCATGCTCGCCGTTTGTGGGTCGCTTCCGTCCGCTGCAGCGGCGGCGTCGATCACGCGAGTCCTACGGTTTGGCGACACCGGCGGTGACGTTCGCACCTTGCAGCGCTGGCTAACCGACGTCGGGCTCCGGACCTCAGTCGACGGCGCGTTCGGCTCCGGTACGCGACGGTCGGTGATCCGCTTCCAGCTCGCCGCACGGCTGGCTCCGGCCAGCGGCACGGTCGGACGCCGGACGGCCGGCACGCTGCGCACATGGGTGTCGGCCCGCCGAACGGTTGGCAAGACCGTCCACGGGCGCGCGACGCCCGTGTCGTCGCCGTCTCAGGTGCTCCGCATGGGGATGAACGGCGCCGCGGTAACGACGCTTCAAACCCGGCTCACGGCAGTGGGCATTCCCACCTCGGTGGACGGAAACTTCGGCACGGCAACCAAGAATGCAGTGCTCCGGTTCCAGCTCGCCGCGAACCTCTCACCGGCGAGCGGCACCGCAGGGCAGCGCACACTGAGCACTCTCCAAACATGGGTCCAGCAGGGCCGTCGAGTACCCGATGCCGGGTCGACGACGCCGCCCTCGAGCTCAGGCTCGGCCAGCGGCTGGGTCTTTCCGATGCAGCCCACGGGCTTGGTCTTGTCGCCATCCAAGTGGACGCAAGATCAGGGCGTGGACATCGGCACGGTAGGCAACGCGTGCGGCTCGAAGGTCACACTCGTCGCCGTCACAGACGGCACGATCGTGCAAGAGGGCGCCGACGGCTTCGGGCCCGACGCGCCGATCCTGAAGGTCGCCAGCGGCGCGCTGGCTGGCCGATACATCTACTACGGCCACGCGGCGCCGGCACTGGTTAGCGTCGGCACTCACGTGAGTGCCGGCCAGCCGATAGCTGAAGTAGGGTGCGGCAGCGTCGGGATCTCGAGCTCTCCGCACCTAGAGATCGGGATCAGCGCCCCCGGCGGGCCTCCATGCTGCCCGAGCTTCGGACAAACCTCACAGCAGATGCTCGACATTGTCCGCGGTCTCTACGCAAGCGCGCGCTGACACCGCGCCGTCCGAAGCCGCAAGCCAAGACTGCCGTCGCGAGGCTGTCGAAGAACCCGTGCCAGGCGCCCATACCGTCCACTTCTGCTCGGTCGCCCGTCCAGCCGCGGACGTAGACGGCCACGTCGATGTGCCGTGTGGCGTCGACGTCGCTGACGCGGCGATAGGTCGCGGTCGCGCTTCGCTCGCTGCCGGGAGCGGTCGCGCGACCCGGGACTGCATGATCTAAGTATTCCCCGGGTCGGTGCTAGTTATCAGGAAGCGGCTAGGGGATAAACCCCAGGTCCTCGGGCAGCGGCCCGGCGATCGGCGTTTCGAACAGCGGACCGGCTCCGTCCGGATCGATCGTCGACGCGCCATCGCTTGAGAAGAACGTCGCGATCTGGCTCTGCGCTTCGACCGCGACCCCGGCGACCGGCGGCGCCGAGGCGATGTTCGTGAGGAACGTGTGCGGGTTCTTCGGGAATACCGAATTGCCTGCGAACGCGAGATCGTTGCGGTAGAACGTCGCCCGATCCTCGAGGTGCCCGGCTCTGATGAGCGCACTCGCGGTTGGGTTGGGGACGGTCTCGTCGCCGCGCGCAAACTGGACGATCACGTTCTTCGCCGACGCGCCCGCGAGTGGATCAAGCCGGATGTGCGGCGCCCATGCCACGGGGTTGCTGGATTGCGAGACCCACTCGGTGTTGTCGAGCACCTCTTGGATCGGGATCGCACCGGGTGCCGGGTCCGTGACTGGCGGCTGACCGCGAAGCGGAATATCCTCGGTGAATCCGTCAAAGCCGCCGTTCAACAGGGACGGCGTGCGCGTGCCGAGCGCGAGCTCGACGAGCGGGCGGAACACCGGCGACAGCCGGGCGATCTCGACGATCGGCCCGCCAGGGACGTTCACGACGCCGGTATGGACGAACGGATCGAGTCCCATCAGCTCGGTGCCGTAGATACCCCCGAACGACTGGCCGAAGTAGTAGATCCTGGACGTCGACAGGTCGGGCGTCCCATCGCCGTTGACGTCGACGCCGGCCCTGATTGTCCGGGCGAGCTGCATGATGTCGACAACGGTCTGATTGAGCCCGTCGCGGTTGGAGATGATCCCGTCGGGTGGCAGGGCATTGACCCCCTCCGTTGAGTCGAACGTGCCGTTATCGTCCTGATCGACGGCGCGACCGCCGGCGTTGAACGTCACCGACGGGCCGTCGGTCCGGTTAACGGTCAGCGTGCCTGCCGGCCCGAAGCCGTGACCGACGACGTTGATCGCGATCGTCGCGATGCCCTGGTGCGCGAGCGTTGACGCCACGGCGAACGGACTGTTGTTCTTGTTGTCGCCGAACCCGTGACCGAAGATCGCAACGGGCCATCCTCCGGCGGGCTCGGTCCCGCTCGGGATTAACAGGTTGAAGTAGATCGTGTTCACAGACTGGACGGCGGGAACGCCGGTCGCGGTTCCGACCTGTGGGATCTCGCCCGAGGCTGTCTCGTAGTCGGGCGACTGGTAGGAACCGAACGCGACCTGGCCGACTGAGCCGGGGAACAGATTGAGCGCGATGCTCGGTGTGGTCGTTGGGCTCAGCGGCCCGGTCGTCGTCAGCTGCCGGTTGAAGATGATGCTCGTGATCCGCGGGAACGAAAAGACCGAACGCGAGCCCGCCGGGCCGAGGTCAAACCGGGCGACGGATGGGATCGTCGCGTCGAGCTGCCGGCGGATCATCTCCATGAGGGCCGTTGCGGACTGCGTCGTGAACACACTCTCGGAGGCAACCCGGGCAGCCTCGGCGCCGGTGACGGCATTGACCGTCGAGAGGGCATCGAGCAGCTCCTTGCGATACGCCTTGATCGAGCGGTCCTCCGTCTGGCCGAAGTTGAGTAGCTTGCGGAACTGATCGCTCCCGATCGGCTCGCCGGAGGCGTCGCGGACACCATCGGTCACCACGAGCGCGTAGGTCGTGTCCTGGTCGAGGAACTGATCGGACTCCGCGTGGAGCGTCTTCGAGGCGGGATCCCAGACGATCTGGTTGATCCCGACAACCCGGGCGCCGGTGCCGTCGCCTCCGTGAAGGCGGACCAGGAAGACGTCCGAGCTCGACACGCTCGAGACGTCGATGGGACCCGTGAACGGAATCGACAACCGCGGCTGCAGGTTGAAGCCGTCGAGCGTGTCGAGGACATTGATGTCCTGGCAATCGGTCACCTGCTTCGCGCAATCCGGCTTGGGTAGCGCCACGCGCAGGCCGGTTAGCTGCGTGTGGTCGGGGACGGTCCAGTGGTCGCTCGGGAAAGGCGCGGTTGCGACGCTGGACAGGTCGATCCGAGGCGCGACGCCTGCCGCAAGCGCCGGACTGGCCGCGATCGCCAAAAACAGCCCGACCAAGATCAGGCAGCGGACAAACCGTGACACAGGAATCTCCCTCCTCATTCGCAGGGTGCTCCCCCACGAGCAACGGCGGAACCCTATTGCCGCCACCCACGCTCGTCAATTGCTTAGTCGCCCACGCGGCAGTCTCAGCCAAACTGCCGCTATTCGTGTGAAGCAGCCACGTTCTTGACGTAGGCAACGCGTTGCACGGCGGTCGCTCCCGGGACACAACCAGCCACGGCACCACGCTCGTGATACCCGTGCAGAAGCGAAAGCGAGTCTCGGCCCGCCGCGGCGCCGCGCACCTCCCATTCGCCAAACTCGCGTCTGAAGCTGGCGCTCGGGGCCGATCACTCGCTCGCGCCCTGGTATCCGCGCGCAGCAGGGCTGCTCCTCGACCGCTGGTCTCAGCACCTCGCTGACACGGAAGCAGGTCTCACTCCCGGCCGTCCGTGCGCCCATATCGTGCGCTGAACCGCAACTGGCGAACGCGCCGCCATTACTGTCGACGCGATGGTCGTCGCCGACCCGCGTGTGGAAGCCCGTCGGAGCAGGCCGCCAGGACCCGACACGGGGGGCGCTTCGTGCCTCACACGACAATGACGACCTTGCCGTGGGCGTGTCCCTCTCCCTGGTAGCGGAGGGCCTCGGGGGTATCAGTTAACGGGTAGTGCCTGTCGATGACCGGCGCGACCTTTCCGGTCTCGACGAGCCCTTTCAGGATCGCTAGGTCTTCCCTGTTGTGCCTTACGACGAACACGCGCATGCGCTGGCGCACGACCGGGGACAGCAACAGCGCTTTGAATTGACGGCCGAGCCCGAACCAGCGCCCCATGTCCTTCACGCCAACTAGGACGTAGGTTCCTTGGGGAGTCAGCGCCCGTCTGCAGTCCGATAACGAGCTGGTCCCTACCAGATCGAGCATTACGTCGTAACGCTGCGCGCTTTGGGTGAAGTGTTCGCTCGTGTAATCGATGACGTGATCCGCGCCAAGCGATCGGACCAGGTCGATGTTCGTCGTGCTGCAGACCGCGGTCACGTTCGCCCCGAACGACTTTGCGATCT
This sequence comes from uncultured Solirubrobacterales bacterium, assembly GCA_963725925.1. Classification (GTDB taxonomy): domain Bacteria; phylum Actinomycetota; class Thermoleophilia; order Solirubrobacterales; family Solirubrobacteraceae; genus Palsa-465. Next base: position 38,567 of record CAVSAY010000009.1, read on the forward strand.
GCACCGCGAACGTCCCGACGCCGCCCGACGCGCCGTTGATCAGCACCCTCTGCCCCGGCTGTACTCTGCCTTGATCGCGAACGGCGGCCAAGGCCGTGAACGCGGAATCGCCGACCGCCGCGGCTTGCTCGAATGTGAGGTTGGTCGGCGGGGGCAAGAGGTTGTTCTCGGCGGTGCACGCGTACTCAGCGAACGCGCCCTTGCACCAGCCGAACACCTCATCGCCGGGGCGAAGTTGCTTGACGTTTCCGCCGACGGCCTCAACCTGCCCGGCGATGTCGAGTCCCGGTGTCCGACGCCTCGGCCCCCTCAGCCCGAACACCAAGCGCATGACGTATGGCACGCCCCTCAGCAGATGCCAGTCGCCGATATTGACCGCCGCTGCGCGCACGCGGACCAGCACCTCATCGTCCTTGACGCCCGGCTTGGCGATCTCCTCGAGCCGCAGGAGATCGGGTGAGCCGTACCGCGATTGAACGATTGCCTTCATCATGTCCTCCCGAGCCATCGCCGGATTTGGCTGTCTCTCGTGGACTCAGCCTGACCCTATCGCGCAGATTCGGGGCGCACTCGATCGTGATCGGCGTGCCGCTTACCTCGATCCCGCGATCACGCCAGCCAGCACTGCTCGATCCACGCGCCGACTCGGGTAGGAAGACATATTCGGGCGACAACGTCAACGCGAGGCCCCGATGCCGCCGGCAACCTCCGAGAAGACTTGATTTTGGACATCGCTGTCTGATATCTTAATCCAGACGCTACTGTCTGAGTTAAGGAGTCGTGATGTTCCAGCACCGTCGCAAGGGCCATTCCGATGAAGCGAGAGCGGGGTCGCCGGAGGTCGCGCGTTGGGGGTTGCTGGCGGTGCTGTCCTTGGCGCAGCTGATGGTGATCCTCGACATCTCCGCCGTGAACGTCGCGCTGCCCGATCTTGCGAAGGATCTGCGGATCGGCCACGAGAACTTGAGCTGGACGATCACGAGCTATTCGCTGATCTTCGGGAGCCTGCTGTTGCTGGGGGGCCGCGCGGCCGATCTGCTCGGACGCCGGCGGGTCTTTCTCACTGGTCTTGGCGTGTTCACGGTGGCGTCGGTTGGGTCGGCGCTGGCTGGCAGCGCCGCCGTGTTGTTCGCCGCCAGGGCAGGACAGGGACTGGGAGCGGCGCTTCTGTCGCCGGCGGCCCTGTCGATCATCACCACGCAGTTCAAGGGCCGCGAGCGCGCACGTGCACTAGGGGTTTGGGGTGCTGTTGGCGGCGCCGGCGCCGCGGTCGGCGTGCTGCTTGGAGGCTTGCTGACCCAGCTGATCGACTGGCGCGCGATCTTCTTCATCAACCTGCCGATTGGCCTGATCGTCGCCGCGGGCGCCGTGCACGTGGTCCCCGCCGACGTCGTCCCGCCTCGCTGGCGGCAGCTCGATCTGCGCGGCGCGGTGCTTGCAACGGCGAGCTTCGGCGCGCTGGTGTTCGCTCTGTCTCAGGCGCAGAGTGCGGGCTGGACCTCGACGCAGACCCTCGGGCTGAGTGCCGCCGGACTCGCCGGGCTGGTCGTGTTCGGGTTCTCCCAGCGGCGGGTCTCGCTGCCGCTGCTGAGGGTGCAAAGGCTGGCCGACCGCGCGATCGGCGGGGGGTTTGTGCTGATGCTCGCCGCCACCGCGGTGCTGTTTGGTTCGTTCCTGCTGTCCTCGTTGTACCTGCAGCAGGTGCTCGGCGCCAGCGCGCTCGCAACCGGGCTCGCGTTTCTGCCGTTTGCGCTCGCGCTCGGGGCTGGCGTTCACGCCGGAACGCACGTCGTCAGCCAGCGCGGCGTGCGCGCGCCGCTCGCCGGCGGCTTCGCGATCGCCGCGGCCGGCATGTTCCTACTCACCGGCGTCAGCGACCACGGAAGCTACATCGCAGACCTGCTGCCCGGGATGCTGATTGCCGGCATCGGCCTGGGCGTCGTGCTGGTGTCGGTCGCCTTCTCGGTTCTGTCCGGCGCCCGCGAGGAGGAGACCGGGATGCTCTCAGGGCTGAACACCACCGGTCACGAGGTCGGCGGCTCGCTCGGTCTCGCCGTGCTGACGACCATCGCCGCCGGGACCCTCGGGCACGCACAAGGCGCCGCTGCGATCCCCGCAATCGCCGACGGCATCAGCAACGCGTTCCTCGCAGCCGCAATAATCGCCGCGGTCGCAAGCATCGCGGCGCTGGCGATCCTTCCCACCGCAAAGAGCTTCCTGCCCAGACTGGAGCTCGCCCCCCCGGTAACCATCCACTAGCCCATTCGATGGCGTCCACACCAAACCAGCCCGCCACCCGCACCAGGCGTCGACGTGCCGACGCCGACCGCAGCGTGGCCGCGATCCTGGACGCCGCCGTCGACGCGCTCGCGAGCGATCCCGACGCCAGCATGGCCGAGATCGCTCGTCGCGCGGGCGTCGTGCGCGCCACCGTCTACGTCCACTTCCCCACACGCGAGGCGCTGATCGCGGCCATCACCGACCGCGCGATCGCCGAGGCCACCGACGCGCTCCGCGCCGCGGACCCCGGCCACGGCGAACCCGCCGACGCGCTGGCCCGCATGCTCAGCGCCAGCTGGCAGACGCTGGGGCGCTACCACGCGCTCGTTGAGATCAACTCTCGCCTCGGCCCAGAGCACATGCACGCCCTGCACCAGCCCGTGTTACGCCTCGTGCGACCATTGCTCAAACGCGGCCAAGCCAGCGGCGCATTCAACCCAGACCTACCCATCGGCTGGATGCTGACCGTCCTGCTCGAGCTCATCCACGCCGCCAGCCGCGACGTCACCGCCGGAACGCTCCCCGCCGACAAAGCCGAGCGCGCACTGATCACCACCGTCACAGGCGCCTTCTCCCCACCGAAGCGGCGCCGCGGGTGACGACCGGCTCTCGGGCGCCGACGACTAACGGGGCGCGCGGATCACGGGGCCGACTGGTCGGAGCTAACCAGGACCGACCTCGGTGCTAGGGACCGACCGCTTGGTCGGCGAGGTATGTGTGGAGCAGTGCGATTGCCATCGCGCCTTCTCCCACCGCAGAGGCGACGCGCTTGACCGAGCCGTGGCGGACGTCGCCTGCGACGAACACTCCGGGTTGGCTGGATTCGAGCGGCAGCGGGTCGCGCGTCAGTGGCCACCACGCCGTCTGGCTGTCCCGGTGGAGATCGGGGCCGGTCATGAGGTAGCCGCCCTCATCGCGGCGCAGCCAGCCCTCGACGCCAACGGTCAGAGGCTGTCCGCCGATCAGCACGTACATCGCGTCGGCCACCAGCTCCCGCTGCTGACCTTCGCGGTCGGCGACGGTGACGTGTTCAAGCCAAGCCTGGCCACTGGCGGCAATAACGCGTGTCCCCGTGAGCACGGTGATCTTCGGGTGCGCGCTGACGCGGTCGACGAGGTAGCGCGACATGCCCGCCTCTAACGAGTCGGCGCGGATGATCATCGTCACGGACCGGGCGTAGTCCGCGAGATGCAGTGCTGCCTGGCCCGCGGAGTTCGCGCCACCGACAAGCACCACGTCGTGGTCCTGATGGCCGGCGGCTCTAGCCGGGGCCGAGCCGTAGGAGACGCCGCAGCCGATCAGCTGCTCGACGCCGGGCGCGTCGAGACGGCGGTACGCGACGCCGGTGGCAATCACACCGCTGCGTGCACGAAATTGCCCGCCGCCGCTCAAGGACAGCTCGAAGCTCCCGTCCGGGTACGGCTCCGCGCGGATGATCTCAACGCCAACGAGGATCTCGGCGCCAAAGCGCAGCGCCTGCTGATGGGCGCCGTCGGTCAGCTCGGCGCCGCTGACGCCCTGCGGGAAGCCGGGGTAGTTCTCGATCCGCGAGCTCGTGCCGGCCTGACCTCCGGGAGCCACGCGTTCGAGAACGACCGTGTGCAACCCCTCGGAGGCGGCGTAGACCGCGGCAGTGAGCCCGGCCGGCCCCGCCCCAACGATGACCACGTCGTAAAGGTCTCGCTCCGGCCGAGTCCGCAGCCCGGCACGGTGCGCTAGTTCGCTGCGCCACTGTGCGCTCGTCAGGTACGCCTCGGCACGCTGCGGCCCGACTCGGGCTGGCACGACCATCCCAACGCGCTGTTGAGTGATGGCCGGAGCCTGCTCTGCGACGCGCGACGGGGTCGGGTCAACGAACTCCTCTGGCGCCGACAGCTGAGAGCCGTCCGCGAACACCGCGACCGGCCGCTCGGCACCCAGGTGAACATGCTCGGCCAACAGCCGACCGACAGGATCGGCGTCGATATCGATCCAACGATGCGTCACGCCGTTGCCGACCAGGAGAGCGCGCGCGGCCAGCATCGCCGGCGCCGACCCCGATCCAATCATCGACACGATCTGGTCGCTTCGACTCACCGCGCTACAGCCACCTACCGGGCATCGGGGATCGTCAACGCCACGCCCAGGGAGGGATCGCCCGTCCGTCGCGTACGGGGCTGTCGCTCTCGGTGACCATGGTCATCGCCCCGTCTGACGTATCGGTGAGGTTGACGCAACATACGGCTTCCGCAACGAGAAGCTCGACGTGTTCCCGCGCCGCGGCGCAATCCGCGATGTCGGGAGCCGCTGCGGTTGCGCGCAATGCGGCACAGGCGCAAGGTCGGTCAGTCCTCGTAGGGAGCCCGGTTGATGCGAGCGCCGAACCAGAGGTAGCGAAAGAGGACGTGCATCCTGGTGCCGTGGTGGTGATCGGCCTGCGCGCACATGACGCTGCCGAAAGACTTCTTGAAGCCGAGCCGGGGATGGCGATCAAGCACGGCCTTGACGGTGGGCGTGGCCACCTCCCAGTGGCGCATGCCGATGACGTCGAAGCCTGCCCCGGCCTGCATGAGGTGAGCTTCGATCCCGTGTTGAGGAGGCACGGCTGGGTTTATGTGCTGACAGATCGCGTCAGCGAGGGCCCTGCAGCGAGGCTCTTGCCAGTCGCGCTCCCGGCTCCAGTCCCGGGCGATCGTGGCCGCTGTTGCGGCGAAACAGGCCTGGCCGCTGACGCTGTCGCGATAGCGGTCGGTGACACCGAGGTCGTGCAGCAGGCAGGTCACATACAAGAGCTCGGAATCGTGTTCAAGTCCGTCTCGCGCGGCCAGGATCGTGCCCCAGGCGTAGCTGCGCAGACAGTGGTTGAGCAGCGCTGGCGTCGAGACCTCAAAGCAGAGCGCTTCGGCCTCTCTGGCAATCATCGTGTCCGGAACGCCCAGGCGGTCCGGGTCGACGCTGAGAGCCGGGCGGTTCGTGCGGGCCAGCAGAGCTCGTGTCTGTGCCGGGAGGATCCGCATCTGCAGCCGGACCGCGTCGCCGAGGAGGCCGATACGGTCGCCTCGGCTGAGGATCCCGCCCGTGCGCTCAGCCCAGGCCAGCGTTCCCACTCGTGACGAGGTCATGTCGTAACTGGTCATTGAATCGTTCCTCTTGGATGGATCGTGCGTTGGATGCGGCCGCGAAAGCCCTGAGGAACTCCGGGTGCGCCTCCCGGAGTTGCATCGGGGATCTTCGGGCCGGACCAGTAACGCCCCTGGCGTCCTCGCTGGTCGTCGTCGTTAGCCCCCAGCGGACGACCGTCCGCGCACCGGCGGCCTAAACATGCCCGGCAGCATCCGCCGCCAGTGCGCCCGAAGGATGGCCAGTAAGGCAGGCCAGAAGCCGGCGCGCGGCACCGCCTGCCACAGCTCCCGCTTCAGCCAGGACCGCGGGATGCCGAAGCGCACTAGCTCGGGCATCACCTCAACGAGGTCGGACCGCCGGACAAGCTCGACCTCGCTGGGCATCCACCACCGCGATGTGAGGGCGTGGTGCTGCTCGCACGCGTCGATGCAGACCCGCAGTCGTTCCTCGGGCCACCGAAGCGGCTCAAGCGTCCGCCGGGCGTAGCGGGCGGAGTCCTTGATGTAGACATCGCCGCTACTGGCGGGGCCGTACAGACCGCTGTCATGTAGGAAGGACGCGCACAGCAGCAATTCGCGGTCATATGCGATCCCGCGGCTGTCAGCGAGGCGCTCGGCGATCAGATACTGGCGCACCGTGTGGCGCTCCATGTCACCGTCGACCTCGCCGGTGGCGGTGCGCAACGCCTGGAGCGCCACTGCCTCCGACTCCGTGGAGACCAGCTCGTCCGCCCGCCTCCGGGTGTCTCGCCGCACGTCCTGCCATGTGAGCGGCCGACGGCGGTCCGGCCCTCCTGGCCGACCTGCCACTGGCCCTGAAGCGGCGGCCGTCATTGTCGTGGCTTGTTGATCCGCATCGGTCGGATTACGGATCGACGTTGAAGCTGAACATCATTCCGCTCTCGTGATGCTCGGCGATGTGGCAGTGAGCCATCCACAAGCCGGGATTAGTGACGTCGAGCAGGATGTCGACCGTTTCGCCGGTGCGGACCAGGACGGTGTCCTTCCAGACCAGGTTCGGTTCGACGTTCCCGTCTCGGGACAGGACCAGGAAGCGGCCCGCGCCGTGGATGTGGAAGGGGTGGTGCATCGGGTGGTCCCCGGCCATCTCGTTCAGCAGCCGGAGCTTCACTTGGTCACCGACCCGGAAGCGCCAGTCGATCGCGGCGTTCTCCGCGCCGGTCGCCTTGTCGGTCAGCTTCCAGCGCATGTTCGCCGGGGTGGTGAGCCGGTTGATCTCCACCATGTCGTCTTCCCACTCGATGCCGCCCGCCGCGGCGTGGTCATGACCTTCATCGGCTTCGTCGTGGTGCTCGTCGGCACCGTGCTCGTCGTGGCCGCCCGCCGCGGCGACCAGCTGTGACGGCAGCAGTTTCATCCCGCACTCGGGGCAGTGGCCGAGCTGGTCGCTGACGACCTCTGGGTGCATCGGGCAGGTGTAGCTCGATGGTGCCTCGCTTCCCAGCAGCTTCATCCCGCACTCCGGGCAATGCCCAGGCTCCTCACTCACGACCTCCGGATGCATCGGACAGCTGTAGATCACCGGCCCGTCGCCGTCCGGCGCGCCCATGTCCATCTCGGCCAGGAAGCCCAGCGTTTTGTCCGGTTCGGCGTCGAAGTACGCAGCGATCCGCTCACGCTCGGCCACCATGTCTCGGTTCGTTCTCAGCACCCCGAACTGCTCGCTAAGCGATGGTTCGGCCTGCTCGTCGCCAACCCGGATTGACGCCAGTCGATAGGTCCGCTCCGGCGTGCGATGCTCCATCGTCAGCTCGCCCGGCTGGTTGAAGAGCACGTCGATGACGACGCGTTCTGACGGCGCCAGCACCACGTCGTCGACGAGCTGTTCGTGCTCGACGTGGCCGCTGTCGCCGCCGACGAGCTTGATCTGAGCTCCCGGGAGCACGACCTTGAACACGCGCGTGTTCGCCGTGTTGGTCAGGTAGAACCGCACGACCTCTCCGAGCCGGGCGGTGAGCGATCGGTCTGTCTCGCCGCCGACGAGCAGCACGTTGCCGAACCGCCCCATTGCCGAGTGGGTTGTCTCGGTGCGGCTGAACGGCGCCACCTTGCCGTCCTCGATCAGGATGTCGTCGAGCGTGAGGGCGACGTCGCGGTGCGCGGGGGGCCAGTAGTCGGGGTCGGCGGGCTCGACGATCACGTTGCCGTAGAGCCCCATCTCCTGGCCGTAGTCCTCGCGGATGTGCGGGTGGTACCAATAGACGCCGGGATCGGGGAAGGTGACGTGTGCGGTGTAGCGCTCGCCGGAGCCCATCGGCTGCTGGGTCTCGTGCGTTCCGTCGTAACGGTTCTCCAGCCGCAGCCCGTGCCAGTGGACCGTCGCTTCCGTGTCGCCCTGGTTCTCGATGTCGACGACGACCTCGGAGCCTTCTCGCACCTTGAGCGTCGGACCGGGGATCGAGCCGTTGTAGGAGAGCATTCGCACCGCGGCGTCGCCGACCCGCTTCGCGACAGGAGCGATCTTGAGGTCGAAGCGGTCACCGTCGCCCAGCTCGACCACTTCAGAGGCGCGTGCCGTCGGGAGTCCGGTGATGTCGGTTGGGAATTGATCGTGAGTTGTGGCCATCTTCAATTCTCCTTGTGAGTCATCGCGTGCCGACGGGCTCGCCCGCCACGCGCTTCGGTCCGTCTGTCTGGAAGGTCTTGATCTGATCGGCGATGTACGCGGCGTCGTCCTTGACGAAGCCGAGCAATGCCGACCCTCTGGTGTGCTGCCAGGGCAAGCCGATGAAGTACAGGCCGGGCGACCCAGTCACACCTCGTTGGTGTACGACCCGGCTAGCGTCATCGAAGATCGGCAGGTCGATCCAGGAGTGGTCTAGGCGAAAGCCGGTGGCCCAGATGACGGTGCGCACCTCTAGTTTCTCGTCGTCACCGAACGTGACCGTCGAGCCGGCGGCATCGAGCGCTCGCCGGTGGAACACGACGCCGCGGCGCCGCAGGGAGCGTGGACTCGATCCGATCAGCGTGTCTTCGTTTGCGCGCAACCGCCGGCCGATGCGCGTGTCCCGGGTCTTGTGGATCAGTCCGGTCTTGTCGAGATACCAGAACAGGTCGCGGCCGAGGATGCGTTGCGGAAGCGGTTTCTGTGGCGATCCGATCGAGATATGGACCTCGTGCGACCCGGACAGCTCCTCGGCGATCTGGTAGCCGGTGTTGCCGCCACCGACCACCAGCACCCTCCCATCCGGCAGCTGCTCTGGTGAGCGGTACTTGATGCTGTGAAACTGCTCCACCGCGGGGCCGAGGCGCTCAGCAATGGGTGGCACAAACGGGATCTGGAACGGGCCGGTGGCGACCACGACTTGATCGGCCTCATAAGCCCGATCGTCGAGCTCGACCTGGTAGGTGGCGCCTGCCTTACGGATCGCCCGGACGCGGCTGTTCAGCTCGACCGGCAAGGCGAAGCGGCTGGCGTAGCCGGTCAGATAGACGGCGACCTCGTCGCGGGTCGGGTACCGGTCCGGGTCGCCGGGGAAGCCAAGTCCGGGAAGGGCGTCATAGCGCGCCGACGTGAACAGCTTGAGCGACTCCCAACGCTGGCGCCACGTCGCCGCGGGCTCGCCAGCCGCCTCGACGATCGTGAACTCACGCCGCTGCTCGGACAAGAAGTAGCCGATTGCCAGGCCAGCCTGACCGGCTCCGACAACGACGACCTCGAACTGTGAACTTGGTCCATTGTTGGGCATTTCGACTCCTTCACCCGCTAACTGTGGAAGCCAACGCCGGACGCGATCTCGACGGCGATGACCGCCGCGGCGACCCAATCGACGACGAGGCAAAACGGCGGCCACCACCGCGTGTTCGCAACGAATTGACTGCGGTGCTGCCACAGATCCTTGAGCCCATGGCCTGCCAGACCGAGCACGAGCAGCCACGGCGATCCGGTGACGGCCGCGGCAGCCACAACAACAAAGATCCCCGCCACGCCGCTCTCAACGGCGATCACCGCCGCGCGCCCATCGGCCACCGCGAACCCGATGTAGATCGATGCGATGAGCGCCAGGCCGATCGCGTAGACCGTGGCGGCATCGAGCCACCAAAACGCCAGCGGCGATGCAGCCTGAATCGCGCCGAATACCACTCCCCACAGCGCGGGCGTGCCCAACCGCCGCCGAAGTCCGGCACCAGGACCGCCCCCGGTTGCACCTACGGTTGCGCTCACGATTGCACCCGTGGCACCGGTGCGCGGCCTACCGCACCCTGGCTCACCGCCAGTGCGAGCTCAGGCACGGCCGCGTGCAAAAGGCAGCCGCAAGAACCGGCCAGAGTGTGCGCCACTAAGACCCCCTTTCTGGGCGCGCCCACAGCCGGTCCCACTGTAGGCACCCCCACAACGTTCGACCCACTCTCCTCTCATCCGGGGGCAAAAGCAAGTCGAGTAAGGCGGCTCGATACGAGCTGCTATCGCCCAGGGCTGATCCAGCTCCAGGCATGCGGGCGCGGAGAACTCCAGCTTAACATCAGACAGCCTTGTCTGATTTACTAAGCCAGACATTGTTGTCTGACTTGATCTGGAGAATCATGCACACCACCCGCTCACACAGACCACCGCACTTCACGCGCCGGTTGGCGCCCGTGCCCGTGGTCCACCTCCCACGAAATCCGAGTCCGGCGGTCGGAGTTGTGGTACGGTGGGGTTGCGCTCGGTGAGCCTCAGCTCTTCTCGCTTTCCGCGCGCCATCTTCGTCAGAGGGGCAGAGAGGCGGTCGGCCATGGCCACCGCAACATGCAGGCCTCGCGCTGCTGCAACCCGAACGACCGCGCTGGCGACGCGGGAGCACATTCCGGTGGCCCGAGCGTTGATCGTCGCCTGACTCGGGCGAGAGAGAGGTTCTGCAATGGAAACCAACCCTTCCCCCTATCCGCTGCGACTCACTGGCGAGCTCTCGCCAAAGCTCAGCCGCGGGCTCTGGCTTGTTAAGTGGCTGCTGGCGATCCCACACTTCATCGTGCTCTTCTTCCTCTGGATCGCGTTCGTTGTTCTCAGCGTGATCGCGTTCTTCGCGATCCTGTTCACCGGTCGCTACCCGAGAGGGCTGTTCGATTTCAACGTCGGCGTCTTGCGCTGGTCGTGGCGCGTTGGCTTCTACTCCTACAGCGCGCTCGGCACCGACCGCTATCCGCCGTTCACGCTCGACGACGTCAGCGACTACCCGGCCCGGCTCGAGGTCACCTATCCCGAGTCGCTCTCACGTCGGCTCGTGCTCGTGAAGTGGTGGCTGCTCGCGCTGCCGCAATACCTGATCGTCGCGGTGTTCACCGGTGGCGCCTGGGCCACGTGGACCGGAACGGGCAGCCAGTGGATCTGGAGCTCGGGCGGCTTGATCGGCCTGCTGGTCCTCTTCGCCGGCATCGTCCTGCTCTTCACCGGTCGCTACCCGAAGTCGCTCTATGACTTCGTCCTCGGGATGAACCGTTGGGTGTTTCGCGTCGCGGCCTATGCCGGGCTGATGACCGATGTCTACCCGCCATTCCGGCTCGACTTGGGCGGAGACGAACCGGCGACCGGCAGCGCCGCCGAGACGGTGCCGGTGACGCCAACCCCGGCGATTCCATGACCGCCGAATCGAAGCCACGGGACGCACGTCCACGACTCTGAGGGTTGGCCCGATGAGCCTGTTCCACGAAGACCGGTCCCGTTCAGATCCACGCCGCCTGGGCCGTCTTGCTCATTTCATTGCTCGGTATCGCTGGCAGGTGATCGGCGTGTGGGTGGTGCTGACGCTGTTCGGCGCGGTCGCTGCCGGCCAGCTCTCCTCGCGCTGGTATCAGAGTCTCGCCGTCCCGGGCAAGCCGGCCTACGAGGCCAGCCAGCGGACGCTCGCTGCCCTGGGGGTGGGCGTTCGCGCGCCGAACGTCGTCGTCTTTCGCAGCAGCGGTGACGCGACGAGGAGCCGCGCGATCGAGCGGGCGATGCAGCGAGCCGCGGCAACGATGCCCGGCGCGCGCACGAGCTCGTACTTCTCCACGCGCAGCCCTCTCTACGTCTCGCGCGACCGGCACACGACCTTTGAAGAGGTCTACCCGCCCGGCCCAGGGGGGCTGGATAAGAAGAGCGGCGCAGAGAAGATGCGCGCCGCAGCTGCCTCCGGCCTCCCGGCCGGCATCACCGTCAACGTGACGGGCCACGACCCGCTCGAGGAAGCGAGTACCCATGGTTCGGGCGGGGGGTCAAGCGTCCTACTGGAAGCAATGATCGGAGGACTCGGCGCGGTCATCGTCCTGCTGTTCGTGTTCGGGACGTTGCCGGCGGTGCTGATGCCGATGGCCATCGCGCTCGCCGCGATCCTCAACACCTTCTCTCTCGTGTGGGCGCTGACATACGTCACCAACGTCTCGATCATCGTCCAGTTCCTGATCGCGCTCGTCGGGCTCGGTGTCGCGATCGACTACGCCCTGCTGATGATCTTCCGCTTCCGCGACGAGCTCCGCGAAGGCAACGATGTCGAGACGGCGCTCGTGGAGACGATGACCCACGCCGGACGCGCGGTGATCGTGTCAGGTTCGACGGTGGCGCTTGGTCTGCTGTCGCTGATCGTCCTGCCGCTGCCCCTCCTGCGCTCGATGGGCCTGGGCGGCATGTTGATCCCCGTCGTCTCGGTACTCGCCTCCCTCACGCTGCTGCCGGCGATGCTGGCTGTGCTCGGCGAGCGGATCAACAGCGTTCGTGTGATGCCACGCCGGTTCGTCGACCACGGCCATCCCGAAGACGGGGCCTGGGGGCGTTGGGCGCGTGTCGTGCTGCGGCGCCCGGTACCTGCCGCGGCGCTTGGCCTGCTCATCGTCGGGGTGCTCGCGGGGCTGGGGACGCAGTTGAACCCCAACGAGGCGCAGCTGAAGAACTTCCCCGGCAACGGGACCGCGATTGCCGGTCGCGAGCAGCTCGCCGCGGCCCGGATCACTCCCGGCGTGATGAAGCCCCTCGACGTGCTCGTCGAGCACGGCGCCAACGCCCAGCAGGTGGCCGCCAAGCTCCGCCTCGTGCCAGGAGTGGTTGGAGCGACCGCGCCTTCCACATGGCACCGCGGGCCGAACTCCCTCGTCGAGGCGTTCGCCGCCACCGACGGTGCCGCCCCCGGCATCCAGGCGATTGTCGACCGCGCCGACACCGCGCTCCAGGGGACGGGCGGCACGCTGACCGGCGTTGCTGCGGTGGACCGCGACTTCCTCCACGCCCTGTTCGGCAGCTTCCCCTACGTCCTCGCCCTCGTGATGATCCTGACGCTGATCCTGCTCACGCGGGCGTTTCGCTCGATCGTGTTGGCGATCAAGGCAGTGGTTCTGAACCTGCTCTCTCTCGCCGCTGCCTTCGGGATTGTCGTGTTCATCTTCCAGCAAGGGCACGGCTCCTCGCTGTGGAACATCGCGGCGACCCAGTCGATCACCGCCTGGATCCCGGTGATGATCTTCGCCTTCCTGTTCGGACTCTCGATGGACTACGAGGTGTTCATGATCAGCCGCATGCGCGAGGCCTACGACGAGACCGGCTCCACTGACCGGGCGATCGAGCTCGGCCTCGCGCGCACCGGCAAACTGGTGACCAGCGGCGCCCTGATTCTCATGTTCGCCTTCCTCGTCCTCTCCACCAGCCCAGGCTACGAGGTCAAACCACTCGCGATCGGCCTCGCCGCCGGAATCATCCTCGACGCCACCGTCATCCGCGCGCTACTCGTACCCGCTCTGATGCGACTGCTCGGCGATGCCAACTGGTGGATGCCCAACTGGACGCGCGTCGCCCTGCGGATCCCGCCCCGGGAGCCCGTACCACCGATCGCGGCCGAAAGTCCGTAGCACACCCGGAGCGGGCGAGGAAGTCCATACGGCGCGCCGAGCGTGGGGGAACTCATCAGGCGCGGGCGGCACGGCGACTCGGTATCGACAGACCTCCCGCGCCACGCCCTCAAGCAGGACGCAGGATCTTGCGGGAATGTGGGTGCCACGAACACAGCCTCCCCTGCGAAAGGCGTGCCGGAACAGCTACTCGAATTGCACGCCGATTCCACACCCCTGCTCACCAGAAAGCAGGCCCAGACCCCGCAATTCGGTCGCGTCCTCCTTCTCGCCAGGAGCACAACGCGTCCCGGGCAGGGCTCGGCTCCGTTCAAATCAGAAGGCACTGGCTCCCCTGGAGTCCGCGAAAGGTAGGGCGCGTGTCGGTTTGCGTCCCCGCCCTGCTTCCGCGACGCCGCGGGTGCCGCTCGGCGTTAACGGCCGGCCTGGCGCTCGTGGGTAGGCGCGCGCTCGGTCAGGGCCTTCACGGATCTCGGCTTCCCTCGGCAATCAGGTGATTAGGCCGCTCACCTGTGCGCAGCATCATGGGTTGGCCCTGCCTGAGGCCTTCGCATCAGCCACACTGGCGGTCCGCCGTTGGGCAGCTCGAGGACGTCCATGTGCACGAAGCCGAGCCGCTCGTACAGTGCTGCGCTGCGTTGGGTGCTGGCCTCGATGTAGGTCGCCAGCCCAGCCGCGTCGGCTCTCTGCAGCGTCGGCTGCATGAGCGCCGAGCCGATGCCCTGTCCCTGCCGCGCGGTGCGTACGCCGATCACCCGGACGTAGAAGTGGGGCTCACGTGGGTGTCGCTCCTCCATCGCTTTCTGCACGCTGATCGCGCGCGGCAATCGCCTCCCGTACGCCCACAGCCACCTGAGCGCCTCCCTGCCCGTCATGGACTTCGGCATCTGCCAGGCGCCGGGTGGTAGTTCGAGCACCGCGCCGTCGTATTCGGGCGTCGTCCACACCGTCCCCCCGTTCGGCAGTCCGTACTGCTCTATCTCAGTCGTGAAGACAGTTCGTAGCCGTTGCTTCAGTCGCAAGCTGCCTCGCAGCATCCAGGTGAACAAGGGGTCGTTGGTGAACGCGTCGGCGAGCACGCCCGCCAGCCGAGGGACGTCGCGCGCTGTCGCTATCCGCACTGCTGGCTGTTCCACCCCGCGCCCTACAACCATTGATTCTGATCCGGCGGTTAGCCGTAGCGCCATTGGCTATCTCCCGTCACATGAGCAACGCGTAAGACAACGTCTTATACAATGTTCTAACCAGGATGTCTACCCCGACCCCGCCAAGCCATCGCACCAGGCTGCTCGAGGCGGCACGAAGGCTCCTGCGTGAGCGCACCTACGGGAACATCACCGCGCGGGATCTCGTCGCCGCATCGAACACCAACCTCGGATCGATTGGCTACCACTTCGGTTCAAAAGAGGCGCTCCTCAACGAAGCGATTGGACTCGCCCTTGAGGAGTGGGCCGACGCGATCATCGGCGCCACCCACATCGACCCGGGGCCTGGGCCCCTGTCGCTGACGGACTCGCTGCGAACCGTGCTCGACCAATATGACTCGATCCGCCCCTATTACCACGCCTACATCGAGGCGCTCGCGCGAAGCGCCCGCTCGCCAGAGCTTCGCGAACAGCTCGCCTCGCACTACAACCGCCAACGCGACCGCGTCGCGAGCTTGCTCATCGATTCGCTGCACGACCCGATCGACCCCAACGACGCCCGCCACCTCGCGTCCGTGATGATCGCCACCGTCGACGGCCTGCTGATCCAGACATTCATCGACCCCGACAACGCGCCCACCGGCCACGACCTCGCTACCGCCACCGGCCACACGGCCAATCCCGCACAAACCCACCCAGCCCCACAACCGTAGACCTCCGTTCTCGCCCAGCGACGTGCCCGCGGCGCAACAAGAGCGGGACTGACTCCGACCGCCCGCAGAGCCTCCGATTCCCCAGAAGCTCGCTTCTACTTTGGGGCTTACAACCGACAGCGAGCACCGGGGGCGTGCGATAAGCGCGTCTGCGTAGCCAGCGCTCTGTCACCCGGGCGACGCGGCGGCGCTCGAAACCGCCCACAGGCAGCCGCTCGTCGGCGCCGCCAGTGACGATCGCATTGCCCAACGCGACGTCGCGGACCGCACGATCGAGTTGGCGAGCGCTTTGAGCTATCGGACGTGCTGGATCGACCCGGCTGCCAAGAAAAAACGCGACCGGCTCATCGCGTCTGCGCTCGAACTGGATGGACATCAGACGCTGCCTCCCCTCGGGGCGCCGGGAGAAGATGAAGGCCGGGCATCCTGGATTCAGGCTCGGATGCCCGGCCTGCTCATCGCCGCGTCGGCGCCTAGCTCACGCCGCTGCGATCAAGTCGAGCGCGCGCTGCTTGAGCGAGGTGTCCTCGAACGAGCGCTGCACCTGGCTGGTGCGAGTGGTGTATCGCCGGCCGTAGTCCAGGTGCTCGGCGATCGCGTCGAACGCCGTCCACTTGCTCCCGGGGCTGTTGCCGGTGGTGTCGCCCGCGCCCCCGCGGCCTCGGTAGATCGCCAGCACCCGCTCGATCGCGCGCTCACGGTTCGCGCGCGCGCGAGTACCCGCGTCGTCGTCGATCACCCACAGGTGGCGCAGCACGCGATGCTCGAGTGACGCCGGTGAGATCGGCTCGTGCGCGAGCCGATCGGCGAGCGCCTTGAACTGCTGCTGGTAGTTGATCGTCATCCCCAGCACCTGACGGGCCTCGGCGAACACGAACGGGAGCGTCAGCGAAGGCGCGCCGGCAAGCCCTCTGCGCAGCCGTCGCACCTGCGCTCGCTGGGCGCGGACGGAGAAGCCACGCGTGCGACGTCAGGCAGCTAGCGATCAAGCGGATTTCGTTGCGCCGCCAGTCGGCCAGCCACCACGAGCCCAGCGTTCCAGCCCGGAGCACGGCCACCGTCTGGTGGCTGGATCGAATCCGGATTCAAGCCACTGCTGGCGATCAGCCACGAGATCACCGAGTTGGAGTTCCACATCTCGCCGGTGGCCAACTCGTCCCGGCCCCAAACCGGCGTCGGGAGGGAGGGCACCAAGTCGAGCAATCGCCGTGCACACCCTGCGTCATCCGTCAACCGCCGCGGACTATCGACGGCCTCGCCGACATCCGGGATGACACCATCGCGCCAGCGACGCACCTCGTAGCGGAAGATCCGAAAGCGCCCTGCCCAGTGCGCGCCAACCGCGCCACCAGCGGCGACGCCACGCCGCACTCCGTCACCGCCCGGGACAGGCGCTTGCTCAATCACGAAGCGCCCCTCCTGCACGCGCACCTCAAGCGCGGAGTGGTAGAGATCACACGCCGACCGATGCTCGAGCCGCGACACCACCGCTTCGAACACGCGACCATTGACACGCACGCAATGGCCACCGGCCCCCAACGGCAACCAGTACAGATCCACGCCAGCACCGGACTCACCGCGGCCGGTACTCGACTGCTCAAGGTCGTTAGTCGTCATCCGAGCAAAGGTTCGCACGACCGGACCGGGTCAATACTCAGCTGCAGACGTTCCCAGGATCTCGGCGACGATCCTGCAGACGTGCTGCTTGTTAGGTCGCCGTGCCGACGAGTGCTCCGATGCCGTAGGTGACGGCCATCGCGAGAGCGCCCCAAGCCGTGACGCGCACAGTCGCGCGCGTTTGATTGGCGCCGCCCAGGCGTGCGCCGATCAGTCCGAGCGCCGCCAACGCGATCAGCGCGACAATCACGATCGCCGGCGTGCGCAGCGATCCGCTCGCGACGATCGCCGCCAGTAACGGCAGGATCGCGCCGGACGCGAACGCCAGCGCGGACGATCCGGCCGCTTGCAATGGTCGAGCACGGCGATCGTCCGCCATCCCGAGCTCATCCCGGACGTGGGCGGCGAGCTGGTCACGAGCGGTCAACGCGTCCGCGACCTGCCGAGCAAGCTCTGGGCTCAGACCGCGGTCCTCGTAAATCGCAGCGAGCTCTCGCAGTTCGCCAGCCGGGTTGCGGGCGAGCTCCCGCTGCTCGAGGAGCACATCGGCGTTCTCGGTGTCCCGCTGGGAACTGACCGATACGTACTCCCCCGCAGCCATCGACAGCGCCCCGCCGACCAGGCCCGCTGCACCCGCTGTGATGACGGCGGCGCGTCCCGCGCCTGAGCCCGCGACACCGGGCAGCAGGCTCGAGGTGGACAGGATCCCATCGTTGGCGCCAAGCACGGCAGCGCGCAGCCAGTTCGACCGATAGCTGAGATGTGTCTCGGTGAGACGGGCGATCGGTATCGGCATGACGCGAGCGTAGTTCTCTCCGGCCCGCAGGCGTCGGTTGCCGCGATCCGAGTCACATCACCGCTCCAACCAAATGATCAGCAGCGGTAATCGCGCTCCCAAAGGCCGGACCTGCCCGCCGCGCGTTGCAGGGCGCGTCGGCGGCGCCGCTTGATGCTCGTGTTGTGGTCGCAGCAGGTGTCGTAAGCCGCGGCCCAGGCCGGCGCGCGTCGCCCGAACGGGTCGCAGCGCGGTCCGCAGGCACGGTTCGCTGGTGCCGCGGGAGCTTGGTGGCTAACCACGCCAGGGGTGTAGCCGTGGCCACCAGCCCGGAACGGCAGAGCGGTACGCGTCGTATTGCGCGCCAAACTGCCGGCGTAGCGTCGGCTCCTCGTAGAAGGTGACAAACGCCATCGTGGTCGCGAGGAACAGCGCCGCGTAGACGAGCAGCCCGAATTGCCCGAGCAGCAGCGCCTGCCCCACAATCGCGGCCGTGACCGCGAGGTACATCGGGTTTCGGACGTGGCGGTACAGGCCGCCGACGACGAGGCGCTCAGTCGGCGCGACCGGCGCCGGCGTTCCGACACCTTCGATCACGAAGCGAGCGAAGGCGTGCACGAGCACCACGGCCCCAGCGGCGAGCAGCAGCCCGCCGAGCGCAAACACGACAACGCGCGGATGGTCGGTCGCCCATCCGGTCATGAGAAAGGGAACGAGGCCGGCCACCGCTCCCGGGGCGAGCACCAAGAAGGCGGCACTGCCGAGCGCGGCGACGGTTCTGCGCATGCTGAACGTCACTGTACGAGCCACCAGCTCCGTCCCGGCGCCGATCGTCACCTACGCGCGGGCCTCGAACTCTGCCGTTGCGCCCGATCGTCGATCACCCGCTAGATGAACATGCAATCCGCGCAAACCGCGTCTCTTGCCGAGCCACAGTGGAGTTGCGTCGCAACACGAATGTAGGTCGCCCCGCGTGGAGGTCGACCGCTGTGTGCCGCAATCCGGCAGAGGCAGAAGTGTCCAGCCTGATCGGTGGGGTTCCTGAGACTTCCCCTCGTTCGTGATTCCGGAAGTCGCGCGCGTGTGGGCGTTGCCATCGGACTCGCAAACGTATGCATAGGCAGAGGTGGGCGTCGGCGACGCGTGACGGACGCTGCTGCGTGTCGTCCGGAGCATCAGCGCTGCCAGCGGGCGAGCGGACTGCCGCAAGCCCTAGCGGAGGAGCTGCGTCGGCGGGCAATTTGTTTACACGGCGGGCTCGGCCGGAGCGCCATTGGCTCCCATGTCCGCTCCCCGCTTCGACATCACGGCAGCATCCCGGCCGGCGCTGTCGGGTTCGTGCCAGCATTGCTGGTCGTCGCCGGGCGCCGACTGCTGCGGTGCGTGTGCAACCGAGTAGCCGCCGGCCGGGATGCTGCGTGTGACGCGCCGGGTTTCGGGACTGTGGTGCTGCTCATGTGAGACCGGATCGCGTCGTGTCGCCGAGGGGGTCGTTGCCCGCTGGAGCTGACCCAGCGTCCGGGCTGGGTGGCTGCCGGGCGGACGTGCACGGGCTCTACGCGCGCCACGGTGTTCGACCTGGGCGCCGGGCGTCGGGCCCCATATTGCCCGCGCCGTCCGCGCCGGGATCTCCGGCTGGGAGACGATGCCTGAGACCGAGCGCGCGGTCGGCCAGGTTCACCGATGCGCGGCCGCGAGCGCCTCCAGCGCCGGGATCAGTAGCGGCGTCGGGTCGTCGTTCCAGTTGAGTGCCAACGCGATCGTTGTGCCCTGGGGGCGCAGGCGGGCGAGGTAGGCGGTGTAGCCCGCCGTGCCACCGAGGTGGCCGATCGCCTCGACGCCGCCGGGCAGGACACGCTGCTCGATTCCCAGGCCGTAGCCGACCTGGCCGCCGACGTCGGGCGCGGGGGTGAAGGCCAGCATCTGCCGCAGCGTCTCGCGGTCGCGAAACAACCTGCCCTTGAGCAGAGCATTGAGGAAGCGGGCGAGGTCGTGGACGGTGGTGACCAGTGCACTGCCGCCGGCGGCGCCGGCCATCGATGGGTCGACGCCGGTGATATCGATCCTCCTGCCGTCGAGCTCCCCGTAGCCGTGCGCGTGAGCGCCCACGATCGACCGATGCCCCGAGGCCGGCAGGTATGTCCCCGTCAGGCCCAGCGGGCCGATCACCCGTCGTGAGACCTCGTGGCGCCACGAGCGGCCGGTGACGTGCTCGATGACCAGGCCCAGCAGGGTGTATTCGGTGTTGCAGTACTTGTAGCTCGTCCCGGGCGCGAACACGGGCGGCTGGGCGGCCGCGAGATCGAGCTTCTCGTCGATCGTCCACACCTTCGCGGGATGGTGCGCGATCACGATGTCCATGAGCGGGGTGTCCCATTCCGGGATCCCGCTGCGGTGGCCGAGCAGCATCCGGACCGAGATGTCGGGCGCGGTCGCGAAGCGGCGGACGACGCTGGCGGGCAGCACCCGGGCGAGCCGGGCGTCGAGCGACAGCCGACCGCGCTCGGCAAGTTGCAGCACCACGACCGAGACCAACGGCTTGATGATGCTCCCGGCGCGGAAGCGATCGGCGGGGCGCATTGGTTCGGCCGGCGCCACGCGAGCGAGGCCCGTCACGCCGGTCCAGGGTCCGAGCGTGGGGCTGTCGACGTGCAGGATCGCTCCCGGGAAGTGCGTGCTCGGATCGCGGAGGGCGTCGTGCAGCGCCCGCTGAAGCCGGCGCGCCAGGACCGGGTCAAATCGCCGAGCACGCCGAGCCGCCACCGACGTGGCGTATCCGTAGGCGCGCGCGGGGCGCTGAAGTCCGGCGGCAGCAAGCCCGCCGGCCGCGCCGAGCAGCAGCGTCCTGCGGTCAACGGAGCGGTCCGAAATCGGATGGGGGTCAACGTCCGTCATCTTGATGTCCTTCCTCTCAGCGATCCTGTAGGGGAGTCGCGTCCGGCTCAAGCGCCGCTCGGTGGCCGTGAAGGGCGATACGCATCGGTGGTAATCGCCACGCTCTGCCGATGCACGCCGCGAACGACGATCGTGTACTCGGCTCGGCGGCGTCGGGGGCGCTCTGTAGCGAGTCCCAAGTGCCACCCACGAAGCGGCTGCGCCTCCGCGCCCAATCCGCCAAGACGATCGAACCCATCGCCAGCGTCACCGGAACGACGCGTAATCGTGCTGGTCGTCGCACGCGACTCCCTATCACCTCGAAACCGCCCCCGGCCGTCGAGCAACTCAACCTACCAAGCACGCCGCAAACCCGTCAAGGCCTCAGAACGTCGCGCGTACGCCGACTCGCGCGCACACGCAAGCGCGCTCAACCGCGTCGCGTTGAAAGGACAGGAAAGGGCGCCCCGTCGCGGAGCTCGCTGCCGTTGAGGACGCGCAGCACCCTCAAACGCCTGCGCGTGATTGCTGCATGTGCGCAGGCACCCGTGCGAGCACGTCAGCGTAGTCACCGAGCGGTCCACGGACCATGACCTTGACTTGATTCGACCAGGGGTAGAGAGTGCGTTTTGGCCGTCGCTGGAACGCTGGCCTGCCGAAGCCGAGGTGCCACGACGGTTGCCGTACCAACTATCGAGGGCACGACCGTCCGGCCGAGGCATGGCGGAGTGACTTCAGGAAGGAGGCCGCCATGTACAACGGCGGCATCTCGCCACACGCGCCAACGGGCGAGCTTCGCACGTTGCACGAGGGCGCGCGATCAGATGGCTGGCGCTGAGGATCCGCTAGCGCGCCCCGAGGCTGCGCGCGAGGTCGCGCCGAAGGCATCAGGAGGTGGCGGCGGAGGGACTGCGCTCAGGATCGGCGGATGGATTCTGGCGGTCCTCGGCGGCGTGTTGGTCGTGGCGGGCATCGCGCTGCTCATCGTCCACCTGACCCAGCGCGGCAAGGACGGCTACTACACCTCATCGACCACGCACGTGGCGACGCGCGGATACGCGGTCACCGCGGAGGGGCTGCACATCGGCGATCTCCCGAGCGTCGCGACAGACGCGGTCGGGCGGGTGCGGGTCAGCGCTCACAGCAGCAACGGGCAGGCGCTATTCGTCGGGATCGCGCCTCAGGACGCGGTGAACGCGTACCTGGCCGGCGTTGCTCGCAGCGAGGTGACCGACGTCAACGGCGACACGGTCACATACAAGACGCACCCCGGCAGGGCGCCAGCCGGCCCGCCCGGACGCGAAAGCTTCTGGCGGTCGGCTAGCACCGGCAGTGGCCAAGTCACCGCAAGCTGGAAGGTCAAAGGCGGGACCTGGGCGATCGTCTTGATGAACGCGACCGCCGCTGCTCACGTCAGCGCGGCAGTGAGCGTAGGTGCGAAAACCAACCTGCTGCTTTGGCTAGGCCTCGGCTCCCTCCTCGCCGGCCTGGTCGCGGGCGCAGCGGGCGGCGCGATGCTCCGCAGCGGCCGCCCCCGCCCACCAACAGCCCCGTGAACAGTCCACACCAAACCCTCAAGACGAAACCGAGACGACGGTCCGGCGAGGGTCTCGGCGGACTGACCATGCGCCCGGTCAGAACAATCATCGTTCAATCGCACAAGGTGTCCTACCCGCGCGGAGATACTTCGGCCGTCGCCTCTTCCTATCTCCCCATACCAGCGGTCTTGACAAAGTAATCGCTGCACTCCCGGGTGCCGCAAAGCAACGCGCGCGACGCCCCAAGATCGCGACGCCAGACTTCCGCCTGTGCCGGAGCGAGGAGCCGTGACCGCGCTCGTCGGCGCCACTTTCGAGTT
Organism: uncultured Solirubrobacterales bacterium; assembly: GCA_963725925.1. GTDB lineage: Bacteria > Actinomycetota > Thermoleophilia > Solirubrobacterales > Solirubrobacteraceae > Palsa-465. The sequence goes on from CAVSAY010000009.1 coordinate 60,745, forward strand.
GGACGGTGGCCGTCGGGTAAATGCGGGGACGGTGCGGTCGGGACGGTTCTGTGCAGGCGTCGGCCGGGTGTTGGTGTGGTGGATTCGCGTAGCCACGCCGACGGATGGCCTGGTTTGGGGCCTTTCAGGCCCCTGTGGCGGCGATTCGGTGTTGGTGGAGCTTGAGCAGGTTGTGGGTCATCGCTGCTAACCGCGATTCGGAGCGCGCAGCGGTCCGTCCTCGTCGTTGGAAGCGGTCGATCTTGCGGTTGAACTTGATGGGTCCGAATACCGGCTCGATCGTTTGGTGGCGTTTGTCGTATAGCTCGCGCCCGGGATCGCTGGCGAGTAATCGCCGCATCCAGGTGTAGCGGCCGCCGTCCCATCCGGGTCGGGCGGTCTTGCGTTTGCTCGAGTCGGGCGGGATCAGGACAGGGATCCGCTTGGCGGCGAGCTCGTCCATCTGGAAATGCGAGTAGCCCGCATCGGCCACCACCGCACCAACCCGATCATTGACGCCGGCGCGGTCGAGCTCGGCTTGGGCGGCGGTGACCATCGGTCCGAGGTGACCGAAGTCCTGCGGGTCGACGTTCACCTCGGCAGCGATGACGATCTGCTGCTCAGTGACAACAGCTTGCGCGTTGTAGCCCTGCACCTAACCGCGGAACGCCTTCAGATTCTTCGAGTCGGGATCGGTCGTGTTCACCTTCCCCATCAGCTCGGGCGGCGGCATATACGGCTTGGTCGTGCCCGGCGCCATCCGCCGGGTGACATTCCCCAACACTCGCGCACGCCACCGAGACCGACATCGACTCCAGCCAAAGCGACCGGTACGCTCGTTGCGGGGGCGCCGGCCGCGGCCCTGACGGTCGCCAAGATTTGTCCGGGAATCGCCCTGGTTTGCGAGCTCTTCGGGTTGACGCGTGATTGATCGTCCGTGCCGTCTTCTGCTCTTCGCTGTTTGTCGGGCCAGGGAGGGAAGCGGCGGGCGCCACCCTCCCTGGCATCGTTTCGCGTTTAGCGAACGTGGAAGTTCGTGCGATTCGCGTCCACTCCGGCCACTGGATCGTGAACCGCGTAGTAGGTCGTGTACGCCTTCGTTGTCGCGATGCCCTCGAAGATTCCGGGCGGCGCACCCGGTCCGTGACAGCCGACCGTCAGCACGCCCTGCGTCCCGTCCGAGAACGCGATCGTGAGGACGGCGGTGCCGTTAACCCTCGTCCCGTGATCGATGTTGTCGATGAACGCTGGGGCCGGCGCTTGGACGTTTGCGAACTCCCAGCTGACCAGCCCCGTAACGGTATACGTGCCGCTTCCGCCGCTGGAGGTCGTCCAGGTGCCTCCGCCGGTGACGGCACTCGACCCTCCGCCGCTGGCTGGCGCAACGAATGTGCCCGACCCGGTCAGCGTGATTGTGTCGCCACCATTAGGCGCCGTGGCCGACGCGTGACCGCCCGGATTGATCGGCCCGGGCGGGTTCCCGCCGACCAAGCTGATGAGGTCCCAGCGAACGTGCTGAGCCCGACCGTGGGATGCGGCAGAGGACCAGGTGGCGAATAGCGCGAGCCCGGTAGCAAGGGTCAGCAGCAGGCCCAGCCGCAAATGCCACTGTTTCCCGATTCGCATGGGTGTTCCTTTCCTTAGTGAGTAACTAATCTCACCCGTCAGCACGTGTTCGAGTGGGACGTGAAGACGGGCCCGAAGGGACAGGTGAGGTGGCGTCCCTTTGGTGCTGTGAATTCGCCGCGGCGCAGATTCTCGGTGGAGGTCAGGCTATGGGGCGGACACCTCCTCGGGGATCGTTTGGTCGAATTCGTGGTATCGGATTCGGCGGTTGAGACACCTCTTAACCCCCTTGCCAGGTCTCGTTCGCCTTCTTCCACGTGATGCGCGCGGCCATCCGTCCCGTCGATCGTGCGTCCAGGTCGCCCTGTTCGAAGTGAATGCCCCCGTAGCGGCGCGACATCCCGGCCTCGTCGGCCGCCTGCGAGAAAGTTGCCCAGGACAGCGCGAGGTCGGTCGCTGGCACCGCGCCGGGCTCGATCTTCGAGCTTCCGGCCGGGAAGCTCACCGAGTCGCCGAAGCGATCGCTCCCGGTAAAGAGCTTGAGGATCTCGGCGCCGGCGGCGCTGAAGTTGCTGTGCCCAGACGAGTATTCCGGGAAGGGCGGCGTGGGGAAGGTGGTCGGCTGGTATGGGGACCAGGTCGCGCCATCGATCAGCTGGGCGCGTTGGTACGGGCCAGCCCAGGCTCGCACCATCTGTCCGCGGAAGAGGAAGCGGACAGCCGTGATCGGGCGCACGGAGTTGAACTCGCACTTGTTGTCCCATGCGCAGATCCCCGCGTCGAAGATCGCGTTGGTTAGCGCGAAGAACAGCTTCACGTCACGGTCGGTGCCGCGCTCGTTGGGACCATGCTCGTCGCGTCGGGAGACGAACTGCGCGAAGAGGTTCCAGTGCCCGGGCGGAAGCTCTGAGTGGGGGCCATCCGCCCAGTACTCGGCGATCATTTTCTGTTCGTCGGTTAGGCCCGAGCTCAGGTCGAGTAGGGCCTGAGCCTGGGCCCGGTACTCGACCGAGCCGTAGGTGGCCGGCTCGGTCGAAGCGCGCAGCTGCGACGGGGACCTCAGCGCGAAGGGGGTCACGCGTTGCCACTGGGCGCCGACAAACGCCGGGGTGACGACGTTGCCGTTCGCGTCGACGTAGCGCAACGGCTGCCACGCGTTCGGGTCGCGCACGAGGGTTGGGTCAAAGGGGACGCGGAGGTCCATCGGTCCGTTCACTGGCGTGTAGCCGGTGTAGTCGGAGTAGGGCATGCCCGGGATGCCGCCCGGCTCGTCGCCGAGCTGGTTCGCGCCGTCTTTGTGGCGGACGTCCAGGACGGCCTTGGCAGCAAGGTTGCCGATCCCGGCCGCTATCGAAGTATCGGTCGAGAGATCGCCAGGGTCGCAACCCAGTGTCTGCATCAGCGGATCGAAGACCGACGACTTGCTGACCGGGAAGAGGTCCACCGCCGCCCGGTAGGCGGCGAAGCTCATCGCCCGCTGCTTGTTCGCCAGCGTCCGCTTGGCGGGTGGCTGGCGCAAGGCGCTGCCGAGCAGCGTGCCGACGGCCCTGTGATCGTAGGCGGCCCACGCCTCGTATATGCACGTGTGCCCAATCGCGAGCGCGCGCGCGACCATCGGCGGGCCAAGCTTCGAGTCGCGGACTCCCTGAAGGAAGGCTTCGTTCCACTCGATGACAATGCTCTTCGCGCAGAATCGACAAGCGGCGGCGCCGGTCGATTGGCGACTCGCGGAAGCCTTCTCGGCGAGCCCCGGCACGAGCAGAAGCCCACCGCCCGCGCCCGCGGCCGCGATGAAGTGCCGCCGTGACATCGTCCGCTCCCAGAGCTCAGGCGCAGAGCGCTGCTCGTGCTCAATGGTCGATCGTGCCTCGCGTTTCATCGAGTCCCACCTTTGACCCTTTGCCAAAGTCGCGTTTGTCGGGGCTGGCAGGACCAGCAGCTCTTCAACGGCGACGCGCTGCTGATCCGTCACGCCTCGCGACTTAGAAGACGATCTGACCCTCGAGCACGATCTCCCTGAACGTCAGGCCAGACACCTCGAGCACGAGCGTCGCGCCAGGACCTCCGCGGGTGACGGTGGCTATGAACGGCTTATCGGTGCCCACCCCCAAGCCAGTCACTGTCGCCGATCCCTTCAAGACCGCACTGTCCCCGTCGATCTGGACTGAGCTGATCGTCCCGGTCACGTACATGGCGTTTGTGTCAAAGTTTCCGCTCCCGGGGTCGCCAGCGGCAGCGCTCGGCACGAGCGCGAGGCATTCGAAGCCGCCTTCACTCCCTCCGTAAGAGAAGCCGAATTTCGTTATCACGGGCTTGATCGGGGGCGCGCCAGTGCCGCCCCTGACGATTGACGTTCCTGCGCCGTGGACCGCGGGCGAGTGTCCCGTGTTTTCGGCCTGCGCGAAGATCGTCGAACTCATCAGCCCGAAGCCGGTCACGAGCGCCGCGACAAACAAGACTCTGAATACTGTCCTCTTGACCATCCGAGGCACCTCCAAGGTCGCTAGTAACTTCTTGAGCCCGCCGGCTCAAGGCGATTCAGGGGTGAGACCGCCGCTCGTTGACAATCGAGAACACGGTGACGCCCAATCCCGCCGGGTCATACCGACCTCCCGCGCGTCCCTCCGCGAAGATCGTGCCCGGGATCGTGGAACCCTCGTCGTTGCCGGGGTTGCTCAGGGCTGCGAACCCCCCACCTTTCTAAGGAAACTCTTACGGTTCATTCGGGCTTGGCATCGATTTCCTCCCCTCGGGGAAGCCGAGATGCATCACGACGAGAACCGGCGACCGGCAGGGAAGGCCGCAGATTCTTTGGTGACCGCAAGGCCCGGGCCACCGGATGCGACGGGGGTGTTACTTATGTCGGACCGCAGTGGACAAAGGCCACGCACTGTCGCGACGACCGTACCCCGAAGCGCTTACTTGACGCATCATCCCTCGGGATGGAATATGTCCTCCATACGGAGGAGACCAACCCAAAGGGGCTAGGTGGAGGACGAGAAGAAGGCTGACCTCGGGCTTATCGGTGGCGCACGGCGTTTTGACTGGCTCGTGGAGAGCCTCGTGGACTGTGCCGTCGCCTTGGTCGATCAGAACGGCCGCGTCCTGAGCTGGAACCGCGGCGCTCAGCTCATCACCGGATACAGCCCGCGCGAGGCGATCGGCACGCACCTCAACCGCTGTTGCGGTCTCGACACGGCCGCCTGGCGCGTGGAGTCCCAAGCACTCGAGACCGGACTACCAGAGGGTCTGTTGGAGATCGACGGTTGGCGGACCCGCAAGGATGGGTCCAAGTACTGGTCCAGCGCCGTCTTGACCCCCGTACGCGACGACGCTGGCATAAAACGAGGATTCGTGGAGCTCAGCCGCGATATCACCCAACGCAAACACATCGATGACCGGCTACGCCGCGCTCAAGAACAACTCGCCGAGGCAGAGCAACTGGCCGAGCTGGGAAGCTGGGAACGCGACCTGATCGAGGACCGGGTCTGGTGGTCAGACGAGCTCTACCGCATCTTCGGCCTCGCGCCCGATCAATCCCCACCCAGCTACCAGGCGTTGCTGGCGCGAATCCACCCCGATGATCGCGCCCACTTCGACCACACAATCCAGCGCACCCTGGCCGATCGGGGAAGCTTTCGGATGCAGATTCAGATCATGCGTCCTGACAAGCGGATCCGGGTCCTGCAGAGCCGAGGCGAGGTCCTCGTTGACGCTGAGGGGCGGCCGATCAAGATTGTTGGGACCGCGCAGGACATAACCGAGCTAACCGAAGCTCACCGCGCGCTGGCTAGGAGCTCCGACGAACTAGGGCGTCACGCGGCCGAACTGCGCGGCCGCGCTGGCGGCGACCAGCAGCCAAACGGCTCCGCCGCCGGGGCCGAGCTCACCGCGCGCCAGCAGGAAGTCCTCGCACTCGTCGCCGAAGGTCTGGCGAACAGGGCGATCGCGCAGCGACTCGTCGTATCGGAGACGACCATCAAATCCCACCTCCGAGAGATTCTGCGGCGCCTCGACGCCGCAAACCGCGCCGAAGCCGTCGCCCGCTACCTCCAAGAAGCGATCTGACACCCGTGCCGCATCGTTCAACGACGTCGACCCGACGCGGATCCTAAGACTCGACGTGATTCAAAGTCTCAGTCGCCCTTCTCCTTCACGTCCACACTAGGCCCAGCGGTGTGTGAGGGAGCGTCGCCGACCAGCCATCTCTTCGCGGGTCTCGGGTAGGCTTAGTCGCCGGCCGGGTGTCGCCCGCGCACCAGCTCCACCGTCGGGGCGGGACCGCGAAGCCCGGCTGCCAAGCCGGCGCCTCAGCCCGCCGGGGCAATCTCCGCTACGAGGACCAGGCTCGGATCGGTCGAGTAATCGCCGTCCCAACACCGAATGGCGCCAGCCACGAGCGACACGGACCAGTCGCCGCCAGTCCCAGGCCATCAGCCCGCAGGCCGAGCCTCGCCCGTCCTGATTCGCTTGTAGCACCGATAGGCACTCGGCACCAGCGCGCTTTCAGCATCCGATTAGACGCGAACCTGCCCGCGAGTGCGGACGTCTGCCTCGGCGACAATTGAATCGCCGGCGTCGGTGACACCGGACGACCGCGTTCGCCCAGAACCAACGACAACCCGCCCCCGAGCTAGCGTCGCTGCTTTGCGAGGCATTGCGGGCGCGCGGCTCGTCGGTCTCAGCATTGTCGCGTTGGACGAGACCCAGCAGCGCCGGGCGCCGCGCCGATGCCCAACGTCTGCCTACGCACCACCCACACCGTGACGGGCAATGTTTGCCGGCGACCGCCGCTTCCGCTTCGTCGCCGACCCAGGTCCGGTCAAGGTACTGCCGCGCCGGCTATCCGCCAGGGCGAAGCAGCAGGCCTGATCGCCGGCGCCCTCACGCTCGACGCGACCGGTCGTTCGTGATTGCGACGCGCTGTGATGGAGTCTGGACGTAGGCGGCTTGGGCCGCTGGCAGGGCGCGGCTGCGTATGGCTCGTAGAGTCTGCTCATGCTGCTGTGGATCAACGGTCCGTTTGGCGGCGGCAAGACGCAGACAGCTCACGAGCTTCGCCGTCGGCTGGCGGGCAGCGTCGTCTGCGATCCCGAGTTGCTGGGCTTTGGTCTGCACCGGATGATGCCGCCCGCCCTTCGTGGAGACTTTCAGGATCTGGCGGCGTGGCGCCATGGTGTCTACGAGGTGCTGGACCTCACGTTGAAGGGCTCGACGGGGCCGGTCATCGTCCCGATGACGATCGTCGAACCGGTCTACTTTCGTGAAACCGTCGGCCGCTTACGCGAACAAGGCCACGACGTGCGGCACTTCGCGCTGCTGGCTGATCGCCGCACGACGTTGCGCCGCCTGCGTGAGCGAGGGCTCGGACATGCAGTTCAATGGATCGCAGCAAAGGACGCTGCGCTGCGCGTGGAGAGCTTCGCCGTGTCCAGGCTCGACCTGTGCCTGGAGCGTCTGCAGGGGCCGGAATTTGCCGAGCAGGTGTGGACCGATCACCTCACGATCGCGCAGGTCGCCGATCAGATCGCCGCCTCCGCAGGGTTGTCACTAGCCCCGAATCGCGACAGCACGCTTCGACGTCGGCTACGTGGCGCGTGGATCGGAGCCACACAGATCCGGTTCGTAAAAGCGCGACAGGGGCTCTGAACTCTCACAGCCTCGCTTCCGCAAAGTCGCCGGACCGGCCGCGAGATCGCTGCTACTGCTTCGTTACTCCGGGAGGCCCGGAGGAGAAGTCTGCCGACGAGATGAGCCAGCGCGCGTCGTGCCTGGTGGTTCTTGAAGGCGGCAGGCATCCCGGCCCCAGTTGCAGATTGCTTGGGCGCTCGTGGCCTAAGGGATCGCGCAGTTCGCAGCGGTCGAACCCGGATCCCCGCGAGCCGTTTGTCGAGGGACAGCTGGCCGGATCGCTGCTCGCACCGGCCGACCCGGACCGGGTGGCGGCGTTGTTCGAGCACGGTGCGGACGCGGCGAGGATCCCGGCGACCCGCCGAGCACGACCTAGCCCCGGCGAGCAGACGAAGGGAGTCCGGTAGATCCGGTGTCCGACTCGTCGAGCAGTCCTATCAATGCCTCGAATGCGTCAGCGTCGAGGCGCAATGGCACGTCGGCGCGGATCATTTCGAGGGCCCGTTCCGGAGCGTGTGCGGGGCGGTACGGACGTTCGGAGCTCAGCGCCTCGTAGACATCGGCGACGGCGAGCACTCGCATTGACATCGTGAGCTCCTCGGCGGCCAGGCCATTTGGGTAGCCGCCTCCGTCCAGCCGTTCGTGGTGGGCACACGCGACCGCGGCGAGCGAGCCGAACCCGGGCACCCGCCCGAGAATCCGCTCGCCTAGCAGCGGGTGCTCTTGGAACCTGACGCGCTCGGGCTCGGTGAGCGGTCCCGGCTTGTCCAGAATCCGGTTGGAGATCGAAAGCTTGCCGATGTCGTGCAGCAGGGCGGCGCGCCGAAGCTCGCGCACGGCGGGCTCGTCAAAGCCAAGCACCTTCGCCATCCCGGTCGAGATCGCGGCGACGCGCTCGGAGTGGTGGTGGGTCCACGGCGACTTCGCGTCGATCACCGCGGCGAAGCCATCGACCACCAGATCGAGCCGGTTCTCGTCGGCGGTGATCACGCGGTCGGGCGGCTCCACCGCCGACACGTCCGGGTCGGTGAGGGAGTCCCAGAAGTCCTGGTCGTGCCGGAACGCCGCCAGCGCGTCGACGAGCCCGGGATCGAACCACTGCCCGCGGCGCTTCATTGCGACGCGAAACGCGGCGCTGGCGCCGCGCGAGGACTGAAAGACCTCGACCGTTTGCGACAGGCAAAGGATCCGCGCCGCCAGCGAGATTTCGGTGCCGATCAAGCCGTACGGTTGGCCGTGTCCGTCCCAGTGCTCGTCCAGTCCGCGGATCGCCGCCGCGGTTGCTTCGGAGAACCCAAGCTTCACCGCGATCTCGGCGCCGCGGTGGCAGCGCGCGAGCATCAGTGACTTGGTCACCTGGCCTTCGTCGCGTATCGCGCGCAGGCGATCGACGCGGTCCATCAGCGATCCATCGGGCGCGACGGTCCTCACCGACCACCTGAACGCGGCCAGTGGACGCGACCAATCGACGAGCTTCGATGTCCGTTTGGCGACCTGGTCGTCGGCGCCGAACAGCGCCGACATGTGCGCGGCGTTCGCCGAGCAGCCGGCGTCCTTGAGCAACAGGGCGTAGAACAGATCCGACCGAGCCTCACCAACGAGCTCTATCTGATCGGCCAACCGCATGCCGATAAGGCACGACCGTTCCGCGTGTCCCGGGAGCTCCCCCTCGGCGACGTCGAGCGCGCTCGACAATGCGCCAATCAGCTCGGACAGCGCGATCCCTCGATGGTCGGCCATCGACACCAAGCTATCCAGTCTTCCGACGCGATGTGTGCCGGTCATCGCCTCTGCGGCCACGTGCTCGCGACCTCCGCTATCGGTGCTCGCACACCTAGACCAGCAGTCACACACGCCGCCCAACACGCTTGCGATGCGCCGGCGTGGCCACCCGATGGAGTCTTCAATCTCTGGGAAGCAGCGCGGCTGATCGGGCGCCGCAGCAAGTGCGTCTAGAAGTTCACGCATCAAGACGCTGCAGCAGTCGTAGAAGCGCTCGATCTCGCCGGCGTCATCCATCGCGTTGTGGGGCGCGTGCTGCACCCATTCGGAGTGACTCCCGGTGCCCGACATCGGCTCAGAGTAGCCCTGCACTAGGACCGGCCGGACGATTACATCCGTCACCGAACGGGCGTCAGACCCGACGACTGCCTTGGCGACGTGCGACCCGATGTCGCACACAACGAGTGGACTACCGGATTGGAGATCGACGAATGAGTTGAGCGTGTAGTCCCAGGTCCGTGCTCGATGGCCTGTCCCCACCCTGGCGTGCGTCGTCCGGCTCCTGGTCGGCGGGGTGCGAAGCCCAGGGGGAGAGCCCAAGGGCGGCCCTTTCCATCCGGGCGGCCACAGGCGAGGGGAAGACCGGACGGGCGAACATTGCGTGAACCCTCGTTTGCCTCGTTAAGCGAGAACCTCGTCGATGGGATGTGTGGCGGGGTGCAGGGACTGGCCGCTGCGAAGCGGCGGGCGCCCGGCCGGAAGTCGCCTCGGTCGGGGTGAGCACCGTTGTCCCCGGGGTATAGAGGGCGCCCTTCCCGGTCGCAGCTCGTGCGTGCGGAACGGGGTAACCCCGTCGGGGTCCGGGCACGCCCTTGGGCGTGTTCGGTCAGCCGACCGTGAGGAGGGCCCAACTCCCCGGCGGGAACAGGATGACCGAGAAGCGAACGCCGGCGGCCGAAAGGCAGCAGGAAACCATCGCGGCTGATCAGCCCTCCAGCTGATCGCGATGGATAACTGGCCGGATACCGGGCCTCGTGCCCGGACGCGAAAGCGTGCTGACGCGGTCAGGTGAGCCAGACAGCGAAGATGACGATGACGCCAGAACCAACGGACAAGTTAGACGCCGCGACGACCGTCGCGGTGAACGGACCCGCGGACGACACGCTCCCCAACGAGCGGATCGTACGACGTCGCGCCACCGGACCCGTCAGGGCTTGCTTGAGCCGGATGCTCGGAAACGGGCACGTCCGGTTCTGAATGTCATGAAGGAGGCCTCCCTCGGTGCCACGCTCCGGCGTGTCATCGAAGGAGCGAGTCCGAAGGAGGCCCGTCTTCATGTTGCACGCTGGATTGGATCTCAGTCGTCGTCGATTGGACTATTGCCTGCTCGACGAGCCCGGTGATCGCGTCGAGACCGGCGCGGCACCCCCGGATCGCGATGGGCTGGTCGGGTTCGCGCGCGGGGTTGACCGGCGCTACGGGCCGGTGGTTGTGCGCGCCGCGATCGAGTCGATGAACGGCGCCCGGTTCGTGCACGACACGCTCGAGCGCTGCGGCTGGGAGGTCGAGGTCGCCGACGCTCAGAAGGTCAAGGGGTTAGCGCCGCTGGCCTGCAAGACCGACCGGATCGACGCTTGGGTGCTGGCCGAGCTCTCACGCCGCGATCTCGTGCCAGGGATCTGGCTGCCGTCCTTTGAGCAACGCCAAGAGCGCGAGCGCGCCCGCTGGCGGCTGTTCCTGGTCCGCAAACGCAGCTCGCTCAAGCACCGCATCCACGCCCAGCTGCTGGCATTCGGTCACACCTGCCCGGTCTCTGACCTGTTCGGCCGCCAGGGCCGCGAGCTACTCGCACGCCTGGACTTCCCCGACCCGTGGCGCGAGGGCGTGCTAGCCGCGATCACGATGATCGACGATCTCGACCGCGAGATCACCCAGATCGACCGAGACCTCAAAGCACTCGGCGCTGATCATCGCTACATCCCACTGTTGCAGAGCGTGCCAGGAGTCGCGTGGGTGCTGGGCTACACGATCGCCTCAGAGATCGGCGACATCCACCGGTTCGCGTCACCCGCCAAGCTGACCGGATACACCGGCCTATGCCCCCGCGTCTACCAGTCCGGGAACACCGACCGCCGGGGCCCACTCACGCACGCCGGCCCGAAGTACCTGCGCTGGGCGCTGATGGAAGCCGCCACCCACGCCTGCAAGCACCCGGTCTACCGCGATCGCTACCAGGCCAACAAGCGACGCCTCGGCAAACAACGCGGCGCGAAAGTCGCGCAAGTCGACATCGCCCGCCGGCTCGCCGAGGCGATCTGGCACATGCTCACCCGCAACCAACCCTTCGCTCCGGCAGGCGCCATGCCCCCCCTGGCCGCATAGACGGCCCTTTCTGAGATGCGCTACCGGAGCGAGACACCCATTGAACCTAGTCCTCCCGCGAGGAGGCGATAGAGAGTTGCGTCAAGCTCGCCAGCAATTCCCCTGCCGAGGACCATGACGAACACCCCAACCCGGCACTTGACACAACCGGCTCCTTCATAGAGAGGGGGGCCCGGCGTCGCAAGGCGCCGGGCCTACCCGACGCAGCACCTGGTCGTACAGTTGTCGTGTGGCTCAGGTCGTGTTCGCGACGATGGGCAGCTGGGGTGACCTGTTCCCTACGATCGGGCTCGCCAAGGCCATGGCGGCACGTGGACACGCAGTGCGCTTGGCGACGACTAGCGCGTATGCGTCGTTGGTCGAGGACGAGGGTCTGCGGTTCGTGCCAGCCGGGCCGCGGTTTGGGCCCGACGAATTTGCCGCCGATCCGGAGATCCTCGATGGACGGCAGGGAGGCTACGCCGGCTTTCTGCACCTCTTCCGCACGGTCGTCTTCCCGAATCTGATTGCGTGGGTCGAGGATCTCCGTGGCTCGCTTGAAGACGCGGATTTGCTCGTTTCGCATCCGACGGTGCTGGCAAGTCCGATTGCGGCCGAGTTGACAGCAACCCGGTGGGCGACGTTTAGCGTCTTCCCCGGCCTGATCCCGAGCGAGCACACGCTGCCGAGCCCAACTCGCGCGCGGCTTCCAGGCGGTCCCGTGGGCCGGGCGATGTGTCGTAGTGCTTGGCGGACTGCGCGTTGGAACATTCGGCGATCGTTTGACCCGGCCGTCGATGCAGCACGCGTCGCCGTCGGGCTTCCGCGCGCTCGCGACGCGCTCTTTCTGCCGATCGAGTCGGGTAATCCGTATCTCGTCGGTGCGTCGCCCCGTGTGGTGGACGCGCCGCCAGACTGGCCGGCCAACATCCAGCTGACGGGCTTCTTTGCCTGGGACACACCATGCTCCTACAGTCCGCCGGACGGGCTCCGGAAGTTCTTCGAAGCCGGCCCGGCGCCGATCCTCATCACCCTCGGCGGTAGCTCCGCCGTTGACCCGCGGCAGTTCTACCCGAACGCTGTGCGGGCCACCCGGCGGCTTGGACACCGCGCGCTCGTCCTCGGCGGCCCCACTCCGGAACCGATCCGGCTCGACCCCTCCCCGGACACATATGTGCTTCCGTTCGCCCCGCTCAGCCAGATCGGACCGAGATGCCTTGCCGCGATTCAGCACGGCGGGATCGGAACTACAGTTGGGCTGCTAGCGGCTGGGCTGCCGCAGCTCATCGTCCCCCGCGGCTTCGACCAACCGCAGACCGCGCTACGCATGAGCCGGCTAGGCGTAGCGACGATCACCCCGTGGAGCCGGGCCTCTGCTCCCGCCCTCGAGCGCGCGCTTGCCAACCTGCTGAGTACCGACGGCTACCGCCACCGGGCGTCGGCTTTCGCGACTTGGCTTGAGCAGGAACGCGGACTTGACAACGCGGCGGACGCGCTTGAGCAAGCACTCACCCTGACAGCGCCGTGAAACCGGGTTATCGAGCTCTGCACACGCCGCGCCACCGCGACGTCCGTCTTGCCGCCTCTGATCTTGGTGACCAGCCTGGCCGCCCGTTCGGGTTAGCCAGCTATTCGCCTCACCTGAACTTGTCGGGCGCTTGAGCGCTACTCGCGTATCGCGAAGTCGCCGAAGCGGTTGTCTGCCGCGTCGCTGCCGCTGGGCGAAGGCAATCGCGGGCGAGAAACCAATCCAGCCCCGTCGGGGTGTGGATCGCGTGGCGCTGGTCGCCGGAACGCACGTTGTTCGCTGCGCCGTGGTTGTTGGTCACATCCTTTTCACACCCAGGAACGCGGCCTGTCGTAGCGTCGCCGCTCGCGCTCTGCCCTGAGCGTCATCAACCGGAACAACCAAGGAATTGTGAGCCGTCGTCAAGGGCGGCAGCCGGTGGGGCGTCCTTCTACGAAGCGAGGAGACTTATCTTATGAAGAGAGGCGTTTTCGTCGGATCGATCGCGGCTTTAGTGTCGCTGGTGGTGGCGGGTCCGGCGCTGGCGGGCAACGGCACGCCCATCAACACCGACTCCGCGAACCCACTGACGCTCGCAGTCTTCGGTGATGCGCCCTACGGCGCGAACAACGCGGATACCGCAGCGTTTGTCGCGACGCCCGCATTCATCGCTGCGGTCAGCCACGATCCGAAAGTTGACCTGGTCGCGCACGTCGGCGACATCCATTCGGGCAGCCAGAAGTGCACCGTCGCCTACGACCAGTCGATCGCGGACATGTGGTCGGCGTTCAAGGACCCGCTCGTCTATACGCCCGGGGACAACGAGTGGACCGACTGCCAGAAGACGAAAGAGCTTCCCGGGAGCGACTTCAATGGCGATCCGCTCCAGAACCTGGACGCGGTGCGCTCAATCTTCTTCCCGCGCATTGGCTACACGCTCGGCGGCCGTCCGAAGCAGGTGCTCTCGCAGGCCCAGGTTGGAACCGGCACCGACGCCAACTATGTCGAGAACGTCATGTGGGAGCAGTCGAAAACGCTGTTCGTGACCCTGAACCTCCCCGGCGGCTCAAACAACGACGCCGACAACTGGTACGGGAACCCGCGCACTCAGGCACAGACGGACGAGATCGCCCAGCGCACACAGGCCAATCTGGACTGGCTGAATCAGGCCTTCGCCGAGGCGAGCGCCGACGGCGTCGGCAGCGTCGTGATCCTCGAGCAGGCCGACATGTGGGATCTCGATGGCAAAACGCCCTCCCACATCGCCAACTACAAGCCGTTCATCGACAGCATCGCCACCCACACGATGGCATTCGGCAAGCCGGTGCTCCTGTTCAACGGCGACTCACATATGTACCGGTCTGACAACCCTCTGGTCCAGGGCGCGCCGTGCGTGATCGAAACGGGAGCACCCGATACCTCAACCCAGCCGTGTCCCGACGACGCCTACGCCAACCAGGCCGCAAACGGCGGCGCGTACGACGTGCCGAACTTCCACCGCATCGTGGTCCACGGGGGTACCACCTACCCGGCCCAACCACTTGAGTACGTGCGTCTCACCGACAACCCGCGTGCCGGCAACCCGACGTCGAGCACGACCTTCGGGCCGTTCAGCTGGGAACGCGTCCAGCCGTAGCCTCCGGTCATCCCCGTCAGATGGGCGGCTTGCCCGCCGCCCATCTGGCGGCCTGGCGCTAGATGCGACCGCCGTCGAGTGGCGAAATTCGCGGCCCAGCGTCCGAGGCACAGCGATCGCTGTCCTCTGGCCGTCCTTCCGTCCGCTATCGCGTTGGCGACCGATACCGGTCATCGTCGAGTGGACAGTCAGCTCCTACTGCATCGCTCCTTCGGTGTCCGAGCAGGAGTGCGGTTGACAACCCGCCGGGCTCGCGATCAAATCGTGAGCCCGAGGTCGGCTCCTGCTTCGTCGGCCCGAACGGGAAGCGGCGGGCGCATCCTGTAGCCGGTTCCTAGCTGTCCCTCGTGGTCCTCGCTGACCGCGCGTTGAGCAATTGGCTTCGGCCGTTGACCGCGACAGCGGTCGCGGCGATCGTCCGTGCGCAGTTGGACGAGCATGCGGAGGAGCCGTTCTGCGCGGCGTGTAGCGAGCTGACCGGTGTGACGGGGATGAAGGGAATGGGCTCGGCGCTGCCGCGGCGCCGGGCCCGTTCCTTGTCTCTCAGTGCGTGACCCTGAAGACCACGGACTTCGTGACGCCGAGCACGTTGCCGTGCCGATCCAGTGCACGAAGAGTGATCAGGTACCTACCGGGCCGGAGCCGGTGACCATTCACCTTCAGGTTCCAGTGAATTGTCACCTTGCCCTTGTGATGACGGCCCAGCGGCACCCGTCCGACGTTACGGACCACGAGCGTCTGTGTGCCGTGGACCTTCTTGGAGACCGACGACCCGCTGAACCAGGATGCCAATGCCGCTGCTCTGACCGAGGGTGCCCTGGATTACTGTGCGGCACCCGCGACACGACCCCCACATTGCAACTCGTGAACAGGATGCAATTGGGGTCATCTATCACAGCCTGGCCGAACAGCCGCTGGGGCTGTCCGCCGTGGTGAACAGCAGGACGCGCGTTCACGGCCGCGACCGGGCAAGCCGACCCGTCGTTGGTGAACGGGTCGCCGTGCAACTGAGGAGAGCGGGAGATGAGCATTGATCAGCGACGCGGGCTGGGATGGTGGCGCTAGTGGAGGCCACTGGGAAGCGTGTCCTGCACGCACGCCGTCGACGAAACGGCCGACGAATCCGCGCCGCTGGCGGCCCTGATCCTCGAACCCACGAGACGTACGGTATGTCGCCGAAGAACGTGATGTTCTGGCCGCCGGCATCGTGGTTCGGACACTGGCTGGCCGCCGTCGAACAGCTCGAAGTGGTCGCGACCGACGAGCCTCGCGACGAAGATCGCGGCGCCGTCCTTCCGCAGCCGTTGTTCCTTCCGCCGACAGGACCCACGGCACGCTCGGGGTGCACGGTGGTGCGGCTGGCAAAGCGTCCGCATGCGATGCGCGCGGGTCCTCGTGCCGCGCCCCTGCTCCGGGTCGGCGTTCAGCCAGACGTACTCCTCGGTGGCTCTGTCCACGCTGCGCAGGGACTCGTAACCCGGCGGCGACGATGTGTCGAGTATGTTGCTGCTGCGGTCCACTTCTCCGATCCGCCTGCCAGTGGAAGCGACTGTCGGCGGCTGGGTCGGCTGACGACTCGGCCGTGAACACCTGACCGTCTCGCCGTGCAGCCGTGAGGACGCTGGAGCGGTACCTCTAACCAGACGACCGTATGCCAACCTCGTCGCTCGCGCCGGTGAAGGTGATGTCGGGCTCGATCCGTCGCGGCTGGGGGTCGACGTCGAGCGTTGGATCCGGCCGCTCGGCCAGAACTGCTGTTCTCCGGCGAGCGGTCGGAATCCACCGTCCGCCAGCAGAACGTGCTGACGCTGTTCGCTGAGCACGCCCTGAAGCTGGTGCACGGGCTCCGGGCCGCTTGGCGATGCCTTCGAGACGAAGATCTGGTCCGTGGGCGACCAGGAGTCGATGTTGCCGTCCTGTTCCTGCCGATGCCAACCGACGGTAATCTGGAATCGTTGGGCGGGTACGGTGGTGCGTACCGGCGACTGAATGGTCTCGGCCTCCTTGTCGGTGTGGACGTCGAGGGACGGCATGCTGAACCGCGATCCTGACCCTTGGTACGATGCGTCGTCGTGCGGCGAAGCGGCGGCCGAAAGATCTGTGTCTCGGAGCCGAGCGCCGCGTTCTGGCTGATACCACGATACCCATGCACGGTCCTGCCCGTGCCGCGAAAAATCGATCGAGGGAGCCTCGGCCTCGACGTTGGGGCTGATGTTCAGCGACTGACCCTGGGTCACCCACGGGCGCCCTTGACGCCGCACCGAAGAATTCCTCGCCAGCTTCTGGACTTCTGCTCAAACGTGCTCGATGGCACCCGCGGTCCTCCTGGCGAGGGAGCCGCTGATGGAGGTCCGAGACGATGCATCCTGATCCGGATCGATCTGTTCATGGGATCGTTGTTGACCTGCGTGCCGTCAAACGCAGTCTGATCGTCAATCCGGTAATGCGCCGGTGATGCATACGAGACAGGCCATGATCGCCAGCCGAATGACGCGCCTGATGTGAGCCGTCGCATAGTGTTACTTTCTGACTCTTCCGTCGCGACGTCGGCGGGCGTCCTTGCCCCGGTCTGCTCGAGGCTGCGCACTGGTGCGATGATACGTGCGCGATCCGCCAAATCGAGACCTTGCGATCCTCGTCGTTCTGGAGCCGTTAAGGTTGTGCCACTGTACGATCCGTGCACTGGTTGCTCTTCGAGCTGTAGACGACATGAGGAAAACTCGATCGGATCTGAGAATGTGTCCCGGCGGGGCTGTTGGTACTGTGGCGGTACCCATCTTTTGCGAGCGGGTACGCGTGCCCTCGCTTCTCGCCGCTTGCGCGAAAGCCGAGCCTAGGGGCGCTGGGCAGGTACTGCAGCGGTGCGTTTCGCACCGAACGGCCTAGGACGCGGCTCATCGGCGACGCGGGCGAAGGCGCCCTGGCGCGCAGGGCAAGCTCGTCGACGAACAGGTCGAGCATCAGCTCAAGCGCGATCAGATCGCTGAAGGCGAAGTGGTCGGCGCGACGCGGCGAAGTCGAAGAACTGATCGGCCGGCAGACCCGGCGGGCTTCTGCCTCCCGACGAAGCGCTGGTGCGCGCGTGAAGGCCTCAGGCCGTGGACCAGCTGCGACGAGCAGACGTCCGTACTGTATCGCGACGAGCTTCTGCATCGTTGTGCCATCGGCAGTCCGACGGGCGGCCGAGGCGCTCGGCAGCGGGTTCCGAGTGGAGCCACTGGTGCATTCGTGCGCCGGCGGAGTCCGGCCCCACGATCGAATCGCCGCGGAGCCGGGACCGGAGCCTGCGATCGCTTCGGCGACGAGGGAGTCGCTGCTCCCTCGGCGCGCGCCGTCACGCACGCATGCTCTCGTCATGCGTCCGGCGGGCCCGCAGGATCGCGAGATGCGCGCATTGGCCAGCAGCAGGGCGGCCTCGTCGCGCGCCGCCGCGCCTGCTTTCCCGCGGCGCGTGCCTTGTCTGATGGCTTCGGAAATCCGGTGTAAGCGGGGAGCCTTATCGAGAAGTGCCGGAATGGCGACATTGTGGAAGCCAGGTCGATGAGGGGATGGAACCCCGCAAGCCAGACGACGTGCGCGCTTTGCCCGCCGAGCTGTCGGCGGCGAACCACGGTCCCTGATGATCCTGCGGCTGTAGAACGGCGAAGGCGTATCCGTGACTCGAGTCGCGTGGTGGCGGAAGCGGTAATCGTGCGCGGGTTGCTGCTGCGCCGCTGGGGCGGCGGTGGCGCTGGATGGCCTCAGTTGGCCGGTGGCGCTGGAGGACGTGTTGCAGGTTGGTCGTGGAGATGTTCTTCGTGCTGAGTGCTGCGTGGTGTAGATGTCGACGGTCGGGCGATCGTGAACTCGGCGCGCGGCGAACTGATGTCGCCGTAAGGAGAGCTCGCGGCGTAGTCGCTTGATCGTCTGACCGGACGATCCGAGGCGTGGCGTAGGCCACGGCGGGCAGGCGCGCGGGTGTCGAGCCAGTTGGCGCTCTGGGGCAGGTGCGGGTCGCGGTGCTCGGTACGAGGCTGGAGAGGTGTGCGGCGATCGTGCGCTGGGACGGGTCGCGGTCGGGTCGCTGCG
>CAVSAY010000010.1:0-43926 GCA_963725925.1 uncultured Solirubrobacterales bacterium
AGGCGCGGGCAAGACGACCGCGCTGGTGCAGGCCACGAGGCTGGTGGACCGGCCGCTGGCGTGGGTCACGGTGAGTGATGGAGACGTCGCGGCGGGGAACCTGTCCAGATCCTGCAGCGGCGATCTCGGCGCGGATCCCGGCTGCCGACGAGGCGGCGAGGGCCGCGCTGGCGGCGGGGGTTCGGCACGACGAGGCGGCTGGGCCGCCGGCCGAAGGCTCGGCGAGCAGCGTCTGCTGCTCGGTATCCTACGAGGTGGAGCGAATCGCGACCTTGTCAGCTCGCTGGCGGTCGTCGAGGCATTGGTGCGCTACGCGCCGGACGGGATGCGAAGTTCGTGCTGCTAGCTGGTCAAGCTGCCGCTGGACATCGCGGCGATGTGGCTCTACGGCCGGGCGGGCGTCGTCGACGAGCACGACCTCGCCCTGACCGAGGAGCAGGCGGTGCAGGCGCTGCGCCTGCTCGAGAGTGACGCGGATCCGCGCGAGGCTGTGTCGGCCACGGTGGATGGATCGCCGGGGTGATGTTCGAGGCCTGGCGAGAGGGCGATGGTGCGGGCCTGCACCCGCGCGGTCGCCGGCACGGGTACCTCGCCCGGACACGTGCCCTCGATGAAGTTCTCCCCCGAGGAGCGCGAGCTGCTGTTGGCGACCTCGGTGTTCCGCGAGGTGACGGCTCAGCGGAGCCGCGGCACTGGCATCCCGGGGCTGCGGGACGCGCGAAGTCGCGCTCCGCGCTCGCCATCTGCCAGCGACGTGGGGCGCGGTACCGTTTGACCATGCGCTGCCATCCGCGCTTTCCGCCAGTACCTGCTCGAGCACTTCGAGCAGGTCGATCCCGCGCGCGACTGTGGCGCAATTCCTGGAGTACGCGCGGGCGACGCAGCGCTGGGCGCATGCGGAGGAGGCCGGTCCAGAGAATTCCGAGCGCTGGCGCGCTGGGGAGGGGGCGTCGGTGGCGGAGACGTGCGTCGTTTCGATCGTGGAGCGGCTGGACTTCGCCGTGGCCGAGCGCTGGCTCGAGGCGCTCGCGAGCGTGCGGCAGCCCGGCTCGCCCGGATTCGTGACCGCGGAGCTGATGATCTGCGCGTGGACCGACGACAACGAACGCGGTGGCGCGGCTCGGCGATCGCCTCAACGAACTCGGTGAACGCGACCGGCTCGCCGAGCGCTCGCCGCTGATCGCGGCGTTGCTCGGCGTGGCGCGACGGCGACCGGGATCGCGCCCGGGGAGGCACGGCGGATGCTCCAGGTCGCGCCACCGGGCCGCCGATCGAGGCAATTCGATACACGCTGACGCTCGCGGATGACGAGCTCGCCGATCCGGACGCAGGGCCTCCTCCGTCGCTGACCGGGCGGGCTGCTTGACGTCGGGCTGCTGCGCGCCGACACCACCGGGGCGAGCTGGAGTTGCTGGCGGAGGAGCCCCCGATCGGGTGGAGGTGGCGATCGAGCCGTGGCGGATCCTCGCGCTCGGAGCGCTCGGTCAGACCGGCCGCGCGCTCGAGCGCTACCAGCGCTCCGACCCGCGAAAGGCGCGATGTGGATGGCGGGGCTCGACCTGATGATCGATCTCGGGCGCTACGAGGACGCGCGAGCGCTGCTCGAGTTGGCGCCGAAGCGGACGCGATCGGATCCGCTCGAGCACCGTTCCCGGATCCTCGAGGCGAGGATCGCTCTGCGCGCCACCGGCGACACGCGTGCGCCCGCCGCGCGCTTACGCGGGTGCTCGACGATGCCCAGGCGTCGTCGCTTCCGTTCCTGCGTGAGCACGCCGAGACCTGGCTGGGATTCGCCGACCTGCTCGAGGGTCGCGATGCCCACGCGCTCGCACGCCTGCGCGCCACGGTTAGGCGGATGCAGCGCAGCGGCTTCTGCTGCTGCTGCCCACGGCTGCCGTGTATCTCTGCGGAGGCCGAGTGGCGAGCCGGTCAGGAGGAGGCGTCGACCGGGCCGCCGATGTCGCGCTCGGCGCCGCGGAGTTCCAGGGCTCGCATCACCGACTGCTCCAGGCCCTGGCCGATTTTCCGCGGCTGCGTGGCGCCGGGCCGACGCCACCGCCAGCGAGACTCGCCGTGGCACCGGTTCGCGCGGGACATCCTCCGCGGGCCGTCCGGCAGCCGGCGACGCCGCCGTCGCACCCGCCGGAAGGGTTCAGATCGCCGAATTCGGCCAGCCGCACATCGTCGTCGACGGGGACCAGATCCGGCCCAGCTTACGAAAGCATCGTTGCTCGCGTGGCTGGGGACCGAGCCGGGCAACGAACTCCCCCGCCGGCGAGCGATCCATGGCCTGTTCGAGTCCGGCAGCGGCGAGTCGACGGTAGTCGTATCTGCGGATGGCCATCCGGTCGGCACGTGAGGTGCTGCCGCCCGAGGTCGAGATCGTGCTCGATCGCCACCTCGTGGGCCTGCCCGCCCCGAAAGGAGCGCTCGCATGCGAAGCAACTGGAGTTCGAGGCGCTGCTCGCCGCGGCGGACCGGATGGCCGCGTGGGGCCGACTGGACATGCTGAGCAGGCGCTCGCGATACCCCGTCGTGGCGGCGGCTACCTCGAAGGCGATACATCGCCGTGGGCACACGACCGACGCGGTCAGCTCGAGGAGCTCGTCGAGGGCGGCGCTACTGGACGGATCGGCGGATACGAGCTGGGCGCATATCGGGACGCTGAGCGGCTCGTCCGCGACGGGCTCGCCCGCAACCCGTTTCGCGAGTCAGGCTGGCGCTTGCTGATGCGGGTGGCGGCGGCAAGCCCGACGACGGCGACGGCGTGATCGAGGCGTTCCGCGGCGCCGAGCGCGCACTCTCGGAGATCGGCACCACACCGAGTCCGGCGACGGTCGCGTTGCTCGGCGAGCTGCGTCACTGAGCCATCCGGGCGCGGCGATTTCGGCTTTATTTCGGTGGGTGCGAGAGCGTGGCGGCCGTGATGCAACAAGCGGCCGATCTGATTGTCATGGCCGCTCGGATCCATTCCATGGACGGGCACAGAGCGTTTACCGCTCGATCGCGATTCGCGACGAGTGGATCGTCGCGGTGTCGGAGGAACCCGGACGGCCTGGATGGTTGACGCGATGACCACACGCGCGTCGACGGGCGCCGTCGCTCGCCGGCTCTGCCGGCCATCTTCGACAACGCCCGACCACCTGCTCGAATCGTCCCGGAACCTCGGCCTCGTCCAGGCGGACGAAGCCCGCTCGATCGCCCAGCTGATCGAGCTGATCCGGGAGCGGGCGCTCGAGACGCCACCAGGGCGGTGGATCGTCACCTCGATGAGTTGGAACGAGGCCAGCCTCGACGAACGGCGGCTGCCGACCGCCGCCGAGCTCGACTTGCGACCGAGGCGCATCCCGTCCTGTGCCCGCGCGGCGGCCACGTCTGCGCCGCGAACGGACTCGCCCTGCGGCTGGCCGGGATCGACCACTCGCGACACGCCAGATCCGCCTGGCGGCACGATCGGACGCGACGGACGGCGGCTCCCAACGGGATCCTCGAGGGCAGCGCCGCGCAAGCGATCAAGGCGCTCGGCGCCGCCGGCGCCGATCGACCAGCAGGTGCGCGGACCTGGCACGGCGCTGCGACGTGTACGCGGGGCTCGGGGTCGGCGCGGTGCGTGAGGCGCTGCTCGAGCCCGGGGAGCTGGACGTGTACAGCCAAGCGGCGGGCACAGGGGCGGCTGACGACCGATGCGCTGCCGGGCCCGATGCTGAACATCGACCCCCGCTGGCCGCGCGAGCAGCGGTTTGCCTACATCGAGAACCAGCGCGCCGAGCGCGACCACGGCGATGACTGGCTACGGGTGTGGGGACTCAAGCTCGTGCGTCGACGGCGGCGTGGCCGGAGCCGCAATGGAGCTCGCGCCCTACACCGATGACCCGGGATTCGCGGGCATCTCAATTGGGACCCGGCTGAGTTGGACGAGGTCAGTAGCTTCGGCCGCGGATCGAGGCTGGAAGGTCGCAGCGCACGCCGCCGGCGATCTGCGGCTGTCTCGACTGCGCTCGACGCGTACGAGCAGGTGCGTGCGGTCACTCCCGGGCTCGCCCCAGGTTCGTTCGCCGATCGAGCACGCGATGCGCGTCGCCCCGCCTGCCGAGCGCACACGTGCGGCCGCCTTGGCGTGGCGATCACGATCCAGCACTACCTGCTCTACAACTATGGCGCCGAGATCGTCAGGCGGTGGGGACCCGAGCGCGCCGCGGCGGTGATGCCGGTGCGTTCCTGGCTCGAGGAGGGCGCCGATCCTCAGCGCGGGGACCGATGCGGCTCGGCCGGTAAACCCAATGCTGACCTGTGGGGGATGGTTACCCGCGGCACCCGCGATGCCGGCGTGCACGGCGCGGATGAGGCGGTCGACGCGCTCCACCGCGCTCGAGCTGCTCACCAGCGCCGGCGCACGGTTCACGAACGAGATCGACCGACGAGGGACGCTCGAGACGGGAAAGCTCGCCGACCTCGTCGCCTACGAGCAGGACCCGCTGACCGCGCCGCTCGACGACCTCCCCGAGCTCAGACCGGCTTTGACGATCGTCGGAGGCCGCGCGACCTACGACCCCGGCGAACTGTCCCGGAGTTGCATCGGCATCGCCGAGCTCGAACCACGATCCGGAGGCCGCATCGGACGACCGACCGGACCAGACGTCGCCGCGCCGACGCCACTGCTCGACGATGACGATCCGGCGCTGTTTCCGAAGCTGACCGAAGCGCAGGTCGAGATGCTCTCGCGCTACGGAGAGGTGCGTACGACGAGGCCCGGCGACGTGCTGTTCGCGATCGGAGACCGTGGACTGGGACCCGATCGTCGTGCTCGAGGGCAGCGTGATGGTCGTGATCGGGACCGGCGCGACGCACGGGAGCTCGTGGTGCAACGACCGGGTGACCTGATGGCCGAGCTGAGCGCTGTTCACCGGCCAGGCCAGCGAGGCGGAGGGGATCGTTCGCGACGCGGGCTCGGTGCTGACGATTCCCGGGCAGCGAGTTTCGCGCCCTCGTCGGTCGGGAGCTCGAGTTCGGTGACTTCGTGCTGCAGACGCTGTTTCGGCGCCGCCAGGCGCTCGAGCGTCTTCAGTTCGGCGTCCGGATCGTGGGCTCGCGGTTCGACCGCGATACACACCGGCTGCGGGAGTTCGCGGTCCGAAACCGGCTGCTCTACGAGTGGGTGGACGTCGACGACGACCGCGCGCGGGCCTGGCTCGAGGAGCTGGGAATCGGCCGGGCAGGGCCCCGTCGTCCTGCTCGGAGGCGTCACGAGTTTCTGGTCAACCCGTCCAATGCAGGAGTTCGCCGCCGGCATCGGGCCTGGCATCGGCCGTGTCGTTGGACGACACGCGGACATTCGACCTCGTCGTGGTCGGGCGGCGGCCCGGCGGCCTGGCGGCGAGCGTCTACGGCGCCGCGGGCGGCATGTCGACCTGCCTGCTCGACGCGGTGGCGATCGGCGGTCAGGCCGCCACCTCCGGGCGGATCGAGAACTACCTGGGCTTCCCCGCGGGCGTCTCCGGCGCCGAGCTCGCGGAACGGGCCGTGCTTCAGGCAGAGAAGTTCGGCGTAACATGATGGTGCCTTGCCGTGCCGTCGCACTCGGCGAGCGCGACGGGTTTCACGTCATCACCACTGAAGGCGGCGAGGAGCTGATGGCCGGCAGCGTGATCCTCGCGCTCGGCGTCCAGCACCGTCGGCTGCCCATTCCCCGGCTCGCCGAGTACGAGGGGGCCGGCGCCGCATACGCCGTCGACGTGCAGCGGGGACGACTTCGACCGGGGGACGCCGCGGTCGTCGTCGGCGGCGCCAACTCCGCGGGCCAGGCCGCGTTCACGCTGAGCGAGGAGGGCCACCGCGTGTTCCTCGTCGCGCGCGGCCCGCTGGAGGCCGGCATGGCACGATACCTACGCGACCGGATCGCGCGCGACCCCGCGGTCGAGGTGCTACCCGGGCACGAAGTCCGCGAGGTCGGTGGCGACGGCAGCCTCGACACGTCACCGTGCGAGGAGAACGGCGAGCGGCGAGCGCCGAACGCTCCACGTCCGCACCATGGTGGTGCTAGTCGGCGCCCAGCCGCGCACCGAATGGCTCGCCGGCGAGGTCGCACTGGACGACGAGGGATTCATCCTTACCGGGCCGGGGCTCGGCACCGACCCTCGGCCAACGCGAACCATGGCGGACGCTCGGACGCGAGCCGTTGCTCGTGGAGACCAGCCGGCCCGGCGTGTTCGCGGTCGGCGATGTTCGTTCCGGATCGACCAAGATGGTCGCCCCCGCCGCCGGCGACGGCGGCATGGCCGTCCGTTTCGCCGCCCAGCACCTCGCCCGCACCTCGGCACGACGACGGTCGTGCTCGCTCACCTCAGCCTGACCCCCCATCATCAAGATCACTCAGAAGCAGTTGCGGCCGCAGCTCCCAGTTCCGCGCTCAGCGCGTGTGACTCGCCGGCGGCCAAGGATGCGGCTGCGCGATGGATGGAGAGCGCCAACGCGGACGAAGCGGCGTGCTCGTCAACACGAGGCTCCACGTTTGGGGCGAAATGCGTCGAGATGCCAGAGACAGGCAAAGGACGAGGAGGTCTGAGGGGTGCTCTGGACCTGCCCGTTGATTCCCGAGCTCCGCGATGACACCCGGCGTGCGGCGACAGGTATACAGGGCTGCGGCCGGCGTTAACCCGCGGACACGGGGCGGTTCGCAAGGATGGCCGGCTCGTCGATCGCCGGACGCCGACGCGGTCGGGTGGGTCACGCACTTTCTCAACGCCTCCTACTACGGCGCGTCGAGGCCAGCGCGCGATCTCCAGAACGCTCGCACCGCCTGGACGGTCCTGACCACCTACTGGCATCAGCTCGGCGGCGGTCAGCTGGAGTTCGGCACGTGCGGCGATTCCATCACAGCTTCCGCAGCGCCCGCTCATCCGAGGGCAGCCAGTACCCACGCGGACTGGTCGACCGCAACCAGCTGGAGAGCGGCGCCAGTCAGCTGCTCGGGCCCTGGTTCGAAGCCGCGGAGCGGATCCTGGACGTTTGGGCTGGGCGTGGCGTTGAGACCGCCGGGGACCGAGCTGACCTACGAGCCGGAGGTGCGTCTGCGCGCCGCGGCGCTGGGCGCGCTCAGCCCGCCGCGCGCGCCGCTCGCCGAGCAGACGTGGCACACCTATGAGCCGGTGCCGATCCCCGGCGTCGACGATCTCGTTGCGGTGCTCGAGGCCGCCGACATGTGGTCACACTACGCCACCGACATCGGCCGCTTCACCGCCCTGCGCCCGGGTCCGCTCGAAGGGCAAACGTTCGAGATCGAAGCGATCGCCGAGCTCGCTCGCCACGCACCGATGCGCACCCGCGGGTACGTGACCGTGACCAAGGTCCTCGACCGCTCCCGACCCGACGCCCTCCGCGAGCGGCTCGCGGCCGTCAGCAAGAACCTCGCCTAGATGCCCCACCCTGAACCGGTCGTCCTGGTCCTGCCGGCGCCAATCCGGCGCATGTGATCGAGCTCGCCACACACGTCGGCCATTTCCTCGGCCGCGCGCGCAACTACCTGGTGCTGTTCGAGGTAGACGACCGGGCGTACGTCCGCGCGGTCGGCAACTGGGACCGATGCCGTGGTACGTACGGCTGTCCTACGCCTACGAGGGGGCCGACGCCCAGCGCGCGTTCTGGGGCCTCGAAAACGCCTGCTGTCCAGGCCGGTCTGGTGGGAACCCGCGGCCAGCATCCAAGAAAAAGAGGCTCGCTGCCAGTATTCGGACAAGCTATGGCTTTGCCGAGGCCGAGGATTCCTGGAACAGCCTGCGGCTCTGAACGGGAGGGGCCAGTTACCGCACATCGCCCTACAAAAATCTGCTCGGCATCTGGCGTTGTCCTCATGTGGGGGCGTGCGCAGGCGCGGACTGTTCCTCACATCCATCGCCTCGCGCCGCTCCCGCCCCTGGGTTGTCCAGCGTTTTCTGCGCTTGCCCCTCAATCACGGCACGGCGGTGCCACGGACGACCGGCCCCGCGCAACTTCCAAAAGTTGCCCGAGGTTGCCTAGCGCGCACGTTTATGGCGAGCGCGCTCCTAGCGCCGCCGGCAGTACGGGACCCACGGGGTAGGCTCGATCGCGCTGAGGACGCAGACGGTCTGTCCGTTCCTGGCGCAGCCCTCCGTGATCACGGTGGAGTAGCTGACGGAAGTTCCGCCGGGGCAAGGGGAGGCGTTGAGATGGTCCCGAGGCGCCGAACGCAGCCCCACACCAGGGCAGCGGCCAGGATTGCCCGCCTGGAGCGTCCGTACGGGCCTCCTGCGCCGCTGCGTCGGCGGAGGGGGCAATGGTGGCGGATCGAGAGTGATGGCTCGGAAGTCGGCCAGCGGGATGCTCGAGCTCGGCGGTGGCGGAGCGAGTCGTGTGGGGGCGGAGCTCCTCGAGACGTATCTGCAAGGCGACGCACCTCGAGCAGTTGAGATCTATCTCGGCCCCGCCGAGCGCGCGGGAGCAAAGTGGATCGTGTCGATTCGGACGAACGGGGACGTACGTCACGGGCTGCTCACCTCCTCGAGCTTCTCGATCGCGTAGAGCGGGCTCAATTTGCCCGACCTGGGGGCGACCAATTTGGACAAGCGCATTCGCGCTGCCCGCGATCCATCGCGACGCTTGATCTCGACCACCTGGCCCACCAGGTTGCCGTGGGGATGCCGGACTTCGCATCCCCACTCACCGCTGCGTAGGTGCCGCCAGCGACCCTCAACTACCTCAGACATCGCAAGCCTCCTCAATCTGCCGCGCCATCTGGTCGACCAGGTCCGCGTAGGTCTTGATTGCGTCCAGGTCATCGGACTCACCCCAACTGGCCACGTATGGAACAGCCATGCCGGCGTATCCAGTCCGAGTGATCGGCACGCGACGAACGCGGCAGTCTCGGTCAAGACTTCCGCGACTTCGCGCCCGTACTCGGCATAGCCGATGCCCAGCGCGTGAACGAGCTCATGCACCAGGGTGCGCACTCGCCGATTAGGTTCGTCCAGCCGATCGGAGATC
Organism: uncultured Solirubrobacterales bacterium; assembly: GCA_963725925.1. Classification (GTDB taxonomy): domain Bacteria; phylum Actinomycetota; class Thermoleophilia; order Solirubrobacterales; family Solirubrobacteraceae; genus Palsa-465. The sequence goes on from CAVSAY010000010.1 coordinate 8,998, forward strand.
CTGATCCGCTGTTCCTTCGGCATCGCCCAGCCATCGGCGTTGCCAGTCTCGCCAGTCTCGATAGTCCAGCCGATCGACGTAGCGAACTGCTCGAGCCGCGGCAGCATGCCTGCGTGAGAATCGCCCGTGAGCGGCTCGCACGGGATCTCCGGCAACGGTTCGCCGTCAGTCTGCGACAGATCGAATACCGAGACCGCACGGAAGTAGACGCGCGTTTCTTCGTCGCCGTTGTCGTCTGTGCCCTTGTAGGTGTGCGGGGCCAGGATCCGAATGCCGTGCTCGCCCTTGCGGACTTGCCGGCCGAGATCCTGCCACTTGTGGAACCCAGCAACGCGCGTAGCGTCGGGGCGCTGCATGGCGATGAGCATGCAGTTGCCGAGCTGTAGCGATGGAACGATCCGCGGACTTCGGCGAACCGTTGCCATCCCTCGGATGTGAGCAGCTCGCGCGCCGCGGACTCGATCAGCTCGCGAGATTCTTCGCGCTTCGCTGCCTTGTACTCGGCGCGCTGCTCTGCGGTGAAGGCGTGGCGCTTCATGACCGAACCTGGCGCGCGCCGCGTCCAGGTGCTGATATCGGTGGATGAGTGGTGGTATGGGGCGAATTCGCCCTTGACGATCTGGCCCTTCCACGCGTAGTCCTGTGCGGCCTTCTCAGACCAGGACCAAGCGACGATCCGACCTGATAGGCCGATCACTACGCTGATATCGGTGGATGAGTGGTCGAGTCCGGGGCAAACTCGCCCTTGACGATTGGCCCTTCCACGCGTAGTCCTGTGCGGCCTTCTGAGACCAGGACCAAGACGACGATCCGACCTGATAGGCCGATCACTACGTAGATCAAATCTCGATCGGCCTGCTGACGTGGGGCCGACTCGGTAGGGTGGGTGCTGCTCATTAGGACCTCCCTAATGGGCCATGCCCCGGGGCGTTGGCGCGTCGCCGGGGCGCTTTACGGGATACCCCTAAGTATAACTAAATTCACTCTGTCATACGAGCGTAGGGGGCGATCTTTTGCAGTACCTACGGGGACCTCCTGAACCACCCCATTAGGGTGCCGGCAGCGTCGAGCTCGTGCGCAGTCAGTGGCGTGCTCGAGCTCGGCGACGGGTGAGAAACCGCGGTCGCGCCCGATCGGACCAGCGACGGTCGGGCGATTTTACCGGCACGGCCAGGGCCAATCGCGGGCGGACAATTCGGCGGGCGCGTACCGCCAATCGGCGGCAATCGAGGGGACGCGCCGTCCCTCCGCCTCAGAATTAGACAGTATGAATACGATGAATGGGGCCGATCTGCCCGCCGCCCAGCGTGAGAGGGCGATCCTCCACGCGATTCACCTTGATCCCCAGGCATCCGATCGCGGATCGGCCGGCGGACAGGAACCCGCCGCGGCACGGTCGGACGGGTACGCCGTCTGCACGCGACCGGCGAGCTCGCGATGCCAACCGATGTCAACCCGTTGAGCGAGCGCGGTCGCGATTCTCGAGGACCGTGTTGCGCAGATCGATGACGTCCTTGCTCTGGCGGTGGGACGGCTCAGGGACATGAAGAACTACATCCACGTGTACATGAGCCTCGAGCAGGCCGAGAGGCTGAGGAAGGGGAACGGCTCGTGATGTTCCGACGTCGTCCAGGTGCGCCGAATGTAAAAAAGTTACAAACGGTACCCCCGTCTGAGGGCGACGACTGGCCCGCCGAGCAGGAGGCTCTCGCCCGGCGGTCAGGGTCGAGGCGTGCCGAACCGCTTCGCTCGTGGTGCCCCTGATCCATGGTTTGCGACGAACTCCGCAGGATCACTCCATCCACGGGGGCAAGTTCTCGACGTCGCCTCGAACGGACGGGGCTCGCGAGCGTGATGAGCGCAGGTGGCGGCGTGATGACCCGACCCCGAGCCGCCGGTGGGGGATCCGCCACCAGGAGTCCACCCTGCGCGAGGACCCGATGTTCACCCCACACGACGGATAGGAGAATCACATGACGACCCCAACCAGCGGAACAGACGAGCTACGGACCCTGGATCGACACGGGGGACGACGACGACGGCGAACGGCGACAACGCCTACACGAGGTGGAGTTCCATCTCCCCGCACCGAGATTGACACGGGGACGACGGGGTTGACGATCGCCCAGATTCAGCAAGGCATATCCCCCATCGGTCGGCGACCAGCCCCCGATGACTGAGGCGGCGACAACAACGATCGTGGCGGAGAAGATCCTTCCGCGTGGACCATCCGCCCCTCGGAGGTGAGGCGAATGATCGAAACCACCCCCGACGTGGACGGTCGAAAGATCGTCGCCGGCGCAAGGGTCAGCAGGGCTTGACGTTGAGTGCACCGGCTCCCGCTGCATGATGGATCGGGTGGGTCACGCTGGATACCGGGGTCATCGAGGCGGTTTCGTAAATCAGTGCCCTGCGTGACACCGTCGAATGGGCGGTCAGAGCCTCCCTCAGCGTCCACAAGAGGGCCGACGCCCTGTTCTCGCGAGGATCTCTTCTTCAATGACGACGCTATCCAAACGATCCTCGCCGTCATCGTGGAGAAGCTCGACGCCATCGAGGCATTCTCCGACGGCAGGAGACGAGAGCTGGGTGAGGCGTTCACAACGCTGCGGGACGGAACGGCACGAACGGGCGTTCTTCGACCACAGCGCCGCAGATGCGGGCGCACAGCCCCGAGGCGTATGAGGCGGCGGAAGAACAAGAGCGCAAGAAGAACGCTGAACCAATCATCTCGACGGACGGCAGCCCGCTATCGGCGCGAGCTGATCGACGGGGTGAAGGTGACGACTGACGAGATCGTCCCCGCACCCCCCTCTCGCCAGCCGTATCCCCCAGGAATCGGCAGCAAGATCGACTACTCGGTCCACACCGGAAAGGGACGCCAGCAATGAGCACAACCACGAACGGCAATGAAGGGGCTCGCACGTTCACCAGACGGTGCTTCCGCATTCTCGACAGAGCGAGCGTCTCGATAGCGATCCGAGGGAGATCGAGGTCCGCTGGATCACCGACCAGCGCGACGCCGGGCGTATCCGACTGAGCGGCGCGTGGACGTGCCGTATCCGCTCCCGGCCGACCGACGTGGCACGGCCTTGCATGAGATCGCGCACATGCATTTGCGGACGACACGGGGCGACCTGGCAGGTCGAGAGCCGGTGTTCTGGCTGGGCGCTCCGCGCGTACGAAGCGCTGGAGTTGCCGACGTGGAGACCGTCCGCTACAGCCTCAGTCGGTACCTGGTCAGCTACCTGCGGGACGCCATCCAGGGCGGCGAAGCGACGCGGTCCGAGGTCATGAGCTTTGTCCCCGCGGAACTGCTCGCCTACGGCGATCGTCTCGGGATCAAGATCGATCGGCCGAGGTCGGACCATCCGCCGACGCATGGGGGCTGGCGTATTGATGCTGCTCCACGCGTGCCGGCGTCCCGACCGCAGAGGTCTTGTCCCTGTGCGGCCAGTTGGCCACCATCGGCACGGTGATGGCAGACACATCCTCTTGCCTGGCACAACGCGCTGACCGCGCTGGCCGGTGGATACAAGGACCGTGGGGGAACGTCCCCTTACGACTATCAACAGCTTTGTAGCGTGCTGATACGTTCTCCGCGCGTGACGGCTGATAAGTGGCCGCCACAGTCGGAGGAGAGGTGATCGACTTGCGTGCCCGCACGTCAGGGTCGCGCAACGCGGGGCCAGCGGATGGGGTCGGCCCCACCTCCGAGCGCCGGGGGGTCATGGTCTTCTCCCCGGCGCTCGGGCTCGGGCCGACTTCTCATCTTCTCCGGTGGGTGGGGCGGAAGAAACGTTGCCGTTCCTGTCAAGCCCCGGCCGCTCGCCGATGCGGTGGCGGTCGGGGCTAAAGGGGGTGTGAAGTGACAACGACCTCCACCGATCCCGTGGACTGGGCCTACATCAGGTTCCGTCGAGCGCTCCGGGCTTCCCGAGTACGGATCGGCCGAGGCTCGACAGATGGCTGAGGAACTCGCCCTGGAGGCAGACCGCTGGGCGAAGGCGCGGACGACGGGAGACGCGCTCGTGAAGCGCCAGAAGGCCGCTCGCGACAAGCGAGGGCACTTCTCGTAAGGCAGTCAAGTGGCGACCCCCGGCGCTCGGAACGGAGACTGCCCTGGTAGGTGGACCCCACGCTCACGCGCTCCCCGTCGCGCGCTGCGCCGCTGCTCACCAGACGAGTCAGTTCGACACCCCCCCACGGATATTGGACAAGAGGCAGGGTCGGATAAACGGAGCGAGCCGGCTCGAAGGCGGGCTCGCATCACGCACCGGGTACCAAACCGGCAAGGTGTCAGCGGCGGCGGGCGGACCGCGCGCTGTTGGTCATCTAGTGGTCGATGCCCTTTAGTGAATCGGCATCCCGATGCAGGAGTGGGCCGCGTCGGAGCCGCCGCCCTGCGACGAGGCGCTTCATGTTTCTCCAGGCGGTAGCTGTGGATCACAAACGGACGACCGAAGGCCCGCCGTAGCGGGGCCTCCAAGTGCGGCTGGCGGGTGTTTAGCTCGCCGGGTAGGTGGCGATGCCCGTATAGCTGAGGCCGTCCGCCGAAACGGTGTACGTCAGGGTTCCCTGTGGCCTGCTGTGGTCGAAGTCGGAAATCCAGCCGACCGTGAGGGTCTGGCCCTCTTTGGCTGACATCCGCAACGGCGAGCCGAGCGTTCACGGGTGTCGAACTGCGGGTGCTGCGTCTCGTTGACGGTGACGTTCCCGAACACCGGGTCGGAATAGCTCGATGGCGTTCTTCCCGGTGATCTTCGAGGACTGGCCGTTGGAGGTGTTGCCGGTGCTGGCCGCCGGAACGGCGGGACTGCGAGTGTGGCCGCGATGGTCCGCGGCGGCGATGAGCTTACGCATGGGTAAGTTTCCTTTGGTTCTTAGCGCCGATTTTCGCGCAGCGAGATCGACCCTACTTTTCGGCGTATTCGAGGTGGAGGCGGCGGTCGCCCCACCAGGGCACGGTGGTGTCGGGGAGGTCGGCTGAGCGCAGGACGGGTGAGTAGGCGCGGCGGTCGAGTCGGACGGTGATCGTGTCGTCGGTGGTGTGGATGACGCCGCCGGTTTGGAGGAATCGTCGTTGGAGGGTGTCGGGGGTGGCGGTGTGGTAGCCGGGGAGGCGTTGGCGCGAGCGCGGCGCAGACGGTGCAGGCGAGGACGGAGAGCACGACGTCGAGGTCGACGTTGAGTGGCACGGAGGAGGAGAGCGAGTCGAGGTGGAAGGCGCGGATCGCTTCGGCGAGTCGTTGCTCGATCGTCATCCGCCGGGCGTAGCGTTCGATCAGGAACTTGGGGGTGGCGGTGGTGTGGTTGGTGATCAGCACGGTCGGGCTCTCGCGCCCGAGGCCGCGGACGACGAGTTGGCGGATCGGGTGGGGGTAGTCGGACAGGCGCACGGTCTCGTCCACGACCTGGGGTTTGCGGTAGTTGCCGTCGCGGTCGAGCCGCACCGTCTTCCACGCTTTGGGGTCGAGCGCGTCGATGTGGCGGATCAGCGCGGGTGAGCGCATCCGCAGGGTCATGAACGTGACACCACGCTCGTCGAGTTCGGCGAGCACGGCCTGGGTGGTGAGCTTCTGGTCGAACACCAGCAGGCCGGGGTCGGTGCCGGTCAGCTGGCGCCAGTGCTCGCAGAACGCGATCACCTCGCGCGCTTGGGTGGCCTTGGAGATGTCGGCGTTGGCGAACACGAGGTTGCGGGTGGCGGCGTCCTGGGCGAAGAACGTCAGCACCGAGCGGGTGCGTTGCGAGCGGCTGGGAACGTAGTGTTTCTCCAGCGCCGGGTCCTCGCCCCAGTGCATGATCGCGTGGAAGTCGAGGTCGAAGTCGGCGCCGTCGATCAGCCCCGCTCGCAGCATCGCGGCGTTCGAGCGCGACCAGGAACGCGTGCTGGCGCTCGTGCGAGAGCTTGTAGGAGTAGCTGGTCAGCGCGGTCGTCTTCGGCAGCGAGGAGAGCCCCGCGAACAGCGCCGCGCCGTGGTCGGTGGCGAGATCCTCGACGTGCGAGGTACGGCGGATGCTCGCGAGCTTGAGCGCCAGCAGTGACAGCACCGATGACACGGCCGGGATCACGCTCGTGCCCGGGTACCCGGCGGCCTTGACGATCGCGGGGAGGTCCAGTGCGACGAGGTCGGGCAGGCACAACAACAAGCCGGCGTGCTTGGTCTCCACCCGCTCGGGCCACGTGCTCGAAGTCGATCACGCCGGTCCGCGGCAGCTGCTCGCGTCGGGGCGCGCCGCGCAACACCTCCGGGCGGCGCCACAGCCGCTCGAATCCTTCCTCGGCGATCACCTCCGCGATCCCGGTGCGATTCAGCGGCATTCCCTCCCGCGCGAGCACGAGCGCGATCTCGTCGATCGAGTGACCCGCCGAGCGCAGTTCAACGATCCGGTCGTGCGCGCGGTCCTTGCGCGGGTGCGCGCTTGGGTCCCGGGCGTGAGGAGAGGAAGAACTCGCGGCGGCCTGAGCGGAAGTCGCGCACGATCGAGTTCAGCGTCTCGATCGTGTACCCGAACGCCGCGGCGACCTCCGCGGCCGAGCGGCCCTCCAGCAGGTAGGCGCGCAGCGCCTCGTAGCGCCGCTGGGTCGGGTCGGCGGGCTCGGCGAAGAACTCACCGCCCGGACGAGGTTGGGGTGATCTCGCTGACTGGACGATCCTGATAGTACACCTGATCGGTCGGACAGAACCGCCCGCCAACCCGCTGCTGACGGCCACGGGCCCCGAGAATCGGCTATTTCGCGCGAGATATCGGCGTCGCTGCGAGCGCTCCTCGCCGAGCGCAAGCCGCCGAGCACTTCCAGAACGGCTAGTAACCAGTCCCCGAGTTCGACCCCACCACCATCCACCGCGGCACGCCGACGCGGACTCGGAAACCCCACCAAACACAGGGTTCGCGCCCCTCAACCGCACTCAACCGCGAGACGCTGCCGCCCCTCAAGCCCCTACGCGAAAGTCGGCGTTAGACGCCGATACAGACGATCCGGCGGAGCTCGACGAGCTCGATGATCCACAGGCCGCCACGGCAATACTGAGGCCGGTTGCGGCCAAGAGAGCTGTGACGCGGCGAGAGCGTCGCAACACGCGTCCGCTGACCTCGCGCCTCGAATTGTGCTGCATGTCCCTCTCCTCTGTACTGATGGGATTGGTGGTGTCGGCCAGATGGCCGATGAGGGGCCCCTGGAAGTCCCGGTCGGGGCACTAGGCGGCTTCGATCCTCGCCAGGCACAGTAGCGAGTCACAAGACAGTCTGTCAAGTGGAAAGCGGATGTGCCTACTGAATCGGCTATAATCTGCGGTGATGGCGACAAGGGACCACACCGGCAGAGGCGGGTCGCTGCGCGACGAGCAGAAGCGCATGACTCGTCGGCTCTTGATCGAGGGCGCAGTCACGGCGTTTGAGCGCAAGGGTTATGCCGCGACCACGATCGAGGACATCGTGGCGGAGGCCAACGCGAGCCGGGCGACGTTCTACCTCCACTTCAAGAGCAAGGCGGACGTCGTGCTGGTGGTCGCGCGGACGCTCGGCCGGCGCTGGCGGGAGCTGTATCTCGGGCTCACATCGGGCGGTCCGCCGTCGCGCAAGGACCTGCACGAGTGGATCGGCTCGATGGTCGACAACTACGCCACGAACCGCGGAAGCCTGAAAGCCCTGGATCAGGCGGAGGCAATCGAGCCTGAGGTCGCCGCGGTGAGACTTGACAACCACAACGAGTCGATCGCGGTCATCGCCGAGTCGATCCGACGGTGGTATGGCTGCGGCGAGGAGGAGGCGCGCGTCCGCGCCGCTCTGCTCCTGGTGCAAATCGATCGGTTTCTCTACTTCTGGATCGTTAACGGCATCCCATTCGACCGCGAGCGCGCCGTTGGCACGCTCACCGACCTGTGGGTCTCGATGCTCGGGCTGAGCCAGACCTAGCCACGCGAGACCCGCAGACGGCTTGACGGGTCAATAGACATAGCGTATAGTGACATGACAGGCTGCCGCCACACGAGCTTCATCAAGAGCTAGCGGGGGCGCCAAACGTCAATGCACGACGCTGGGCTTTGCCAAACGCGCCGTGATTCATGAAGAGGAGCAGCCAGCCGTGGGCGCGAGAGCCGCAATCGCAGGGCTTGGGATCACCGACATGGGGAAGGTCTTCGGCCGCACGGTTTCGGATTTCGCGGGCGAGGCGATCGCCCTGGCGCTGGAAGATGCGGGCCTGCAGGCACGTGACCTCGATGGGTTGCTGATCAATGGCAACCAGTCCGAGGAGATGGCGCCGAGACTGCAGTTTGCGCTCGGGCTCGTCGATCTGACGCTCCTCAACACGATGAACGCGTTCGGATCGAGCGCGGCGACGATGCTCCAGTACGCGGCTTACGCGATCGAGAGCGGGCAAGCGAACGTCGTGGCGTGCGTGTATGCCGACGCGCCGTTGGCGGCGGGCGAGTCGATCTCGCAGTCGGTCTACGGCGGAACGCGGTTCAACGCACCGGGACTGGCCGGACTGCGGTTTGCCTACGGCGACTACGGGCCCGCCAACTCGATGTACGCGCTGGCGCTTCGGAGACACATGCATCTGTTCGGGACCAACCACGACCAGCTCGGGACGATCGCGGTCGGGCAGCGCGAATGGGCGCGGATGAACCCACGGGCGCAGATGCAGAAACCGATGACGCTCGAGGACTACCACGCGTCCCGCTGGGTCGTGGAGCCCCTGCACCTGTTCGATTGCTGCGTGGTTTCCAACGGCGCCGTCGCGGTGATCGTCACCTCCGCGGAGCGGGCGCGGGACTTACGCCAGCCGCCGGTGTACCTACGGGGTTTCGGGCAGTGCGCGCCGGGTGATCCGGGACGGACCGACCGTGAGCCGGCGGTCCACACAGGCGCCGGGAAGTCCGGGCAGCTGGCGCTGGCGCAGGCGGGGATCGAGCTCTCGGACGTGGACGTGCTCGAGCTCTACGACTGCTACACGTACACCGTCCTGGTGACCCTCGAGGATTACGGATTCTGCGAGAAGGGCGACGGCGGCGTGTTCGTCGCAGACGGCAAGCTCGGCCCCGGCGGCTCGTTGCCCTGTAACACCGGCGGTGGCCAGCTCTCCTCCTTCTACATGTGGGGCTTTACGCCGCTCTCGGAGGGCGTGATCCAAGCACGCGGTCAAGGGCGCGAGCGGCAGATCGGCAAGCACGACCACGTGCTCGTCTCCGGCAACGGAGGCACCCTGAACTTCCACTCAACGACGATCCTCAGCAAGCACGACGGATAGGAAGCCATGACCACGACCACCACGCCCGCCAAGTCGGTACCCGTTCCCGACGAGGCCAGCGCTCCGTTCTTCGATGGCGCGCTCGATGGCGAGCTGATGCTGCTGCGCTGCCCGGCCTGCGCCACCTACCAGTCGCCGATCGCGTACATCGGCGTCCCGCTGCGCGCCCGCTGCGTGACCTGCTTCTCCGGGGAGCTCGAGTGGGCTCCTTCGAGCGGTAACGCCACGCTCTACAGCTTCGTGCTCATGCACCAGCTCTACGACGAGGCGTTCGCCGCTGAGATTCCATACAACATCGCCGTCGTCGAGACCGAGGAGGGCGTGCGGCTGACGAGCCAGGTGGTCGACTGTCCGAACGAGCGGCTAGAGATCGGGATGCCGCTCGAGGTGACGTTCGAGCGGATGAGTGACGCGGTCGCTGTCCCGAAGTTCAGGCGTCGCGCATGAGCTACGACCACGTCATCTACGAGAAGAAGGGTCACATCGCATACGTGACCCTCAATCGGCCTGAGCGGATGAACGCTCTCGACAAGCACTCCCACCGCGAGCTGATCGAGATCTTCGATGACTTCGCGGCCGACGCCAACGCTTGGCTGGCGATCATCACCGGCGCCGGCGACCGCGCGTTCTGCGCCGGGAACGACCTGAAAGCGACGGCAGAGGCCTCGGCAAACGGGGCGGAGCGGGTCGACACGCGCTCGCGATTTGCCGCGATCACGCGTGGCTACAAATGCCAGAAGCCGCTGATCGCAGCGGTCAACGGCGTGGCCGCAGGCGGCGGCTTCGAGATCGCGCTCGCATGCGACCTGGTGATTGCCACCGACACCGCTCGCTTTGCGCTGCCTGAGCCTCGCGTGGGGCTGATTGCGGGCGCCGGTGGTATTCATCGGTTGTCGCGGCAGATCCCGCTCAAGCACGCGATGGGGATGCTCCTCACTGGCCGCTTTGTGTCGGCTCAGGAGGGCCACCGCCTCGGATTCGTCAACGAGGTAGTACCGGCGGCGGAGCTGATGGTCGCCGCGGAACGCTGGGCCAGGCAGATCCTGGAGTGCTCGCCGCTGCTCGTATCACTCACCAAGGAATCAGCGCAGGCTGGCTTCGGACTTCCGATCGACGAGGCGATCGACCGCGATTGGCGAGAGAGGATCCCGCGGATGCTCGCCTCCCAGGACTACATCGAGGGCCCGAAGGCGTTCTCCGAGAAGCGCAAGCCGGCCTGGACGGGACGCTGAGGGGCGCGATTGCAGATGAGCACGAACAGCCTCAAGCTCGGTCTCAGCACAGGCTTGTTGTCGGGCCGCGCGTCGCTCTCCGAGGCCATCGAGACGGTCCAAGAGGCGGAACGCCTGGGCTTTGACTCGGTCTGGGCCTCGGAGACCTACGGTAGCGACGCGCTGACGCCGCTGGCGTGGTGGGGGTCACATACGGAGAAGGTGGGGCTCGGGACGACGATCGTGCAGATCAGCGCTCGCCGCCCGACCGCGACCGCGATGGCCGCAATGACGATGGATCATCTCAGCGGCGGCCGCTTCATGCTCGGGCTTGGCGTCTCGGGCCCGCAGGTCGTCGAGGGATGGTACGGCGAGCCATTCGCAAAGCCGCTGGCGCGGATGCGCGAATACGTATCGATCGTGCGTGACGTCTTCGCGCGGCGCGAACCAGTCAGCTCCGAGGGCCCGCATTACCCTCTGCCCGTGCGGGAGCGAGAAGGGATCACTGGACTGGGCAAGCCGCTGAAGTCGATCCTGCATCCGCTGAGCGAGCGCATTCCGATCTACATCGCCGCCGAGGGTCCCAAGAACATCGCCTTGGCTGCTGAGATCGGGGACGGTTGGCTGCCGCTCTACTACTCCCCCTACTACGACGCCGAGCTCTACCGTCCGTGCCTGGAAGAGGGATTTGCCCGGCGCGGGGGGCAGCCCGACGAGTTCGCGATCGTCCCCTCGATCCCGTTCATCGTCCACGATGACGTCGAGCAGGCGGCGGATCTGCTCCGCCCGATGTACGCCCTCTACTTCGGCGGGATGGGTGCGCGCCAGATGAACTTCCATCACCAGGTGGTAGTGAGGATGGGCTATGGCGCCGAGGCCCAGAAGATCCAGGATCTGTACCTCGACGGTAAGAAGGACGAGGCGGCAGCGGCCGTGCCGACAAAGCTGGTGCAGGAGCTGGCGCTGATCGGACCCGCTGACAAGATCCGCCACGACCTCGAGGCCTGGCGCGACTCGCCGGTCACCACAATCCTGATCGCCGGACCGGCCGAACGACTCCGGCAGGCCGCGGAGATCGTGCTCGGCTGATGTCCGCGATGGAGGAGCGACCCACGCCACTCGAAGGCGTTCGAGTGATCGACATGGCGGAGGGCAAAGCGGAGATGTGCGGCCGCTTCCTCGCGGACCTCGGCGCGGACGTGATCCGGGTCGAGCCGCCAGGCGGTGCTCCATCGCGAGCGCTGGCGCCGCTGCACGCTGGGGTCAGCCTGCGGTTCGCGACGCACAATGCGGGCAAGCGCGGCGTGGTCCTCGACCACACCACATCGGAGGGTCGTGAGCAGCTGCTGCGTCTACTGGACCGCGCCGACATCTGGATCGAGAGCGCCAGGCCGGGCGCCATGTCAGAGCTCGGGCTCGCGGTGGATCTCGTTCACGCCCGAAACGCCAAACTGGTCGTACTCTCGATCACCGACTTCGGGCAGACCGGCCCATACCGCGACTGGGTCGCCACTGAGTGGACGCTGCTGGCGATGGGCGGTGTCCTCAGCCGGTCCGGGCTGCCCGGTCGGGAGCCGCTGATGCCGCCCGGGGACCTGGCACTCCAGGTGACGGCGGTGCAGGCGACGTGGGCAGCGCTCGTGGCGTACTGGAACCGGCTCGAGCGCGGGTACGGCGATCACGTCGACTTCTCGCTGTACGAGGCCACGGCGCAGGTGGTCGACCCAGCGATGGGGGTCGTCGGCACCGCGCAGGTCGCCGGCTACGAGCTAACCCGCGATCGCCCCGCACCGGGTCCCTACCCGATCTTCCGCTGTCGCGACGGCCACGTGCGGGTCGTCCTGCTAGCGCCGCGCCAATGGCACGCGATGCGGGCGTGGCTCGGCGAGCCCGAAGAGCTTCAGGACCCCGAGTTCGAGACGATCCGTGGCCGGGCGCTCGCGTCCGAGCGCCTGCACGCGGTCTTCGACCAGCACTTCCGCGAGCGCAGCAAATACGAGCTGACCCTGGAGGGACAGGCGCGGGGAGTGCCGATCGCGCCGGTGCTCGAGCCCGCCGATGTGCTGGCAGCCGAGCACTATCGAATCCGTGGCGCGATCGCGCGCACGCAACTCGCGCCCGGGATCGAGGCCGACGCGCCGACGGGGTTCGCCGAGATCGACGGCCGACGCGTGCGGTCGGCTCGCCGCGCACCACGGCTTGGCGAGCACGACGACGAGGTGTTCACGGAGCCGGCCCGCAGCCTGATCGGGTGCTCCGCCGACGCCCGAACGATGCGGCGGCCGTTCGAGGGGCTCCGCGTCTTGGACTTCGGCGTGATCGTGCTCGGAGCCGAGGCCGCCCGCCTGTTCGCCGACCAGGGCGCCGAGGTGATCAAGATCGAGAGCCGCGCATTCCCCGACGGCGCGCGCATCTCGCCCGTGCACTTCGCGATCGGCCATCGGGGCAGCAAGAGCGTCGGCGTGAACCTGCGAAGCCCGGAGGGCGTCGATCTGGTCAAGCGCCTGGTCGCGCAATCCGACGTCGTGCTCGCGAACTTCAAACCAGGGACGCTCGAGAAGCTCGGGCTCGGTGCGCAGGGCCTACGGGAGATCAACCCGGGGATCGTGATTGCAAGCAGCAGCGCGGTCGGGGCCACCGGCCCGTGGAGCAGTTGGATGGGCTACGGGCCGTTGGTCCGATGCGCGTCCGGACTCACCAGCCTTTGGCGCTATCGCGATGACCCCGAGAGCTTCAGCGACTCAACGACGATCCATCCCGATCATTACGCGGCTCGCGTCACCGCGATCGCGGCACTCGCCGCCCTCATGGCCCGCCGGAGCTCGGGACGGGGAGCTGAGATCGCGACATCCCAGGCCGAGACGATCCTGATGCAGATCAGCACTGCGCTGGTCGAGGAGGCGCTACGGCCGGGCGTGATCGAGGTCACCGGAAACGCCGGCCGGCACGCTGCCCCGTGGGGGGTCTACCCGTGCGCCGGTGATGACGAGTGGTGCGTCATCACGGTCCGCGACGACGACGACTGGCGTCGCCTTCGCGACGCGCTCGGAAACCCACAGTGGGCATCGGATGACGACCTCGCCAGCGCGACCGGGCGCCTTGCGCGGCGCGCCGAAATCGACGAGCACCTGACCCGCTGGACCCGCGCGCTGCATCCCCGCGAGGTGACGGCCACGCTACAGGCCGCCGGCGTACCTGCGGGCTTTATGCAGCGACCTACCGAGTTCGAGGACGACCCTCAGCTCCAAGCGCGTGAGTTCCTGCGCGTCCTCGAGCAGCCCGGCTTAGAGCCGAGGCCGGTCGACAACGCACCGTTTCGCTCGCAGCGGATTCCCCCGCCCGCCGAGACCCCAGCACCGGAGCCGGGCGAGCACACGCGCGAGATCTGCACCGGGTTGCTCGGCCTCACAACCGACGAGGTCGACCGCCTGATCGCGAGCGGCGTGCTCGAGGAGCCGGCGCGATCACCTGAGGCTGGAGAGCCAGTACTGCCTCGGTGAGACTTAGGCGACGGGCCCTGGTGTAGGGAAGGCTGTGGATCTCGACAGACTCTCGGGTTTTTGTGAGGAAGCTTCTCTGGCGAGCCTTTTCCCAACCCCGAAGTACTCGAAGGACCGCGCCGACAACGAAGCAGGTGTGCGGCGTCGGACGGCCGCACACTCGTACTCGGATAGGAGCGGACGTCCCAGCCACGCCTGGATGTGAGCGAGGGACCCCCCCTCACGCGTCTACGTGCGCGCCTGGCTGGAGCAGGTGCTGTGTGAGTTGGTGGCGGGACTTCACTCCGAGCTTGCGGAATGCCTTGCGCAGGTGGTAGTCGACGGTGTTGGGGCTGATGAACAGCTGCGTGGCGATTTCTCGGTTGGTGGCGCCGTCGGCGGCAAGGCGGGAGATCTGTGCCTCCTGGGGAGTCAGGTCATCGCGCGTCTCGACGGTCCGTTTGCGGGCGTGCTCGCCGGTCGCCTCGAGCTCGATGCGGGCGCGCTCGGCGAACGCTTCCATGCCGAACTCCGTGAACAGCTGGTGGGCGTGGCGTAGCTGCTCGCGCGCCTCGAGCCCGCGCCGCTCGCGGCGTAGCCATTCGCCGTACAGGAGGTGCGCGCGGGCGAGCTCCACCCGGACGCGGGTCCGCTCGAGCCGCTCGATCGCCTGGCGATAGAGCCGCTCGGCGGCTTCGCCGTCGCTCAGCAATGCCCGTGAGCGGGCCTCGACGCCGAGCGCCCAGTCGGTGCCGCTGGCCGCGGTCATCTCCGAAAGCCAACCGAGCCCGTCGACCGCGAGCGCGGCCTGGCCGCTTCGGACGGCCGCTTCGATCAGCTCGACCAGGCCCCAGGTTGAAAGCCGGACCGCGAGCGAGTCCTCGACGGCGTTTTGGGCCGCGGCGAGCGCCTCCTCGTACCGGCCCAGGCCGTTGTACAGCAGAGCGGTCGACAGGTGAATGGATGTCAGTCCTTGTTCCCCGCTCCGACGCATGATCTCGCGTGTGGCCGCGTCGATCAGCGGGACGGCCTCGGCTTCACGGCCCTTGGCGGCGGCCAGTGTCACCGGGGCGTAGGCCACGAGGCCGGCACCCGTCGCCTCGTTCACCGCTGCCAGCTCGTCGACCAGCGAGGAGGCCATGACTAACCGCCCGGCGAACAGATGCATCCCCGTGCGTATCGTCAGCGCCAGGGGGAGCACGCTCAGCGCACCGGCTTCACGCGCTAACTGGACGAAGCGCGCAGACAGCATGTCCCAGTTCTCGTCGTCCCACAAGAAGGCCGCGACACGGGACGCAAGCCAGAGCCACCGACGCCCGTCGCCTCGGGAAGTCTCCTCGTCTCGGAAGCCGTCGATCGCCCGTCTCAGGATCGGCGCTCCTGCGGCGTATCCATCTGTGATCAGCAGCGCCAGGCCGTCTAGCAGCAGATCTGGCGCGCGCGGCGCGTGCGACCCTGGAGGCGCTGCTCTGGCGGCCCGCGCGGTCTCCAGCACGATCTCGGTGCTCGCGAGACGGCCCGGGAAGAACACGGCGGTGAGCGCTTCCAGATAGGTGTCACGCGCGAGCCTCAGATCGAGCGGTTCGAGCCGTTTGGCGGCCTTGAGGAACAGGGGTGGCGCGTCGCTACCGCGGCTCAACGCGAACGCGATCTGAGCGCGCAGCAGGTCGACCTGGGCGCGCCGGAGCTCGTCCAGCGGCCCGGACTCTGCGATGGCCAGCAGTCCGAGGGCTGCTTCGAACGCGCCGGCCTGCTGCTTGGCCTGGGCCGCGGCGAGCGCCCGCCCAGCCCGACGCGAGGGCTCTGGCGTCAGCGCGGCGGCGCGCTCAAGGAACGCGGCGGCGGCCGCCAACCCACCGCGAGCCTGAGCGCGTCCCGCCGAGCGCTCGAGCTCTGACGCGACCTCCTCGTCGAACCCTGGCGTCGCGTGCGCAAGATGCCAGGCGCGGCGATCGGGATCAACCTCATTGTCGGTCGCATCGGCCAGCGCACGATGCACGGCCTGCCTCTCCTCCGTTGACGCCGCTCGATACACGGCCGAGCGAACGAGCGGGTGGCGAAAGGTCACCCGTGCACCGATCTCCAGCAACCCGGCGGTGTGTCCCGCCGCCTGGACACCGATCCCGAGCCGCTCGGCCGCTCGCCATACCAGTACCGGGTCTCCGACCGGCTCGGCCGCCGCCACCAGCAAGAGCCGCTGGGTCTCCGCCGGGAGTCCGGCCAGCCGCCTTCGAAAGCTGTCCTCGATCCGCCCCGACAATCCGGGCGCGTCCGGCAAACCGAACCCGCCCGCCAGCTCCGCCGGTGTCAACCCCCGGGGCAGCTCCAGCAACGCCAGCGGGTTGCCGCGCGTCTCGGCGACGATCCGCTCCCGTACGTGCTCATCCATGGGAACGCCGAACGCCGAGCTCAACAGCGCGCGAGCATCGCCACTAGGCAGACCCGCAACGGTGAGCTTCGGTAACCCCTCGAGCTCGTCGCCCGGCTCGCGCGTCACCAACACCAGCGCGACCGACTCCGCCAACAACCGCCGCGCCACAAACACCAGCGCCTGCGCCGAGGCCCGATCAAGCCACTGCGCGTCATCCACGATGCAAAGAAGCGGCTGCTCCTCGGCCACCTCCGCCAACAGGCTCAACACCGCCAACCCCACCAGAAACCGATCCGGCGCGTTCCCCGTGCTGAGCCCGAACGCCACAGCAAGCGCGTCTTGCTGGGGGGCAGGAAGCCGGTCCAGCCGATCCAGCATCGGCGCGCATAACTGCTGCAACGCCGCGAACGCGAGCTCCATCTCTGACTCCACACCGACCGCCCGCGCGACCCGGAACCCCGACACAGATTCGATCGCAGACTGCAGCAGCGCCGTCTTACCGACCCCGGGTTCGCCGCTCACCACCAACACACGGCTCTGCCCACCCCGCACCGCCCCGAGCAGCCGATCCAACACCTCGCGCTCGACGCGCCGGCCATGCAGCACCTCCGCTGGCCCCTCGGTGAGCATGCCACAGCGACCATACCGCGGCCCAACGCTGCCGTCGACACCCCGTCGACTATGCGGTTTCTCGTAGACGGACCTCGTCGCGGGCCCGCCGTTCTGCCTCCCGCGACTACGGGTCTCAGGGCGCGGACCACGCGTTGCGTGATGCGTAAACCGCTCACCGCTGCGACTCGGTGGCCTCATCACATCCCCTGGCGATGCGCGGCTGCGCGCCGTGGCGCCCTTCATGGCCACCCGAACGTGAGCGATCGGCGCCGGATCCTGCTGTGCGACGCCGAATCCGAGAGCTTGCACGCTCTGCGGGTTGTGTTGCACGGCGCGGACTTCGAGGTGGATGCGACCCGCACCGCAGCGGATGCGCTCGACCATGGCGCTCTCAGCCTGCCCACGGCGGCGATCATCGAGCTCGTGCTGCCCGACGACGCGTAGAGGTATGCCGGCGCCTGCGCGAATGGAGCGCGATGCCAGTGATCCTGCTTTCGGCTGTGAGCGATGAGCACGAGCAGGTGCGTGCGTTTGAGGCCGGCGCCGACGACTACTCATCAAGCCGTTTCGACCGCGCGAACTCGTGGCCAGTCTGCTCGCAAATCTGCGACGAACCGAGCCCGGAGGCCAAGAGCCACGCGTGGAACTGGACGGCCTCGAAATCGACCTCGCGGCACGAACAGTCCGCCGCGACGGTGAGTTGGTTCACCTCACACCAATCGACGCACTCTGCGGACGCGCGACCGCGACGCCGGGTGCACAGGCACGCGTCGGCAGCAATGCGGGTCTCGATCCAAGCGTGGCCCGGGAGCTGCTCCTCGGCCACGAGCGCGACCGGTGGCGGCGGGCGGGCGACCGAACCGGCCATGCGCGCCGCGCGTTGCAGGGAAGGCGGAACCGCGGGGGTCGCGATGCTCGTGCCGGAACCAGAGCAGGTACGAGGTTTGACGCCGAGACACGTGCCCCATTTCGAGGCGGTCGAAAACGACATTTGCGCACACAACGGTCCCGGCGGCTGGGTGCCACCTGCCGTGGTGACATTCGTCATCGGCGTACACGGTGCCGTCCGCTACGCCAGTTCGTGGTAACTGGACCGAGCGCGCTGAACCGGCAGATGTGCTCGCGGTGCTCCGTGGCGTTCGTTAGCGCTCGGTCCAGTTATGCGCCCTAGGCTCCGAGACGAGCGGGGAAGCTTTTTCTCGGCCCGGGTGTCTAGCCAAGCACGGATCTAATTACTACGTGCCATCGTAGATGTCCTGCCGCGACACGTCCGGCTCGAGGTGGCGCAGCCCACCAGGAAGGGAAGCTCATGAAGCTACCCCGTTCCATCCTCGCCGTCGCGACAGTGGGCGCGTTCGCTTCCGCAGTCGCCTCGTCGGGAGCCACTCGACCGGCCCCGGCCAGCGCTCACGGGATCGCAAGCCGCTCCTACGTGCAGACAAACCTCGTTTCGGATATTCCCGGGGCTCGCCGCACATACCGACCCCAATCTGAAGAACCCGTGGGGCACGTCGGTCGGGCCGGGCACGCCGATCTGGGTCTCGGACAACCACGCCGGCCTGGCCACGCTTTACGACGGCGCGGGCAACCGGCAGCCGCGCGTCGTGGCGATTGCAGCTCCCCCCTCGGCCGGCCCGGGTGCGGTCGCAGCGCCGGACGGGCAAGCGTTCAACACCCTCGACCCCAACTCGACCGACTTCGTGATCTCTAAGGACGGCAAGTCGGGTCCGGCCTTCTTCCTCTTCGCGACCGAGGACGGCACGATCGCCGGCTGGAACCCGAACGTCGACCCCGCGCACGCAGTGATCGCTGTCGACCGCTCGACCGCGACCGACAGCGTCGGAGACGTAGGCGCCAACTACAAGGGCCTTGCCCTCGTCGCGACGCCGCAAGGCAAGTTCATCTACGCGACGAGCTTCCGCTTCGGGAGGGTCGAGGTGTTTGACAATCACTTCAACCTCGTCAACAGCTTCACCGACCCGACGATCCCCGCGGGATTCGCCCCGTTTGGCATCCACAACATTGCAGGCAACCTGTACGTCACCTTCGCCAAGCAGGGACCGGACAAGGCCGACGACGACGCCGGGCCCGGCCGCGGCTTCGTCGACGTCTTCGCCCCCAACGGCGACCTGCTCCAGCGTCTCGTCAGCCGAGGCAAGCTCGACTCGCCGTGGGCAGTGACGCTCGCGCCGTCCACCTTCGGAGCCTTCGGCGGCGACATCCTCGTGGGCAACTTCGGCAACGGCCGGATCCACGCCTACAACCAGACCACCGGCGCGCTCGAAGGAACGCTCAGTCGTACGAAGGGCGGCCCGGTCGTGATCGACGGGCTCTGGGGAGTGCGCTTCGCCCCCATGACACCCGGCGCCGGCCCGAACACACTGTTCTTCACCGCCGGCCCCAACCACGAAGCCGACGGCCTCTTCGGAACACTCGTCCCCAACGGCTAGCGAAAAGCTCAAACGTGACCCTGCGGGTGCGGCGCCCTGGGCACCGCACCCGCACCCAAGCAATCCGACAACAGACCAAGCGACAACTGGTGCCCGCACCAGCCTTTCGCCGCACGAGCATCGCCTGACCGCCCCGTGCCACCCCGGCAAGAACAAGCCGCCGGCGATTGCGGTGTGGATAGGGTTTGGGCGCTGAGCGTCGGCGCGCGCGTTTGTGAGTCGGGCGGCCGGCCCGACGGGGAACAGGATCACAGAGGGATCGCGTGGCAGTGATCGCGCCGGCGACCCAGAAGGCGGTAGCGCTCATGACGCGGTCGCTGCAGATCTGCGATTCGCACCGCGAGTGAAAGTCGCACGTCGGTTGCGCGGCGCAGATGCGTTCGGCTCAAGGTTTCCGGGATCGGGCGAGCAGGTCGAGGACTCGCGCCTCGACTAGCGCTCGTGCCCCCCAAGGGTCAACCGCGAGGTCGTCGATGTCGATGACATCGCCGTCCGCGTATCGGACGAGGACTCGTGGGTCGATGTACGACCGGCGCGCAACCGCCGGGGTGTTGCCGAGCGCGTCCGCGACGGTTCTCGCCGCAACGGCGGCGGCGCGTGTGCGACTGGGGCGGTGGCTGGCGAGGGTTGCGGCTGCGATCACCGTCGCGTTCCAAGTCCGGTACTCCTTGGCCGAGAACGGGCCGCCTGCCTCGACTCGCAGGAAGTTATTCACGTCGTCGCGATGGACTCTCGCCCATCCACTTGCTCCACGGAACGCGAGCAGCTCCGGCGGCCCGGATCGGCGGCGCCGGAGACTCCTAAGAACCGTCACGGCCTGCGGATCGTGGATGGCGAGCCGCTGCCGTTTCCCAGCCTTCCCCACGTAGTCGAACAGGGCCTCGCGGCTCCGGACCATCACCTGACTCAGCAGCAGCGTGGTCAGGCCGTAGTGCTGGTTGTCTCTTGCGTAGCGATCCGACCCGACGCGAAACAGGCCGACATCGAGGAGCCTGAGGGCGAGCGCCAGCACGGTCCGATGTGAGAGCGACGACGCGGACGCCAGATCCCGATCGATCCCAGAGCGCAACACCGGCTGGACCCGGCCGAACGACTCCATGTCATGGAATTTGACTTCGTCGCGGTCGTGTCGCCACGCGAGGTGGTACCGATACTGCTTTCGGCCGCGACTGTCGATTCCTGTCGCCTGCAGATGCGCGTCAGGGTCTGGCGAGATCCAGACCGCCGACCAGCCGGGCGGGATCACCAGGGTTCGGATACGCGCGAGAGTCCGGCGGTCATCGATCTGGCTTCCGTCGGCGTTCGAGTAGACAAACCCACCGGGTTCACCTGCCCGGCTGATGCCCGGCTCGAAGTCGTGGACGAAGCGCACCGGCTCGTTGCAGCCTACGCCGAGCTGATGGTCTTCCCAGGGAGACCCGAGCAACCGATTCACATTACGTGCGATCGGCACGCCGAAGAACCGCCTTCCGCCCGTTGCCGGGCCGAGGACGGAAGCGCCGAGATGCTCGTCGCGGCAACAAAAGGGGCGCTGACGCCTGTCAGCGAGACGCCCGCGTCGAGGGCGTGATGGATGACCCGGGTGGCTTCCGCTCGGGGGCTCCTCCGTAGAACGCCGACATGCCCGTTGCACCCCGGCCGAGTTGGCCGACGATCAGCCCCTAAGTTCCGAATCGGGCGGAGATTCCACGTTCTCCGCGATGATGCGCTGGCCCGTGGCGTTTCGACGGTTCTCGTTGGCGAGAACGCGGGGTCGTGATTTTCGCGGTTGATCCTCCCGACGCGATCTACTCTAGCCCGTCGTAGATCGACAGCAAAGCCAAACAATGGGGCCCCCGGCCTTCCTACGACGCTATGTAGTACGATGTCCCGTAAGACTAATCGGACGCTACAGCGGACCTAGGAGGTTTGACCATGAAGAATTGTAAAATGCGCGTCCCGGGCTACGACGCCCGAGCCCGGCGGGGCTGGATCCGCTGGGAACTGTTCTTGCACGATGAGGTCAGGGACGTGCTGCCTACGCCTCGCGACGACACCCTCTGCGTCGTCTATCGAGGAGAGCCCGATCCGGACGCGTGGACCGCGACGCTGACTGCGGCCGGGTTCCCCGCGCCCCGCTTCCAGGAGACGAGGGGCGACGCGGACACCGACGAGCCCTGCAGCGCCGCCGCGTAACTCTCCGGCCTGCTGCGACGCATGGCTGCGCGCGAGCTGACGATTGACCAGCAATATCCACGCCGAGCAACGCTTTCGGCGACTAACACGATCCCGAGCCGCATGACCGTCGGCTGGTGGCTCACCGGCGACGGGAGTCTGGGGCGAGCCGCGCGACCCGGACGAGTGCAAGCGGGTGTTACGGCGCGCGATCGAGCGGGCGCCGCAGCGCGGGCGAGCGCGAGCGCCTCAAGGTGCTGGTCGAGGGCCACGTTTGGGCGGTGAATGGGCAGTATGGCCGAAATTCGGCCGCTCGGGCCGAACCCACCAGCGGCTCCTGACCGACTAAAAAGGCCTGCCTGAGCGGGGCTTTTCAAATATCGGGGCGCCGAGATTTGAACTCGGGACCTCACCGACCCGAATTACGGGCGAAATCCGCAGGCGCCACGAGAAATACCTGCAAATCGGTGGGTTTCGGGGTGAGCTCACCTCGTCTCAGATCTCGGATATTGCGGTCGATTCCCGGGGTTTAGGCAGCGAGATCGAGTTGCTGCCCGACGCCGACACCGGCGCCAACGACCAGCCGGTCAGCGCCATTCGAGCGTCGCCGCGACCCACGCGCTCGAGGGTGCAGCGCCGCTCGATGAAGTCTTCGCTCTGCCGCCTTTCAGCCTGACGCGTAGCCGAGGCCTGTGTAGGCCCTTTGGCGTTTGGCGAACATGCGGCGAAGGACAGGCACGCTGTGGTCGACGTAGTCGATGATGCGGATCTCGTGTTTAGCTTCGTGGTGGCGGTGCAGCCGGCCGGCGTACTGGGTCATGGTGCCTTTCCAGGCAATCGGCATCGCGAGTATGAGCGTGTCGAGAAGGGGGTCATCAAAGCCTTCGCCGATGTAGCGGCCGGTCGCCAGCACGATGCGCGGCCCCTCTGAGGCGAGCAACTCGTCGGCTCGGCCGCGGGCACGTTTGCCGATCCCGCCGTGAAGGACCGCAACCCGCTCTGTTTGCGCGGCGATCAGTTCGCTCAGCGCGTGCAGGTGTTCTCTGCGCTCGGTGAGCACGAGTGGGAACCGTCCTTGCCTCAGCTGATCGAGCGCGTCGGTTGCGATCTGTCGGGTGCGGTCGCGGTCGGCGGCGACGGCGCCAAGCACTTCGTGGATTCCGGGATCGGGTGGGAGCGCAGTGAGGTCGAACGGCGGCTCCTTAGCGAGGAGGACGCGTCGGGTGGCGGTCTCGACCTGGGCGGTGGCTGTGATCGTGTGCCGGACGGGGCCGCACTGCATGTTGATGATCGGGTGGTGGCCGTCGCGACGGTGGGGCGTCGCAGTGAGGCCGGTTAGCGTCCGGGACGGGAGCTCGCGCAGGACCCGCTCCGCTGTGAAGGCCGGAACGTGGTGGCACTCGTCGACGACGACGTGTCCGTAGCGTCCGAGATCACTGAGGTCGCGCCGGGCCATCGATTGGAGCATTGCGACGTCGATGCCGCTGTCGCCCGGTCTGTCGATTGTCGTGCCGATGCTGTCGGTTTCTATGTCGAGGAACTCGCATAGCCGCGCGACCCATTGCTCGAGCAGCGGGCGGCGGTGGACGAGCACGAGCGTCGAGCGCGCTCGCGAGGCGATCAGCGCGGTGGCCATCACGGTTTTGCCGGCGCCGGGCGGGGCGACAAGAACGCCGATGTCGTGTTTGGCGAGCGCGTTGACCGCCGCCTGTTGTGCCGGCGAGAGTGTCCCGCTGAAAGATGCGGTGATCGCCTTTCCGTCGCTGCGGGTGTCGGTGAACTTCGGGCTCACCCCAGCACGTTCCAGCTCGTCGACGACGCGCGCCAAGCAGCCGCGCGGAAGCATCAGGCTCTCTCCGAGCTGCTCGTGGCAGGCGATCACCCGCGGGGTTTTGTGGGTTGAGAGGCGAGCGCGTTCACGCTCGTAGAACATTGGGTTGGCGAACGCCGCGGTTCGGCAAAGGCGGTCGCGCAATGCTGGCGGCACCGACGACGCGGGAAGCTGAATCCGTGCGCCCAACGTGACCTCGATCTGCCTCTCCGTCATCGTCAATACACGCGAAGGCACACGTGTTCCGGTGTCCTGGAGCAACCGCAGGCCGAGCGCGCCGCCGAGCTGCTCCGCTTCGGCGGCAATCTCGCGCCCGCGCGTGGCTGGCAGGCGCTCTATTCCGGCCAGGTACGCCCATTGGTCGGGGACAGGCTCGAGATCGGGACCTAGGAAGACCGTGCATGCGTCCCGGCGACGAGCGTGCTGCAGCGGCAGGGCGATCAGATTGCCGAAGCCGCCCGCGGGCATCGTTTCCTGGTTGGGGAACAGCCGGTCGTACGAGCTCATCGAGATCGTACGACGAGACATCGCTCGCGTAAGCAGAAGCGAGCCGACCGATCGCGCAACGTGAGCTGCGACAGGTTCCGCGAACAGGACCCAAACATGCGCGCCCTCACCTGAGCGGGAACGCTCGGTCAACACCGGAATGGCGAGACCCTCGGCGCTCTCACGCAACGCGCTTACATCATCCCGCCAAGACGCTCCATCAAGGTCAATTGCGACCAGCCAGCACGTCTCGTCCGGCAGCAGCGGGTAGATCCCGACCGTCTGCCGTCCTTCCAGGTGGCCGCGGATCTCGGCCGGCGTGAGCGGGACGAACCGGCGATTCGCGCAGTCAGCGCACTTGACCTTTGGCTTGAAGCAAACTCCAGGCCGCCACTCGTTCCGGCAGCGTGGCGCCCACCCGGACCGTCCGGCGGTCTTCGTGCTGTCCCAGCGGGTGGCGAACACGTCCCGGCGCCCCCGGAACAGCGAATAGAACAGCGCCACGCGACCCTCGGCGGTCCCGATGTCCGGGCCGCCGTTCGCAGTCTGAAGCGCCGAAAGCTGCCGCGCGAGCAAAGCCCGCTGGCGGTCAAGCTCCGCCAATCGGATCCGGGCCTGCCGCAGATCGAGGACCTCCATGAACGACATATGGTCCCCGTCCGACCGGACGAGCCACCGTCCCCGCGGGGGTGGGGCTGGGGCGTACGACGGCTCAGAGAGAGCCGCGGTCCGCGAGCCAAACGCTCTCGTAGCTCAGGTCGGTCTTCTCGGCCAGAAGCTCGTAGTCGCTGTCGTAGTGGAGGATCCCGAGCCCGTGCGTGTCCGCGATCGCAGCGACGATCACATCAACCGGCGGCAGGCGGTGGTGACCGACGCGCGCCAGCTGGCGCTGCGCATCGAGCGCGCGCTCCTCGACCTGCTCATCGATGCGAACCCGCGGGAGCGCGAGCAGATCGCCGATCAACGCGGCGTGGTCAGCGCCGCTGCGCGCCGAGTAGCCAGCCTCGAGCAGAAACGGCAGGCACACGGCGAGCCGGCCCTTCTCGAGCAACGCCGCGATCTCGTCAGCACGCTCCCGACGCAGTGCCGGATGGTCGAGTCGTGCCCAGGCCGAATTGTCCAGCAGCAGATCGGCGCTCACGAGCGCGCCCAACCACGTTCACGGACCTCATCGGCGGCGTCAACGTCTACGCCGACACGTCGCACGCGCACGCGCTCGGCCAGACGCGCGCGCCGCTCAACAGTGTCGGCCTGCGCAGCGCGGAGCTCCGCTAGCTTGACACCGGCGCCCAACACGACCAACTCGCCGAGCTCCACCCGATCGGTCCCGAGCTCACGTCGTAGCTCATCGAGCGCCGCCTGGACCGGGGGTGTCTCGGTGACGGCGTGTCGGCGGCGGTTGGTCGGCATGGACCCGAGTGTAGCACCGGTGTCGCACCGGACCTGGTCCGACCCGCCGCGTCGCCGCCTCACTGGCTCTTGGGACTCCTCCCGCTGAGCCGCCGTGCGGGCCACGGCCCACGGAACAGACAGGCGCGTCATGACGCGCGGCGCGGAGCGATTTCCCCTGAGCGAGGCGCGTGATGATCTGCTCAGTCCACAAGCCCCTGAGCTCGCGACCATCGCGCTCCGGCGCGGTCGCGCGCTGTCGTTCGGCAACGCGATCAGCGTTAGCGGCGGTCAGACGAGACACGCTCGCCAGATTAGGCCGAGGTCTTGGCGTTTTCGGTCGAGCCGCGGCGCGGCTGCTGCGCGAATGTCGGCATGGTCGCGGCACGCACACGGATCACCATCACTGAGCCGGGGATCGCAGGCTCCTATGAACTGGTCGAGCGCCGCGAGGACGGATCGCTGCTGCTGCGGCCCGAGCGGGAACGCCTCTCCGACGTGATCCGCGACAGCGAAGGCGTGGTCTTCAAAGACGAGACGTTCGTCGCCCACGTGCAGCGACTCCAAGCCGCCGAAGACGACCTTCCCGACGGCGCCAACGAATAGGCGTGCCCACGTTTGAGAGTCTCGCGCGGTTCGACCGCCAGTTCCGACGCCTGCCACGCGAGCTCCAAGCCGCATTCGTCGCAATGCTCCCGACCTTAATCGCAGCCCTGCGCGCGAGCCCACCCTCGTTCCACCGGCGCTGGGGGTCAAGCGAGTGCAGGGCCGGCAAGACATCTGGGAGATCACCTTCGCACCGGTACGGCCGCGCGACCTTCGCATACGGCGATGAAGCCATCGCCGACACGCCGCATGTCATCTGGCGCCCGGTCGGAACCCACGACGCGCTCCGCGACGCGTAGGAGCCTCCCCGGCCCTCGCCACAGCGACTCGCCGGGCCGCCGAGGCCGTACGCATGGATTCAGTTCAAGCGATTACGGCACGGCGCAAGTCGTTAGCAGCAAACCAGCGCCAACGAGCAAGCACCTTACGTGCGCGTTTGGCGAATCTCAGGGCTGACGCCTTGTTTCCGCCCGAGACCTGCTTCGGTGTCAGCGCGGTAGCCAGGTGGCGGCGTGGTTGCCCGTGTCATCGATCGGCTGGTTCGGCATTGGACCTTCGCGCCTCTCCGGAAGTCGTTGGAAGTTGCGTGGTTCGGTAGCGCCTCTGAAGTTATGGAACCCATGAGTACCGGAAGTGTGCTATACCGTATATCCGGTACTGACCGGTTCTATAAGAAGGAGGGTTTATGCAGCGCGATGGAACCGCGCGTCCGATGGGGAGACCACGGGATTCGCGAGTCGACCGCGCGATCCTGGAAGCGACGCGCGAGCTGATCGCCGAGCGTGGGGTGCACGAGTTCCGCACGGAGGATGTTGCCGTTCGGGCCGCGGTCGGCAAAGGCGCGATCTATCGCCGCTATCCGTCGAAGGACGAGTTGGTGACCGCGGCGGTTGGCGCTCTCGTCGACGAGCAGATCCAGCTGCCGGATACGGGATCGACCCGCGCGGACCTGCTGGCCCTGATGGGAGAGGCAGTCGAGCTGTATCGCGGGTCGGTGGCGGGGCGGCTGATGCCGAGCCTGGTCAGCGCGATGGCTCAGCGGCCTGAGCTCGCGCGCGCCGTCCGCGACGGGTTTTTGGCCGGTCGGCGAGGGGCGCTTGCGCACGTGCTTCGGCGTGGGATCGAGCGTGGCGACCTGCGTTCAGATCTCGATCTCGAGTTCGCGCTCGACGTGTTCGGCGGGCCGCTGTTCTACCGGCTTCTGATCACCGGCGGTCCGATCGACGAGCAGCTTGCCGAGGCTGTCGCAGAGCTGATCCTGCGCGGGTTCGCGCCTGAGGGGTCCGCCCAACACAAGTCCACGAGAAAACGGAAGGGGCAATCACGATGAAGATCCATGCAATCCAGACGGGCTCCGTGGCGATCACGACCGCCTGGCGCGAGGGCGTGGGTCATGGCCGGCGGCGCCTCGTGCACACGATTCTCGACCGCAGCTGGACCGAGCCGCTTCCGATCTACGCGTTCGCGATCGAGCACCCCGAGGGTGTGATCGTGGTCGACACGGGCGAAAGCGCCCGCGCTTCGCAGCCGGGCTACTTCCCGCGTTGGCATCCGGTCTTCCGTCTCGCGGTTCGTGAATTCGTCGAGCCTGAGCAGGAGATCGGCCCGCAGCTCGAGCAGCTCGGGATTGAGCCCGGTGACGTCCGCCGAGTGGTGATGACACATCTGCACACCGATCACGCCGGCGGCCTGCACCACTTCCCGGACACCGAAATCCTCGCCGCGCGCGCCGAGATCGCATACGCAACCGGGCTACAGGGCCAGCTGCGTGGTTACCCGAACAACCGCTGGCCAGCCTGGTTTGACCCGACCCCGGTCGACCTCGAGCCGGAGCCGTTCGAGGGCTTCCCGCAGAGCCTGCGCCTGACCAAGGCGGGCGACGTCACCCTCGTTCCCGTCCCAGGCCACAGTCCAGGCCAGCTCGGCGTCCTCGTCCAAGACCGCGATCACACCGTCTTCCTGGCCGGTGACAGTTCCTACACGCAGCATTTGCTGCTCCGTGGAACGGTCGACGGCGTTGGCCCCGACGAGCATGCGCAACGCCTCACGCACCAACGAATCCGCGCCTACGCCGCCGCGCACCCCACCGTCTACCTGGTCGCGCACGACCCCGACACCGCCATTCGGCTCGCCGAACGGCGCGTAATCAAGTCGATCCCAATGGAGCTGGCGGCATGATCGTCTTCCAGACCAGCATCGGTATCAAACGTCCTGCCGAGGAGGTGTTCGCCTACGTCTGCGACCCGCGCAACCTCCCTGCCTGGAACTCGGCCGTCCAAGCCGTCCGCCCCACGTCCGCTGCCGCCAACGGCGTCGGTTCGACGTTCTCGATGAACCGGGAGCTGCCGACCGGACCGGCGATAAACCAGCTCGAGGTCATCGCCAGCAAGCCGCCACGCGAGTTCGCAATCCGCACGACGGCGGGGCCAACCCCATTTCTCTACCGCTACCGATTCGCTGCGCACAACGGCGAGACTGTCGTCCAGCTGGACGCGCAGGTCGAACTCGATGGAGTCGCGACCCGCCTGCCCCAGCTCGCACGACGGGGGGTCAAGAAAGGGGTCAACGACAACCTCGCGACGCTAAAGGTGGTCCTGGAGAAGCGCCGCCGAGCGCGGTAACTCACAGCCTGCGGCCACACACCGTCCCCAAACCACCCCGATACAGATCGGAGATGAAGAGTTGCTCACCACAGCAGTCGTGGAAGAACTGAGGCGTGTGCTCGACGATCCGGCCGCTCCCGCTCAACCTTGAGCGACCGAACGCGCACCCCACTCAACATATCGACGGCTCGATTCGACGCTGAGCACGGCGTGGAGCAGCCGCGCGTGACCACCGGCTCGTCGGCCGGCAGATCCTGCATCGGTTGCGCCGCGATCATCCCGGCGTCGGCGCCGACCTTCACGGAATGCCGGAAGGGCGTCGGGTAGGCTCCCGCGCGCGATGGCCAGCCCGCCGATTCCTCCGCCCGGCTCGCTCCAGTTCAAGCTCGTCAAGCGTTCGTCGATCGGAACGTGCGCGTGTACCGGCTCACCGGTGGTCGGCTGGGCGGCAAGGTCAAGGGGGCGCCGGTGCTGCTGCTCGACCATCTCGGGCGTAAGACAGGACGGGCGCGCACGACCCCGGTGCTGTACCTGAGGGACGGCGCCGATCTGGTGATCGTCGGCTCGCGCGGGGGCTCAGACGCGATGCCGGCCTGGTTTCTGAACCTGATGTCCAGTCCAAGCACCACCGTGCAGATCGGATCCGAGCGCCGGGCGGTCGTCGTCGCCCAGGCTACGCCTGAGGAGAAGCAGCGGCTTTGGCCACGGCTCGTCGAGATATACGCCGAATACGCCGTCTACCAGCAGCGCACCAAGCGCGAGATCCCGGTCGTGATCCTCAGCCCGGCCAGTTAGGGCGTCGGTTGCTTCGCTTCGTGGATGGCTGACGTGCTCGGTCCTCGGGCGCCCGCCGAATCTGTCTCGCGCGGAGGATCGCCGACCTGCGCTTCCGCCGGCAATGCGGCACAGTCGACCATCGCCGTCGAGTGCAGCAGCGCCACCTCCGGCCGCGTCACTCTCGCATTCCTCGCGCGACGCGCCCCATTCCCCCGCCGGCGCCGGCCCTGGTGTGCGCGGCAAGCGCAACCGCCCGGTCTGCTGGTCGGCACCGTGATGCAGCCGGTCGCGCTCGTGACTGTGATTGAACGAGGGTTGGCCCGGCGTCGCCGGCAGGAGGTCGGCCCTCCGGATCGAAAGCTTTGGGTCAGGCGCGCGCGGTAGCCGCCGCGCGGCCGGGCTAGCGAAATACGGAGGACCGACCTGGGCTCACGTTACGTGATGGGCCGGGCTGATCCTGCTCGTCTTGTGGAAGGGAGTTGTGGGCTGTGTTGCATGTGGGTTTGGATCTGAGCCGCAGGCGGGTCGATGTGTGCTTGATCTCGAGCGAGGGTGAGCTGGTCGAGCATTTCCGCGCGCCGGCGGATCGCGACGGGCTGTACGGGCTGAGCCGTCGGGTGGCTGTGTATGACGAGCCGGTTCGCGGGGTGGTGGAATCGATGAACGGCGCGCGGTTCGTGCACGATGAGTTGGTCAGGTATGGGTGGGAGGTGCTGGTCGCCGACGCGCAGCGGGTCAAGGGGCTGGCGCCGTTGGCGTGCAAGACCGACAAGATCGACGCGCGCGTGCTGGCGGAGCTGTCGTTCCGGGATCTGGTGCCGGCGATCTGGCTGCCGACGCCCGAGCTCCGCCAAGAGCGTGAGCGCTCGCGGTGGCGGCTGCACCTGGTCAAGCACCGCTCGATCCTCAAGAACCGGGTGCACGCGTCGCTGATCGCGTTCGGCCATCAGGTCCCGATGGCGGACCTGTTCGGAGTTGGTGGCCGCCGGCTGCTCGCGGAGCTTGATTTCCCGGAACCGTGGCTTGGTCACGTGCGGGCGAGCGTTGAGCTGATCGACGATCTTGACCGGCGGATCGCGGAGATCGAGCGCTGGCTGCAGCGCTCGGGCGCTGATCATCGCTACATCCCGTTGTTGATGACCGCGCCGGGGATCGGCTGGGTGACCGGCTTCACGATCGCCGCCGAGATCGGCGACATCAGTCGCTTCTCCTCGCCGGTCAAGCTAACCGGGTACACCGGCCTGTGCCCGCGCGTGAACCAGTCCGGCGAGGTCGACCGCCGCGGCCCGATGGCGAGGAGCAGGACGCGATCGTTTCCGTGTCGCTGACCCGCTTTGCTCTGGACGGGGCCGATGAGTCTCTGGTCCGCCGAGGGTTTGAATGCATGCGATGTACGAAGACCGCATCATCGGACGCGCTTAATGACCGACACCGGGCCGGAGACCGCGGGCGGAACGGTGCGATCAGCGCA
This sequence comes from uncultured Solirubrobacterales bacterium, assembly GCA_963725925.1. GTDB lineage: Bacteria > Actinomycetota > Thermoleophilia > Solirubrobacterales > Solirubrobacteraceae > Palsa-465. The sequence goes on from CAVSAY010000010.1 coordinate 39,694, forward strand.
GAGGCGTTAGTGCTCGATCACTATGGCCTCGGCTGACGGGAAGCTGCACAATCGCTTCACAAGTTGAGCGTCCCCAGCCGCGAGGAAAGTGGTCCTTGGGTGTAGCGCTAGCAGCGGCAGGGACGTGGCGGCGTTCTCGTTGGTTCCGGGGAGGAAGGCGATGGTCAGGCGGCCCTGCCCCGCCTCGTGCAGGTGGGTCGGCCCCGCAGCGGTCGGCACGATCTGGCGCCGGTGGTCCAGCGAGGACTCGCGCAGGCGCTCCTCCCACCACGTCGCGACGGCGGCCTGACCCGTGGGGCGCGGTAGAGGTCCGCGTCAGGCACTAACGGAGTCATCCCGCGCAGAAGACCGCTCGGCGAGGAGTTCCCGACAACTCGCCTCGCAGAACCACCGCTCCCAGGCCTCTGGCGTCCAGCGGCGCTCGCCGACCAGCAGGTGCCAGAGATCAGGATGGTTCAGCGCCCAGAGGATGTCGGCGGCCTGGTCGACGCCGAGACCTGGTCGCAGCGCTCCCTGCGCCTCGAGCGACGTCACGATCGCTCGCTGGTTACCGTGGAAGTCGGTGGAGATCCGTTTCCACAGCTCGCTGATGTCCGCGTCGACCATCGCGGCGTTGCGGATCACGCCAAGCAGCGCCCCGGCCCGCTCCTTGACGGCGCGGCCATTGCGAGCGTTCAGGCTCAGCTTGACGGCTGGATCGGCTTCGTCAAGGACCTCCTGGTACCAGGAGCGCTGAGCGACGGGGGCGTCGTCTTGGTCGCCGCGCAGCTGCAGGTGCCAGAGCGCGCGTAGCACGCCGGCCTTGCTCTCGAAGGCGAGATAGACGGTCTTGAGCGACACGTCGGCCGCGGACGCCACCTGAGCCATCGTCGTCGCGACGTACCCCTGCTCGGAGAACAACCGCTGGGCCGCTTGGAGGATCGCTCGCCGTGTCGTCTCCGCCTGCTCGCGGCGGCGTGGGGAGTCGTAGCGGCGCTTGGGGTTGACAGCGTCGGCCATTTCGTTACTCTAGCCGAGAAGTCATTACATCGTCTATGTAGTCAATACTGCGAAGGAGTTCTCATGAGTTTCGACATCAGCGCGTCGCCGGCGGTTGCCGCGGCGTCAGCCCCGGATCCGCTACGTGCCCGACTGCGCGAGATGTGGGACGGCGTCGCGCCCGGCTGGGAGGCCAACGCCGCCTTCGTCGATGCCCGAGGGGCTGAGGTCACCGCCCGGATGCTCGAGCTGGCCGCGCCCGCGCCTGGCGAGCGCGTGCTCGAGCTGGCGTGCGGACCGGGCGGCCCGGGGTTCGCCGCCGTTTCGCTTGTCGCCCCCGACGGCGACGTCGTCGTCTCCGACGTCTCGCCCGCGATGACGGCCATCGCGCGTCGACGCGCGAAGGCGCTTGGTCTGCGGGCTGTCGACGCCCGCGTTCTCGATCTCGAGCAGATCGACGAGCCCGACGAGGCGTTCGACGTGGTGTTGTGCCGTGAGGGTCTGATGCTCGTCGCCGACCCAGTGCGTGCCGCGCGCGAGATCCACCGGGTGCTGAGGCCTCAGGGACGGCTTGCGCTCAGCGTGTGGGGGCCTCGTGCAGCCAACCCCTGGCTCGGCCTGGTGTTCGACGCGGTTGGCGCTCAACTCGGCGTGCCGATGCCGCCACCCGGGGTGCCGCATCCGTTCTCCCTGGACGATCGCGACCGGCTCGCCGAGGTTCTGTCCGCGGCCGGACTAATCGACGTGGCAATCACCGAGCTGCCCACGCCCTACCGAGCCGCTACGACGGACGAGTGGTGGTCACGGACAGCCGTGCTCGCCGGTCCGCTAACGCGGCGTTTGGCGGCGCTGGCGCCGGAGCAGGCCGCACAGCTGCGCGAGCGGGCGGAGGAGGCAGCCTCCCCATACCTCACGCAGGAGGGGCTCGTCTTCCCGGGCGTCAGCCTTCTCGCCAGCGCACGACGCGAGGACGCGTGATGGCGACCGCAACGCCGACCGGAACGCCGACCCGAGCGGTCGTCCTTGGGGCTCGCAACCTGGGCGCAGCCATCACCCGCGACCTGCTCGGTCGCGGCGGCCATGTTGCGACCATCGCCCGTACCCCCGCAGACCTGGAACCGCTCCAGGCGCTCGGCGCGGCCACGATTCGCGCCAACGCGGCCGATCGCACGGCGCTCGACGACGCGCTGCGGGCTGCGGCCAGTCACATCGGGCCGCTGGACCTCATCGTCAACGCCGTGGCGCCGGCCCGGCCGCCGAACGACGGCACGGGATTCGGCGGCGGGGCGATGAGAGAGGCGACCCCCGCCGGGTTCGACGAGTGGGTGGTCGCGGTCGCGAGGCAGACCTTCGTCTTCCTTGCGGCCGGGGCGGCCGCACTCGCTGGCCAGGGGGGAACGCTCGTGCAGATCACCGGCGCGCCCGCGCGCCGCGCCGCCCCCTCGCGCGGGCTCGTCGCCGCGGGGGCGGCGGCCACGCGCGCGCTCACCCACGCCGCAGCGCTGGAACTCGCGGCGGATGACCTGCACGTGGCCCTGCTGATCGTCGATGGCCCGATCGCCTCGCCGAAGACCGCGCGGATGACCGCCAGCATGGCACCGGAAGCGATCGTCGACCCGGCTGGGGTCGCCGCCGCTGTGCACGCACTCGCAACGCAGCCCGCTCGAGCGTGGACCCATGAGCTGGTCGTGACCCCCGCGGGCGGTCGCTGGGTGCCATGAGCGTCGACGCCGAGACGTGGGCCAGCAAGACGGGTCCTTCGACCAATCTGCGACCAACGCAAAAGCCCTTGGCTCCCGTGCGGCTTGACCTCCGCTCCGATCGCGACGTACCGTGGCCGGTCGTGCGTGTCACAGAGCTGTGGCGGTATCCCGTCAAGTCGCTTCAGGGGGAACGCCTGGACGTGGTAAGTGTCGGCAGCGACGGACTTGAGGGAGATCGTCGGTTTTCGATTTACGACCTCGCGACTGGCTTCGGCCTAACGGCGCGCCGCGTGCCGGAGTTGTTGTTCGCGTCGGCGCGCCTGCTCGATGACGATGGCCTTCAGATCACGTTGCCCGACGGGTCGCTCGCACGCGACGATGAGGCTCTGTCGAACTGGCTCGGACGCCGGGTGGAGCTGCGGTCCGCGAGCGCTGCGGTCGCCCGTCGCTACGAGAACGTCATCGACTTCGAGCGGGAGTCAGCGAGCGAGTGGGCTCCGTTTGAGGGTGCGCCGGGCCCCTTCCACGACTCGGCTGGGGCGCGGGTATCGTTGCTGTCGACTGCAACGATCGGACCTTGGGATCGGCGCCGGTTTCGGCCCAATGTGCTGCTTGAAGGTGAGGGTGAAGACCAGCTGGTCGGATCGTCGATCGCGCTGGGCAGCGCGATCCTCGATGTGGGCATGCGCATTCAGCGATGCGTGATCACGACGCGCCAGCAACCAGGCGGCATCGAGCGCGACCTTAGCGTGATGCGAACGATCGCCCGCCAACGCAATGCCCGTCTCGCGGTCGGGGCGGTTGTCAGACAGCCAGGGCTCGTGCGCGTCGGTGACGCGCCGGCAGCAGTAACCGACCGAGGCTGACAGCGGACCTAGCCACGACTGCCGCTCGGCGACAAGGCACCAGCCTGCTCAACCCGGTAGCCGCTGCGGATTCTCAATAAGCCGAGCAACGGTTCGCCAGGCGCTTGACGATGGTTCGCCCCCTGAGCGCCGAGTCTTCGAGCCGCGCCGGATCAGATTGCCGTGGCAGCTTGCTGAGGGACCGGCCGAATCCTTCGCGGGAACCACCGAGCATGGGCTACGCGTCTCCGGCGGGGCACGTCATTCTGCAGGCGTCGTGCGCGTCGGGGCTGTTGGTGTGTGCCAACAGCGCCCAATAGGCTGGCCGCACTCGTCCGGGAACGCAAACGTGGGCGGCCCCTGTAGAAACCTGTTTGCGAACGCTCGCGACGGGGCGCGGTCTTCTCACAGACGCCACGCTGTCACCAACACTGCGACGACCAGCACGCCGGTGGCCGTCCCTGCGGACGGATCGGGGCAGCGACCGGCACAGCGACAGGGCGATCGGCACCCCCGAGCAATCTAAGGCGAATGCTCGCGAAGGCCGAACAGGACCGTGAAAGGTCACACCGCGGGAACGGCTCCTCTCACGAAAACGCAGACCTCGGCCGCTCCGAGTCCAGCGCAGGTTGGTCGTTGCACCCGGGATCCAGCAGCACGGGGCACGTCCCTGCTTTCGTTCGGCGGCGAGCAACTGCCCCGGCGCC
>CAVSAY010000011.1:0-27306 GCA_963725925.1 uncultured Solirubrobacterales bacterium
ACGACTTCGGGCACAGCGAGAAAGACTACGGAGGCGAGCCGGCTGGGCGACGAACGGCCAGGCCAGACCGACGGCGCGGCCGTTCGTGTGCTTATGGGCTTCGCTCGAGACGCCCGGATCAGGACGCCCAAGACACCGACTGCGATTGAACATGGCCCCGTCAGCGCCACCATACTGCTTTGCTGGAAGACCCGATTGAGTCAGCACGTGGACCGGACCGAGAACCTGCACGCGCGGCGGCTCGTAGCTTGGCGGTTGCGTATGTTCCGTCATACCTGCCCCTTTCGAATGTGCTCGCAGGACTGCCCCAAATCCCTGTGGTCCGCGTGCGTTTTGTCGACTACTTGTGAGTAGTTTTGCAGATAGACGGCCCGGCGTCAAGGATTCTTTCGGTCATCCAAGCCTTCAAGAAATGAACAGTCGGCCTGATAGGCCTGCCGCCGCGGCGCCTACGGGTATCGCATAGCGGGCGTACCCGCGGGCCAAGCGCTCTTGGTCGGCGCACCTACCCATTGGCCTCAGCTCAAGCTCGAGGTCTCCGTCACGACTAAAGCTGCCGCCGCCGCGGGAATCTGTCTCCGACGATGCAGCTGTCCTGAGACCACGGTCGGGCGGATGGGTTTCGATTGATCGGGCTCTCGGGAGAGCCAGATTCTCGCTCCCGCACCGACCCAGCGACGCTGCGCTCATTCATCCCCATCTGGCGTCGGTCGCGGCGATCTTCGCGCACTGGCACCAACGCGAGACGTTCCACGCGGGTGCGTTCGTGGTGGCCGGCAAGGTTTGGGGGGTGCTGGGCAAACGGGAGGCCGGCAAGAGCTCGTTTCTGGCATCTCTCGCGCTCGCCGGGATACCCGTGCTGTGTGATGACATCCTCGTGCTCGACCACCTCACCGCGCTCGCCGGGCCGCGGTCCATCGATCTTCGTGCGGACGCCGCGCAGCAACTGGCGGTCGGCGAGCCGCTCGGCATCGTCGGGACGCGCGAGCGGTGGCGTCTGATGCTCGGTTCCGTGCCGGCGGAGCTGCCAATGGGTGGTTGGATTTCCTTGCGCTGGGACGACCGCACCGAGGCATCGCCGATACGAGGCTCCAATCGTCTGCGTGAGCTCGGGGCCCATCGCGGCCTAACCCTGTACCCGCCCAAGCCCGACGCCCTCATCGAGCTGAGCGCGTTGCCGTTCATGACGCTGCGACGCCCGCGACGGTGGGACTCGGGTGACGGCGCCGTGAAATGCATGCTCGACGCCCTGTTGTGACGCTAACCAACCGGCCTGCAAGAGCGTGAACGAGTTCGCCAGGGGTCGCTCCTGTTGCCAATGCTCTGCCAATGCGGCTTGATCCACCCACTCATCAGGGACGCCCGCGCCGCTGAATGACGGCACGCAGTCACGGGTCCGCGGGGTCCAGAATGCATCGTCGAACAGTGCCTTGCTGGTGCGTGTGCAGATGTCATCGGGAAGAAGGTCCCCGAACAAGCGACGCATGCCGTCGGACCGACCAACGAACCCGAGCGGCATCGCGGCGTGGGCGACTTGCGCCCACAGCCGCACCGACAGCAGCGGATGCACAAGCAGCACGTCGTTGTCGTTGGCGGTCCGCTCGAGCGCTGCCGTCACGACCTCGAGGTAGCGCGAGCTGCGCACCCAGGCCAGGCGGCGTGTCAGCTCTCTCGGGGCGTCAGCACTCCACGCGGCGAGCATGGCACGAAGGCGGCGCTGTGCCCGCGGGCGCAGCCATGGAAGCTCGACCGGGTGTCGTCGCGTGAGGACCATGCGCTGCACGAGATGCGGCGACAGCGCCAGACCCACACGCAGAAGGTCACGTGCTCGTGGACGCAGCTGTCCCGCGATCAGCGCCGCGGTGCGTTCACGCTGTGCCGCGCCGAACAGTTCATCGCCTCCAATGCCGGTCAGCATTGATCCCCCCTGCGCGGCATCCAGGAGCGGCAGGTGGAAGTGCACGTTGAATGGCCATACGAGGCCGTGACGGAGCATCACGCGCTGCGCATATGGGCCGAGAAGGTGAAGCTCGTCCGTGTGCTCCAGCCTCACCCACTCAGTCAAACCCAGATGGCGGACGACGTGCTGCTGCCATTGGTGCTCGTCGGCTTCGCGGACCTCGGGAAACACGTTGGTGACCGGAATCGGGGGCGGCAGGCCTTCCCGCCTGGCCAGCTTCACCGCCGCGGCAAGAACCGCGGATGAATCGCGACCGCCGGAGAAGCTCACCATGCACGGGGGCCTGAGTAGAGCAGGGAGAAGCTCTCGTTCCAGCGCCTGCAACGGGGTCGAGCCATCAGGATCGGGGAGCGTCGATCGGTCGTCGCCCGTCCCGAACACCATTCCGGTGGCGATCTCGAACCGAGACAGGATCGGCGGCGCGGACATCACCGGGCGAGGCGCGTCAATTCGGAGAACTGACCAACATTCGGCTCCTCTTCGCCTTCCAGCCAAGCATGCGCGACGAAGCCCTCGGGCGGCCAAGAAATGCCGATCACGATGTCGCGGTGAACGTCATGCCCGTCCAGCCAGCGCTGTCGCACGATGGCCCCCTCGAGGCACGAATGCCGCCTGCGGCGCAGCAGCGCCTCGACGCCTCGTCGTGCCGCCATCGGCACGCGGGGCGGGGGACGAAGCCTGACATCCGAAAAGTGACCGGCAGCAAGCTCACGTCGCACGTCGCGCAACGCTAAGGCTGCCCATTTGGCCGCGCGCAGCTCGCTGAGTGACGGCCAGCGCCTCACGCGGCAAGGAGCCCCTGGTCCGACAGGGCGGATACGAAAGCCTCGGTGTCGGCCGCCGCCCGGGATTCGTCGATTCCGTAGCTGTCGACCAGGACGGTCACCAGCTGTTCTGACGTTGCGCCGTCCACTAGCAGAGGCCACAGCAACGCACCCGACCCGTTGATCGCCAGGTAGTCGCTCCTGCGGCCGTCGAGCGCCACAATCTCCTCGTCTATCTTTCGCCAACTGAGTTCTTCGGTACGCAGTCGCAGCGTCATTCATCACTCCTTTGCAAGGTCCGGACATGTGTGGATTCGGGCATGAACGCGTGAGCGAGAGCCTTGCCAGAGCGCCGACGTTTGTCGTCCCAGCTCTCATTTGAATCCTTGGCAGCGGCCTGCGTGAACGCAACGCCGAGCGCTCTCGGAGCGCGTGTCAGCGGCATTGCCCAGACCGGAGCGGCGATCCGCAGAAGGTGATTCTCGAGCACCGTGGATTCTCGGGCGGGCCTCAGGTGGCGCGCCCAAATCCGCAGCGACAAAGGATGCGACCGGTCCGCGAGAAGCGAATCGGCGGCCGCGATCGTCGTGCGCCACATTCCGCTCCATCCCCACTGCCGGGCAAGATCATCCGCGACGGTCCGGCCGTCGGCGTCCAATACGGCCACGATGTCGATCAGGTCCGCCAGTCGTGCCAGCGGTCGATGCGCCCAGCTGTGCGCGGCCAAGAGCAATGCGTGGACCGCGGGCGACGGGGCCAGCACGCCCTCGACGCCGGTGCGGCTCGGGACCGCACCACGAAACAGCTCGTGGGATGGAGGCGGCGTCAGCCATTGAGGGCAATTCGGCCGACGGTGCAATTCCACGACCAGCGGTACGCCGGGCCAGGCCAATGGCCGGAGGTGTTGCGCTTGCTCGTAGTCCTCGGGATTCCCGCCTTCGATGAACCCGTGAGCGACAAGCGCCCGCTGCGCCGCGGGTGGATCGTCCACGAGAAAGTCGAGGTCGCGGAAGTAGCGGGTCGCTGGGTCCTCACGATGGGCGGCCGCCTCAGGGCCTTTCATCAGCATCAACGAGCCGCTGTAAGCCGCCCGGGCACGGGCGACGAGCAATGGCACCGCCAGCGCCATGATCGCGGCGCGGTGCTCATCGGCGCGCAGGTCGGCGGGTACGTGGCGCCCACGTGCACGCCATGAGCGGACGGCAATCAGGTGGAGGCGGTGTGCGCGCAACGCCGCGGTATCCGGAGCCCGCTCCACGAGCTCCTCGACCCGATGCCAGATCCCCGAGCGGTTGTCCGACATGTCAATACAGCCCGAGTGTGCCGTTGCGCCGTTCCCGCCTCAGCGCCAGCCTGAATGCGATGACACCGAGGACGATCGCCGCGAGTGAGAATGGCAGGAGTTTCGCGACGTCCGGTGCCACGGACGACCACGTGGCGCCGCCGATCAACGTTTCGCGCAGGCCCTGGAGTGCCACCGCGAACGGATTGGCCGCGGCGAGTGTCTGCAACCACTGCGGCAGCAGGGACAACGGAAACAGGGCACCTGACGCCAATCCCAGGATCGTCGCTCCGGTCGCCACCATTCCGACGCCTCGGCGAAACGTCAGAATCGCCCCGGCGCTGATAAGGCCGAGGCCCCAGAGAAACGGTAGGAAGCTGATCATGATCGCAACGGCCGGCAGGATCCCGCTCGCGTGGAAATCGAGGCCAAACAGAATCGCGATCAGCGCCACCAGGATCCCGATCCGGAGCGGGATGTAGAGGAGCTCGAACGTTGCGGAGCCCACCTGGATGGTTGTCGTCCGGGTCGGGGTGACGAGCAGCGACTCGAGCGTCCCGATCATCTGCTCACCTCGGATCGCGGTCGCCAGCTGGTGCACCATCAGCAGCACAACCATGTTCAGCCCGATGCCGATCGTCACGAATTCCATGTACGTCGCGCGCGTGCCGACAAATGTGGGTAGCTGAGCCGGGTCGACGAGCTTTCCAATGAAGGAGAAGACGACGGCTTGCATCGCGAGCGCTAGCAGTCCGCCCAATGCAGCCATTCGGTAGCTCAACGCGATTCGCACGTCGCGTCGCACGAATGCCGGCAGCTTGGCCAGCTCGCCCGGGACGTTCACGACTCGCCGTCCGTCGCAAGCGCCAAGAAGGCGTCCTCGATCTCGGCACGGTCCTGACGGCATCCGGTCACCTCGAACCCAGCGTCGACGAGGGTCGCCATCGTCGAGCCGAGGCCGCGATTGGGTCTGGGCGCGAGCAGAAACTCCCCGACAGAGTTCGGCAGCGCCGATATCCGCGCCGAGTTTCCGAGCGCAAGCTGAAGCGCGCGAACGTCGGGCGGATGGTCAGGGTTGCCATTGCGGACCTTCACGATGTAGCCGCTGTCGGGAGCGCGCTCGATCAGTTCGCCCACGGACCCGCTGAAACGCACTTGACCTCGATGGATAAGCGTGACCACCTGGGCAAAGTGCCGAATCTCTTCAATTCGCTGAGTTGTCCACAGAACCGCCGTGCCGCGACCCGCAAGCTCTTGCACCAGAGCACGGACGCGTCGGGCCCCCTCTGGATCGAGGTCGTGCGTCGCCTCGTCGACCAGCAACACCGATGGCTCTATCAGCAACGCGCGCGCTACCGACAAACGCTTCTGCATGCCGTGCGAGTAGTGGCCCACTCGAACGTTCGCTGCCTCGGCCAGACCGACAGCCTCGAGCAACTCGCGCCCGCGCCGCTTTGCGGCGCCCAGCCGAAGGCCGTTCAGGCGGGCGAAAAAGACCAGATTCTCAAGACCGCTGATCCGAAGGTAGAAGCTGCGATCTCCGGACGGTATGAAACCGATTCGCCCAGCCGTCTCGACGGTGCCGGCGTCTGGGTCGACGAGCCCACACAGAACTCGCGTGAGCGTCGTCTTCCCGGCACCATTTGGGCCAAGAAGTGCATGGATCTCGCCGGGAAGGACGGTGAGGTCCACTCCGGCGAGCGCCACTTTGTCGCCAAAGCAGCGAACGAGCTTGTCGACTCGCACTGCTGGGCACCGATTCGACTCCACGCCTATTCAACGGATCCTGCGGCCTCGCACTTATGGGCGACATCCCAAGTGCGGGTGCCCCTTCGTCGAAGTCCTACACCGCTCGGCGCCCGGCGAGCGCGCGACCCGAGCGTCAGCTCGTCGGCGTACTCGAGGTCGGCGCCGACGGGCAGGCCACTGGCGAGGCGCGTGACGGTGACGTCGGGTGCGGACTCGCGCAGGCCCGCGGCGATGTGCAGGGCGGTGGCCTCGCCGGTCGTGGTCGGGTTGGTCGCGACCACCACCTCGCGCACCTCGTGGGCCGGATCCGTACCCGCTCGTACAGCTCGGCGATCTTGAGGTCCTCGGGGTCGACGCCGTCGATCGGCGAGAGCGCTCCGCCGAGCACGTGGTAGCGGCCGCGGAACTCGTGCGTGCGCTCGATCGAGATCACGTCGGACGGCTCCTCGACCACGCAGATCACGTCACGATCGCGACGCTCGTCAGAGCAGATCCGGCAACGCGGCCCGTCGGCGAGGTTGAAGCACACCTCGCACAGCCCGATCCGCTCCTTGACCTCGCGGATCGCGTCGGCGAGCGCCAGCGCCTCCTCCTCGCTGGCGCGCAGCAGGTGGAACGCCAGCCGCTGGGCCGTGCGGCCCCCGACCCCGGGAAGCTTCGACAGCTCCGTGATCAGCCGCTGTACGGGCGGTGCGTACACGGCGGTGGCCCGCTCCTAGAGGCCTGGGAGCCCCAGGCCCCCGAGTCCGCCGGCGATGCCGCCGAGCTTCGACGACGCGAGCTCCTGGGCCGAGCCCAGTCCCTGGTTGACGGCGGCGAGGACCATGTCCTGGAGCAGCTCGACGTCGTCCGGATCGACCGCCTGGGGGTCGATCTTGATCGACTTGACGACCAGCTCGCCGGTCACCTCCACGGTGACCATTCCGCCGCCGGCCGACGCCTCGACGACCTCGTCCTTGAGCGACTCCTGGGCGGCCAGCATGTCCTGCTGCATCTTCTGGGCCTGCTTGAGCAATTGCTGCATGTTCGGTTGTTGGGGCATCAGCCACTCGCCTCGCCTTCGTTCTGTAGTGCCGTCTCGTCGCCGACCAGCTCCTCGGCGTCGAACTCCTCCATGAAGCGTCGCACCAGCTCCTCGCCGGAGAGCGCCGGCTCACCTGTCTGCTCGGCCTCGTCCTCCTCTTCGCGCAACTCGCAGCGAAGCGTCACGCGATGTCCGGTCACGGTCTTCAGGGCCTCGGCCGCAACGCGCCGGTGCTCGTCCTGCTCGGCCTTGCGCTTCAGGAACGAGGCGCCACTCGGGAACCCGAGCGTCAGCTCGCGCTCGCCGACGGCGACCGGGCGAGCCGCCGCCAGCGCCGTCGCGAGCATCGAGTTCTGGCCCTTGACGAGGTCGAGCACGGCCGGCCACGAGCCGATTGCGGCGTCGAGCGACAGCGCATCGGTGATGGCTTGCGCCGGCTGAGGGGCCGCCTCAGAAGGGGGGCGCGCGGGCTCCGGGTCAGGCTCAGAAGTCACAACCGGGGGCGCTGCCGGCGGCGACGCGGGCGTCGCCGCTGCGGCCGGTGGTGCGGCCGGTCCCGCGGAGCGCAGCCCCTCCTCCAAGCGCTCGATCCGCGCCAGCAAGGCGGCGGTGGACGGATCGACCTCGGGAGCCGCGGCCTTGATCAGCACCAGCTCGAGCTGGATCCGCGCCTGGGCGCCGTTGGCGGTTGCGTCGAGCGCCTGTGAGACCAGGTCGAGCAGACGCACCGCGTCGGTCTTGGGCAGTGCCTTGGCCTGCTCGGCGAGGCGGCGGTCCCGGTCGACGGTGACCCGCAGCTCGTCGGGGACGTCGCCGAGCACCTGCACGGTGAGCAGCTCGCGCCCGTGTACCTCGAGGTCGCGGAGGACCTGGCCCGGATCGCGGCCCGACTCGGCCAGCGTGTTGGCGGCGCGCAACGCGGCCGCGGGGTTGGCGGCGATGATCGCGTCGACCGCCGCGAACAGCTGCTCGGCGTCGGCGATCCCGAGCACGGAGAGCACGTCCGGGGCTTCGATCCGCTCGCCGCCGGCGTAGGTGACGAGCTGCTCGAGCGTGCCGAGCGCGTCTCGGAAGCTGCCCGTGGCGTGCCGGGCGATCAACGCGATCGCCCCCTGGTCGATGTCGATCGACTCCTGCTCGATGACGCGCGCGAGCACCGTCGCGACCTGCTCGACCGACGGACGCCCGAAGTCGAACCGGTGGCAGCGGTCGACCACCGTCGGCAGCACCTTCTGCGCCTCGGTGGTGGCGAGCACGAAGATCGTTCGCGGCGGTGGCTCCTCGAGCGTCTTCAGGAACGCGTTCCAGGCCTGCGAGGACAACATGTGGGCCTCGTCGAGGATGTAGACCTTGTGGCGGCCCGAGACCGGCGCGTAGGCGACCTTCTCGCGCAGGTCGCGGATGTCGTCGACGGAGTTGTTGGAGGCCGCGTCCATCTCGATCACGTCGAGCGAGGTGGCGCTGGCGATCGCCACGCACGAGTCGCACGTGCCGCAGGGGCTGACGGTCGGCCCGTTCACGCAGTTCAGGCACGCCGCGAGGATCTTGGCCATGCTGGTCTTGCCGGTCCCGCGCGAGCCGACGAACAGGTAGGCGTGATGGACCTTGCCCTGCTCGACGGCGTTGCTCAGGGTGCGCACGACGTGCCCCTGGCCGACGACGTCGGCGAACGTGCGAGGGCGATGACGGCGGTAGAGCGAGGGTCCGGTCGACACGGTTCGTTCGAGTCTAGATGCCCCCTCGGCCGGGCGACCCGAGGGGCCACGGCTGGGCGGAATTCGGGCCGCTGGCAGCGCGAATAAGATGACCGTGCACCCTCCGTCGAAGCCGGTACCCGGGGCGCTGCCACCGTCTCATGGCTCCGGTCCGGCGCTCCCACAACGCCTGGAGCGAACCGCTTAAGGCTGCTTCCTTCCGGACCTGACCTGGTTCACGGGGCTCCACCGCTGCGGGACCGGGCCATCAGCACCACGAAACAAGGCGCTGACCCCGGGGCCTGTGCCCCTCGGGAGGGGATTCAGCCCCGCTAGAGCGGATTGCGGGTACAGGGCACCGCTAGCACCCCGCCTAGCACGGTCGGTTTGAATCGTAGCGGCCGGCAGGGGTCGTTGTGCGGCAGAATCGTGCGCGTGCCGGAACCTCCGTTCATTCACGAGCACGCCCTAGTCGAAAGCAACTCGATCGGCGCGGGTACGCGGGTCTGGGCGTTCGCGCACGTGATGCCCGGAGCAGTGATCGGGGACGACTGCAACGTCTGCGATCACACCTACGTCGAGGACGACGTGGTCGTCGGCGACCGGGTCACGATCAAATCAGGGGTGTTTCTGTGGAACGGCCTTCGGATCGAGGACGACGTCTTCATCGGGCCACAGGCCACGTTCACCAACGACCCATTCCCGCGCAGCCGTCAGCCGTTCGAATGCCCGATCACGACCATCCGCCGCGGCGCGTCGATCGGCGCCGGCGCGGTGATCCTGCCCGGCCTGACAGTCGGAGAACGGGCGATGGTCGGCGCCGGCGCCGTGGTAACTAAGGACGTGCCTGACGATGCAGTCGTGGTCGGTAACCCCGCGCGCGTCGTTCGCACGCTCACGCCCGGGTGAAACCCGGACGCGGGTTAGCGAGCCCGTCTACGCGACCGCGGCGTGGACCGCCTCGGCCACCCGCTCGATCTCCGCACGCGTGAGATCCGGGTGCATCGGCAGCGACAGCTCACGTGCGGCCCAGTCCTCGGAGATCGGCAGATCGCCGTGAAGCAGCGGGTACTGCTGCCATGCCTCGTGCCCGTGGACCGCCGGCGCGTAATGCACCGCCGACTCGATCCCGTGCTCGCGCAGAATCGCCGCCACCCTGTCGCGGTCGTCGAATCGAGCCGGGAACAGGTGGAAGATGCACGGGCTATCGTCGCGCTCGCCCAGGAGCTCGGCGGCTGCAGGCAGCAACTCGCGGTATCGGGCCGCGTGCGCACGACGAGCGTCGTTCCAGTGGTCCAGGTACTCGAGCTTGACGCGCAGAAGCGCTGCTTGGAGTCCGTCGAGCCGCTCGTTGTAGCCGAGCTCGACGTGCTCGCCTTTGGTGCGCTGACCGAGGTTACGAAGACGACGCAGCCGCTCCGCGATCACCTCGTCGTCGGTGCAGATCGCACCGCCATCCCCGAGCGCTCCGAGGTTCTTGGTCGGGTAGAACGAGAACGCCGCGCCGCGACCCGAGCGAGCCAACCCGCCGGCCGCGGTAGCGTCGCCCCGTGAGCCTGCGCCGCGTCCTCGAACACGAGCAGACCGCGCGGCCTGGCGAACGACTCGATCGCCGCCATGTCGCAGGCCTGGCCGTAGAGGTGAACCGCGAGCACGGCCGCCGTGCGGGAGCTCGACGGCCGCCCGGGCCGCCTCGGGGTCGATCAGGCCGGTCGCCTCGTCGACCTCGCACAGCACGGGCGTGGCGCCGACTGTGCCACAGCGAGCGCCGACGCAATGGGCGACGGCAAGCGCGGAAGCGATGAACGTGTGTCCAGGAACGATCACCTCGTCGCCGTGACCGATCCCATGCGCGCGGAACAGCAGCGACAGCGCCGCGGTTCCCGATGACACGCCCACGCAGTGAGCCGCGCCGCAGTACTCGGCGAAGTCGGCCTCGAAGCGCTCCAGCTCGGCGCCCAGCGTGAAGGCGCTCGAACCGAGGAGGCGATTGAAGGTCGCCTGTAGGTCGTGCTTGATGCCGGCGTGGTGACGCTCGAGCGCCACAAAGCGAACGGTGTCCGCTCCCGCGCTGCGCACTTACTGCTGTTGCCATGTGGTTCTGCCTCTGGTTCTCGCGAAAGTTGTTCTCAGACCAAACGGCGCTGGGGCAAGCGGACTTCCGAGGGCTTTGACGGCGCTCAGGTACGTGGTGGGACCGACGCCGGCGAACGTGCGTGGCCCGTCCTCGCGTGGGCGCCGGTGTCCTCGCGCTTCGCTGTTGACGAGCTCCGACCGGTCCGCGACGCCCAGCTTCCGAACGAGCTCCGATATGTGCCGGCGCACGGTGACCGGGGTGATCTGGAGTCGCTCGGCGATCGCTGCGGTGCTCTGTCCCCGCCGCAGCATGCCAAGCACCTGAGACTCCCGTGCGGTCAGCGCGTCGGCACCTGCACCGCCCGCGCGCAGCTCGAGCAGCAACTCGTGCACCATGGTCCGCGGGACGATCGCCTCGTCGTTGACAGCCGCCGCGACGATCCTGCGTAACCGGTCTCCCTCGACCGCCCCCGGAACGTAGCCCACAGCGCCCGCTCGAACGGCGGCGAGCATGTCCTCCACGTCCCGCACCTCGGACAGCACAACGACTGCACAGGCCGGTGCGGCGTGGCAGATTTCGCTTACGGAGGCGAGATCGTGTCCGGCGATATCGCGGCCGATCAGGCAGACGTCCGGCTGTAGCGCCTTGGCGAGCCGGATCGCCTCCTCGACATCATCGCTCTCGCCGCAGATCCGGAACTCGTCGCGCCAGCGCTACGCGGGCACCGAGCCGCGCCGCTGCACGATCCACCAGCAGCAGAGTTGCGCGAGTCACCCGCTTTTCACTGACCATCGCACCGCTGAGCCGCCGACCTGCGATCGGCGGCAGCCGCTATCGGCCGCCACGACCTTCGATATCCCCCATCTGTGCCCCTTCTGCGAATTCCTTGCAGCGGAGCAAGATACAGCATCGGCACACGCTTGGTGTGTGATTTTGGCTGAGCTGTGCGCGATCGTTGGCAGCGCAGCGGAGAGGTTAGGCGGCTTTCGCGCGCGGGTGACTCCTGGCGGCCGGATTACTCCGATCACCTCGGAGACGAGCTCCGTCCGGACCCCGCAAGTCCTACGCGTCAGCACACGTTGATTGTTGGCACGGGCTACGACCGGGCCTCGATCCCCCGATACGCAGAGCTCACTGATGAGCTCTCAGATCTGCGAGGAGCGCATGAAGAAGACAGTGCTGATTCTGGTAGCCGTAGTGGCTCTCGTCGTCGTGGCGCCAGCCAGCGCGAGCACCGACCTTGGACGGCTGGTGGCGATTCGACGACACCGCTAAGCGGAGTGTCGCGAAGGACAGTTCCGGCAACGGCAACAACGGCGCCGTGACGCCGGCTGCGCAGCACGGCGCCTGGCTACTTCGGCTCGGCGCTGAGCTTCGACGGCAACACCGCGAGCGTTGACGTGCCCGACGATCCGTCACTCGAGCCGGCGTCCACGCTCACCGTGACCGCGTGGTTCAAGGGAGGTCCGCAAGCGCCGTTCGTGTACCTCGTCTCCAAGGGCGGGCAAGACTGTCAGGCAGCTTCGTACGGCCTGTACACGGGCCCGAACAGCGGCCTGATGTTCTACGTGTCCCAGAACCAGGCGCTCTCGTACACACGGTCCCCGGACGCCGGCACCGGCGTATGGGACAACAACTGGCACTTTGCCGTCGGCACTTATGACGGCAACTCGGTTCGGCTCTACGTAGACGGTAAGCAGATCGGCAACGGCACGCCGCTGTCGGGGCCGATTGGATACGGACTGCCGGACAACAACGATCTATTCTTCGGCTCCTACCCCACGTGCGGGGGGTTGAACTTCGTCGGTTCGATCGACGAGCCCACCGTGTGGAGCCGAGTGTTCAGTCCGTTCGAGGTGCAGACCGACAATCTGCTGCTCGTCGGCCTGCATCGTCTGTTCGCGCGTCTGGCTTCCTGGCCAGGAAGTTGAGCGTGCGCCAGCGATGAACGGGGAACACGCCGCCGCAGGCACAGCTGCGGCGGCGGCCGGTCCCGCGGGCGCGGCGGGTCCGGTTCGATCGAGCTCGGACCCGCCTCGCTTCACATTCAGGGACGCCGCTCTCACGCATGTTCCTGGCGGCGGTGGCCGGGGCTCTTGCGGTGACCTGTATCTCGGCCGCTCCTCGTCCTGATGTCGCCGGTGCCGACTGGGCGGCAGCGAGCATCGAAGATGGTCGACAGGTGCTCTCCTACCTGTGGAGGGACTGCGGGAGCAGCTGCACGGTGGGGGCCGTGACGCAGACCACCCCCGGCACGTGGCGGGTGCGCATCGCGACGCCCAGGTGGCGCCGCTGCTTCTTGATCACGCCCGCTCAATACGCCTACGTGCCAGGCCACGGAGTAGCCGGGCTCAGCGCAGTAGCTTGCCGCTAGTCAGGCGCGTCGTGAGCCGTTCGAGGCTCCGGCTCGGAGGCCGCTTCGCGCGTGGAAGAACGCGCCGGCTGCGGACCGTTCATTTTCTGAACCCTTGAAATAACCGGTAGTGGGGGGCGCTGGAAGGCTAGGAGAAGCAAGGAATGCGAAGAGCGCTAGTGCTCTTGGGATCCGTCATCGCGCTGGGGGCCGCCTCGCCGGCTTACGCTGCCAACGGCCCCGTTGCTTCGTGGCCGTTCGACGAGGGATCAGGCACCGTCGGTCCACGACACGTCCGGGCACGGGAACAACGGCGTGATCTCCGGTGACGCCCAGTGGGTCAGCGGCTTCTCGGGCTCCGCACTGAGCTTCGACGGCAACACCGGCCGGATGCGAGTACCCGACAGCGCCTCGCTCGATCCGACGACCGCGGTCACCGTGACCGCGTGGATACGCGCCACCGAACCGCAGGGCGACTTCAACTACATCCTCGCCAAGGGCGCCTCGGGCTGCCTGGCGGCGTCCTACGGCCTGTATACGGGACCCAACGGGGGCTTGATGTTCTACGTCGCACGAAACCGAGGGCTCTCCTACACGCGCTCTCCGGATGCCGGCCACTGGCGTGTGGAACGGAAGCTGGCACTTCGTGTGGGCACCTACGACGGTAGCTCCGTGCGCCTGTACCTCGACGGAAACCAGGTCGGAAACGGCACCGCGCACACTGGCCCCATCGACTACGACTTCCCGGACAACGATCTGTTCATCGGCCACTACAACACCTGCCCGGCCGAGGACTTCCACGGCGAGGTCGACTCGGCGCAGATCTACAATCGTGCGCTGACGCCATCGGAGATCCGACGACACGTACGACCAGCTCACCGGAACCGACCTGGCGGCTCGCCCGGCGGCACAGGTCAGGACGGCACGTCGTCGGCTCGGCCGGGCGGCGGCACATCCCGGTTCGGCGGGTCGCAACGCCGCCGTCGTCGCCACGCTCCGGGCGCGAGCCAGTCGGATGTGACGGTCGCCTCCGTGTCTGGTCTTTCCAGCGGCAAACCTCACCTGGTCCTTCGGGTGACCGCGTCGCGCCGGGACCAACCCGATCAAGTCCTTCACGGTCAGCCTGCCGCCGGGGTTGCACTTCGCGCAGAGCCTCGCGCAGCTCCGCAGGGGCGTCTCGCTGGCTCACAGACCGAAGTACTCGCTGTCGTTGCGCCACGGTCAGCTCGTGGTCGTGTTCACGCAGCCGCAGCGGAGCGTCGCGCTGACGATCAGCGGACCTGCGCTCGTAGAGACGTCGAGCCTTGTCAAACGGGTGCAGGCGATCGTCAAGTTCAACCGCACGAAGCCGTCCGCCAAGAAGAAGGTCCTCGAGCTGAGGCTCGGCATGCGGCTGACGGACGCTAAGGCCAAGACCGCGGTGGTGCACGCAGTCCTTCGCGTGTCCTAGGGATTCGTGCTCCCTCCGCCCGAGGGAGCAAACGTTCGCCCAAGCGACTGACGGACGCCTCGCGGGTAATGTTTGTTGCCGGCCGCCCTGAGCGCGGGCAACAAATAGCCAACACGGCGAGCGCCACGAGCCGAGCCTGATGTTGCGCTCCCTCAGCGCGGGAACGTCCGGGCGAGCTGAATCCGCGACCACACCTACGGAGAGAGGACGAGGTGTGGTCGGTGACCGGGTCACCGCGACCCCGCGGTCACCAAAGGACGTGCCTGCTGACCCGATCATGGTCGTCAATCGCCCGTGCGTCAGGTTCCGATGCAGCACGGCATCGAGCTTGAACCAGAGAGAGTAGGGCCGACGAAGCTCATCGAGCTGCTCGTGGTAGCCGAGCCGACATGCTCTCCGTTGGTTGGCTGCGCTGACCGAACGAGGCCGCGAGGGTGACGCGGCCGCTCAGCGGCCACCTCGTCGTGGGTGCAGACTGCACGACCTCGTCGTGGCTTCAGACTCCCGGGGCTCGGAGAGTCATCGTCCGATCGGGAACACCCGCTGCGCCCGAGCCCTGGGAGCTAACCCGCCGGCCGCGGTGGGGCCCCGTTGGACTGCGCCTCCGCTACGGACGCGAGAAGCAGCGTGGCAGTTCGAGCGACTTGATCGATGATGGCCGCGTGGGATCGATCGAGCGGCGTCAATGCCGGTCGAAATGTAGGCCGGTCGCGCCGGTCGAAAACTAGGCCGCTTGAGGGTTGGGGATGCGGCGGCTTTTCGCGCAGCGAGCCGTAGGCGAGCGCAGCGAAATGTCGCCGGCAGCGGTCCCAGGCGGGTGTTGTTGTGTTGGCTGACCTGTCAGCCGACCGTGGGGCTGGGGCGGGCGTCGAGGTCTTTGCCGCGTAGCCGGTAGCTGTCGCCTTTGAGCGAGAGGATCTCTGAGTGGTGGATGAGGCGGTCGATCATCGCGGTGGCGGCCATGTCGTCGCCGAAGATCTCACCCCACGCGGAGAACGGCTTGTTTGAGGTGACGATCATCGAGGCGCGTTCGTAGCGGTTGGAGACGAGGCTGAACATCAGGCTGGCGGCTTCGGGGTCAAACGGGATGTAGCCGACCTCGTCGATCACGAGCAGCGGGATGAACGACAGGCGGCGCAGCTCTGCGTCGAGGTTGTCCTGGCGTTTGGCGTCAGACAGGCGCGCGACCCATTCGGTCGCGGTCTGAAACTGCACTCGCTGGCCGGCGAGGCAGGCGCGGATCGAGACCGCGATCGCCAGGTGGGTTTTGCCGGTGCCGGGCGATTAGGTGTCGCACTACTCATGTTGTGGATCCGTTGCCGGCTCGCGTGCGGCTGGTGGCGGCGCCGGGAGCGTTGCGGGATGTTGAGCTGGAGGTGTTCGGGTGGCGGACTGAGCATGGTGAGACGGTGGTGCGTTGCCGGCTGGTGGATGGGAGCGTGGGGACGATCCCGGCGCGTTGGACAGATTTGCCTCGGGTCGCGCCGGTCGGTGAGCGGCTGGGTGTGGCGATCTCGCCCGCGGGGTGGCGGGGTCTGTTCGTGCAGGTCGAGGGGTTGCGGTCGCGGCGTCCGCGGCGGCGCGGAACCTCCGGGGAAAACGGAGGTCGCGATGTCGGGACAGCTCGCGCTGGGGTTGAGCGAGGTGCTGGTCGCGGCGGCGGTGTGGGAGACGCTGCCGCCGGAGCGCCAGCGCGAAGTGACGGTTCAGCTGGCGCGACTGTTGGCGCGGCTGGTGGAGGCCGAGCGGGATGAGTGAGCGTGGGAAGGTCACCGATCAGCACCGCCGGCGGCGCGCGGTGGTGTATGTGCGCCAGTCGACGCTAGGTCAGGTCGAGCGCAACCTGGAGTCTGCGGCGAGGCAGTATGCGCTGCGGGAGCGGGCGATCGATCTCGGTTGGCCTGCGAGCTCTGTGTCGGTCGTTGATGAGGACACCGGCCGGTCCGGGACCACGACGCGAGGGCGAATCGGGTTCAAGGAGCTGGTGGCCGAGGTCGGACTCGGACACGTTGGGCTGGTGCTCGCTCTGGAGGTGTCCCGGTTCGCTCGGTCTTCGGCGGATTGGCATCAGCTGCTCGACCTGTGCGCGTTGACGGGCACGCTGATCGCTGATGGCGACGGTGTGTATTCGCCGGCGGAGTTCAACGATCGGCTGCTGTTGGGGCTGAAGGGGACGATGAGCGAGGCGGAGCTGCACTTGATCCGCGCGCGGCTGGACGGCGGCCTGCGCAACAAGGCCGAGCGCGGCGAGCTGCGTCTGGCGCTGCCGGTCGGCCTGGATCGCGACGATGACGATCAGATCGTGCTGTGCCCCGATGAGCGGGTCCGTCACGCGATCGAGCGGGTGTTCGTGCTCTGGCGGCGTGTCGGGTCCGCGCGCCAGGTCGTGATGGAACTGCTCGACGAGGGCCAACAGCTCCCGCGACGGACGGTCGGGCAACGCCGGATCCGCTGGGCCCGCGCCAGCTATGGCGCGGTGCACGACTTCCTGACTAACCCGACATACGCCGGAGCGTTCGTGTTCGGCCGCCACCGCCGCGAGAAGACCGTCGACCGCGACGGCCAAGTCCGGGTCCGCGATGTCGAGGTGCCGTTGGAGGAGTGGTCTGTCTGCCTGCCCGAGCACCATCCCGGCTATGTCACCTGGACTGAGTACCTCGCGACGCGCGAGCGGCTGCGTCAGAACGTGAGACCGCGCGGCGAAGGCGGCGGCGCCGCCCGCGAGGGCGCCGCGCTGCTGCAAGGGCTGGTCCGTTGTGGGCGCTGCGGCCGTCGAATGCAGGTCGCGTATTCCGGGACCGGCGGAAAGGTCCGCCGGTATGCGTGCGTGCGCGGCCACGTGTTGCATCACACCGCCACCAGCTGCCAAACCCTCGGCGGCGGACGGCTGGAGAAAGCCGTCGTGGACGCGTTTCTGGAGGCCGTGACGCCCGCCGGGCTGACCGCCACCGCCGGCGCGATCGGAGAGCTGGAGGACCAGCACGAGCAACTGATCGTCGGCCAGCGCCTCGCGGTGGAGCGAGCCGAATATGACGCCCAGCGGGCGGAGCGACAGTTTGACGCGTGCGAGCCCGAGAACCGGCTCGTCGCCCGCACTTTGGAGCGCAGGCTCGAGGACGCGCTGGCCGCGGTCGACCGGGAGCGCGGGAAGCTGATCGCGGTCGAGCACGCCCGACCCCACCCCCTCACCGAGGCCGAGCGTCACGCGCTGACCGCGATCGCGCGTGACCTCCCGCGATTGTGGGCGGCGGACACGACAACCGATCGCGACCGCAAGCAGCTGCTGCGCACCCTGATCGCAGAGATCGTCGTGACCGTGCACGCCGAGCAGCGCCAAGCGGCAGTCGACATCACGTGGGAGGGCGGCGCTCGCAGCCAGCTGACGGTCAAGCTCAACGCCCGCGGCCCCGACACCCGCCGGCTCGGTGAGGACACGATCGAGCTGATCCGTCGCCTCGCCGAACACCATCCCGACCACCAGATCGCCGCGATCCTCTCCCGCCAAGGACACCGCACCGGCACCGGACTCCCATTCACCGAGCCGCGCGTCAAGGCAGCCCGTCAACGCGCCGGGATCCCTGCCGCGCCACCACCGGACCCAGAATCGAACCTCGTCACCATCCAACAAGCCGCCAGCGAGCTCGGTGTTTCGGTCTTCACGATCCGGCGATGGCTGCGCGACGGACTGCTCCCAGGCGAGCAGATCACACCCAACGCGCCATGGCGAATCCGGCTCGACAACGACGTCCGCGCACGGTTCGTCCCCGACGTCCCCGACGGGTTCATGAAGCTCGCAGACGCAGCCCGACTGCTCGGCTGCGCCCGCCAGACCGTGTTGCACAAGGTCCAACGCGGAGAACTGCGCGCCATCCACGTCACCGCCGGACAACGAAAAGGCCTGAGAATCGAGGTCCCCGCCGCGCGGTTAGACCGACTGATCAACGAGTAACTGCGGAGGTGCAGTGTGAAACAAGACCGGGCGGTCCGAGCAGGATCACGTTCTCGCGCGCGTGCAGGAAGTCGAGCTGCCCGAGGTGCTCGACCACGGTCTTCTTGACCGACCGCTGGAAGGTGAAGTCGAACTCCTCCAGCGTCTTGCGAGCGGGGAACCGGGCGGCTTTGATCCGACTTTCGCCGCCGTGTGATTCGCGGGCAGAAACCTCGGTTGAGAGGAGGATCTCGGCGAACCGTTCATAGCTCCATTGCTCTTCGCGGGCGCGGTCGGCGAGCACCGGCAACGCCCTCGCCGCGGCTGGCGCTTTGAGCGCTCTGAACAGGTGCGCGAGCTCGGACGCGGCCTTGCTCATGCTGGGATCAGGGCGTCATAGCGCGACAGCGGGCGGATCTCGACCTCGACCTGATCACGTCGATGACGCCGCTCGCGAAGCCGCTCGAGCTGGGTCTGATGTGCGGGATCGGTGAACGTCAGCCCGCCCGCGAATGACCGGCGATGCCGGGCCGCGAGCTCGCCGGTGTCCAGCACCACGGCGGTCACGTGGGTCTGGGAGACCCGCAGCTCGACCCGTCGGCCGGCGAACTGCGGGTCAACGGAGTAGTCGTTGCGATCAACGCGGAGATAGGGCTGCTGCGGCACCCGCACCACGGTCCGTCGATCGGTATCCGGCAGCCGCGTCTGGCAGCGGCCGCATCCGCGCCCGCTCCTGGGCCAGCCGCTCGACGGGGACGGCTCGGGTGGTGCGATGCACCCGCCGGTTGACGCGATCACACCAACCGTCGAACTGCGCCTGGAAGTCGAGGTGGTTCGCGAACCGTCGGCCCGGCTCGAAGTTGGAGCGCATGAACCGGTGCGAGCGCTCGAGGATCCCCTTCGACTTCGCCTGCGACTGCACCTGATGGTGTCGCTGGGCAGCGAACTGTTCGGGTAACCCATCCGTTCCACCCGTGGCGGGGCCGCGAGTTCGTGTTCATCGTGGCCCGCCAGAACTGGGGCGAGGATCGGGTGCTGTTCTTCGATGAGGATGGCGTGCGTCGTTCGTTGCCGCGGGCGTGGACGGACGCCGCCGACGTGGACCCGTTCGTGACGTTGGCTGCCGGCCGGAGCCCATTCCGGGTCGAGGATCTGGTGGCGTTGATGGAGCTGGTAGCTGGACTGGGCGCCGCCAGCATCGACCACCGTGTGTAAAGATGATTATGCCGCATCTGTCAGAGAGATTTTGCCGCTGGCTATTTGGGCCAGCGTGGCCGCGTCCTTGTTTTAGCGTGCGAAATGCTCGTGGTCACGGCGTCCGGACCTGTCTGTGGGACCTTTCCGTCCGAGTAAGGCGGCAGAATCATCTTGACAATAATTGCGAGGTGATCGATGGCGCGGCGTGGCGATAAGGATCCGAAGACGGCGGCGTTGCGGGCGGAGCGCAGCTTGAACCCGCGGCCAGAGGCGGTCACAGACGCGCAGTTCGGCTCGTCGGAGTTTCTGGACGCGCGGGATCTGGTCCAGGTCAAGTACGAGATGGTCCGTCGGGCCAGGGTGGACGGCGAGCCCGTCAGTCGGGCGGCGGAGGCGTTCGGGCTCTCGCGTCCGTCGTTCTATGCGGCGCAGGCGGCGCTCGATCAGGGCGGCCTGGCGGCGCTGGTGCCGGCCCGTCCCGGGCCCCGGGCGGCGCACAAGATGACCGTCGAGGTGGTGGCGTTCGCGCGCGAGCGCCTCGCCGCCGACCCAAGGCTTTCCTCCCAGGCGCTGGTCGAGCTGATCGCGGAGCGCTTCGGAGTGCGAGTGCACCGGCGTTCGGTCGAGCGCGCGCTTCAACGCGCCGAGCGGGCCGAGGCAGAGGCTGCTGAGGAAAGCGAGGATGACTGATGGGCCCGTTGCGGTCGACGTGCAGCGCTATGAGCAGCTGCGCTCGCACGCGCTCGAGGGCGGGGCGTCGGGGTTCAGGCTGGGGCTGGCGGTGTTGGAGCGTCGTGGGGTGGCGGCGTGGTCGCGTGCGTGGAGCAGCACCACACCCGCGAGGGCCGCTGTGGCGCCACCGTCGAGTGCGCCAGCGTCGGTTGCGGCTGGCGATGAGCTGGTGGGCGCGCTGGCCAGCATGGCGCTCGCACGCGTGGCGGCGGGGTGAGCGATCGTGAGCGCGACTTCGATTGCGCAGAAGGTCACGGCGGACCATCTGGCGCGCACGGCGTATCTGTATGTGCGCCAGTCGACGCTGCGCCAGGTCAAGGCCAACACCGAGTCCGCCGAGCGTCAGTACGCGCTCAGGCAGCGCGCCGTGCAGCTTGGCTGGCCGGCGGAGCGGATCGTCGTGATCGACTCAGACCAGGGCCAGTCCGGCGCGAGCTCCTCGGGCCGGGAGGGGTTCCAGCGGCTGGTCGCCGACGTCGGGCTGGGCAAGGCGGGGATCGTGCTCGGCCTGGAGGTCTCCAGGCTGGCGCGCAACAACGCTGACTGGCACCGGCTGCTTGAGATCTGCGCACTGGCCGGCACGCTGATCTGCGACGAGGACGGGCTGTATGACCCGGCCGATTTCAACGACCGCCTCCTGCTGGGCCTGAAGGGCACGATGTCCGAGGCGGAGCTTCACTTCATCCGCGCCCGGCTGCAGGGCGGGATCCTGTCCAAGGCCCGCCGCGGCGAGCTGCCGATGCCGCTGCCGGTCGGCCTGGTGACCGGCCCGACCGGGAAGGTCGTGCTCGATCCCGACGCCGCCGTGCAGCAGGCGCTCGCTCACCTGTTCTGCACCTTTGAGCGGACCGGGTCGGCGCGCGCGGTCGTGCAGACATTCAACCGCGAGGGGGTCCTGTTTCCCGCCCGGGTCCGCACCGGCGAGCGCAAGGGCGAGCTGACCTGGTCGCCGCTGACCCACTGGCGCGTTTTGCGCACGCTGCACAACCCGCGCTATGCAGGCGCGTTTGCGTATGGCCAGCGCCGCACCCGCAAGACCGCCGAGGGCAAGACGACCACGCGGCACGTGCCGCGCGAGCAGTGGACGCTGATCAACGACGCCCACCCTGGATACATCACCTTTGAGCAGTACGAGCACAACCTCAAAACGCTGGCCGCCAACGCAACCGCGCACGGCACCGACCGCGCCGCTGGCCCCGCCCGCGAGGGCTCCGCCCTGTTGCAAGGCCTCGCTGTCTGCGGACGCTGCGGCAGGCGGATGACCGTCCGCTATCACGCACGCAACGGTACCCGCGTGCCCGACTATCAGTGCGTCGACGACAGCATCCAACGCGGGACCGGGCGCTGCCTGGTGATCCCCGGCGCGGCCGGTGTCGATGAGGCGATCAGCAAGCTGCTGCTGGACACCGTCACGCCGCTCGCGCTGGAGGTCGCGCTCTCAGTGCAGGCCGAGCTCGAAGCGCGCGCTGAGGATGCCGACCAGCTCAGGCGCACCCACGTCGAACGCGCCCGCCAGCACGCCGAGCTCGCCCGCCGCCGATACCTCGCCGTGGACCCCGACAACCGGCTTGTCGCCGACACGCTCGAGGCCGACTGGAACGACTCGCTCAGGGCGCTGCAGGCCGCCCAGGACGAGTACGAGCGCCAGACAGCCGCCGCCAACACCGCGCTCACCGACGAGCGCAAGCAGCAGATCCGCCAGCTCGCCTCAGACTTCCCGGCGCTGTGGGCAGACCCCGACACCCCGCCGCGCGAGCGCAAACGAATCGCCCGCCTGCTGATCGACGACGTCACCCTGACCAGAACCAACCAGATCCACCTGCACGTCCGCTTCCGCGGCGGCCAGACCACCACCCTGACCATCCCCCGGGCGCTGAACGCCTGGGAAGCCCGCCAGACCCCAGCCGACACGCTGGCCGAGATCGACCGGTTGCTCGACGAGCACACCGACGCCGAGGTCGCCGCCAAGCTCAACCAGGCCGGCCGGCGCTCCGGCACCGACAAGCCGTTCACCCGGACCATCATCATCAAGCTGCGCCACACCAACAACCTCCCCAGCCACCGCGAGCGCCTGCGCGCCCGCGGCATGCTCACGCAGAAACAGATCGCCGACCGCCTCGGCGTGTACACGAAAACGATCCACGCCTGGCGACGCGCCGGACTGCTCCAGGCACACCGCGCCAACGACAAGAACGACTGGCTCTATCAGCCGCCCACACCCGGCGACCCCAGGCTCGTCAAACGCCGCGGCTGGCGGCACTCCAAACGAGAACCCGCCCCATCAACCCCAAGAGGTGCAGTGTGAAACCAAGCCCTTCGCCTGCGGATCAGCCGCCTCCAAGATCACCCACCCGACCCCAAGCTGACCGCAGAACGCAGCAAACTCGCTCGTCGGCCGGCCGCCGCCAGCGTGGATCGCGCCCTCCCGATCCCACACCAACTTCTCCGGCAACACGCCAATTCGAGTCAGGCAGCGACCGAGACCCCAGCAGGATGTCCGGCGCCTCCTTGGAGAAGATCAACGCGCCGGCGATCACTCTTGACCAGCACAGCTCCGCCGTGACCACATAGCCACGGCGCTGCTGTCGGTGACCGACCGCGATCAGCTCCCCGGGCTCCCACAGATCGCACTGCACCAACTCGCCAGGCCGATAGATCGTCCGCTGAAACGTGCGACGCACCAAAAACCGCGGGCGGACCTCACGAACATAGTCATCAAAGATCGACTTGCCACCCCCATAGCCAAGCTCGGTCGCCATCTCCCGCAGCCGCAACGACTGGATCGACGGATCGGCCCGCAACTGCTCGCAGATCCACTCCCGAAACGGATCGAGCTTCGACACCACCGCCGGCCGCTCATACCTCGGCGGCGAGTCAGACGCCACCGCCCGAGCGACCGTGTCGCGCGCGATCCCCAGCGACCTCGCGACCTGCCGCTGCGAGCGCCGCTCGACCAGCACCAACCGCATGATCTCAGCCCACTGCTCCACACCGACCACGCACTCCTCCTCGCCCGACCCACAACAGATCAGACGAGCGTCAACAGCCAGCCGGACAACACCCCGACCCCGCGCCACATGGCCTAGTTTTCAACCGGCGCAGGTGGCCCAGTATTCACCCGGCGCCCACAGATCGAAGGGGCAGTGCGCGACGTCAGATTCGGTGGTGGTGAGGCTTCTGCTCGTTCGTGAAACCAGCCATCTGGCGTCAGGATCTGACCCCTGCGTCGCATTGAAGCGAGCGAGCACGCGTCCCTGCCGAGAGATCCGAGGCGCCGCATCGGGCTAGTTCCGGTAGCGCTGTGAAGGCTCCGCTTAGCGCGTCCGCTGAGGCAGTCCTCGGTCAATCGTCGGTCTCGCGAGTGTCGCGGGGGACGGTCGGCTAGCTTTCGCCACGCGCTGCCAAGTCCCCGAGTGCCGCGCCGCAAGGAAAACCTGAAAAATCGTCAGAAAACCGGGGATTCTGGCTTGGGAAAACGGCCCCCAGGTACACATAGGCAGCTGTCGTGTTGGGGGCTGGTGAGGGTGCGCCGGCGACCGTCCCAACCTCCAGGAAGTCGCTGGTCAGCAACGTGGGCAGAGGTTTTCGTGTGGCGTTTTTGTGCGTTCGACTGATCAGCGGTTTCCGCTGGAGCCGGACAAAGAAAGCGTCGTAAACAGATCGTGATGCCGTCTGACTTTGCTCATCGTTAACCGTCTTTCCCTATAGCGACGCGAGCCGGGGTACTGGAGGTACCCCGTCGGGCCGCTGCTTGGCCCCCCGCGGTGTGCGTTCATAGTCCCCGCCCTCGGGGGGTCAGGCACGTACCGATCAGCGGTTTCCGCTCTGGCCCCACGAAAAATCGCCACTGCTCGTGACGTTTCTCGTGGCAGGCGTGCGGGGCGGGCCGCGTGACTCCCATCGCCCGCCCCGCCGCCCCGTTTCGAGCGGTGGGCGTGAGAGTTTGGAGAGCCTCGCAGCGCCGTCCAATCACGGGACGCCTGTGCCGCGGCAGATCGCGCCGGGATACGGGGATGGATCTGCTCGCTCCCGAGGGGAGTGCAGGAGTTCGAGGCGCGGTTCGCGAACAGGCGCCCTGGAAGAACGCGCAGCAGCCCTGCCGTTCGTCCTGTGCTGGCATGGAAGCCAGCGCCCCCGGCGGGTCGGCCTTCCCCCGGCCGGCCCGCCCCAAGAGCGCTGACGCTCTTATCATCGGCAGCCGCCGCCACGCCCTTGAGCCCGGCGTACAGCGGTTTCCGCATCCGCCGCACAAAGAGAATGGTTTCTCGGACGTGAGGCCGGGGAGTGTGACCGTGCGTGACACGGATCGTTGCGCTAACGCCCGGACTTGGCGGGGCGGGTGTCTGTGTCCCCATGGCCCGCCCTGCCGCCGGTCCGCCGACAAACCCACTTGTACACCGTTACGGGACGGCGGTGCCGCGGGCGCCCTGCGCGGCGGGGCGAGGCACCCAATGTGAGTCTCCGTGCGGCTCGTGGTTGAAAATGAACGGTTGTGCGCGCTCACACGTAGACCTTGCGCGCTTTCAGCGGGCCGAGCGGCGTATTTCAGTAGTGTCGCCGCCCAGCGTGGGCCCCGAAGGCTTTTCCCGGTCCCTGCCCTCGGGGCCCACCATTATTGGGGGACTTAACTGTCCCATCGGGCTAGCAGCGTCGCTGAGGTGTGGCTGTTGCTTGCTTGAGAGCAGGGGCCGGGGTGCGGGAGCGCCGGGTGCGCTCCCGCGGGTGCCTGCTAGAGGGCGAGCCCGGCGCTGGCGTGCATCATTGGCGCCCGCCTGGCGTGGACGGTGGAGATGATCTCCTCGGTGTTGATTCCCTCCAGGTAGGTGCCGGTCGTGGACAGGTGCGAGTGGCCGAGCTGACGCTGGATTAGCGGCAGCGGGATCCCCTCGTGCATGAGCTCGACGGCGTGGGCGTGGCGCAGCTGGTGGGGCGCGAACCGGCGCCTGACTCCTGCCTTGAGCGCGACGTGGCGCAGCTCGATCCGTGCCGCGCTGGCTGACCACGCCCGTCCGCGGGTCGGACCGTCGATCACGCAGAACAGCGGCCCGACCGGGAGAACCAGGCGATCGGCCAGCCATGGTTCGATCGCCGTCCATGCCCAGGCGTCCATTCCGACTTCGCGGCGGCGGTCGTTCTTGCCGTGCCTGACCAGAATTGAGCCGCGACACCGATCAAGGTCGGTCTCCGTCAGCGAGAGCACCTCGTTGATCCGTAGCCCTGCGCGCCACAGCACGACAATCAGGGCACTCAGGCGATGCCCATGACGATCACGGCCGGCTTGGCCATGACGGCGACGATCTCATCGACCGTCGGCGGGTCGGCGGGGTAACGCTGGCCCTTGTTGCGCGGGGCGATCCCGATGCGGAACCCGGGCGTGGTCGCAGGCGAGCGGCGTCGGCCGGCAGCGTCAAGCAACGGCTGAACAGAAGACATGGCTCCCTCCTCTGGAGAGCTGGACAATTACCTGCCCAGCTCTACAGCCCACGCTGCCGCAGCCCGTGGAAGCAGTTGCGATGCGTCAGCGCTGGTGCTCGATCAAAGCGGCTCGGTCAAGGCAGAAGCAGACCCGCCCAATGGGTGGCGGTAGGGTCGGTGGGAGGCGCCTGGGCCGCAACGGGGCGAGCACTCTCCGCTCGCGTTTCAGGAGAGGCTGTGAGCTGAGGTACATCGCCTCTGACCGGGTCCTTACCGCGCTCTTGACTACTCCCGCGATGGTGGTTGACGTCAATCACCGTTGCGCTTGCACATGATCGCGACGCGGTTACAAAAGGAGACCCCATGAGCACCCTGATAACGAAGTCCAAGGTCGCAGCAGCTGGAATCGGCGCCGCGTTGGCCGCCGCCCCCGCCGCCGCCCTTGCCAGCCAGCACGGCCCTGCGCGCGCCGCCCATGCCGCGGCGGCTACCGCTAACTGGCAGATCCCCTTGAGGGGAGCCGCCGCGTACAGGAAGGCGAATGGGTCAGCCCAGTACCAGTCCCAGCCTGGACAGCGCGAGCTGCAGGTCGAGGTTCAGCGCGTTCGCTCGCTGGCCGGCAAGACCGTCGTGTTCTCAGCCGCGGGCATGACCCTCGGCAAGGCGAAGGTGTCGGCTAGGGGCCAAGCCGACATCACCCGGAACACCGAGCTCGGGCAGAAGGTCCCATCGATCGCCCACGGCTCGAGCGTGACTGTCCGGACGACCGGCGGCAAGCTGATCGTCTCCGGACGGTTCTAGACCATTGCGCCACGTGCCACAAGGCACGACGCTGCGGGCGGGGCGGGAACGTCCCTGCCGGTCCGGCGTGGGGGGCGCGTCAACGGTTCGTGCCGCTGCGGCCGCAGCTCAGCTCGCAGGTGACCGCGCGTCCGGCTTCCTCTTCGGGCTAGCACCGGCTGCCGGAAGTCGATCAACACGAGAGCTGCTCAGAGAGCGCAATCCGGGCCGGGTAGGGCGGATCTTTGGGAATCCGCCCTGCGCCCTAGCGGCGTCTACGGCTTGTTGTTGACGTGGTAGCAGGCCACGTCGTACTGCGACTTCTCGCTGTAGTTCAGGCCGCCCGTGCCGCCGTTTGTGCTGCCGAAGCCTGGCTCGTTGAACGGCGAACCGGGCGATGATGCCGAGTTCCCCGGAGTGGTGCCACCGGCATTCAACTGATCCTGGCAGCTTTGGCTTGGCGGGCCGGTGCCGGACGGGTTCCCTCCGCCAGCGACCGCCACGAGGGGCCAACGGTGGCGAAAGCAACCGCCGTACCGATCACCGCAATTACTCTGCGCAACGGACCCTCCTTAGTTGGACCACGAAAGCCCCCTGCTTCGCCAGACGCCACTAGTGCCGCCGTCCTTCCCGAATCACGCGCGAACCGTCCCGCCCGGTAGATCCGGAGCGGGTGCCGCTCGGTCCCGCCTGGCTAGATGGAGCTGAGTCGTCGCCGCTCGAGACAGTCGCTGTTGCAAAGGGCTAGCAGCATCGGCGTTGCCGCAACACTGCCGCCGCTGGATCCGCGGGGCAAACCAGCAGCCACCGTACCCCCGCGGTGCGGGTGGCGCCGGGCTGCGGCACGATCGCAATCCGCGAGAGCGATCGCCCCGCCGACGCCGGATCGCACGAGCGCTAC
>CAVSAY010000012.1:0-88081 GCA_963725925.1 uncultured Solirubrobacterales bacterium
CGCCTGCTGGCGCGGCACCGCCAGGCATAGGCGCGGTTACACTGCTTCGCCGTCGCGACCCGTAATGGATCACGCGTGGAGGGGGAGGGTGGCCGAGCTTTCAGTCAACGCGGTGCTGGCGGTCGTGGCGCGCGAGCTCCCGGGCGCCTCGGTGGTCGCGTTCGACGATCGGGCCCAGGTTGTGGCGATGGCCGGACCGGACGCCGAGAAGCTCGGTGAGCGGTGCCGGCCGCTGTTCGAGCGGGTGCTCGAGGACGAGGAGCACTCGATCGACGATTGGCCGGGGGAGGACGCCGAACGCCGGCGGATCGACATCGGACCGGTCCGCGACGCGGCCGGACGTGTGGTCGGAGGTGTCTGTCTGACGCACCGCATCAGCGACGTCGATCTACTGCGAGAGGAGCTCGATCAGCAGCGCCAGCTGCTGGAGCTCGCCCACGACGCGATCCTCGTGCGCGACCCGCGGTTCAGCTCGATCACGTATTGGAACCGCGAGGCGCAGGAGATCTACGGCTATGCGGGCGAGGAGGTCTACGGCCACGTCACCCACGAGCTGCTTGAAACCGAGTTTCCCGACTCGCGTGAGGCGGTCGACGCGGCGCTGATGCGCGATGAACGCTGGGACGGCCAGCTTCGCCATCGCCGCAAGGACGGGCGGCAGATCATTGTGTCCTCGCGCCAGGCGCTCGTGCGCGACGCCGACGGCAATCCCGTGGCCGTGATCGAGCTGAACTCCGATATCACCGACCGCGTGCGAGGCGAGCAGGCGCTGCGCGCTGCCGAGCAGCAGTTCCGAGGACTGATGGAGTCGGCCCCGGACGCGATGGTGATCCTCGACGATGAAGGGTCGATCGTGTTCGTCAACGCCCGCGCCGAGGAGCTGTTCGGCTACTCGCGCCCGCAGATGCTCGGCCGGGACGTCGCCATGCTGCTGCCCAGCGAGTTTCGCGAGCGACTGCTCGCACAGCGCATGGACTTTGTGACCGACGCGAAGGCACGCGATTTCGGCGCGTCGGTCGACGTGGTCGCGCGCCGTGCGGACGGAAGCGAGTTCCTCGCCGAGATCAGCGTGAGCCCGCTGCAGACCGATACCGGGCTGCTGATCTCCACCTCGATCCGGGACATCTCAAAGCAGTTGCTGCGACAGCTCGAGCAGGCGCTGGTGCCGCGGATGAAGCTGCACGAGCGGTGGCGTCTGGCCTGGCGCTACAGGCCCACCGTCAACACGATGCTGCTCGGCGGCGACTTCATCGGCGTCGCCGAGAGGGCCGATGGCTCGCTGTCGCTGCTGATCGGCGACGTCACGGGCCACGGTCCCGCCGCCGCCGGCACCGGGGCGATGCTGCGCGCCGCGTGGCTCGGCGCGGTCCAGGCCGATGTCGCGCTCGAGTCGATCCCGATGATGCTCGATCGCCTGCTTGTCGATCAGGCCGATCGCGAAGCCAGCAAGATGGCTACGGTCTGCCTGGTGGAGGTCGACCCCGAAGCGCAGCAGCTGCGGATAGTGCGCGCGGGTCACGATTCGCCGCTTTTGATCACGCGTGAGTCCGTCACCGCGCTCAACCGCGTTCACGGTCCCGCGCTGGGGCTGGGCGTTTCGGCGACGTGGCCGGTGCGCGACGTGGACGTGCCCGCCGAAGCGGCGCTCATGCTGTTCACCGACGGGCTCACCGAGCGCCGGCCCCTCAGGCGTCGCGGCCGGCTCGGCTTCGACGAGCTGGTTCCGCAGATCGACGCGCCGATGCTGCTCGACCGGCCGCCCGAGCAGGCGATCGACACGATGCTCGTCGAGTTGTTCCCCGATGGCACCGACACCCTGGAGGACGACCTGGCGGTGATCCTGCTCACGCTGAACGGGACTACGGACCAGTGACGCCCTCCAAATCCGAGGAGAAGATCGTCGACGCAGGGGGCCGCGACCTCCGCGTGACCAACCCCGACCGCGTGATCTTCCCGGGCACCGACCGGACAGCCGAGGTCACGAAGCTCGACATCGTCGACTATTACCTGGCCGTAGAGGACGGGATCATGCGCGCGCTCGAACGCAGGCCGACCACGCTCGAGCGCTGGCCCAAGGGCGTGCATCCGGGGATCGTGCTGTCGACGCGCGACAAGGGGGGAGGGGACGCCTTCTACCAAAAGCGGATTCCACGCGGTGCTCCCGAGTTCGTGCAGACGGCGCGGATTCAGTTTCCCTCCGGACGTGAAGCGGACGAGATCTGCCCCACCGAGGTGGCGGTGGTCGGGTGGGCCGCGCAAATGGGCACGATCACGTTCCATCCCTGGCCCGTCCGTCGCGAGGACGTCGACCACCCGGACGAGCTGCGTCTCGACCTCGACCCCCAGCCCGGGACCGACTTCGCCGACGCCGTCGAAGTCGCCGCCGAGGCGCGACGCCTGCTGGACGACCTCGGCTACGTCGGGTTTCCCAAGACTTCGGGCGGCCGCGGCATCCACGTCTACGTGCGGATCGAGCCTCGCTGGACCTTCACCGACGTCCGTCACGCCGCGATCGCGTTCGGCCGCGAGCTCGAACGGCGCCTGCCGGATCGCGTGACGACCAAGTGGTGGAAGGAGGAGCGCGGCGAGCGGATCTTCATCGACTACAACCAAAACGCCCGCGATCGGACGATCGCTTCGGCCTACAGCGTGCGGCCCAAGCCCGGGGCGCCGGTATCGGCGCCGGTCGCATGGGACGAGCTCGGCAGCGTCGCCCCGGAGGACTTCACCGTTGCGACGATGCCGGCCAGATTCGCGGACGTGGGCGACCGGCACGCGGCGATCAACGACGTCGCGCATTCGCTGCAGCCGCTGTTGGACATGTACGAGCAGGACGCCTCCGAGGGCCAGGGCGACATGCCCTATCCGCCCGACTATCCGAAGATGCCCGGCGAGCCCAAGCGGGTGCAGCCCTCGCGCGACCGCGACCGCCCCGGCCGCGACACTTAGTGGGGCCACTTAGGCTGGCGGAGACTGAGGGAGCTTGACCTTGCCGCGCCCCTTGGCGGGGGCCGACGGTGGCGGCACGACCGGTCCGATGTCGCCGTCGGGCGCCTCGTCGAGGTCGATGATCACCGGCGCGTGATCGCTGGGCCCACTGCCCTTGCGCGCCTGGCGATCGACCCAGGCCGCCTTGACGCGCGCGGCGACGCTGTCTGACGCGAGCGCCAGGTCGATTCGCATGCCGAGGTCCTGATGAAACATCCCGGCGCGGTAGTCCCAGTAGGTGAACACCCGCTTGCCCGGCCATCGATCGCGCACCACGTCGTGCAGGCCGAGTGACTCCAAGTCGGCGAGCGCCGCGCGCTCCGGGGGCGTGACGTGCGTCTGGCCGATGTACGCCTCCGGGTCGAACACGTCCTCATCCGTCGGCGCGATGTTCATGTCGCCGAGGACGATTGTCGCCTCGGGCCCCGCCGCGATCATCTCCTTGAGCGCTGCCAGCCAGGCGAGCTTGTAGTGGTAGTGATCGGAGTCGGGGACGCGGCCGTTGGGCACGTACACCGACACCACTCGAACGCCGTCGCAGGTGGCCGACACGGCGCGCGCCTCGGGATCAGGGAACCCCGGCGCGCCCGCGACCCCCGCTACGACGTCGTCGAGGCCGACCTTGGACAGGATCGCCACGCCGTTCCACGCCGCCTGTCCGTGGACGGCGCTCTCATAGCCGCGCTTTGCCAGGTCGTCGCCGAGCAGCTCGGCGAAAGCGTCGTCGGTGAGCTTGGTTTCTTGCAGGCAGACAACGTCAGGGGACCGCTCGTCGAGCCATGGCAGCAGCCGCGGCACGCGTTGCTTGACCGAGTTGACGTTCCACGTCGCGATCCGCATCAACGCTCACCGTAGCGGGATTGCCAACGACAGCGCCCGAGGCGTAAAGTGCCGTGGAGGGCCGGGCGCACTGGGTGATACTTGGGTCGTGGCAACGCGTGTATCCAGCTCCACGTTCGTCGGTCGCTCGCTCGAGCTCGCCGAGCTCGAGGTCGCGCTCGCTGACGCCGCCGAGGGCAGGCCCTGGCTGGCGTTCGTGGCGGGCGACTCGGGCGTCGGCAAGACGCGTCTGCTCTCGGAGCTTGCCGCGCGCGCCCGGGCTTCGGGCGCACGGACGCTGAGCGGGGATTGCCTCGAGCTCGGCCACGGCGAGCT
The DNA here is from genome assembly GCA_963725925.1 of uncultured Solirubrobacterales bacterium. GTDB lineage: Bacteria > Actinomycetota > Thermoleophilia > Solirubrobacterales > Solirubrobacteraceae > Palsa-465. Next base: position 4,144 of record CAVSAY010000012.1, read on the forward strand.
TCCGTACGCGCCGCTGGTGGCGGCGCTGCGTTCACTCTCGCGCGCCGGCGACCCCGTGCTCGAAGAGCTGCCGCCCTCGGTGCGCACCGAGCTCGCGACCCTGCTGCCGGCGCTCGCGGATGACGGCGCGCCCGGGCCTGGTGACGAATCGGCCCAGGGACGCCTGTTTGAGGCGCTGCTCTGGCTGCTGGATCGCCTCGGCCAGGACGCGCCCGTGCTGCTCGCGATCGAGGATCTGCATTGGGCCGACCGGGCCACGCGCGCATTCGTCGTCTTCCTTGGGCGCAGCCTGTGTCGCGAGCGGGTGCTCGTCGTCGCCACGTACCGCCCAGACGAGATGCATCGCAGGCACCCGCTGCGACCATTGCTGGCAGAGCTCGAGCGCAACTCTGGCTGCCGCCGGATCGACTTGCCTCCGCTGACGCGCGAAGAGCTCTCCCAGCAGCTCGACGACCTGCTCGGCACCCCGCCCGCCGATGATCTCGTCGAGCGGGTGTTCGTACGCTCCGAGGGCCATCCGCTGTTCGTCGAGGAGCTGATCGCGGCGGGCCGTGACGGGCGCGGGTCACTGCCTTCGACGCTGCGAGACGCGATGATGGTGCGCGTCGAGCGGCTGTCTGCACCCGCCCAGGACGTCCTCCGGGTGATCGCCGTCGGCCAGCAGCTCGACGACGGCCTGTTGTCCGATGTGGTCGGCAGCGAACTCGGGCCGCTGCGTGAAGCGTTGCGCGAAGCGGTGGCCAACCAGATCCTCGCCGTCACCTCGGAGGATCGGTACCGCTTCCGCCACGCGCTTTTAAGGGAGGTGGTCCACGATGACCTGCTCCCGGGGGAGCGCGCGGGGATCGACCTCAAGGTCGCCCGGGCACTCGAGGCGCGCGCGCAGCGCGACGGGATGGGCGTCTACATCACGGCCGCGATCGCGCATCACTATGCGTCTGCCGGGGACGCACCCGCGGCGCTTCGCGCCTCGGTGCGGGCTGCGGACGCCGCGGAGCGCGTACACGCCTACGGCCAAGCGGCAGTACTGCTCGAACGCGTGATCGGGCTGTTCGATCGCGTGCCAGATGCCGAGGTGCTGGCCGGCGCTGACCGCGCGACGATCCTCGGCCGCGCCGCCCGCGATCACGGCTTCGAGGGTGACGCTCAGCGCCAGGCAGCGCTGATCCAGGCGGCCCTGGCTCTGGTCGACGAGCAAGCCGAGCCGCGCCGAGCGGCCCGGCTGCTCGACACATTGCGCGAGGCCCAGTGGCATCTCGGCCGTGCCGATGAGGCGCTGGCGACGATCGAACACGCCCTGTCGCTGCTCCCGGCCGATGAGGTTTCGTTCGAGCGAACCACGCTGCTCGTGTCACGAGCGAAGAGCCTGCTGCTGCGGGGCAAGCTGCGCGAGTCAAACGAGGTGGCGCGCGAGACGATGGCGGCCGCCGACGCGCTCGAAGATCCGAGCTTGCGGGGCCGCGCGCTCAACGCGCTCGGCACGTCAATGATGGCCCTCGGCGACGTCGACGGGGGCGCCGCGATTCTGCGTGACGCCGTAGCGCTGTCGGAGAAGCACGCGCTCCCGTGGCAGCAGGTCTCCGCGTACGTCAACCTCGCCGACGCGTTGCATCTCGCAGGTCGGCTACCTGAGGCGCGCGCGGTTGTCGAAGAGGGGCTGGCGCGCGAGGAGCGCACGAACCGCGTATGGCTGGTGATCCTGCGCGCCGAGCTCGCGATCGAAGCGGGCGAGTGGGAGCTCGCGAGCACGATCCTGCGCTCGATCAGGGGGCGCCAGGTCGGCAACACGCTCGTCAATCTCGACCTGCGCCGCGCGGAGTTGGCACTCGGGCTGGGCGACCACGCGAGCGCGCGCGAATGGCTCGACGAGGCCGCCGAGATGAGTGCCGCGATGGACGAGCCGCAGTTCACCGGCGTCCTCGGTGCCCTGCTTGCGGAGCTGGAGCGCCGGGAGGGTGATCTGTCGGCCGCGCGCGCAGCGCTGCAGGCCGCGCTTGACCGCATCGAGACGCGCACCGAGGACGCCGCGCGTTTGGCGCGGGTGAGCGCGACCGGGACCATGGTCGAAGCGGATGCCGCCCAACGCGCACGGGATCTCGGCGAGCCCGAGGACGAGCGGATCGCACTCGCCGCCGCGGACACGCATCTTGCGCGTGCACAGGCCGCGGCCGAAACGGGCGGGCCGCTCGAGGTCGCGTGGCTTGCGACCGCCGACGCCGAGCGCTCGCGGGCGCGCGGCATGGCGGACCCGGGGGCCTACGCGCTGGCGGCGCAGGCCTGGACCGAGCTCGAGCGGCCGTACCGGGCCGCAGTCACGCGCTTTCTCGAGGCGCAGGCCCACGCCTCCGCCGGCGATCGGGCCACCGCCGCGGCGGCCGCCGCCGATGCGCGTGCGATCGCTCTGCGCATCGGCGCGACGTGGCTGCGCGATGAGCTGGACGGGCTGATCGTCCGCGCCCGGCTCCAGCCGGCTGGGTCACGCGATCAGGAAGCCGACGGGCCTGCCGACAGCCAGGTTGAGGACCCGTTCGGACTGACGCCACGCGAGCGCCAGGTACTCGAGCTGATCGCCCGAGGGGCGACCAACCGCGAGATCGGCGCCGAGCTGTTCATGGCCGAAAAGACCGCGAGCGTCCACGTCTCCCGGATCCTGATGAAGCTCGATGTGCGCAGTCGCACCGAGGCCGCAGGCGTCGCCCACCGTCTCGGCTGGGACAGATAGCGGGGCTCAGCTCACCCGGTCGCCGGCTCCGGCGCGGGGAACAGCCTCAGGAATCGCTCGGCGACGTGCCGGTCCCCCTGGATCTCGATCGCGGCGTCGTTCATCGGGCGCCCGTGCCACAGCACCGCTGCGAGAGTCGCGGGATCAGTTGCGATGTTCGCGTCGGGGCGCTCGCCGGCGCCTCGAGTGATGTCGAGCTTGCCGCCCGTAAGACGCGCGCGGAAGCGGTCCTCGCCGAGCACGATCTCGACCTCCGAGTCGGGGCCGTCGGCCAGAGATCGGTCGAACACCGTCTTGAGCGCGATCATCAGCGCGTCGGCGCCAAGCGGCATGTCGGTGTCTGGAAACGGCGCGCGACTGCCCCAGCGGCCAAGCGAGATCACCACGGGCTCGAGCTCCTTGCCCCAAGCGGTGAGCTCGTAGACGCGAGACCCGGCCGGCGGCGGCAGCTTCGAGCGGCGCACGACGCCCGCCTGCTCGAGCTCCCGAACCCGTTGTGAGAGGACGTCGGCGCTGAGGTGGGGCAGGCCGGCGCGCAGGTCGGTGAAGCGCTTGGGTCCGAGCAGAAGCTCCCGGACCACCAGCAGCGCCCAGCGCTCGCCGACCAGGTCCAGGGCCCTCGCGACTCCGCAGGGGTCTCCGTAGCTGCGCTTCGTGGCCATGTCGAGGATTGTAGTTGACAGATCGGAGATGACAACTTTATAGTTGGAATTACCGACTAAGAAGTCGGATGTTCTGATGTACGGCTGCGATCGAGACGAGAGGAGCGGCAATGAGCAACCGCGATCACTATCCGCCCGGGGTTCCCTGTTGGGTGGACACGGCACAGCCCGATCTTCCGGCGGCGCTCGAGTTCTATGGCGCGCTGCTCGGTTGGGAGTTCGCCGGTCCCGGGCCGATGCCGGGAGATCCACCGGGCGAGTACCACGTGGCGCGGATCCGCGGCCGCGATGTGGCGGGGATCAGCTCGGTGCCGACGGGAGCGCCGGCGATCCCGGCGTGGACGACGCACGTGGCGGTGCAGAGCGCGGATGCGACTGTCGACCGCGCGCGGGCGGCGGGTGCGACCGTCGCCGTCGAGCCGTTCGACGCGCCCCCAGCCGGGAGGATGGCCGTGCTGTCCGATCCGGGCGGAGCCGTGTTCTGCGTCTGGGAGGCGGGTGACCGACAGGGCGCCCAGATCCTCAACGAGCCGTCGGCGTGGGCGATGAGCAGGCTCAACACCGGCGACGTCGCCGCCGCGAAGGCGTTCTACGGTGACGTGTTCGGCTGGGAGTCCGAGTCCTTCGCTCCGGGCGTCGAGCTCTTTCGCCTGCCCGGCTATGTAGGGGGAGAGCCTGAGCAGCCCGTGCCGCGTGACGTCGTCGCGGTGCTGACGGCGGGAGACGGCGACTCGGCGTGGAACGTCGACTTCTGGATCGACGACGCCGAGTCGGCCGCCGCGCGTGCGACCCAGCTTGGCGGCACCGTGGTCGTGGCGCCACACGAGATCCCCGGCTTCGTGAACACGGTGATCGCCGACCCGGCCGGTGCCGTGGTCTCACTGAGCCAGTTGCTCTACCCCGCCGCGGCGGGGTGAGCCGGACTACGTGACGGTGATCAGGACCGTGTGACCGTGGGAGGCAAACGCGCCGTCGAGCTCGCCGGTGCCAACCTCGAAGCGTAGTTTCGGGACGGGCCTGTCGTTCTCGTCGCGGCGCTGGCGGACATACGTTGCGCTCTCGGCAAACTGGCCGACCAACGCATAAACGGCGGCGCGGACTTCCCCCGGTCCAGCCGGCCCTCCGAGCCAGCTCAGATCCAGGATGAAGGCGCCGCGATCGTCGGTGTACGCGCGTGTCAACCCGAGTCGTCCGTCGGCGTGCAGCCATGCATCGACGTGCGGCTTGAGGTGAAGCTCGGGGTCCTCGGCGACCCAGTTAGGCGCGTCGAACGCGACGACGAGCTCGCGTGCGCCGGTCACGAGCTGACGCGCGTCCGCGACACCGTGGCCGCGCTCGTCGTCATCCCACCGCCGGGCCATGCGCACAAGCTACAACGGCGCTGTCTCTTCCAGGCGCCGAGCCAGGAACCGCCGCTCTGCGTCGGATGCAGTGAGCTCGAGCGCCTGCAGGTACGCCGCTCGCGCCTCGGCTACGCGGCCGAGCCGGCGCAACAGATCCGCGCGCGTCGCATGTAACAGGTGGTAGCCGCTGAGCGCTCCCGAGGCGTCGAGCTCGTCGACCAGCACGAGGCCCTGATCCGGACCCTGGGCCATCGCGACGGCGATCGCGTGATTGAGCGCAACGATCGGCTGGGGCATGACTGCGAACAGCCGCTCGTACAAGGTCGCGATCCGCGCCCAGTCGGTGGCATCGGGACGCGGCGATTGGGCGTGGCACGCGGCGATCGCGGCCTGGAGCTGGTAGGGCCCGGCGCTCTGTCTCGCAAGCGCTCGATCCAGGAGCGCTGCCGCCTCGTCGATCTCGCCGCGGTCCCAGCGCGAGCGATCCTGCTCCTCCAGCGTGACGAGCTCGCCGTGTTCGTCGACGCGCGCCAGACGCCGCGAGTGCTGGAACAGCATCAGCGCCAGCAGCCCGGCGGCTTCGGGCTCGTCGGGCATCAGCGCATCGAGGACGCGCGCGAGGCGGATCGCCTCGCGGCAGAGGTCGGTGCGAACCAGATCTGGCCCCGCCGATGCCTTGTACCCCTCGTTGAACAGCAGGTAGAGGACGGCGAGGACACCGCCTGTGCGCTCCGGAAGCAGGTGCGCGGGCGGCACGCGGTACGGGATCCGCGCGTGCGCGATCTTGCCCTTGGCGCGAACGAGCCGCTTGGCCATCGTCGCCTCCGGCACGAAAAACGCGCGGGCGATCTCGGCCGTGGTCAGGCCCGCGAGCGTGCGCAGCGTCAGCGCGACGCGACCCTCGAGCGGAAGGGCGGGATGACAGCAGGTGAACATCAGGCGCAGGCGGTCATCGGCGATCCCGCTCTCGTCCTCCTCGCGTAAGGTCGGATCCGGTTCGTCGGGTGGCTGGGTGGCGCTCATCAGGTCGGTGGCGGCTCGCAGGCGCTTTTCCGTCATCCGCTCGTGGCGCAGGCGGTCGACCGCACGGTTGCGCGCGACCGTCGTCAGCCACGCGCCGGGCTGACGCGGCACGCCGTCGCGGGGCCATCGCCGGACCGCCTCGGCGAACGCCTGCTGCGCGCAGTCTTCGGCGAGGTCCCAGTCGCCTGTGCGCGCGATCAGGGTCGCGACGATCCGGCCCCACTCCTCGGTGAAGGCCTCCGCGACGGCGCTGCTTGCGTCCTGCGTTACCACTCCACGAACGGTCGCACTTCGAGCATGCCGTAGCGGGCGACCGGGTGCTTGGAGGCGACCTCGATGGCCTCGTCGAGGTCGGCGCACTCGAGGATGTCGTAGCCGCCGATCTGCTCCTTGGCCTCCGTGAACGGGCCGTCGGCGATCACGACCTCGCCGCCGCGGACGCGAACCGTCGTCGCGTCCGTGATGGGCGCGAGCTGGTTGCCCTGGAGGCGCACGCCGCGGCCGTCCATCTCCGCCACCCAAGCCTCGGTGGCGGGGCCGATCTCCCGAGACTCCTCGGGCGTGAGCTCGGTGTCCTCTTCGACACAGACAAACATCATGTACTTCATCTTGATCCTCGCTCTCGTGACGGTGCGGACAAAGAGTTAGCGGGTGGCCCAGACGAGCCAGGGCCGCCGCCGCAGGCGCCGGTCGCGCCTGGCTCGCGGCCTGGTCGACGTCCAGTCTGCGATCCGCTCGTCTGCCAGGGCCTTGATGATCGTGGGATGCATCGCGTCCTCCTCGGTGGTTGTTTTGGCGATCACACCCCTACGACGAACGAGTTCTCCGAGATGGACATCTTCTTTTGCGACACCGATTCGCATGGGACTCGTTTAAGCGGTTGGCAGGCAGGACGTCGTCGGGGGAGAGGAGCAAACGATGGCTCGTAGGATGCTTGTGCTCATCGCCGCGGTGCTGGCCGTGGGTGTGGCCGTCGCGGCTGCGGCGCCGCCGCCCGCGCCGAAGTGGAACTCCGGCTACAACGGCTGGTGGCCCGGTGGGTTTGGCTTTCCGCCGTTGACCGTGCAGGCCAACGGTTATCCGTGTTCGCTGACCGCGTACGGCCCGACGTTCCACTCGCACTCGCAGCGGATGGACGCAGGACTACGGCGGCGGCGTCAGCTGCGTGGGCGGAGTCGGCGTGAAGACGATGACCGTGTCTGACCAGGTGCTCGGTCAGGACGGGCACACCTGGCACACGATCAGCGGCTCGACCTTCACGGGCGGTCCGGTCACCAGCAATCCCCTGAGGATGCGCCGAAACCGCGCCGCGTTCCTGGGTCACGCATACCGGGTCCTCGCAACGGCAAAGCTCGTGGTACCCAATGGCCACGCCGGCTGTTCGCTGACCAACACGTGCGATCAGACGTTGACGATCACGGCGACGAGCCGAGCGTTGGCGCCGTGATCTGACGCGCGACGCGCTACAGATTGCCGTAAGCCCTCCGATTAACGGGGTTAGGACCCGCTCGGCAAGGCGGGGCATCGGATGGCAGTCGCGGACACCACCACCAAACAGCTTGGCTCGACCGGCACCTCGCGCCGGACGCCAGAGCGTGCCGCGCCCGACACGGCGAACACCCGTCCGTACCGCGGCATCCGCGCGCTCCACGGCGTCCTGATCGCCACGCTGGTCGTCTACGCGATCTCGCTGATCATCCGGGGCCAGGACGGCGCGGCGCCTACCTGGCTTGACGGTTGGGGCGTGGCCGTGTTCGAACTGGTTTGCAGCGTGCTGGTTCTCGTCCGCGCGTACGTGAGCCGCCGCGACCGCAAGTACGCGCTGTGGCTCGGGCTCGGGTGCGTCGCCTGGGCGCTCGGCGACTTCGCCGAGACGCACGCGAGCCTCGGCGGCGCCATCCCCGCGACGATCTCGCTCGCCAACTACCTGTGGGCGCTGTTCTTCCCGCTCGCCTACGTCGGCGTGATGCTGCTCATGCAGCGCGACGTGCGCAAGCTCACGGCCGCCAACTACCTCGACGGGGTTGTGGCCGCGCTGGTCACGGCGGCGGCGCTAGTCGCGTTTGCCTTCAACGGGATCGCGTCAGCGGCAGGCGGCGGCAACGAGGCCGTCGCCGTCAACCTCGTGTACCCGGTCGGCGACCTGCTGCTGTTCGGCCTGACCGTCCTGGGACTCAAGCTTCTGCCTCCCGGTCGGCGCACCCGGTGGTACCTGCTCGCGGCCGCCGGGCTCGTCAACGCAGCCGGCGACATCTCGGCGCTGTTCGGCGGCATCATCGTCACCGACGTCGGCTGGTTCTTGGACGCGATGGCGTGGCCGACCTCGCTGCTTCTGATCACGTGCGCCGTCTGGCTTGCGCCCGACCCGGGCGTCCCGGTGCAGGAGTACAAGTCGTCGGGATTCACGGTGCCGACGGTCGCATCCGTGCTCGCGCTGGTGATCCTCTTCCTCGGCTCGCTCGACCACGTCAGCCAGGTCGCGATCGGGCTTGCGACCGCCACGCTGGTCGCGGCCGGAGCACGCTTCGTGCTGGCGCTGCGCCGCCTCAAGGCGATCAACGAGAACCGAAATCATCAGCTCGAGAGCTCTGCCGCCGTGGAGCGCGCCTCGCGCGAGGCGCTGCAGGTGGCGGTGCTCAACTACTCGCGGTTCGCCGCGGCGGTCGCCGACGGCGACCTCACGGCGACTGTGAACACCAACGGCGACGCCGATCTTCGCGGCCTCACGGACAGCTTGAACACGATGGTCGGCGGCCTCGCCGAGATCTCGGGTGAGATCCAGGCCGGGGTCCAGGAGATCAGCGCATCCACAGAGGAGATCCTCGCCTCTGTGAGCCGCCACAGCGAAAGCGCCGGACAGCAGTCCGCCGCCATCGGCCAGACCTCCGCGACCGTCAACGAGCTTCGCGCGGCCGCCGATGCAATGGCGGCGCGAGCGCGCGACGTCGCGCGCCAGGCCGGAGAGTCGGTCCAGGTGAGCACCGACGGGACCGAGGCCGTCGCGGCGATCTCGATCGCGATGGAGGAGATCCGCGCGCGCGTGGACGGGATGGCTCAGGACATCGGCACGCTGTCGGAGCGAACCCGGCAGATCGGCGCCATCACGAACACCGTCAACGACCTTGCCGACCGCTCGAAGCTGCTCGCGCTCAACGCCAGCATCGAAGCGGCCCGAGCGGGCGAGCACGGCAGAGGCTTCGCCGTCGTCGCCGAGCACGTCCGCGGGCTGGCGGATCAGTCCAAGGACGCCGTCTCCCAGGTCGAGACGATCCTCAACGACGTCAGGGACGCCACCGACGCCGCGGTGGCGGCGAGCCATCACGGCACGCACGTGGTCGAGAAGGGGCTCGCGCTTGCCCAGGACGCGGGCGACGGCATCCTCAGCCTCACCGACACGATCCGTGGCGCATCGCGGACCGCGGAGGAGATCGCCGAGCTCGCACGCCAGCAGAGCCTTGGGATGGACGAGATCGCGCTGGCGATGGGCAACATGGAAGCCGGTACCTCGCAGTTCCTCGACGGGGCCCGGCAGTCACAACAGGCGGCTGAGAGCCTCAACGAGCTCGCCGCCAAGCTTGCTGGGCTGACCGAGCGCTACCGGGTCTGACCAGACCGCCGTCAGGAACCGCTGCGCTCCGGCGGATCGAGGCGCTGAACCGCCGCAGCGAGCCACTCGTCCTGGTGCTCGCGCCAGAACGTGCCGTCGTGGGCGCCCTGGTAGATCTCGAAGACGTGCGGGATGCCCGCGGCGGTGAGCTCCTGATCGAGCGCCTCGTTGTCGTCGACGAAGCCGTTGTACGGATCCTGTGCGCCGATGTAGAACCCGAAGAACGTCTTTCCGTACGGGCGAAATTCGTCTTGCAGATGATCCACGTGCGCGTGCGCGCTGGCGTCGGCGTTTGCCTCGGCCGAGCCGAGGTCCTTGGGCTTGCCGGCTGGGTCGGTGAGCACGAAATACCCGCTCCAAGATTCGATCACCTGGTAGGTCTCCGGGTGGTGGATGGCGATCAGCGTCGCGCCATAACCCCCGGCCGAGATGCCGATGATCCCGCGTGCGGACCGCTCCGGGATCGTGCGGTAGTGATCGTCGATCAAGGTCACGAGCTCGGATTCGGTTGCCGTCTCCCAATCGCGTCCGGGTCCCCAGTTGTGCCACTCGGGATCGGTGTCGCCCGGCCGCGCGCCTTGAGCTCCGACGACGATTGCGGGGTGCCCGGTGGACGCGAGGCTGTCGGCGTAGCCCGTGATCCCTTTGTAGGCCTGGTCGTCCGCCGGCAGCCCATGGAGCACATAGATGACCGGGTATCGCTCACCGCTGGTGTCATAGCCGGGCGGTAACGCAATCGAGTAGTGCAGCGTCCCGTCGACGGCATCCGAGTAGAACGAGCCGTCGACGACGCTGGGGTTGCCTCCGGAGCCCTGCGACGGTGTCGTGCGCGAGCCGGCGGTCGCCGGAGTGGCGGTCGTCGATGTGCCCGAGGCGCCACAGCCGGCGAGCGCCACCGCCGCGAGGATCGCCAAGGCGAGCCTGCCCATCGAGCGAAGGTACCGCCGGCAGGTTGGTGTGCCGCTAAGACCCGGCTAAGGACGGCACACGGAGCGCACAGCTGCCGCGTCGCCAATGTGTCCAAACCACCGAGTTTCGGGGTATCACGGGAGTACTCTCAGGAATGGGTCCTCGGTCATGGACGCCAAGGAACACGAGGGATCGACAGGGCGAGCTCGCGATGATCGGGCTGTCGATGAGCTGCTGCTCGCTCCGGCCGCGATCCTCGAGGGCCTGCCCGATGCCGTCGTGGCGTCGGCGCGCGACGGCCGCATCGTGTACGTCAACGCGCTTGCAGAAGAGCTGTTCGGATACGCGGCGTCCGAGCTCGTCGGGAAGCAGGTGCAGACGCTCTGGCCCGAGCGGGTGCGCGACCGTTACACGCGCAACATGCAGCTGTACTTCGCGACCGAGCATCCGATGCGGTTCTCCACGGCGGTCCTGGGCCTGCGCCGCGACGGCTCGGAGTTCGTCGGCGAGATGAGCTGGGGGATCGTCGAGACCAGCGGTGGGCCGCTGCTGCTCGCGGTCGGTCGCGACGTCTCGGACCGGCACGCCGCCGAGGTGCGGCTTCGTGCCGTGGCGGCGATGGGCGAGCGCGCGCTGGCGGGAGCAGACGCCGCTGATCTCGGCGCCGAGGCGGTTGAGCTGATGCGCACGACGCTGCCGGTGGCCGGTGCCGAAGTGCGAGTGTCCGGCTCGGTGATCGCGTCATCCGGAGATCTGTCGAGCACAGGGGCGCGGGTGCCGATCGGCCCGCGGGGCGAGCTGTTCGTCACGACCGAGCGGGAGCTGTCCGACGATGAGATCAGCTTCATGCGCGCCGTCGCCAACACGCTCGCCGGTGCGATGGCGCGGCTGCGCGAGACCGAGCGAATGCGTGAAGAGGCGCTTCACGATCCGCTTACCGGGCTCGCGAACCGAACGCTGCTTCGCGACCACCTCGAGCTCGCGCTGGCGCGGTCACGACGAGACGGAGGCGCGACCGCCGTGCTGTTCATCGATCTCGACAACTTCAAGCGGGTCAACGACACCTACGGCCACGCGGCGGGCGACGACGCGCTGGTGGAGATCGGCCGCCGGCTGCGAATGGCCGTACGGCCGGGCGACACGGTAGCCCGCTTCGGGGGCGACGAATTCGTCGTCGTGTGCGAGCACGTCGACCGGATCTCGGCGCTCGCGATCGCCCGGCGCGTGGAAGCGGCGATCCGGCAGCCACTCGCAGCCGGCAACGCCGAGCACGAGCTCTCTGCGAGCGTCGGGATCGGACTCGGGCACGGGGATCCCGAAGCGCTCATCGCCAGCGCGGACGCAGCCGGCTATCGCGCCAAGGCCGCCGGCGGCGGGCGCGTCGAGCTTTCGGCCGATGCCTTGACCTCCGATGTCATCCCGGATGGTCCATGACTCGCTAGATCAGCACGCGATTCTCGCCAGCGGGGCTGACCGCGCTCGAGAAGCGCAGGCGGTCGGCGCGCGCGGCACCAGGACCACAGCCCTGGCGCGCGTGGCGGCAAAGTTCGCGCCCGTCAGGTGGGCGGGGACTGCGACCGACGCGCCTGCGGGGATCGCCGAGCCGAGGCGCGCGGAGAATCGGAACGTCCGGGGCCGCCCGCTGACCAGAGCGCCGACCTCCCAGCACAGCCGCGACCCCGTCGTCATGGCACCTGGCGCCGCCCGCAGCTTGAGTTGCCTGGGCAGCGACACGCAGACTTTGGGCAGGACACCGGGTGTGCGCCTGGTCACCCCAACCGTGACCACAAAGCCGACCGACTGTCCAGCTGCGACAAGAGGCTGCACAGGCACGATGCGGACCTTGGCCGCCGTCGAGCGACGCCTGACCGTTGCGGTCGCTTTGGCGAAGTCGTTGGCGTAGTTGGGTTCGGCGTCGTCGGCACTGACACTGGCGGCGTCGATCACCCGCCCCGGCCGGAGCTCACGGAACACCAGATCGACGGAAAAGCTCTCGCCCGGAGCGAGACTGGGAAATGTGCAGTGCAGCGGCGTCTCGGAGCTGCAGCTCGCGCCTCCCGGCTTGACGGCGATCAGCTCGGCGGCAGCCGACAGACCGTCGGTGAGGTCCACCGCGGTCGCGGTGCCAGGGCCGTGGTTGACGACGGTGATCGTGTCGGTGATGTCGCCGCCCAGCGGCACCGTCTGCGAGCTCTCGTGGTCCTCGACCGCGAGGTCCGCCATGGGTGCGGTCGGCGCCGGCATGGTGGCAGTGGCGTCGTTGCTGGCATTGGCCGGGGTTGGGTCGAATTGAGATGCGATCACACTGGCCTCGTCAGTCGAGCCGGTCATCGCATCACCCGGCGGTTCGACGATCACGATGTTCGCCTCGACCGTGCCGCCGCTGTCGAGGCGGGGGACCGTGCATGTGACCTCGGTGGCGGTGACCGAGCACGATCCTTGATCGATCGTGGCGGACTCGATCGTTGCGCCCGCCGGCACCGTGTCGTGAAACACCACGTCGGTCGCATCCGCCGGCCCGTGGTTCTCGATCGCGACGTGGTCGTCGACCACGTCGTCGCCGAATGCGGACGGGGCCACCGTCTCACTCTGTGCGAGCGCCAGATCGGCAGGTTCGGCGTTCCTTGGCTGCGCACTGACGCTGGTGATCGTCTCCGACGAGATGGCGCTCAGCTCCTTGTTCAGCGTCGGCGCGACGAATGTGGCCAGGGCCACGTTCTTGATCTCGCTGTCGCCGGCGTCGCTGGGGTTGACGCGCACGTCGAAGCTGATCTGCGCCCGGTCGCCTGGTGCCCCGCCGATCGCGATGTCGCCGCCGTGGCTTGGTGTCGCGCCGTTGCCCAGGGAGAAGCGAACGGCGTGCTGCGACGCGTCGTACTCACCAAGGTCGTCGCCTGCGGGGTCGCTCGGAGTGGCCTGGCTCCCAGGAGCGCCCGAGATCCGCAGCGTTCCCGCCAGATAGGTCGCGTTGGACGGCAGGTGGTCGACCGCGACGAAGTTTGTTGCCGCCTCGAGGCCTTCGTTGGTGTAGGTGACCGTGTAACGAAGCGTGTCGCCGCCACGCGTCGGGCCGTCGGGATGCGTGAGGTTCGCGACGGTCTTGGTCGCGCGTATGACAGGTGCGTACAAATCCGTCGCGAACGTGATCACGTGTGGGAGGTACTGGTCGCTGCTCGTGCGCAGCGCGATCTTGGCGCTGGTCGCGCCGTTCGCGAGGAACCCGTCGATGCGGATCAGCTTGGCGTCGAACCCGAGCTGGTTGACGTAGTCAGGCGTCTTGTCGGTGAAGTTCCGGCCGTCGACCGAGATCGTGCTGTTGAAGAGGTTGTTGGCGGGATTGACGGCATCGCTGAGCGACTTGCCGTCGAGCGTCGCGCTGTCACCGCTCAGCCCCCGGTCGCCCTCGTAGGCGACGAACCCAAGCTTCGTGCGGACCGGACCGCTCAGCGGGGTTTGGAATCCGCTCACTGGGATCGCCAGCGCAGGCTTGCTCTGGGTGACGGACTGCAAGCCGTCGAACACGGTCAGGTTGCGGGGCGGATCGCCGAACGCCTCGTAGGCGACCACCAGGGCCCAGCCGGCGTAGCGGTCCTCGCCGGTGGCGGCCTGGACATTCGCCACGGTGTAGACGCCCGGACCCGAACGCCTGACCTGGCCGGTCACGTCCGCAAACGCTCCGAACGCGCCCGTGACCTCGCTGCTCTGGTCCACGGCTGCGGTCAACCGCTCGAAGCCGCCGGCTCCGGGGGACTTGAGGTCGACCGTTCGAAGGCCCGCCGGCGAAGACTCCGGCGCCGCTTTTCCCTTCGTTCCCGCGGTCGTGCGTGCGCCGTAGTACAGGCCGGCGAACAGCACGCGCGCACCGGCCGGGAGGCTCAGCCGCGCAGAAGACGAGTCGAGCATCGTGCGGTCGACGTCGACGCGCTCCATGACGAAGCCGTTGTTGTTCAGCGAGCCGCCGTCACCCTTGCGCGCGTTGGCGCAATCGGCGGCCGCGGCCTGGCATGTCTCGAGCGCGTTGCCCACGATCGCGATGTCGCCGCCGGCGTTCGCGCTGAACCGCGGCGTGAACTCTCGGTCGGCGATCGCGGACGACGCGAGCCCCAGCGCCGCCAGGCACGCGGCGCTCAGCGAGGCTCCGATCGCTGCTCCCCATCTCATCGACTGTCTCCGTCGTTGGACGTGCTTAGAGCAAGCCACATCCCGCGCTAAGCGCATCACCCTGATGGGATGACAACCGATCGCTGTTCAGATAGGTGGTTTGCGCCAGGCACAATGGAGACGATGACCCAGCGAAAGCCGGCCGGCATCAGGTTCGAGAGCTGGATCGACCGCCAGGTTCGGCAGGCTGCCGAGCGCGGCGAGTTCGACGACCTCCCCGGACATGGGGCGCCGCTCGCAGATCTCGACAAGCCATACGACGAGATGTGGTGGGTCAAGCGCAAGCTCCGCGACGAGCAGCTGTCCTACCTGCCGCCGTCGCTGGCGCTTCGCAAGGAGGCCCACGAGGTCCTGGCAGGAGTGAGCCAGGCGCGCACCGAAGCGGAGGTGCGGGATCGGATCGAGGCGATCAACGAGAAGATCCGCGATGCGATCCGCCTCGGGATCCGCGGCCCTGACTTCAACCTCACGCCGTTCAACGTCGAGCGGATCGTCGCCGAGTGGCGACGCGCCCGAGACTGAGCGAGGATAGGGCGATGGGCACACCGGTCAAGCTGAGGGCGCGGGGCGCCGCCGCGTCGGTGGTCGAGCGCATCCCGACTCCCGGTGTGCGGCCGCTTGCGATCCCTCCGCCGGGCAGCGGGCTCAAGCCGGTGATGGGCGATCCCGGGATGCCGGTGGTTGGGCACACGCTCGAGTTCCTCCACGCCGGACTGCGTCACGCGCGGGATTACCACCAGCGGCTGGGGACCGTGTTCTGGCTGAACGCGGTCGGCGGCAGCTGGGTGCAGGTGCTCGGCCCGAGCGGGCTGGAGACGGTGCTGACCAACCGCGACCGCGCGTTCTCCAACAAGCTGGGATGGGATCCGCTGATCGGCGCGTTCTTCGACCGCGGCGTGATGCTGATGGACTTCGAGGAGCACCGCCACCACCGGCGGATCATGCAGCAGGCGTTCAAGCACGAGCGACTGGTCGGATACGTGGACCGGATGAACCCGGCGATCGCCCGCGGCATCGCCGGCTGGCAGCCCGGCAGCGGGTTCCAGCTCTACAGCGCCGCCAAGCAGTTGACGCTCGACGTCGCCACCGAGGTGTTCGTCGGCGGGCAGCCGAGCGCCGAGGCCGATCGCCTCAACGCCGCTTTCATCAACACCGTCCTCGGCGGCCAGGCGATCATCCGCGCGGACGTGCCGGGCGGCAAGTGGCACCGCGGCCTCGAGAGCCGTCACCTGCTCGAGCGCTACTTCCTCAGCCAGTTGCCGGTCAAGCGCGCGAGCGAGACCGACGACCTGTTCAGCGTGCTGTGCCGGGCGCAGGACGAGGACGGGGAACGCTTCAGCGACGAGGACGTCGTCAACCACATGATCTTCACGATGATGGCGGCACACGACACGAGCACGATCACGGTCGCGATGATGGGCTACTACCTGGCCAGGCATCCCGAGTGGCAGGACCGTCTCCGCGCGGAGTCCCAAGCGCTCGGAAAGGACGCCATCAGCTACGACGACCTCGACGCGCTGCCGTCGATGGAGCTCGTGTTCAAGGAGACGGTGCGACTCAACGCGCCGGTGGGCACGCTCGCCCGCCAGGCGATCAAGGACACCGAGATCGACGGCTATTACATCCCGGCCGGCAGCAAGCTGATGCTCGGCATCTACTCGACGCAGAGGATGGAGCCGTGGTGGCGCAATCCGGACACGTTTGACCCGGAGCGATTCAACGAGTCGCGCCGCGAAGACGCCCTGCACAAGTACGCCTGGACGCCGTTCGGCGGCGGGGTCCACAAGTGCATCGGCATGCACTTCGGCTCGATGGAGGTCAAGGCGATCATGCACCAGTTGCTGCTGCGCAACTACTGGCGGATTCCCGCCGGTTACGAGCCAGTTCTCGATTACGGCACGGGCCCGTTCCCGAGCGACGGCCTCCCGGTCGAGCTTCGCCCGTTGCCACGCTAGATCGTCCGCTTGGCGCCCGTGGTACTTTGCCCCGCGGGCGGAGATGAATTCCCGTGGACTGCGACTTGTAGGGGCACTGGTGGCTGCGGGTATCGCGCTGGGGTCGGCGGGCGCCGGACGGGCTGCCGCTGACTCGCTGTCGCTCTCGGCCACGCCCGCGCAGCCGAGCGACGCGGTGGCGCCGCAGATCGTCGCCAGTGGCGACACCTCCAACGCCGGCGGCGCCGTGCTGCACGTCGACTACAGGCAGGCGGACACCGGTGGCTGCGCGTCCGATCCGACGCTCGACACCGGCACCCCGCTGTCGCCGGACGGCACGGGCCTCGGGCGTGGGCCAGTTCGGTCCGGTCGCCGGCGATCCGCAGACGCTTGCGATCGGGGGCTACATGCTGTGCGGGTGGATCACCGATCCCAACGACGAGACGGTCGTGTTCGCGTCCGCATCCGCGACGTTCACCGTGACCGCGAGCGATTCCGTGGCGCTCGTGCCGGTGGCCGGCGCGGTCGAAGGTCGCCCGTTCGACGTCGACGCGACCGGCCTTGCGTACGACCCCGACGCGGTCATCGACGCGACGTACAAGCCCGCGGGAGGCGCGTGCGCGTCCTCCCCGGATCTCGACACCGGCGTCGTCGCCAACGACAGCGGCAGCCCACCCGATCCGGGTCCGTACTCCGACCCGGTGCTGTCCCAGCAGGTCCTCGATGCCGGCCGATATCTGGTGTGCGCCTGGCTGATCGATCCGCAGGACCCGACGGATCTCCTCGAAGCTACGTCGGAGACGATCGCCGTCCAGTCAGTCCAGGCTTCGATACAGCTCCGCGCGCCCGGCCGGATCGACGGGGGACAGGCGTTCCCGGTGACGCTGAGCGCGAACGTCGACTGGGGCGTCCCGCTGACCGCGGTCGCCGACCTGGTGCGCAAGACGAAGGGCAGCGGATGCGCCGGCAACCCGGTCGGCGAGCCGATGGCGGCGGCGCAGGCTCTCAACGAACAGATCACCGGCACGCAGGAGCCCGCCGGCGTCGTGAGCTCGACCAACAGCCACGTTTCGGTCCCCGGCTTCGGCTCCTACCTGCTGTGTGCCTGGCTGCTCAACGGCTGGACGACGGCGGCGAATCCTCCGACGGTCGCCGGTCCGATCTCGGCCACCGTGACCGCCGTCCGGCCCGAGACGTTCCGCGGCCGCACGTCGCAACGGCTCCCGATCAAGATCACGCTGGCGCCGGTCGAGGACCAGGTGCTCGCGATCACTTACAAGGACCGGCTGCAATGCGCTGGACCGGCGACGTTCGCGAATGGAACGCGCTGGAACGGCCTATGGGGCAACGACTTCGGGAAAGGTGCGCTCGGCGCACTACGGGTACGGGGGTCCGGGTCTTTCCGACTGAACCTCAGGGCCAACTCCGACCACACGTTCAGAATCCAGGGTCACCTGCGCGGCAAGCGGATCTCCGGCACGTTCGTGGAGCAGGGCAGGTCGTCGGCGTTCACGTCCAACCGCGCCCAGAGCCTGGCTTGTGCCACCGGAGAGGTGCGATATACGGTGAGCGCGGGATGACGGCGATCGCGCTGAAATCTGTGCTCGCCGCGGCGGCGATGCTGTTCACGCCCGCCGGCGGGTACCACGGCCACTACGCCCATGGAACGGCCGCGCCATTCCGTGTCGGCGCGGCCGTTGCGAACTTCACGCCGCCGGCGTCTGGTCGCGTGCGGGGCGGCGATCCCGCCAACTGCGCGCACCCGTCGCAATACAACGGGCCCCGCCCGTTCGCGTTCGAGGAGCCGTACGTCGATGCGCAGCATGACGGCCACTTCGACCTCGGCGATCCGTTCATCGATTGCAACCACGACGGCCGCTGGGACGGCAATCTGCTCGGCGGCGGAGCGAACACCCCTCGTTTCTACGACCACGTCGCCGATCCGGTCGGGGCGCGCGCGATGGTGGTGTCAAACGGACGCCAAACGGTGGCCGTCGAGGTCGTCGACCAGGAAGGCCTGTTCAACGTCTACCAGCAGCGGATCCGCGCAAAGGTCCGTGCCGACGGCTACCGGTTGAGCAACATCTTCATCTCTGCCACTCACGACGAGTCTGCTCCGGACAGCCTCGGCCTCGGTGGTGTCTCCCAAACCACCTCCGGCGTCAACAACTACTGGGTCAGCTATCTGGTCGACCAGAGCGCACGCGCAATCGAGCGGGCCTACCGCGCACGGCGCGCGGCGACGATCCGCTACACGGAGGTCCTCGAGCCTGCAAACGTCCGCCAGTGCTGGTCCTCGTATCCGTTCGTCGACGACCAGCACATCCCCGTACTGCAGGCGGTCGACTCGCGGGGTGCCACGATCGTCACGCTCGCCAGCGTCAGCCAGCACGACGAGACACTCGGCTTCAACGGGGGCACGCCGACGCTTGACGCGCAAAACCGCTGGGTGTCGTCGGACTGGATCAACTTCTTCCGCGGCTCGCTGGAGCGCCGACTGGGAGGCGTCGCGATCGAGATGGCCGGAGCGGTGGGCTCGGTCGAGAGCCCGGAGGTGTACCGATCCGCGATTTCTCGCACCCCACAGCAGTTCGTCGACGCGAGCCACTCCGCGGGTTGCCGCACGCTGTTCAGAGCTCCGCACGGGGTGGACGCGACCGGGGCGCTTCACGTGCCCGTCGGGTACACGGGGGAGACCAAGGCGTTCGGGACCGACATGGCCGGTCCCATCGTCCAGGCGCTGAAGGCCGGCAGGTACCACAACTCACACACCAACCAGATCTGGGGGGCGCGCGCGAGCATCTGCATCAGGCTCCAGAACGAGCTGTTCATCCTCGGCGCGAACCTGGGCGTGTTCGCTCAGCGCCCCGCGTACAACGCGACCTGCACGATCGCCTCGCCGGTCGCGGCCAATGGCGGCTCGACGGGCGAATCGCTCCGGTCCAACGTAGCGGCGTTCCAGATCGGTGATGGCGAGTTCATCTCGATCCCGGGCGAGGCGTTTCCGTACACGTATTTGCGCGGCTTCCTCGGACCGCAGGACATGCCCGATCCGAGCGCCTCGCTGCCTCCGTGGCTTGTGCCGCACATGCATGCTCCGTTTCGCTTCGTCGACGGGCTCGGCGAAGACATGCTCGGCTACATCTTCCCCGCGGGCAACGCCGTCGGAATCCCGTCGGCGACCGACCTCGACCCGTCGTCGCGCGATCGCTTCGGCTGCGGCCACTCCGACGACTCCGAGTCGACGTCGGCGCAGGCCGGCAACATCGTCGGTGACGCGCTCGTGCGGTTACTCGACCGCCACGGCGGCGCTTCAGAGGAGATCGTGCGCGGTCGCTACATCCTGCCGTCCGGCCGGCGCTCGCGCGACCCTCTCGGGGGGCCCGAGATCAAGTGCACGACCGATCAGACGTTCCACCACACTGGCCGCGCGGTCGCCGTGCAACTGGCAGGCGCGCGCGTCGTACACCCCGCTTTGTGGATGTCCCTGAGCGGCCTGCCGCAGCGGGTTCCCGACCGGGACACGCGTGGCTACTTCGATGCGCGCGGGCGCCGCGTTTGGCTGGACGTGTTCCCGGCGCTCACCTAGGGCACGCCCTTGGTCAGGCGGCTCCGTCCGCCCATCCACGGAGCACGTCCTGATGGTCGGCCGGGATCAGCGGGTTGCGCTCACGCGCCCGGATCTCCTGCACCGCCCACGAGTTTCCGTCCGGGTCGCTGAAGCCGAAGAACGTACCGCCGTCGGTCGGCGCCATCACCATCAGGTCGCTGACCTCGACGCCGCGGTCGGCAAGCTCCTGACGTGCGGCCTTGGCATCGGAGACGACGAGTTGCAGGCCCTTCATCGACCCCGGCTGCATCTCGTTCTGCGACGGAAGGTCGCCGAACACGATCGAGCAGCCCGAGCCGGGCGGGGTCAGCTGCACGACGTGCATGTGCTCGTTGTGAGTGTCGTGATCGAGGTGGAAGCCGACCTGGTCGCGGTAGAACGCGATCGAGCGGTCGATGTCGCTCACCGGCAGCACGACGACCTCGAGGGTCCAGTCCATGGGGCACCTCCGTTTCGGGACTGGTCCGGTCTCTAGTAGTAGCGGATCGCCTCCAGGGGAATCCCTGTGTGTATTCGCCCGTCTCGATCCGGCCGCGCGGTGGCTTTGGGCGAAACCCTCGTGAGCACGCGGGTCACGCCCACAGGCCGCCGGCGTGGCGGGTCGAGTCGAGCGATCTGCGGTCTCAGGTCGCCTGAGGCGGCGATCGGCGCGAGCCCGATCAGGGCCCGGCGCTCTCGCGCTCCAGCTCGACCGGATCGTGCGCGCAGAACAGGCGAACCTCGTCGCCCTTCGTGCGGGCCAGCTCGCGCAGCCGTTCCTGGTTGGCGGCGCGCACCTTGTCGTCTTGCGCCATCAGCTTCTGGAAGACGGCCAGGCCCGGCGGGCAGTGGGGAGGGGTCTCGACCTCGCCGTGGTTGAAGTAGGCGTCACCGCAGTGCAGCAGCCAGCGGTCTTCGTCGCGCACGGCGATCGCGGTGTGGCCACGGGTGTGGCCGACCAGCGGGATCATCAGGATCTCGGGGTCGACGCCGGGGAGCACCCGGATGCTCTGAAAGCCGAACCACGAGTCGCCGTCCACCTCGTGGGTCTGCCACTTCGGGCCGTGGGCGAAGTGGCCGCTTGGATAACGCATCCGGTCGCGCAGGCTTGGATGAACCGCGGCCTCGTACTCAGGCTTGAACGTGTGGACTTCGGCCTGAGGGAAGTCTGGGAGCCCGCCGGCGTGGTCGAGGTCGAGGTGGGTGCAGGCGATGTGCCGAACGTCTCCGGGCGCGAAGCCGAGCCGGCGCACGTTCTCGAGCGCGGTTTCGGATGTGTCTTTCGCAGGCCGGAACGCCGCCGTGAACGGGACGCCGAGAGAACGGTACGGATTGCGCAGGTCGCCGATGCCCATCCCGGTGTCGATCAGCACGAGCGCGTCAGCGGTCTCGACCAGCAGGCAGTGGCACACGATTCGTGCGCCGGTCCAGCCGCCCTCCCCGCTGACGATCTTGCCGCCGTATGGGCACAACGTCCCGCAGTTGAGGTGGTGGATCTTCGCGGCCATCGGCGCGATCCTCGCACAGATCGGTCACGCCGTTTGCACCGGAGACGCTCAACCTCTGCCGCCAGGATGTCCGCTCCGGCGATCCCGAGGGAGCGTCGTCATCGATCAGCGGCGCTGACCGCGGCGTGGCGTCCTGATCTAATTCTGGACCTGCTCGGACGCGGACCATGGCGATGCAACTAGCACGCCGGATTCGGCGGCTTGCTTTGCGTCGGTCGCGCTCGCCGTTCTGACGGCAGTGCCGGCCTATGCGCAGGGATCGCAGTCGGCCGAGCAGCAGCTGGCGGCGAAGTACGCGCCGCTGCTGTCGCTGGATCCGCAGAGCAAGCCGTGCGGGTCGGGCGAGGCGTACCGGCCGACGGTCGTCGACATCGCGCTGGGCAGGCAGAGCGTGGTGTTGCGCGATGCCCACGCGGCGGTGGTCAAGCGCGGACCCACCTCTGCCGACCTGTGGCGTCACGCGGATGTTGGCTACTACCTGGATTTCCCGGGCGATCCGCTGAACCCGGGCTGCGGCTACGAGAAGCAGTTCAGAGACTGGAATGACGGGCGCAAGCCGAGCGTCTATGCGCACGTCGCTACCGACCCGTCGGATCCCGGCAAGCTGGCCGTCCAGTACTGGTTCTACTACACGTTCAACGACTTCACCGACAAGCACGAGAGCGACTGGGAGATGTCCCAGGTCGACTTCGACGCGCCAGATGCGTCGGCGGCGCTGGCGAAGGGCCCGTACGAGGTCGACCTGTCGCAGCATGCCGGCGGCGAGCGGTCCAGCTGGACCGACCCGAAGCTCCAGAAGCAGGGCACGCACCCCGTGATCTACGACGCGACGGGCTCGCACGCCAAC
Organism: uncultured Solirubrobacterales bacterium; assembly: GCA_963725925.1. Lineage (GTDB taxonomy): Bacteria > Actinomycetota > Thermoleophilia > Solirubrobacterales > Solirubrobacteraceae > Palsa-465. The sequence goes on from CAVSAY010000012.1 coordinate 26,449, forward strand.
TACTTCGGGAGCGAGTTGTATCTGGGGCGTGGAGCGCGCGAGGGCTACGGCTGCGACGACACGCGCACGGCGACTACGCGGGTGCAACTCCAGACGGTGCTGCTGCCCGACGTCCCGTCGGCCGCGTCGGCGCCGTACGCATGGCTCGCGTTCCAGGGGCGCTGGGGCCAGAAGGAGCAGGGGATCAACAACGGTCCCACTGGACCTGCGACCAAGCCGCAGTGGTCGGCCCCGATCGAGTGGGGCGACGGACTTCGCGACAGGAGCATCGAACTACCGGGTGGGCGGACGTTCGGGTTCAGCGTCGGCAGCTTCTTCTGTGGCGCAGTGACCGCGGGCGCAACGGGTCTTGAACTGGTCGCTGATCCACCCGGTGCCGTTCGTGGCCGCTCTGCTGCTCGTCGTGGGGGCGCTGCTGGGTGCCATGCTGACGACGACGTGGCGCCCACCGGATCCGCGCCCTCTCCGGCGGCGTAGGCAAGGCGGCCAGATCTTCAGAGCGACGAGGCGTGTCTACATTCGGAACCTGCCGACGTTCGTCGCGACCGGAGCAATCTTCGTGCCGGTCTATCTCGCCGCCGCCGGGATCCAGTGGGTCGTCTTCCATCTCTCGAGCGCTGCTCCGCTCGTGGCACTCGACGGCCGCCACGGCGCGGCGACGGCGTTGCTCGCGGTTCTGATCGGCGGCGTCGGCGGACTGTTTGCGTCGGTGATCACGACCGGTGCGGTTGCCGTCATCCTCGAACAGATCGACGCGGGCCGGCGCATCATGGCCGGCCAGGCGTACGGGCGGGTGTTGCGGCGACTGCGGCCGCTGCTGCGCGGGATGTTGACCGAGCTCGTCATGGTGATCCTGCTCACGATCACGATCATCGGAATCCCGTTGGCGATCCATCGCTTCGTCCGCTGGTCTCTGTTTGCCCAGGCTTGCGTGCTCGACGACCTTCCGGCGGTGGAGTCGCTTCATCGCAGCTCCGAGCTGGTGCGAGGGGAGTGGTGGCGGACCTTCGGCTTCACGGCGCTGGTGGACATCCTGGCCGTGCTGTCGGGCCCGTTGTTCGGCGTGGGGCTGCTGCTCCTGACCGACCACTCGCTCAACTTCATCAATCTCGCGGCGGCGCTTGTCTACACGGTGACGGTGCCCTACGCCGCGATCCAGCTCACGCTGTACTACTTCGACCTCGAGGCGAGAGGGCCCGCCGAAGCGCAACCCGCGTGAACGTGTGCGGCTACGCGGCGAGGCGCCGGTGCCCCTCGTGGAGCTCGGATTCTCCGCGCCCCGCCGTGAGCCGGCACAGGTCGACATCGTCATCGAATCCTCTGAGCCGGTGCCTTCCCAGCGGCTCCGCCTCGATGCCCGCGGCCGTGGCCAGAGCGACGGGAGCCACGACCTCGCCCGCGCCGGCCACCTTGACCGCCCGCGCAGCCAGGTTGACCACGGGACCGAACACGTCACCGTTGCGCGTCAGCACTCCACCGGCGGCGACACCGCCGCGCACGGGCGGCACGCGAGGATCCTCGCTCACCACCCCAATCACCTCCAGGGCGATCCCCAGTGCCGCAGACTCGTCGGCGACGACGTACATCACTGCGTCTCCGATCAGCTTGACGACGCGCCCGCCGCTGGCGGTGACGGTGTCCGCGGCGGTGTGCTCGAACTCGGTGAGGACGGCTTCCAGCTCGCTCGTCGACAGGTGTTGCGCCAACGCTGTCGATCCGACCAGGTCGAGGAACCCCACGCACATCTGCCGAGTCTCATATCCAAGCTCGCTCGCGGTCCCGCGGGTCGGCCTTCGCGCACCGATGATGTGCTCACGCAACAGGGTTTCCAGCACAGCCCCCGCGGCCGGCACGAGCGCGACAGCCTCGGCGCTGGAGCGGGCGGCGCGCAGCCCGACGGGATCCGTATCGAGGATCCAAGGCTCGACGTTGACCAGAAAGGCAGATACGGAAGCATCAGCGAGACGAGCCATCGCGGAACCCATCACGCGCACCAGCTGGAGCGCGGCCGCTTGGCCGAAGATCGCCTCGGCGGCGACGGTGCTCACTGCGACGCCGACGAGCTGCTCGCTGATCACACGGTCCTCCGGTCCGGGCTCCGCGAACCCGGCCGCGCGGATGATCCGAAGCAGTTTCTCCTCGGTGACGCCCGCCCGCTCCGCGGCCTCCGACAGCGTCAGGGCCTCGCCGGCGCGGCTCGCGACGATCGTGGCCAGCCCCGGCAGGTCATCGCGGTGCTCGACGAGATCGTCGGCCGTCGCGCCGAGGCTGACGAGATACTCGAGCAGCTCGAGCTTGCGCGCCGCATGCGGCTCGGCAGGGTCATACACGCCCAGAGTCTCGAAGACGTCTGCCGTCAAGCGGTCCATGGACGGCAGGACGCGACGGCAGCCGGAATCCTTCCAGCGATGACCTCGACGCCCTCGGCGTACCCTGGCGCATTCCGACCACAGAAGTCAGCCTTTGACTACCTCCTGGTGGTAGCTTGACGTGCGTGGCGCGGCACGTGGACGACGCGGCGGAGCTGAGGGTGGCCGATGTGGTCCACAAGCACTTCAACGTGCTCGCCGCCGGCGCGACCGTGGCGGAAGTCAGAGCGTGGTTCGCCGCCAGCCCGCACCGGCGGATGGCGCTGCTCGCCGACGACGGGCGGTACGCGGGCTCGCTCACCCTCCACGATCTCGATGGCGAGGCGGATCCAGATGTGCCGGCCGCGCGGTACGCGCACGATGGGCCGACGGTCCCGCCCGACGCGCCCGCGCAACTCGGCTACTCGATCGCAACCAGTACCGACGCGCGACGCGTCCCGGTCGTCGACGCTGACGGAACGCTGCTCGGGATCGTCGCCATCACGGCCGACATGGCCGGGTTCTGCGGCGCGTCCTAGCGGCAGGACGTCACGGGAGGACGTCCGCGAGTCCATCGTGGCCGTTGGAGCGCGCCCATCCGAGCGCGTTGCCGCCATGAAGCTTGTCCTGGATGAGCGGATCTGCTCCGAGGTCGAGCAGCACCGCAACCGCATCGCGCTGTCCTGACTGCGCGGCGAGGTGGATCGCGGTCACGCCTTCGCCGTGGCTTGGTCCCCCGAACGTGCCTCGCTGATCCACATCTGCGCCGAGCTCGACGAGCGTCCGGATTGAGTCCACCCGGCCGTTGGCTGCCGCCCAGGTGAGCGCCGTCCCGCGGTATGGATCCGCGTCGACTCGCGCGCCGTGCTCGACGAGCAGCCGCAACGCCTGCGGACGATCGGACTTGGCAGCCCACACGAGCGCCTCGTCGAGCACCTCCTGGGGATCGTCAGAGGGCTGCCAGGCGGGGAAGCCGCCGTGGGGGCGATAGAAGCCCCGGTACGCGCCCGCTCGTGGCGTGCCGACGACGTCGCGGATCAGCTCGAGGTCACCCAGCCCGGCGGCGACGCGCAGGTTGGCCGGTTCGCGCCCGAGGAGCGGCGCGACTTCGCGGTGGCCCCAGAACAGCGCCGCGACCAGCGGCGTACCGCCTTCTCCGCGGGCAAACAGGTCGGTGCGCGCGCCGGCGTCGAGCATCAACTTGGCGAGCTCGCGGTCGTTGCCATAGCCCGCCTGATGCAGCTTCGTCCACCCGTAGTCGTTGCCGCGGTTGGGGTCGGCGCCGCGCTCGAGCAGCAGCGACACGATCGCCAGATCGCCGGCCATCCCGAGCAGGTCGTTGCCATTCGTCCCGCGCTGAACAGCGAGATCGGGGAACCGGTCGAGCAGCCCGACGAGGCGCTCGCGATCGTTGTCCTCGATCGCCTGGTAGGCGAGGACGAACGGGGTCGGTGGTTCATCGCCGCTTTGCATTGCCTCGACGTGGCGCCGCAGTTCGCGCCAGCTCGAGAACCCGTGGCGCGCGGCGAGGTCGCGCCGTGCGTCCGCGGCGCTGACTCCGTTCACGGTGGCGATTCCGTAGGCGCGTCCCTCGTAGTAGTCGAGGTCGGTGCGAAACGGCTGCTCGAGCGCCAGACGCTCGACGTACGCCTTGAGCTTCGGCCAGCTTTGGAAGCCCAACTCGTTCGCGAGCTCGAACTGCACCTCGGCCAGCTTGACGTCCTGTCCCTCGGCACGGCGCTCGCGCACGCGCTCCTTGGCCTGCTTGCGCAGCTGCTCCAGGCTGAGCTGAAAAGTCACTGTTGCTCCCTTCCGTCGCGCCGGGCGCCCGCCTGGTCCGGCTGGAGAGGAAGCGTGGTCAAACGTCCTCGAAGACAGAGGGTGGGCTCGGCCCTTTCCGGCGGACTGGGTGCGGCCCTCGCCGCGCTCCGAAGTCTAATCGGTGGCGTTTGACAGTCACAAAGCTGGGTGACAAGTCACTTGACACAAGGCAACTTCGCTGGTACGACTGCCGGGCCTCGGTAGCCGCCCCCGTCCACCCTGGGTGGCCGCCCCCGTCCACGAAGAGGAGAAGGATGTTCGCGCTCCGCCGCGCCGCCTTGGCGGCGCTGACCGCTGCTTCGCTTTGCTCGCTCGCGCCCGCAGCTTCATGGGCCTCCGCAGGCGAACCGTGGCAGGACCCGAGTCAGCCGCCGTCGGTCCGGGCAGACGAATTGCTGTCGGCGCTCACCACCGACCAGAAGATCGACCTGGCCCTGGGCAACTTCGCGCCGCTTCAGAATCTTGGGATACCAGCGCTCAGCTCCGACGACGGGCCCGACGGCCTCCGCAACCCGGGCACGACCGCGATGCCCTCGGGCCAGGCGCTGGCGGCGACGTTTGACCGCGCGCTCGCGCGCGCGTACGGGCAGGTGGTCGGGTCCGAGGCGCGCGGCGAGGGCTTCAACGAGTGGCTCGGGCCGGCGGTTGACATCGATCGCACGCCGCTGGCCGGTCGCCAGCCGGAGGCGGAGGGCGAGGACCCGTTCCTGGCCGGCAACACAGCGGCGCAGGTGATCAGCGGCGCTCAGAGCCAGCACATCATCTCGACGCTCAAGCACTACACCGCCTACAACCAGGACTGGGGCCGCATCGGCTTCGATGCCATCGGTGCGCCGGCCGTGAACGTCACCGTGTCCGAGCGGGCGCTGCAGGAGATCTACGAGACGCCGTTTCGGATCGCCGTCAAGCAGGGCGGGGTCGATTCAGTGATGTGCTCTTACAACCAGATCAACGGTGTCCCCAGCTGCGAGAACCCGGCCACGCTCGGGGACCTCAAGCAGGGCGACGGCCTCAACGGATTCGTGGTCCCGGACTTCGGGTTCGCGGTTCGCGACCCGGTGGCCGCGGAGAACGCGGGCGTTGACCTCGCGGCGCTTGCGGGCGCGCCGAACTCCCTGACGGCCGCGGACTTCACCTCGGGTCAGATCCCGGCCTCGCGCCTCGACGACGTGGCGCGCCGGATCCTGTTTGCGATGTTCGACTCGGGCGTGTTTGACAACCCGCTGCCGGCCACACCGGCGACCGAGGTCTCGACTTCGCAGCACCAGGCCGTCGCCACCGAGGTGGCCGAGGCGGGCACCGTGCTGCTCAAGAACGACGATCACGTCCTTCCTCTGTCGCGCCGCGATCGCTCGATCGCGCTGATCGGGCCGACGGGTGACGACGCGGTGTTCGTGTCCGGCGGCTCCGCCGGGGTTCCGCTCGCCGACGGTCAGGCGATCACGCCCGCGGCTGGCATCACGAGCCGTGCGGAACAGGCGGGCGCCAACGTCACGACCGTGCAGGGCTCGGCGGGTGACGTGGCCTCACCCAACCTGGTGGACCCATCGGTCCTGACCCCGTCGTCCGGCACCGGTCCGGGCCTACTCGGGCAGTACTGGAGCAACGGCGATTTCACTGGCGCTCCGACCGTGACCGAGGTCGACCAGCACGTCGATGTCACGAACACCCCACCGATCAGCCCGGTACCCGCAGTTTGGTCTGCCAAGTGGACCGGGACGCTCACGCCCACCGAGACGGGCCTGTACCGGTTCACGCTGTCCGAGGCCGGAATCGCCACACTCAAGATCGCCGGACAGACGTTCGGGCCGGCATATCGCGAGGCCACTCAGTTCGTCGTCGGCCCGCACTATGTCGTCCAGGGCACCGTGCACCTGACCGCCGGACAGCGCGTTCCTGTGGAGGTCGACTACTCCAGCAGCAGCGGCCTGTTCAGCCACGAGATCCACTTCGGGTGGCAGCGACCATCCGAGTCTGGGATCGCGGCCGCGGTTGCGGCGGCGCGCCGCGCGGATGTCGCCGTCGTGTTCGCCAACGACGCACAGGGCGAGGGCATGGACCGCAACTCGCTGTCGCTGCCAGGCGATCAGAACCAGTTGATCGACGGGGTCGCCCGAGCAAACCGCCACACGATCGTGGTGCTCAACACGGGTGGCCCGGTGCTCATGCCCTGGCTCAACGAGGTTCAGGGCGTGCTCGAGGCGTGGTATCCGGGACAGCAGTTCGGCTCGGCCATCGCGGCCGTGCTGTTCGGCGATGCTGACCCCGGCGGGCGACTGCCGGTCACGTTCCCCGCCAGCGAGAGCCAGGGCCCGGCGCCGGCCACGCAGCCAAACCACTATCCGGGAGTCAACGGCGTCGTGAGTTACGACGAAGGCCTGGACGTCGGCTACCGCTGGTACGACGCCACCGGACAGCGCCCGCTGTTTCGGTTCGGCTATGGCCTTTCCTACCAACGCTTTGACGTCTCGGGCGCCCGCGCGTTCTACAGCCGCTCGAGTGGTACCGCGTTCGTGCTCGCCCGGGTGCGGAACACGTCCGGCCAGGCCGGCCCGGTCACCCTGGAGCTGTTCCTATCGTCGCCGCGGGCCGCGCAGGAGCCGCCGAAGCAGCTCAAGGGCTATGCCAACGTGACGCTTGCCGCCGGACAGTCGAAGTTCGTCGTGTTCCGCTTGAAGCCCAGCGATCTGGCCTACTTCGACGCAACGAGTGGCCGGTGGACGGTCGCCCCAGGCCGCTACACGGTCCGGGTCGGCACGTCATCGACCGAGCTCGACAACGCTGCGAACTTCGAAGTCGGGCGGCCCGGGCACCGGCACTGAAGCGCGGTCGTCGCCGTTCAGCCGAAGGCGCCGAAGTCGGGCGTCTCGGGCGTGGGCTGCGGAGAGCTCTTGCTGCTGCCCACGGCGGTCACGCACTCCGGATCGGTGGCCTGCCACGCCGGGGTATTGCCTTGGCCTGCTTGGGCATCCGCCCCGCGTCGTCGAGGGCCCTGCGAAGCAGGACCTCGATCTGGGCGTTGAGGCTGCGGAGCTCATCGGCAGCCCACCGAGCCAGGGCGTCATGGACGGCGGGGTCGAGGCGCAGCGGGACCTGCTTGCGCTCGCTGCTCACGTATAGAGCGATCCGGTGTTGACGACTGGGGAAGCCGGCTGGTCGCCGCAGAGCACCACCATCAGGTTGCTGACCATCGCCGCTTTGCGCTCCTCGTCGAGCTCGACGATTCCCCGCTCATCGAGCCGGGACAGCGCCATGTCGACCATTCCCACGGCACCGTCCACGATCCGGGAACGGGCGGCGACGACGGCATTGGCCTGCTGGCGGCGGAGCATCGCCTGTGCGATCTCCGACGCGTATGCGAGATGGCTGATCCGCACCTCGATGATCTCCACCCCGGCGATCACGATCCGCTCGGCCATCTGCTGCGCGAGCTCCCCGGCGACGATGTCGGTCGAGCCGCGCAACGACGTGCCCTCCCCGTCGGCTTCGTCGTACGGATGTGTGGTCGCGACGTGGCGCAGCGCCGACTCGGCCTGCACGTGGACAAAGTCGACGAAGTCATCCACGGCGTAGACCGCCTGCGCGGTGTCCGCCACCTGCCAAACGACGATCGCGGCGATCTCCACCGGGTTGCCCTCGGCGTCGTTGACCTTCAGGCGGTTGGTCTCGAAGTTGCGCACGCGGATGCTCAGGCTGCGGCGATCGGCCAGCGGCACGGTCCACCACAGGCCCGCCCGGCGGATGGTGCCGACGTAGGTTCCGAAGAACCTCACGACCTTGGTCTGGCCGGGCTGCACGATCACCAGCGAGCTCGCGACGAGCACCCCGACGACGATTGGCGCGGCGAGCCAGCCCGACCCCACGAGAGCAAAGCCGGCGGCGATGCACCCGGCGATGACAAGCACGCCTGCCCAGCCGGTTATCGCCCAGGCCGGGCGCTCGTGGATGTCGACACGGGTTCCGGCGGGACCGACTGGTCCCGCTTGTGACTGCCGGTGGGGCCCGACGTCTGTACTCATGATGCCTCCAATTGAAAAATGGCCCCGCGGAAAAGTGATTTCTATTAGATATCACTTTTCGTGTGGGTGCGCAAGCCGCGCGGCGCTCAGCAGTGCCCGGATCTCGGCGAGGACGGCTTCGGGTTCGTTCTGGAGGCGTTGCTGGGTGATGCGCAGGACGCGGTAGCCGGCGACTTGTAGCTTGGCGTCTCTTCGCCGGTCGGCTTCGAACTGTGCGCGGGACTTGTGAAACGCGAACCCGTCGAGCTCGACGATCACGCGCTCGTGTCGCCACAGGGCATCGACGAGCTCGCCTTCGACGAGCACATTGGCCTCGTGCTCGGGTAGGTCGGACGCGCGGATCAGCTCTCGGAAGGTTTCCTCGAGCACTGACTGCAGCCACGGCGCCGGTCCGTTCATCTCGGCGGTCGCTTTTCGGAGGGTCTTGACGCCCTTGCGGTTAGGCGTCCGCTCGAGCAGCTCGTCGAGCTCGCGGCCGATGTAGACGCGGCGGCGCTCCAGCGCTTCCAGGACCAAGCGGACCTGCCGCTGGTTGGCGATCGCGGCGTAGTCAACGACGGTCCACGCCAGCGACGTCACCGGAATCCCGTCGACCTCGGCTGCATCGGTGTCGGCCAGCACCCGCGTGCACCGAACCAGAACGCCTTCAGGCCCCGGCTTGCCCGGCCCGCGAACGGTTACCTCGATCAAGCCACTCGCCGCCGTCACGCAGATCCCACAGCGCCAGCGCGGCGCGGTGACTGAGCAACGCGTCTGGCCCACACGCAAGCACGGCCGCCATCCAACGGCCCCTGAGGGTGAGCTTGCCGTGACCGACGGCGTAGACGCCCCGGTGGATCCGATGCAGCCGCGCCGCGCAGCCGAGACGATCCTGGACCTCGTGGCGCGTGAAGCCCAGCGCCAAGCAGCTGCCTCGAGCCACGACCCCGTGCTGCGTTCGGCCAAGCACAGCCAGCACTCGATCGAGCTCCCGATCCAGTGCGGCTATATGCCGTACTGATCGCGCAGGCCGATCCACGCCACCGAGCGTCCCACCACCCGCGTGACACGAGGGTCACGCGGCGCTTCAACTCAGCGCAAAACCTGTGACAAGAGTGAGTGCCCCGCACGGCCACGGGTGAGATCGCGTCGTCGAGCTCGGTGCTGTCGATCGCGCAGCGCCGTGTAAGATCGAAGCAGGCGATGAAGCCCGCCTGAAACTGCCGCTACGGCTGATGGCTTCTACCGAACTGAACGGTGGAAGCGAATGCTCTGCGTAGCGGCGGCGGGCGATGGCGATTCGAATCACTAGGCCGATCCGCACGGCACGTAGGACGGCGGCGATGGCCTATACCCTGCGGGCATCGTCTCGCCGCAATGCATGTTCGCGCCACGCACGGGATCCGGCGGCCGCTAGCGTGCCGGGTCGAGACAGGCGCGAACTGGTCGCGATCTTCGCGGGCGGGATGCTCGGGGCGCTGGCGCGGGTGGGCGTGCTTCAGATCGGCAACCCCAGCGCGGCTGCCTGGCCGTGGGCGACGTTCGCGGTGAACATCCTCGGGGCGTTCCTGCTCGGATATTTCACGACGCGGCTGCAGGAGCGCCTGCCTCTTTCGGCCTACAGGCGACCTTTGCTGGGCACCGGTTTCTGCGGAGCGCTCACGACCTTCTCGACGGTCCAGGTCGAACTCCTCAAGATGCTCGACGTGCACCGCTACGGGCTCGCCGCCGGCTATGCGACGGCCAGCGTGGTGCTCGGGTACGCGAGCGTGCAACTTGCGACGGCGGTCGCGCGGCGGGTCAGGACGGTGGCGTGACCCCGCTTGAGTGGGCGGCGGTCGGAGCGATCGGCGGTGCCAGCGCGCTGGCCCGGTTCGTCGTCGACGGGATCATCGCGACCAGGGTCGGATCGGACTTCCCGGCCGGAACGCTCGCGGTTAACGCCTCGGGAGCGTTCCTGCTGGGCCTGTTGACCGGCCTCGCGCTGTCAGGCGAAAGTCTGTTGCTCGCCGGCACCGCTTCGATCGGCTCCTACACGACGTTCTCGACGTGGATGCTCGAGACCCAACGCCTGAACGAGGCCGGCGACCAGCTCAACGCCGGCGCGAACCTACTCGTAAGCATCGGTGCGGGCCTTGGAGCGGCTGCGCTCGGTCGGGTGATCGGATCGCACCTGTGAACGACGACTGCCTCAAGCTGACCACCTACTTCGGCGAGCGTCACCGTACCGACGATCGATTCGTCGCCGACGCGCTGCTCGATCTGTACGGACGCAGGGAGGTCCAGACCAGCGTGATGCTGCGCGGTGCCGAGGGGTTCGGACTCAAGCACCACCTCCGCACCGACCGGCTGCTGACGTTGTCAGAGGACCTGCCGCTCGTGTCTGTGGCGGTCGACACGCGAACGCGGATCGAGACGCTCCTCGAAGAGGTGGTGGCCATCAAGCACCACGGGTTGATCACGCTCGAGCGCGCACGGATGCTAACCGGCGAGATCGAAGCCGTGTCAATGCCCGAGGAGCTGCACGAGGCCACCAAGCTGACGATCTACGTGGGACGTCAGGAGCGGATCAATGGTTCGCCCGCGTTCGTTGCGATCTCCGACCTTTTGCACCGGCGTCGCCTCGCGGGCGCAACCGTGCTGCTCGGAGTCGACGGCACCGCCCATGGCCTCCGGCAGCGGGCTCGGTTCTTCGGACGCAACGCCGACGTGCCAGTGATGATCATCACGGTCGGTGCCGGCGAGCAGATCGCGCAGGTTCTCCCCGAGCTGGGCACGTTGCTCAGCCGCCCGCTGGTCACCCTCGAACGCGTCAGGGTGTGCAAGATCGACGGTCGGCTACTCGCACAGCCGACCCCACTGCCGTCGAGCGATCAGCACGGGCTGGGTCTCTGGCAGAAGCTGATGGTCTACACCTCCGAGCAGGCGCGATACGGCAACAGTCCGCTGCACGTTGCATTAGTCCGGCGTCTGCGCGAGAGCGGGGCGATTGGTGCCACATGCCTGCGCGGGATCTGGGGCTTCCACGGCGACCGCGCGCCCCAAGGCGATCGGCTGTTGCAGCTGCGACGTCATGTCCCGGTGGTCACGATCGTCGTCGACACTCCGGAGGGCATCGCAAGGTCGTTTCAGATCGTGGACGAGGTCACCGATCAGGCCGGGCTCGTGACGAGCGAAATGGTGCCGGCTCTCGCAGCGGTGGCCGGCGACGGTTCTGCGCGCGGCGGGCTGCGGCTGGCTCGCCACCGCTTCTGACCGAACCGTGAGACCGGGTGTGCCTAGTCGCCCGGCGGGCGCCCACGGCCGCGGGCGGCGGTGATGGCCGCCACGACCGAGTCGGCCGAGTCGGCAAGCGTGATCAGATCGTCGAATCGCGGCTTGGCCTGGCCTGCACGAGCACGAGCGAGGTGGAAAGGGGATCCGGGCGCGCCGTATGCGGCGGTGTCCACGAACACCATGGGCATCTGATGGGGCGGAGCGGCGAAGTCGTTTTGGGCGAGGTCTTGGAAGATCTCCCGAAGCGTTCCGAACCCGCCCGCGAAGTACGTCACGCCGGCGTCGGCGATGCTGAGTAGCCCGTCCTCGCGGACCGAGTTCTGGAAGAGCTTGGCGATGTGCGTGGCGAACTGGCTGATCGGCTCGTCGGCGAACCGCCAGGTGGCGACGGCAAGGCTTGGCGAGCCAGGAGGGCGGCCGGCCGTGATCGCGCGTGCGCTGTCGATGTACTGGGCTTCGTGTCCGGCGTAGGTCGGCCAGCGTTTGAGCTCGTCGATGGCGGCGTCCAGCTCCTCGCGCGGATGCCCCGCGAAGTACGCGCCGAGGTTGCCCGCTTCCATGATCCCGAGACCGCCGCCGGTCGCCACGAGGAAACCGGCCTCGCTGAGTGCCTTCGCGGTCTCAGCCGCGAGCCGGTAGGCGGGAGCGTCCCTGGGGGCCGACGACCCACCCATGACGCCGGCGACATGGCGTCCCTTGGCGATGGAGGCGGCGACGTACGCGCGCATGGCCTGATCGACGCCCTGGTCGTGAACGACCTGTGCGATGGCTTCGACCACATCGGCGGGCGGGATCCCCGCCGCCGCGACGTGTGCCGCGATGCGCGCGTCGAGGCTCTGCATCGGCGCGTCCGACCGATAGCCGGCCATCAGCTCGTCGACCGTGTAGAGACTGTCGCGGCCCGCGGAATACAGCATGTCGCCGCCGAGCACAGCGGCAACTTCCTCGCGAGTCATCGATGGTGTGAGTGGATCCATGGCATCGCTTCACGGCGCAGTGGCGCCGCGGAGGTTGCGTCAGCCGGCCGATTCGCCGTCCCAGTAGTCGACTGCGTCGGCGAGCCGGAAGACGCCGCCCAGGGTGGAGAGTTTCGCGCTGTCCGGATACGCGCAGCCGTACGGCTCGCGCATGGTCGACAGGATCAGCACCCGGGCGACTGCCTTCGATTCATTGATCAGCTGGTGGGCGCCGTCCGGGCCTTCGGAGAACACGACCATGTCGCCGACCTCGAGCACGTCACGCCCATCCGGGTGGCGCAGCGTCGGGGTGCCGTCGAGCACCAGCAGGCACTCCTCGTTGCCGAGCTCGTAGTGGTAGGGACCGTTGCGCTCACCGGGGTCGAGCTCGTAGACGGTCGCGCCGAGCATCTCGCCGCCGAGCAGCGGCCCGAGCTGCCGGTAGCGGGTGTGGAACCCGGGCGGCGCCTCGGTTTCGGCCATGACCTCGACCGTCGGTGCGTTGACTACGGGCCGCTGTGCCGTGCTCATTCGCCATCCCAGTAGTCGACGGCATCGCGGCGTCTGAAGTCCAGCCGGTCCGGGCCGCCGTCGGGCGGGCGCACCCCGAGCTTGTCGGAGTCGGGGTACACGGACACCGAGGGCGTCCCGCTCGCGGCCACCCCGGAGAACATGACCACCCGCCCCGGTCCGCGGACCGCGTGGGCGCCGTCCGCGCCGCTCGGGAAGCAGACAAGATCCCCCGCGGCCAACGCTCGCTCGCCGCTGGGGTCGCGCAGCGTCGGCGAGCCCGCCACTACGTACACCCACTCCTCAACCCCGTGGTGGTAGTGGTACGGGAACGTCCACTGACCCTCGGGCAGCTCATAGATGCTGGCGCCGAACCAACGCAGATCGTGCTCGTGCGCCAACCCGCGGCGCCCGCGCCACGCGTATCCGGGCCGGTCCTGTTGCACCGGAAGCTCGCCGCTCAGGACGTTGAAACGACGCATCGAGCCTCATCCTCGCACGAGAACCCTTGGGTAGGATCCGACGTACGAGCGGGGACACTCCTAATGGTTATCGGGGGCTGACGGGTGACAAGCGCAAGTGATCGTGACGCCGAAGTCCGGGCTCGGATTCAGCAGCACTGGGATGCCTCCGAGCGCGGCGACGTCGAAGTCGAGCACGAGATCTACGGTGACGACGCGATCCTGGACTATCCGCAGTCCGGCGAGCGCTTCAGCGGCCGGGCAAAGATCCAAGCGCAACGCGGCGGGCACCCGGCCGAACGCCACTTCACCGTCCGCCGGATCCTCGGCGCCGGGAATCTGTGGGTGAGCGAGTGCGTGATCACCTACGACGGCGCGCCAACGTACTCGGTCAGCGTCATGGAGTTCGCTGACGGTCTCGTGACGCACGAGAGCCAGTACTTTGCCGACCCGTTCACGGCGCCGTCGTCGCGCGCTGCGCTGGCTGAGCCGATGCCGGCCGGCGACCAATAAGCAGCTTGCTGTCGGCTAGTTCGCGGGGCGGTAGGCGAGATGCAGGACTCCGTTGTCGTAGCTCTCGGACTCGGTCAGTGCGAACTTGGCGTTGAGACCATCGCCGAACAGTCGTGATCCCTCGCCGAGCGCGACCGGGTAGACGAACAGGTGCAGCTCGTCGACAAGCCCGTCTGCCATCAGCGCGCGCACGAGCGTTCCGCTGCCGCTGACGTAGAGGTCGCCATCGGTGCTCTGCTTCAGCGAGCTGATCGCCTCCGGGCTGTAGGGGCCCAGAACGGTGGAGTTGTTCCACTCCGGGTGCTCGAGCGTCGCCGAGACGACGTACTTGGGCGAGTCGTTCATGAACGGCGCGCCGGGGTCCTCGGCGGCCGTGCGCTCCGACCACGAAGGGGCGAACATCTCGTAGGTCTTGCGGCCCATCAACAGTGCCGTGCTGGAGCCCATGATCTCCCCGATCGCGGTTCCCATCTTCGGGTCAAACCCGTACTCCACGGCCCACGCCGGATCGTCGATCACGCCGTCGAGCGTGATGAACTCGTGCACGAGCACTGCTCCCATTTCTGAACCTCTCAAGGAATCGATGACGCTGACGGCCAGATCACAACAGGCCCGGCCAGCCGAGTCTTGAACAAAAACGACAGCCGGCTAGCGGTCAGACGCGGACGCCGCGATCTCGGCCGGCGTCTGCCCCACAAAGCGCCTGAGCGACCTCGTCAGGTGCGGCTGGTCGGCGTAGCCGGCACGGAGCGCGACGTCGATCGGCGCCACCCCTTCGGTGAGCATCCTGACCGCGAGTTCGGCACGCCGGATCTGCCGGATACCGCCACGGGTCAGGCCGGTCGCTCTCGAAACTCGCCGTTCGAGCGAGCGCGCGGACAGGCCGTCGGCCGGCCCGTGCACGGCAGCCTGGGGGACCGGGTCATGCTCCAGCAGACCGGTGCGAACGAGCTTGGCGACGAATGCATCGACGTCGTCGCGACCCGGAAGCTCGAGCCGATATCCGTCGAGCCTGACCGAGCGCTTGGTCGCCGCCGGCAAGGTCACACCGCGATCCACGAGCTGCCCAGGCGGCAGCCTCGGCATGAACGTGCCTAGGCTGAACCGGATCCCGAAGAACTCGGCGTCCTCGGGAATCGGGGCCGTCGTCGCCTTCGTCGCGGGTCCCAGCACCGTCAGCCAGGCCACGCTGTCCTGTCGTGTGATGACCATCTCCCAGTTGCTCGCCGCCACCGAGATGAACGACTCCTCTGGCACGCTGCGCGTCTGCCAGACCCGCTCGACCATGGGCGATCTTGCGGAGTCTTGCTCGAACTCGAACACGTCGACCGCACGCTTCATGACGTCCTTGATGTTGGCACGCGCTCGGGTGGCCTGGCTCGTGCTTTGAACCTGCGTCAAGTATCTGAGCAGACGGGCGTGGGGACGACTAGCCGCCGCGGTTAGGCCGCTACTTCCCGGTCTTCACCGATCGGTGACAAGCGCGGAGCGACGACCGCTAAGTTCTCGGGAACCTACTTCCGAGAGGACCGGACAGATATGACTGATTTGCCGAACATCGTGCTCGTACACGGCGCGTGGGCCGATGGCTCCAGCTGGAGTGCAGTGATCGAGCGCCTGCAGGGCGAGGGCTACAACGTCACCGCCCCGCAGTTTCCGATGAACACGCTTGCGAACAACGTCGATCGGCTTCGGCTCGTGTTGAGCCGCCAGAACGGACCGACGGTCGTGGCCGGTCATTCCTACGGCGGTCAGATCATGACCGCGCTGGGCACAGACGCGCCGAACGTGGTCGGGCTCGTCTACATCGCCGCGTTCGGGCTCGATGAAGGCGAGTCAATCGGAGCGCTGCTCCAGCAGGGCCCCCCGACGCCGGCGCTGGCGCACTTGGACATCGACTCCGAGGGCTTCGCGTGGCTGCCCGAAGACGACTTCGTCAACCACTTCGCCGCCGACGTCGATCCGGTGCAGGCGAAGGTCATGTGGGCAGTCCAGCAGCCCCTGCACGCATCCGCACTCAGCGACGTGATGGGCGTGCCCGCGTGGAAGTCGCTGCCGTCGTGGTATCTGGTCGCCGAGGGTGACCAGGCGATCCCGCCCGACGCCGAAAGGCAGTTTGCCGCACGGATGGGCGCGGACACGATCGAGGTCGCGAGCAACCACGTGGCGATGGTCTCGCACCCGGATGAGGCGCTGGAACGAATCACCACCGCCGCCAAATCAGTCGCCGCCGGCTGACCGATCGTTCAGCGTCTGGCCTCGAGCTCGGCGTATCGCCGGGCGAACTCGTCGGCGGCTTTGTCCGGTGGCCACGCGGTGAGCTCGAGGTCGAGCGGCTCGACGTCGTCGAGCTCGGGCCAGTGCCACGACTCGGCGCTGAACGTGCGCCGCTCCGTTGCCAGCAGGGCGCGGTCGACCCGCTTCACTTCCGGGACGTTCGCCTTGATCTTGAAGCGCTCGCGGATCGTTGCCTCGAGCCCGGCCTCGGCTTCGCGGAATGCTGCGCCGAGCGGGCTGCGGTGCTTGATCGGATGCGGCATGTCGCCCAGGTAGGCCTCGCTCGCGTCGTGCATCAGCGCGGCGAAGACGTCCTCGACGTCACCGCCGCGCTCTTCGACGACGCGCGACACGATCACCGAGTGCTGGGCGACCGAATAGAAGACGCGGCTGTGGCCACCGAACCGGCATTGGTTGGCCAGCGCCCGTGCGATGTCGCTTGCGTCGAGTTGCGCGGGATCGGGCTCGAACGGGTTCACCCAGCGCCCGGACACCGTCTGGATGTAGGGACCCGCTACGGGCGGCGCGTCGTCGGGGCGGGTGGTCATCTTTGCCAGGCTATCGCGGCCTTCGCTACAGCCGACGGGCTACAGTCGTCTAAGTCAGTGGCCGTCGCCTCTTCATCCGTCCGGCGCGATGAGCTGCGGGCGTTTCTACGCTCGCGACGGGCGCGGCTGTCACCGGCGGACGTCGGGCTTCCGGACAGCGGCGGTCGCCGGCGCACGCCCGGCCTGAGGCGCGAGGAGCTCGCCGCACTCGCGGGGGTGGGCGTCTCCTGGTACACGTGGCTCGAGCAGGGGCGTGACATCAACCCGTCGCCGGAGGTTCTCGATGCGCTCGCCCGCGCGTTGCGGCTTGACCCCGCCGAGCGCAAGACGCTGTTCGCGCTGGCGCGAACCGAGCTACCGCTGGCCGACGACGTGGCCGGCACCGACGCAGAGGAGCTCGGAGAGGTCAGCCAGCTGAGCGCGCTGGTCGAATCGCTGCACCCGAATCCGGCTTACCTGCTCGGGCCGATGACCCGGATTCTCGCCTGGAACCGGGCGGCATCGGTCGTGCTCGGTTCGCCCGATCACTTGCCTGCCGACCGACGCTACCTGCTGTGGTTGCTGATGGTCGATCCAGGCCCTGATGCAATGACGCCGCAGCGCGAGGCGACGGCCCGTAACACCCTGGCGCGCTTTCGCGCCGAGTACGCACGCCACGCCGGCGAGCCCGAGTACGAGGAGTTCCTGGCACAGATCCGCGAAAACAGCGCGCTGTTCTCCGAGTGGTGGAACGAGCACGAGGTGATCGACGCTCAGCGTGGGACCAAGGTCATCGAGCACCCGCGGCTCGGCATCCTGCGCTTGCATCACGCGCAGACGGTGCCGACGGGCCAGCCCGAGCTGAGGATGGCCGTCTACGCGCCGGCGGATGCGGCCACTCGCGAGGCGCTCGCGACCCTGTGACCGGTTAGCTCATTCGTGGGCGGCCGCGACCGGATCGCCGAGCTGCGCGGCGTTCTCGAGCTCGGCCAGGTCGTGCTCGTCCAGCTCGACGTCGGCCACGGCCATGTTCTCTTCGAGGTGCTCGACAGAGCTGGTCCCGGGAATCAGCAGCACCCGTTCGTAGCGGTAAAGCAACCACGCGAGCGCGACCTGCGTGGCCGTGATCCCGCGCCGTTGCGCGACGCCGGCGATCACCGGATCCTGCGCGAGCTGCCGCGGGCCGCCACTGAATGCAGAGCCGAGCGGGAAGTAGGGCACGAACGCGATCTCTCGCTCGATGCACAGCTCGAGCACGTCCTCGCCGGAGCGGTTGACGACGCTGTAGGCGTTCTGCACCTCGGCGATGTCGACGAGGTCGAGCGCGCGGCGGACGGTGCCGGCTGCGGCCTCGCTGATGCCGATCAGGTCGAGCTTGCCTTCACCTCGGAGATCCTCGAGCGTGCCGAGCTGCTCGGCCAGCAGATCGCCGTCTGGTTCTGCGCTCATCAGCCTCAGGTTGACCAGGTCCATCCGCTCGACCCGCAGGGAGCGCAGGTTGTCTTCCACCCCGGCGCGCAGCTCGGCGGGACTCTGCGCGGGCAGCCATGCTCCCTCGCCGTTGCGGCGACCGCCGACCTTGGTGACGAGCTTCAGGTCCTGTGGATACGGATGCAGGCTCTCGCGGATCAGGTCGTTTACGACGTCCGGGCCGTAGTACTGAGCGGTGTCGATGTGGTCGACGCCGAGTTCGACGGCGCGCCGCAGCACGGCGCGGGCGCCGTCAGGATCGCGCGGCGGGCCAAACACGCCCGGACCGGCGAGTTGCATCGCGCCGAAGCCGATGCGGTTGATGGGCTTGTCGCCCAGAAATGAGGTCTTGTTCATGCCAACAGGTTGCACTTCGAGTCGCCGCTGAACAAGAAGTCTGGTGATCCTGGGTGCGACACCACCAGTCTGCGTTGGAGCCCGGTTACTGCCCGTCGTCGCCGGCGATCAGCCGCGCCCCGCGCCCATGGGTGGCGAAGCTGAACGACCAGCGGATCAGCACAAGCAGCCGGTTCTCGAAGCCGATCAGATAAAACAGGTGCACCGTCAGCCAGGTGATCCAGGCGATGAAGCCGCTGAGATGGATCCCCTTGATGTCGGCGACCGCGCTGGAGCGACCGATCGTCGCAAGGTTTCCCTTGTCGAGGTAGCGAAAGCGACGTGCCGGACGGCCTTGCAGGCGGTCCTCGATGACGGCCGCGGCGTGACGGCCTTCCTGCATCGCGACCGGCGCCAGGCCAGGCAGCGCGACCGGCGGGCCGGATGCCTGCCTGATGCGGACCATGTCACCGATCGCGAGCACCTCGGGGTGCCCGGGCAGCGTCAGATCCTCGGAGACCTCCACGCGCCCTGCGCGGTCGACGTCGACGTTTGCCTGCTGGGCGAGTAGCGAGGCGAGCTCGGAAGCGATCACCCCGGCGGCCCAGACGACGGTCTGGGTCCGGATCCGCTGCTCGGACCCGTCCGCCAGTCGGAGCGTCACCGACCCGTCGTCGAGATCGGTCACCGCTTGGTTGAGGCGTACCGTCACGCCGAGGCTCTGCAGCGAGCGCAGCGCCTTCGCAGACAGTGACGGTGGGAACTCCTGGAGCACCCGGTCGCCCGCCTCGACGAGCAGGATCTGAGCGTCGTTGACGTTGACCGAACGGAAGTCGCCGCTGAGGTCGTTTGCGATCTCGCCGATCTGGCCCGCCATCTCGACGCCCGTCGGTCCGGCGCCGACGAGCACGAACGTCAGCAGCGCGGCGCGGCGCTCCGGATCGGCCTCGAGCTCAGCGGCCTCGAGCGCCTCGAGCACCTTGCGCCTGATCGTGAACGCTCCCTCCAGCGTCTTCAGATCGGTCGCCGACCGCTGCCACTGGTCGTGCCCGAAGTAGTTGTAGCGAGCGCCACCGGAGACGATCAGCGTGTCGTAGGCGATCGGCTGCGGCGCCTGCTCGCCCGCGATCGGCCCGAGCAGCACCAGCCGGTTCTCCAGGTCGAACCCGGTGACGTCGGCGAGCACGACGCGGACGTTGCGCCGCCGGCGGAAGATCCGTCTCAGCGGGTAGCAGATCTCCGCCGCCGACAGTGCGCCGGTGGCGACCTGGTAAGCCAGCGGCTGAAACAGGTGGAAGTTGCGCCGGTCGATCAACGTGACCTCGACCGGCATCCGCGAAAGCTTCAGCGTGGCCTGGAGGCCTCCGAAGCCGCCGCCGACGACGACTATCCGACGTGGTTTCTGTGCTGTGGTCACACTGCCTCGGCTACCCGGCTGATGCCCCGAACGTGACGGTCGTTCCCACCGCACACTGCACGAAGGCGTCGGGCATCGCGCGAGCGACCTCGTGGACTGCCCTCCAACCCGAGCAGTGCGCGGGCAGCACGCGACCAACCCCGGCGTCGCGCAACGCGTCGACCGTTGGCCCGATGCGAGCCTCGAACAGCCCACCTGTGAGATGCAGGCCACCAAGGAGGCCGGCAACGCGGGCCTCCCCGGTCAGACGCTGGGCGTGACGAAGAACGTTGATCACGCCGGCGTGCGAACAGCCGGAGACGATCACCAAGCCGTGGTCACGTACGTTGACGACGAGGGCCTGGTCGTCCCAGATCATCGGATCGGGTTGCCAACCGGAGCCGTCGCGGGCCTCGTGGATCGGAAAGCCGGTTTCGAACTCGGTCACACGCTCGACCTGTCCGGAGACGAGTACGGCGTCGTCGAGCAGGAGGCTGTGCGCGCGCTCCTCGACCACCTCGAGCCCCTCGGCCTCGAGGTCGTGCCGGCTCGGCGGCGGCAGGCGTACCTCGCCGCCCGTGGGGAACGCGATTCTGCGTTCGCGCCAGGCATCGGGGTGAATCACCAGCGGCAGCCGGGAGCGTCCCCGACGGCGGATCAGACCCTCGAGCCCACCGTGATGATCGGCGTGACCGTGCGAGATGACGATCGCACGCAGGTCGCCCACGGGCACCTGGAGTACGTCAAGGTTGCGGGCCACCGCATGCGGCGTGAGCCCGGCGTCATAGAGCACATCGTGCCGGACGCCGTCGCGCTCGACGCTGACCAGCGCGGAGAACCCATGCTCGGCAACCAGATGCGCAGCCTCGCCGAAGTCCCGCGGCTGATAGCGAGCCACGCCCTCCTGGCCGGCTATGAGCAGGTCGAGGTAGTTGTCGATCACAACCGTCACCTCGACACGGTCAACCGGGGCGAGCACGCTCTGATCCTACGTCAGCGCCCTGGCCCGGGCACGGGATCGGCAGGCTGCTCGTTCCGCTCGTCGTTCGCCGGCAGGCCGCCGGCGAGATGCCAGACAACATGACGCGGCTCAAGCAACGGCTCGAGGCCGGTCGCTGATTCGGCTCGCGCTGCGTCTAACGGGTTGGAAGGACCGCGATCGCTTCGATTGAGACGAGCAGGCCGCGGGGCAACCGCACGTTGGCAGGTGCAGACCGCGCCGGCGGTGGATCGGGCATGTGCCGGGCGTAGACCTCATTGAGCAGGCCGAAGTCCTCGACGTTGGCATAGAAGATCGTCGTCTTGACCACGTCGTCCATCGACGCCCCGGCGGCGCTGAGCACAGCTGCGAGGTTGCGAAGCGCCTGGTCGGTCTGCGCTTCGATCCCGTCCGCAACGGCGCCGGTCGCCGGGTCGATGCCCGCCATCCCGGAGCAGAAGACCATGCCGCCCGCGACGATCGCCTGGCTATACGGGCCGAGCGCGTCGGGGGCCTGATCGCTCGATACCGCCGTTCGAGCCACGGTCCGCCTCTCTCCGGTCGGGATCAGTGCGCGGCTTGCTCGGCGCGGCGCGGGAGCTTCCAGCCCGGACGCACGAAGTGGCAGGTGTAGCCGTTGGGGTAGCGCTCCAGGTAGTCCTGGTGCTCGGGCTCGGCCTCCCAAAACGGTCCGGCGGGCTCCACCTCAGTCACAACCTTGCCGGGCCACAGGCCGGAGGCGTCGACGTCGGCGATCGTGTCCTCCGCGACGCGGCGCTGGTCATCGTCGACGTAGTAGATCGCCGAGCGATAGCTCTTGCCGATGTCGTTGCCCTGACGGTCCTTGGTCGTCGGATCGTGGATCTGGAAGAAGAACTCGAGCAGGTCCCGGTAGGAGATGCGATCGGGGTCAAACGTGATCTCGATCGCCTCGGCGTGCGTGCCGTGGTTGCGATAAGTCGCGTTCGGCACGTCGCCGCCCGTGTAGCCCACACGCGTGCTGATGACGCCGTCGAGCTTGCGGATCAGATCCTGCACACCCCAGAAGCAACCGCCGGCAAGGATCGCCTTCTCAGCTTCAGCCATTTCTCTATTCCTCTCGTGACAGTTCTTCGCGGGTCGTGCACCTAGCGTACCGGGGCCCGGCACCCGGGCGGCCGCGATTTTGCTCAGACAGGGGCCGTTAGAGCAGCTTGTCCAGGGTGATCGGAAGGTCGCGAATGCGGCGGCCGGTCGCGTTGTAGACCGCGTTGGCTACGGCTGCCGCGACTCCGGTGATCCCGATCTCACCGATTCCGCGCGCGCCCGCGGGGGCGTACGGGTCGGGGACGTCGCTCCACATCAACTCGATGGCCGGCACGTCCAAGTGGACGGGCACGTGGTATTCCGCGAGGCTCGGATTCATGATCCGTGCGGTCCGCTCGTCGAAGTTGGTGTCTTCCATCAGCGCGAGCCCGAGCCCCATGATGATCCCGCCGCGGAACTGGCTCGCGGCGGTCTTCGCATTGATGATTCGTCCACAGTCGTAGGAGCCGAGAACGCGGTCGACGCGTGTCTCGCCCGTGGTCGTGTTGACTCGGACCTGACAGAAGATCGCACCGCAGGAATGCATCGAGTACGCCTGCATCTCCTCCGGATCCGACGCGAAGGCCTCGACTGTCACCTCGTCACGGCCGGCCCGTCCGAGGATCCCGGCGTAGCTCTCCCAGCGGCTGGGATCGGCCAGCTCGCACAGCCCCTCGTCGCGTCCCCCGACCTCGTCGGCGGTCAGCCCGGCCAGCGGCGATTCGTCGCTGGAGAGCGCGAGCAGCTGCTCGACGAGCGCTCGCTGGGCTGAGATCACCGCGCCGGCGATCGAAGCCGTCTGTGAGGAGCCTCCGGCGAGCAGGTTGCCTGGGAACGAGGAGTCTCCGTAGGCGATGGCCACCCGTTCCAACGGCAGTCCAAGCCGCTCGGCGGTGACGATCGTCTGGGTCGTCGACGTTCCCATCCCCATGTCGGCGGCCGGCACGGCGATCGTCGCATGGCCCGTCTTGTCAAGCGTGATCCGCGCGGCGCCCCCGGGAAAGCGGTGGTAGGGGTAGGTGCCCATGGCGCAACCAGTGCCGATCAGCCACTCTCCCTCGCGGCGGGAACCCGGCTGTGCGCGGCCGTCCCATCCGAACCGCTCGGCGCCCGCGCGCCACGCCTCGACTATGTGCCGCGAGGAGTACGGGAGCCCCGTGCTCGGATCCTTGTCGGGCTCGTTGCGGATCCGCAGCTCGATCGGGTCGATGTCGAGCTCGACGGCGAGCTCGTCGATCGCCGACTCCAGCGCAAACGTGCCGACCGACTCCCCGGGCGCGCGCATGAACGAGTTGGCGAGCATGTCCATGTCGACGACCTGCTGGTCGGTCTTCAGGGTCTCGGTCGCGTACATGTGCCGGGCGGGGAACGTGAACTGCTCGGCGAGCCCGTTGTACGGAGTCATCGCCGAGATGCCGGTATGGATGAGCGCCTTGAAGCGACCGTCGGCATCGGCGCCGATGGCGACCCGCTGCTCGGTGTTCGTGCGACCGCCGACCAGCCGATAGACGCCCTCGCGCGAGAGCGTGATCCGGACGGGACGGCCCGCGACCTTCGAGGCGCCCGCCCCGACCAGGTGGTGAGACCACAGCGTCTTGCCGCCGAACCCGCCGCCGACATACGGCGAGGTCACATGCACCTGCTCCTCTTCGATCCCGAAGACCTGCGCGAACGTCCAGGCGTGGCCCTTCACCCCCTGGCTGGCGTCGTGGACGATGAGCTCGTCGCCGTCCCAGGCAAGGGTGACCGCGTGGGGCTCGATCGCGTTGTGGTTGTGGCGCGGCGTCCGATACGTCAGGTCGACGGAGTGGGGGGCATCGATCAGTGCGGCCTCCGCGTCGCCGACCAGCACCTCGACGGCTTGTCCCACGAGACTGTCGGGCGTCCGCGGGTGTGCCCGCGCCTCCTCGAAGGTTCGCGGCGGCGACGACTCGTATGCCACCTCGATCAGCGAAGCGGCGTAATCCGCCTGCTCCTGTGTCTCGGCCAGGACGATCGCCACCGGTTCGCCGTTCCAGTGGATGCTGTCGTCCTGCATCACGGGCAAGTTGGCGCCCCCGGCCGCCTTGGGCCCGGTCAGGAACAAGGGCGGGGGTTGCATCCGGGGCGCGTTGCGGTAGGTCATGACGAGCACGACTCCGGCCTCTGCCTCGGCGGCGCTGGTGTCGAGCGTGGTGATGCGTCCGCGGGCGATCGTGCTGTATCGCAGCGCCGCGTAGACCATGCCCTCCATCACGTACTCGGCGGCGAAGCGCGCTTCCCCGCGGACCTTGAGCGGCCCGTCCAAGCGCGATACCTGCGCTCCGATCAGGCCGTGCTTGGCGCGCGCCAGTGGGTCTGGGCTGCTGGCGGGCGTCCAGCCCTCGGGGACCGTCGCGACCGCGCGCCGGGCTTCTCCGTTGCTCACGAGCGCTCTCCCTCGGTCAGCTGTTGCAGGACGGCGGCGAGCGTTCGGCGGGCGAGCTGCACCTTGAACGCGTTGCCGGCAAGCGGGCGTGCATCGGCGAGCTCAGCGTCGGCCGCCTTCAGGAAGGTGGCCTCCGTCGCCTGCTCACCCCGCAGCGCCTCCTCCGCGCGCCGGGCTCGCCACGGCTTCGGAGCGACCCCGCCCAGGGCGAGGCGCGCGCCCACGATCGCGTCGCCGTCGAGCTCGAGCGCGGCCGCGACCGAGACCAGCGCGAACGCGTAACTGGATCGGTCACGCACCTTGCGATAGGTAGAACGCTCGGCGGGGTTGGGCGCAGGCAGCTCCACCGCGGTGATCAGCTCGCCGGGCTCGAGCACGGTCTCGATGTCGGGACGATCCTCGGGCAGCCGGTGCAGATCGCAGAGCTCGACCGTGCGCTCGCCCGACACGCTGCGGAGATGGACGACGGCGTCCAGCGCCGCAAGTGCGACGCACATGTCCGACGGGTGGGTGGCCACGCACGCGGGCGACGCACCCAGGATCGCGTGCATGCGGTTGAAACCCTCGATCGCGTCACATCCGTCGCCCGGGGTCCGCTTGTTGCAACGCGAGCCGTCGGTGTCGTAGAAGTACGTGCAGCGGGTGCGCTGCAGCAGGTTGCCGCCGACCGTCGCCATGTTGCGGATCTGCGCCGAGGCGCCGGCCACGATCGCGCGGGCGAGCATCGGGTAGCCGGATCGGACCGCCTCGTGCTCGGCGACCGCGGTGTTGCGCGCCGCCGCGCCGATCATCAGGCCGCCGTCGGCGGTCGGCGCGATCTCGCGCGAGAGACCCGTGACGTCGACGAGCGCTGTCGGCGCCTCGACGGTCTCGCGCATCAAATCGACAAGGTTCGTGCCTCCGCCGAGGTAGCGCCCGGTCCCGTCGGCCGCGCGGCGAACTGCATCGTCGGGGTCAGCGGCGCGAGCGTAGGTGAGCTCGATCATGCCCCCTGCTCCGCGTATACGTCGGTGATCGCGTCGACGATCCCGTTGTAGGCGCCGCAGCGGCACAGGTTTCCGCTCATCCGCTCGCGCACCTCATCGTGGCCGAACTCGACGTCGGTGCCGGTGAGGTCGTCGCTGACGTAGCTCGGTACGCCGCGGCGAAGCTCCTCGACCATCCCGACCGCCGAGCAGATCTGGCCAGGGGTGCAATAGCCGCACTGAAACCCGTCGTGATCGATGAACGCCTGCTGCAGCGGGTGCAGCGACCCGCCGGAAGACAGACCCTCGATAGTGGTCACCTCGCGGTCCTCGTACTGGACTGCAAGCGCCAGGCACGAGAGCACCCGCTCGCCGTCGACGAGCACGGTGCAGGCCCCGCAAGCTCCCTGATTGCAGCCCTTCTTCGAGCCGTAGAGCTCCAGGTGTTCGCGCAGAAAGTCGAGCAGCGAGACGCGAGCGTCGCCGGGGACCGGCGACTCGCGGCCGTTGATGATCATCGGCACGGCGATCCTCCTTTCAACGAACTCACGATTGAAGCGCTACCCCGCCTCCGTCCCAGGCTCACATCTTCGCAGGGAGCCGCGGGCCACCGAGGCCTGCTGCGTCGTGCCGCGGGTTGACGTGCCCCCTCGGGCCTGATCGAATCGCCTGTAAGACCGGACCAAAGGAGACAAGATGTCGGTAATGATGGGGCTGCGGGTCGCTGCCGATCCCGCACGCGTTCAACAAGCTCTTACCAGCGACCCTGAGCGGCTACAGAGCATCGCCCAACGCGCTCGTGACGCCGGATGCATCCACCACAGGTTCTTCGCCAACGAGGCCGGTGGCGAAGTCCTGATCGTCGACGAATGGCCCGACGCCGAGTCGTTCCTGAGCTTCTTTCAGAACAACCCCGACATCGGTGAGATGATGGGCGAGGCCGGCGTCACCGAGCAGCCGACGCCGGTGTTCTGGCGCGAGTTGGACACGCCCGACAAGTTCTAGACAGACTGGGAACGCGGAATCCGAGTGTCGTCTATGAACTAAGCTGCGACCGGCCCAGCGCACATCGCGATGGACCGAGTATCTGACCTCGACGCGACATTCAGGAGGCCACTCGATGCAGCTGGGAATGGTTGGACTTGGGAGGATGGGCGCCAACATGGTCCGCCGCCTGATGCGCGACGGACACGAGTGCGTGGTGTACGACGTGCGACAAGATTCCGTCGCCGCGCTCGAGCAGGAGGGCGCCGTCGGCTCCGACTCGCTCGAGAGCTTTGTGGCCAAGCTGAAGCCGCCCCGGGCGGTGTGGGTGATGGTGCCGGCCGCGTTCACCGACCAGACGCTCGACCAACTGGCCGATGTGCTCGACAAGGGCGACGTTCTGATCGATGGCGGCAACAGCTACTACCGCGATGACCTCGACCGCGCTGACAGGTTCGAGCCCCGTGGCATCCACTACGTCGACGTCGGCACGAGCGGCGGCGTCTTCGGCCTCGAGCGTGGCTATTGCCTGATGATCGGAGGCAAGGACGAGGCCGTCCAGATGCTCGATCCGGTCTTTCGCACGCTGGCGCCCGGTCTCGGTGAAGCCGAGCGAACCCCTGGTCGCAGCGGCGAGCCGACCACGGAGGAACTTGGCTACCTGCACTGCGGGCCGGCGGGCGCGGGCCACTTCGTGAAGATGGTCCACAACGGCATCGAGTACGGGCTCATGGCTGCCTACGCCGAGGGCCTGAACGTCCTGCACCACGCGAACATCGGCAAGGCCGCGCAGGAACACGACGCCGAGACCGCGCCGATCACCGACGCTCAGCGCTACTACTCCTACGACTTCGACATGCCCGCGATCGCAGAGGTGTGGCGTCGTGGCAGCGTGATCGCCTCGTGGCTCTTGGATCTCACCGCCATCGCGCTGGTGGAATCTCCGCAGCTCGAGGAGTTCAGCGGACGCGTCTCTGACTCGGGCGAGGGCCGCTGGACCGTAGCCGCCGCCGTCGACGAGAGTGTCCCGGCCAACGTGCTGAGCGCATCTCTGTTCAGCCGCTTCAGCTCGCGCGGCGAGGCCGACTACGGCGACAAGCTGCTGTCGGCGATGCGCAAGCAGTTCGGCGGCCACGCCGAGAAGCCCTCGGCCGGAGTGTGAGCGGCTCCGGCCCGTCCGTCTCAGGCAAGCAGGAGGCCGCGCGAGCCTGGTGAAGGTGTAGGCCGTGCCTGGTGCCTGGGTGTATCTGCTGCGGTGTCGCGATGCGTCGCTGTACACCGGCTGGACGGTCGATGTGCAGCGCCGGCTTGCCCGCCACCAAGCCGGCGTTGCCAGCCGCTATACGGCCAGCCGGCTGCCGGTGGAGCTCGTGCTTGCGATCCCGATGGCTGACAAGAGCGCTGCTCGGCGCGAGGAGGCGCGGATCAAGCGCCTCCCGCGGGTGGCGAAGCTGGCATTGATCGCGGACCAGCGCGAAGCTGATTGACGGTCGCGGCGGCGTCGGCGATCGCGCGGGCGGCGAGGCGCCCGGAGAACACACAGCCGCCGAGGAAGGTGCCTTCGAGCGAGCGCTTGCCGTGCATGCCGCCGCCTCCGAAGCCGGCGGACTCGCCTACCGCGTAGAGCCCATCGACAAGGCTTCCGTCCGGGCGCAGCACGCGTGACTGCAGATCGGTCTGGATGCCCCCGAGGCTCTTGCGCGCCATCACCGTCATCCGGATCGCGATCAGCGGCATCGCTCCGGAGTCGACGATCTGCTGGAAGTTGCAGGTACGCAGCCGGTCTCCGCGCCAGTTGCGCAGCTGGGCGATGCGACGCAGCTGGTCGTCGTTGAACAGCGGCTTGCCACGAGCGATCGTTGCGTCGTACTCGGTGACCTCTCGCTCGAGCAACTCGACATCAAGCGCCCCGTCGTTCGTGACGTCCTTCATCCGTTGGCCGAGTTCTGCAAGAGAGCGGCCCGTCACGAAGTCCGGGCAGTGTTCGACGAAGTGCCGGACGAGTGTCGGCTTGCCAAGCAGGATCGAGAGCAGGAATCGCACGAGCCGCTTCTCGCGAATGTTCGGGTTGTGCTGGGAACCCGAGACGTCGAGCTCGCGGCGCGCGATCTTCCAATTGCAGATCATCCAGTAGTACGCCCGCTCGTCCTCGCACATCCGCTGCAGTGCGTAGTACGCATCGAAGGTTGGGATCAGCGCAGCCGGACCGTATCGGCGGCCGGTGGGGTCGAGCACCAACCCGGACCGCGGTGGGATCAGCTTCAGGCCGTGCAGCGGACGCCTCGGTCGCGGATGGCGAACAGCATCGGCGTAGTTCCACATCCGCGAGATGTGGGTGACGTTGCCGCCGATCCGGTTGACCTCCTCGTGCATCGCGCCATCCGCGTAGTAGTGCGAGCCCATCAGGATCTCCGCGGGTGCAGGTCCCAGCTCGGCGGGCCATTCGCGGCGCACGATGTCCAAATTGCCGCCGACACCGCCGGCTGCGATCACGACCCGGTCTGCGCGGACCGCAATCTCCTCTGCTCCCTCCTCGGGAACGATCCGACAACCGCAGACCGCGCCGTTCTCCTGCAGCAGCTCGGTCACTCGAGTACCAAAACGCACCTCGAGCCGGGAACGGTGGGGATGTCGCTGGATCGAGCTCCATACCGCATCGACCAGCGCCAGCCCACACCCCCAGGTCAGGTGAAATCTCGGAACGGAGTTACCGTCGCCGAACATCCCGCGCTCGGCCCAGTTGACGACCGGAAAGAAACGAACGCCGTGAGACTTGAGCCATCCGCCCACGTCGTCTCGCGCGCGTGTGACGTATTCCTGCGCCCAGCGCCTCGGCCACTCATCGTCCTGGTCGAACTCAGCCACGCGCTGCCAATCCTCCAAGGCGAGCGCGACGCTGTCCCGGATCCCTGAAAACTTCTGCTCGCGCGTGTCGACCATGAACATCCCGCCGAAGGCCTCGCGGGCGAGTCCCCCGACCTCATCGGGCGCACATCGATCCACCAGAAGGATGCGCACGTCAGCGGAATCGAGCAGCTCCAAGGTCGTGACCAGACCGGCCAAGCCGGCTCCGACCACTACAACATCAACCTGCCGCGCATCGAGCATGACGGGGCACCGTATCGTCAAGCGCCACACGAACGCTCTGCTGCGGGTGACGTGTGGATGCCGATCCTGGGTAATAGGGCCTCATGCCCGACTTAGAGGGATCCCGGTCGATCGAGATCGCGGCGCCGCCCGAGCGTTGCTTCGCCATCGCCGCCGACCTGGATCGCGTTCCGGAGTGGCACGGCGCGATGACACGTGTGGAGGTGGTGGAGCGCGATGGCGACGGCCGTGCGACGGTGGTCGATAGCGAAATTGACGCCACGGTGGCGCGCGTGCGCGTGCGTCTGCGGTTCAGCTACGACGAGCCGCTGGCCGTGCAGTGGACACGCGAGAGCGGCGATCTGAGCTCGCTGACGGGGTCGTGGCGCTTCCAGGAGCGCGATGACGGCGTCACGCTGGCGACCTATGCGCTGGAGATCGGCGTCGGCCGGCGTCTCGGCGTGCTGGTACGCACCGTGCGCGGGCCGGTGCGCAGCCGGATCGAATCGCTGCTGACCGATCGCCCGGTCCAAGGGCTCAAGGCTCGCGCCGAGACATCCTGATCGTCGGCTACCCGGCACGTCGCGACTGGCCGGATCAGCTGGCAGTTCTTCCGACGAGCAGCTCGTAGAAGACTGGTTCGCCGGTGGTCGTGACCCGGTGTCTGAACCGCGTTCGTTCGACCACCTCGAGATCACCTTGGTTCAACAGCCGTTGGACTGCGAAGCCGAAGCCGTCCGGGTCCGATACGTCCATCCACCGTTCGTCGATCGTGAGCGCGACCGGGGCGCCCGGGGGAAGGAGCGCCAGTGCGTTGATGAGCGCTGCCGGCGGCGCGTGCGTGCCACCGAATGCTCCGGCCGACACGAGTCCACCGGGCCCGTGCTCACGCAGTCCGGCGAGAAGCGTCGAGTCGCCCGAGGCGAGATCGCCGATCAGGTAGTCGCTGTAAACACCCGGCCGGTCGCGCAGGGACGCTGCACGGGCAGCCGGCAAAGCATCGAGGCCAACAATTCGCTTGACCCCACCGCGCAGTAAAAGCTCGGCAACCAATCCGGTGCCGGCACCTACGTCGAGCACCGTCAATGAGCTTGGCTGCAACCTCGCCCCGGCAGCCGCGCGCAGGAAGCCGTCGGCTGCGACTTGCGGGGAGCGGCATTGCAGCTGCTCCTGTACGACGTGCTCGTAAAGGCCCGGCACGGCGTAGATCCGGGTGTAATCGTGCAGGTGAACGAGCTCGACGGTCGCCGAGCACGACATATTCGCCGTCGACGCTTGGCGGCCCGACCAGCCGGACGTCTTCAAACGATGTCGCCATGCCCTGAGACTAGGTCACCACGCCGTGCGCGTCGGACCATAACGGTCGCCTAACGCGCGGCCGCTAGCGTCTTCGATCTTTACGACGTCGTACATCGACAAGGAGTTGTATGCACCACCGTTTTCGTTCCCTGGCCCTGGGTCTGCTCGGCTTGTTGGTTCTCGCGCCGGCCGCGTCGGCAGCGACTGCCCACAAGGCCGCATCGAAGCCCAAGTCGGTCAAGGGGATTCTGCTGTCGCTCGGCGACTCATACTCGGTCGGCTGGCAGGAAATGCCACGGCGCGAACGCAGGGCTCGACTCACAACGGCCCCGCCGATCAGCTGGTGCCGCTTGCCGCCGCCCGCGGGTGGCATCTAAAGCTCGTCAACCTCGGCTGCGGCGGAGCGACGACGACCTCGATGCTGACCGCATCGGCGGTGGGGTGCAACCCGCAGGCGCTCGCGCCGGGCGCGGCCAACTACCCCAATAAGAGCCAGACGCAGGCTGCCGTCGCGTTCATCAAGAGTCACCCCAACCAGGTGAAGGTCGTCACGGTCTCGATCGGCGGCAACGACGTCGACGGTTGCCCCACCCAGCCCGATCCCACAGGCTGCGTGAAGGCCAACATGCCGAAGGCGACCAGGAACCTGACCAAGATCGTCAAGCAGCTGCGTGCGGCGGGCGGTAAGCAGATGCGGATCATCGGCTCGACCTACCCGGACGTCGAGCTGGGCCTGTGGGTGCACCCGACGGTCCTCGGCGCCAACACGCTGGCCCTCGTCCCGGGATCGATCAGTGCCTTCCAGGACAACATCAACCCGGGCCTGAAGAAGGCCTACGACAGCGTCGGCGCAGCGTTCGTCGACGTGACGAAGGCGACGGGTGCCTACGGCCCATTCCTGGCCACGAACGACCCGACATTCGGTCAGATCCCGGTGCCGGTCGCCAAGGTCTGCACCTTGACGTACTTCTGCGACGGGACCTTCAACATTCACATGAAGACGCCCGGGTACCACATCATCGCTGCGCTCGAGGCGCAGACGCTGCCGAAGCTGAAGTAGTCGAAGTTGCTGCCCCCGGGCCCGACGCTTCGGCCAAGGGCCCGGGGACTCCCTCGGTGAGCGCGATCATCGCCGCAAAATTCGCTGACTTGTCGTCAGAGAATTTCTCGAACGTCGCGAACAGCGACGCTCAGCGTGGTGCTCCGCTTCTGCGCCCGGTCGAGCCTCTGCAAGACGCCCGTGCTCATCCCTCCCGCCGGCAGTGTCGCACTAGTACGATGCGCCCGAGGCGGATGGACTGACTGATGTCGAGTAACGCCACGAAACTGCGGATCGGTGCCAAGGGCGCGGTGGCGATAGCTCGTCGTCCGGCGCTTCGACGGCTCGTTGGCAGGGTCATTGTCCCGCGCAAGACACGAGGCCAAATCGAGAGGCTCGTCACCGCCGGAAGGACCGTCGGTGAAATCGTGGTCATCTACGGTCCGATGACGGCTGAGGTATTGGGGCTCGTCGAGCCACCCAAACCCAAGCGACGAGCACCGGCTTTCGTGGCAGGAGTCGTGATCGGCGCCGGCGCCGTGTACGTTCTCATCCGCAAGCAGCGCAACTGAGCTCAGCCGGCCGGGCGCAGAATCGCAGGGTCGTCATCAGCTTCCCGCGCGCCTGACAGACGCGCCGCTTCTGCCGGTCCAGGTTTGCGGTTCGGGATCGAATAGTTCGAGCGGAGATGGGTGCTCGCTCTCATCCCAGTCGCTGACGGGACGATTCAGCTGAGTACGGCGAACGCGTCGAGCGCGACCGGCGAACCGCTTGTGCTGGTCACCTCAATGGTGTGGGACCGGGCCGCGAGAGGGCCGCTGACGTAGACGATGTCGCGCTCGACCGCGGTGCTGGACTTCAGCGTCACGGTCGTGCAGCCGACAACGGCGACGCCGGGGTCGAGGCAGATCTGGATCGATCCGCGGGCTGGA
The DNA here is from genome assembly GCA_963725925.1 of uncultured Solirubrobacterales bacterium. Taxonomy (GTDB): domain Bacteria; phylum Actinomycetota; class Thermoleophilia; order Solirubrobacterales; family Solirubrobacteraceae; genus Palsa-465. Next base: position 59,095 of record CAVSAY010000012.1, read on the forward strand.
CCGAGCGGTGCGATGACCGCGATCGACGTGCCCGTGAACGTCATCGTCGCAGTGGCGCCGGTCGAGCTGACGGTGTGGAGCTTCCCGCCGTATGCGGCGCTGTCGCTGGTCAGCGCCCAGGCGGTTGAATAGGTGATTCGGGCATCGCTGTCGTCGATCAGGTTGAGCGCGAACGGGTTACCGGGAGAGCTCTCGGCAGCGACGCCGAGTTGGTTCTGTGCGCGCACGCGCAACTGGTGATCCGGGCCGCCTGGCGCGATCGGCACGATCGCCGATGTCGTCCCCTGCACGTTTGTCAGGGTGGGTATCGCCGCGAATGACCCAAGGTTCGCGGGGGTGGGGCCGCTGCGCTGCTCGACCGTGAAGAGCAGATCCGACACAGGACTGAAGGTGTCGGTCGCGGACCAGCTCTCCTGGACGCCGAGCGTTCCGTCGAGCTGTAGCTGTCCTCCCACGGGGATCGTCGGGTCGGATGGCGCGGCCACGACCGGCGGTGTCGTGTCGATCTTGAACTGGTAGGTGGCCGGCGTCGGGTCGGTCACGCCGTGCGTTGACGTCGACTGCACCTCGAACTTCCAGGTCCCGTCGCTCAACTGTACGTAGGTGACTGGGCTCGGACACGCCTTGAATGCCGGTGGCGGGGACCCGATCAGGGCGAGGCGGCAGGCGAACTTCGCACCCGTGCTCGAGCTCTTGAAGGCGAACGTCGCGCTCGTCACTCCGATCGTGCCCGCCGGGTTGGAGGTGATCGTCGTCTGGGGATACACGAGCTGGACCTTGAACTTGAACTTGGCCGGGGTGGGATCGACCGGGCCGGCTGGTGAGGTCGACCTCGCCTCGAACGTGTAGCTGCCGTTCTGCTGAGTGTTGTAGGTCGTCGGGCTGGAGCAAGACTTGAACGCCGGCGGACTGGCGCCGGCCTTGTGCAGCCGGCACTCCAGCTTCGCTCCGGGAATCGAGCTCTTGAACCGGAACGTCGCCGTGGGGATCTGCAACGTCGACCGCGGATGGGCCGTGATCGTCGTCTGCGGCACGACGGGGGCGAACTTCAGGATCGTTGACACGCCGTTCTTTGCCACGTCGAATGCGTAGACGTCGCCGGCCGAGTCGACTGCCTCGGCGACCGGGAAGCCGGTGAAGTGACCGCTGCCGAGCGTCTCCAGCAGCTTGCCGCTGCGTGACAGCCGGTCGATTCGGCGCTTGGTTCTGGAGCCGGCGAAGATATCCCCGGTCGGGCCGATCGCCAGACCGTCGGGCGGGCTGATGAACTGGTTCTCGAACACGCCGGTGGCGCTGTACTGCTGGATCAGAACCTGCGTGCTGTGCGGGGGGCCGACATCGGCGAACAAGTGACCGTCCGGGCTGACCGCCAGGTCGCAGCACACGTCGTTACCGGCCAGCCTGAAGTGGCGCACCTCGTGCAGGCCCGAGACGTCGAACTCGTAGATGCGTGCGGTCGTTGCACCCACGAACGGGTTGCGCTCATCGCCCACATAGACGTGCTGGCCGGTCGGATCCACCGCCACTCCTGACCCGAGACGCGTCTCGTCGGAGTCGAATTGGTAGCCCTTGATAAAGGCGCCGGTCGACGCCGAATATTTGGCGAGGAACGGCTTTGAATCCACCAAGCCTTTCAGGCTCTTGGAGTAGTTGCCGACGACGAATACGTCCTTTCCACCAGGAGTCACCGCCAGTCCGTTGACCTGCATGTAGAGCTTCTGGCCGTGCACGCGGAAGGTGGTCGAAAACGAGCGGATCTTCTTTCCGGTCGGCGACAGCTCTTCCACGTCGGGCGCATCAGCGGAGGGGATCGACCCCTGCTGCGTCCGGGTGGCAGTGAAGGTGTACGCGTTGCCGTGCCGGTCGACGGCAATCGTGTTCTCTGCACCATCTCCCACGAACCGGCTGCCGGAAATCTTCAGCGACAGCTTGTAGAGGCTCGTGGACGCGCGCCGAGGCGTGTTGCCCGCCGCGAGGTTCGGCGCCGCGATCGCAATCGCCAGGCACACCACCGGTACCGCGACCAGCGCCAGCCAGACCGGTCGATCGCCCAGGTGCTTCCCGTAGCTGATGTGCGCCCTCAAACCGCCGTCCCCCTCGGGCCAGAGCCTACCGCGAAGGATGGCCACAGCAAAATCGTCTGATGACTGGTCGCCATCATGTCGGGACGGCTCCGATCCAGTTGAAGCAGCCAAGGGAGGTTGACATGCCATTGGTGGAGATCGATCTACTGCAAGGGCGTGCTCAGGCAGAGCTCGATGCCATCTCCGATGCGGTGCACGAGGCGATGGTGGCGGTGCTCGACGTTCCACAGCGCGACCGGTTTCAGGTCATCACCGAACGTTCCCCCGGGTACTTGCGCTTTGACCCGAACTACCTCGACATCGACCGTGACGACGGGTTCGTACTGATCCGGATAACGCTCGCGGCGGGTCGGACAACCGATGCCAAGCAGGCGTTCTACGGTCGCCTAGCCGGGGTGGTCCTTCGGCCGCGGGCAGGCGAGCTATCTCGAGCTCCCGCGTGAAGCGTGGCGATGAGATCGGGGACGCTCGGTGAACCCGCGAACGGCCTCAGGATGGCGTGATGTCGAGCTTCACCTCGCAGGTGTCGACCGCAACGCGCGTGCCCGGGGTCTCAGAGGAATCCATCGCCTCGAATACCCGCGCGGCCTCCGCCATGTCCTCGGCTGAATCGAAGTACTGCAGCACGACCGCGGTGCCCTGATCAGCGTCAGTCAGCATCTGCAGACGGCTGATCGAAACGCCCGGAGGCGGGCCGCCCGCCTCCCGGATTCCTGCCAACACCTGCTCGATTCGTTCAGCGTTCACATCGGTGAACCTGACAACCCGTGCATACATGGTCAACTCCCCGGTCGGTTGCGAAGACCATATCCGCGGGAGCGCCGCGTTTGGTTTCCGTTCGGTCAGGCGGGCAGCTCGATGCCGAGCTCAGCTCCGCGATGAGCATCGTCGCGCTGGGACCGTTCTCGCCAACGCCGCCCGGATCGCGCTGCCGCCGTCAGGGAAAGCGGGCGCGGCTCCGCGCTTCACGAGCTCTGAGCGTGTTCATGCGCCGACGACGCGCAGATCAGCACTGCCGACCCTGACCACGTCGCCGGGATGCAGCTGCCGGCCACGCCGAAGCTCGGGCTCGCCGTTCACAATGACCTGGCCGCTGGCGATCAGACCCTTGGCATCTGCGCCGCCCGAGACGACCCCGGCGAGCTTGAGCAGCTGGCCAAGACGGATCATGTCGCCGGCGATCTGAATCGGCTGCTCCATTCCGGAAGTGTCCCAGGCTTCGTCGTGAGGTCAGTCGGGACCGGCAGGGTTGTCAATCCGGTGTACTGTCAGGTCGGCCGATAGCCTCGAAGCCAGTATGTCTCCGTCCGTCGCTCTCGGGCTGGTGCTCGCGCTGCTGACCGCGTTCGGCTCGGTCGCCGGTTTCCTCTACAAGTTCAAGGGTGCGCGCAGTACGCCGGAGGTCGAGCTGCGTCGGCCGATTCACAGCACGGTCCTTCTCTTCCGCTCGCCCGTCTACTTGCTGGGGATCGCGATCGGTCTGAGCTCGTGGGTCGTGCACGTCGGCGCGCTCGCATTGGCGCCGATTTCGCTCGCGCAGGCCACCGTGGCCGGCGGCTTGGTACTGCTCACGGTGGCGGCCGATCAGCTATTCGGCATCGAGGTCACGCGCCGAGAGTGGATCGGCGTGACGCTGACCGCGGCTGGGCTTGCCGCCCTCGCCGCCACGCTCGACGGCGGTGCCCGAAGCGCCCACTCCCATTACGCGGGCGGCACGCTGACCGTCTTCCTGCTCGCAACCGCGGGCGGCGGCCTGCTCGTGGCGGGGTTGTTTTCACGCCGGGCGAGCGCCCTGGCGGTGGCGGCCGGGTTGTTGTGGGCGGCATCGGACACGTCGATCAAGGCCCTCAGCTCGCACCTCGGCACGCTCGGCGCAGGAGTGCTGTTGCACCCGCTGGCGCTCGTCATCTTCCTCGCCTCGATGGCGGGGCTGTTGATCTCGGCCCGCAGCCTTCAGCTCGGCGACGCGGTCCCGATGATCCTGCTGACCAGCGCCGCCGCGAATCTGACCACGATCGCGTCCGGTCCGATCGTGTTCGGCGAGCCGCTGCCCGACGGGCAGGTGGCGCTGGTCGTGAGGCTGGTGGCGTTCGCGTTGGTAGTGGTCGCCGCGTCGCTCACGCCGCCGCCGGTACGGGCGCCCGTCGAGACATAGAACTGGGAATTTCAAGCGCCTGATGGTGGCTGCCACAGCTCGAACCGGTTGCCCTCCGGGTCGACTGCCCAGCCGAACTTCCCATACTCAGCGTCCGCGGTCTCGTCGATCACCTCAACGCCGGCGGATCGAAGCTCGGCGAGCATGGCGTCGAGATCATCGACCCTGAAGTTTGATCATGCATTGCTGATCGGGCCGCCCGACAACCATACCTGGCGCTAGTCAGCCCACCAGTCGCGCCGGCCTTCGACGTCGCCGCGAGGATTCTCGCCGAGATTGGGCGCGCCGATGACGAGGATCTCGAGACCCTCCGGCCCGGCCTCGTAGCCTCGCCACATACCGGGCGGGACGCGCACCGCGTCCCATTCCTTGAGGTCGACGATCTCGTCGTCGACCTTCATCCGCCCGCTGCCGCGCACCACCACGTACACCTCCTCTTGGTGCTTGTGCGTGTGGCCGTACGGAAACCGGTAGCCGGGCGGTATGCGCTGGTAGGTCAGGCCGGACTGCTCGAGCTCGAGCGCCTTGGTCGCCGCGCGGAACTCCAGGTCCGGCGAGCCGTCGAAGTTGGAGCCGAGGTCCTCAAGGTCCTCCTTGAGGTTCCTGAGCGTGAATGGCACGCCCCAATCCTAAGGCACCTCCGGCGCGTGCCGGCGCGCGCGGGCGAGACGCTCTCGCCCGCGCGGGCTCTGACCACTCAAGCCGCCCCGGAGACCGTCGGTCGGGGTCGTGTGTACTCGGCGTCAGTTCGCGGCGACGCCGATCTTGTGCCCGTGAGCATCGGCCAGCACGCCAAAGCTCACACCCGGCACGTTCTGTGTGGGCTGAACGATCGTGCCACCGAGCTCCTCGGCGCGGCTCAGGGTGGCAGCAACATCTTCGACCAGGACAAAGAACAGAACTTCGTCCTCAGCGCCCTGGCGGGGACTGATGGCCACCGCCGTGCCACCTTGCACGCCGGTGTCCATGAACGTGTATCCAGGGAACCCTCCCTCGGAGGCGACCTTCCAATCAAACAGCTGAGCAAAGAACTCACGAGTCGCGTCGGGGTCCTCCGAGCGGACCTCGGCATGGATCACTGGATGAGGCATGGCACCTTCCTTTGGTGTGCGGCGAGAACCCGGGTGGTCATCGCTCTCTCTTGACTAGACGATCGAACGACGCCGAGGGGGACAGCGCCCGTGCTCTCCGTGTGAGCCCGGCCCCTCAGGGTGTAAGGTCGGTTGAGCCTCGCCTGAAAGGTGGCGGGGTAGCCGTTGCGGCATCCACTCCCGGCCGGCCTTTGGCACGTCGACCCTCAGCGGTCCGCGTATCTCACACAAAGGAGCCGGTAATGACGCTTTCCGCACCGCAGGAGCAGACGCTCCGCGCACCGTTAGACCGACGCGGCGACCCGCCGTCGAGAAGAGTCGCGCGGATCGCGGGCATCTTCATGGTTATCACCTTCATCTCGATCCCGGCGTTGCCGCTGTATGACCGGGTGCTGCACCACACGAACTTCATCGTCGGCGCCGGCGGCGACGCGCGCGTTTACGTGGGGGCGTTGTTCGAGATCCTCACTCTGATCGCCGGCATCGGCATGGCCGTGACGCTGTACCCCGTCCTGAGACGCCAGAGCGAAAGCCTCGCGCTGGGTTACGTGACCGTGCGCGTCGTCGAGTCCTGCCTCATCGCGGTGGGCATCGTCAGCCTGCTGGCGATAGTGACATTGCGCAAGGACCTCGCCGGCGCCACCGGGACCGACAACGCGTCGCTCATCCTCAGCGGCCGCTCGCTGGTCGCCGTCCATGACGCGACGTTCTTGCTTGGCCCGGCGTTCTGCGCGGCAATCGGCAACGGCCTCATCCTCGGTTACCTGATGTTGCGGTCTGGGCTTGTGCCGCGGCGCTTGGCGCAGTTGGGCGTCGCCGGCGGTTCCCTCGCCCTGGTGACGGCGCTTCTCGTGTTGTTTGGCGCCTACGACCAGAGTTCCGCTCAGTCGTTCATCCTGACGCTGCCCGAGGCCGTCTGGGAGCTGTCGCTCGGCATCTACCTGATCGCCAAGGGGTTTAGGCCTTCACCCATCCTCTACGACGACGGACGCCACGCCGGCGTCGACGGCCCGCTGGTGCCGGTGTTCGCGGCGGGAGCTAACGCCTAACGGAGCCCCGAGGCAATGGTCGATGCCGTCGCCGAACGACAGGCGCCGCTCGCCTGCTGGGTGTGGGCTTGGATCAGGTACGCGACATGCGCGGGGTCGACCAGCCACGGACCGTGCCCCGCGTCCATCTCATAGACCCGCGCGGTCGGGATCGTCTCGATGGACCGCCGCGCGTCTTGAGGACTGAGATACGGATCGTCTGATCCCAGGATGAAGACGGTCGGCATCGCGATCGCGGCGAGCTCTGCGGGGGTCAGGACGCTCTCGAGTCTTGGGCGGCGGAACCGATCGATCGCGTGCATCAGCGAGACCACGGTGCGGGCGTTCTCAGGCCGCCGCGCAGACAGACGCAGCGCGTTGAGCAGCGGGGCCGGTGCTGCCTTGACCTCGGCGGCGCCAAGACCGTCGGCGAGTAGACGTCGATACACGGCACCGGGGCTCGGAGAACGCAGGACAGCCACTCCGAGACCGCGCACGGTGAGCAGAGACAACGGCATCCGCACCCTGACTCCCGGCAGCGCGACCGCCGGCACCCCGACCGCGATCACCAACGGGATCCGCTCGGAAGCAGCCGCGTGCCATAGGGCGAACATCCCGCCGAGCGAGTGACCGACGACCGGAGCTTGATCCAGTTCGAGTGCGTCGAGGATGTCGTCGATCAGCCGGCGCGCGTGCGCACGGACTCCACCACGCTGATAGCGGACGGGATCTGACAGCCCGTGCCCCGGGAGGTCCACGGCGAGCAGCTGGAATCCGTGAAGTTCGGCGAACAATGGCGCCCAGGCGGCGGCCATGAGAGACACCCCGTGCAGGAGAAGCAGCGGCGGGCCGTGGCCGTGCGACAGCACGCGGACGCGGATGGCGGTCTGCTCGAGGTCGAGAAAGCGCTCCTGCACCCCGAGGTCGAGCGCGGCGAACACGTCGCGCTCCGCGTCTCGGATGCGGCGCTCGATACTCATGCTGTCGCCGCCGCTAACCCGGCCAGCCAGGCGCGAACCGTCGCCTCGTCCTTCTGGCTAAGGCCGGCGAACGCGGCGCGCTCGACCCCACGTACGCGCCGGGTCGCCGCGCGGAGCGCATCGCGCCCCTGCTTCGTCGGTGCAAGCAGGACGACTCTTTGATTCCTCGCTCTACGGTCCAACAGCCCGGCCGACTCGAGGCGGAGGATCAACGCATGCATCGTCTGCCTCGTGACCTGCGTGAGGCGTGCGAGCTCGGACGTCGAAAGCTCGGTTCGGGTCTCGAACACGCTGAGAATCGCGTACTCCTGCGCGGAGAGCCCGATGTCCTCGAGCCCGTCCTCGAGCTGCGCACGGAAGCGCTGGTATGCGAGACGGAACAGATAGCCCAGGTTCGCTTCCGCGCCAGGGACCGGCTGCGCCGAACTTGTCAGTGTGGCTGACATGTGGTCGACTCTAACACATTGTCAGCCAGCCTGACAACTATGGATCCGTTGCGGACTTGCTGGGAGCGCTGGGCAGCCGCCTGATCAGCGGTGGGCGAGGTTTCGGGAGGTCTCCGAGCTCGCGGCGATCTCCCGGATGAACTCGCCCGCTGCCGCGAACGCGTCGGCGGCCTCGGGAAGGAACGACCAGAACAGCTGGAACGCGTGCGCCTCAACCGGGTAGAGCTCCAGCCGGACCTCGACCCCCTGCGCCCGCGCGCGGGCCGCAAGCGCCTCGGCGTCGGCTACGCGGGCATCGCCCGTCGCGGCCTGTACCAACATCGACGGTAGGCCCCCGAGGTCGGCGGCCAGCGGGTCGACGATCGGGTCGTCGAACGGGTGCCCGTCGAGATACGCCTCGGCGCAGCGGACTATCTCCGCTTCTGTCGCCATCGGGGCATCGACGGGTGCGGCGGCCGGCGCAAGCTCGGCGTGGCGGAGCCCGAGATCGAGCCACGGGCAGAGCAGGACGGCTCCGCCGGGAGCGGGCTCACCGTCTCGTTTGAGCGACAGCAGCAACGACATCACGAGCCCGCCGCCGGCGGAATCGCCGGCGACCGTCACACGCTCTGGCGCGACGCCCTGGTCGAGCAGCCAGCGGTACGCGCTCCGCGAATCGTCCAGGGCCGCGGGGAAGGGATGCTCGGGCGCCAGGCGGTAGTCGACAACCAGCACGCCGGACTGCGCCGCGGCCGCCAGCGCGCCGGCGTGAGCTTGATAGCCGAACGCCGAACCGAGCAAATAGCCCCCTCCATGCAGGTACAGCACAGTGGGCTCGGGCCGGTCGACCGGCGACACGACCAGCGACGGCACCCCGCCGGCGGTGACGGGCCGCACGGACGTTCCCGGGGGCGGGGAGAACTCGGCCTGGAGACGCTCGAATGTCTCCCGTGCCTCGTGCAAGCCGGCCTCCTGAGCGACCAGCCCGGACAGCGGCTCGAGCAGTTTGACGGCGCGTCCGAGCAGCTCTCCACCCACCGCCAGCGCCTCCGCCACCGCTTCGTCGACGTCGAGCAGCAGCTTGCGGGCTCGATCGAGAAGCGCTTCGCCGGCGATTGTCAGCTCGACGCGGTGCGTTGATCTGCGCAACAGCTCGCAACCGACGAACTGCTCGAGCGCACGGATCTGCCGGCTGAGCGCCGGCTGTGAGATGTACAGCCGCTCCGCCGCCCGGCCGAAGTTGAGCTCCTCCGCGACCGCAACAAACGCCCGCAAGTGACGGAGCTCGATGCCGTCGGGCGCCTGGGGAAAGGGGAGGAGATGCCCACTCTCTGGCACACGCCAAGTATGGCTATCCCGCGGGGCGGGCGGTTATGCCGATCACGCACAACTGCATTGCAAGATCGGCCTTTCCCTTTCTCGCGCGTCGTTGCGACCCTGCGACACGTGACGTTGCTCGCGGATCTGAGATTGAGGTTCGGTTCGACGCGGCTGCCGGCACGCGTCTACCTGCCGGCTCCGTCGGCCGTCCCCGCGGCCGGTGCGCCGCTGGTGCTGTGGCTGACCGGCCGCGGCGCACGCGATCTTCTCTGTCAGGACCTCAGCGCGGCCGCGGCCGCAGTCGTGATCGAGCTCGGATGGCGCGAGGGTGGGTGCGGTGCCGGGCACGAAATCGACGCGCTCGGCTGGGCGACCGAGCATGCCCCCGAGCTCGGCGCGAGCTCGGGGCCGGTCGCCGTCGCCGGTCAGCTCGCGGGCGCCGCGCGGGCCGCTCGACTCGCGGTCGACGCGCACGAATCCGGGTGGCCGGCGGTGCGCACCCAGGTGCTCGTCCGGCCGGCGTTCTCCGATCTCTGTCCGGCGCCGTCCGCGGTCGCGGGCGCAGCCCCGGCCACGATCGTCACGGGCGGTGCGCGACAGGACGACGGACGCGGGTACGCCGCTGCGCTGCGGGACGCGGGCGTCGACGTGCGAGAGCTCGTCAGCGACGCCCGACGGGCGCTACCGCTCAACGAATTGGCGCGAGCGCTGCAATGACGGCGACATCAGACGCCGTACAGGGTCGCCGAGTCGAACACGACTTCGAGCGATACCGCGTCGCGCTGACCCGCCGCTGCACTTACATGCTCGGCTCGCGGTCCGATGCCGAGGATGCTGTCCAGGAGACGCTGCTGCGCGCCTGGCGACATCACGAACGGTTCCAAGGGCGATGCCGGCTTGACTCCTGGCTGCACCGAATCGCGACCAACGTGTGCGTGGACATGCTCCATGCGCGCTCGAAGCGGGCGGAGCCCGTCGATCCAGCGTCGCTGCAAAGCGCCCCGCTCGAGGTCGCCACCGACGCCGACACCGATCCCGCCGAGCAGACGTTGACGGACGAAGCCTTCCGGCTCGCGTTGGTCGTGGCGATCGAGCGTCTGCCGGCGCGCCAGCGCGCCGTGCTTACGTTGCGAGAGGTCTTCGGCTGGCGGACGAGCGAAGTCGCGGAGCTGCTCGGGATCAGCGCCCCGGCGGTCAACAGCCTGCTCCAGCGCGCGCGAGCCTCGCTCGAGCCAGGTCGCACGCACACTCGCGCGCCGTCATTGGTCAGCGTCGCGGACTCGCGCGAGGAGCTGCTTGCGTCATTCCTGGCCGGTTTTGAGTTGAGCCGTGCTCAACGGCTGAGCTAAGTGCGCTTGGGCGCCTTGCATTTGGCCCCGACGGATTTCAGCATCGCGACGAAGCTGTCGCGCATCGACTCACTGCCGGTCTTCGCCGCCTGCTCGGCCACCCAGTCGTCGAAGACTTTCCGCTGGTCGGGCTTCATGACGTTGCAGTAGTACGCGTCGAGGCGAGCCCCGGCCGCCTTCCTGACGTCGTCCTCGGCACCCGCCCAGCGGCCGCTCTCGAGCGCGCCGAGCAGCTGCGCGAAGATCGGATCGCGCGTCGTCGGTGCGGGCTGGATCAGCCCAAAGGCAGTCATGAATTCCTCGACGTAGGCGAGCACCTCCGTCTTGTGCGTGACCTGATGTCGCTCGGTCTCGAGCGCAAGCGCCACTTCCGCTGGTGAGAGCTTGAGCTTCTTGGCATTCGCCTTGAGCCAGCTTTCGAAGGTGTCCCTCGGGGCGGGCGCATGCGTTTGCGGCTTGTCGCTCGACGTCGGCTTCAGCGTCGCGCGCCACTTCGCGACGACCTCGAGCAATACCTGGTGGTGATGCGCGTGTGCCATCTCGTGGCGCATCACACCGAGTGCGCGCGCCTTGTCCTCGCCGAACGTCGAGGAATACAGGCGGATTGCGATCGCGGGCACGTCGGCGCCGGGCGACAGGTCAAGCGTGACGTTGAAGTGCCCGCTCTTGTCGACGAACCCCGTCGAGCCGCCTTTGGAGCCGCCACTGCCCAGGATCAGGTTGAGACCGGGCTTGTAGCCCGTGTCGTCGACCTTCGCAAGGTTGACCGCAAAATCTGCAGTGATCCCCGTCGCGTCGGCTGCGGCCGTCCTGGCGAGGTCCTGATAGAGCGACGTGTACAGGTCGCGGGCCTCGTCAAACCGCTTACCTTCAAGCGCCTCCTTCGCGGAGGCGACGGTCTTCTTCCACGTCGCCGCGTCCATCGTTCCCGACGGATACAGATCCTCCACCAGCGTGAACTCGCCGGGCTTCGACGGCGCCCTCAGCAGCGCTGTCGTGGCACGATTGCCGATCGCGCGCTGCAGCCGCAAGACCGGGGCATCCGGCGTCGATGCCGGCGGCTCACGCGTACTTGCGCGACTCACGATCTGTCCGCGTCTCACGAGCCGGGCCGCCATCCCATCATTATCGGGTCCCAGCGTCACCTCTCGCGCGGAGGACGGCGGGCTCTGCCCGTCTCGCTACGGATGCTCGGCTTGGAAGTCCAGCATCGCCAGATAGTCGGCCGGCGTGTACACGGTCCCGTCCGAGGTGACGACGTCGACCGAGGAGGCTTCGACACCGCGCTGCTCGCCGGTGCCGATTGTGATTCGCCGGCGGAACGAGACCCCTGCGTTGTTCTGGAACAGCCGCCGGATCATCACGCTGGGCGAGTCCTGAACGATGTGGATGGTGGCGTCATTGAAGTACTCGCGCAGGATCCTGGCCTCCGCCTCGATCCCCAGCGAGTGCCCGTGTTGGAACTCGACATCGCTGAACTTGGTGCCGAGGCGCTGTGCATAGCGCTTCGTCGACGCCCGCTCGGTGAGGAAGTGGACCAGAAGCATTTGGAAGCCGAGGTCGTCACCGGCGAGCAGATCGTCGATGTCGACGTACCCGCTGGTGAACGCATCACCATCGACGTCGGTGTGGAACCCATGCGTCCGGTCGCCGAGCAAGCCTTGCCGGTTGGTCAGCCGCATCGGCAGGACCGGGTCCTGGTCGATCAGCGCCATCATCTGCGACTCGAAGCTGGTCGGCGCCGCGTCGGAGGTCGGCGATTTCACGTACGTCAGCTGCTGGCCTTCCATGTAGAAGCCGACGTGCGGGCACAGCCGGTTCAGGCGGTGAATCAGCTCGGGGAGCCGCGCGTAGCCCGACTGCTCCCCGCGTCCCACGTCGCGCATCTCGACCTTACGCGCCAGCGTGGCGCCCACCGCGCGGTTACCGGCGGTGCGCTGGAGCGCGAGCACAGCATCGGCAACGCTCGTCACACTCGGCTTCGGCGGCGCGTGGCGGGCGCCGCTGCCGGTCGTTCGCGACGCCTCAGGGCCCTGCGCGCGGTCGAACGCGCTCATGCGCCCAACCTACCGCGTTTTATGCGGCGGCGAGAGGCTTTCGCGCGATCGTGCATTACGCTGCGCCGATGAGCCCTCCCGCAACGCTACTCATGTGGTTTCAGCTGCGCTCCCCGGATCTGGCCGAGGACTTTGAGCGCCTGATGACCGACGATCGGGACATCGTCCGCGGGTCGCTGGACACGGTGTCGGATTGGCGGCTTACGCGGCCGGCCGACGTGCCCGGACAAGCGATCGGTCAAGCCGATTACGTGCTGATCGCCGAGATCGTCGAAGTGGATCGATTCGAGCAACAGGGGAGCGAACACGTCCAGCGCTTGGCGGACGATTTGGCCCATCTCGTCTCGAACCGCGGGATGCTGATCGTGCGGCCCGTGCTCTGAAAGATCCGCTCACGACGCCAGGCGCCGGTACCCGCCGCCGATCCATTCGACGATCAGGCGGCCGTAGTCATCGGGTGCTTCCTCCCAGGCGAAGTGACCCGCATCGAGCGGGTGGATCTCGCTGTTCGGCAGGAGGTCGTCGAGGTATTGGTTGTTCGACCAGGGCACGAGATCATCGTCGCGCCCCGCGACGATCTGGGTCGGGGTCGTGATCGTCGGGAGCACGTCCCGCAGCGTCGGATTTTGCTCTGGATAGTGCCGGACGAATCGAGCCGACTCTGCGAAGCGCCCGAGATCGTAGGCACTGACATAGTCCTCATGGACCTCGGGCTCGCTTTCGCTTGAAGCGCCCGCCTCGACCGCGTAGCCGATGTTTGTTCTGGCATCAAGCCCACGAACTACGTCCAGACTTGGTGCCTCGATGACGTCCTTGAGCGCGCCGCCCGCGTCGATCGGGAAACGGACCGCTCCGCCACCGATCGTCAAGCTGGTAACGAGTTCCGGGGCCTGCGCGGCAAGGAAGAGCGCAGCGGCCGTGCCGACGTCAGGTCCGACGACGTGTGGGGCTCCAAGACCCCACTCCTCGATCAGGCGGCCCAGGAACGCTCCGCTGCTGTCCGGGGCGATGAGCTCCGCTCGTGATTGGTCGGAATGCCCGAAGCCCGGCAGGTCAATGGCCACGACCCGCCCGAGTGCCGTGACCTGTTGCCAGATGCGCCGGAAGGCCCAAAGGGTTTCGGGCCACGGCGCGAGCATGAGAACCGTGATGTCCGAGTCTGCTCTCGTATCCGCGTATCGCACGCGTACCCCGTCGCAGACGCGGAAGTAGGTTGTAATTCGCGAAGCCTCAGCGCTCACCCGATTGTGCTCCTTCGGTTGTGATCGGCTTTGCGGCCGGTCGACGATCGCGCCCAGTGTCAGGCGCAACCGGAGTGACGCCATCGCACGAACGTGCGATTTGAAATGCATCCGCGCCGGCCAACGGGCTCATCTGGACGCCCGTGCGCCCCTGGCTGCCGATCAGGGGTGCGCAGCGAAGACGCGAGCGAATTCGAGAACACGACCTTGGGAATCTCGTTCATCGGCTGGGCGAACGGCCCGGAGGCGCCGGGCCAGTAGCCGGCCCACCCCGCGTAGGTGGCGGCACCTATGAGGTACGCGCCGGCGCTGCTCAAGGTCTCGACAGTCCAACTGGCGCCGTCATCGGAGCGTCCCGCAGCGACCCAGTCGGTGCTCCCGTCGCTCGGTGCGACGTAGCCGTCGAGCGAGACGGACATCTTCAGGACCAGTGAGGCCATGCGCTGGCTCCTTCCCGGGATGAATCACACGAGCTGCTCGAGTATCGCGTTAGACGGGGTCGCCGGCCCGCGCGAGGTCCTCGCGCGACGCGACGCCCAGGAACCTGCCCTCGGGCGTAGTCACGATCGCCCAGCGAAGGCCCTTCTCTGCCAGCACTCCGGCGACCTTCTCCGCAGCGACGTGCGGGCGGAAGGTCTTCGGGCCGGGCTCCGCGACATCCCACACCGGGCGGTCTGAGGCGGGATCCAGCGCGCTGGACGGTGCTCGCCCGAGCAGCGTGCGGTCGTCGCTCGTGACCAGCGCGAACGGGTACGGCGAACGCGCGATCGACTCGCGTACGTCGGCTATGCGATCGGTGGGGCGGCACAGCACGGCGTCGTCGCGCATCACACGTCCGGCGATCGGCGCGTCGGGCCTTTCGCCTTCGACGGGCAGGTTGTGCGCCAGCCAATCGACCTTCCCGGGCACGTAGTCGTAGACCTCGGTGAAGCCGAGCGTTTCGAGCCGGCACGCGGCTCGTGGGCTCAGATCTCAGAGCGAGTCCCAGCAGTACACGACCACCGGCCGGGTGCGATCGAGCACGGCGGCGTGACGCTCGTCGAGCTCGCGCAACGGCAGGTTGACCGCGCCGGGAAGGTGCGCCGGGGCATAGCTGTCCGCGGGCAGTACCTCTACCACCTGCGCTCCGCGGTCGACCAGCTCCTGCAGTTGTTCCAGCCAGATCGGCGTGGCCATGGTGGGTCACGTTAGCTCACGTTCAGAGCGACGTTGGATCCGTCGGGGTCAGCCGACTGGCGGAGGGTGTGATCATCTCGGACGCATGCCAAAGCCAGCTCTCGAGTTCTTCCTTGCAGACAGCGTCGCGTGGAAGCCGGTGGCCGAGCTGCCCGGCGCGTTCGAGCGAGTCCTCGCGCGTGATTCTGATGGCCGGCTACTCACAAGGATTCTGCGATGGGATCCCGGGGTGGACACCTCCCCGCTGGGCCCGGCCGTGCACGACTACGTCGAGGAGGTGTTCATCCTGACGGGCTCGATGCGCGACCTCACGCTTGGCGAGACCTTCTCCGCCGGCTCTTACGCATGCCGCCCTCCCGGTATGACACACGGCCCGTGGATGACGCGCGAGGGCTGCGAGATGCTCGAGGTGCGGTACCAGCCAACTCCACCGTGAATCGAAACGGGCGCAAGCACGGTGGCACGTCGCTAGGCGACGGCGGGTTCCTCGTCTCGTCCCCTGTTGTCGAGGACGAGCGGGCGCCGACCGTTGAGCTTGTATCGCATGTGCGTGACGTCGGGGGTGGCGATAACCCGCTCGGGCGTGAGCTCGATCCCTTCGCGGCTGTCCAGCCCGAGCTGCGGGGTGAGCAAGCGCATCCCGTCGCCGAGGATCACCGGCACGATGTGTAGCTCGAGCTCGTCGAGCAGTCCTAGGCTGATCACCTGGCGCAGCAGAGTGCCACCGCCGGCGATTGCCACGTTCTTGCCGTCCGCGGCCGCGCGGGCCTGGTCAACTGCGCTCTCGATGCCGGCGGTGACGTATGTGAAGCTCGTGCCGCCCTGCCGCTCGAGAGTCCGCCGAGGACGGTTTGTGACGACGAACACCGGGGCGCGGAACGGAGGGTCTGCTCCCCACGGGATCTCGCCGCCGTCGGCCATGCGCCGTCCCATCACGTAGGCGCCGGCCGACTCGAAGCTCTCCGCGATGACCTCCGAGTTGGTGTTGCTTTCGCCGCCGCGGAAGCCCATGCGCTGGCGCCATGCCTCGGCGTCGATCGCCCAGCGGGTGACGCGGAAGAAGCCGGCGGCTTCGGCGCTGTCAAGCCAGGTGTTCGGGTCGGCGTGCCGCGAGCCGGCGTAGAAGCCGTCGACGGAGATCGACATCTGTGCAGTGACGAGGGTCATAGGTGGGCTGCCTTTCGATAGTGGTTGCGGGCACCGGGCGTCAGACGCCGGAGGCGAGGTGGGAGGCGAGCTGCTCGAGCAGTCCCCGGGTGCCCTCCTCGCGGCCTTCGACACTGTCGAGGCCGTCGAAGTGGACGCCTTGCTCGGTGTACGTCAGTCGCGTCTTGTCGCCTTCGGGCTCCAGCGCGATCGTGGTCAGGGACGTCGACAGATGCCGGCCGTCGACCCACATGTCGTACGTGAAGACGATCCGCTGGAGGTCGACGATGTCCGTGTAGGTCGAGAAGAAGCGCGACGTCGGGCCACCGTGCCACTGGCCGTCCTCGGTCCCGTGGCCGCCGACTCGGAAGTCGTGGCTCTTCTCCTGGGCGTCGAACGCCGAGCCGCCGCCGAACCACTGGTCGCGCGCCTCGTTGTCGGACAACGCGTGCCAGACGGCCTCGACGGGAGCCGGGTAGCTGCGCTCGATAACAAATGTCGCGTGCGTCTGACTGCGTTCGATGGTCTCGTTCATGTGGTCACTCCTTGCGAGTAGATGTGGGTGCGTTGGGACTGTCGAGGAACGTGCCGAGGCGGTCTAGGCGGCGTTCGGCCGGCAGCCGCTGCCGACCGATCCACTCCCCGGCCGGATTCATTGCCCCAGGGACTAGCTGATAGGTGCGGACCCTGCCGACCTTCGTCGAGCTGACGATGCCCGCCGCCTCCAGGACCCCCAGGTGCTGCACGATCGTGGGGAGCGCCATCTCGAAGGGCCGGGCCAGCTCGCTGACGGACGCCGGACCGCGGGACAGCCGCTCGACCATCGCGCGCCGACTGCTGTCGACGAGCGCGTGGAACATCAGATCGAGCTCCTGATACTTAGGCACTTACCTAAGTATCAACCACTGCCACTGCATTGTCAAATCCGGAGTGCGCGTCCCGGATCGCGAGCAGCGTCCGCGCTGGGTCCGGCCTCGCCGCGCGCCAACCGCGACGGCCGGGCGGTGCCGGCTCGACCAGGAGTCATCCGAAATGAGTGATGTCGGAGGACTACAGGGGATCTAGCCTTGTCGGCTACCGGTGCCCGAACCCGGGTCCGGCAACTCCGTCATGTCCACCTCAACGTGCTGAAGCTCGCGCTCGCGGTGGTGGCTATCGCGCTGCCGGACTGCATCAATCCTTCGTTGATCGCCGGCGAGCTGTTCGTCGCGACTGGAGCGCGCCCGCGTCGCCGCACGGCAGGATTCACGATTGCCGCGTTCGCGGTCACGTTCCTCTTTGGCGTGGCGTTCGCGCTTGGGCTGGGGGACCTGATCCTGTCGCTGATTCCGAAGCCGAGCGCGACCGTCAAGTATTCGTTGATCGCTTCCGCGGGGCTCGTGCTCGTGCTCGGAGGTAGCGGGATCTGGTTGCGGCGGCGGGCACTTGCGAGCTCCGACGCGACCAAGAGTCTGCGCAAGTCGCACGGATCATCCGCAGCTATCGGGGCCGGGATCGCGGGACTCGAACTCCTCACGGCATTTCCATACTTCGCGGCGATCGCGATGATCGTGGGGTCGGGCGTCTCCGACGTTGCAAAGCTGTCGCTGCTCGCGCTGTATTGCGTCGTGTACACGCTGCCGCTGATCGCGATCGCTGCCGTAGTCGCGCTCATGGGGAACCGCGCAGAGCACATCCTGCAACCAACGGGCGCGTGGCTGTTCGCGCACTGGCCCGCGCTAGTCGGGCCACTCACCATCGCGATCGGCATCGGTCTCCTGGCGTTCGGGATCGTGCAGCTGAGCTCGTGATCGGCCGCGTCCGCGATTGCAAGTTCGGCTCTTGCTATCGTTAACCGGATGGTTAACGATCCGTTCAAGGCGCTCTCGCACCCGATCCGCCGTGGCATCGTCGAGCGGCTCGCCGAGGGCCCCGCGCCCGTCGGTCAGGCCACCGCCGGCTTCGGGGTGTCCAAGCCCGCGATCTCCAAGCACCTGAGGGTGCTGGAGGACAGCGGGGTCGTGCGGCGCGTGGTCGAGGGCCGGACGCATTGGCTATCGCTCGAGCCCGACGTGCTCAGCGTCGCGGCCGACTGGATGGATCACCAGCGCGCCCTTTGGGGGCGGCTGTTCGATGTCGTCGACGAGCACCTGAAGGAGGATTTGCCGCAATGAACATGCCACCGATCGTTTCGCCCCAGGAGTGGGAGGCCGCCCGCCAGGAGCTGTTGGTCAAGGAGAAGGAACTGACCCGCGCCCGCGATGCGCTGGCGGCCGAGCGCCGCCGGATGCCGAGGATGGCAGTGGAGAAGGACTATCGCTTCGAAGGCCCGGGCGGCCCGGCGAGCCTGCACGATCTGTTCGACGGGCGCCGTCAACTGGTCCTCTACCGCTTCTTCTTCGAGCCCGGCGCGACCGGCTGGCCTGAACGCGGCTGCTATGGCTGCTCGATGATGGCCGATCAGGTCTCAAATCTCGTGCACCTGAACGCGCGCGACACGACGCTGGCCTACGTCTCGCGTGCCCCACAGGCGGAGATCGAACGGTGGAAGACAGGGATGGGCTGGGAGCAGATCCCCTGGTACACGATCACGGACGACTTCGACGCCGACTTCGGTGTGGACGAGTGGCACGGCACCAATGCCTTCTTCCGCGACGGCGATCGGATCTTCCGCACGTACTTCGTCAACAACCGCGGCGACGAGGCCCTGGGCAGTACGTGGAGCTACCTGGACCTGACGGCGCTCGGACGGCAGGAGGAATGGGAGGACTCGCCCGAGGGCTACCCCCAGACTCCGCCCTACGGGTGGTGGAACCCTAACCCCGCGCGCGGCTACCGCCTGGCTCCATAGGGCGCCCCCGGACATGACCGACGCCACTACGCTGCGAATTGAGCGTGCTTACCAGGCGCCCGCCCAGGCTGTGTTCGACGCGTGGACCAGCGAGGCGGTGCTCCGTCGCTGGTTCCACGCCGAGCACGACTGGGAGACGACCGAGGCCCAGGTCGACCTGCGCATCGGCGGCGTCGTGCGCGTAGTCATGCGCGACCCACACAAGGACGTCGAGCACGGCGGCGGCGGTCACTACGTCGAGATCGACCCGCCGACACGCCTCGCGTTCACCTGGATCTGGGACGGCAGCACCACGCGGCAGCTCATCGAGCTGGACTTCGAGGAAACCGACGGCGTCACCACCGTCCGCTTCACCCACAGCGGACTACTGAACGAGGAGGCGATCCGCTCCCACGACTACGGCTGGAACCGAGCGTTCGACAACCTCGAACGCACCCTCCAGGCGGCTGATCCCAAGCGATAGCGCTCGCACCCTCGCCCGCAATCGGACATCCGACCGAGCCAAATCGGGCCGGTCAGTGGTATTCGTGGACGCTCTCGGGATCGATGCGGAAGCTGACGCGGGGCTGGCCGGCGAAGTCAGCGGGGTCTTCGCCGTAGCGCTCGGCCTGTCTCATCGCCTCGGCGAGCGCGTCCTCGCTCTCGTCGGCGACCGCGGCCCGACCTCGGATCGAGACGTAATGCAGGTAGTTGCTCGCGTCGTGAACGATCAAAGCGACTCGTGGATCGCGGCGGACGTTGGCCACCCAACGGCGATCCCGGTGTCCGTTGAGTCGGAGGTGGTCTTCGCCGAGCAGGTAATGGATGACGATCTGCCGGGGCGCGCCGTCCGGTCCGAGCGTGGACAACACCGCACATCGAGGCGCGGAAAGGAATTGGCGCACTGGATCGATCAGACGCTTGCCGTCGCTCATCACACGAAGTGATACCGAATGGTCAGCGCCAAGCTCTGCCTGACGCTCAGCCAACCTGATACTTGATGTGAGTCACTCCCGGCGCGTCGACGGCGCGGATCTGCGTGAGCTCGAGGGAGTCGCGCTCGAGTCCTTCGAAGAGTCGCTCACCGGCGCCGAGGACCATCGGGGCGATCGAGAGGTCGATCTCATCAACGAGACCCGCGGCCAGGTACTGGTTGATGACCGACGCGCCGCCGGCTAGCCAGACATCTTTACCTTGTGCGGCGTCCTTGGCCTGTGCGAGCGCGGACTCGATGCCGTCGGTGACGAACTCGAAGGTCGTGCCGCCCTGCATTTGGAGCGGCTCGCGAGGATGGTGGGTGAGAACGACTGGTGGTAGGGCGGGTCCTCGCCCCAGCCTCGCCACGAGTCATCCGGCCACTGGCCGCGGAATGTTCCGGCCCATGATCGTGGAGCCGATGTTCGCCCACCGCTCTTGGACCCGCAGAGCTGGCGTTGGTTTCGCTCCGCCGTGCATGTCGCGGAATTCGGCACTCGTGCAGCTTGGGCCGCCGATCCCAAGCGGGTTCTCCTCGCTTGTCTGGCCCGGCGACGTACCCGTCGAGCGACATCGTGATGTGCAATCTGAGCTTGGCCATTTCGCCTCCCGTCGATCTCTGGAATCGTCTAAGAGACTGACGGAGCGCCTCGAACTCATCGTGCCCGGTTGGCTCAAAGCCCGTGGGAGCGCCGGGTCTGGTTCGAGACCTGAGGTCTCCGTGACCCGGCGCCCCCGGGCGCCCGCTACATCGAAATAGCTTCGTAGACGTCGACCGCGCCGCCGCCCTCGAGGACCGGGCAGCCTTTTGCGAGATCGACGGCCGAATCGAGGCTGTCGGCTGACACGATCGAGTACCCGGTCAGGGCACGCGAGCCGCCATCGCTGACCGAGCCGCCCGGGCCGACCGTCTTCGCGGTCCCGGTCGGCGCGCCGCCGTCGACGACGGCCGAACCGAGCTCTCCGAACCACTGACCCCACTTGGCCAGTTGGGCGTTGCGCGCAGCCTCATCTGCGGCCATGCCGTTGCCGCCGCTGTACGCGAACACGTAATTCGCCATCTCCTGCATCCTTTCGGTCGCGGCCGGCGCGGATGCCGGCCCTTTGAGCTGATGACGAACGGCGGACGCCCGAGGGGACACGGCAAGCGAGAAACCGACTGTTGGCCGCTCAAGGCCGGTGGCGCGCCCGCCGATGACACAGTGGGCGGGCCGCGTCATCGCGCCGCGCGCTCTCCAGATATGGCTATGGCATCGGCTCCAAAGGACTCCGCGTACGACGGCGAAGCGGACGCGGCACGTCGCACGATCGCGCGAGCCTGGCGCAGCTATTACGAGGATCCCGCCGGGGCGTTGGATGCCGCGGTCCGCGGCTACGAGTCAGGGCGATCGCTTGACGATGCCGGTCTGCGCGCGCGAGCGCGTGCGCTTCAGGGTGCTGTCAGTCTGCATCGCGGTGATCTGCAGGGGGCGCTCGAACTCGCGGTCGACGCGCAGCGCTACTTGGGGCAGACGACCGATTCGGCGGCGCGCTGCGAGGTAGCTGCACTGAAGGCTCAGGTGAGCTTCTTCTCCGGGTCGTACTCGGACGCTCTGCGCGAGGCCGAGCTCACTGTCAGGGTTGCAGATGAGTCGCCGGACCAAGATCTGCGGATCTTCGCGCGGCGAGCCGCTTGCCTGGTGTTCGGCAACGTCGGCGTCCCGGACTGGGATCAGCGGCTCGAGGAGCTGCTGCGGCTCTCGGTCGACGCCGGCGACCCGTGGGAGGAGGCGATCTCGCGCAACGATCTCGCGTGCTACCTGCATGAGACGGGCGATCTGGAGGGTGCAGAGCGAGAAATTGAACGCGCGCTCGCAGTGGCACATAGCGTGCCTGGGCTAAACAACTTCGCGCTCGGCGTCGTGCATTCGACGCGGGCCGACATCCGGCTGCTCGGCGAGCGCCCGGAGGCGGCCCTCCAGGACGCCGAGGCGGCGATTGGTCGCCTGCTCGAGAGCGGCGATCCGAACCCATACGTGTTCGGGGTGACGGTCCGTGCGCAGGTGCAGGCGCGCATGGCGCTCGGCCAGTTCGACGACGCTCGCGAGTCGGGCGAGGGGGCGTTGGCGTGGCTGGGTGATCGCGTACCCCAGATGCGCAGCCTGATTCTGACCACCCTCGCTGCGGCGCTGCACGAGGTCGGCCGAGTCGAGGAAGCCTACGACGCACTGCAGCGGGCATGCGACCTGGAACGCCAAGCTTTCCGGGAGCTCTCGCAGGTGCAGCTGAGTCTCGAGCGGGCGACGCTCGAGGCGCGCGAGGCACGTCGCCACAGCGAGCTCCTCAACGCTAAGAACCTTCAGCTGGCCGAGGCCCACACCGAGTTGGAGCGCCGAGCGAACGAGCTCGAAGCACTGCACGCACAGCTACGAGAGCAGGCCGAGCGGGATCCGCTGACCGGCGTGCACAACCGGCGCTACCTTGCGCGGGCGCTCGAGCGGCTCACCCACGAGCGGGCTGCCGGTCAGCTGAGCCTCGCGGTACTCGACGTCGACCACTTCAAGACAATCAACGACCGCTTCGGACACGCCGCCGGCGACGAGGTCCTGATCCGCATCGCGAGACTGCTGTGTGATCACCTCCGGGAATCCGACAGCATCATCCGCAGCGGTGGCGAGGAATTCATCATCCTCATGCCCCGGACAGCCGCCCAAGCGGCAACGGCATGCTGCGAGCGCATCCGCCGCGCCGTCAACACTGAGACCTGGTCGAGCGTCGCGGACGGCCTGAACGTGACCACGAGCCTCGGAGTGGCCACCACCGACCGCCGGAACGACCTCGAAGCCGTCATTCGACTCGCGGACGAGCGGCTCTACGAAGCCAAGCGCAACGGGCGAGACCGCGTCGTATCGGAGCTCTCCGCGCTCGAGAACGGCTTGCGCTAAAGCGGCTCGACTCGAGTCAGGAGCCGGCGGATCCGTCGTCGCGCGACCGATCCCGAACGATCCGAATGTTGCTCGTACGGGCCTCCAGCCGCTCAAACGCTCCCTCTAGATCCGTCGAGGGTCGCTCAGTCGACCACCGCTTGCCGACCTGCCTGACTTCGCCCGACGCCTCCAGCTGTCGAAGCCTCCCCAGCGTCTTGGCGTGGTTGAGCCCGGCAGCCTTGGCAATCCTCCCGGTGGAGTGCTCGCCGCGCGGTAGCTCCCGCAACACCCGCCTGAGTCGATCCTCGTGCTGCCTTGGCCGCTGGACGTGCGAGCGTGTCGCCGGTCGCGGGGCCGGCGGAGGCGGAGCGGCCTTCGGGATCTCTGGGGAGGGCGGCGCATCTCCGTATCGGGCTTGGCATGCGGCGCACATCACGACCGGCTCGCCGCCGTCTGGGCGTACCACCTTGAACCGGCGCCAGTGGCGTCCCGACCGACAAACCGCGCAGTGTCGACCCGCGCGTTCGATCTCAACCAGATCTTCGGCTTTGACTGACATCAACACCTACGATAGAAGGTCCAACGCACTGCTGCTCTTGCGCGCGTCAGCCCGCTGTTGCTCGGTCGAGGATCGCCTTGATGTGAGCTGAGGCGCAGTCGAACGCAGGAAAGCCGGCGCTGTCTTCGTCGAAGATCAGTTTGAGGTCGGTCCCCGCCAGGACGACAGCGTCGACTCGGTCGCGTCGGCGGATTGCCCGAGCGATGTCGCGTAGCGCCTTGACACCGGCCGCGGAGGTGTGACCGGCTGTCGCGAGTTCGAGGTACACGCGATGGATCTCGTCGATTTCCTGCGGTCTGGGCGACACGACGTCGAACGCGTCGAGTGCGCCGAATAACGCGGTCTCGATCGTGAAGCGTGTCCCAAATAGTGCAATGCGCGCCAAGCCGCGCTCGCGCAGGCCCCGCGCCGTCACGTCAAGCATGTCGATGATCGGCATCGGGTCCCGTTTCGCGAGACGGCCGAGCGCGATGTGCGGGGTGACCGCGGGGATCGCGAAGAAGCTGGCGCCGACGCTGCGAAGCTCCGCGACGAACCCTGCGAGGTAGTCGGCGAGCTCGTCGATCCGTCCTGCAGCGACGTGGGCCAGAGATGTCGGCGCATCGGCATGGACGATCGTTATGCGCGGCACAGTGCCGCGATCCGCGCAGCCCGCGGCGATCGCCCGGTAGTAAATGACGGCTGCACCCACACCGAGTCCGCCGATCAGCCCGACGTGGGATGAGTCCGGCGGCGCTTCGCGCCCGGCGGGACTTCTGGAATCAGCGATGTTGCGCCTCGGTTAGTTAGTCAGCCGGCGGTGCGGGACCCGCGCAAGAAGTTTGCGATCGCGTCGGCGGTCAACTCGTCGAGCTGACCGGGTGTGATCATTCCGGCGGTGAGCAGCGCGGCGATGCCCTGGATGGTTGAGAACAGGACGAGGCCGACGCGTTCGGGGTCGCCAGGCTGCAGCCGGCCGATCGCCTGACCCTGGAGGATGAGCTCCATCATTACCGAGAACGCGCGCTCCATCGCGTCGTGCAGGCTCGGCTCGGTCGCGCGATGCTTTGAGGCGAACATCAGATCCAGCAGCGCGGGATTGGTGGTCGCGAACCGGATGTAGGCCGCGGCGGTCGCTTCCAGCCGCGGTTGGAATTCGTCCCCGGCGCCATCAGCGGCGGCTCGCAGTTCGGCGCCGAGGCGCTCGAATCCGGATTCGGCCAGCGCGTCGAGCAACGCCTGGCGGTCGGGGAAGTGGCGGCGGGGGGCGCCGTGGCTGACGCCGACCTCTCGTGCGAGCTCCCGCAGCGATAGATCCTGGACGCCGCGCTCGCGCACCGTCCGTTCGGCCGCGGCCAGCAGCGCGCTGCGGAGGTTGCCGTGGTGGTAGGGCCGCTCGGTCGGCCGTTGCGCGTGGTCGGTCGTCATGCGGGACAGATTAGCGAAGCGAAGTTGCTCTTGACAACATTGTGGTCAGCGCCTACATTGTTGTCCATGACTACTTTCTCCACACAGGACATTCCCGCCATGACCGGCCGCAACGTGATCGTCACCGGCGCCAACAGCGGTATCGGACGCGCGGCCGCCAAAGCGCTCGCCGCGAAGGGCGCGCGTGTCGTGCTCGCCGTGCGCAACACCGACAAGGGTCACGCCGCCGCGGCGCAGATGAGCGGCACGACCGAGGTGCGCCGTCTCGATCTCGCGAGCCTCGACTCGATCAGGGAGTTCGCCGCCGGCTGGGACGGCGAGATCGATCTGCTGATCAACAACGCCGGGATCATGATCCCGCCCAAGTCGCTGACCGCCGACGGCTTCGAGTTGCAGTTCGGGACCAACCATCTCGGCCACTTCGCCCTCACCAATCTCCTGCTCGAGCACGTCACAGGTCGGGTGGTGACGGTCTCGTCCTCGGCCCACCGCTTCGGCGCGATCGACTTCGACGATTTGCAGTGGGAGCGGCGGCCCTACAAGGCGTGGCGCGCCTACGGGCAGTCAAAGCTGGCCAACCTGCTGTTCACGGCCGAACTGCAGCGCAAGCTGACCGAGGTCGGATCAAGCGTCAAGGCGACCGCCGCGCATCCCGGCTACGCCGCGACGAACCTCCAGTTCCATTCCGAGAACCGGGCGATGGACGCGCTCAACGCGGTCGCGAACCGCTTCCTCGCTCAGGACGAAGACGGCGGGGCGCTGCCGACGCTGTACGCCGCGGTCGCCGACGTCCCCGGCAACAGCTTCGCCGGGCCGGCCGGCTTCATGGAGTGGCGTGGCGGAGCCAAGCTGGTCAAGCGGACCGCAGCCGCCGAGGACGCGGACGTCGCCCGCCGGCTGTGGGAGGTCTCCGAGCAGCTCACCGGCGCCCGCTTCCCACTGAGCGCGGAGGCACCGTCGGTCAACGGGAAGGTCGCGGACGAGCCGGTGTCGACCGTTGAGGTCAACCACTAGCTCAAACAGCGTCCTCTGCGATGGGCGTTCAGCTCGGCGATGTAGCGCGCACCTGGTGGTGCAGGAACGGGATCACGAGCTCAGCCACGTGCGCGGGATCCTCGAGGAACGGCCAGTGCCCTAGCCCTTCAAGCAGCTCGATCCGAGCCGACGGGAACGACTCGCGCTGGCGAGCGGCCTGCGCCCATGGAATGTAAACGTCGCCAGTGCCCCAGACCACGAGCGCCGGGCGGTCGAGCTCGCGCAGCGGCTTGGCGTGGGCTCCCATCGCCGAGGCGGGGGTAGCCCGGTAGAGCTTCAGCACCGCCCGCTTGGTCGGCCAGCTGCGAGAGACCTCGTACAGGCGTTCGATGGCCGCCGCGGGCAGCCGTGGATTGTCGTGGCCGACGAGCTTGCGGAACGCAGGCCGGTTGGTCGTCGCCATGAACGCCTCCCCGACGCCAGGAGTCCGCCAGATCTTGGCGAGGCGATGCCACGGGTAGTCCAGCAGCACACCCGTGTTGATCAGCGTTGCGCTGGCGAACGCATCGGGGTGTTGGACCGCCCAGGCCAATCCCCACGCGCCGCCGAAGTCGTGCAGGACGAGGTGCACCGTGTTGATCTTGAGCTGATCGACGATCCCCGCGAGGTGCCGGGCGTAACCGTCGACGGTGTAGTCAAAGTCCGCCGGCTTGTCGGCGGCGCCATAACCGGGCATGTCAGGCGCGACTGCTCGCGTGAACTCGCCGGTCCGTTCAAGGAGATCCACCCAATCCTCCTTGGGGCCCGGGTTGCCGTGCACGAATACGACGGCCTCGGTCGCTTCCACGTCCCCGACCTGCAGGACCGGTGATCGCACGCCGTCGACGGTCACAACGGTGGCCGCCGATCCGCTCATACCGCGACCTGCTCAGGCACCTCGGTCTCCCCAGCATCGCGATGCCCCTCGACCGGAACGAACTCGGGTTTGCGGTTCAGCCGACGCCGCCGGTTGTCGGTCGCGATCAGCTCTCGGACCTCGCGCACGATCTGCGCACGGTCGGCACCTGGCGTGCGCATCGCTGCGGCCGCGGCCTTGACAACGACCGGAGGCGTAAAAACCGCCGACGGCTTGCTGCGATGCTGGAACACATTCCCCAGCTCTGCGGTGCGACCCTGCTCGTAAAGCCGGCGTGTGACCTCGACCACCACCGACGGCGTCGGCCTGGCCGCTCCGAAGTCGGTGGCGAGCCAATGATGCTCGGCAGCATCGCGGTCGCGCCACCGCGCCCAATCCCTGAGTGCAGCGTCCAGCGCCGCATCCGAGTCGTTGATCGACCCCACGATGACCGGCGCCATTGCCTCAGCCTGCCGGAAGGCGTCGCCGATGCCCTGCCCGGGCGCCGGGTCCTTGAAGTGTCCGGCGTCGCCCACCAGAGCCCACCCCGGGCCGGCGGATTCGCGAAAGAAGCACTCGAACTTCAGCATCCCAACCATCTTGCCGACAGGGCTTGCGCCGGCCAGGGCATCAGCGACCGGGGCGCAGGACCGCGCCTGTGCCATGAACGCTGCCTCGCGGTCCTCGCGAAACTCCGGCAGGAAGCTCATGGCAGGCAGCACGACCACCAGATAGAGCCCGTTGTCGGACGGCAGCGAGATCACCAACCGGCCCTCCCACCGGTGGTAGACCAGCCCCGGGACGGGACCCGGATCGGCGTCTGCAAAGAATCGCCAGTACCCGAAGCGCTCGCCCGGCACGACGTTGTACTTTCTCGCGCCCGCCAACTCGGCCACCGTCGAGTTGCGCCCGTCTGCTCCGACGACCAGCTTCGCCTCGAGCGTGCGCTCTTCGCCGTCGGACACGGCAGTGACTCCAACCACCCGACCGCCATCGCGCTTCAAGTCCGTCACCCTGGTCGACATCAGCACCTCGGCGCCGGCCTCCACCGCGGCATCACGAAGGATCGGATCGAGCACGAACCGCCGCACCGACATGAACGCACCGTCGTCGCCGGGCCGCTGGTCCACATCGAACGTGCACCGGAAGCTCTCCTGGCGGAGGTCGACCTTCGTATACGTTCGCGCGCCGGTTTCAAGAACCCTGTCGAACACCCCAAGCCGCTTGAGGAAGTTGATCGCCGGCGCCTGGAAGATGTGCGTCGACAGCGTGTCCTTCGGGAACGCAGCGCGTTCAACCACCGCCACCTTCAATCCCGCTCGCGCCAAAAGCGTGGCTAGCGGCGAGCCCGCGCATCGCGCCCCCACCACGATCACATCGAACCTGTCCGCCATCGGTCCTCCTGTCACTCGTGCCCCAAGCAGCATGCGCCGTCCCGCGCCCACTGCCCGCGGGCCGAGCATACCCGAGCCGCCGCCCAGCTTGGGCCCGTCTCGTTCGGCTTGGTGGCGTCGTCCGCGCCTTCCTCGACGCTCGAAGCGCATCGCCACTAGGGACGTCTCACCGCGGGGGACGCGGTGGTGGTGGCGGCCGCCCGGCCGGACCCATGAACGCTAAGACCCGGTCGGTGCCCGGCAGCAGTAGCAGGCCATCGCCGACCGACGGCGTCGGGAAGTGGTTCGCAGACGCGCCGAAGGGGATCGAGACGACCTCCTTGCCGTTGGCCGGGTTGAGGGCATGCACCGCGCTGTCGCTTCCGATCGTCCAAACCAGTCCATCGGCGATGATCGGTGCGCCAGCGGCGCCATCGTTGGCGGTCCACAGCTGTTTCAGGTACGGGGCCTTCGTCGAAACCTTGATCGCCGTCACGCCGTTCGGGCAGGGTATGTAGACGACCGAGCCCTTCACCGCATGTCCGCCGTCGGGATCTCCACTGCACACCGAAAGCGACGCGACCTCGCCTTCCGCGCCGCCGAGGTGTCCCTGACGCAGGAGATAGGCGGTGTCAGTCTTGCCGACCTGTAAGACGAAACCCTGTACGAGGGCGGGTCCCCGGTCCCGAGGTCAAGGTCGTCGGCGCTGAGCTTCTGCCAGTCCTTGGGGTAGAAGATTGACTTGAGGTGCATGGTCGGCGAGAGCTCGAGCACCGCGTCGCTGTGGTCGTACGGCTGGCCCGCGCCGAGGTCGTAGCCGTCGGCGCTCGCCACGTAGACGTTCCCGTCAGAGTCGACGACCGGTGGCTGCCGCCCATCCACACCCGCCCCCCGATCCTCTCCGCTGCCGATCTGGAAGTAGTGGAGCCGGCCTCCCGACTCCGGGATCGAGACGACGAAGCCGTGGGCAGGGCCGTTCGGGGCCGGGACAGTCGCCGCTGTTCTGACCGTAGGCGATGACGACGAAACCGTGGTC